>CAWAFI010000001.1:0-152350 GCA_963781285.1 uncultured beta proteobacterium
CCACGCCGGCGGCAGATTGGCGCCGCCCGCCACGACGGACGGGCTCATGTAGTGCCACTGCTCGGGGTACCTCGGATCGTTCGGCGCCAGCAGCCGGCCGCATCAACAGATCCGGGTCGGCGTATTCGATCGGTCGGGTCGGTCGCGAGGATGAGCTTGCCAGCCAACCGGGCCTGATCGGAGGGCTGTGCTTGAAACAGCCGAAGCGACGTAGTGCGCCGCCCGACATCGCGCGTTCGTGCGTGACGGGCTGGCCCGCCAGCGCCGACAGCCGATTGATCTGCTGCTCGGGACGGCGCGTTTCTGCCGAACGGGACGATCGCCGGCGTCGCGGAACTTCACGATCACGTGCGGACCGGCGGGCTGCGCGGGGCGGAGCCGTCTGTACTGCGGCGGCGTCCCCGCCACAACGGCAGGTACCGGCGGGACGACGTTGGCGTAGAGCACCTGCGCCAGCATGCGCACGCGGTTGACCGCAGCGCGCGCCGCGTCCAGCGACAGCGGGGTTCAGCAACTGAAGCCCCGCAATGCTCCGTCGCGCGTGGATCCGACATACGCAAACGGCGTCTGCAACTCGGCGAAGAGCGCGGCCTGTCTCGCCGCTGGTCAAGCCGCCGGCGGGATCGACGCCCGCTCCATCGCGCAGCTTGATGACGATCGAATCGATCAGCAGCTCGGCGGCGAACGCGGGTGCCGCCGCCGAGGCCAGGCCAAGACCCGCGGCGAAAAGCACGAGCAACGACAGCTTGGCCGTGGCCCAGACGTTGCGGTATCTGCGAACGAAATTTGGCCCCATGATTCCTCCCCCGCATCTGTTTTCGGTGAGCACCTCGCGAACCGCGGTGTCCCATCATCGGACAGGCTACCTGCAATTCAGACTCCGTGGATGGCCGACGCGATGTGAGCGCGGTACAATTTTCGGCGCGTTGGCGGATCGTGCGCTGCATCGCATTCGGCAACACACTTCGTGCCGAAATTCCTTCCCGCCGACGAGTGGCGGGAACCTCGGTGCTCGGATCGTCGATGCGAATCATTGTACGCCAGACTTCTCGACGCTGCAGTGAAGGTAAAGCTGCTGTGGCTTTCACAATTGTCGCCGCTATGGTTTTGGGAGCCTGCGCGGCACCCCAACCGGCGGGGGTTGGCAGCGGGCGCGGTGGCGTGGCGCTTCCATCGACACCTCCGCGCGGCGACGCCTCTGCTCAGGCCGAAAAATCCGCCGACAGTCCGTCACGGGCATCGCCCGCCGCTGCTTCGACGGACGGAGGCGACGCAACGCAACGGCGCTGGCACGTCACCCAGTCGTGTAGAGAGCGGCGCGGCAATCGGCGGCGCAAAATCGAAGGTGTGGCCGCGGAGCAGAGCGAGGCACCGGAGGGCCCAACGATCGACGTGAAGCCGGCCCTACCTCGTTTCGAGCGCTTCGAGCTGGTGGTCGAAGCGACCTCGATCGCTGACGACACCGGCAATCGGCCCGGAAACAGTTGGGGTGGACATCAGACGCGTGTGCTCCGGCTGGAGGACGGAGATGTGTACACCGCGTATCTGACGACTGGACTGACTTTCGATGCCGCTCAGTGGCACCTTGTCCGGCGAAGTGAAGGGCGTTGGCGGCTCGTTGCCAGCGGCCCCGCCGGACGCGAGCCGGTCAATATTCTGCGCACACCGAATGCCGGCGTCGCCGTTGTGGCTTGGCCGAACGCCTCGCCGTTGTTGACGACGTTCCAGTCTGAGAACGGAAGCATCGCGCGCCGCGATACACCTATTCCCGGTCAATGGGAAACCTATGCCTGGCCATACAATGCCGCCGGAATAGGCCTCGACGGCACGCTCTGCGCGTTGCAGAGCAAGTCATCACTGGAGCCCGGCATGTTCTCATGGGCCTGTCGCAGCGCTTCAGATGGCAACTGGGAGTTCCACCAGACGTCGCTGCCGCATCGTTACTGCTATGCCTTCGTATTGCCGGAAGGAAGGCAGTTGACTTTGGTCGCGGTTCGCGATGTCCTGTGGTCGACGCTCGGATACACGAAGCCCGCGGGCGAGCACGATTACGCGTTCAACGCATCGCGGGCGTTTTCGACGGCGGACTACCGAACAACGCCACTCGTTTCAACATTGATTCGCGAAGAGGCCCCAACCGCGGCGTATCCCGGCCCAGGGCCATGGACATCGATGCGTACCAGGACACCAAAGGCCGCCTGCACGTAATCTACACGCTGGTCGGACAAAGCACACCGAGGTACGAAGCGGACACGACATGCGATGCTGGTCGACGGCAAGGTAGTGGCGGACATTCAATTGCCGGAGGAAGGCTTTTGGCGCATCACGCAGGATTCCATCGGGCGCTTCTGGGCGTTGTATGGAACCGGGAGCCGGTTCGCCGTCTACCCTGCAACGTCCGAAGACGGGCTCGCGTTGGGTCCGCCGACCGAGCTCGATCTCGGTCCCGAGCAAATCCGGTATTCGGGTATCGCAATCGCCGTCCCGCGTGCCGGCGTGCCGCCCGGTGACATCGTCGATGGTGTATTTCCGTCGGGTCGTTTGGGAGAGCGATGGGTCTACTTCAGAGTGCGGTTGCGCTGACACCCGCGATTCTCACACGCTACGATGCGGAGGGACACAATCCTCTCGACGAGCAGGAGGGTCTGCTTGCGCTTCACGGCCCGCGTCGCGGGACGAGGAGCCGCTGCGCCCGCGCATGATCTTCCGGAATCCCGATGTCGATGGACAGCCCCTCGCTCGGATGCGCGCGACCTCGGGAACGAGCACGTCCCCCACGAGACGGGCTTTCGGCAAGTGAAGCCGCGCGAGTCCACGAAGGATTCGCTCAAGCGTGCAATTCGGGCGCCGGTCACGACACCCGCGACATCACGTTCTAATGCTGCCCGCCACAATCGTCTCTTCTCGCCGCCGGCCGAAGACTGCCCGAGGCTGGTGCGTTTCACCGCTGATGGTTCGAAGCGCGTGCGACAGAGGCGCTGATCAAATGTCCCCCCCTTGTTTGCTACACCGAATTATGAATCTACGCGTTCTCATTTGGCCTTCCCGGCCATGCGAACGGCAGCTGAACGCTTCCCCGATAAACCCCGTTTGCGGGGGAGACCCGTTTGCGAGGTACGTGACCGTGCCGAATAGAAAAGCGTGGTCGACCTATCGATTTCGCCAGACCGTCATCGTCTCCTCCTGATAGAATCCAACGCCGCGAATCGACGCGCAGGCGTCGGTTATTCCGGGTCGCCGTCGAACTGTTGGCTGCCTACGGCAAGTGAGCGAAGGCGAGAATCCCTTATGAGACTTCATCGAATTGTCGGGTGCTTGGCGCTGGTCGCGGCGTTGGCGGGAATGGCAGGCAGCGCTGGCAGCCAAGTACCAGCGCCCGCTGTCGAACCGCCGTTTAGCGGCGTGCCGCTGGCGAAAGTCAAGGCGGCCGCGGAGAAGGGCGATCCGCGGGCGCAACTCGCGCTCGGCGAAAGGTACCTCAAGGGGGAGGGTGTGAAGGCGAATGCGGCGCAGGCAGCCGCGTGGATCCGGAAATCCGCCGCCGCCGGAGCGCCCGAAGGTCAGTTCGCGCTTGCGCAGTTGCTCTTTGTCGGGATCGGCGTCCCCGCCGATGAGAAGGCGGCGCTGGAGTGGACGCGCAAAGCGGCCGACCAGGGTCTCGCGGCGGCGCAGAATCTGCTGGGCTCGATCTATGCCATGGGCGACATCGTGGAACGCGATGCGGTTGCTTCGGCCACCTGGTACCGGAGGGCTGCCGAGCAGGGTCACGTGGAGGCGCAGTTCTCCCTTGGCACCGACTACCTCACCGGTTTCGGTGTACCGAAGAGCGCGTCGGATGCCGCAGTCTGGTACCGCAAGGCGGCACTCCAGAAGCACGTGCTGGCGCAGTTCAGCCTAGCCGGAATGTACGCGCGGGGCGAAGGTGTGAAGAACGACTGGAAGGAGGCCGCGCGCTGGTTCCGCGCCGCCGCCGAGCAAGGCCATGGGCCTGCGCAATACAACCTCGCGCTGCGCTATGCCAGCGCGCAAGGCGTCGCCCGCGACGATGCGGCCGCGGCGGCATGGTTCCGGAAGGCGGCCGAACAGGGAGTCTCGGTCGCGCAATACAACCTCGGGATCCTGTATTACCAGGGACGGGGCGTGCCGAAGGACGACGTAGAAGCCTACGCCTGGTTCGCGCTTGCTGCCGAAGCCGCGGACAGTGCTGCGGCCGATGCCACCCGCAATCGAGACACCTTGGGGCAGCACCTTTCAGCGCAGGACCGCGAGCGCGGAGACCGGTTGGCCGCAGAGCGCCGCGCGAAATTGCGCGGCGCCGCCGCATCGCTGGGTCGCCAGCCCGGCTCGCCTTGAGGGAACCTGGCTATACCCATCACGCCATTAGCTTCTGAAGCGCGACGCGTTTCGTCGGCGTGCGCTTGGGAAAATGGCAAATCGTCGTGAGTCGACCGCCCGGCGCTGGCGCGGCGGGCAGGATCAGCGCGCCGGCCGACCGATTAGATGACGTAACATTATCCTCACCCCGGGGGGGCAGTGGAAATTGCTCCCGTATGGAGGATCGGCGGCGACTCACGGGTCGCACCGAGGCAACGTCCAACCGAGCGTCCCAAGCGAAAAGCGCGCGATCAGACCGATCGCGCGCTCGCGGGAGTCATCTGACGTGCCGAGAATCAGGACCGCGCCGCTATCCGCGAGCAACGGCGAAGCGGCGGCGCCCGAAGGCACGCCGCTTCGCTCGTTCGATCAGCAGCGACGCATGGTTCCGGTCACGCCCGAGCAATCCAATTATTGCGGACTGTACCTGGCCTGCATGGCCGCGAACCAGAAGGTACCGACACCAGTACTGTTTTGGGCGTTCAAATAGTAGGTGTAGGTGCCCGCAGCGCCAACAAAAAATGAGCGGCTCAGAGGAACACTGACGTCATCTACCGAACCTGCATCAGGTGTGAGGGTGAAAACCTGCGCCACGTAGCCTTGGGCCGGGCTGGCAAAGGTGCAATCCACTGCAGTGCTGCCGATGTAAACGAATCCCTTGATGGAGCCAGCCGTAAAGTTTCTCATCCACGCCTGCGCCGTCACGGTGATGTAGCCTGGGCCCGGTACCGTGATGGACACGTTGCCACCAGCGTAATTGGTGCAGCCAGCCCCGATAGTCGTGGTCGCACTGGTCTGGCTCAATCCCAGAGGATTCTCCGTTGCCCTGTAGAAGAAGCCCATGACATCGACGCCGTAGTTCACGGTGGTGCCGTTGTAGATACTGATGTCGAAAGCACATATGCCGGGGCACATGGCGGCGATCCCCGCGTTCGAGATGTTGACGGTGGTGTAGTTGAGGAACGCGACCGTGGGGAATACTGCGAGATAAGGATAAACGCGGAGGTGACTATTGCCTCCCCCAGCGGGGATTGCCGTGAGGTTCACCGAACTCGCCAAGGGTCCACCCCCCAACGGGTTCGGACAGCCCGCCGGGTTACCACCTTGGGAGGCAACGCCGCCCCAGAGAATCCAGTTCCTAATGGTTCCTGCCGGAATCGGGTTCCCCGCGATTAAGCGCGTGTCGACCGCTCGGCACGGAGGATTGATCGGTGTGTACGTGAGGTCCGTCGTCAATGCGCCAAGGTCCAGAATTCCCGCGTCCAAACTTACGGCGCTACCCCCGGACAGGATCGTGCGCACTTCGTCGTAGCTCGACGCGCTCATGATGTCCGCCAGCTTCCCGCTGGGGAGCGCCTGCAGCGCGCTTTGGACCCGCTCCGCGTGGGCGGCGTTGTCCAACGAGTTCTTCCACTGGCTCAGGATCGACTGAATCGCCGCGGCACGGTTGGCCTCCACCGAACTCAGAAGCTGCGCTCGCTGCGCCGCTGCCTGCGTCTCGGCGGCCGCCTGCGAACTCATTTCAGGCTTCTGCTGCGCCGCCACGGTCGCCGGCAGCATCGCTGCAGCCAGCGCCACCACGAATGCAAGTTTCAAACCCCCACCTCTGAATGATGCCATGGTACCTCCCGCTACTAACCGTCAGTCGGCCAGATAACGACACCCAAACGCTTCGCCCCTCTGGTTAGAGCGAGGCGCTATGGAAATCGAAAGTGTGTGAAACGGGCGTCGCACGTTTAGCGTCCGCGCCCCGTGGCGCCGCAAACTTTGCCCATTGCTTTTTCGAGCACCGCAACGAATATCTACGGCGAGCAACGATCACCGAGCTGTACCAACTCAATGTTGCCCGACCGGACCTTTCCATTGGGTCGTGAGATTAAGCGGTTCTAGGTCAGGCAAAGGCACTAGCACAGATTGCGCCAAGTACACAAATTGTATTAGATTCACTGTGTTAAACAATGGAGTCCGCTGCCGAAGAATGGCAACTGTAAAATTCCTCGACATGAATTAGTCACGCATATCTGACCTGCCTGCGGAATTTCGAACACCTTGTTCCGGGGAAGTGGCTCGAGGTTCAAGCGAACGACAGAGACTGACGATGCTGCTTCCCCCTGGCGTGACAACGCTCACCCAGGCGCCGATCGCCTGGCGATTGCCGGCGGCTCCGTCCACTCTGATTTCGAGCCAGTGATTCGATGCGATCGACGCTGGATCGACGACCGAACGCTTGCCGGCCTTGTTCACGATCAGCGCGTTGCCACGCTTTGACGCCGAAAACAGATCCGGGTACCCGTCCAGGTCGAAATCCGCCGCGGTTACCTTGCCGTCGAAGAACCACGCGTTGTCCTCGCTGTGTCCGATCTACTCCACGCCGTTCAGCGACCGTAGCTGGATCGTTTCCCTGACGAAGCCGTGGCCCCGGTGCGGTAGACGAAAAACCCTTCGTCCTGGAGCGCCATGAGGTCGGGCACACCCTCGTGGTCGAGGTCGACCCACGCAAAGCAGCCGATCTGTTGCTTCGGAATGGCGAGATCGACCTCTGCGGCCACATTCCTGCGGAAACGCGCTTGACGACGACTGTTTGTAGTACCCGCTCCAACGCATAAGGACCGATGGCAGCGCCCCAAGAAGACTTCAGCATTGACTCAAGCTCAAGCCTGAGTCGTTCTTGGGACACTTCGGCGCCCGACAAGACCATCTGCAGCGCTGCCGCGCATCCGTTGCTAAGGTAGTGGAGCGCCACCGTAGATGGGTGAGCCGTCAGCATTCATGTAAGTGAGCCAGGCGACACCTGGTTGCTGCTCCTTTCCAGGCTTGGTGTAGTCACAAGCACCGGAAGGAAAGGCAGCCTGCAAACGAGCCCACTGTGAGCTAGTGAATGCGATGTTGTAGTCACTTTGATTCAGCGGCTTCAACTGACATTCTAGGATATCATCGGCGAAGGGTCCTCCAGCTCCAACCCTGCTAGACAAGTCAGAGTATCCCGTGCATTCAAGCATGCTCTTATTCGTTCCGTCTTGATTGCCGCAGCGGTCGTTCGCGTTCGGAGGACGATTCGCGACAATCTTCTCCTTTAGCGTCCTCATCGATTTGTCACCTTTGACCGCTTTGAGCCACGCCTGCATGACATCGTACGCTTCGTTCTGACTACCGGCCTGGTACCAGATCGCCATGTTTCCATGCCCACCTGTCGAGCGATCAAGCCGTGCCCTAACAGACCAACTTCTAAACTGGTTGTGAACGCCGGTGATGTCGAACGGACGCAAATGAATTATTGCAACCTGATCCAGGTTGTTTGTTTGATTAAACCAGCTAGATCTGTAGACATTCGCGAGCCCGTCTGGATCGGCCGCTACGCGCTGAGGTTGGAAGCTGTAGTCGATCGAGTGGGAACCGACTTTCTCGTTGAGATCCACGAACTGTTCAGCCGACAACGTTCCGTTCAGAAGCCCTAAGAGACCGTACTGAACTCCTATGTTGGAATAGGGACGGTTCGCGAAGCCATCTGGCCTCTTGCCAAATACACCGACGGCGTAGTCCTGCAAAGTGCAACGTATTCCATTTGGATTGGACGTCGCGCTGTAGATAAGCTCGAGTGGTGCGTCACATCCGCCCAGTGCCGTGTCAGACCAAGAAGCCTGTGCGAATCTACCGTCGGGCGTATTTATGAGATTTCTTGTTGATGGATTGAATTGATTCTCGAAACCATAGAATGTAACGGCTTCCTCGCAGACTTTTGGAGATAGGAATCCCCCTGCCGCTGCTTTCTGAGCATCTGTCCAAGATGTTCCATATTTCGTCAGATAGCCTAAGACCAATGCGCAGTCCTCAACGAAAACCGCAACGGTACCGTAGTCAGCAAAAGCGACACGTCCGATGATTCCGTCATACAAACCTGGATAACCGTTCGCCAGCCAATGCTGTGCGATTGCACCGCCGGAGGCTCCGTACCCAAAGACAAACTGTGGCTCACCGTAGTTCTTGATGATGTGCTCCTTAGCCATCAGCTGGCCCTCTGCCTCCACAGGAATGATGCAGTTGTGGCCCGCATCGTTGAGGGCTACGGTCGAGACAATGAAGCCTCTGGAGAGGGCGTAGACATCGAGCGCCCGGGACTTCGCTAGGGCTCCGTTTGGCATAAGGTAGCCGGACTGGCCGTAGCCTTGGCCGCATCCAACCCCGTGGATGAACAGAACTCCGCCGTTCCAGGCAGATTGCGGTTGGAAGGAAGTCCAGGGTTTCGACGGATCGAACAGTACCGCGATGTTGTAATAGTCCCGATTTTGCACACCAGTTTCCAAGCGAACGATAAATGGAACCGACTTTCCGTCACTTGTTGTCGTCTGGGCGACGTTGGTCGCAGGTGCTTGTAGGTTGTACTTAAGTAGGTTCGTGTTTGCTGGGTTCGTTGACTTGTAGTAGTACTCGTACGTGGCAGGTCGATTGCAGTCCGCATCGACGGCGCCAGGGTCGCATCGCCAAGGCTGTACCCTGGGCCCATAAAGCAGTGGCCCAGAGTTTGGGTGGTTCGTGACTGTCAGAGCAGACGTGCGTATGCCTTCGGCATCGACAGTGATTGAGCTCGTGCCCAGCGGGAGGTCCGTTACTAGGCCGACGAAACGACCATCGCCGCGCGTTTCGAACGCACTAGACACGTCCTTATTACCAACGTGCACCTTGAGTCTCGTTCGATCGATACCCGTGGCTGGAATCACTTCGACGAGCACGGTTCCCGCGGTCACCATGTCCGGTCTGCTTGATAAGACTTTCACTGTAGTGCTTTCTGCGTTAACGTTGGTGTCGCCACCTCCTCCACATCCGCTCAGGCCGAAGGCGGCAACAAGTGCGAATAGCGAGTATGCAATCCGGGATTGGTCGTCATCGGAGCCTCCTATTTAATCGTGTCATGCGGAGTGACATCCTTATCGTAAGCGATCATCGCCGAGCGCTTTGCCGCCGAGGCGACAGTTTCCGGTATCGGAGCTGAAGAATTTCGCGAAGAGGGTGCGCCACTCACAGACGACGAATGCCAGGCGAAGATAAGCTCTGCAAACCACAGCGTCCTTGGCCTACGTTTCAGTGCCTTCGTTCGCTATGATAGCCTTGGGCGAGAAGGTGGACTTCAATCGATCGGAAATGGGGCACGCCAACCGCGACGGACTCGCTCTAGTCCCATCTCCTGGGGCACAAAGATCGTGGGCATACAAGCTACAAATCTCTGGATGCTGAGGCGCTCGCGGACCTCGGCGCTCTTGATCTATTTTATTGGTGCGTGTCTGCTGCTGTGGCTCAAGAGCCCTGATGCACTTGTCAACCCGCAGTTTTGGGCGGAAGACGGTCCAATATTTTTCAAGCAGCAGTTCGCGCAGGCGTGGCCGCCGTTACTTGAGCCGTATTCCGGCTATCTGCACGTGGCACCGCGACTTGTCGCCTGGGCCGCGACGGCCATCTCTATTTCGCATGCCCCCGCGTTCTACAATCTCAGCGCCATTTTGATAGATGCCTTGTGCATCGCGCTTGCCACTTCCGCGTTCGGGCGCTATTTCGGTCACGCTGTCGTATTTCTATCGTTCTTCATCGTGCCGAGTGTTGGCGACATCTTCGGCACCGTTACAAACGTGCAATGGTTCATGCAGTTCGTCCTCGCGGCCGCTTGTTTTCTTCCCGTTGAGGTCGATCGCGAGTATTCACGGCTTTGGCGCAGTCTCGGTTATTCGGGCTTGCTCATCGCAGCGGTGTCCGGCCCCTTCTCTATTCTGATTACGGCGCTTGCTTGCGGCGCAATTGGGGTCAGCCATCCCGCTCTTGGGCATGTTCGCGACAACAGGTGGGACTTCTTGTCGCGTCAAATTGCAAGTATCGCGCTCGTCGGCAAGCACATCGGGCGCTGGCTTTTGTTTATCGTCGCCTGGGGTGCATGTATACAACTGGCCGTCGTAATGACGCACAATTCGGCTACGCCGTGGGGAGAGATGCAACTCTCGCGCTGGCACAGCGCCGAGCGCTCAATATCGAAGAAATCGAGTCGCCGTACGTAGTCGTCATTAATGCGCCATTTTCCGTTGGAAATATTCTTGTTCTGGCGGCGGTGGCATCGGCGCTGCTTACGTTTCTCGTGAGCCAGCGCAGGCCGTCGTGCACCCTCGGAGTATGTATTCTGCTTGCATTATTTGGAACGGCGCAGCCTCTGCTTGCGTACGCCAAGCAATCGCAGCTCTATGTTCTCGCGGCGCTTGGACATTACTTCTACTCATTAACAGTGGTGGCAGTCTGGATGGCCTGGCGCATAGTCGTGGATCGGTGGCCCGCAAAACGCGAAGCTGCTGCAGCGGTCGCAGCTTGTTTACTCGTCGTGGGTGTGTCAATCCGAGCAGGTCTGTTTCAGCGACCGACTCTGCACGACTTCGCCTGGCAGGACCGCGCGAACGCGATTCGTACTGCTGGCAAAGCGGTCGGCCCTATCAATCCCGTTCCTTGGTACTTCGTGATCGAAACCCCTCGTTAGCACGGCCTCGCGCCGGGATCGGGACGAACTCTTATTGATGCTCAGGTAGACGCGTCACATCACAACGCGGGTTCGGCCATCGCCTGTCAGCGAGTGGACACATTGGAGCGACGCCAGTGAGTCGGCATAACGGATCCACTTGGTGATCCAATGATGGAGCCGGCAGCTAGAGCATATGGGAGCCAGGTGAGGTAAGAACGGGCATCTCGGTGCCAAACGCCCGCCCAAGGAAGTGCGCCTAAAGCGCCGCCTCCCTCAGTTTGGGAACTACTGTAGTTGACGAATCACGCGAAATGGCACTTTGTTCGAACATTACAGTTCCACGTCTTCCGGATGGCTAGACTGATACGATTGCAAACTTGGTTCGCGTCCAATATTGCCGAGCCAATGCAGGCCCCGATCGGCGATGCCCCGTTTGTCGGTGTGCCGAACTGGTGGGCCGCCTTTTGCGCCACACGGACCCAATTCTGACCCCGTGTCGATGTCAAATGAACACTTTGCCGCACAAACTATGCCAACTGAAGAATTCCTCCGTGCTTGCCGACTATCGTCTGATGCGATGGCTCATGCTGGTTGCGGTCGCAATGAGTCTCGCGATGTCGCTGCTGAGCCCGATCGCCAAGCAGGTCCATCACGACGAACACGATCACTTCAGCGCCGCGCGATTCTACGTCGATAATTGGCTCCCCCGCCGGTCGGAGATCCGCGCGCGCTCGCCTCGCACTCGCTATACGGCATGTCGTATTTGAATGAGTGGGATATCGTCTATCCCCTTGCAGGAAAATTCGCTGCGCTCATCCATCTGGTTGTAAGCAACGATGCTGTCGCATTCAGGTTGTTCAACGTCGGACTCTTTCTGGTGCTGGCGCTCGTCGCACTGTTTCCACGCAACGAGATATTGGCCTATGCGCTTCTGCTGACGTCACCGCAGATCTGGTACACATTCAGTTATTTCAACGGCGATGCATTTCCCATGTTCGTGTGCTTTGTGGCCGCCGGTGCTCTGGTAGCTCCGACAAGTCGATTCAACGACCAAGACCGATCCACCTTCGCCCGTTATCTACCGCTTGCCGTCTGCATCGGCCTGCTCGTCCTTTCGAAGAAGACGTTCTGGGCGTTCGGGTTGTTCGCGGCCTATTGCGCAGCCTGGATCGAGTACCCACACGATGGTGGCACGCGTGCGCTGGCACAGTTCGCCGGCAGAATGGTCTTCTTTGCCGGGATCATCTTGCTCACCGCATTTCCCAGGATCGCCTACGATATTGCCATCAACGGCGGTCCCGCTCGCAAGGCGGAGAAGATTCTCGAGACCGCAAACGCGACCGCGATGCCGACTTTCCGCCCATCGTCGAAGTTGAAATCCACGATGAACCTCAAAGGAAAGGGCATCGGTATCATTGACATGATGAAGCCGCCGTATAGCTGGGCGAAGCGAACCGCCGAAAGTGCATTCGGTAGCTATAACTATAATTGTTACTTCATGTGGCCCCGGTATTACGCAGCGATGTACACGGCATTTGCGGTGTTCATCATCTACCTCGCCGCTACGGTTTCGATGTTTGCCGGTCTTGTCGAACGGGCCATTCTGGGCGGCGCCTTGGTCTTCAGCGCTTTGGTCGTCGGCCTTTCGATCCATAGTTCGTGGGTCTCCGATCTGCAACCTCAGGGGCGTTACTTGTTCGCCATATTTCCGATGCTGGCCGTAGTTCTTGTGCGCAACAAATACCTCCTGAACCCTTTATTTGTGAACCTTTTCCTGTCGTTCTGCTTTGCGGCTTCCTCGTACAGCTTCATCGCACAGGGGCTGATCAAATCGGGGAAGTATCGGGACATCGCGGAGATAACCGCCGAGTTCCAACGTCCGAAGTGATTTTAACGGCCGGCATCCGCAAGGCCTACTGTCCGCAACCTCGACCCCGACAAATCACGACCGAGCCGAGGGTGCCGGCAGGAGTGACCTTCGAGGCGATTGAAGGACAGGAAGGTACGCGAAGGATCTCGCGGTGCGTGCCGATCGTGCGTAGTGCGATAGGTTGAACGCTCGCAGTGCCCGCTGACGTTGGGGTGTCCGGGCATCGAAGCTGCTTGCCACAAAGCGTTTCCAATTGACGGGAATCGCGCAATCTGAAATGCTACGCATGGTGTGCGTAGTGTCGGGTCCTCAGGCAGATTGCTGAACCCGCGGACGCGGGAGTGTTGCACGCAATCGGCGGCATCTGCAACACGGTGGGGCCGGACTCGTGCGAAAAGGCGCCTCGGGCACGTTCTTGGACGCAACAGCCTGTTCTGTTGGTTATCGGTAAGGCTCGATGAACGAATCCCATACGGCGCTCGGCAAACTCGGCTTCATTTCCATTACCATCCCGGTTTTCAACGAAGAGGAGAGCCTGCCGCGGCTGCGCGATCGCCTCGTCGCCTCGCTCGCGAAGCTGCCGCACGCCTGGGAAGTGATACTCGTCAACGACGGCAGCACGGACAACTCTGCGGCGCTGCTCGACGAGATCGCGGCGTCGGAGCCGGCGTTCAAGATCGTTCACTTCCGCCGCAACTTCGGCCAGACCGCCGCGATGCAGGCAGGATTCGACTTCGCGACGGGCGAGATCATCGTTCCGATGGATGCCGATCTGCAGAACGACCCGGACGACATTCCGATGCTGCTGGCGAAGCTCGACGAGGGCTTCGACGTGTGCTCCGGCTGGCGCCGCGACAGAAAGGATGCCGCGGTGCGGCGGAATTTCGTCAGTCGGCTGGCGAACCAGCATCATTTCGGTCGTGTCGGGCGTACGCCTTCACGATTACGGTTGCACGCTGAAGGCGTATCGGCGCGACGTCATCTCCGGGGTCAAGCTGTACGGCGAGATGCACCGTTTCGTGCCGATCTACGCAAGCTGGATGGGAGCGCGCGTCAGCGAGATCCCGGTGCGTCATCACGCGCGGGAGTTCGGCAAGTCGAAGTACGGTCTCGAGCGAATCTTCAAGGTCACGATGGATCTGCTCGTCGTGAAGTTTCTCAGCCGATACACGCAGAAGCCGATGTACGTGTTCGGGGGGGCGGGCATTGCCAGTTTGGGCCTGGCACTTGTCGCCGGTGTATATGCCGTCTACCTGAAGGTCTTCGATGGCGTTACGTTCGTGCAAACGCCTCTCCCGCTGCTCGTCGTATTCGCCACGTTGACCGGGCTCATCTGCTTCCTGATGGGGCTGCTGGCGGAAATGCTCACGCGCGTCTACCACGAGTCGCAGGGGAAGGCGACGTATGCCGTGCGAAGCACGCGCAATATCGCCGGCAGGCCATGAAGCGACGTTCGGCATCCGCATTGTCTTTCGAGGGGCGTTGACGTCATGTGCGGCATCGCCGGCTTCGTCGGGAAGGGGTCGCGCGAGGACATCGACCGGATGAACGCCGCGCAGGCGTGGCGCGGGCCCGATGGCGACGGGATCTGGACCGATCCCGCGCAGGGCGTCTACCTGGGGCACCTGCGCCTTTCGATCATCGATCTCGACGACCGGTGCGCAGCCGATGTGGACCGATGACGGCCGCGTCGGAATCGTGTTCAACGGCGAGATCTACAACCACGCGGAGCTGCGCCGAGAGCTGATTGCGCTCGGCGCGCGTTTCGCTCACCGACCACTCCGACACCGAGGTGCTGCTGCATGGGTACCGGCTCTGGGGAGACGACTTCGTCAATCGCCTGAACGGGATGTGGGCGTTCGTCATCTACGACCGCCCCCGGCGGCGGCTGTTCGCGAGCCGCGACCGGTTCGGCAAGAAGCCGTTCTACTACACCCATCGGCCCGGTCTGTTCGCATTCGCCTCGGAGCTGACCGCGCTCAGCGCGCACAGTGCAGTCGAGCGCCGGCTGTCGACGACGGCGACTTCGCAAGTTCTTCGCGTACGGCTACATGCCTGCCCCGCACACCATCCTGCAGGGCGTGCAGAAACTGCCCGGCGGGCACAGTCTCGAGTATCGACCTGGCTGCGGGATCGTTGCGCGTCTGGAAGTACTGGGATTTCGTGATCGAGCCGTTCGATGACGTGCCGGCCGATGCCGAGGAACGGTGGTGCGAGGAGCTGCGCGACTCTGCTCGGGCGTGCCGTCAAGCGCCGGCTCGTCTCCGACGTGCCCATAGGCGCTTTCCTGAGCGGCGGCATCGACTCCTCCGCGGTGGCGGCCTTCGCGGCGCGCGAACTGGGTCCCGGCGCACTGCAGACGTACAGCATCGGCTTCGAGGAGCCCACGTTCGACGAATCGGCCTACGCCCGCCGTGCGGCGGAGATCGTGCGAAGCTCGCATCACGAGAAGATGCTGTCGATCGACACGGCCCGGCAGGTGTTGCCCGTCGTGCTTCACCGCCTGGACGAGCCGCTCGGCGACAGCTCGCTGCTTCCGACGTACCTGCTTTCCGGTTTCGCGCGCGAGCACGTGACGGTTGCGCTCGGCGGAGACGGCGGGGACGAGCTCTTCGCCGGCTACGATCCGTTTCGTGCGCTGCGCTGGGCCGATCTCTATCAGAGGCTCGATTCCGCGACCGATTCATCGCGCCATCTCGCTGCTGATCGCGCGGCTGCCGGTCGCGCACGGCTACATGAGCCTGGACTTCAAGCTGAAGCGGACGCTGCGCGGGCTCGATCACGCACCGGATCTCTGGTGCCCCGTCTGGATGGCTCCGCTCGCGCCGTCCGAGCTCGACGAGTGCTTTGGCGAGCACATCGATCTCGAGGACGTGTACTCCGAGGCGATCACGCAGTGGGAATCGTGTGCCAGCCCCGCGCTCGCCGACCGCACGATGCAGTTCTACACGAAACTCTACCTGCAGGACGACATCCTGACCAAGGTCGACCGCGCCAGCATGATGCACTCGCTCGAAGTCAGGGCGCCCTTTCTCGACATCGACCTCGTCGACTTCGTGCGGCGGGTTCCGTGGCAATTACAAGCTGCGCGGCGGACAGACAAAGTACCTGCTGAAGAAGGCGCTCGAACCGCTGCTGCCGAACGATATTCTCTATCGGTCGAAGAAAGGCTTCGGGGTGCCGGTCGGTGCCTGGTTCAGATCCGGTGCGATTTCGTTGCCGGGAACCAGCGTACCAGGGGTGTCGCCCCATTACGTGTCGGACGGGCTCTCAAAGCATCTCAAAGGCGAGAGCGACGAACGGCTTTTCCTCTGGTCGGCACTGACATTGGCGCATGTCGCCGCCGAGGCCGGAGTATAACGACAGTTTTCCTGGGCGGTCCGACGAGCTGCCTTTGGGGCGACATCCCAATTTTCTAGGTGGGCAGCCGAACGGAATGATGGTATCTCAGGTGCACGTTGAACGTGAAGATCGAATCGCTTAACGTCTGCCCGGTGTGCGACCGGTCGAGATTGCGCACGATCATGCAAGTACCGGATTTCGAAACCGGTACTGGCGAGTACGGCCTGGTTGAGTGCGGCGATTGCGGCTTAGTCTTCACCAATCCCCGCCCGGTGGAGTCTGAGCTGCCGGCACTTTACGCAGACCGCACTACGACTGATTTTCCGAGCACTCCCAGCACGCTAGTACGGCATTTGCGCGAGTATGCAATCGATTCCTACCTTTCAGGGGCATTGGGTCGGTCGCTGGAGGCGCGGCAGTCGCCCTTCACCGTTCTAGATTACGGTTGCGGCGATGGTGCTTTGACATTGGGGCTGCAGCGACATGCTCGAGCGCATGGCCGGGCTACGCACGTCACTGCTTTGGATTTCCACGCCGAGGTACCGCGCTCACTGGTGGCTACTGATGCAAGCGAGATTAGCTACGTGAGCCACGACAGTTGGCGCGCGCCGGTGGAGGGCTACGACGCCGTTTTCTTGCGCCACGTGCTGGAGCACCATCCGGATCCGCGGCGCTTATTTGGTGAATTGCGCCAGATGCTCCGGCGTGGCGGCCGACTTTTCGTGGAAGTTCCGAATAGGCGCAGTACTTGGGCCGGCATATTCGGCCGCTATTACTCGGGTTACTACATCCCGCGTCACTTAATGCACTTCGACCGCGCCAGTCTTAGCTTTGCCGTGAAGACTGGCGGCCTGCGCTTGCTTAGCTTGATCCTTGGGCATTCGCCGCTTCTCGGACGCTCGATCGCCTATCGCACCGGTTGGGACGTTAGCAACGTCGGCGTGATTGGCCTAGCAAGCTATCCTTTGCAGGTCGCCGTGGATCTGGTGGCGCGCACATCGAGCACGCTTCGACTGATCGCAACGCGGGATGACTAATCACAGCTCTGTAGCCGCTGCGGATGACACAACGCGCGCGCAGTGACGGTCAGCGCCATCGACTGGGATAGCTCGCGACTGGCGAGCGGTCCGCGTTCACGTCGCCCCCTCCCATGGGGCGAGCGGACGCCGGCGATGACCAGGGGAACTATTTCTCCCGAGCCATGATCAGCGCGGCCCCGGGAAGGCTCGTGGCAACATAAAAGACCCGCGCGATCAACGCTAGTGCCAGCGCTTGTTCTGGAGTGGCTCCTAAATGGGGCAGGAGATAGACGAACGCAACTTCTTGCACGCCGATACCATTCAATGAAATGGGCACCAATGTCGCCAGATAAACCAGCGTATACACGGCAACGAATTCTATGAAGGAAACGGGAAACCCCATAGGGTCAGCCTGTAGCCAGACGGAAGCGATCCCAACGAGAGTTGCCGCGATAGACAGCCCCAGCGCGATGAAGATGTCTCGAGGTCGATCGCGCCATCGCGAAACCGTGGCCGCCGTTGTCGCAGTCACTTGCATGACACGCTTCTCTAAGACGGAGCCGAGGCGTGCGGCAATGCTGGCGACGTTTGCGGCGATGAGCGACCGCAACGATAATTGCTGCGCCTATCGAAGCAATTACGCCGACGACTTCGGCAGCAGATCCAATGTCTTCCAATCTCTGCAACTAAAATTGCTGCGCCTATCGAAGCAATTACGCCGACGACTTCGGCAGAAGATCCAATGTCTTCCAATCTTACGATGCGCGGCGTTGCGAGTACCGTCGGGAGCAAGAATGCGAAGGCGACGAGGCCCATCAATCGGTCGGTTGCAACGGAGAGCGTCGACACTGTCTTGCCGTACCCCTTCCTTGCCAACAGTATGATCTTGGCCGCATCGCCTCCTACCGTGCTTGGAAGGAAGTTGCCGGCAAAGAGGCCTATGAACGTCAGCCTTACGCTTAGACCGTACGAGACTTTGATAGATTGGGCGTGTAGCAGAATCTGCAAGCGTCGCGCGGCGAGAAGCTGCCCGAGGCAGACTAGCAGCAGGCCCCAGATCACGAAAATGCCCGGGATAACTCGCACCACGTCTAGAACCTTCGTCCAATCGAACCGAACAAACAGCCAAACGAGTAACCCGGTCGAGGCTGCGACCTTGGTTGCGGTCCACAGCATTGATGACCAGTGACCACGCGCTGTGCCGCTCGCGTCGCCTCCAACCAAGGTTCCGTGAGGCCGATCGTCCAATTCGCTCTTATGCCTTGGTCAAGGCGACATCTTCATTCTTTGCCCCACTCGCAGCATAGATCTCCTCGTCTTGCATAGTCGTCGTGACCGGTCGTTGGAAGAGAACCTACGCATCGTTGGGCCCGCAAAAATCACCCGTAACGGGGTCGTGACATTGCAAGGTTCCTGGGCCCTTTCGCATGCCGCCGGCTAGGAAGCTGAGCGCTCGCGCATGGCCCGAGCCGGAACACCTGCGACAATAGCCCTTGGAGGGACGTCTCTTGTAACAACCGCGCCAGCTCCAATGATCGCACCCTTATGTATCGTAACCTTATCTAGAACTATTACGCCTGCACCGATCCATACATCATCTTCTATCCGGACGCCTTGACCCCGCAGCCCCTGATCCACCATGGGGAGATCAATCCGGTCATGCACATGCGAGCCCGCAGTGATGTAGCAGAGGGGGCCAATCATCACTCGATCTCCGATCTCGATACCCCCGTGAGCGACCATTACGGTTCCAACCCCGACACTTACGCGCTTACCTAATTTCAGCCGCGCATCCGGCAATGGGCCGGTGGAAAGAACCACGTTGCGTTCGAGCATCGTTTCATCGTCGATTTCAATTCCTTTAGCCAAAGGGAAGCAGTCGATGGAGCAACCCTCGTCGATTCGCAGGAAGTCGCCGAGGTTGACGCGATCGCAGCCTCGGAAAGTGACGTGCCTCGACAGCACAAGTCCGATTGACCGCCGCTTTAGAATAAGCCTTATAAAGAGGCGCCGAAGCAAGTAACCTAGCGCGCCGGACACGTCGGCAATGGCAATCGACCAGAATTCATAACCGAGCAGGGTCATAAGACCCCCGCCCCCGACAGTACGGCATCGGTATTCGAACAGCGAGGACCCCTTGGGGTCGACGCCGTAATCCCGAGCAAGATCAGCCATTCACGAGCAAGCCCTTGTGTCGTAGTTCTGCCTCAACAGAATCAGAGCGATCTACAACGGAGTCCCAGTCAATCGTCTGAGTGAGCTCGCGGACACCCTCTTCGAACGACATTCGAGGCTGGTAACCGAGTTCCTCCCGACTCCGCGAAAGATCGGCATAACAGCTTAAGATGTCGCCGATGCGATGGCGGGCAGTTATCTCGATCTGTCCGCTCCTGCCCAAGATGGAGCACAGGCATTCGGCAACTTCTTTCAGCGTCAGCGCAATCCCCGAACCCACGTTAAACACCCGAAATAATTGCTCACCGGCTGTTGTCAGTGCGGCAAGATTTGCTTGAACAACGTCCGATACGTGAACGAAGTCGCGCTTTGGGACACCCTCTTCGTACAGCGCAACCGTCTGGTTACTTGCCAGTCGATTTAGAAAGGCCACGATTACGCCGGTGTAGGGATTGGCGCGTGCCTGCCGTGGCCCATAAACGTTGAAGTAACGGAGCGCGATAACTCGAACCCCGTGGACCTTCGACATCAATTGGGAGATTTGCTCCTGGTAATGTTTGGTCAAGCCGTATATGGAAACCGGCTGCTGGGCACACGATTCGGTTGTTGCGGCATCGTTGACCCTCTCATCGCACATCGGACAACGCATTGCCCAGTCACGCTGGCGCAAGCGTCCCGGATTGCGGCCCGTCGGATAGACAACGCCGTGCTTGCTACACAAATACCTCCCCTCGCCGTAGACGGCGCGAGAGGACGCAAGAACAATCTTTTTAATCGCGCCGTGATTTTCCCCGACAGCATCCCATAAAACCGCCAAACCGTGAACGTTGGTATCGACGTACCTACCGGCTTCGTACATCGATTGACCGACGCCCGTTTCAGCAGCCATGTGATACACATATGAGACGCCATCCAGCGCTCCGCGCACGGCCTCAATATTCCTCACATCTTCACGCACGAACTCTACTTCATTCGCAAGGTAATCGGGCCGGACGCCGCAGGGGTGGATCTGGGTAGTAAGGCTGTCCAGAACTCTGACTTTGTAGCCGCGCGCCAGAAGAGCATCAGCAGTATGCGATCCTATAAATCCCGCTCCTCCCGTAATCAATACGAGCTCAGCCACGGATTAACCTCTCATACGCCTTGTGCATCGAGTCCTCAATTGCCTGCGGGGAATAGCGGATGAGAGCTTCTTCGCGAGCGCCCTTGGCGATCCGTTCGCGAATGTCCCGCCGTTCAATCAGAATATTAATTGCGGCGCTCAGCGACGCTGCATTTGGTTCGATCAGCCATCCGGTCTTACCATGTTCGAGAACGGTGTTGATTCCTTCGACATTGGTGCCGATGATCGCCCGCCCGCTGCACATGTAGATAGGGAGCTTTCCAGGCACGTTTCCTCCATACAATCGAGGTACGAGTGCGATATCCGAGATGGCCAAATATTTTGCAAGGTGCTCAAAAGGTTCGTTATCCACCAAAGATACGCGCCGTGAGACCATTTCCGATTCGGCGCGCTGGCGATAGTGCTCAATCGGGCGACCAAAGAGGATTATATGCGCGTCCGGGTGGCGGCTTAACACTGCAGGCAGGGCATCAAAAAGCATGTCAATACCCTGATAGAGCATCAACTCGCCCGTGTAGATGATGACGGGGTTTCGTCCAGCACCATATCGCCGACCCAGTTCGGGATCAGCTTTAACGTTCTCATAATCCTCAAAAAGGGGGGCATCCTCAACGAGGACAACCTTATCCGGGGCCACGCCCTTGCGGAGGAAGTCATCCCTTCGCATGGTCGATTGGGCGAGTATAAGGTTCACCGACCTCTCGATGCGGTTTTCAAGCCATTGGAAAGCGCGGGCGACAAGCGAGCCTGCGGAAACGAGGCCGCTGGCCACCAACTCGGCGGCGAGCGTGCCATGGCTGTTGTAGATGGCGGGAATACCGTAAAAAAGTCGCGCAATGAGCGCGATCATCGCCCCCTCGTGGAGATGTCCGTCGACCAATTTGATCCGATATTTTGGAACCAGGCGCAGGACCAAAAAAAGTAAGAATATATCGCAGATGAACTTACCAAAGGTTGCACCGGACGATTGTGTCAGATCGAAAGGTAGACGCGGAATGCGGTGCACTTTGAAACAAAGCGCTTTTTGGCGTCCCTGATGAAACGTTGCTACGTGTACCTCGTACTTTTCCGACATGAGAGTCGCCAGCCGCTCTATCCTAATTGGCGAACCACGATCGAGCGGAAACGCGCACGGCGCGACAATCAGTACCGCCATCTTGTCAGCACTCTTGCTCATCGGCGTCGCCATCGGTATTGTTTTGTTTTAAGGTCGTAGCCCGTAACACATTGACGGACCGGTTATGGACATTGCGATTGCGCTAGAATGTTCGTGTCTATCTTCGAGCGCCCTCATTCGAATTCGGCACCCAGATTTTTGAACGACGGAGTACTGGTGAGGTGGCACTGTCAAAAAAAAGGTCCAGCACCCCATGACGGGCCCCAGTTGCACCATTAAGCCTGTCCCCGCTGATTGTGCTGAGTATCGGCGGTAACAGGAAGGATATGCCACAAAACAAAGCGGTGGGGGGTGAAACGTCAATGATCTGGCTGCGAACACACGCGCGAGTTCTGGGTTTGCTATTGGTTTTACTCTGTGCTCCGCAAAGCATTTTGGGCGCCACCGAGGATAGGGAACTTCTCGCGGCGGCCAATAGAGGTGACCTTTCCCGGGTCAACACTCTGCTTGCCGCCAAGGCCGATGTGAACTCTACAAGGGCCAATGGGCTTACCGCATTAATGTTGGCATCGAGGAAGGGTCACAACGATATCGTCCTGGCGCTTCTTGCCGCGGGCGCTGATGTAAATGCCAAAAGAGCCGATGGGCTTACCGCATTAATGTTCGCATCGAGGAAGGGTCACAACGATATCGTCCTGGCGCTTCTTGCCGCGGGCGCTGATGTAAATGCCAACGTGGCTTCCGGAGACACCGCGTTGTTCATGGCTTCGCAAGACGGCCACATAAAGGTAGTGACGGCGCTACTCGCCGCTGGCGCCGATCCGAGCACGAAGGTGAGCAACGGCGTCACAGCTTTGATGATAGCGTCGCAAAATGGCCACGTAGAAGTAGTTAGGGCGCTCCTCGCTCGTAATGCCGATGCAAACGCCAAGATGGACGACGGCGTCACGGCGTTAATTATGGCGTCGCAATTTGGCCACGTGGAGGTAGTCCGGGAGTTACTAGCTGCCAAGGCGGATGTGAACGCCAAGACAGAAAGCGGAGCCACGGCGTTGATGCTGGCTTCGCGGAATGCCCGCGCTGATGTGGTGCAGCTGCTAAGAAGGGCTAGTTCCGAGTAGTTCTGCATCCAGACGTTTGCGGTAACGCCGGCCGAAACGGTTTCCGCTCACCGCGGAAACGCTATAAAGCGTCCATCCCTGTGGATCTCAACAATCGACCCGGCGTTGGCCCAGCCGCCGACGGCGCCGCTGTCGAATTGAGCGCTAATCCAGTACAGATCTCCCTTCGGGGTTGGGAACGTCACCGAATATTCGTTATTAGACAAGTATCCAGAGCCGCCATCGACTATGCGCGTCATGACGAATTGAGGCGCGCTATGTGGAGTCGCCCGAACTGCCCGTCCGTGCTGGTTCTGTGCTCTGCCTTGGCCGAACATGAAAACCCTGATCGAAGACGAGTCTGATGCGGTATTTTTCAAAAGGTGCAGATTGCCCGACTGCAGGACCACATCCATAGTACCTTTTGCATCAAAATCCGCAAATGCCACCAAATAGTTAGGAAACCCGCCTGCAGGACCAATGTCGGAAATCGTGTAGCCATTCTGCCGCTTCAGGAAAAGTGTCGGAGTTTTGTTCGACCCGTCCGAATCGAGGCCGCCCCCGATAACGACATCCAGCAAACCATCGCCATCAACATCCTCCACGTTGAGGCCGAATGCTTGGTCGTAGAACCTCGGCGCAAAAACATTATTGATCCTGCTGAATGTCTGGCCGTTGAATTGGAACAATGCAGGGCCATTGTTGGGGTGATGGATAACTAAATCCACGTACCCGTCATTGTTCCAGTCGAAGAATTTTATTCCTTCATCGAAGAGCAGCGGCAAGCCATACTCCTGGCGGCGGTCGGCGAAGGTCATGTTCCCGTTGTTGATATAGAGGTGGCTCCCCGAGTATAGGTCCAGAAAGCCGTCTCCGTTGATATCAAGCGCCTGTGCGCCTTCGACCCTGAACGACGAGCGGCCACCCTCGATTCGCGACACCTGCACTGTCGGCGATCTCAACAAAGGTTCCGTTTCCCTGATTGCGGAGCAGATAGTTCTGCTCCTGCGATGATGAATACGTGTAATTCGGCAAGAAGATGTCGAGATCGCCATCATTGTCGAAATCCGCTACCACAATGGTTTCACCAAATCCCCTGTATATATTGGGAAACTGGGCAAGGGTGGCTTGGATAAAAGTGCCGTCGCCCCGACCGTAGAACAACAAGGTACTCGATCCGGTATCGGTGATCGATGAATACACGTTGGCAATCAGATCAGGTATTCCATCACCGTTGAAGTCTGCCAGCCGGGCATCGCGATAGGCCCTTCCTGGTGCGCGCAATGCGGATAACCCAATCGCGGCCTCCGGCCGGAGGAGCAAGCTACCATTGCAGTCGTTCAGTGTGCCCAACACCTCCACGCAACCGTCGCTGTTGAAGTCGCCAACGGTGATTGAACCCAAGAAGCCGAGGTCGATGTCATCAAAGTTGACTAAATAGGCCCATTTGCTCCTTGCGAGTTGCTGGCCGTTAACAACAGCGGCTACTGAAAAATAGAGTGACCTCAGGGAAGGAAAATCTGCGATGGGGACATTGATGGAGTTGGTCGACGGCAAATAGGTCCGGTAGATGTTCCCGGAGGAAGTGTTGTAGGTAGCATACACGGCGTAGTTAGTAACGCTCTGCACTGGGCCCCAGTTGACCAAGATGAACGAGCCATTGCGGGTCACTGTCGGGCGGTCTGGAATGGCTGAAAAGGCGCCCGTTCCCCAGGCCTCGATTTCGGTGATGCGAGAGTATGAGGCGAGGGCGTTGGTGACGTTGATGCGGATGCGGTCGGTGGTAAACGCGGTGAAGGTGACGCTGCGCTTGACCAGATTGTTGCCGCTGACCGTGCCCAGGGTGACCCAGGCCGAACCGTTCCAGCCCTGCACCGCAAATGCGGTGATGCCATATAGCGAGAAGGTCAGCGTGTCGGTGGGTTCGATCGGGTTGGCGTAGTTGTCCTGTACCGTATAGACGCACGACGCGATCGATGCTCTTGCTGCCGTTGAAATTGATCTGCACCCAGTCCGGGTAGGCATTGGCCGTCGCGTCGGCCCAGACCCCGCCATTGCCCAGGCCGAGCCCGGCGCGGTCATTGTTGTTGACCGCTGTGACCGGGTAACCCGACGCGAAGGTACTGGATGCTGATGCCACCGCGCCAGCACTGGCCAGCGCCACGTTGCTGCTGCTCACGTCGTGATGACCTGCGCAGCGCGTGCTGGCTGACGCGGCGTTGGCGCTGTCGCCACTGTAGCTGGCGACGATGCTGTGGGTGCCGACGGTGAGGCTGCTGGTACCGCAGGTGGCGGTCCGGCTGTTGCCACTGCCGCTGAGCGCGGCGGCACTGCAGCCACTGATCATCCCGCCCCCATCGGTGAAGCTGACACTGCCGGTTGGATTAGTGCCGGTCACCGTCGCGGTGAAGGTCACCGGTGTGCCCACCGGGGCCGGAGTGAGCGAGGTGGCGAGCGTCGTCGTGGTCGCCGGCAAGCCGGTCGCGGCGACGCCCCAGGCCTCGATTTCGGTGATGCGAGAGTATGAGGCGAGGGCGTTGGTGACGTTGATGCGGATGCGGTCGGTGGTAAACGCGGTGAAGGTGACGCTGCGCTTGACTAGATTGTTGCCGCTGACCGAGCCCAGGGTGACCCAGGCCGAACCGTTCCAGCCCTGCACCGCGAAATGCGGTGATGCCATATAGCGAGAAGGTCAGCGTGTCGGTGGGCTCGATCGGGTTGGCGTAGTTGTCCTGTACCGTATAGACGCACGACGCGATCGATGCTCTTGCTGCCGTTGAAATTGATCTGCACCCAGTCCGGGTAGGCATTGGCCGTCGCGTCGGCCCAGACCCCGCCATTGCCCAGGCCGAGCCCGGCGCGGTCATTGTTGTTGACCGCTGTGACCGGGTAACCCGACTCGAGGGTACTGGATGCTGTTGCCACCGCGCCAGCACTGGCCAGCGCCACGTTGCTGGTCGCGGCGACGCCCCAGGCCTCGATTTCGGTGATGCGAGAGTATGAGGCGAGGGCGTTGGTGACGTTGATGCGGATGCGGTCGGTGGTAAACGCGGTGAAGGTGACGCTGCGCTTGACTAGATTATTGCCGCTGACCGAGCCCAGGGTGACCCAGGCCGAACCGTTCCAGCCCTGCACCGCAAATGCGGTGATGCCATATAGCGAGAAGGTCAGCGTGTCGGTGGGTTCGATCGGGTTGGCGTAGTTGTCCTGTACCGTATAGAGCACGACGCGATCGATGCTCTTGCTGCCGTTGAAATTGATCTGCACCGAGTCCGGGTAGGCATTGGCCGTCGCGTCGGCCCAGATCCCGCCATTGCCCAGGCCGAGCCCGGCGCGGTCATTGTTGTTGACCGCTGTGACCGGGTAACCCGACGCGAAGGTACTGGATGCTGTTGCCACCGCGCCAGCACTGGCCAGCGCCACGTTGCTGACGGCGACGCCCCAGGCCTCGATTTCGGTGATGCGAGAGTATGAGGCGAGGGCGTTGGTGACGTTGATGCGGATGCGGTCGGTGGTAAACGCGGTGAAGGTGACGCTGCGCTTGACTAGATTATTGCCGCTGACCGAGCCCAGGGTGACCCAGGCCGAACCGTTCCAGCCCTGCACCGCAAATGCGGTGATGCCATATAGCGAGAAGGTCAGCGTGTCGGTGGGTTCGATCGGGTTGGCGTAGTTGTCCTGTACCGTATAGAGCACGACGCGATCGATGCTCTTGCTGCCGTTGAAATTGATCTGCACCGAGTCCGGGTAGGCATTGGCCGTCGCGTCGGCCCAGATCCCGCCATTGCCCAGGCCGAGCCCGGCACGGTCATTGTTGTTGACCGCTGTGACCGGGTAACCCGACGAGAAGGTACTGGATGCTGTTGCCACCGCGCCAGCACTGGCCAGCGCCACGTTGCTGCCGCTTCCCGTGCTGCTAACGCTGTCGATCACCTGCGACAGCGCGCTACTGGTCGAGGCCGTGTTCCCGTTATCGCCGGAGTAATTGGCGACGATGCTATGGATGCCGCCGGCGAGCGTGCTCGTGTTGCACGTGGCAGTTCGTGCGTTGCCCGTGCCGGTGACGCCGACGGTTGCACATCCCGCAATCGAGACGCCACTCTCTTGGAGGCTCACGGTTCCGCTGGCATTGATTCCCGTGACCGTCGCCGTGAAGGCCACATTCGAGGAGGACGTCGCCGGATTCGGCGCGCTCGTCAAGCGTCGTTGTCGACGTCGTGACGCCGCCCGCCGCGATGACCGCATTGGCCGCGTCGATGATTCCGGCTCCGCAAAGCGCAGTCGTGCAGTCGCGTCCGGTGCCGGTTGGGAACGCTCGTGCTGTCGTCTGGATTTTCGCCATGACTTGCGACGGGGTGAGCACCGGATTCCTCGACAGCATCAGCGATGCAATCCCCGCGACATGCGGCGTCGCCATGCTGGTACCCTGGTAATACCCAAAGTTGTAACCTGCCGGGCTAGGCGATGTAGCTCCGCTATTCAGTGTTGACAACACGGACTGCCCGTCGGCACCGCCCGGCGCCGAGATTTCGACCAGTACACCGAAATTGCTGTACGACGCGCGCTGTCCCGCCCGCCCGGTCGCGCCTACGGTCATCACACCGTTGCAGTTGGCAGGTGAAGACTGGATTGCATCGACATTGCTGTTTCCCGCGGCAACGACGACCACGGCGTTGGCCGCCAGAGCCGCATTGATGGCGTTTTGCGAGGCCGTGTCGCATACGCAGTTCTGACCATTGAGATCGCACGCGTACCCGCCGAGGCTCAGATTGAGAACACGGGCCGGATTGGCATTGGCGGGGACCCCGGGTACGGACAGACCCGCCGACCAGCGAATCGCGTCCGCGACATCGGACGTGTATCCACCGCACTTGCCGAGCACCCGAGCCGGAAGAATTTTGCTGACCCAGTTGATCCCGGCGACGCCGGTACTATTGCCGGTCGCGGCGCCGATCGTCCCAGCCACGTGCGAGCCGTGGAAAGAGCTGTTGTGGGTACCGCATCCGGCGAAAGTGCCCGAGGCGTTTTCGGCTGCGGTGATCCAGTCCCCCGGGTCCGAAGGGTCCGCGTCGCGACCGTCCCCGTCGTTTGCGATCTGCGAGTCGGAGATGAAGTCGTAGCCACCGATGAACCGTCCGGCGAGATCCGGATGCGCCAGCAGGTTGCCGGTGTCGATCACCGCAACGACAATGGAGGTCGAGCCAGTCGTGATGTCCCATGCGGGCGGCAGGTTCACACCACCCATCTCGGCTGGCGGGCTCATGTAGTGCCATTGAATCGCGTACAACGGGTCGTTCGGCACCGTTAGGGGCTGCATCAACAGATCCCGTTCGGCGTACTCGATCGTCGGGTCGGTCGCCAGGCGCGCCACCAGGAACCGCGCCTGGTCGACGGGCAGCGCACGAAACAGGCTGACGACGAAAGCGCCCCCCGACATCGCGCGCACATGGTTCACGGGTTGGCCAGCTAGTCCCGACAAGCGATTGACCTGCGCTGTTGGGAGCGGCTCGTTGCGCTGCGCTGCTGCGGATGTCGCGGCGTCGCGGAATTTGACAATCAGCCTGGATACCAGAGACTGCACGAACGCAGGCTTCCCCTGCCCGGCGCCATCCGTCCCTGCAGCGACTGCCCCTGGGGTGGCAGCCGGCGGAACGACGTTGGCGTATAGCACTTCGGGCATCATGCGCACCCGATTGACCACCGCGCGCGCGGTATCCAAGGGAAGCGGGTTCAGTAGTTGGAGACGCAATCCTCCGTCCGGCGTGTAACCGACATGCGAGAAAGGCGTCCGGATTTCATCGAGGAGCGCGGCGTACTCTTTGGCATCCAAGCCTGAGGACGGGTCCGCGAGCATCCCGTCGCGCAGCTTGACGACGATCGAATCGATAACCGGTTCCGCCGTTAGCGCGGTCGACGTAGTTGCACCGAGACTTACGAGTGCGACAACGAACACCAACACCGCGAGCCTTGCCGAGGCCAACGGATTCGCACGTCCTCTCTTGAAAGAAGACCCCATGATCTCCCTGCGCACCCCGAGGTCTGCGCCCCCGCACGGATCCTTGCGCTCGAAGTCGGTCGAAGAGTCTACCGCTAATCGGAATCAATTCGCGAGCCCCGTGCCGCCAAGCGGTGTTTTCAATTCCCATTGACGGGGGCAAGAATCGCGGTTGAAATCTACAACTGCCCAAAGGAATCGCACCTCATCGTAAGCTGATACGTAGATGGCGCGGCCACAAGAGATTGATCGATGCCGTTTAGGTCGTCGCTGAACACACTCGGATCAACGTTCGCGGTAACCAGCGGGCAACGTCGCCGGCAGGCCACCGCTCCAGATGAAACCGGTCAATTGTTGTCGCTTGGCGAGAGCTTCGGCGGACGTGTTCAAGCGGATCTGATCGTTGTTGGATGGGACGATCGCGACAAGCTTGTCGTGATTTCGGATGCTGCCAGAGGCGGGACGAATCTCGTCGCCTTCTGGCGCGAGGCAATCCCGGGCGATTTCACGCAAGAGCCAGGCACGTTGTCGCGGCGGATCAAATCCGCATTGACATTTCGACGCTGACGATCGAGCCGTCACCGAATGTGCTCGGCTATGGCGTGGCCGTCATCAATGGGTCATACCCTGAGCCGGTGCCGGGGTTCCGGGCGCGCCGAATGCCTTCACGGCGGGAGTCACGCGAAAGGCGCCCTTCGGCGTTCAGAAGTCGTCTGGAATCCTGACAAGCGGAAGTTCGCGGACGGTTCTCGAGCCGCACACGCACCCATTCGCGCTGAGGGCGCGTATTGTTCAGGGTGAGATGTGGCTCACCGTCGGGGACGATGTCCGGCACCTGTTGCCTGGCGACACCTTCACGCTCGACCACGATGTGCCTCACGCGGAGCATTACGGCGAGGAAGGAGCTTGCCATGACCGCGTCCGTCAGTGCTGCCGCGCGGTTAGTTCTACGGCGATGGCGGCGCCGAGGCTCGGGATCCCTAGTCGATCCCAACCCACCACAGGGAGCAAGGTTGGCTTGGACGATTCAAGTATTTCTTCTTGAGTTGTTCTCGTAGTTCCCGAGCACGCAAGACCTCCTCTAGCGATGCGATAACCGGTACGACAAGACTGGGGTCACTGCTTAAAGCCTTAGACCCGGAAGGCTGATTCGGATCTGTTCCTGGCCATCGCCGTTGCACGCCGCATGCCGATGCTGACATCGTCGATCCGTTCGCGTCGAGAACTGGATCCCGCGTCGGCGGAGCAGTGGCAGGCAGCGGCGGTTCCGTTGCCAAGCCACGACGCGGGCCGCTGACGGCAACCAGCGCGAGCGGCGTAGCCCGTTCCAACGGGCCTTGCTCATCCTCGCGGCATGCCGGCGGGCACTTCCGAGTGATCAAGCTATTCACTGGTCTCTCCGCTAGCAGCTAAGCGTCCGGATTCTCTGCTGCAACGCACAAATCGATGCTAGAAGGAACCCTACCAAGCGTCAATGAGTTGTTGCGTTATCGTGTCTTTTAGAGGCGTAGTGTCGCGGAGGCGCAACACGATGCGCGCGGAAGCCTTGGTGATACGTGATAAAGCTTTCGCTTGAGGCGACACAAATCACATCGATGCCTGCGCCAGGCCAACTATGGCGGCCGAGGACTCTCCGCAGTTCACGCCGCAACGCCGCACCCTGCTGCGGCGCGAGAACTTGCGCACAGCGCCATACTGGCCGATGTCCGCAGGTGCTGGTCCGGTGGCAAGCCGCCGACAATGTTCGCGCGTTAGTCGGTTCAATCAGAATGAGCCGCGTGTTGCTTGTCGAGCGGTACTTGACGCTGCCGCGTCGTCTGGAAGGTGGGCGCACGCACTATCCAAATAGCTGGACAATTCACTATCACGACTCACCCGAGGCACGCTCACTGCAGTATCATTCGCGTGGGCGGGTCTTGTTTTCTAAAGAGGATGGATTGGTGGCAGGAAAAGCCCGATGACTTGGTTTGACCATCATGTCCGAAGCAAGAAGCTTGCGTCGGCTGCTCAGTCATCGCTGCGTCGAGGCGATGAAGCGACCGCGCGGCGCTTGTTCGCCCAGGCAGCTCAGGAAGCGGAACAAGCGCTCGCGCAGGTGTCCCGCGATAAGCAGGTCACACTGGGGGTCATCGCCATGTTGGCGGCTTCCTGGTGGCGCCGAGCCAATCGGTCCGATGAGGCGGTCCGTGTTGCGCGCCTCATCCGCGGGGCACCCGACCTATTTCCCATCACCCTGGGGCCACTTGACGGCACCACGTCTGCAGGCACGCAACCTAGGCGCGGGTAACTCTATTCCTCAGCCTTCTTTGGTTCGTTCCGAAGGCTGAACTGCCGGCTGGCGGTGTTCCTTTGCGTACCCGCTCGCTTCGGTCCTTGACCGTCCGCTATCGGGAGCCACGACCGTCCGGAGTGGATCGTCTTGCGAGGTTCGCGAAGGTCCCACTGCCGCCAGGCTACACGAACAGGAGACCATCCCAACGAGCAGAGTGACACGCTCGCGGCGCACGCCGTACAGCGCTGAAGGCCGCGTTACTTTTCCTCTGCGTCAATACTTGGGACGTGCGCTCGCTGCTGAGCCTCAAGCGCGCGACACAATGCCTCGATGTCACGCGACCATGCGCCGCGCGCCACTGGGGATTCAATCGGTATTGGCGAGCATTCGGCGTCGGCTTTGGCAAGCTCGGCGGCCGTGGGCGCGGCTACGATGGTTGTAGGATTCATCGATATGTGTCCCGCAAAAGGTTGAAGGCGCGCGGCTGTCGCAATGCGTTCGTTTCTGACGCTAGCTGCAAGGGCAATGCGCGTCGGGTGGACACTGGAGGGCCGCAGGAGAGAGGTAGCAAACGCCATGCCAATGCTGGAGGCGCTCAAACACCGCCGACGGTACGGCTGCGAGTTTCGGGGCGGGCTGCTGTACGCAGACTTATGCATCCGCGATCGCGTTGTCATCAGCAATCTGAAAGTTGTGTGATTCTGCCGGTCTGAGCATCGTGGTGACTCGGAGTAGGACGCGGCATTTGGACGCCGTGGTATTCGAAAACTGAGGCCAGGATCGGCATGCCGCAGACCAACAAGCAAAGGCCGACGATCATCGCCTGGAAAAAGGCGACGTCGATGACGCCTTGTGCAACGGCCCGTATGGTCGCCATGGCAAGCTTGGCGAACTCGGTGCCTCGCTCGGCGCCCGCGACGCGCTCGAAAATGGCAAGACTCCCACGGCTAGCCGACTGACCGAAGGCCATGAGGATGCCGGCAACAATGAAGGGGGCGAGGAACTGTAGAAGGCCGTCGCCGATGCTGGGGACGTGAAATACTAAGCGATTCGCTCGACGAATCCGGTCACTTCCTCCCTGTCGTGATAGAGCTGGCGCAGGGAAATCCTGTGGCGGGCATGGGCTTGCCGAAGTGCGTCTTCGATGATCTGGCGGCAGCGCATCGTCTCTTCATATCGCTTTTTCATCGGCAGCTTGAGGTTGAAGATCGCCCGCCGCGCGTGACCCTCGCCGATCCAGCGCGCGACCAGGGCCGCGATCCGCGCCGGCCCTTCGGCGATGTCGCAGACCAGCCAGTCGACGGGCCTTTTCGGGACGAAGGTCAGGCCATCCACGCGCAAGTGCGTGACGAGATCGTCGCGCGCGACCTCGCCCTTCAGCGGCCGTTGTCCACGGCAGTGACCCTGAGGCCGCGATGCGCGAGCTGCCACGTCCAGCCGCCGGGCGCGGCGCCGAGATCGACGGCGCGCATTCCGGCGCGCAGCAGCTCGGGTTCGCGGTCGCCCAGAAACGTCGCGAACGCCTCGGCGAGCTTCAGCGTCGAGCGCGACGGCGCGCCGTGCGGCATGCGCAGGCGCGGGATCCCCATGGGCCAGCGACTGCGCCATGGCGCGACGCTCGCGCCCAGATAGACGGTTGCGCCGTCGGCGAACAGCACGTGCAGCGTCGGACGCGATTCCGCGCCTGGAGCGTCGGCCGTCGACATGTGAACGTTCGTCCGTAGCATTTCCGCGAGCGGCGTCGCAACCGCGCGGGCGAGCCCCGACAGCGCCTTGCCGTCGTTCGTGTCGGGCATCTCGACGCGCACCTCACCGTACGGTGGCCGCCACGATCTCGGCAGCGCCCGGGCTAGCGGCGAGAGCAGCGACGTGAGCCCCGCCACGCGATCGGGGCGGCCGCGCCCCGGGAACTGTTCGGGGTCGAACAAGCGAAATGGTCCCAGTCCTGCGAACAACGAGCGGACGAAGATCGGCGCCGCATGGTCGAGCGCCGAAAGCAAGGATGGAGTTGCGCCACCGGGCAGTGTTGCAACGACATAGCCGCGACCTGGCGGCGCGTCCAGAGTGACATCCGCCGTTGCCGTTGTCGCAATGCGGCCGAGATCGGCTGCCGCCTCCGGCTCGAAGCCGGCGCGGCAATGAGCGACCAGAACGATCATTGCGACGGCGGGACGCCGATCCGTGGCGGCGAGTTCACCGCTGCTCGATCTTGGGGTCGAGCGCGTCGCGCAGCCCGTCGCCGAGCAGATTGAACGCGAGCACGGTGACGAAGATCGCCAGCGCCGGAAAGAGCGCGACATGCGGTGCCGTCATCATGTCGGAGCGCGCGGCGTCGAGCATGGCGCCCCACTCCGGCGTGGGCGGCTGCGCGCCCATGCCGAGGAACGACAGGCTCGCTGCGGTGATGATCGAGGTGCCGATGCGCAGCGAGAAGTAGACGACGACGGCCGAGATCGTGCCGGGAAAGATATGGCGCAGGATGATCGTCCCGTTCGAGGCGCCGAGGCTGCGCGCGGCTTCGATGAACGTGAGGTGCTTCAGCGCCAGCGTATTGCCCCGGACCAGCCGCGCGAAGGTCGGGATGCTGAAGATCGCGACCGCGATGATCACGTTGGCCATGCCGCCGCCGAGAATGGCCACGATGCCGATCGCGAGCAGGATGCCGGGAAACGCGAATAGCACGTCCGATAATCGCATGATCACGCGGTCAGCCCAGCCTTCGTAGTAGCCGGCGACGAGACCGAGCACCGTGCCGATCAGCGCGCCGACCGCGACGGAAATGAATCCCGCCGCGAGCGAGATCCGTGCGCCCATCAGGATCCGGCTGAAGATGTCGCGCCCGAGAGAGTCGACACCGAAGAAATGTTTCTGCGATGGCGGCGCGTTCAGGCTGTCGTAGTCGAAGAAGTCCTCGGCATCGAACGGAACGATCCACGGCGCCAGCACCGCCACGACGACAAGCCCGGCCACGAACGCGCCGGCGACGAGCGCCATCGGCTGTTGCCTGAACTTGCGCCAGAACTCCGACCACGGCGTGCGGACACCTTCGGCCGCGGCGACAGCAATGTTGGGATCAACAGTCGGATCGAGCATATAGCGCAACTATTGCACAAGGCAAAGCGTCGCGAGCGGGCCGAGGACGCGAAGCCTCGGAGCGAGGGGGCGAGACAGTACGCAAGGGTACGGCGAGCCCCCAAGCGAGAAGCGACAAAGTCATCGGCCCGCGCAGCGTGCTTTGCATCACCGGTAGCGGATGGTCGGGTTGATGAGGCCGTACAGCACGTCGACGATCAGGTTGATCAGGATGAACTCGAGCGAGAACAGCAGCACCAGCGCCTGGATCACCGGATAGTCGCGCATGTCGACCGCGTCGACGAGCAGCCGTCCGAGGCCCGGCCAGTTGAAGACCTTTTCGACGACGATCGAGCCGCCGAGCAGGAAGCCGAACTGCAGGCCCATCATCGTCACGACCGGGATCAGCGCATTGCGCAGGCCGTGCTTGACGACGACGTGCCGCTCGTCGAGGCCCTTCGCCCGCGCCGTGCGGATGTAGTCCTCACCCAGGATGTCGACGAACGACGAGCGCGTGAAGCGCGCCATGATCGCCGCGACCGCGGCGCCAAGCGTCAGCGACGGCAGGACGTAGTGACGCCAGGTATCGTCGCCGACCGTCGGGAGCCAGTTGAGCTGCACCGCGAAGATCTGCATCAGCACCATGCCGAGCGCGAATGCCGGGAACGAGATGCCGGAAACCGCGAGCGTCATTCCCAGCCGGTCCGGCCAGCGGTTGCGCCACACGGCCGACAGGATGCCGATCGCCATGCCGAACAGCACCGACCAGCCCATGCTCCAGACGGTGAGCCAGAACGTCGGCATGAAGCGCTCGCTGATCTCGGTGCTGACGAGGCGCTTGGTGCGCAGCGACTTGCCGAAGTCCCAGTGGAAGACGCCGTCGACGAAGCGGACAAACTGCTCTGGCAGCGACCGGTCGAGCCCGAGATCCCTGCGCACGAGCTCGACGGTCTCCGGTGTCGCGTCGGGTCCGGCGGCGAGGCGCGCCGGATCTCCGGGAAGAAGGTGGACGAACAGGAACACGAGCAGGCCGACGATGAGGAGCGTCGGCGCGAGCCCGAGCAGGCGTTTGACGATGTACTGCAGCATGGCGGGGCGCCACTGCGCTCATGCGGTGGCGTTTCGCGAACGTGGTTACGGGCAGCGCAGCCGCGGCTCGCTCCGCCGCCCGCGCCGGTTACTTGAGGTCGATTTCGGTGAAGTTGAACGATCCGTCCGGCATCGTGTAGACGCCGCCTAGCTTCTTGCTTTTCGCCGACAAGAGCTTCTCGGTGACCAGCGGCGCCCACGGCGCATCCTTGTAGATCGTCTCCTGCGCGTCCTTGTAGAGCTTCGCCTTCTGCGCCTGGTCCGTCGTCAGCAGCGCGTTCTTGATGTCGCTGTCGACACGCTCGCTCTTGTAGTACGCGGTGTTGAAGAGCTTGGGTGGCCACGATTCGCCGTACAGCAGCGGGCGCAGCGCCCAGTCGGCCTCGCCGGTCGACGACGACCAGCCGACGTAGTAGAGCCGCACCGGCGCCGTCGCGGGATCCTGCCAGCTTTCGACCTTCTCGACCCGCTGGCCGGCCTCGAGCAGCGTGATCTTCGTCTTGATCCCGATCTGCTGGAGCTGCTGCTGCAGCACCTGCGTCACCTTCTGCGCAATCGTGTGGTTGTAGGCCGACCACAGCTCGGTCTCGAAGCCGTTCGGGTATCCCGCCTCGGTGAGCAGCTGCTTCGCCTTGGCGACGTCGTTCGGCCACACGCCGATCTTCACCGAATACTCGACACCCTCCGGCACGATGGCGTCGGCGGGAGTCGCGTAGCCGCCGAAGGCCACCTTCGCCACGGCGTCCTTGTTGATCGCGTAGTTGATCGCCTGCCGCACCTTGGGATTGTCGAACGGCTTCTGCTGCGTGTTCATCGACAGGTAGCGGACGATGATCGACGGGGCGGCGACGACGTCGAGATCGGGCTTCGCCTTGAGCACGTCGGCCATCTCGTAGGGGACCGGGTACGTGAAGTGCGCCTCGCCGGTCTGCATCACGGCCGCACGCGAGTTGCTGTCGATGACCGGCTTCCAGGTGATCGTGTCGACCTTCGGCAGACCCTTTTGCCAGTAGCCCTCGTTCTTCGCGACCTTCAGATAGTCGGTCGCCTTCCACTCGACGAACTTGAACGGGCCGGTCCCGACCGGGTGGAACGCGATGTCCTTGCTGCCGTATTGTTTCAGCGCCGCTGGGCTGATGATCACGCCGCTCGGATGCGCGAGGTTGTTGATGAACGCGGAGAACGGCGTCTTCAGCGTGATCCTTGCCGTGTAATCGTCGACCACGTCGGTCTTCGCGATATTGCTGTAGAGCCCGTAACGCTTGAGCTTGTTGTCCGGATTGGTGACGCGGTCGAAGTTCGCCTTCACCGCATCGGCCTTGAAGTCGGTGCCATCGTGGAACTTGATGCCTTTCTTCAGCTTGATCGTATAGACGAGTCCGTCGGGGCTGACCGTGTAGCTCTCGGCCAGCACCGGGATCATCTTCATGTCCTTGTCGAAGCCGTACAGGCCTTCGTAGAACGATTTCGCCATCGCCTGCGACAGCGTGTCGTTGGCGTCGTAGGGGTCGGTCGTCGTGAACGTCGACGCGACGGCGAATACGACGTCCTTGGCCGCCAGCGCGGGGCCTGCGGCAAACGCGGCAAGCGCCGTCACGGCGAGGAATCGAAGCAGCAGGTTCATCGTGAGCCTCCTTGGCGAATAGGGAACATCGTACGTCGAGGCAGGGCCGTCAGTACGGGCCGGCGATCCGGTGCGTGGCGACGAAATGGCCGGGCGCGACTTCCTGGAGCGGCATGACGTCGGGCTCGTCACCGACGTTGCGGATCGGGCTCGGAATTTCGTCGGATGATAACTCGGTTTGGCGGCGCCTTTGCGCGGGATCGGCGACCGGCACCGCCGCCATCAGCTTGCGCGTATACGGGTGCCGCGGGTGCTCGAAGATCGCGTGGCGCGGGCCGATCTCGACGATCTGGCCGAGGAACATCACGGCGACTCGGTGGCTCACCCGCTCGACCACCGCCATGTCGTGCGAGATGAACAGGTACGACAGTCCGAACTCGGACTGCAGGTCGATCAGAAGGTTGACGATCTGCGCCTGGATCGACACGTCGAGTGCCGAGACCGCCTCGTCGGCGACGATGATCTTCGGGTTGAGCGCCAGTGCGCGCGCCACGGCGATCCGCTGCCGCTGGCCGCCCGAGAACTCGTGCGGATAGCGCTGCGCGAGATCGGGAGACAGCCCGACGTGCTGCAGCAGCCACGCGACCCGCTCCTCGGCCTCGCGGCCTTTCGCGACGCCGTGCACGAAGAGGGGCTCCGCGATCGAGAAGCCGACGGTGAGCCGCGGGTCGAGCGAGGCGAACGGGTCCTGGAAGATCATCTGGATGTTGCGGCGGATCGGGCGCACCTCGGTGGCCGGGATCGTCGCAATGTCGCGTCCCTCGAATTCGATGCTGCCGCGCTCGACGTCAACAAGACGCAGCAGCGAGCGGCCGGTCGTCGACTTGCCGCATCCCGATTCACCGACCAGGGCCAGCGTTTCGCCGGCCTGCAGATCGAAACTTACCTGCTCGACGGCATGGACGCGGCGCGTCACGCGGCCGAAGAAGCCGGCCTTCACGTCGAAGCGCGTGGTCAATCCCCGGACCTTGAGCAGCGGGGCTCCGGCCGCCGGGGGGGCAGCGGCCACCGCGGGCATCACCGCCACGGCCGCGGCTGCCGCTGGGGACCGCTCCGGCGCCAACGCATATTTTTCCGGCCGATCAGTGCCCCGCATCGAATGCAGCCGCGGCACCGCGGACAGCAACGACTGCGTGTAGGGCTGTCGCGGCGCCCGGAAGATCTGCATGACCGGTCCGTCCTCGACCTTTTCCCCGTTGCACATCACGACAACCCGATCGGCGATTTCGGCGACCACACCCATGTCATGCGTAATGAAGATCACCGCCATCCGCATTTCCGCCTGCAGCAGCCGGATCAGCGTGAGAATTTGCGCCTGTACCGTGACGTCGAGCGCCGTCGTCGGCTCGTCGGCGATCAGCAGGTTGGGGCGGCACGACAGCGCCATCGCGATCATCACGCGCTGGCGCATGCCGCCGGACAATTGATGCGGATAACGGGTCAGCACCTGCGCCGCCTCGGGGATGCGCACCTGCACCAGCATCCGCAGCGCCTCGGCCCGCGCGCCCGCGCGGTCCATGCCCTGATGCAAGCGAATCGATTCGCCGATCTGCTCGCCAACCGTGAACACGGGGTTGAGCGAGGTCATCGGCTCCTGGAAGATCATCGCGATCTCCGCACCACGAATTCGGCGCATGGTGTCGCCGTCGGCGCGCGCAAGATCGATGCGCGTTCCATCGCGCCGCGCGAATTCGAGCCGTCCGGCGGTGATCCGCCCGCCACCGTGCTCGACCAAGCGCATCAGGGACAGCGCCGTCACGGACTTGCCGGATCCCGATTCGCCGACGATGGCAACCGTTTCGCCGGTGCCCACGTGAAACGAGACGTTGCGAACTGCCGTGACGACCCGCTCGGTCGTCGCGAATTCGACCGACAGTCCGTCGACGACGACGGCGGCAAGGGAAACGGAGGCGGACAAGCGATGCCGGACGATGGGCCGCCGGCAGCGGCCGGCTTCGCATTATCGGGGAGTACGCGGCAGGCAGCAACGTGTCGTCCCTGCGAACGCGGGGACCCAGTGACGCTTCGAATGACGCTGGATTCCCGCTTTCGCGGGAATGACGAGTCAGACTTTTTCGGGTTCCTTCGCGCGGCGCTTCATCAGCAGCGCCGGGACCGGTTTACCGTGGCCGAACGCCTTGTGCCCATGATGACTGGAAGTGGCGGCTCTCCCGGCGGCTGCGGATTGCGCGGGTGGCTTCGCCGGCATAGGCTGGTCCGGGTTGAGGGCGTATGCGCGCTCGCGTTCTTCGCGCCGTTGATCGCCGTAACTCGGGGACTTTGGCTGCGCATCGACGGTGCGGTGCGGGCGATGACTTGCGGCGGCCGGTTCGCTGCGCGGCGGGCGCGGCTCACGCGGCGCTCGCGCGGTGCGGGTCGTGCGTTCGCCGCGGGGCGCGCGGGGCGCTCGCTCGCTCTTTTCGACTCGCGCGCTCGCGGGATCGAAGTCCTCCGCGGTCACGATTTCCACCTTCTTCTTCAGCAGCCGCTCGATGTCGGCGAGGTAGCGCTCCTCTTCGGGCGCCACCAGCGAAATTGCCTCGCCGGACGCGCCGGCGCGTCCGGTGCGGCCGATCCGGTGGATGTAGTCCTCGGGCACGTGCGGAAGCTCGTAGTTGACGACGAGCGGAAGATCGTCGATGTCGAGGCCGCGCGCGGCGACGTCGGTCGCGACCAGGACCTGCAGCTTGCCTTCCTTGAACGCGGCGAGTGCTTCCATCCGTGTCTGCTGCGTCTTGTCACCATGGATGGCATCGGTCACGAGGCCGTCCTTTTCCAGCTGCCGGGCGAGCCGGGCCGTGCCGTGCTTGGTGCGCACGAAGCACAGCACCTGCGTGAGATTGCGCGTGCGGACAAGATGCTCGAGGAGCGCACGCTTCGCGTCCACGGGTACCTTGTAAGCGTACTGGGAAACGGTTTCCGCCGCGGTATTGCGCTTCGCGACCTCGATCAACTGCGGCGCATTGAGCAACTGGTCGGCGAGCTTCTTGATCTCGCCGGAGAACGTCGCCGAGAAAAGCAGGTTCTGCCGCTTCGCCGTTGCCGGCAAGAGTGCCATGATCCGCTTGATGTCGGGGATGAACCCCATGTCGAGCATCCGGTCGGCCTCGTCGAGGACGAAGATCTCGACCTGGCCGAGATACACGCTTTTCTGCTCGATGTGGTCGAGCAGCCGTCCCGGCGTCGCAACGAGGATCTCGACGCCGCCGCGCACGATCGGCAGCTGCTGCTTGATATCCACACCGCCGAAGACCACGGTCGAGCGAAGGTTCGTGTATTTGCCGTACGTGCGGAACGATTCTTCGACCTGCACGGCAAGCTCGCGCGTCGGCGTGAGGATCAGCGCTCGCACCGGGTGGCGCGCGGGCGACGGGCTCGCGTTGGCCAGCGGCGAGAGCTTCTGCAGGATCGGCAGCGCGAAGCCGGCGGTCTTGCCAGTGCCGGTCTGGGCGCCGCCCATCACGTCCTTGCCGGCGAGGATCACGGGGATCGCCTGCAGCTGGATCGGCGTGGGCGTGGTGTAGCCCGCATCGGCCACGGCCCGCAACAACTCGGGTCGCAGGCCGAGCTCGGCGAAGCTCGTTGCACTCATTGCAGCTCCTGGTCGCGGCCCATCCCACGGGGGGATTTCCGGTCCAGGCTGCGGGTACGGGGTGGGCCGTGGGACGCTGTCCCGCGACCCGAGGGTCGCGTGCGTCCCACACTCTGGGTGGACGGTGACCGGAACGGCCGCCCGAATTAAAAGTATAGCCTAAGTTTCGGATTTTGCGAAATATTTCTGGCGTGGAGACACCCTGCGCAGGCTATAATTAACAGTTTGCCGCCCACCTCCCGCCGAAGGGCCGAGCTGAAGCGGCCCTTGGCAACAAACCTGGGCCTATTCCGGGGCCGACACCCGGCCCCAACCCGACATCATGTCCACGCCGCCGTCCGCACCCCTGCGCGTCCTGCGCAACATCGCGATCATTGCCCACGTCGACCACGGCAAGACAACGCTCGTCGACAAGCTGCTCGTGCAGTCCGGGACGTTCGCCAAGCACGTCCACGTGGCCGAGCGGATGATGGACACCAACGACCTCGAGCGCGAGCGCGGGATCACGATCCTCGCCAAGAACTGCTCGATCCGCTACCACGACGCGCAGATCAACATCGTCGACACGCCGGGCCATGCCGACTTCGGCGGCGAAGTGGAGCGCGTGCTGGGGATGGTCGACGGCGTGTTGCTGCTGGTCGACGCGGTCGAAGGCCCGATGCCGCAGACCCGCTTCGTCACGCTGAAGGCGCTGAAGCTGGGCCTTGCGCCAATCGTCGTGGTCAACAAGGTGGACCGGCCCGGCGCCCGGCCTGAATGGGTCGTCAACCAGACGTTCGAACTCTTCGACAAGCTCGGGGCCACGGAGGCACAGCTCGATTTCCCGGTCGTCTACGCCTCGGCGCTGAATGGCTGGGCGACGCTGGACGTGAAGGTCGCGAAGGCGCATGTGCCTCCGGCGGACGCCGATATGCGACCACTGTTCGAGGCGATCCTGGCGCACGTGCCGGCGCCTGTCGGCGATGCCGACGCGCCGCTGCAGTTCCAGGTCAGCGCGCTCGACTACTCGAGTTACGTTGGCCGGCTCGGCATCGGTCGCATCCGCCGCGGCCGTCTCGTTCCCGGGCAGGAGGTGGCGGTGCTCGACGGGCCACTCGCGGAAGCCGAGCTGCCGCCAAAGGCGAAGATCGGCCAGGTGTTCGCGTTCGCCGGGATGGAGCGCGTTGCGGTCGAATCCGCGCAGGCCGGCGACATCGTGCTCGTCACCGGCGTCGAGGATCTCGCGATCGGCACTACGCTCGCTTCGATCGAGGCCCCCGAGCCGTTGCCGCCGATCGCGGTCGACGAGCCCACACTATCGATGTACTTCCAGGTCAATACGTCGCCGCTCGCGGGGCGCGAAGGCAAGTACGTGACGTCGCGCAACCTGCGCGATCGGCTCATGCGCGAATTGCTGACCAACGTCGCGTTGCGGGTCGAGGAGACCGGCGATACCGACTCGTTCCTCGTGTCGGGACGAGGCGAATTGCACCTCACCATCCTGATCGAGAACATGCGACGCGAGGGCTACGAGCTTGCGGTGTCGCGGCCGCGCGTGGTGTTGCGCGAGGTCGGCGGGGTCACTTCCGAGCCGTTCGAGGCATTGACCGTCGACGTCGAGCAACAGCACCAGGGCGCGGTCATGGAGGCGCTCGGGCCCCGGCGCGGGGATCTCGTCAACATGGAATCGGACAGCCGCGGCCGTGTGCGACTCGAGTACCGGATTCCGGCCCGCGGCCTCATCGGTTTCCAGGGCGAGTTCATGAACCTCACGCGTGGCACCGGCCTCATCAGCCACGTGTTCGACGGCTACGCGCCGCTGAAGGGCGACATCCCCGAGCGCCGCAACGGCGTGCTGGTGTCGCAGGAGGACGGCGAGGCCGTTGCTTACGCACTGTGGAAGCTGCAGGAGCGCGGGCGGATGTTCGTTTCGCCCGGCGAGAAGCTCTACGAGGGCATGGTCATCGGCATCCATAGCCGTGACAATGATCTCGTCGTCAATCCGATCAAGGGCAAACAGCTCACCAACGTCCGCGCGTCCGGCAAGGACGAGGCGATCGCACTGACGCCGCCGATCACGCTGACGCTCGAGTATGCGGTCGAGTTCATCGCCGACGACGAGCTGGTCGAGGTGACGCCGGCCTCGATCCGGATCCGCAAGCGGTTTCTCAAAGAGCACGAGCGGAAGAAGGCCAGCCGGGAAGCGGCGTAGCAACGGAGCAGCAGATTGCTCCCCGCCCCCGCGGGCGGGACAATGGACATGCGGAGGCGCGCATCTGGCGCGCCACGCGTCGCCGCCCGCCGATGAAAGATCTTCCCACGCTATCTGCCGCGCAGGCCGAGCGCTTCGCTGCGATCGCGCTCGCCAACCTCGTGCGCGAATTCCCGAACAAGCAAGACCACGTGCTGGGTGGCGATGGCGACCTGCTGCCCTCGCGCGCGCTGCATCCCGCCTTCTGCACGAGCTTCGACTGGCATTCGTGCGTGCACATGCACTGGCTGATCGTGCATGTGCGCCGGCGCTTCCCGGGGCTCGAAGGACGTGCGGCCATCGACGCGCTGCTCGACCGCCATCTCGTGCCCGCCAATATCGCGGCCGAATGCGCGTATCTCGCGCGTCCCGGCACCGAGTCGTTCGAGCGCACATACGGTTGGGCTTGGCTGCTCAAGCTCGCGGGCGAACTATCCACATTCGGCGATGACGACGCACGACGTTGGGCCGCTGCGCTGGCGCCGCTCGCCCGCGCATTCGTCGCGCGATATCTCGCGTACCTGCCGCGACAGGACTATCCGATCCGCTACGGTACCCATCCGAACAGCGCGTTCGGGCTAGCGTTCGCGCTCGACTACGCGCGCAGCACCGGCGAGCGCGCGCTCGAAGCGCTCTGTGTGGCCAAGGCACACGCATGGTATGGCGAGGATCGCGATGCGCCCGCTGCGTGGGAACCCTCCGGGGCCGATTTCCTGTCGCCCGCGCTGACCGAGGCGGAACTGATGCGCCGTGTGCTGCCGGTGCCGGCATTCGGCGAATGGCTGGACGCGTTTCTGCCGCAATTCGCGCAGCGTGCGCCGGCAACGCTCTTTGCACCGGTTCGCGTCAGCGACCGCACCGATCCCCACATCGTGCATCTGGACGGCCTCAACTTGTCGCGTGCCTGGTGCCTGCGCGGCATCGCCGAATCCCTGCCCGCGGTCGACATGCGGAGCGATGCCGCGCGCGACGCCGCAGCGACGCATCTTGCGGCGGGGTTGGCCGGCATCGACGGCGGCGACTACGTCGGCAGTCACTGGCTTGCGTCGTTCGCTGCGCTGGCGCTCTCTCCCGCTGCTGCGGCGTAGTAAACTCCGCGCGCCATGTCGGACTTCGCGCTGTCGCTCGCTCTCCTCGGCGCCCTCATCGTCGTCGCTGTGCTGCTGGCGCTCGTGCTCGCTCGGTTGTCCACGCTCGTCACGGCTCGCGATGCGGCGGTCCGTGACGCCGCCGACCTGCGTACCCGGTTCGAGGTGCTGGCTGCGCAAAGCGCCGATTTCGAGCGCGACCTGCGGCAGGATCTCGGCAGCGCGCGCACCGAGCAGGCGGCAGCGGCACAGGCGGCGCGTACCGAGCTCACCGCGACGCTGGGCCAGCTCACGCAGTCGAACGAAAAGCGCCTCGACGCGATCCGGATGACGCTCGAGCAGCGGCTCGACGTGCTGCGCAATGAGAACGCGCAGAAGCTCGACCAGATGCGCGCGACGGTCGACGAAAAATTGCAGACGACCCTCGACCAGCGGCTTGGCGCGTCGTTCAAGCAGGTGTCCGATCGTCTCGAGCAGGTGCACAAGGGGCTGGGCGAGATGCAGACGCTGGCGGCCGGCGTCGGCGACCTGAAGCGCGTGCTGGCGAACGTCAAGACGCGCGGCGGCTGGGGCGAGGTGCAACTCGCGACGCTGCTCGCCGAAATGCTGACGCCGCAGCAGTACGAGGCCAACGTCGCGACCCGGCCCGGGAGCACCGAGCGCGTCGAGTTCGCGATCCGCCTGCCCGGAAAGACCGATGGCGGGGCGCCATGCTGGCTGCCGATCGACGCCAAGTTCCCGCTCGAGGACTGGCAGCGGTTGCAGGATGCGCTGGAGCGCGCGGATATCGTGGTCGCCGATGCGAGCCGCAAGGCGCTGGAGGACTTCTTCAAGGCCGAAGCGAAAAAGATACGCGACAAGTACGTCGAACCGCCGCACACCACCGATTTCGCGATCCTGTTCGTGCCGACGGAGGGCCTCTACGCGGAGATGATGTCGCGCCCGGGCTTTGCCGACAATATCCAGCGCGATCAACGGGTGCTGATGACCGGGCCCATGAACCTTGCGGCGCTGCTCAACAGCCTGCAGATGGGCTTTCGCACGCTGGCGATCGAGAAGCGGTCGAGCGAGGTGTGGAAGGTCCTCGAGCGTGTGAAAACCGAGTTCGCGAAATTCGGCGATGTCCTCGCGAGAACGAAGGACAAGATCGATCAGGCGAGCCGCACGATCGAGGATGCGGGCGTACGCAGCCGAGCGCTGGAGCGCCAGCTCCGCGTCGTCGAGTCACTGCCGGAGGGCGAAGCCGGCCGCCTGCTGGCCGGCGATCTGCTGGGCGACCTGCCCCCGGCAGAGGTGGCCGACGTGCCGTCCGCATCCGACGAGCGCTGACGCGCCGGCGATGTTCGACACGTTGCGCAAATGGCGGCGGCAGCGCGTGCTCAAGAGCGCCGCGATCCCGGACGCGCTGTGGCGCGAAGCGCTCGAGGCGCTGCCGTTCATGGCGATCTACACCGACGACGAGCTCGCACACCTGCGCACGAAGGTCGTGCTGTTCCTCAACGCGAAGGCGATCGTGGGCGCGCGCGGGCACGAGGTCACGCCGCTGCAACGCACGATCATCGCGCTCCAGGCGTGCGTGCTGGTGCTGAACCTCGACATGGCCTACTACGACGGCTGGGAGAACGTCATCGTCTATCCCGACGAGTTCATCCCCGGCTGGGAATGGGAGGACGAAGCGGGCGTCGTGCACACGAACGACGGGCCGCTCGCGGGCGAGGCAATGCCCGGCGGGCCGGTCGTGCTGTCGTGGCCCGACGTCGAGGCGTCCGCCGACTGGGAGGAGGCCGGGATGAATCTCGTCATCCACGAGTTCGCGCACAAGCTCGACATGAGGAACGGGGCCGCCAACGGCTGCCCGCCGCTGCCCGCGACGATGCCGCCGCACATCTGGAAGAAGACGCTCAACGCCGCGTTCGAGCACTTCCGCGCGCGGATCGAGCGCGGCGAGAACACGGCGATCGATCCCTACGCCGCCGAGTCGCCGGCGGAATTCTTCGCCGTGCTCTCGGAAGTGTTCTTCGCTGATCCCACGCTGCTGTGCCACGAATACCCGAGGGTATACAAACAGCTCATGTGGTTCTACAAACAGGATCCGGCGTCGCGGACGGAACTTCTGCTCGACGATTGACGAACGAAGCGGGGCGCCAGCTGCCAGCGGTTGGGGCGGGGCGGGAGGTTGAACTTTTCGCGTGGACGGGTATCCTTTGTTGCGGTGCAGTTTGCCGGGGGGATTTGGTGGCTCCCGCACCCGAGGAAGCCATCGTGCGTCGGTGTCGACCGACGACGGTGGTCCACCAGCATCCCAACCTAGGAGGACGCATGCAGATCAGGAAGACCGCGCTGTTCGTGGCAACGCTGTTCGCTGCCGGAACCACTTTCGCGTTTCATTGCCCGCAGGACATGAAGAAGATCGACGACGCCATGGCGAAGAATCCGAAGCTCACGGCGGCGCAGGCGGACGAGGTGAAGAAGTACCGCGCCGAGGGCGAGACACTGCACAAGGCGGGCAAGCATCAGGAATCGATCGACACGCTGGCGAAGGCGATGAAGATCCTCGACGTCAAGTAATCCTGATGCAGGTACTGCGAAATTCGCCGGCACGGTGACCCGTGCCGGTTTTCTTTTGGACGCCGCCTGGTGGGCGCGCTTCCCGTCAATGCGGCAATGCGCGAGCGATGATCGCGGCGGCGTCCGTGCCGGCCGGCAACGCGCCGAATGCGCCGCCGGCGAAGGGGAGAGCGGACAAGCGCGTCACGCAGAACGCATCGCCGACCGCGGCCGGCGCGTGGCGCAGCAGCAGCGAAGCCTGCATCCCGGTGGCGATCGCCTGCGCCAGCTGGCGTCCGGCGAAGGCGTCGTCCCCAACCGCCGCGACGTCCTGCTCCAGCCCGGCGACGAACGCATCGTAAGCGCGGTGCGCACCACGCGCGGCGCGGAGCTCGGCGACGAGCGCGGCTGCGGCATCGGGCTCGCGCCGCGCGGCACGCAATACGTCGAGACACATGACGTTGCCGGAACCTTCCCAAATCGAATTGACTGGCATCTCGCGGTAGAGTCGCGGCAGCAGCGACTCCTCCACATAGCCGTTGCCGCCCAGTGTTTCCATTGCTTCGGCGGCGAGCGCGGGGCCACGCTTGCATACCCAGTATTTCGCTGCCGGCGTCAGGAGCCGCGCGAGCGCGCGGTCGGAGTCCCCCTCGGGCGCATCGAACGCACGGGCGAGGCGCAGCGCCAGCGCCGTGGCCGCCTCCACCTCGAGCGCAAGGTCGGCGAGCACGTTCATCATCAGCGGTTGTTCCGCCAGCAGTCGTCCGAAGGCGATCCGGTGCCGCGCGTGATGGACGGCGCGCGCGAGCGCGGCGCGCATCATGCCCGCTGTCCCGAGCACGCAATCCAGCCGTGTGTGCTGGACCATCTCGAGGATCGTCGCGACGCCGCGCCCCGGCGCGCCGATCGGCCATGCGAGCGCCTGGTCGAACTCGACTTCGGACGATGCATTCGAGCGGTTGCCGAGCTTGTCCTTCAGCCGGTTGATGCGCACCGCGTTCTTCGTGCCATCCGGCAGGATGCGCGGCAGCATGAAGCACGACAGCCCGTCACCGTCCTGCGCCAGCACGAGATGCGCGTCGCACTGCGGCGCCGAGAAGAACCACTTGTGCCCGGTGAGACGTACGCTGCCATCGGCGGAGGGCGTCGCTTGCGTGAGATTGGTCCGCACATCGGAGCCGCCCTGCCGCTCCGTCATCCCCATGCCGATCAGCGCCGCGCGCTTGGCTGCAACCGCGAGCGGCCGGGGATCATGGTCGCGCGCAAGGATCTTCGGCAGCCATTCCGCGCGCAGCATCGGCAGCCCTTCCGCGGCGCGCGAAAGCACCGGCACGCTGGCAAAGGTCATCGTCAGCGGGCATTGCGTCCCGTTCTCGACCTGCGCATGCAGGAAGTACATCGCGCCGCGCGCGACCTGCGCGCCGGGGCGCCGCTCGACCCACGGCGCGCAGTGCTCGCCGGCGGCGGTCGCGAGCCGCATCAGTTCGTGCCATGCCGGATGGAACGTCACCGCGTCGATGCGTTCGCCGCGCGGATCGAAGGTCGCGAGCTCCGGCGGATGGCGGTTCGCGGCGTCGCCCAAGGCCAACACGTCGGCGGCACCGAGCGTCGCGCCCCATGCGGCGACGGCCGCGCGTGCCCACGACGCGCCGTTGCGCACCAGCGCTTCCTGCAACACCAGATCCTCCGCGTACAGGTCGCGGTCCGCGTAGGGCGGCGGCTGGTTGGGGAACGGTGTTCGGGCGGAATTCGCCATGCCGCGAGTTTACCCTGCGTCTGTGCCGCGGAGTTCGGCTGCCGCCCGCGCCAGCACGATCACGGCGGCAAGGATCAGCACACCGCCGGCGAGCTGTACCGGTGCGATCGTTTCGCCCAGCACGATGGCCGCCAGCGTCACCGTGACCACCGGCTCGAAGGTGGACAGCGTCGACGCGCGGGTCGGGCCGATGCGCTCGAGACCGGCGAAGAACAGCGTGATCGCCAACACCGTCGAGACGAGTGCGATTGCGACGATCGTCAACCAGCCGGTGGCGCTCTGCGGCCACTGCGGACCGCCGATCGATGCCATGATGACGAATACGGCAGCTGCGCTGCCGATGACCACTGTGCTCATGGCGAGCGGTGAGACGCGCCTGCCGATCCGCGCGCCGGCGATGATGTAGACCGCATAGATGGCGGCGGCGGCGACACCGAACGCCACGCCCGCCGGTTGGACGCCGTACGCGCTGCCCGGCAGTGCAGGGGCAACCGTCAGCGCCATCCCCGCAAGGGCCAAGGCGAGCGCGCCGATTTTCGCCGCGGTGAGTCGCTCGTGCAGGAACGCGGCGGACAGCGCGGCGACCAGCGCGGGATGCAGGTAGAGCAGCAGCGCGACCAGCCCCGCCGGGGCGAGGGTCAGCGCGGTGAAGAACGTGAACGCCTGCCCGCCATAGCCGAGGCCACCGAGGGCCACGAGTGCGCCCAGCGTCGCGCCACGCGGCAGCGCGAGACCGCGCGCACGCACGATGACCCCCATCGCCGCTGCAGCGATCGTGAAGCGCAGTGCCAGCAGGGTCAGCGTATCGACGCCGGACGCATAGGCAATCCGGGCGAGGATCGCCATCGCGCCGAACGCCGCGGCGGAAACAACGACGAACGCGATGCCGGCCTTCGGGTTTCGGGCCGGGCCACTCACTTCGCCCGCACCGCCGACTTCGGCCGGAACGCCTTGCAAACGTCGTCGTTGGTCTCGATGTAGGGCCCGCCGATCAGGTCGATGCAATACGGTACGGCAGGAAAGACGCCGTCGAGCGTTTCCTTGATCGCCTTTGGTTGCCCCGGGAGATTGACGATCAGCGCACGCCCGCGAACAACACCGACTTGCCGCGAGAGAATCGCCGTCGGGACGTACTTGAGGCTCACCTGCCGCATCTGTTCGCCAAAGCCGGGCAGCACCTTGTGGGCGACGGCCAGCGTCGCCTCCGGCGTCACGTCGCGTGGCGCAGGACCGGTGCCCCCGGTGGTCAGCACGAGGTGGCAGCCGACGACATCGGTTAGCTCGATCAGCGTGCGCTCGATCCGGTCCTGCTCGTCGGGGATGAGCCGCGTTTCCATCCGCCACGGCGACGCCAGCGCCGCCGTGAACCATTCGGTGAGGCCGGGGATGCCCTTGTCCTCGTAGACTCCGGCGGAGGCACGATCGGAGATCGAGACGAGGCCGATCAGCAGCGTGTCCGGGGTGGTCATGGCGCTCGGGCGGGATTAGGGCCTGTTCACACCATGTCCGCAAGTGCGAACGGATGGCATGGGGCGCCAATCAAGGCGCCGATTTTGCCAACATCGGAAGCTAAGACCGGGTGTCTTGGCGAGGAGAGCAACGCAGAGTGGCGCCCCAGGGCGCCCGTTCCCTTCGGGTTGCGGCGAAAAGGGCCGTTCACTTCGTTGCAAAGCCTCGCCGGGCAGCCGGCCCGCCTTCGTTTTGCGCCTCGCGCACGGCCCTTTTCGCTCGCAACGCATCTTGTGGACATAGTGTGAACAGGCCCTAGGCGGTTGGCCGCATCTCAGCCGATGCTACCGGCGAGATCCTTCAACGCCCGATAGAGCTCGCGAAACGCGTGCGGCGGCCCGCCGCGTTCGCGCTCATCGCGAGCCCGCGCGACGAGCGCGCGCAGGCGCGGGCGGTCGAGGCGCGGATATTCCGCCGCGAGGGCATCGAGTGCGTCCGCCTCCGACAGCAACCGGTCGCGCCAGCGTTCGAGCGCACGCGCTTGCGCCGCCTCCAGTGCATGTCCCTGCGCCCACGCGTCGAGGCGCCGGCGGATCGGGAGCGGGTCGACGTCGCGCATCAGCTTGCCGATGTATTGCATCTGCCGCTTGCGGCCCCCCCACGCGGTGATCGTGCGCGCCTCGCGCACCGCTTCGGCGAGGCGATCCGGCAACGCGACTTCCGCGGCCAGCGCGTCGAACCGCCGGGTGTCGAGTTCGACCAACGTGGCTCCCAGGTCCTGCAGCGCATGCATGTCCGCCTTGCGCCGGGTTTTCGACTCGGGATGCTCATCCGCAGCATCCACGCCTCGGGACTCGGTCGGCACCTCCCCATCCGGGCGCGGGCGGCGGCGCTGCAGTTCGTCGGCCCGGGACATCGTTCTGGCGGAAATCGGAAGGAGTGGGGCAGGGCGACCGCGAAGGGGGCGGGCGCTTTGCTATGATAACCGACCCTTGCCGGCGACTCGGTGCACGAGGGCCGTCCGGCGCAACCCGGCCGCAGTGCGCCATTAGCCGGGTCAGCCCGCCCTCACGGAATCCACCGATGACCGCCTCCCTTCAATCCGCCGCGGCTCCCGGCCCGAAGTTCGCTCCGCCGATCACCCGGGGCGGCAGTGAAGCGGGCCGGTTTCCGCTCTCCAGCGCGGAGATCGAACGGATCGCCGAAGACGTGCTCGCCGCAGCAAAGGACGGTGGCGCGACCGCCGCCGAAACGGAGGTATCGCAGGCGGTCGGGCAGAGTGTCACGGTGCGCAAGGGCGAGGTCGAGACGATCGCCTACAACCGCGACAAGGGCATCGGCGTTACGGTCTTCATCGGTCAGCGGCGTGGCCATGCGAGCACCGCCGACTTTGCATCGGACGCGGTGCGAGCCACCGTGGCCAAGGCGCTGGCGATTGCGCGCTATACCGCCGAGGACCCGGCTGCCGGTCTCGCCGATCCGGAGCGACTGGCGCGCGTGATCCCCGATCTCGACCTCTACCACCCGTGGGATCTCCCGGTGGAGGAGGCGATCGCACTCGGTCGCGAGGCGGAAAGCGCTGCCCTGGCGGTCGATCGCCGGCTCACGAACACGGACGGCGCAACGGTGGCGCGCAACGAGTCCGAATTCGTCTACGCGAACACGCACGGATTTCTCGGCGGCTATCGCAGCTCGCGCCACCACATCGATTGTTCGGTGATCGGCGAGACCCCCGACGGCAGCGGCGCGATGCAACGCGACTACTGGTATACCTCCGCGCGCGCCGCGGCAGACCTCGATCCCGCCGCGACGGTCGGGCGCATCGCCGGCGAGCGCACGGCGCGCCGGCTTTCCGCGCGCAAGCTCGCCACGCTCGAATGTCCGGTGCTCTTCGAAGCGCCGGAGGCGGCGGACCTGATCGGCTTCTTCGTCGGCGCGGTGTCGGGCGGCTCGCTTTATCGGAAGTCGTCGTTCCTGCAGGATGCGCTGGGACAGCCGGTGTTCGCGCCACACGTGTCGATCCGCGAGGAGCCGCATCTGCTGCGCGGCCGTGGCAGCGCGCCGTTCGACAACGAAGGTGTGGCCACGACGCCGCGCGACGTCGTGAAGGACGGCGTGGTCCTCGGTTATTTCCTGGGCAGCTACTCGGCGCGCAAGCTCGGGATGGTGACAACCGGCAACGCGGGTGGCAACCACAACCTCGTCGTGGCGCATGGCGAAGAGGACCTGCCGGCGCTCATCCGGCGGATGGGCCGCGGGCTTCTGGTCACCGAACAGCTCGGGCAGGGCGTGAACCCGGTCACCGGCGATTTCTCTCGCGGAGCGGCGGGATTCTGGATCGAGGGCGGCGAGATCGCCTACCCGGTGGAGGAGATCACGATCGCCGGCAACCTCAAGAACATGTACCGCGATATCGTCGCCATCGGCCGCGATGTCGATCGCCGCAGTTCCCGGCATACGGGCTCCATCCTTATCGACCGGATGACGGTCGCCGGCCAGTGATGGCCGCTGCAACTGGCGCTCGTACCCCCATGATCGAGCCCGTTCTCAACTTCCTGCGCACGCTGAACGATCCGCTGCGCAATGCCCACACCGCGGCGCGCTGGATCGCGGCGTTGCCCCCCGGCGATGCGCTGGCGATCCAGAAGGAAGCGTTGGATCTGGTGACCGATTTCCCCGGCGCACGCCGGGATGTCGGTCCGGGTCAGGTCGAGGCGCTGCTCAAGATCGACGCGCGCCTCGAGCCGATCGTCGCGCAGCTCACGCACCAGTACACGGTCAATTACCAGAAGAGCACGGGAGTCGAGTCGCGGCTCTGGCATTCGGTGTTCGACCTGGTCAAGGCGTTCACCGCCGCCTATCAGCTCGCACTGAAATCCGGCTATCCACGGGCGGACAACAAGCGCTGGCGTGCCGTACTGCCCTGGGTGCTCGTGCGGCTCGCGCATTTCAAGGGCATCGACGGCAAGTTCCGTTTGTTCCGTTACGGCCACTGGATTCCGGCGCAGTGGCGCGAGTTCCACGAGCTCTACGAGTTCGCGCGCATGCGTGGCTGGCAGCGCGAGCAGCTCGTGCTCGGCGCCGGTGCGTTTTCGCGACCGGGTGTATTCGTCGAGCAGGAGTACCTCAAGACGCTGCTGCTGATGCGCCTCGACTCCGGCAACTTCACGCCGGACCAGGTCGAATGGGTGGCGAAGCAGCTCGAGGACTGGGCGCCGTCGCTGTCGCTCACGCCGCCGCCTGGCACCGGCTCAGGCTTCTACGTCGACCTCACCGGAACGCATGGGCTGCGCCGTCGCGATCGCCCGCATACCGGCGGGCGCGTGTTGTTCCTCGACGCGGGTCCCGCCTACGGACGAATCGTCGAGCGGATGCGCTGGCTGCCCGACCAGGACGACGATCTCCCGAAGCAGGGCGAATTGCCGGCGCGCGAACAACGCCTGCTGCTGATGCGGCTCGCCTCGCTGTTCGGTCCCGAAGCGATCGCGCACGCGCCGCGCGCCACGCGCCACGCCGCCAACAGCGAGGTGCGCGTCGTGATCGGATTGCAGGCGCTGACCCGTGCGGTCGCCGAGATCGAGCGGCTGCCAGAGGCAGCGCGCACGCCGGCCGTCATCGCGAGCTACGACGAGGTCACGCAGATGGTCAATCCGGGCGTGAGCCCGGAATCGGTCGCGCGCCGGATCCGCGGGACGACCTGGCGCATGATCGACCGCAGCGACACCGGCTGCCGGCTCACGGCACCCGTGAAAGAGGCGCCGGCGAAGCTCGGCGAGATCCTCGGCATTCGCGATGGCGATTCGTGGTCGCTCGCCGTCGTACGCCGGATGCAGCGGCAGCAGGTCGACGAAGTGACGGTGGGCGTCGAGATCATCGCCCAGCGCCTCGTCCGGGTACTCCTGCGGAATTGGGTGACGCCGACCGCAGCGGGGCGGACCGGCGTGGACCGGCCGTTCTTCGGCATCTACCTGCCCGCGCACACCGACAACCGGCAGACCTCGCAGCGGAGCCTGATCGGCCCCGACGACAAATTCGTGCCCGGCGGGATGGTCGAGCTCGATACCGGCAATGCGCGCTATCTGATCCGGTTCACGCAAACGCTCGAACGCCAGTCCGGCTGGGCGTGGGCGCTGTTCACCGCCGTGCGCAAGCTGTCGGCCTGACGCGCCGCCTCCCCCGGAGCGGTGCCCCGGCGCGCGCGGGCCCATTGCTGGCGGACAGCAGGATTTCGGTTAGAATCGCCGGGCGAAAAGCAAGGCCCGCCGACGGCGGTCGACGAAAGCCGCCAACCATTACCCGCCCCAATCCTGAAGCCTTTACCTAGCGTCGGCCAGCGCCGAGATTTCATTCAGAGAGGAGAGGAAAGATGCAACGTCGTTCGTTCCTGAAAAACACGGGACTGGCCGGCATTCTCGCCGCCGGTTCCGCGCCGGCCTTCGCGCAGGCGCCGACGGTCAAGTGGCGCTGCGCGTCGAGCTTCCCGAAGTCGCTCGACGCGATCTACGGTGCGGCGGAAGTCACCGCCAAGACCGTCAACGACGTCACCGGCGGCAAATTCCAGATCCAGGTGTTTGCGGCGGGCGAAATCGTTCCCGGATTGCAGGTCGCCGACGCCGTGCAGAACGGCACCGTCGAATGCGGCCACACTGCGCCGTTACTACTATGTCGGCAAGGATCCGACCTTCGCCTTCGGACACCGCGATCCCGTTCGGCCTCAACGCCCGCCAGTACGACGCGTGGTGGTACTTCGGCGGCGGCGAGCAGCTCTACAACGAGTTCCTCAAGGCATACGGCATCACGTCGATCCTGTGCGGCAACACCGGCGCGCAGATGGGCGGGTGGTATCGCAAGGAGATCAAGACGGTCGACGACCTCAAGGGACTCAAGATGCGCATCGGCGGCTTCGCGGGCCAGGTGCTGACCAAGCTCGGCGTGGTGCCGCAGCAGATCGCGGGCGGCGACATCTATCCGGCGCTCGAAAAGGGCACGATCGATGCGGCCGAATGGATCGGCCCGTACGACGACGAGAAGCTGGGCTTCAACAAGGTCGCCAAGTTCTACTACTACCCCGGATGGTGGGAAGGCGGTCCCGCGTTGCACATGTTCACCAACATCAAGTCGTGGAGCGAGTTGCCGAAGGAGTATCAGGCGATCTTCGAATCGGCGTGCGCGGAAGGGAACATCTGGATGCTCGCGAAGTACGACGCGCAGAATCCCATCGCGCTGAAGCGCCTGGTGGCAAGCGGCACCCAGTTCAAGGCATTCCCCAAGGATGTGATGGATGCATGCTACAAGGCGGCGCTGGAGCTGTATGCGGAGACTTCGGCGAAGAACGCGAAGTTCAAGACCGTGTACGACCAGATGACCCCGCACCGCAACGACATGATTCAGTGGTTCCGCTTCACCGAAAACACCTTCGACGACTACATGGCGTCCGTGAAGAAATAGGCCCCGGACGCTCGCGCAGAGAAATGGCCCTGCGGCGCCAGCCGCAGGGCACGTTTGACGCCGGTGCCGCGAAGGGGGCGTTCGGCGCGCAGCAGATAGCGTTGCAAACCCTGTCGTCAGCGGATCACCAGCACCGGAATTTGGCTGTGGATCAATACTTTGTGCGTTTCGCTGCCGAGCACGACCGCGGCAACGCCGCCGTGGCCGTGCGACGCCATGCAGATGAGGTCGCAGCCGAACTGCTTCGCCGCTTCGATGATTCGCGCGTAGATGTCCTCGCTTTCGACGACGACCTCTTCCGCCGTGACACCGGCGGCCGCGGCCTCCTTCGCCACTGCGTTCAGGATGTCCCGCGCCTGTTCCCGCTGATGTTGTTCGTACTCGCCTTCAAGTTGCTTCAGCAATGGGGCTGCGGCGCTATGATGGGCGCCGGGCAGGTGCGGAAACACGTGCAGCGCGACGAGCGAAGCACCGTGCGTTCGCGCGAGCGCAATCGCCAGCGTGACGGCCTTGCCGGCGAGTTCGGAACCATCGGTGGGTAGCAGAATTCGTTTGAACATCGAGGTCATCTCCTACGCAGTTCGGAGCGGCCGCGAAATCGCACCGGGTACGTCTATCGGGGAGCGCCCAAGTAGATCGCGGTGCGCCCGCTCACTTCTTCGTCTCGGGTTCGCGCTGGAGGGCCTTCAGCGGGTCTTCGTCGCCGGCGGATTCCTGCGCCGGCATTTCGATCTTGACCTTGTCGAGGTCATAGGTGATGGCCTTGTCCAGGAACATGGTCACCTGCTTTGGGAACGCGATGACGAGCGCAACGAGAATCAGCTGCAGGAACACCCAGGGAATCGCGCCCCAGTAGATGTCCGAACTCTTCACTTCCTTCGGCGCGACGCCGCGCAGGTAGAACAGCGCGAAGCCGAACGGCGGGTGCATGAACGAGGTCTGAAGGTTGACGCACAGCATCACGCCGAACCAGATCAGCGCCGCCTCCTCGCCGACCACCGGTGCGAGCACCACTTTCGCGATCGGTGCGAGCAGCGGCACGATGATGAAGACGATCTCGAAGAAGTCGAGGAAGAACGCGATGAAGAACACGAACAGGTTGACGAACAGCAGAAAGCCCCAGATACCGCCGGGGAGGTCAGTCAGCAGGTGCTCGAGCCAGCGGCCGCCATCGACGCCCTGAAACACGACCGAGAAACAGGTCGAGCCGATCAGGATGAAGATCACCATCGCGGTGAGGCGCATCGTCGCCTCGTACGCGCGCATGATCAGATCCCGCAGGTCCGGTATCACCGCGGCTCTATTGCGAGGTAGGCGATGGCGAGGTACAGAACCGCGATGCCGACCTTGAAGGGGAGTGATTTGAACGCATAGATGCCGATGATCGCGGCCACGCCGCCCGCGACGAGCCCGGCGACGAAGATCCGCTTTCCCGTACGGCCGAGCGCGGGATGCCGCAGCACGGCGATCACGATCGCCCCGACCGCCCCCATCGCGCCGGCTTCGGTCGGCGTGGCAAGCCCCATGAACAACGTACCCAGGACCAGGAAGATCAGCACCGCCGACGGGACGATGCCCCACAGGCATTTCTTCCACAGCGCCCAGCCGTGCATCGCGAGGTCGCGACTTGGGCACTGCCGGGACCCACGCCGGCTTGACGACGCTGACGGCGAATGTGAACAGGGCGAACAGCAGAATCTGCAGCAGCGAAGGGCCCCAGGCGCCGAGATACATGTCGCCCACCGACCTTCCGAGCTGGTCGGCCAGCACGATCAGCACCAGCGACGGCGGCACGAGCTGCGTGATCGTGCCCGATGCCGCGAGTACGCCGTCGCGTCCGCATGTTGTACTCGTAACGCATCATGACCGGCAGCGAGATGAGCCCCATCGCGATGACCTGCGCCGCCACCGTCCCGGTCGATCGCACCGAGAATGAACGCCGACGATGATCACCGAGTAGCCGAGGCCGCCGCGAATCGGGCCGAACAGCTGCCCCATCGAGTCGAGCATGTCCTCGGCCATCCCGCACTGTTCGAGGATCGCGCCCATGAACGTGAAGAATGGAATCGCGAGCAGCGAGTCGTTGGCGAGCATGCTGCCGAAGAGCCGCTCCGGGATCGCGCCGAGAAGCGAGGTCGAAGAAAGCCCAGTAGATCGCGATGAATCCGAACATGAGGCCGTTCGCCGCGAGTGCGAAGGCGACCGGATACCCGATCAGCATGATACACGATCAGGCCGCGAACATCAGCGGCGCCATATTGGCGATCAGGAACGCGGTCATGCCTTCTCCCCCGTTCCCGGAGGATCGCTTCCGCAAGCGCTTTCTCTGTCTCGGCAGGAGCGTGTTTTTCGTTCCGATCAGGGCCCTGCCCTCGAGGCTAGGCGACGAGCTTGATCGATCTGCGGAGATTCCCTGCAGCACGAGCAGGAAGAAACCGACCGGTATCAGGATCTTCACCGGCCAGACGACGAGACCGCCCGCATTGGTGGATACCTCGTTGATCGTCCACGAGCTCATGAAGAACGGTCCATGACAGGTACGTGATCAGGATCGCCGACGGCAGCAGGAAGCAGCACGGTGCCGAAGAGGTCGATCCATGTCCTTGCCGCGCTCGACAAGCGACCGGCGATGACGTCGATCCGGATGTGCTCGTTGAGCCGCAGCGTATAGGGCGAGCCGAGCATGACGATCGCCGACGAACAGGTACCACTGCGTCTCGAGGCACGCGTTCGAGCGATAGATCGAACGCCTTGCGGACGATCGCGTTGGCGGCGCTGATCAGCACCGCCGACCAGCACCAGCCAGATCATCGTCTGACCAATGCGCTGGTTGACGACATCGATAACGCGCGAGAAGGCAAGCAGGGCGTTCACGGGGCCTCCGATTTGGGATGGGCGTGACGGCAGGAGTTCGCGAGGTGCCTGCGCGCGGCCACGACAAAGCCGGCCGCCGACCCGCTGGCGTGGCGATTATATGTGGATTCGCACGCCGCGCCCATTGCGCGGGCGGAGCGGCAGGGCAGCGTGGCATTCGCGGCGCGTCGCGGCAAGGACGGCCCCGGCGATGGTGATGCGCCAATGCTAGAATTCGAGCTGGAATTGCTCAGGAAGGCCGCCGTGCCCCATCGTTCGCTGACACTCGCCCAGGCCGACCCCGAACTGTGGGCGGCGATCACCGCCGAAACGCAGCGCCAGGAAGATCACATCGAGCTGATCGCCTCCGAGAACTACGCGAGCAAGGCGGTGATGGCCGCCCAGGGCTCGCAATTGACGAACAAGTACGCCGAGGGCTATCCCGGCAAGCGCTACTATGGCGGCTGCGAGTACGTCGATGTCGCGGAACAGCTCGCACTCGATCGCGTGAAGGCACTGTTCCACGCCGAGGCCGCCAACGTCCAGCCGCATTCCGGCGCACAGGCGAATCAGGCCGTATTCTTCGCCGTGCTGAAGCCGGGCGACACCATTCTCGGCATGGCGCTGCCGCACGGCGGGCACCTGACGCATGGCTCGCCGGTCAACATCAGCGGCAAGTGGTTCACGGTCGTGCCGTACGGGCTGCACCCGGAGACCGAGCTCATCGACTACGACGCCGCGGAGCGGCTCGCGCACGAACACAAGCCGAAGCTGATCATCGCCGGCGCGTCCGCGTACTCGCGGGTCATCGACTGGAACCGTTTCCGCGCGATCGCCGATGCGGTCGGCGCTTACCTCATGGTGGACATGGCGCACTACGCCGGGCTCATCGCCGCCGACGTGTACCCGACGCCGGTCGGCATCGCCGATTTCGTAACGAGCACGACGCACAAGACGCTGCGGGGGCCGCGCGGTGGGTTCATCCTGTCGACGGCCGAGCACGAGAAGGCGATCAATTCCGCGGTATTTCCGGGGCTGCAGGGCGGGCCGCTGATGCATGTGATCGCGGCCAAGGCCGCCGCGTTCCACGAGGCGCTCGGCAAGGAGTTCCGACGCTATCAGGAGCAGACGCTCGAGAATGCCCGCGTGCTCGCCAAGGCACTGCAGGAGCGCGGGCTGCGCATCGTATCCGGCGGCACCGACAGTCACATGTTCCTGGTCGACCTCCGCGCAAAGAAGATCACCGGCAAGGATGCCGAGGCGGCGCTTGCCAAAGCACACATTACCGTGAACAAGAACGCGATCCCCAACGATCCGGAAAAGCCGTTCGTCACCTCGGGCATCCGCATCGGCAGTCCGGCGATCACGACGCGCGGTTACACCGAGATCGAATGCGAGGAGCTGGCGCATCTGATCGCCGACGTTCTCGACGCGCCGCACGACGATGCGGCGATCGCCCGCACGCGTATCAGCGTCGCGGCGCTCAACCGCAAGTTCCCGGTGTACGACTGATCCAGGGCCTGTGGACAAGCCCTAACGTAATGAAGTGTCCCTTCTGCGGCAGCCCGGACACGCAGGTCATCGATTCGCGCGCGTCCGAGCCCGGCGACTCGATCCGCCGCCGCCGCCGCTGTTCCGCTTGCCAGAAGCGTTTCACGACCTACGAAACCGTCGAACTGCGGCTGCCGCAGGTCGTCAAGACCAACGGGACGCGGTCCGATTTCGACGTCGGAAAATTGCGTAATGGCTTCCAGCGCGCGCTGCACAAGCGCCCGGTGCCCACGGAGTTCGTCGACCAGGCGGTGGACCGGATTGTCGGGCAGGTGCTCTCGCTGGGCGAGCGCGAGATTGCGTCGCGCCAGATTGGCGAGATGGTGATGCAGGAACTCTACAAGCTCGACAAGGTGGGCTACATCCGCTTCGCGTCGGTCTATCGCAGCTTTCAGGATGTGGAGGATTTTCGTGAAGCCGTGCGCAAGCTCAAGAAACACTGAGTCGTCGGACTTTGGCTCCGGCGTGACGAGGAAATGCGAACGCCGCTAGCACGTGCCGCAGCGCCGCAATCGTTCGCGATGACCGTCTACTCCGATGTCGACCGCGCCTTCATGGCGCAGGCGCTGGCACTGGCCGAGCGCGGCATGTTCACGACCACGCCCAATCCGCGCGTGGGGTGCGTCGTCGTGCGCGACGGTGTCGCGATCGGCGAGGGCTGGCACGCGCGCGCCGGCGAAGCGCATGCCGAGGTCAACGCGCTGAGCGACGCCAAGGAGCGTGGCCATGACCCGCGCGGCGCGACGCTGTACGTGACCCTCGAGCCATGCAACCACACCGGACGCACGCCGCCGTGCACCGAAGCGCTTATTGCTGCCGGAGTACGCCGCGTCGTCGCCGCGATCGCCGATCCCGACCCGGCGGCCCAGCACGGCGCGGAGCGGATGCGGCGCGCCGGCATCGTTGTCGATCTCGGGCTCGGCGAGGACGAGGCGCGCGAGCAGAACGCCGGCTTCCTGTCGCGGCTGACACGCGGACGGCCCTGGGTGCGGTTGAAGGTCGCGGCGAGCCTCGACGGCCGGACCGCCCTTGCCGGGGGCGACAGCCGCTGGATCACGGGCGCGGCAGCGCGCGCCGACGGTCACCGCTGGCGCGCGCGTGCGTGTGCGGTGATGACCGGCATTGGCACGGTGCTCTCCGACGATCCACAGCTTACGGTTCGCGCGGTCGACACACCACGCCAGCCGCGACGGATCGTGGTGGACCGCCACGCCGAAACGCCGGCGACTGCGCGGGTCCTCGCTGGCGAAGGGGCGTTGATCGTAACCGCGGGCGGCCACCAGCCCGACTGGCCTGCGGGGATCGAGGTGCTCGAGCTTCCCGATGGCAACGGTCGCGTCGACCTGCAGGCAATGATGCGCGCGCTTGCGACGCGCGAAGTGAACGAGGTGCACGTCGAGGCAGGGGCGGGACTCAACGGCGCGTTGCTCGCCGCCGGTGTCGTGGACGAGATCTTGCTCTACGTCGCACCGTGTCTGCTCGGCGATCCGGCGCGCGGCATCGCCGATTTTCCTGGCGGGCTCGGCAGCCTCGCGCAGCGCGTGCCGCTGGCGATTCACGATGTCGCGCGCATCGGCGACGATCTGCGCGTGCGTGCCCGAATTGTACAAACGGAGAAGTGATGTTCACCGGAATCGTCCAGGCAGTCGGAAAGATCGCCGCCGTTGCGCCGAAGGGCGACGGTCTGCGCCTCGTCGTGGCCCCCGGATCGCTCGATATCGCGGACGTCGCTCCGGGCGACAGCATCGCCGTCAACGGTTGCTGTCTGACGGTGGCTGCGAAGAGCGGCGCCACGCTCGGCTTCGACCTCTCGGCGGCGACACTCGCGTGCACCGCCGGACTCGACGGCACGAGCGACGTCAATCTGGAAAAGGCGCTGCGCCTCGCGGACCGACTCGGCGGCCACCTGATGACCGGGCACGTCGACGGCGTTGGAAGGGTCATCGCCTTCGATCAGGTCGAGGAGGTCGCGTCCGGCGCCGGCAGCTTCCGACTCGAAGTCGACGCGCCACCCGCGCTTGCCCGCTTCATCGCCGCCAAGGGCTCGATCGCGGTCCAGGGTGTGAGCCTTACCGTCAATGGTGTTGTCGGTGCGCGCTTCCACGCCAACCTCATTCCGCATACACTCGAAGTCACGACGCTGAAGGCACTGAAGCCTGGGGCCAAGGTCAATCTCGAGGTGGATCTCGTCGCGCGCTACGTGGATCGGCTTGCGAGCACCGGTGAGGCCGAGCTGCTGCAGGGCGCCAACCCCGGCAGAACGTAGGACGACGTTTTCGGAGCGAACGCATGGGCATGAGAAGATTGGCGGTTGCCGCGGCGCTGGCCGCGTTCACGCTCGCTGGCATTGCGCCGGCAACACGTGCGGCCACGTACACGCAGCCGTTGCCGGCCGGTTGCACGACACCGACGTTGAGCGACACGACGCTGTCTTGCAATGGCGCTGCACTGTTCACGATCGTGGACTACCCTTGCGCTTCGCATCTGGTGCTCGGGCAACAGAACGGCAATTTCGTCATCACCTGCGCCACCCCCAACTACAGCGGGCTGTACTGGTTGCCTGCCGAGAGCGGTCAAGGCTACACGCTGATCCACGAGGCCAACACGATCTTCGTCCTCGCATTCGTCTACGGCCCGGACCGCGCGCCACAATGGCTGTCGATGCTGGCGCAACTCGACGACACCGGTGTGTTCGTCGGTGACGTGCTTGTCAGCACCGGACAACCGGGTAATTCGTCCGCCCACTACTTCACATCCGGCGGCCTTACCACGAACGCCGATGGCACCGTCGCATTGCAGGTGGGAGGCGTCAGCAGGACGCTTCAGCGCTACGATTTCGGTGACGGCACGCCGTTGCCGACGTGCCAATTCGGTGCCGCGACCGGGGCTGTATTCACTGGGCTGTGGTGGAACCCGGACCAAGGTGGCGCCGGGGTCGGTGTCCACCATCAGGGCGGGCGTGTTTTCGTGACGTGGTACACCTATGACACCGCGGGCAACCCCCGTTGGTACTCGACTCTGCAGAACGCGGTTGGCGTAAACGCGTACAGCGGAGACATCTACAGGACGACCGGGCCGGCGTTCGGAACCGTGGCGTATGATCCAGGGTCCGTGTCGGTGACGGCGGCCGGCAGTGCGTCGCTGGTGATCGCTGATCCGGATCATGCGACGTTCACGTCGGGCGCAACGAGCGTTCCGCTTACGCGGTTCTCGTTCGCATCTCCGGGAACGGCATGCCAATGACCGCAGGGATGCGAACGGCGCGCGATGTCGCGGCGCATCGATGGAGGCAGCGATGGACCTGACCACGCTCGAACGCCTGCCGCTGTGGATCGGCGGCCGCGCAGTGCCGGCGCGCACGGCGCGCTACGGCGAAGTGACCAATCCCGCGACCGGTGAGGTGATCCGCCACGTGCCGCTCGGCAATGCCGACGACGTCGATGCGGCCGTGCAGGCAGCCGCGGCTGCGTGGCCCGATTGGCGTGCGGCGCCGCCGCTGCGCCGCGCACGCGTGCTGATGCGCTTTCGCGAGCTGATGGACGCGCACAAGCGGGAACTGGCGCAGATCCTCACGCAGGAGCACGGCAAGACGCTTGCCGATGCCGAGGGCTCGATCACGCGCGGCATCGAGGTCGTCGAATTTGCGACGGGTATCCCGCACTTGCTCAAGGGCGAGTTCAGCGAGAACGTCGGTTCCGACGTCGACAGCTGGTCGCTCCGGCAGCCGGTCGGCGTGTGCGCCGGCATCACGCCGTTCAACTTCCCGGCGATGGTGCCGATGTGGATGTTCCCCATCGCGCTCGCCTGTGGCAACGCGTTTGTCCTGAAGCCCTCGGAGCGCGATCCCACGCTGTCGCTGCGCATGGCGGAGCTGCTGACCGAGGCCGGGCTGCCCGATGGCGTGTTCAACGTCGTTCACGGCGACAAGGAAGCCGTCGACGCGATCCTCGTGCACCCGGGCATCAAGGCCGTATCGTTCGTCGGCTCCACGCCGATCGCGAAGTACATCTACGAGACCGCCGCTGCGCACGGCAAGCGAGTGCAGGCGCTGGGCGGGGCGAAGAATCACGCGGTGGTACTGCCGGACGCGGACCTTTCGTTCGCCGCCGACGCGATCATCGGCGCAGGGTACGGCTCAGCCGGCGAGCGCTGCATGGCGATCTCGGCGGTCGTCGCCGTGGGCGACGCTGGCGACGCGTTGGTGGATGAACTCGCGACGCGGGCGCGCGGCGTCAAGGTGGCGGCGGGCAACGAGCCGGGAGCGGAAATGGGCCCGGTCATCACGTGCGCAGCGCGTGACCGGATCGTCGGCTACATCGACCGCGGCGTCGCGGAGGGCGCGCTGCTCGTCGTCGACGGGCGCAAGCCGCGCGTTCCCGGGCACGACCAGGGCTATTTCGTCGGGCCGACGCTGTTCGATCGCGTATCGCCGGCGATGGCGATCTACCGCGACGAAATCTTCGGGCCCGTACTCGTCGTCGTGCGCGCGGCATCGCTCGCCGAAGCGATCGCGCTGATCAACGCGAACCCGTATGCCAACGGCGCGGCGTTGTTCACGCGCTCCGGCCACGCGGCGCGACGCTTCCAGGAAGACGTCGAAATCGGCATGCTCGGCGTCAACGTGCCGATCCCGGTGCCGATGGCGTTCTATTCGTTCGGCGGCTGGAGGAGCTCGCTGTTCGGCGATCTGCACGTCCACGGGATGGACGGCGTGCGCTTCTATACGCGCGCCAAGGTGATCACGTCGCGCTGGCCCGACGATGGCAGTGCGGCCCCGGGGTTTCACATGCCGACAATGGGCTGACCTGCGGGCGGTGCTGCCGATCGAGTCGCGCAGGCGGTCGAACCGAACCCGATCGCCACATGCTGGCTGCTCGTCACGGGGCTGTCGGTCGCGCGGATGTGCTGCCTTCGGGAACAGGCTGCGCCGGGCCAATGCGAAAGCTGAACTGCAGCATCGTGAAATATCGTATCGGATGGCCGCGGTCTTCCGCCGCGACGAACTTGGCGTTCAGCAACGCGGCCTCAACTGCTTCGGCGAACTCCGGATCACCCTCCGGAAGACTGATCTCCTCGACCTGGCCGTTTTCGTCGATGACGATCCACGCCAGCACCGTGCCTTCGCGGTGCGCCTGCAGCGACGCTGCCGGATACGGAACGTCGATCGTCGCGGCGACGCGCACCGGTGCCTCGACCTCTACCGGGAATTCCGACAAAGACCGCAGCACCAGGGTTTCCGGAAGCCGTGCCAGAACATCGTTTGGCGCCATGTCGACCGTGCCGACCCAGATTGACGGGTGCGGATCCGCGGCCATCGTTTGTGCCTGACCCTCGGGCTGCGTGCGACGGGAGCTTGCGGGCACGGCAGTCGTGCGCGTTCGCAGTCCTTCCGGCGTCTCCAGGGTTTCCGCAGCCTGTGGCCGGGGCAGGGAAGCCGGCAGCGCAAGCGCGATGGCAGGCAGCGGCGCCAGCGTTACCGACAGTGGCGGGCGAGCTTCGTTGTAGAGGCGCAGCGCGCTCCCGACCAATGCGGACAGCAACGCGGCGAGCGCCAGGTGAGCCAGCAGCGAGATGACCAGCGCCGAGATCAGCGGCTCGACCGGATTCGCGCGTTCGATCACCGTCATGGCCTCGCCAGGCATCGCGTTGCGTGGACCGATGAGCGGAATTCCGGCAGCCGCGGCGGCGCGCGCCGCGCGCGCGTGCCGCATCGTGAGTCGCGGAGATCCATGTGCTGCATCGATGAGTCCGGCACCCCAAAAAAACAGGCGGCGCATTCCGGCGCCGCCCCGCTGCTGTCGATCGGGTAGTGTCAACCGTCGCCGTCGTTTCTCAATGTACGCCTTGCATCATTGTCCGGTGAGCAGGCGCCACGACATCCGGTGCCCGCCGCCAAGCACCCTCGGCTTGATCTTGAGGGGAACGATGTTGGCGTTGGTCTCCTTCGAGTAGACGAGACTCAAGGTCGGGAACGAGCTCGACGGATCCTGCAAGCCGACGATCTGCAATCCCACCGCGCCTTCGGGCGCCGAGATCGACGGCTGAATCGCACCTCCTGCGCTGGCGATGACCGATTCGCCGGTCGTGTAGTCGCGCGCATAGATGAACGCCGGAAGCGACGTCAGGCAGGGGTCCGGCTGCACCGCGGTGCCGACGTAGCCGACGAGGTTGAGGTCGGCGATCGGATTGATGACGATGCGCTGGCCGAGTGGAAGGTCCTCGTACCAGCCATCGGGCACGCCGCCGGCAATGGGGGCTATCCCCGAGGCCTGCTTCAGCATGCCTTTGGTGATCGGCAGGCTGCCGGCGGGCAGCGGCGTGGTCAGGGTCCCGTCGCGAATCGCGTACATCGTCTGGCCTTGCTCCGGGCTTGGCGTGGTGAAGTCGTCGACGTGGAGCAGGCGTCCGGTGCCGATGAAGACATAACGGTCCACGCCGTTGTTGAGATCGACCGCGATTTCGGGCTCCGTGGTGACGGGCTGGGCGCCGTAAACGGGTTCGCTCAGCTGGGCGAAGAGGTCGACCGTCCAGTTGGTTGTCACCGGATCGTGGACATCCCAACGCCATACGTTGCCGTTGAGGTCGCCACCGTAGATCTGTTCGACGAACTGATTGGTGTAGTCCTTGGTCCATCCGCCGATCTGCGTCAAGCCGCTGGGATTCGCCGCGTTGCCCGTATCCGCGCCCGTGGTGGTGAGCGATCGGATCAGCGAACCGTCCGAGACCTTGAGGAAGTAGAGGTGGCCCTTGCCATTGAAGCAGTTCGGCGCCAACGCCGGGCACGCAACGGAACCATCCGTATTGTTGTAGCCCGAGGCGATGATGACCACCCAGCCGTCAGCGTACGTCTTGGCGATGATCGGCCGTCCGTACGAGACCTGGCTGCCGGGAAGCTTGAATTCCCACAGGATCTTCGCCGCTGCTGCCGCTTCGCTGCCTGCGGAGGGATCGGTGGCGTCGATCGCGTAGAACAATGGTCCACCCTTGCCGAGCCCGCCGACGACGATCGTGCGCCAATCGGACGCGCACGCCTGGTTGGTGCCGCAGTTGTTGAAATCGACATCCATCGCCCGGGCCGTGGCATCGACGTAGAAGTGGTGCTTGTAGATCGGGTAGCCGCCGTCCTGGTAGGTGAGCGCCTGCAAGCCGCGGTCGAACTTACCGCCGTCGTCCTTCGCCGTGGTGAACAGGACGCTGGGAATGTATGCGAAGACCTCGGTGCCCATCGTAGCGCTGGGCGGAATCGAGCCGTCGAACGCATGCACCATGCCGTCGTTGGCGCCGACGAAAACGCGCGTCGCGCGCGCCGACCACGCCGCCTTGTACGCCGAATAGCCGGCGTCGTCGGCATCCTTGAAGGGCCAACTTGGGGCGCCGACGATCACCGGTTGCGAGTTGGTGATATCACCGAGCTTGCCGAAGCGCTGCCGGTACTGGCCGAGCGACGTGCCCTCGATCTGCGCGGGATTGGGTCCCGGGCCGAACGTCGATCCGCCGCGCAGATACGCAACTACCTTCTGCTGCACGGTCGGATTGGCGCCGAGCGTATTGAGCTGGGTGGTCCCCGCGGCAGACATGGCGGTGTAAGTGAACGGGACGGCCTTGTTCGCATCGGTATTCCAGGCGACGACGCGCCGCTTCTTGAACCAGGCGTTGTCCGAATCGACCGCCGGCGAGGTGCCGGGCGCCGGCGTGGCCAAGAGCGTGTCGAGCAGCGGGCCGGCACGCCAGTTCGTGCCAAGGGGATTGGCATTGGTCGGGTCGATCCGTACCTGCGCGAGGTCCCCGGCCCAGCCGGGTTGGACGGTCGCCTGATAGACGACGTTGTTCGTCAGGTCGAGCGCCTGCCCGAGGAACGAGGCGCCGACCCGCGCCTTCTGGTTGTTCTGGATGCCGGCAAGGATGCTGCCCAGCCCGAATGCGACTTCGAGCGGCGACTTCGCGAACACGAACTTGCCGCGCGAGTTGACCGTTGCGTGCCACAGGTCGTCGACCGCGTAGGTGGGCGTGGCGGGCTGATTGGGCGGCACCGGCGCCGGCCAGTTCTGTGTCCCTGCCGTAACGGCTGCAAGCGCCGGATTGACATTGGTGGCATCGAGCTTGCCTTCGGCGCCGAACGATATCGCGGAGACGCTCAAGTGCTGCCACCAGGCCGGATCCTTGCTCGGGTCCACGTCGGCGCCCAAGCGGCCATCGGCCGACGGCACATTGTCCTTGAGCGTGGGTCGCAGATCGCGTCCCCAATAATAGAGTCCGATGTCGGCGAGCGTGTTGGCGGTCGGCGCGGTATCCAGGTATGGCCTGGGCCACGGGCTGCCGGCCAAGCCGTGCAGCGTGGCCACCGTGATTTCCGGGTGGTTGACCGGATCCGGGTCGGGTGGAAGCCAGCCCGACGGTGTGGCCGGCGGCACGGGCGATCCGTCCTTCTCTTGGACCGTCGTCGGCAGCGTCAACTGGTTGGTCGTGCCGTCGGTGAAGAAGACGTGGTAGTTGTTCTGGCACGTCACCTGGTTGCCGGCGACCGAATACAGCGGATCGTTGTGCGCGGGAAGCCCGGCCGAACCGGCGCCCTTTTCGATCAGATCGCCGATGCGCAGCAGCGCGTCGAGCGAGTAGGTCTGCGCACCGGCCGGCCCGGTCACCGCGAACAGCTTCGTGTACCAGCTGGACTTCTGCGCCGGCGTGAAGTCGCCGAGATCGACGTAGTTGGCCGCGATGTTCGGCGCGTACAACGTGTGCAGGCCGACCCGGTAGGTGTTGTCCAGGCTGTTGAAGGCGATCGAGGCCGTGGTCTTGCCGGCCAGCAAACGGGAGCGATAGTACGCGTACCAGTTGGCGTAATTCGTCATTTCCGCGGCGTAGGAGCGCGGCGTACCGGGAATTCCGGTGATCGGATCGGTCCACGCGAACGTCCGGCCGTCATTCACCAGCGCGATGCGGTGGAACTGGCCGTACGTCACGTTCTTGTTGGTTGTGAGATCGTTTTTCGACTGGCAGAGGCCGGTGCCGAAGCCTCGCCACGGGTCGTTGGCCGTCGCGATCGTGCTGGGGCAGAACCGAACCGAGTCCACGGTGTAGTAATGGCGGTCGATGAGTGTGCTCGCCGGCATCGCGCCGCAGGAACTGTCGTTGACCGCAGACGTGTACGGGGCGGCGGAATAGGTGAAGCGCCCCGACGTGTAGCCCGGGCCGGGGTAATTGTTGTGCCGGCACACGGCGCCGGTCCCGCCATTGGTGACGTTCGAGTCCTGGAGCATCGTCGTGACAGACGGAGCTTGGGCCACGGTGTCCCAAAGCTTCCTGCTGCACGCTGCGGTGTCCTTGCAGCTGTAGACGGCGCCAGGGACCGAGCAGCCGGTCACCTGGTTGACGTTGGGGCAGGCCGGAAGCGTACAACCTGCACCGGCGCAGTTGCACGCCGCCCCGGAAATGCTGCACTGGCCGTTCCTGCCGGTTATGGCCGTCGAGCCGCAGTTCGAATTGCAGGCAAGACATTCGACCCCCACCGTACCGATGCATCCGCCGACCGGTTGTCCTATGCCTGGGGCCCAGCTGTTGCAACCGGCTGGCGAGTAGGTCGTGCTGGTACAGGTGGTCGTATTCCCCGTGAAATTGCAGGTTTGGGGAATCGACGTAGTAACCGGCGTGCCAGCGTTGCAGGTTCCGGTTCCGAGGTTGTTGCAGCTGGCTCCGGTATAGCGTGGCCACCTGGGATCGGCGTTGTTGCACCAGATCGTCCGGTTGCCGCCGGTCCGCCAGTAATATTGATCGAGGTTCGCCCCGCTCGTCTTTTGCCACGGATAGTTGTAGTTGTCGATCACCGCCGGCGCGCCTTTGTAGGCGTCATACCTGGTGCCGTTGATCCGGCAGTCGCTGCCCGTGCTCGCCTTGTACTCGCCGTCGCTCGCGTTGCCGCTGGCGCGGGTCGTGCCATAGGTCAGGTCGACCGGCCAGTCGGTGTTGCACCATACCGGGACCGACACCAGGCCCTTGCCGGAGGCGAGCGTGACCAGATCATCGAACACGGCAGGCGTGAGATACGGATCGCGATAGACCTTGGTCCAGTTTGTCGTGTGGGCGGCGTCCTGAGGCTGATAGAGCGCCAGCGGATCAGGAAGGAGGGAGGTCGACTGCCGGCCGTTCTTGTCGACCGGTGGGTCGTACGTGACGTCAGGGTTGTAGTACAGGCGGTTCATCTCGGCCGCGAACATCGGCAAGTCGCGTCCCCAGACAAACGACGCGTTGCAGGCCATGATCGTCTGGCCGTTGGTATGGCGGCAATACCCGGGCGCGCCGACGACGTAGTCCGGAATATAGGTGAGGTTCATGCTGCCCGAGTCGTCGAGCGTATAGACGATGTTGGGCTTGGCGGAGACCTTTGCCGCGATCGGAGTATCGGCCAACAGCGTGGCCGCAAACGCGGATTCCGCGCTGGGGCCGAGCGTCAGCGCGAGGAACAGCGCGCTCGCCATGCAACGCGTCGTGACGGCAATCTGGTTGGCTCTCATAATGGACGTCCGGTAATGGAGGTGTTCAGCGCAGCATTGCCTGGGCGAAGCTGACCGTGTTGGCTGGCCCGTCGACACGAACGGTGACGCGATAGATGGGTATCGGCGGCACCGCGATCCCCCCCGCCGTGTTCGTCTTCCGCCCGGGGGTAAGCTTCGGCACCATCATGTCGCAGTTGTCGACGCCCACCACCGAAATCGGGTCGCCGGCGTAACCGTTCCTGCAGATCCGCTCGATGACCCAGCGCACGGTATTGCCGGCGGAGTCGGGACCTCGCGTCTGAAACCCCGGCGGATAGGCCGCCGGGGGATTCCCGTAGAGAGCGGCAGGCACGCCCGTCAGATGCCCGCCGGAATCGGTGATCTCCCCCACCTGCAGACTGGCGAAATAGTTGTTGCCAAAATCGTCGTTGAACGGGTTGGCGATCGTGCGAGCGTAGAACAGCGCTTCCGCCGCGGTCTCGACCGCATTGTTGATCGGCGCGATCGACGCCTGCCGGAACGCGAGATTGCCGGCCACCGACACGTTCGTGTCCACCGCCCGGATCAGCGCGACGCCCGCGAGGCTCAGCACGACCATCGCGATCAATGCGACGAACAGCACGACGCCGCGCTGCTGCGTGCGTGCGCCCGGGCGAGGCAACCGGCGCGAATTCTTGCTCATGGCATGTTCCAGAGGGGATTGCGGAGGGGAATCGTGGTTTCGTAGAGCCGGTAGCGGTGGCCGTCCTCGAGCACCGGGTGCGATGACGGCCCTTGCAGCACCGAGTTGTCGATCCTGATGCGCCCCTGGCATGCGGCATTGGTGTTGGCCGAGCAATTGAACAAATCCATGGTCTGATTGACCAACGGCCCGCCGACAAAAATGTCCTTGGGACTCCATTCGTCGCTTGCCGCCACGACCGCAATCCGCACCGCCTTGATGCGGCTGATCGTCTGCGCCGTCGTCGCTGCAGACGCCAGCGCGGCTTCCGAGTAGTCGACTCCGTCGCCGCACGCGTTGCTGTTGTCGGCGGAGGTCCAGCAGTCGACCGTCCCGTTGTTGTCGCGGTCGATACCGTATTGCGCCTTCAGCAGCACGACACCCTGGGCAAACGGAACGACCGGCGGCGCCACATTGGCCGGGCTCGGATTGACGTCCTGCATGGTCATCTGCAGCCTCGTCGGGTCCACCGTGTACCGGGTGCGGCTGATCTGACCCAGATTGACGAGCCGGGAGGTGGTCGACAGGAATGTCGGCGCACCGGGCGCGAGCAGTGTTCCGGGCTTGAGATTGAGCACCACGGCACCGATGCCGGGATTGGCGGGATCGGGATCGATCACCGAGGCCACCTGCGCCAGCGAGCACTTGCCACCTCCCGGCACCCTGTCGGTGGCGATCACCCAATCGTTGGCAGCGAAGCCGTTGGGGCTCTGCACCGAGAATGGCCCGGCTGCGGGAGTATTCGACAGGAACAGGACCGGATTCATCACTCGCGTCGCCGTGCTCAGGAAAACGACGAGACTGTCGGACGGATCCGCCGGCGCGGGAGCGTTGTCGTTGCTGTCCCGGATCAGCACCGGGAGTGGTTTCAGCCGAACATCGTTGTTGCACGTCGCAAGGTCGGTCAAGCCGGCGGAAATTCCCCCTCCGCCGCTCATGACGTCGCGGGCCAGGACGAAATTCGCCATGACGCCGGTAACCTGCGTGTCGGCCATCGCCGTCGCCGTCCGCTTGTAGCTTTCCGCGAGCGAAAAGACGTTGTAGATGACGAGCAGCACGAGCATGCCGATCAGGATGCCGACCATCGTTTCCACGAGGCCCAAACCGTGCTGATTGCGTCGCGCGGCGGCGCGAAGAGCGGTAGCGCGCATCAGTTCCATCCGATCGTCACCGTGGTGGTGTACTGGTGATAAGCCGTTCCGGTTTCCCCGGGCGGCTTCCAGAACACGGTGATGGTGGCGTCGCTGGCCACTGCCGGCGCCGCGCGTCGTGTGACCGTTACGGTCGGCGCCTGGCCGGATGCTCCCGGCAATCGCTGCTGCACCCATTGCCTGAACTCGTCGTAGGGGGTGCCGGCGCCCGCTATGCTGCTGTCGAAGTTGCTGTCGAGTACCCTCTGGTCTCCGGTCCACATCTGACCGATATAGGCGTTCGTCATGAACGCGGCTTCGCTGCGGTACTGCGCGTCGTCGATATTCTGGATCGCGCGCGCCTCCAGCCCCAGGAGCCCCAGGATGCCGAAGGCAACGATCAGGATAGCCACGAGCGCTTCGAGCAGAAAGCTGCCTTCTTGCCGGCGAGGGCTCGTACGATGCGACAGAAGGTGTCGGGTGTGCTTCATGCTACGGAGGGCAGCCACGAGAATCGGTCGCCGCGACGCTCGGATCGCAGAGCTTGATGCCGGTCCGGCCGCCGCCTACGAGCACCCTGAGCGCGCGCGACTGCGCCGCCATCGCCGGATAGGTGATATCGACCTGGGTGAGAACCGGCGTTGCGTCGGCGTTGGTTGGGCTGACCATTCCCAGACCCGTAAACGTGACGGTCCCCCCGGCGGCGACGAGCGCAACCGCGGCCTTGGCCGCTCCCTCGGCGAAGTGGCTTCGCTGCAGCAGCAGCCCATCGGATACGCGTCGCGCCCTCCAGCCACCGGTGCCCATCGTCGGATCGACGATCAACTGCACGGACTCGTTTTGGCGGACGGCCTCGGCTTGCGCGTAACGCATTCCCGCCGCTACCATTTCGGCGGCATTGCGGATCTGGTTGTCGGCGATCCATACTCCGTACCCCGGTAGGGCCAGCGTGACCAGCAAGGCCGCGATCGCCAAGGCGACGACCAGTTCGACCAGCGTGAAGCCGCGCCACCGAGCGAGCGTGGCGCCGGATCTCCGTTGCAGGCCACAGGCCATCAGCAGCTACCATTCTTGTTTACGACCCAGCAAGCGGCGCCGGCCCCGGCCCATCCCGCTCCGACGTTCACCGTTGTCCGGTTGTTCGCCTGGTCGATTTCGTAGACAAAACCCCCCATGCCTTTGGCGGCGCGCCCGGTTGCGCGTATCGAATACGTCCCCGCCGTTACTCCTCCACCACCCGGACAGGCTACGTCGAAGGCTCGGGCCGGGTCCGCGTTGTAGGCATTGATCGCGTCGATGCGCGGCGGATCGTCGATGCCGCACCGGGTGCCGGTCGCGAGATCGAGGTAAGTGCGGTTGTCCATGAAGAATTTTTCCATCTGCGTGCGCAGATCGCCGAGTTTCGACGTGGCGTCGATGATCTTGCTGCGCGTGACGTATTGGCTGTAGTTGGGAATCGCAATGGCCGCGAGAATGGCGACGATCGCAACCGTGATCATCACCTCGATCAGCGTAAAGCCCGCGTCAGGCAAGCGTCCGGTGAAGCGCGAAACTGGCATTGGGAACTCCCTCGTTGACGCCCGTATGCTAGGTGCCGGGAAGACCCGCCGCAAACGTTCCCGACCAGTGGCCTCTGGCCGGGAACGGACGGTGTGACGTGGTGCGAGACATCTTGCGCGTACGTGGGGCGCAGGCCGCGCAGGCTGGCGGCAAAGTGCCGCGCCGGGGTGCGCTCAGGGGCAGACCGCCCCGGTCCTCTGGATGCGCGCGCGGCCGCTGTTGGCAAGCACGACATCGATCGCCCGCTGCCCGCTGCGGCACACGGTGAACGTGCCCATCTGCAGGCCACCGTTCAAGAGGCGCGTAGTACCGAGGCCCGTGTACGACACGTAGTCCGCAACCGGGCGGTTGCCCCGGACGGTGATCCCCGGCGGAGCGAGCCCGTCTGCGCGCAGCGGCACCTCGCCGGTGTCGACCTGTCCGTCGTGGTCGAGGTCGGCGTACATGATGAACCCTTGTTCCCAGCCGCCACCGGAGGCACACAGCCTGCGGTCGGGCGATTTGCAGAGACCGACGCGAGACCCGCGCTTGATCGCTTCGGCGCGTGCGGTGTCCATCGTGCCTGCGAGATGCCGCGCGTGGTTCATCAACTGGTAATCCGCGATCCACGCACGGTAATGGGGACCGGCGAGCCCGACCAAGAGTGACGCGATCGTCAGTGCGATCAGCAACTCGACGAGCGTCCAGCCGCTTGCCCGGCGTATCGCCGCGCTTGCCAATGCAGTGTGGCCCGCGTGGCGCGACGGCCCGCCGCACCGAGGTGCAGCCGACGGAAAGAGCGCCCGTTTTCCGTGGTTTCGCCAGGTTCGTGTCGATGGTCGCATTGTCGCCTCCGGTCACCACAGACTTCGTGGATCCGCGCCCGTGTCGATGTTATGCGGCGGGCCGTTCCGGCAACATCGTCCAAACGGGCTAACCCATTGGTCGGATGGCGGTTTTGCTTTGGTGTTTCCGATGGGGCGGGACGTGTGGCCGCCCCGGGAACCCTTCGCATCGTGTCGTGGTGCGGCCGGCTGATGGCCGCGCACCTGCCGGTTCGGGGGAACGCTTGACTGTCTTTAATTTATGTTTAATATATTGAGACATAAAATATTCACGCGGCTCCGCCCTTGGTGACGGGCGGCGGGACCCGGGAGAGACATGCGCATTCTTTGCATCGGCGGCGGCCCGGCGGGACTGTACTTCGCACTGCTCGCAAAAAAGGAAGACCCGCGGCATACAATCCGCGTCGTCGAGCGCAACCGGCCGTACGACACGTTCGGCTGGGGTGTCGTGTTTTCCGACAACACGCTGGGCAATCTCGAGGCCGCGGATCCGGAGACGGCGCGCGAAATCGCCGGCGCGTTCAATCATTGGGACGACATCGACGTCCATTTCAAGGGCCGCACGATCACGTCCGGCGGTCACGGCTTCTGCGGGATCGGCAGGAAGCGCCTGCTCAACATCCTGCAGAGGCGCTGCGAGGCGCTGGGCGTCGAGCTCGTGTTCGAGACCGACGTCGCCGACGACGAGGCGGCGGCGCGCGAATTCGGCGCCGATCTGGTCATCGCCTCCGACGGGATCAACAGCCGCATCCGCGCCCGATACACGGCGTCGTTCGCGCCGGATGCCGACGTTCGCCGCTGTCGCTTCGTCTGGCTGGGCACGCGCAAGCCCTTCAAGGCGTTCACGTTCGCGTTCGCGCCGACGGAATACGGGTGGTTCCAGGCGCATGCATACCAGTACGACGGCGAGACTTCCACGTTCATCGTCGAGACGCCGGAAGAGGTGTGGCAGAACGCCGGCATCGAAACGATGTCGCAGGAAGAGGGGATCGCGTTCTGCGAGCGGCTCTTCGCGCCCTGGCTCGATGGTCATCGGCTGCTGAGCAACGCGACGCACCTGCGCGGGTCGGCGATCTGGATCAAGTTTCCGCGGATCATCTGCAGGACCTGGGTGCACTGGAACGACGTCGGCGGGCGCCGCGTGCCCGTCGTGCTGATGGGCGATGCTGCGCATACCGCGCACTTCTCGATCGGCTCCGGGACCAAGCTCGCGCTGGAAGACGGGATCGCGCTCGAACGGGCGTTGACGCGACACGCCGATCTGCGCGCAGCGCTCCTCGCCTACGAGGCCGAGCGCACGGTCGAAGTCGTGAAGATCCAGAACGCCGCGCGCAACTCGACCGAGTGGTTCGAGAACGTCGCACGCTACACTCCGTTCGAGGCCGAGCAGTTTGCCTACAGCCTGCTCACCCGCAGCCAGCGCATCTCGCACGAGAACCTGCGCCTGCGTGACCCGGGATTCGTCACGCGGATGGAAGCGTGGTTCGCCGCGCACGCGCACACCGGCGCGAAACCGGTGCCGCCGATGTTCACGCCGTTCACCCTGCGTCGCCTGACGCTCCCGAATCGCGTCGTCGTCTCGCCGATGGCACAGTATTCGTGCCGCGGCGGCACACCCGACGACTACTACCTCGTGCATCTGGGGAGCCGCGCGCATGGCGGGGCCGGGCTCGTGTTCACGGAAATGACATGCGTTGCGGCCGACGCCCGTATTTCGCCGGGCTGCGCCGGCATGTATGCGCCCGAGCATCGGGACGCGTGGAAGCGCATCGTCGCCTATGTGCACGCGCGGACGCCGGCGAAGATCGGCATGCAGCTGGGCCACGCCGGCCCCAAGGGCTCGACGCAGCTGGGCTGGGAGGAGGCCGACGAGCCGCTGCCGGATGATGCAACCGAGGACAACTGGCCGCTGATCGCGCCCTCGGCGATCCCCTACGGCCCGCGCAACCAGGTGCCGCGAGCGATGTCGGCGAAGGACATGAAGCGCGTCAAGTCGGACTTCGTCCGTGCCGCGCAGTGGGCCGCCGAATGCGGATTCGACTGGCTGGAGCTTCATTGCGCACACGGCTACCTGCTGTCGGCGTTCATCTGCCCGCTCACCAACCGGCGCGACGACGAATACGGCGGCTCGCTCGCAGAACCGGTGCCGCTATCCGCTCGAGGTCTTCCGCGCGATGCGCGCGGTGTGGCCGGACGACAAGCCGATGTCGGTGCGCATCTCGGCGCACGACTGGGCGCCCGGCGGCAACACCGGCGACGACGCGGTCGTCATCGCACAACTGTTCAAGGCCGCGGGCTGCGATCTGATCGACGTGTCGTCGGGCCAGACCACGCGCGCTGCCGCACCGGTGTACGGCCGCATGTACCAGACGCCGTTCTCCGACCGCATCCGCAACGAAGTGGACATCGCGACGATGGCCGTGGGGGCGATCTACGAGCCCGACCACGTCAACAGCATCCTGATGGCGGGCCGCGCCGATCTTTGCGCACTCGCGCGGCCGCATCTCGCCGATCCGTACTGGACGCTGCACGCGGCGGCGCAGCAAGGCTACGCGGAGATGCCGTGGCCCTCGCAATACCTGTCCGGCAAGGCGCAGCTCGAGCGCAACCTTGCGCGCGCGGCGCAGATGGCTGCAGAGACACCCGAGGCGAACGGATGAGCGCGCACGCCGCGCGCCGCGCGTCGCGGCCTGCGACCCCGAGTCGCGCCTCTCCGACGATCATCACGAAGCGCTGCGATTGTGGCTGCGGCTTCTCACCTGTACGCTGCTGATCGAGCGCCGCATTCGCGGCCGGTTGCGCGAGCGTTTCGCGACGACGTTGCCGCGCTTCGACCTGATGGCGCAGCTCGACCGGACTCCGGCGGGCCTGCGCATGGGCGAATTGTCGCGGCGGCTGATGGTGACCGGTGGCAACGTCACCGGCATCACCGCCGCGCTCGTTGCCGAGGGCCTGCTCGAGCGGCAGCAGATTCCGGGCGACCGGCGCGCGCAGGCGGTGCGGCTCACGGCGAAGGGCCGGCGCGCGTTCGGCACGATGGCGGCCGCACACGAGCGGTGGGTCGTGGAGCTGGTCGGCGGTCTACCGGCAACGGAGCGCGAGCGTTTGTATACGTTGCTCGGCCGACTCAAGACCACCATCCGCGCGCGCGCCGGGGCCGCCGTGGAGGCAGCAGAAAACGGAGGCCGGCGATGACGATGGCCCATCACATGCGACCGTTGCGCGACTTCGCGCCCACGCACTTTCGCTGGCACGTGGACGACGACGCCACGGTGGCGACGATTACGCTCGATCGCCCGGACAAGAAGAATCCGCTGACCTTCGACTCGTATGCCGAACTGCGGGACCTGTTTCGCGCACTCGTCTACGCGAGCGACGTCAAGGCTGTCGTGATCGCGGGTTCCGGCGGCAACTTCTGTTCGGGCGGCGACGTGCACGAGATCATCGGGCCGTTGACCCGGATGACGATGCCCGAGCTCCTCGCGTTCACGCGGATGACCGGCGATCTCGTGAAGGCGATGCGCCACTGCCCGCAGCCGATCGTCGCGGCGGTCGACGGCATCTGCGCGGGCGCGGGCGCAATGGTCGCGCTTGCCAGCGACGTGCGGCTCGGCACGCCGGCAGCGAAGACGGCATTCCTGTTCGTCCGCGTCGGGCTCGCCGGATGCGACATGGGGGCCTGCACGCTGCTGCCGCGGATGATCGGCCAGGGTCGCGCCTCCGAGCTCCTTTACACCGGGCGCGCGATGAGCGCCGACGAAGGCGCGGCGTGGGGATTCTTCAACCGGCTGGTGGCGTCCGAGGCATTGGCGGCCGACGCGCACGCGTTTGCGCGCTCGCTGGCCGACGGCCCGACATTCGCGCATGGCATGACCAAGAAGCTGTTGCATCAGGAGTGGGCGATGGATCTCGACGCGGCGATCGAGGCCGAGGCCGAGGCGCAGGCGATCTGCATGCAGACGCAGGACTTCCGGCGTGCGTACGAGGCCTTTGTCGCAAAGGCAAAGCCCGAAATTCGCGGGCAACTGACATGGCCCGATCGAGGCATTTCGATTGGCCATTCTTCGACGACGCCCATCATGTGCTCGCGGCCGGACTCGGCCGTTGGGCGGCGGCGGAACTGGATGCGGTCGAGCACTCCGACGTCGATGCGGCGTGCCGCGATCTCGTCCGGCGTCTCGGCGCGGGCGGATGGCTGCGCTACTGCGTCCCCGCGGCGTATGGCGGCGCGCTGGCCGCGCTCGATTCGCGCGCCTTGTGCGTCGCGCGGGAGATCGCTCGCCTACCACGACGGTCTCGCCGACTTCGCGTTCGCGATGCAGGGACTGGGCAGCGGCGCGATCATGCTCGCGGGTACCGATGCCCAGAGGGAGCGGTGGCTGCCCGCGGTCGCGAAGGGCGAGGCGATCGCCGCATTCGCGCTGTCGGAGCCGGAGGCCGGTTCCGACGTCGCCGCGATGACGACGCGCGGGCGTCGTGACGGCAGCGGCTGGCTGCTCGACGGCGTCAAGACGTGGATTTCCAACGGCGGCATCGCCGATTTCTATTGCGTGTTTGCGCGCACTGCGGAAGGAAGCGGCACGCGCGGGATCTCCGCGTTCGTCGTGCCGGCGGAGACGCCGGGACTGCGTGTCGCCCAACGCATCGACGTGATCGCACCGCATCCGTTGGCACGGCTCGAGTTCGACGGCTGCCGGGTGCGGGCAACGCGCTCTCGGCATCGAGGGCGAGGGCTTCAAGCTCGCGCTGCGCACGCTCGACATCTTTCGCGCCTCGGTCGCCGCCGCGGCGGTCGGGCTTCGCGCGCCGTGCGCTGGATGAAGTCGCTCGGCCATGCGCGTGCCCGCCGGATGTTCGGCGGCGACGCTCGGCGACCTGCAGTTGACGCAGGCGAAACTCGGCGACATGGCGACGGCGATCGACGCGGCGGCGTTGCTCACCTATCGCGCCGCGTGGCAGCGCGACGTCCGCAACGAGCGCGCGACGAAGGAGGCCGCGATGGCCAAGATGACGGCGACCGAGTCGGCGCAGCAGGTGATCGACGCCGCGGTGCAGCTCTTCGGCGGCCGCGGCGTCACGCGCGGGCAGGTCGTCGAGCGGCTCTATCGCGAGATCCGCGCGCTGCGCATCTACGAAGGCGCGACCGAGGTGCAGAAGCTGATCGTCGGCCGCGAGCTGCTCGGCCGAAGGCAGGAGGATGCCGCGATGACGCAGACCGCCCACGTCGACACCTTCGCCCGCGACCATTTGCCGCCGCGCGGACCAGTGGCCGGACCTGATCTTCGATTTGCCGGAGCTCGCGCTCCCGGCGCGGATGAATGCGGCGACCGAGCTGCTCGACGGCGCAATCGAACGCGGCTGGGGTGACCGCGCGGCGATCCTCGCGCCCGGCGGCCTGCGCTGGACGTATCCGCGAGCTCCGCGCGCAGGCGAACCGGATCGCGCGCGTCCTGGTCGAGGATCTTGGCCTCGTTCCCGGCAACCGCGTGCTGCTGCGCGCGCCGAACAATCCGATGGTCGCAGCGTGCTGGTTCGGCGTGCTGAAGGCGGGCGGCATCGCCGTCGGCACGATGCCGCTGCTGCGCGCGAAGGAGCTGACCGACATCGTCACCAAGGCCGAGATCTCGCATGCGCTCGTGCGACGCGCGACTCGCCGAGGACCTCGACGCGGCGCGGCCCGGCTGTCCGACGCTGCAGTCGGTGGTGCTGTTCGGCGGCACCGGCGCCACCGACCTCGAGACGCGGATGGCGACGAAGCCGCCGACGTTTTTCGACGTCGACACCGCAGCCGACGACACATGCCTCATTGCGTTCACGTCGGGGACGACCGGGACGCCGAAAGGGACGATGCACTTCCATCGCGACCTCGATCGCCGCGTGTCGCTGCTGGCCTCCACACGTGCTGCGCGCGTCGCCCGACGACATCTTCACCGGCAGCCCGCCCCTCGCGTTCACGTTCGGGCTGGGCGGATTGCTGTTGTTCCCGCTGTCGATCGGCGCGGCGACGCTGCTCGTCGAACGGCCCGCACCGGAAGCGCTGCTCGCGGTGATCGCGCAGCATCGGGCGACCGTACTGTTCACGGCGCCGACTTCGTATCGCGCGATGGCGTCGGCGGTCGCGCAGCACGATCTGTCGACGCTGCGCAAATGCGTGTCGGCCGGCGAGGCACTGCCGGCCTCGACCCGTCGGCTCTGGAAGGACGCGACGGGGATCGAAATCATCGACGGCATCGGCGCCACCGAGATGTTCCACATCTTCATCTCGCACGACGAAGCCCACGCGCGAGCGGGCGCAACGGGCACGGCGGTGCCTGGTTACCGTGCGTGCGTGATGGACGACGCGGGCCATCCGCTCCCCGCCGGCCAGGTTGGCAAGCTCGCGGTGAAGGGACCGACGGGCTGCCGGTACCTCGCCGACGATCGGCAGGCGAACTACGTTCGCGATGGCTGGAATTACACGGGCGACGCGTACCTGATGGATGCGGATGGCTATTTCACCTACCAGGGTCGCACCGACGACATGATCATCAGCGCCGGCTACAACATCGGCGGGCCGGAGGTGGAGAGCGCTTTGCTCGCGCATCCGGCGGTGGCCGAGTGCGGCGTCATCGGCGCGCCCGACGACGAGCGCGGGCAGATCGTCAAGGCGTTCGTGGTGCTGCGACCCGGCCACGAGCCGGGCGATGCGATGACGCGCCAGCTGCAGGATTTCGTCAAGCGCGAAATCGCGCCGTACAAATATCCGCGCGCGATCGAATACCTCGCGAGCCTGCCGCGCACCGGAACCGGCAAGCTTCAGCGTGCCCGGCTGCGCCAGATGGAACAGGATCGACAGCGGGGGCCGAAATGACCGGCGCCCGTCGCCGCTCCGCGCCGGCGCAGTCTCTGCAGCCGGCGGGCTGGGCCGCGCCGAAGGGCTACGCGAACGGCATCGCGGCCGAGGGCCGGGTCGTCTTCGTCGGCGGGCAGGTCGGCTGGAATGCGGCGCAACGTTTCGAGTCGGCCGATTTCGTGGCCCAGGCGCGGCAGGCGCTCTCCAACATCGTGGCGGTGCTGGGTGAGGCGGGCGGGCGCCCGGAGCATATCGCCCGGATGACCTGGTACGTCGTGGACAAGCGCGAGTATCTGGCGTGCGGAAAAACGCTGGGCGCTGCCTACCGCGAGATCATGGGACGTCACTATCCGGCGATGACAGCCGTCGAGGTGACCGCGCTGATGGAGGACGCCGCACGGGTCGAGATCGAGGCCACCGCTGTCGTGCCGTTTGACGCAGCTTAAGGCCGCTGGCAGCGCCGCGCGGATAATCGGTATCAGATTAACGTCGTTTTTGAGATCATGAGCTTGCGACTGTGCGGACGTAGAAGTTCTACACCTTCCGTAGAAGTGGCTTGATCACGTTCACCCGGCGGTCGCGCAGGTACACCTCGGTCGTGGTCCGGTTGCGGTGGCCGAGGAACTTCTGCGCGTCGCCGCCGCGGCGGTCGACCTCCGTGCCGCCGGCCGCGCGCAGGTCGTGGAAATGTGCGTCCTGCACGCCGGCCGCGTGGCACGCTTTGTCCCAGTGCGCGCGCAGCGTCTTCGTCTTGACCTGCCGGCCGCGCCGGTCGCACAGCACGTAGAGACTCGCTACGCGGGCCTGCAGCGCACGCGCGCGGTCGAGGAGGGCGCGGAGGCCCGGTCATCTCGAACGCCTGCCTGGCTCCCGTTTTCCGGGTTCTCACGCTGTCCTGAATGTCGGCCCGGTGCAGCGCGCACAGATCGCTGATGCGGAGCCCGGTCGCGTAGGCCAGTTCGATGGCCACCGCCAGCTGCGCGTCTGCCTTCGCCACGACGGCATCGATCTCGCCCTCGACCAGGAGACGGTCACGCTTCGACGCCTTCCTTTTCACGCGAACGCCGAATGCCGGGTTGAAGGTGAGGCGACCGTCCTCCATCCAGGCGGTGTAGGCCATCGACAGCAGCCCGATCTCGGCGCTCGCATTCTTGCGCGGGCAGCGGCGCAGATAGCGCACCACGTCGGCCTGGGTCAGCTCCCGGGCTGCATGTGCCCGAATACGGCGCCCAAGTGGCCGCGGAAAATGCGGTAGTTGACCAGCGTTCCGTCAGCGGGTCGCGCGGGCTGTCGAGGTACGCCGCCAGCATGGCGTCGATCGTGCCGCGCTCCGGCTTTGGCATCATGGCCCTCCAATTTGCCAGCGTACGCACTCAGCAACCGACCGGCCGGAGCCGCGTCGTTCCTTGATTGCTCCGGTTGTTCACGCTTGATTTCCTTGTCAGACTTCAAGACTTGGCGACAAGGTGGCGTTATGGGACCGTTCCCACCGACACCGGCGATGGGTCCAACTTCAACACAAGGCGAGCCGACGATGACCATTTCACGCACGACCGCTCGATGGCGCGAATTCAGGCACTTCGTCAGGCGCCATCTCACCTGGGGTCGGCTGTACCGTACGACCAGCTACCTAAAGTCCGCACTTTGGACCGTTCCGCTTGTCGCCATCGTGCTCGAGCAGCTGCTGGCGCCCTTGCTCCACGCGCTCGATGCCTGGTTGCTCTGGCGTCTCGGCGAGCTCCAACCGGCCGGCGCAACGGCGTTGTATCAGACCGTCATCACGCTGACGCTGTCCTTCCTCGTGTTCACGTTCGGCTCATTGCTGGTAGCGATCCAGGTGGCCGGCGGCCAGCTGACACCGCGGATCATCGCCACGACACTGTTGCGTAACAATGTCGTCCGCTACAGCGTCGGCCTCTTCGTGTTCACGCTGGTGTTTGCCGTCGGAGCGCTCAACCGGCAGGAAGCATCGGTGAACGAGCTGGTCTCGCTGGTCACCGGAATTCTCGGGGTCGCATGCATCGCCGACTTTCTGTTCCTGATCGACTACGCGGCGCGTCTGCTGCGACCGGTCGCCGTGGTCGCCCGCGTCGGCAACCAGGGCGTCGCGATGATCAAGTCAGTGTATCCCGATCCGGCAACCGCGCTGCCGCCAGAGTCTGCCGCGCTACGCGGACAGCCCCCGATGCCGACCCGCGAAGTGGAGCACCGCGGTACGTCGGAAATCGTGCTCGCCGTCGATCTCTCGACGCTACTGGCACTGGCGCAGCGCCACGACGGCATGATCGAGTTCGTGCCCCAGGTCGGGGATTTTGTCGCCGCGGGAGAGCCGCTGTTCGTGCTCCACGGCGGCGCGATGGCAGTCGACGACCGCGCGGTGCAGTCGTCGGTGGCCTTTGGCCCCGAACGCACGCTCGAGCAGGACCCGATGTTCGCGTTCCGGATCATCGTCGACATCGCATTGAAGGCGCTATCACCGGCGATCAACGATCCAACGACCGCCGTGCTTGCCCTCGACCAGGTGCATCGGTTACTGCGAATGGTTGGCCAGCGGAAGCTGCGCGGTGAGGTGATCGTCGACGAGAGCGGGCGGCCGCGCCTCATCTTCCGCACCCCAAACTGGGAACACTACGTTCAAGTCGCCTGCAGCGAGATTCGTGCCTGCGGCGCGGGCAACCTCCAGGTCGCGCGCCGCATGCGCGCGATGCTCGAGAACCTCCGCAGGATGCTGCCGGAACACCGCCACGCCGCGCTGGACACCGAACTCGGCTTGCTGGATTGGGCGATTCAAACGCATTTCAGCCGTCCCGAGGAACTCGCGCTGGCCCGCACTCCCGATTCGCAGGGGTTGGGGGGCTCGATGATGGCGGGTACCGCAATTGCAGATCTCAAAACTCCCGCCGATCCGTTGCCCCGATAGCACCATTGCATGCGGGCTGTCGTCCGCGCCTTCCACTTAGACGTCGGCTTGCAGGTAACGGGGCCACCTTCCGCTATTGGCCGAAGCCGTGCAAAAAACGCGAAAGTTGCCTATTTGAGGAAAGAGATTTCGTCGAGGCGGCGACATCGCCCAACAAACGCGCCCGCGATGGACCAAATCAGCGCGTTCAAATTCACTTCGAACGGCATCGATCACCGCTGCGGCGATGTGGGTGGCTTCGCGGCAGGCGTGGCGGCAGCGGACTGGCGTGGCTTTCGGATGCGCCTCACGGCGGACTTGACGGTTGAAGGCTTGGGTTGCTTTCCCGCGGCCTCTGGCGCGGGTTGGGTAGCGGTCCTCAAATTCTTAGCGACCCCGACGATCGCTCCGATGGCTGCTCCTGCCGCAGGTCCAAGGATTGGCACTGGAATCGCCACCGCAGCTCCGATTGCGGCACCCGCCGCAGCATCCTTGACCATGTCGTGCTTCGCTGCGGCCTTGGCCAGCGTTCTGGCCTGTTTTGTTACCCGTGATGCGATTCTCTTGGCCCTGGCGGCAGCGATTTTCGCGTCTTCGTGATCGACATTGCCGTCCTTGTTCAGGTCACCGACCCGTACGGCAGCTTTCTTCCCCGCAGACTTGGTGGTGGCTGCGATCCGCTGTCCGGCCGACTTGCCCATCGCCAGCGCGGTGCGACCCGCGTCCTTCAAGTCATTGCTGGTCGCGGTTCCAATGATGTCGGCGGGCTGCTCCGACGAAGAAGGGGAAGCAGGTTTACTCATTGCCCTCGCGGCCGCGGAAGGTTTCGTGGTCATTCGTCAACTCCATACTCGTCTAGACCCAAAACACACACGGCGCAAAGGCGACGACCCGAAGCAGCATGAGCAAACGCACGGCCGCTCCTCGCGGAAGGATGCCCTCTTCGCTAAGGGGCGTATATGTCCTGGGACAGGTTGATCTGTCGTCTCCCAACTCGCGCTCCCACGTTGACGCAGAGTCGCGCCCGCGGTGAGCCGTGTTCCACCGATCCGCTTACGTATCCTTTCTGAATTTCGCCAGCCAATGCTCCATCTGCCTGCCTGCCGCCTCGCGGCCCCCGAGTCCGAACGACAGGGCGACGGCCACCGCGACCGCCCCGAAGGTCAGCAGGAACGCGAGGTTCACGATGTCATCGGCAATGCCCATCGCGCGCAGCCCCATCGCGATGATCAGGCCCAGTATGGCAACCCGGGCGATGGTGGCGAGGCTCTCCGAGTTCGTGGTGTCAGCGCGGCGAATCGCGTTGTGCGCGAGGTTGGCCAGCCAGAAGCCAATGATGAGGATCGTGGCGCCAAGGACGATGTCGCCACCAAGTTTGATGAACAGCGTCACGACATCGCGAACCTGGGTGAACTCGAGACGGTTCGCCGCTTCCACGGTCGCGAACAGCATGGCGAAGAACAGGACCAGCATCGATACCAGCCGCGACAGCTGTGCGCCCCCGGCGAAGATGTCCGTGAGGCCGAGCTTCTCCGGTAGCGTGTCGAGACCCATGCTGTTCAACAGGCGCCCGAGCAACCCGGCGGCAAATTTGGCGACGTAGTAGGTGACTACAAGAATCAGCGCTGCGGCAACGATGTTCGGAACCGCCGCGAGCATCTTGCCCAGCATGTCGGTCGCGGGTCTCGAAATCGCTTCGATCCGGAGCGCATCGAGCGCGGCGATCAGCGCCGGCACGAACACGAAGATCAGTACGATGGTGCCGATGACTTGCGAAATGCGCAGCGTCGGATCGAGTCCCAGACGATGCGCGCCCTGGTCGGCGCCGGCGGCGGCGAGGATGTTGGCCACGAGGCCCGCCAGCACCTTTCCAAGCAGCCAGCCGGCAAAGCCGATGAGGAACGCAGCGAACAGGTTCGGCAGGATGTCCAGGATCTTGGTCACCATCACCTTGACCGGATCGAGCAAACCGCCGAGATCGAAGACATTGAGGATCGCGGGCACGAACAGGAGAATCACCAGCCAGAAGAGCATGTTGCCGACGCTCTTGCGCATCGGCTGCATGCCGGCGTTGGCCGAGAGCTTTTCGTCCAGGCCGCTGGCATCGAGCGCTCGGTTGACGATGGCGCGCAACGCGACTGCGACGAGCCAGGCGACGAGCACGAGCAGCACGCCGGCGACCAGGCGCGGCAGATAGGCGGCGATCTGTTTCACCAGGACCTCGAAGGGCCCGGAGGCGAGCGTCAGATTGAGCAAATTGAACATACCGATCAGCGCGATCAGGATGATCAGCCAGAAGGCTACGGCGGAAACCACCGTTTCCAGGTCGAGCTTCTGCTCGGTGGTTTCGGCGATCCGTTTATTCAGCCGCGCCGCGGCGAGCAGCCGGCGGATTCCGGCCCGCACGAAGACGGCCACGATCCAGCCGATGACGAGGATGACGATTGCGCCGAGGATGCGAGGCGCCTCCGCGCCCACGGCGGTTCCTAGCGAACTACCTATTGCCGAGAAGTCCATGATGCCCCCCTGCGAGAATGTCAGAAGCGGTTAAGCAAGCTGAATCCGCGGCGCTTGGCGGCCGATAAGCACAACATGATTACGCCAAAACGGCTACCCGATCAAGCCCCTACTGCACGCCTGCTTGAAGCGGTAACTCAGGCCTGGGCGAAAAAGGGAAACCCGACTAGGAGGAGCGCAGGTCGGGGCAAGAGCCTGCTTTGAGGAATGCGGACATTCTATTCTTTCCACCACGAGTAGGGTCCGATTGACTTGTCGCAAAGAGCCGCGGAAAATCTTCGTGAAGCGCCTATCTCCGAATCGCCGGAGTCGCGAGTCGAGGCGCACGACAGCGAGTGTCGTCGTGCCAGTTTCGCGTTGATCGATCTCACTAACTGACCCTAGGATACGAGCGATGAGAACGAAGGCATCATGGCTGCGCGAAATCCTTGTTTTGGTTGCGTTGGGACTCGCCTTCGCGGGCGCACCGTTGGCGCAGACGACGACCGCCGTCACCGTGCGCAATTTCGAGGTGATCTCAGTCGATGGCAACAAGCTCGTGGTGCGCGATGAGAAAGGCGCGCAGGAGATCACGGTGCCGGACGATTTCCGCTTTACGGTCGACGGCAAGAAGCTGTCCGTGTCGGAGTTGAAGCCGGGGATGAAGGGCACGGCGACCGTCACGACCACGACCACGATCAAGCCGGTCGTCGTCACCGAAGTCCGCGAAGGCGTCGTGTTGCGCAGCGGGCCGTCTTCTATAGTCGTACGTGACAATGAGGGTGTGCGGAAGCGTTTTTCGCAGGACCAATTGGACCAGCGGGGTATCCAGATACTCAAGGACGGCCGCGTGATGCGCATCGGCGAATTGAAAGAGGGCGACGTGCTTACGGCGACGATCATCACGCAAGTTGCGCCGGTAGTTGTGACGGAGCAGGAAGTGCAGGCGACGCTCGACAAGTCCGCGGCTGAGCCAGCCAAGGTGGCATCGACGGCGGCTCCCGGGCAGCCGACGCCCGCCGCCTCCCCTCAGCCGAGCGCCTCCCCTCAGCCGAGCGCCTCCCCTCAGCCGAGCGCCGCCCCGCCCGCAGCACAACCAGCCGAACAATCTGGGCTGGGAATGACTTGGTATTTGGTGATCGCCGTGCTCGTCGCGGTGGCCCTCTTCTTCTTCATGCGTCGGCGAAAAGAAAGCTAGACGATAGCGGTTGCTCGCCTTCGGCTGGGCGCGATACCTTCGCGTAATGGTCGTCACCGTTGCAACTCGTTATTAGGGCCTGTTCACACTGTGTCTACAGATGCGAACGGGTGGCATGGGGTGCCAATCAAGGCGCTTGACGAAGCGCAGACCGGGTGTCTGCGCAAGGAGAGCAACGCAGAGTGGCGCCCCAGGGCGCCCGTTCCCTTCGGGTTGCGGCCAAAACGGCCGTGCGCTTTGTTGCAAAGCCTCGCCGGGCAGCCGGCCCGTCTTCGTATTGGGCCTTGCGCACGGCCGTTTTGACTCGCAACGCATCTTGCAGACATAGTGTGAACAGGCCCTAGTTGGCCGCGTGTCAGCTTCGGTGGCGCGGCGAGGTCCTAAACGCCGTGGCCCCAGCGTGGCTCGCAAGCAAATCCTGCGTCCCGACTTAGGGAGAGTGAGCTATGGCACCACTCGCAGCGGAATGTCTCGGTACTTTCTGGCTTGTTCTCGGCGGTTGCGGAAGTGCGGTAATTTCCGCAGCGTTTCCCGAATTGGGTATTGGTTTTACGGGCGTCTCGCTTGCGTTCGGCCTCACGGTGCTGACGGGAGCCTACGCGCTCGGACCGATCTCGGGCGGTCACTTCAATCCGGCGGTATCAATTGGACTTTGGGCCGGCGGGCGTTTTCCTGGATCGAAGCTACTGCCCTATGTCGTCGCGCAAGTGCTGGGTGCAGTCCTTGGTGCGGGTGTGCTCTATCTCATTGCGAGCGGAAAGGCTGGCTTCGATCTGCAAGCGGGCTTCGCCTCGAACGGCTACGGCGAACACTCGCCAGGAAAGTACGGCCTCGGTTCCGCGCTTGTCTGCGAGGTCGTGATGACATTCATGTTTGTCATTGTCATCGGGGGTGCGACAAACGGGCGGGCACCGACCGACTTCGCGGGACTCGCGATCGGCCTGTGTCTCACGCTCATACACCTCGTCAGCATCCCGGTGACGAACACGTCGGTGAACCCGGCGCGGAGCACGGGACCGGCACTCTTCGTGGGCGGCTGGGCGCTCCAGCAGCTGTGGCTCTTCTGGATCGCACCGATCGCCGGTGCCGTGCTCGCGGGTTTGTTCTCGCGCGTTGCATCTCGCGGGAAGAATCTACCGCCGCTCGTCGGCGCTTGATCAGACCGCCAAGGTCGGCGACCTGCGCGGGGCTTCAGGTTATCGAAACAACAGACAGTGGCTCAAACTATCTCAACTATCAAGGTCAACGCGGAGCCCCGCGACGCCCCGGACATTGCAGATGAGCTACTTCTTTGCTTTATTGCCATTACCCAACACTTCCTTAAATAGAAAGAGCGGCAGAACGAGGCTGGCAACTACGGTGGCCAGCCAGATAATAAGCGTGGCCATGACCCAGTTGGCAATACCAGTGATACTCAGGCCATCCGTTACGAGTGTGGTCACAAGCAAGCCAACGAACGTTGTTACAAGGGCGATACCACCCAGCAGGTACGGCGCGTTTTGACGGGCAATCTTGGTAATCAACGGCTCCAGAATCACGGTCGACGCAGTAAAAATACAAACCGCGACTACAAACGCCAGGCCATTGATGGTAAATCCGGTTAGGAGTATCGATGCCGCCACCAGTGCAAGTGCATTTGCCAGGAGCGACATAGCCGTCTGAGCCAAGAACCTGAGCATCTGTACCTCCTCCCTTTTACTTCTAGTCTACCGCTTGCTGCGTATGCGGACTTGACGAGCCTGCGACAGGCCGGGCGTCGACCCGAGGCGGGCAGTCCTCTTTCGGGCCAAAAGCAGTACTCGATCACTCGGTCTGCTCGGGCAAGCAGCGAGGTCGGTTCGAGCGCGGGCATATCACCTCTCAGGGCCGGAACCAGGAATTGCCCACCACGAAATACACGGCGGTCGTCCCGGGGCTGTGCGCCACATCGATGCCGGCGTGCAACCCGAATTTGCTTGCCAACTCGTAGCGGAAGCCAAATCCTCCGCTGCCGACGCTCTGTGTTGCGGCGAAGGTTTGGCGATTGGTTCGAGTCGCGCCAGCGCCGCCAAATGCAACGACGCTCCAGCGGCCGAAGAACTGCCAGCGCGCCTCGAGCTCGACCGACGCTGCCTGGTCACCCTGATAGCGTACCGCAGGCACCCCGCGCAGTTGCACGAAAGGTCGGAGGAAGAACGGCGTGCCGTCCGATGACCATGCATAGTTAGCTCGCGCTCCAAGCGTCACGTCATCGGTAAGCGCGTGCCAGCCAATGAGCACCTGTTGGAAGCGCTCGAAATCGTCACTGGCACCCAAGGCTTTGCGCGAGGCGAGCCAGGACGATTCGGCATAGATTCCCCGGGTAGGCGTGAAGACGTTGTCGCGCGTATCGAGCTCGACAATGGCAGTGGGCGCCGAGACCCTCACCCGGACCCGTTCGGCGAGGCCCTGAAAGTTGGGATAGCGTGGCTTGGGGTCCACGTCAGCGTAGACGTAACGCAGGCCGAGGGCCCACGGGGACTTGGGTGCGAGTTGCCAGTTCGCCTGCGCGAGCGTGCCGGTGAATTGCAACGAGTAGCGCACGCCCTCGTCGAGCGAAGATGGCGCGGTCCCGAGCCCGTAGAAATCGAGATTGAACTGTCCGGCGCCGACCCCGAGGAGCGTGCGCAGGCGCCCGTCGAGCCACCGGCTGGCATCGCCGGCGAATGCACCCCACGTGCCATTCTGCGTCCCGAACGCACCGACGGCCGAGATGTCGGGCCGCGCCCAGCCTTCATCCCCCGCTTCCCGGCGTGGCCGAAGAAACATCCCTGCGGCACCGCCTCCATAGCCGACCGCCGGTTCGGTCACTACGATGGGGATTGGCAGGAAGCCGCGGGGGTTCTCGAGAAAGTAGCTCAAGTCGAACTGGCCATCTTCGGGGTCGAAGAAGCGCGCGCTTCCCTCGCGCTTGACGTCGAGGCGAGCTGCATCGGAAACGATCTCGGCGCCTCGCAGCGGTTCCGAGATCACTTGGGCGAGTGCTCCGAACGGTGCCCCAAGCGCAAGCAGCAGGACCAGAGCAAGGCGCATCATGTGGATTTCGGGCCCAGGCAGAAAACAAAGGTATATGCTCGCCGGCAACAGTAGGGCATTGCGGTCGTTCGCCGTTTGGATCTCGGGGGGAGGCAGGATGGTCCTGATGGGCGCTTGACGATGACAATATCCTGGTCCGTATCGCCGCAGCCGCTCATTGCGAGCAGCTTGTTGGTGCTTTCCATCCTTTCCGGTGGCGCGCTGGCTGGCGACGTCGCGACTCCACAGCCGCACTGGTCGGGGTTGCCGATATGGGGCGCGGAAGCCGAGGCAAGGGGCTATCAAATTCCGCTCCCGTTTGGGATCGGCGTCACCGGCTACTCGGCTCGGCAGCCAGTGAACATCCAGGATCTGCAATTGGGGCGCAATGGAGAGCCCCCGGTATCCGTAAAGAATTTCCTGCAAATCAATCAGGTGGACACGTCCCAGCAGAACGTCTCGGCGAAGATCGACGTCCTGGTCTTCCCGTTTCTCGACGTGTATGTCCTCCTCGGATATACGACGGGAACAACCAACGGACTCATCCAGGTTCCCGGCGAGACTATAGGGGGCATCATCGAGCCCAGGGTACTTCAGCTCAATGCCTCGTTCAGCGGCCCGACCTACGGCGGAGGTGTGACACTTCAGGGCGGGGTCAAGATCAGCGACTGGCGGGACCTGACTGCTTTCGTGGTGGCCGACGCGAACCGCACCAAGACCAAATTAACGTTCGAGAATGAAACGCTGATCGCCGACACGAAGCCCGTGGCCTCGATCTTCTCGGCCAGAGTGGGCTTGCATGGCATAGTCGGCCCGTCCATGGGCGCGGGGATCTGGACCGGTGCGATGTATCAGCGCATCCAGCAAGAGGTCGCGGGCAGCGTAGCCAACACGGACCTCCAATTTATCGTGGTGCAATCGCCAACGAAACCCTGGAACACGCTGGTCGGTGGCCTCATCGAGTTCGACAAGGATTTCGTTGTTCTTGTCGAGGGAGGTCTCGGCGCTCGAATGTCGATCCTCGCGGCAGCTGTGTACCGATTCTGACCGAGTTAACCTGGAACAATCGTCGCGCCGACATCACTCAATAGACGCTGGAATTCGGGCGAGTCGAGGATGATCGTGCCCACCGCTGCGCCCAGGCGATCGACGGCCTCCGGCGGCGGCGCGAACGTCGTCGCTGCAGACTCAGATAATCGGGCTCCCGAGTCTACTTGGGGGTGATCTTTGTGATCTTGTTGCCCAGTACTCCGAGCCCGGCCATGAGTCCTTTCTGGCCGAAGGCGAGGGCGTAGATATCGTCCTTGGCGGTCGTCGTCGTCATCGTCTTCGCCTTGCCCTCGTCCGTCACGACGACGGTCGGACCGACTCCGACCTCGAGCCCGTCTGCCTTGTCGAGTTGCGCAAGGGCGTTGGGGTTCATGAAGAACAGTGCGCAGCTATACGTCTGAGCGCCGGCCTGAAGTCCGATCGACGCGCCCGCGGTGCTGTAATAGGCGACGGCCTTTCCCATCTGCAGCAGCGCGCCTTCCCCATATTGACCGCCGATGCCCAGGCCCGCTTTGGTGACTTTCGGGATGACGAGAACGGCGTTCGCCTTCGCTCCGAGCGCCTTCGCCGCGGGCACGCTGGCGTAGAGCTGCTGCAGGCTTGCATTGGAATCGCGCGCCAACTCGGCAGCCCCGGCGGCTACCGCGTATTGCCAAGCGAACGACCGGGATCGATCTGCCGGAGGCCGCACGGCGATGCCGCGCTCCGGCTTTACCGGGTGGGCCAGCGTGCGTCTCAGTTCAGATCACTATCCTTGTAATACTTGGTCCCCTTGGCGGTGAGTTCGAGCGCCAGGCCCTTGTCCGTGACTTGGTAGATCCAGACCCCCGGCCCCACGGCAACCGCGCCTTGGTAGGCGGACCCTTTGTCCCCGCTCTTTGCCGCAGCGGTCGCCTGTCCGCCGAACTCCCAGCCGGAGTTGACGAAGTCGTTTAGCGCCTTGTCGGTTTCGAACACCCAGACGACCTGGAACTTCTTGGCCCCAAAGCCTAAGCCGGCTTGAATCTCGGCCATCTTCATGTACGTCGTCGCCTTGGTCTTGTTGTTGACCGCGATGCCCTTGCCCGAGCCACCCCCCGCGACCAGGATTTTCATCCCGAAGTTGCTAAAGGCCGCATAGCCGGCTGCGGACTCGACGGCTTTGCGCGCCGACGGTTGCGCTGCGTAGACCGCGGCCAGCGCGTCCTGCCCTGCCTTGCGCACCTCCGCCTGCTCCTTCGCCTTGTCGGCTCCGAATGCGATGCCGGACGCGGCGAGCGCGGCGGCCATTGTCAGCACCATCATGCGACGATTCATGGTCGTTCCCCCTCAAGTAGAGGCTGTCGATTCGCGAGCCGGGATCGCGACGAGGCCACGCTGCCGCAACGTCGCTCCATCCGCTCTGCGGAGAGTCAGTCTACACTTCATCCATCACAAATTGTTTGATCCGGCGCAGCAAGACAGCGGGAGCCCCCGCCGCTCGCGGGGCTCCCCGAACGATCAATAAGGTGGAGCCACGACGGCGAACTGCGACCCCTGCGGGGCATACCACGTGCTTCCGCATTGTTGGTAGACCACGCCGCCGTAGTTCACCGGGACGCAGCCGGGCGGGGGGGCGCGCACTATCGAGCCGATAACGGCCGCCGTTGCCGTGATCGCAGCCGCAGTGGCCACCGGATGGTAGTCGTTGTCCCAACCGTTGTTGCAGCAATTGTTGTTGCCGCTGACGTTGACGTTGCGTTCGACGTTGACGTTGTTTACGTTGTTGACGCTGGTGCTGCGGACGTTGTTCGTGCGCGCATCGGCCTTGGTGTTGTTCACCTGCGCGTTTTGTCGCGCGCCAGCTCCACCGGCTTGCGCCCCACCGCCGGCACGAGCACCACCACCACCACCACCGCCACCGCCGCCGCCGCCCCGACCACCACCACCGCCGCCGCGGTCACCCGCGGCATCGACGTAGGAAACCATCGCAAAGCTGGCCGCCACGAGGATGGCCGCCGTGGTCGCCGGCAATTTCCCGAATAGTCTCTTCATGATGGCAATCCTCTATGGTGTCTTTCGCGGAACGATCTCGATCTTCTTCGCTCCTGAGGGCGGCGTGAACTTGAACACCGAATCCTTGAAGGTCGGCTTCAGGTTCCAGTCGATCACCGAGATCGACTGCGGACGCGCTTCGTCGGCGCGATTGGTGATCACGATCTTGCGCGGCAACGGCTTGCCCGCGGTACTGATCCAGATCTGCCAGTCGATCGCGCCCTGGCGAAACGCGTAGTGGTCGCAGAGATCCTCGTCGATGAAATCCTGCCCGGCATTCATCGCTGACTCGATCTTGTCGAGCCGCGCCATCGGTGTGCCGAACAGGAACAGATCCTGCAGCGGAAGCTGCACGCCATACCTCTGCTCGAGCTTGTCGATCAGCCCGCCGATCGGCTCGGAGAACTCGACCGTCGAGTAATACTTCTGCGCGGGAGTATAGAACGTGACCGTCTTGCCGTCGTAGATGATCTCGCGCTGTGAACGGGCATTGCGTATCACGGTGTGCAGCTTGTTCGGGCGATCGACGTCCAACTCGGCCGTCGCCACATGCTGCAGTTTCTGTCCATCGGCCAGAACGCGCTCGCCGGTCGCCTCGGTCGAAGCGTGGAAGCGTTTCAGTGTCTGCAGGAACGCCCCCATGTCCTTGAGGGCCTGAATCGACGCCGCATCGATGGCGTTTGCGGCCGGCGCGGGCGTGCCGGCCGGCGCGGTTTGCGCAAAGGCGCTCGGCGCGACAAGCGACGCAGCCAGCAGACCCAGCGCCAGAGTCTTTCGTAGCATGGGACTGGTACCCTGAATACCTTCGAACGAATTCGTCTCGACGGCCAAGCCGAGCGCAGCGTTGGGAATCGTCATCCATCTCTCCGTATTTGGAACTCGCTGCCGAGAATTGTCGAAGAATCGATCGGCAGCCCCTACCCGCAGCGCCTTGGTCGCTCTGAGGTCAATCACATCTGACACCTCCGGACCTACCGTGTCAACCCGATTGCTCCGCAGCGATCGTCTCAGGGCGGACCGCGCCTGCGGCGCCGCCCCGAGTCATGGCATCGAAACTGGACGGGCACGGGAATCGGTGGCGCGTCGACAGTGGTCCGCGGCGCATTCTCCGGTCGGAGGGATTCGCTCGAAGACGGACCGTTCGAGCCAGTCCCGAGCCCCCGTCCGATGCGAGTACCAACGGTGGCGCCGATGACGGCGCAGATCGCGAGAACGAGGAGCAGCGACAGGAGCTCTTCGGCGGGAACACAATCGGGGAGCAGCGCGGTGAACGGCCGCACCAGATTGGCGACCGACTTCATCCCCTTGAGCAGCAACAAGATCGCCAAATATACCGGAACAACAACAAGCAACCTCGAATCTCGGCCTCTATCATTGCGTGCAGGCCGGGGATCACCAAAGCTTCTACGCGGATGTCTGTGATTGATTTGTGTTCGTTCAAACTTAGCGAAAATGCGCGTAGACTCGAATGTTTTTTATGGTTTAAAATCAACCGGTTGTGCGTTATATTGACAAAAGGTATCATTTCAATCCTTTCGGTGCCCGGCACCGGCATGCGACGTACGGGGACCCGCCGCCGCGTTTCGGCGCTGCCCCGGCGCGCGGAGTCCGCCCATGAATGCTCCCGATTCCCTTGCCCGCAAGTCCAAAGCCACGTTCATCTGGGAGGATCCGCTCCTGCTCGGCGAGCAGCTCAGCGAAGAGGAGCGGATGGTGCGCGACGCCGCGCACGCCTACGCGCAGGACAAGCTCCTGCCGCGTGTGACCGACGCGTTCCGCCACGAGAAATCCGATCCGGCGGTGTTCCCGGAGATGGGGGCGCTGGGCCTTCTCGGCGCGACGATTCCGCCCGAATTCGGCGGCGCGGGCATGAACTACGTCTGTTACGGGCTGATCGCGCGCGAGATCGAGCGCGTCGATTCGGGCTACCGGTCGATGATGAGCGTGCAGAGCTCGCTCGTGATGTTCCCGATCTACACGTACGGCACCGAGGCACAGCGGAAGAAGTACCTGCCGCAGCTCGCAACCGGCGCGACGATCGGCTGCTTCGGTCTCACCGAGCCCAACCATGGCTCGGATCCGGGAAGCATGGTCACGCGCGCCCGGGCGGCGCCGGGTGGCTACAAGCTCTCGGGCTCCAAGATGTGGATCTCCAATTCGCCGATCGCCGATGTGTTCGTCGTCTGGGCGAAGACCGACGACGGCGTGATCCGCGGCTTCATCCTCGAAAAGGGCATGAAGGGCTTGTCGGCGCCGAAGATCGAAGGCAAGTTCAGCCTGCGCACGTCGGTCACCGGCGAAATCGTGATGGACGAGGTGTTCGTGCCGGAAGAAAACCGGCTGCCGAATGTCGAGGGATTGGCCGGTCCGTTCGGCTGCCTCAACTCGGCGCGCTACGGCATCGCGTGGGGCGCCCTCGGCGCGGCCGAATATTGCTGGCATGCCACCCGCCAGTACACGCTGGACCGAACGCAATTCGGCCGTCCGCTTGCGGCCAACCAGCTGATCCAGAAGAAGCTCGCGGACATGCAGACCGAGATCACGCTCGGCCTGCAAGGTTGCCTGCGGCTCGGCCGCCTGAAGGACGAGGGCAAGGCGGCGCCCGAGATCACGTCGATCATGAAGCGCAACTCCTGCGGCAAGGCGCTGGAGATCGCGCGGATGGCGCGCGACATGCACGGCGGCAACGGCATCGTCGACGAGTTCCACGTGATCCGCCATGTGCTGAACCTCGAGACGGTCAACACGTACGAGGGCACGCACGACATTCACGCGCTGATTCTCGGCCGCGCCCAGACGGGAATTTCCGCGTTCTTCTGACCGCGATCGTGAAGCTCTACGACTACTTCCGCTCGTCGGCCGCGTACCGCGTGCGGATCGCGCTCAATTTGAAGGGGCAGGCACCGCAGCGCGAGTTCGTTCATCTGCGCAAGGGCGACCAGCGCGCCGAGGAGTATCTCGCGCTCAACCCGCAGGGGCTGGTGCCCTCACTCGTCACCGACGGTGGCGACGTGCTGACCCAGTCGCTCGCGATCCTCGAATGGCTCGACGAAACGTACCCGCAGCCGCCGCTCCTGCCTGCCGATGCCGCCGGTCGCGCCCGCGTACGCGCGATCGCGCTGTCGGTCGCCTGCGACATCCATCCAATCAACAACCTGCGCGTGCTGAATTACCTGACCGGCACGTTCGGCGTGACCGAGGCGCAACGGAACGGCTGGTACAAGTACTGGATCGACGTGGGACTCGAGGCGCTCGAAACGCGGCTCGCCCGCGAGCGCGCGACCGGCCGCTTCTGCCACGGCGACACACCGACGATCGCCGACATCTGCCTGGTGCCGCAGCTCGCCAACGCCCGCCGCGTCGCGTTCGATTTCACACCCTACCCGACGGTGATGCGCATCGAAGCCGCGTGCAATGCGCTCGCCCCGTTCACCGACGCCGCGCCCGCGAAGCAGCCGGATGCGGAGTGACGGATGCGGAACCTGTGAAGGGTTGTCCATATCGCCCATCCGGTCCTCCATCCAGACGATCGCGATGAGCTGCGCCTTTCCGTGGAAGTTGCGGGTCGTGTCTCCGGCGGTCGGCCATCGGCAATAGGTCGCGATGGCTGGCCTTGTGTACACGCCGGAGTTCGTCGAGCGCGGCTACAACAATCGCGCCGCGGTCCCCGAGCATCCGCAATGGCTCGCGCGGTTCACCACGATGTCGGAACAGGCGCGGGCGAGTCTCGCCCCGCGGCTCGATCTGCGCTACGGGACCGGACCAAAGGAGACGCTCGACCTGTTCGCGCCGGCGGTTCCGGCGCGTGGGACGTTCGTGTTCCTGCATGGGGGCTACTGGCGGGCCCTCGACAAGAGCGATTTCTCGTTTGTCGCGATGCCCTTCGTTGCGCAGGGCATCGCGGTCACGGTCGCCAATTACGATCTGTGCCCCGACGTGTCGATTGCGGCAATCGTCGACGAATGCCGACGCGCGGTGGCCTGGGTCGCGAAAGAGGGCAAAGCGCGCGGTGCCAACCCCGGCCGCATCGTCGTCGGCGGCCATTCGGCAGGCGGGCACCTCGTGGCCATGCTGTTCGCGACCGACTGGGCGGCCGCGGGCTTCGTGCGCGACCCGCTGGCAGGAGGTGTCTCGCTGTCCGGTGTTCACGATCTCGCCCCGATGGTGCAGTTTTCATTCAACGCCGACTTCAAGCTCGACGATGCCGAGGCGGCGCGTTTGTCGCCGGTTCGGCTCGCTCCTCGCTCGCGGGCGCCACTGCTGCTCGCCGTGGGCGCTGATGAAACGTCCGAGTTCATCCGGCAAACGCGGATCCTGTGGGACGCGTGGCCCGCCAACCGGCCGGCCGCCGCGCGGGCGCCGCTGATTGTTCCCGCCCGCCACCACTTCAGCGTCGTTGCCGACTACGCCGACGCCGGAAGCGAACTGACACGGCAGACACTCGCGCTGTTCTGACGGCGCGCCCGCCCGGCCAGCGCGGAGGGATCGCCCGCCGAGGCCCTATTGACAAATGACTCGCGGTCATTTAGCCTGAGCGTCAAGTGACCTCCGGTCAGTTAGAGGTCCGGAACGGAAAGGCGGTGCCTCATGGTCATTCGCCAACGCGCCATCCAGGCCGAAGACAAGCAGGAACGTGCCGACGCGATCCTCGACGCCGCCGAGCGGCTCTTGCTGCGCTCGCCCGAGCGTGTGGCCAACGTCGCGGAAGTAGCCGACGAAGCCGGCCTCGCCAAGGGCACGGTCTATCTCTATTTCCCGAGCAAGGAAGAGTTGCTGCTCGCCGTGCACGAACGGCGCATCGACGGATTTTTCCGCGCGCTGATCGCGCTTGTCGAGGGCGACGCGCCGGCCGGTTTCGACGACATGCTGCCGTTGACGCACCGGCACCTGATCGAGCCGCCGTTGTTCCTGCCGCTCGCCAGCCGGTGCTTCGGACTGATGGCGCACAGCATTCCGTTCGAGACCGCAGTTGCGTTCAAGCGGCGGATGGCGGCGCGGCTCGAGCGCGCCGGCGCCGGCGTCGAGCGACATTTCCGCGACCTCGAGCCGGGCGATGGCGTCGCGCTGCTCCGTCGCAGCTACGCGCTGATCGTGGGCCTGTGGCAACTGTCGGCCGATGCCGGCGAAGGGCGCCTGCAGTGCGCCTTCACCGGGCCGGACGCGCCGCCGGCGCTGGTCTGGCAATACGCCGACGAAGTCGATCGCGCGCTGCGTGCGCTCTGGCGGGGCACCGTCGCGACACCGTCTAAGGCAACGGAGGCACGGCAATGAACACCGCACGGAAGACACGCTTGATCGCGGCGCTCGCCACCGTAGCGTTCCTGGCGGCCGGATGTGCGAGGCACGAGACCGCACCGGAGCCCGTCCGTCCGGTCACACTGACGCAGGTGGTGCCGCCCGGCAGTGCCGAGGTCGCGGTGTTTGCGGGCGAGGTGAAACCGCGGCACGAGACCGATCTCGCCTTCCGGATCGGCGGAAAGATCGTGGCGCGGACCGTCGACGCCGGTGCGCGCGTGCGCAAGGGCCAAGTGCTCGCGCGCCTCGATCCCGCGGATACGGGATTGCAGGCCGAAGCCGCGAAGGCGCAAGTGGCCGCCACACAGACCGAGTACGAGTACGCACAAGCAGAATTCAAGCGCTATCAAGTCTTGCTCGAGCAGAAATTCATCAGCGCATCAGCCCTCGACGCCAAGCGCAACACGATGGACGCCAATCGAGCGAAGTACGAGCAGGCGAAGGCAAACCTCGCGGTTGCACAGAACCAGGCGGGCTACGCAGCGCTGGTGGCGCCCGAAGACGGCGTGATTACCGCCATCACCGCGGAATCCGGGCAGGTGGTCACCGCCGGGCAACCGGTGATGCGGCTGGCGCGTGAAGACGAGCGCGAAGTTGCGATCGCGGTCCCCGAAACGCGAATCGGGGAACTTGCCCGCGCGAAGCAGATCCAGGTGGTGCTGGTCGCTGATCCAGGCAAACCGTACCGTGCGCGCGTGCGCGAGGTATCGCCGGCGGTCGACCCGGTAACGCGGACCTTCGCGGTGCGCGTGTCTATCGTCGATCCCGATCCCGCATTGCAGTGGGGGATGACGGCCAACGTGGGGCTCGTGGGGGACGCCGGATCGGCGGCGGCGCTGTTGCCGCTGCCCTCGGTCTATCACACGCCCGATGGTCGGCCGGCTGTCTGGATCTACGATCCCGCCGCGGGCAATGTGAGCTTGCGGCCGGTGATGATCGCGCAGTACCGGGAAGACGGTGTCGTCATCGCGGCCGGTATCGCGCGCGGCGAATGGGTCGTAACCGCCGGCGCGAACAAGCTCTACGAAGGGCAGAAGGTGCGGCCCTACGAAGCGCCCGGCCGCGCATCGCCCCTGCCGCCAGCACCTGATGCCGCGGCTGCCGTGCCCGCGAACAGCTGACGTCGCGAGGCCTCCCGATGGCCACCGCAGAGCCGTCCAGCGGCGCGCCGCGCGTGCGCTTCAATCTCTCCGAATGGGCGCTGCATCATCGCCCGTTGGTCCTCTACCTGATCATCGTGTTCGCGCTTGCCGGCGCATACGCGTATGGCAAGCTCGGGCAGTCAGAGGATCCACCGTTCACCTTCAAGATGGTGGTGGTGAAGACGACCTGGCCGGGCGCGTCGGCCCGCGACGTCGAGATGCAAGTCACCGACCGGATCGAGCGCAAGCTGCAGGAGCTGCCGCTCGAGTGGGTGCGCAGCTACTCGAAACCCGGCGAGTCGCTGGTGTTCGTGTCGTTCAAGGACACGCTGCCGTCGTCCGCCGTTCCCGATCTGCAGTATCAGGTGCGCAAGAAGATCGGCGACATCCGCAACACGCTGCCCGGTGGGATTCAGGGACCCTACTTCAACGACGAATTCGGCGATACCTACACGAATGTCTATGCGATCACCGGCGACGGTTACGCCTACCGCGATCTGAAGGAATTCGGCGATCGCATTCGGGCCGAGCTGCTGCGCATTCCAGGCGTGGCGAAGGTCGATTTTATCGGCGAGCAGGAAGAGAAGATCTTCGTCGAGTTCGCGAACAACCGGCTCGCGTTGCTCGGTGTGGAGCCCGCGCAGATCGTGCAGACGCTCGCCGCACAGAACGCCGTGGCGGCCGCCGGCGTGTTCGAGACGGCGAGCGACCGCATCTACCTCCGCCCGACCGGCGCCTTCGATTCGCTCGACGCCGTTCGCGACATCGCGATCCGCGCGAACAACCGCGTGTTCCGGCTCGCCGATGTCGCGCACGTCTATCGCGGCTACGTCGACCCGCCGCAGCAGAAGATGCGCTGGCGTGCGCACGAGGCGCTGGGACTGGGCGTGACGATGGTCAAGGGCGGCGACGTGATCGAGCTCGGGCGCGCGCTGGACGCGAGGATCCAGGTAGTCGAGGCAGCGCTGCCCGTCGGCGTCGACGTCGAGGTCGTCGCCAGCATGCCGCGGGCCGTCGAGCGTTCCGTCAAGCAGTTCGTCCGCTCGCTCGCCGAAGCCGTGTCGATCGTCCTCGTCGTTTCGCTGCTGAGCCTCGGTTTGCGCACGGGACTCGTCGTCGCGGTGTCGATACCGCTCGTGCTCGCGACGACGTTCGTATTCATGTGGATTTTCGACATCGGGCTGCACAAGATTTCGCTGGGCGCGCTGATCCTGTCACTCGGCCTGCTGGTGGACGATGCGATCATCGCGGTCGAAATGATGGCGATCAAGCTCGAGCAGGGCTTCGACCGCTTCCGCGCCGCGAGTTTTACCTACACGAGCACCGCCTTTCCGATGCTCACGGGGACGCTGATCACCGTGGCGGGCTTCCTGCCGATCGCGACGGCGAGGAGCTCGACCGGCGAGTACACGCGCTCGCTGTTCGAGGTGTCCGCGATCGCGCTGATCGCCTCCTGGGTCGTCGCGGTGATCGTGATTCCCTACCTCGGCTACCGGATGTTGCCGGATTTCACGAAGGAGCGCCGTGCATCGTTCGCGGCACGCGTGTGGGCGCGTCTGCGCGGCCATGAGGTTCCACTGCCCCGAGCAGCGGCGCACGGCGACCCCGAGCGCGTCTACGACACCCCGTTCTACCGGCGCTTTCGCGCGCTCGTCGGCTGGAGCGTCGCGCACCGGGGAACGGTCATCGTCGTCACGCTCGCCGTGTTCGTTGCATCGCTCGCGGCGTTCCGTTTCGTGCCGCAGCAGTTCTTCCCGTCGTCGTCGCGACCCGAGCTGATGGTCGATCTGAGGTTGCCGGAGGGAAGCTCCTTCGCCGCCACGCTCACCCAGGCGAAGCAGATGGAAGCGATCCTCGAACGCGACCCGGGTGTCGAACATTTCGTCGCCTACGTGGGCGTCGGAAGCCCGCGGTTCTACTTGCCGCTCGACCAGCAGTTGCAGCAGTCGAACTTCGCCCAGTTCGTGCTGGTGACGAAGAGCACCCAGGAGCGCGAGCGCTTGCGGACGCGGTTGCGCACGCTGTTCGCCGAGGACTTCCCCGCGTTGCGCGGACGCGTGTCCCGGCTCGAGAATGGCCCGCCCGTGGGCTTCCCCGTCCAGTTCCGCGTCTCCGGCGACGATCTCGCGAAAGTGCGCGCGATTGCGCGGGAAGTGATCGCGGTGATGCGCACCGACCCGGAGGTCATGGATGCCCAATTCGACGTCGACGAGCCGACCAAGGTGATCCGCGTCGTCGTCGACCAGAACAAGGCGCGCGTGCTGGGACTCGCATCGCAGGACCTCGCGGTCTTCCTCAACAATTCGCTGTCGGGCGTGACGGTGACGTACCTGCGCGAGCGCGACAAGCAGATCGAGGTAATTCTGCGCGGCGCGGCGAACGAGCGGGCGCAGCTCACTTTCCTCAAGGATCTCGCGATCCCGTCGCGCAATGGCAGGGCGGTGCCGATCACGCAGGTCGCCGACATCCGCTACGAGCAGGAGGACGGAATCGTCTGGCGCCGCGACCGGCTGCCGACGGTGACGGTGCGCAGCGACGTCCGGGGCGACGCGCAGGGACCCGATGTCGCGAAGCGGATCGATCCGCGCCTCGATGCGCTGCGCGCCGCGCTGCCGCTCGGCTACCGGATCGAGATCGGCGGCGCGATCGAGGACTCGAATCGCGGCCAGAAATCGATTGTCGCCGGCGTACCGTTGATGCTGTTGGCGGTGCTGACGCTGCTGATGATCCAGTTGAAGAGCTTTTCGCGCACGCTGATGGTCGTGCTGACGGCACCGCTGGGGCTGATCGGCGTCACGATCGGGCTCCTCGTGTTCCGGCTGCCGTTCGGCTTCGTCGCAATGCTGGGGACGATCGCGCTGTCCGGAATCATCATGCGCAATTCGATCATCCTGGTCGACCAGATCGAGCAGGACATCGCCGCGGGTCACGCACCGTGGGACGCGATCGTGGGCGCCACGACGCGACGGTTCCGCCCGATCGTTCTTACCGCGGCGGCGGCGGTCCTCGCGATGATCCCGCTGATCCGCAGCGATTTCTTCGGGCCGATGGCGGTGGCCATGATGGGCGGCATCCTGGTCGCCACGTTGCTGACGCTGGGCTTCCTGCCAGCACTCTATGCGGCGTGGTTCCGCATCAAGCCTGTCGGCGCGCCCCTGGTCACGGCGGCCGCGTCTGGCGATGCCGGCGCTGCACCGGGCGCGCCTCGCGGGTAAAATGGCAGATCCAGCGATGCCCGGACCTGCCATGACGCTTGCGCCGATCACCGACATCATCGCCGACCTCAAGGCCGGACGCATGGTCGTGCTCGTCGACGAGGAGGATCGCGAGAACGAAGGCGACCTCGTGCTCGCCGCCGAGTACGTGACGCCCGAGGCGATCAACTTCATGGCGCGGCATGCGCGCGGCCTCGTCTGCCTGACGCTGACCGAGGAGCGGTGCCGGCAACTCGACCTGCCGCTGATGGTGACGGCCAACCGCTCGTCGCACGGGACCAATTTCACGATCTCGATCGAAGCGGCGGAGGGCGTGACGACCGGCATCTCGGCGGCCGACCGGGCGCGCACGGTGCAGGTGGCGATCGCGCCCGACGCGAAGCCGCGGGACCTCGTGCATCCGGGGCACATCTTCCCGGTGATGGCGCAGGCCGGTGGCGTGCTGGCGCGCGCCGGGCACACCGAGGCCGGATGCGATCTGGCGCGGCTTGCCGGGCGGGCGCCCGCGGCGGTGATCTGCGAAATCATGAGGGACGACGGCACGATGGCGCGGCTTCCCGACCTCGTCGAATTCGCGCGGACCCACGGCTTGAAGATCGGGACGATCGCCGACCTCATCCACTACCGCAGCCGCACCGAGCGCCTGGTCGAGCGGATCGCCGAGCGGCCGCTCACCACGCCGCACGGCGCGTTCCGGCTGGTCGTCTATCGTGACAAGCTGACGGACGCGACGCACCTCGTGCTGGTTCGCGGCCCGTTGAGCCCCGACACCGAGACATTGGTGCGCGTGCACGAGCCGCTGTCCGTGATGGACTTGCTCGACGCCGGCAGCACGTCGCACTCGTGGACCATCTCGGCAGCGCTCGATGCGATCAACGAAGCCGGCCGCGGCGTCGTCGTGCTGCTGCACCGCCCGGAAAGCGCGCAGGAGCTGCGCCGCCGCGCGTTGACCGACGAGCCGCCGGTGTCCGCGAAAGTCGACCTGCGCAACTACGGCATCGGCGCGCAGATCCTGCGCGATCTCAATGTCGGCAGGATGCGGCTGATGGCGAAGCCGCGCAAGATGCCGAGCATGACCGGCTTCGACCTCGAAGTGACCGGACATCTGGAACCGCCGCCGCTGCGGAAGGCGTCGTGACTTCATGCCGGTCAAGCGCATCTCCCCGAATACGAGCGGTCAGGGACGCCGCGTCGGCATCGTCGTGTCGCGATTCAACGGCCCAGTCGGCGAATCGCTGCTGGCGGGCGCGTTGCGGGCGCTCTCCCAAGCCGGAGTCGCCGAGGACGACATCACGGTAGTTACCGTACCCGGGGCATTGGAGACGCCGCTCGCGCTGCAGCGCCTCGCACAGGCGGCCGACTGCGATGCGCTGGTCGCCCTGGGGGCCGTGGTCCGCGGCGACACTTACCACTTCGAGATCGTCGCCAACGAATCGGCGGCGGGCGTGGCGAGTGTGCAGCTCGAGTTCGGGATTCCCGTGGGCAACGGCATTCTGACGACGGATACCGAGGAGCAGGCGCATGCGCGCGCCGACGAGAAGGGTTTCGCGGCGGCGCAGGCGGCGCTCGAGCTCGCAAACCTGCTGGATGCGATCGATGAAAGCTAGGCTCCGTGCCGCCGGGCGGTCCCGGTGAGATCCAGCCCGCGCCGCCGCGCGCGCGAGTTCGTGCTGCAGGGACTCTACCAGCGGCAGCTGTCCGGCAACGCGCCCGACGCGATTCGCGCCCAGTTGACGGAAGCCTCCGGCTTTCCGAAGTCCGACGACGCGTACTTCGGCGAGCTGTGGTCCGGCGTCACCTCGGAGTACGACGCGCTGGTCGCGCTCCTGGCGCCGCAATTGGACCGCCGCGCCGCGGAGCTCTCGCCCGTCGAGCGTGCGATCCTGGTGATCGGCGCCTGGGAATTGCTACACCGGCAGGAGATTCCGTATCGCGTTGCGATCAACGAGGCGGTAGAGCTCGCCAAGTCCTACGGTGGCACCGATGGCCACAAGTTCGTCAACGGCGTGCTCGACAAGCTCGCGGCGACGCTGCGCACCGACGAGATCCGGGCGCTCGCCGCGGAGCGCGCCGTGGGCGGCGCGGCGTGACGTGCGCATGGCGCGCGGCATCCGCGCGTTGACGCGGGCCGCGGCGCTTGTCGCTGCGATGTCGATGCCGGGCCCGGCATCCGCGGCACCGCTCGTCGTCTACTGCACGCACGACCCCGACGCCTGCGAACTCGCCGCGCAGACGTTCACCCGCGATTCCGGCATCGCCGTGGCGATGACGCGGAAGCCCACCGGCGAGGTCTATGCGCAGCTCCGCGCCGAGCGCGACAACCCGAAGGCCGACGTCTGGTACGGCGGCACGTTCGATTCGTTCCTGCAGGGCGCGGCCGAAGGCCTCTTCGCTCCGTATCGGTCGCCGCGGCTCGCCGAACTGTACCCTTGGGCGCAGCGGCAAGCCGATGCCACCGGCGATCGCGCGGTCGCGATCTACCGGATCATCATTGGCTTCGGCGCCAATCCGGCGCTGCTCGCGAAGCGGAACCTCGCCGCGCCGCGTTGCTGGTCGGACCTGACGAAACCCGAATACCGGAAGGAGATCGAACTTTCCAATCCGGTGACGAGCGGCACCGGCTACACGATACTGGCGACACTCGTCGCGCTTTACGGCGAGGACGGAGCATTCGCCTACCTGAAGCGACTCGGCCCGAACGTCGTTCGCTACACGCAGTCGGGCACCGCGCAGGGTCCCTCGGTCGCCCGCGGCGAAGTTGCGATCGGCGTCACGTTCGTCCACGAATTCATCACCCAGCGGCTCGCGGGCTTTCCGGTCGACATCGCGATCCCCTGCGAAGGTACGGGTGATGCACTGGGCGGCATGGCGATCGTCGAGGGCGGGCCCAATCCGGTCGCGGCGCGTGCGTTCTACGACTGGGCGCTGACCAAGCCGGCGCAGGAACTCGCCAATCGCACGCGCAACCTGCTCTTGCCGGCGAACGCGGCGGCGGAAATCCGTCCCGAGGCGGCGCAATACGCCAAGGTGCCGATGATCGACGTCGATCCGGCGAGGTTCGGCACGCCCGCCGAGAAGAAGCGGCTGCTGGCGCGGTGGCAAGCGGAGATCAGCGACTCGGTGCGCTGACGCCTCGGGGGGCGCAAGAGAGCGTTCTCCTATAATCGCGTCGTGAACGAATTCGAACTGATCGCGCGTTTCTTTTCGCGCCCGCCGCGTTCGGCGTCGGTGGCACTGGGTGTCGGTGACGACGCTGCACTGCTGCGACCGTCGCCCGGTCACGAACTCGCGGTTTCGGTGGACATGCTCGTCGCCGGCCGCCACTTCTTTGTCGGTGTCGACCCGGAACGGCTCGGCCACAAGGCGCTCGCGGTGAATCTCTCCGACATGGCGGCGATGGGCGCGACACCCAAGTGGGCGCTGTTGGCCGGGGCGTTGCCCGACAACGATGCGGTGTGGCTGGCTGCGTTTGCGCGCGGCTTCTACGCGCTCGCCGACCAACACGGGGTCGACCTCGTCGGCGGTGATACGACCCGCGGCCCCCTCAATCTGTGCGTGACCGTTCTCGGCGAAGTGCCGGCCGGGCAGGCATTGACACGCGCAGGCGCCAAGGCCGGCGATGACCTCTACGTATCGGGGCAACTCGGCGATGCCGGCCTCGCGCTCGCCGCGCTCTCGGGGCGCACGACGTTCGCGGCCGAGGCGCTCGCCGCGTGCCGGGTGCGGTTGGAAACGCCGACAGCGCGAATTGCGCTGGGCGTGGCGCTGCGTGGCGTCGCAACCGCCGCGATCGACATCTCGGATGGTCTCACCGGTGATCTCGGCCACATCCTCGAACGGTCGCGTGGCAGCGCCCTGGTCGATCTTGCCGCCGTGCCGCGCTCGCCGGCGCTGACGGCGAAACTTGGCGGCGCCGAGCGTGCGCTCGCGCTCGAATGCTTGCTGGCAGCCGGTGACGACTACGAGCTCCTCTTCACCGCTCCGCCCGTCGCCGCGGCGAAGATCGCCGCCATCGGTGCCGGCCTCGCGCTGCCGCTGACGCGTATCGGGTCGATCGGGGCCGGTGAAGGACTCGTCGTGCGCGACGAGCGCGGCATGCCGCTTTCGGTCCTCCCGCGGGCATTCGACCACTTTGCGGGGCATGCGTGAGCGCCGCACCGACATTGCCGTTTCTGTTCCGGCATCCGGCACATTTCATCGCGTTGGGCTTCGGTGCGGGCCTGGCGCCGGTGGCGCCGGGGACCTTCGGCACGCTGGTCGCGATCCCGATCGCCATGGCGTTGCGGGCCCATGTCTCGGATGTCGCATTCATCGGTGCCCTCGTGGCGTTCACGCTGGTTGGCGTGTGGGCCGCCACCGTCACCGGGCGCGCTCTCGGCGTGCCCGACCACGGCGCAATCGTCTGCGACGAAGTCGTCGCGTTCCTGCTCGTGCTGTTCTTCGTGGGCAACGACGGCGTTGCGGTCGCGGTCGCGTTCCTGCTGTTCCGGTTCTTCGACATCGTCAAGCCGCCGCCGATCCGGCAGCTCGACGCGGCATTGAAGAACGGTTTCGGCGTGATGCTGGACGATCTCCTCGCGGCCGGCTACACGCTGCTCGCGCTGGCGCTGTGGCAGCGTGTCGCCGCGGTACACCAATGAGCGCGGCACGCAACACTATCGGCATCGGCTTCGATCTCGCCCGGATCGAGGAGGCGGGGCTGAACGCGTTGCAGACGCAACGCCAGCTCTTCTACGACGGTTGGCTGCTGCGAGTCTCGCCCGGAAAGGCGAAGCGTGCGCGCAGCGTCAATGCGCATTTCGGCTCCAGGCTGCCGCTCGCGGGCAAGATCGCGTGGTGCGAGCGACTCTACGCGCAGCACGGACTGCCACCGCTGTTTCGAATGACACCATTCAGCCAGCCCGCGGAACTCGAGGACGCGCTCGCGGCGCGCGGCTATCTCGCGTTCGAGGAGACCCTCGTGCAGGCGTTGGCGATGGAACGCGCACCCGAATTGCCGGCGCACGACGACGACGTGACGCTGGCGACACCGGATGCGCGCACGTTCACCGAGGCCGCGGGCAACTTGCGCGGCTCGACTGCGCGGCAACGCGACGCACATCACGAGCGGCTCGCAAACTCGCCGTTGCAGAAGCGCTTTGCGGTAGTGAGCGCAGGTGGCCGAGTCGTGTGCGCGGCGCAGATCGCTGTCGAGGATGGGCTCGCGGGCGTGTTCGACGTCGTCACGGCGGAAGATGCGCGCGGACGCGGTCACGCGACGCTCGCCTGCGCGGCGTTGCTGTCCTGGGCCTGGCAGCACGGCGCGCACGTCGCGTACCTCCAGGTCGGCGCCGACAACGCGCCGGCGCTCGCGATCTACCGCAAGTTCGGGTTTGCGACGGCATACACGTACCACTACCGCGGCCGGCCGGGGGAGTGCGAGTGAGCGCGGCGAGCGGAACCAGGATCCTTGCCAGCGAGCTCGGGCGCGCGCTCGAAGCCCGGCGGTGGAAAGTGGCCACGGCGGAATCGTGCACCGGCGGGCTCATCGGCGGAGCGATTACCGACATCGCCGGCAGCTCCGGATGGTTCGACCGTGCGTTCGTCACGTACTCGAACGAGGCCAAGCTCGACATGCTCGGGGTCCGCGGAGAGACGCTCGCGGCGCATGGGGCGGTCAGCGAAGCGACCGCACGCGACATGGCCGCGGGGGCCTTGGCGAAAAGCATGGCCGACGTCGTCGTGGCCGTCACCGGGGTCGCCGGGCCATCCGGAGGGACCCCGCAAAAGCCCGTCGGGATGGTCTGCCTCGCGTGGGGAACGCGGGACGGGCCGATCGACGTGACGACGCGACATTTCGCCGGCGACCGGGCCGCGATTCGTGAAGCCGCGGTGGTCGCGGCGTTGTCCGGACTCCTCGAGCGCGTCAAGTAGCGTCGACCGTCGCCGCCCCACCTCGTCCTCCCTGCCTTAGGCCATTCGGAGGCTTGCGTCGAACGATCGTTCTATGCCATGATGGCGCTCAGGACCCTCACGAGCCCCGGCCGGGCGATACTAAAGGACCCCAACATGCCCCTAGACAATTCCAACGCCATGGACGACCAGAAAAGCAAGGCACTCGCCGCCGCGCTGGCGCAGATCGAAAAGCAGTTCGGCAAGGGCTCGATCATGAAGATGGGCGAAGCCCAGATCCAGAACGACCTGCAGGTGGTGTCGACCGGCTCGCTGGGACTCGACATCGCGCTCGGCGTCGGCGGGCTGCCGCGCGGGCGCGTGGTCGAGATCTACGGGCCGGAAGCCTCGGGCAAGACCACGCTGTGCCTGCAGGTCGTGGCCGAGGTGCAGAAGGCGGGCGGCACTGCGGCCTACATCGATGCCGAAAACGCGCTCGATCCCGTGTACGCGGGCAAGCTCGGCGTCAACGTCGGCGACCTTCTCATCTCGCAGCCCGACACCGGCGAGCAGGGCCTCGAGATCGCCGACATGCTGGTGCGCTCGGGCGGGGTCGACATCATCGTCATCGACTCCGTCGCGGCGCTGGTGCCGAAGGCCGAGATCGAGGGCGAGATGGGCGACCAGCTCCCCGGCCTGCAAGCGCGGCTCATGAGCCAGGCGCTGCGCAAGCTCACGTCGAACATCAAGCGCGCCAACGTGCTCGTCATCTTCATCAACCAGATCCGGATGAAGATCGGCGTGATGTTCGGCAATCCGGAGACGACCACCGGCGGCAACGCGCTCAAGTTCTATGCGTCGGTGCGCCTCGACATCCGTCGCATCGGCTCGATCAAGAAAGGCGAGGAAGTGATCGGCAACGAGACGCGGGTCAAGGTGGTGAAGAACAAGGTGTCGCCGCCGTTTCGCGAGGCGCTGTTCGATATCCTTTACGGCGAGGGCATCTCGCGGCATGGCGAGATCATCGAGCTCGGTGTCGCGCACGACATCATCGACAAGTCCGGGGCCTGGTACGCGTACAACGGCGAGAAAATCGGGCAAGGCAAGGACAACACGCGCGAGTTCCTGCGCGAGCATCCCGAGATGGCGGACGAGATCGAGGCGAAGATCCGTGCCGCGGTCGGCGTGCCGGCGCCCGGCGCGTTGCGCGCGCGCGGTGCTCCGCCGCTCGACGTGTAGCGAATGCGGGGGACCGCTGCGTCGCGGCGGCGAGTGTCGGCGCCGGCTGGGAATGACCTGACGGGCGATTCGCACACGTCCCGACCTCCGAAATCGCTCGCCGCGCGCGCGATCGAGCACCTCGCGCGGCGCGAATATTCGCGCGCCGAGCTGCGCGACAAGCTCCTTGCCGGCACCGGGGGGACACCCGTCCCAACGGGGGAAATCGATGCGGCGCTCGATCTCCTTGCGGCGCAGGGCTATTTGTCCGACGCGCGATTCGCGAAGGCGGTCGTGCGGCAGAAGAGCGGCGCATGGGCCAAGCGCGCCATCGCCGGGACGCTCAAGGCAAGGGGTGTCAGCAGCGATACCGCGAATGAAGCGCTGGCGGGCAGCGAAATAGACGATGATGCCGCGCTCGTCGCACTGTGGCGGCGCCGATTCGGCAACGCGCCGGCGAACGACAAGGAAAAGGCGCGGCAGGTGCGATTTCTGCAAAGCCGTGGATTCGCGCTGTCGGCGATCCTGCGGCTGCTGCGCCACCCGCCGCAGGAATGATGCTCCAGGACCCGATGACGGGCGCGTAGGACTTGCGCGGCGCGACGAGCGTCCACGACAAACGCGAATCGGACGCCAAGCAGGAAGATCTCCGCCGCGTAGTGCAACTCCGGTCGAACCGGGAATGACCCCACTGCGGCGGAGGCGGAGCCAGCGGCGCTCCGGCCAAGTGGCGAATCGGCCCGCTGACTGTGTTCTCGGCGCGGCACGTCGGCGATGCGACGCGGTAGAATCCAAGCTTTTGATTGGCCGACGGGTTTTCCAAGCCTGCGCGTTCGATGAAAGCTGCCGACATCCGCACCCGATTCCTCCGCTTTTTCGAAGAGCGTGGCCACACGGTCGTTCCGTCGTCGTCGCTCGTGCCCGCCAATGACCCGACGCTGCTGTTCGTGAACTCGGGCATGGTGCAGTTCAAGGACGTCTTCCTCGGCGTCGACAAGCGGCCCTACGTCCGCGCCGCGTCATCGCAGCGCAGCGTCCGCGCCGGCGGCAAGCACAACGACCTCGAGAACGTCGGCTACACGGCGCGCCATCACACGTTCTTCGAGATGCTCGGCAATTTCAGCTTCGGCGACTACTTCAAGCGCGACGCGATCCACTTTGCCTGGGAACTGCTCACGAAGGACTTCGCGCTGCCGGCGGAAAAGTTGTGGACGACCGTGTACATCGACGACGACGAGGCCTACGACATCTGGACGAAGCAGGTCGGCGTGCCGCCAGAGCGCTGCGTTCGCATCGGCGACAACAAGGGCGCGAAGTACGCGAGCGACAACTTCTGGCAGATGGCCGACACCGGCCCGTGCGGGCCCTGCTCCGAGATCTTCTACGACCACGGCCCCGAAGTCTGGGGCGGCCCGCCCGGATCGGCAGAGTCCGAGGGCGACCGCTACATCGAGATCTGGAACCTCGTGTTCATGCAGTTCAACCGCGACGACAAGGGAGTGATGCACCCGCTGCCCAAACCGTCGGTGGACACGGGCATGGGGCTCGAGCGGCTGGCCGCCGTCATGCAGCACGTGCACAGCAACTACGAGATCGACCTCTTCCAGGACCTGATCCGGGCTGCGGTGCGCGAAACGGGTGCTGCGGACTACCTCTCGCCCAGCTTGCGGGTGATCGCCGATCACATCCGCGCCTGCGCGTTCCTGATCGTCGACGGCGTGATCCCCGGCAACGAAGGCCGTGGTTACGTGCTCCGCCGGATCATCCGCCGTGCGATTCGGCACGGCTACCAGCTCGGGCAAAAGCAGCCGTTCTTCCACCGGCTCGTCCCCGATCTCGACCGCGCAATGGGCGAAGCGTATCCGGAGCTCCGGCGTGACAAGGTGCGCGTCGCGCAGGTGCTGAAGCAGGAGGAAGAGCGCTTCGGCGAGACGATCGAGAACGGGATGCGGATGCTGGAGCACGCGCTTGCGGGTGGCAGGAAGGTGCTCGACGGCGAGACCGCGTTCACGCTGTACGATACCTACGGCTTTCCGTTCGACCTCACCGCTGACGTGTGTCGCGAGCGCAACGTCACCGTCGACGAGGCCGGTTTCGACCGCGCGATGGACGCGCAGCGCGAGCGCGCGCGCGCGGCAAGCCAATTCAGGATGGGCGCGCAGCTCGAATACGTCGGCCCGAAGACGCGCTTCCGCGGCTACGAGATGCTGTCCGCCGACGGGCGCGTGGCTGCGCTCTACAAGGACGGCACATCGGTCGCGGCATTGACCGCCGGCGAGGCGGGTGTCGTCGTGCTTGCCGAGACCCCGTTCTACGCGGAGTCCGGCGGCCAGGTCGGCGACCGCGGTGAGCTGACGAAGGGAGGCGCGTGCCTCACGCTCTTCACCGTCGACGACACCCAGAAGATCCAACCCGACGTGTACGGCCACGTCGGCGTCGTGAAGACCGGCGAGTTGAAGGTCGGCGACACGGTCGCGGCGAGCGTCGACCACGCGGCGCGTGCGCGGACGATGCGCAACCACTCGGCCACCCACCTGATGCACAAGGCATTGCGCGAGGTCCTCGGAGGGCACGTCCAGCAGAAGGGCTCGCTCGTCGACCCGGACAGGACGCGCTTCGACTTCGCGCACAACGCGCCGCTGACCGACGACGAGATCCGCCGCGTCGAGGCGATCGTCAACCGCGAAATCCTGGAGAATGCCGCGACGCAGGCGCGCGTGATGCCGATCGACGAAGCGCAGAAGGTCGGCGCGATGATGCTGTTCGGCGAGAAGTATGGCGACGAAGTCCGCGTACTCGACATCGGCAGCTCGCGCGAGCTCTGCGGCGGCACGCACGTCGCGCGCACCGGCGACATCGGCTTCTTCAAGATCGTCGCCGAAGGCGGTGTGGCGGCCGGCATCCGCCGCGTCGAAGCGGTGACCGGCGACAACGCGCTCGCCTGGGTGCAGGCACAGGAAGCGACGATCGCTGCCGCCGCTGCCGCGCTCAAGGCGCCCGTCGCGGAGATCGAAGCGAGGATCACGCAACTGATCGAGAGCGCGAAAGCGTCCGAACGGGAACTCGCGAAGCTGAAGGCAAAATTGGCGTCCAGCGCCGGCGAAGACCTCGCCGGCAGCGCGATCGACGTGAAGGGCGCCAAGGTGCTCGCGGCGATCCTGGATGGTGCCGACGCAAAGAACCTGCGCGAAACCCTGGACAGGCTGAAGGACAAGTTGAAAAGCGCAGCGATCGTGCTGTCCGCTGTCAGCGATGGCAAAGTCACGCTGATCGCGGGCGTCACCGCCGACCTGACGGCGAAGGTGAAGGCCGGCGAGCTCGTCAACCACGTCGCGCAGCAAGTCGGCGGCAAGGGCGGCGGACGGCCCGACATGGCGCAGGCCGGCGGCACCGATCCGGCGGGACTCCCGGCGGCGCTGCGGTCCGTTGCCGGCTGGGTCGAGCAGCGGCTCTAGCACGCCGGACCCGGCGTGCACCGGGCACTCGCCGGCACCGACAGGGAGATCGCATGTCGTTGCGTCCAGGCATCACCGTCGACGTCATGAACGATCGTGGCGCGGGCCGGCTGCCGGCGCTCTTCGGATTTCGCGTGATGGCGATCGAGCAGGGCCTGCTCGTCGCCGAGCTCGAGATCCGGCCCGAACTGCTCGCACCGAACGGCTTCCTGCACGCGGCCACGATCGTCGCGCTGGCCGACACCGCTTGCGGCTACGGCTGCATCGCGCATCTGCCGAAGGGCGCCGAGAACTTCACGACGATCGAATTGAAGTGCAATTTTCTGGGCACGGCGCGCGATGGCGCACTCACGTGCGTGGCCAGGCCCGCGCATCTCGGGCGAACGACTCAGGTCTGGGACGCTACGGTCACCCGGCATGCCGACGGCGGCACGATCGCGCTGTTCCGTTGTACGCAAATGGTGCTGTGGCCGAAGGAATGAGCGGGTGCTGACGGTTCAGCGCATCGACCATCTGGTGCTGACGTGCCGTGACGTCGCGGCGACGATCCGTTTCTACACCGAGGTTCTCGGGATGAAGGAAGTGACGTTCGGCGCAGGCCGCAAGGCGCTCGCGTTCGGCCGCCAGAAGCTCAATCTGCATCCGGTCGGACAGGCAGCGGATGGCGGAGGTGGTGGGGTTGCGGCGCTTGCCGCGCGACCCGTTCCAGGGTCGGCGGACCTGTGCCTGATCGTCGCCGAGCCCGCGGCGGCGATCGTCGCACATCTCGCCGTGTGCGGCATTCCGGTGGAGGAGGGCCCGGTCGTGCGCACCGGCGCGCTGGGGCCGATCGAATCGATCTACGTCCGCGATCCGGACGGCAACCTGGTCGAACTCGCGCGGTACGTCGACGTCGGGGCTTAACCGGCGCCATCGCGAAGGCCGGCGGGCCTCATCCGTCCGGCGAATGGCGCCGTGCGCCGGGCGGGGCTAGAGTGACTTCGGTCACGCGCCGGACCGCGCTCCCGTGCCCGGTCCGGCGCGATGCCCAATGTGCGTGCTGCCGATTGCCCTCGTCGCGTTCGCCGCCGGCATCGTGCTGCTGCAATGGCAGCCTGCGCTGCCGGAGGTCGCGCCGTGGATTGGCGGTGCGGTAGCGGGGCTCGTTGCGGCGGGTGCGCTGCGGTTTGCGCTTCGGCAATGGTGCGCGGCACCCTTCGTCACCGCTGCCATTACGCTTTGCGCCACCGGCGCGCTCGGCTTTGGCTACGCCGCGTGGAGGGCGGAAGCCCGACTCGCCGATGCGTTGCCGCCCCCATGGGAGGGCGTGGATATCGCCCTCGTCGGTGTCGTCGATGAGCTGCCACAAGCCACCGAACGAGCCACGCGCTTTGCGTTCGCCGTCGAGCGTGTCGAGACCGCCGGCGCCATCGTGCCGCAACGGCTCTCGCTCGCGTGGTATGCGCAGCGCTGGAAGGACGGCACGATCGACGACGTACCGCGGCTGGCGGCGGGCGAGCGCTGGCGGCTCGTCGTCCGGCTGAAGCGTCCGCATGGGACCGTCAATCCGAACGGCTTCGACGTGGAGGCGTGGCTGCTCGAGAACGGCCTGCGCGCGACCGGTTATGTGCGCAACGGCCGTCCGAATGCCCGGCTTGGCACCTTCGCGGGTCGCCCCCTGGACCATGTGCAACGGACACGCGCGGCGGTGCGCGACCGCATCGTCGCTGCGCTGGCCGACGCGCCCTACGCCGGTGTGATCGTCGCCTTGACGGTCGGCGAACAGCGCGCCATTCCGGAAGCGCAGTGGCAGGTCTTCAACCGCACGGGAATCACCCACCTGATCAGCATTTCCGGGTTGCACGTGACGGTGTTCGCGGTGCTCGCCGGCGGTCTTGCTTACGCGCTCGCGCGGCGCAGCGCGTGGTTGACCAACCGCCTCCCGGCGCGCAAGGTCGCCGCGCTGGCCGGCGTGGCGGCGGCAGCCGCGTACGTACTCCTCGCCGGGGCACAGGTTCCGGCGCTGCGCACGCTGTTGATGCTGCTTGTGGCGGCAACCGGGATGTGGCTCGCGCGACCCGGAAGCGCATCCATCGTCTGGCTGTGGGCGCTGGTGGCGGTGCTGGCGTGGGATCCGTGGGCCGGATTCGCACCCGGATTCTGGCTCTCGTTCGGCGCGGTCGGATTGCTGCTCTACGCGCATGTCGGGCGGCTGGCGAGCGACGTGCCCCGATCGCCGTGGCTGCGCGCCCTCGCCGCGCTGCGTGCCGCAACGCGGACGCAGGCGCTGGTGACGATCGGCCTGGTGCCGGGGACGCTCGCGCTGTTTCAGCAGGTGTCGCTGGTATCGCCGCTCGCGAACGCGCTGGCAATTCCCGCCGTCACGTTTATCGTCGTTCCGCTGGCGTTGCTCGGCATCGTGCTGCCGGTCGATCTGCTGTGGCAGGCAGCACACGCGGCATTCGCGACGCTGATGGTGCCGCTCGGCTGGCTCGCCGCCACACCGGCGGCGGTCTGGCAGCAACACGCCCCGCCGGCGTGGGCGATCGTCGTTGCGGTGATCGGCGTCGCGTGGCTCGCGGCGCCGCGCGGCGTTCCGGGACGCGCGCTCGGATGGGCGGCGCTGCTGCCGCTGTTCGTCGTGCGGCCGTCGCCGCCGGAACCCGGCACGCTGCGGATGACCGTGCTCGACGTGGGGCAGGGGCTTGCCGTCGTTGCCCAGACGCACACGCACGCGCTGCTCTACGACACGGGGCCGCGCTTCACGGACGAGGCGGACGCCGGCGGCCGGATCGTCGCGCCCTTCCTGCGCGCCGCCGGCATCCGCAGCCTTACCGGCATGATCATCTCGCATCAGGACACCGACCACAGCGGCGGCGCTCTTTCGGTGTTGCAGACGGTGCCGGTGGGCTGGCTCTCGTCGTCGCTGTCGGACGACCACGCGATCCTAGCGGTGCGGGCACGCGCCGGCGGCGCCGCGCTGCGCTGCATGGCGGGCCAGCATTGGGAATGGGACGGCGTGCGCTTCACCGTACTGCAGCCGGCGCCGGCGGACTACGCAATGCCGCAGCTGAAGCCGAACGATCTCTCCTGCGTCGTACGGATCGACTCGGCCTTCGGCAGCGTGCTCTTGACCGGCGATCTCGAGGCGCGTGGCGAACTGGAGCTGGTTCGACGCGATCCGGCAGCGCTCAAGGCCGACGTGCTGCTCGTTCCGCACCACGGCAGCAAGACGTCGTCCACGCCGGCGTTCATCGCCGCGGTCGCGCCGGCCATCGCCGTCTATACGCCGGGCTACCGCAATCGTTTCGGCCACCCGCGGCCGGAGATCGTCGGCCGCTACGACGAAGCAGGCGTCACGACCTTTCGCACCGACTACGATGGCGCGCTGACGTTCGATCTATCGGCGCGCAGTTCGCACATGCCGCGCGCCGAGCGTGCGCACGATCGGCGCTACTGGCGCGATGCGCCGCAGCGCGAAGGGAAACCGCTCGACTGACGACGCGCGGTTCACTTCCGCGCCGCTTCGACGTTGATCTCGAGTTCGACGCGATCCGCGACCTCCGGCAGGAAGCGCGTCATGCCGAACTCCGAACGATTGAACGCCGCGCGAAACATTCCGCCGCACACGTAGCGGGTGGTCAGACCCGCAGCGACGTCCTTGCACACGAAGCGTTGCGCGGTGAGGCGCAGCGGCTTCTGGACTCCGTGCAGCCACAGCGTGCCATCGATGGCGGCGAGCTGGTCGCCGTCGAAGACGAAGCGATCGCCGACGTAGCGGACCTCCGGAAACGGCGCGGTGTCGAGGAACTGTGGCGACCGCAGCACTTCGTCGAGCGTCCGGTTGCCGGTATCCACCGAGCCGGCGTCGACATCGACGACGACGGTGCCGGTCTTCGCCGTCGCATCGAACTGCACGGTGGCATTGAGCCGGAGGAAGCGCCCGCGCACGTAGGAAATGTCGTAGTGGCCGACCGCGAAGTAGATCGACCGGTGGCTGGGCTCGACGGCAAATTCCGCCGCCACCGCCCAGCCGCTCGCGGCGACGAGGCCCGCGAGCCCAACGCAGAGGTGCGCCGCGAGGCATCCGTTCGGGTTCGAATTCATCGGCAACGTGAACTCGGTGTAGTCGTGGTAGGGTTGCCAACGGGGCGCCCACGCGCATTATTCCCGTCGCACCCCGGCGGGGAATAGCGGGCCGAGCGCGCATGTTTACCACGGCGGTGCTTGCAGGTACAGGGCCCGCCGGCGGTGTGGCGGCGCCGAAGCGCCGAAGGAGGGCAGCATGAGCTACGCGTCCCGGGCGTTTCTCGCGTGTGCGCTGATCCTGGCACCAGCGGTCGCGAACGCGACCTATCACACCTACGTGATCGACGAGCTGTTCTCGAACGCCGACGGCACTGTGCAATACGTGGTCCTGCGCGAGGCGTTGGGGGCGGACGGCCAGAACCTGCTCGCCGGACAGAAGTTGTCCAGCACACACGGCAGCCTCGCCAAATCCTACTCCTTCACGCGGAATCTCCCGGGCGGTGGCATGTGCGGGCCCTACGGCTACGACTGCATGGCGCCTACAGCCCATACGAGGGTGCTGATCGCGACGGACGGCTTCACCGCGCTCGGCCTCGTCACGCCGGACTACGTGATCCCGAACGGCTTCCTGGCCGTCGATGGCGGCACTCTCAACTACGCTGGCGTCGATCAGTTGGCCTACACGTCGCTGCCGACCGACGGCCTCAATGCGCTCTATCGCGACGGCACTACCCGGAAAAACCGCGCGACCAACTTCGCCGGGGATTCCGCGGCCGTGGCGCTCGCTGCCGTAAGCTATCAGGGCCTATGGTGGGCGGTGGGCGGCACCGAATCGGGATGGGGGATCAATTTTGCGCACGCGGGCGACCAGGTCTTTGGCACCTGGTACACCTACGATACCTCCGGCAAGGCATGGTGGCTCTCGATGCTCGCCGACCGCACCACGCCCAGCAGTAATGCGTACGCAGGGAAGATCAATGTCGACATCGGGCCGCCGTTCAACAACTTCGTCGGGACGGGCACGCCGATGCCCGTCGGCAACGGCACGCTGACCTTCAGCGACGCCAACAATGGCACGTTCCACTACGAGCTCAACGCCGGGACCGGTGGAAGTCCGGTGCTGGTTTCGCAGACCAAGGCCATTGCGCGCTACGACCTCGGAACCGGCGCGCAGCCGACGTGCACCTACAGCGCGACCACGCCCAACTTCGCCGCCGCAACCAACTATCAGGATCTGTGGTGGGTGGCCAACGGCGCCGAAGATCGGGGTGGGGCGTCAACTTCGCGCATCAGGGCAACAGCGTGTTCGCGACCTGGTACACCTACGACGTGGACGGTGCGCCGCTGTGGTTGTCGGTGCTCGCGGGGCGGGTCGGCGCGACCAATGCGTACACCGGGCCGCTGTTGCGCACGTCCGGGCCGCGGTTCGACGCCTACGACACGACCAAGGTGGCGCAAGTGCAGGTCGGCACGGCGACGCTGACACTAACGAGCGGCAACAGCGCGACGTTCAACTACGCGACCAACGGCAGCGGCGGACTGCCCGCGGTGAACCAGACCAAGTCGATCGTCCGTTTCGCGTTCACGCCCACGGGCGGGACGATGTGCCAGTAACGCTGCTGGAGCCGACTGCTCGGTCCGCTCGCAGCGTCGCGCAGGTCGGCCGGACCGGGCTCGACGTTCCTCGTCGTGCGCGATTGTCGTGCCGACACCGCGTCGCGTAGACTTCGCTCGTGCGATGTCAATGCCATCAATTTCCGGCGCGTCGCTCCGCGCACCTGTTCGGAAGCGTGCTGCTGGCGTTCGTCGCGTGTGTCGCCGTACAGTCAGCGCCGGCGTTCGCGCAGGGTTCCCTCGGCAAGGTGCAAGAGTGGAAGCTCTCGACCGCCGTGGGCCCGGCGTTCGCGCTCGGCAAGGCGGGCGAGCGATGGGCGAAGCTCGTCACGGAGGAAAGCCGCGGCAACCTCACCGTCGTGCAGTACCCGGGGGCCATGCTCGCGCTGCGCGATCCGGGGCGCGAATTCGTCGCGTTGCGCGACGGCGACGCCGCTCTCGCCGTCGGGTCCACGCTGTTCTGGTCGACGCAGGTGCGCGAACTCGGCGTGGTGGGATTGCCGTGGATCGCTCCCGGCGCGAAACAGGTCGATGCGCTGCTGGCCGGCGAGGTCGGGGAGAGCCTGGCGGCCGCGATCGAGCGCGCCGGTGCAATCGCCCTCGCCTTCGCGCCGCTCGGTCACCGCGAGCTCGCCACGGTCGGGCGAGCGGTGCGCACGCCGGAAGACTTCGCGGGCCTGCAGGTGCGCATCGTGTCCTCCCCGTATCTTGCGGATCTCTACGCCGGTTTGCGCGCGCGGCCGCGGGCGATGGCATTCGCCGACGCCCAGGCCGCCTTCCGTTCTGGGGCGCTGGACGCCCAGGAGGGTGCGCCGGCGATGTTCGCCGCAGCGCGCGTCGATGCGCTCGGCGTCCGGCACGTCACGTTGTGGGGCGCGGTGGCCGAGATCGCGGTATTCGCGGCCAACCGCACGACGTGGGACGCGGCGACGTCCGAACAGCGCGCGCTTGTCCGCGATACGGCGCTGCGCGCCGCGCTCGAACTCGCCGCGCTCGTACGCGCCGAAAATGATGCAGCGCTCGCCGAATTGCAGCGGCGCGGAATGATGATTGAGCGCCTCACGCCGTCGGGCCAGGCGGCGTTCGCCGCTGCGGCGCGCCCGATCTACGACAAATGGGCGGCGGTTGCCGGTGATCCGTTGGTGCGCGCGGCGGAAGCGACGATCCGCGCAGCATCGCCATGACGCGGCCGCGGCGCCGTCGCGTGGCAGCGGGATTTCAGCCGACGAAGCGCCCGAGCCGCACCGCGGTTTCGCCCTGCTTCGGCCTGCGCGTCGGCATGATCAACACGCAGTCGTCGTAGGGCGTGTGGATGGTGGCGCCGCCATCCCGGGCAAGCACGGTGCCGGCTGCGGCAATCACTGCCAGCCCGTGCACGGGAAGTGCGAACGCGAATTCGTCGGTGGCGATCGTGATCGCGTCAGTCACTTCGATCACCTTCTGCGCCGGCTCGGGCACCGGTTCGAGATGCGCGTCCAGGAACTCCGCCGAAGCCATGCCGAAGTGGCGCAGGAACCGCAGCGCGGCATCCTTCGCGACGTCGGGCGCCGCGCTCGCCCAGTGCTGGCCGCATTCGACGAGCAGCGCAGTGCGTGGGTCCGTGGCGTCGTCGAACGATGCGTAGTCGCGTAGCCGCGTGCCGGCAGCGTGGCCCCCATCGATGACGATGTGCTCCGGCGCGCCAAGCGCTTGTGCGAGCTCCACCCCCTTGCGCTGCCGGCCGGCCATCGCGAGCGGCGGGCAGGGATCGGTCATCGAGTGAAGATCGAGCAGATAGTCGACGCGGTCGTAGAGCGGCCGCAGCTCGCGCGCGCGGGTCAGCTCGGCGCTTCGCCGCGGACCGTCGAGGACTTCGGCGGTCCACAGCCGGTTGAAGTCCTCGTCGACGCATCGCGAGGCGAACGGGTCGGACCGGTCGAATGCCCGGTACGCCCCCATGTTGGCGAAGCAAACCGACAGTGTGCCGCGGATCGGACGGAATCCCGTGCCGAGCAACCAATCGAGCGCTATCGCGCCGCAGACCTCGTTGCCGTGCGTCAACGCTTGCAGCAGCACGTGCGGACCGGCATTGTCCGACCCGAAGGTCCATGCATAGGCAAGTCCGGTGTTGCCCCCGGCCCAGCGTGTGAGCTCGGGGAACGGGACATCGATCTCCGGCACGGGCCAGCCGTCGGCACCTTCGGTCAGTGCGGCGACCCTGCGGCGCGCGTCCATCATGAGGGCGGCGTCGCGACGCGCAAGTGCGCTCGGCGAGCCGGCGCATGTTCCCGGCTCGTCGTATCGAAGGCAAACCGCGTGCGAAGCAGCGGCCGGGCGCAATCGGGCAGGGAGGAGTCGGGCGCATCGAGGAAGGCTTCGACCGTGGCGATCGCGTTCATCGCGAGCCTCCTTTGGGCGCGTGGCGGCCCGGCAGCCTGATGCAGAGCCCTTTGCGCGCCGCTTTGTCGACGCGGAGTTGCAGGCACAAGGGCCACGAGTGCAACGCGTCAGAAAGGGGCAGCATAGGGAGCGGGTTCAACGCTGTCAAATGTATGTGCGGCCGAGTTAGCGGCGATAGTGCTCAAGGGGCCTTTGTCGTGTCAGCCAATCATTTGCGTCTCGGCCGGCGTGCCGCCATTGCGGTGGCCGCCGGATTCATCATGACGAATTCGCAGCGCCGGCGAAGAAGCTCGGACCGCACGTCGCGCCGCTCGGGATGCGCTTCTACACCGGCACGCAATTCCCCGCGGCGTATCGCCACCAGATCTTCATTGCCGAACACGGCTCGTGGAACCGGAGCAGGAAGAGCGGCTACCGGATAACGATGGTGAAGCTCGACGACCGTCGCAATGCAGTCGGTTACGAGCCGTTTGCGACCGGCTGGTTGCAGGGCGAGCAGGCGTGGGACTGCCCGGCGGACGTGCTCGTCGCGCCGGACGGTTCACTGCTGGGGTCGGACGATCAGGCGGGGGCGATCTACCGGATCCGCTATCGGTAATAGCCGTAGCCGTAATAGGGCACTGCCGGGCGCAGGACTGGCGCCGGTACGTACACCCGGCCGACGGGCGGTGCGTATGCGATCGGGGCGGGGTACACGACAGGCGCGGGATAGACGATCGGCCGTACCACCGGGCGAACCCATGGCCGGTAGTAGCCATAGCCGGCAGGGGCACGATAGCCATATCCGTACGGGCGATAGCCGGCGCCACCCCAGTAGCCCGGCTGCCCGGCCGAGACCGCGAAGCCCGGGCCACCGACGGAGACGCTCCACGCAACGTTACCTGCGGCTGCAGCCGGAGCGAAAGCGATTCCGGCCGCCAGCACCCCGGCGATGGCGGCGCCCACCGCCAAGCGGCGTGGACTGAAACCTGACCGAAAACCTGACATGGAAACCTCCTTTGCGAATTGGAGCGGTCCCGCGATTCCTCGGATCCGCTTGCGGGCCTGCTTCCGTCAACGCGATCCCTCGCGCCGCCGTTGACGCCGTTACAATTGGATACGGATGGCACGGGACCCGCGCCAAGACTCTTGGCCGCTCCCGAATGCAAGCCGATTTTTTTGTTCCGAATCGATGGGTTGCGCTATTCTTCCCGGGCCGGACCATTGCCGAGGGAATTCATGCTGCTGCGCCATGTCCTTCGCACGCTGTCCGCTGTCGTCGCCGCTGTCATCCCCCTGTACGGGGTGTTGGTATTGCCGGCGCTTGCCGCGAACCTGACAATCGGACTCGGCGCCGACGTGACCGCGCTCGACCCGCACTACCACAACGTCACGCCGAACAACAACGTTGCCGCGCACATCTTCGGCTATCTCGTGCAACGCAACGAGAAATCGCAGCTCGAGCCGGGACTTGCGACCGAATGGAAGACGATCGATGCGCTGACGTGGGAATTCAAGCTGCGCCAAGGCGTCAAATTCCATGACGGCAGCGATTTTACTGCGGCCGACGTCGTCGCGGCGATCGAGCGCGTGCCGACGGTGCCGAACAGCCCGTCACCGTTCACCGCGTTCACGAAACAGATCAAGGAAATCGTCGTCGTCGATCCGTACACGATCCGCTTCAAGACCGCGACGCCGTACCCGCTGATGCCGTCCGACATGACGCAGGTCGCGATGGTCTCGAAGGCCGCGGCGAAGGCGACGACCGACGACTTCAACAGCGGCAAAGCGGCGATCGGGACCGGGCCGTACAAGCTCGTGCGTTACGCGAAGGGCGACCGGATAGAACTTGCGCGCAACGACGCGTATTGGGGTGGCAAGACACCGTGGGACAGGGTGACGCTGCGTCTGCTGCCGCAGGATGCGTCGCGCGTCGCGGCGTTGCTTTCTGGCGACGTCCAGGCGATCGAGAACGTGCCGACCTCCGATGTCATGCGGGTGCGACAGGACAAGAAGCTCCAGGTGTCGAAGACCGTTGCCGACCGCCTGATCTACCTGCATCTGGACAGCAATCGCGATGTATCTCCCTTCGTAACCGACAAAGCGGGCAAGCCGCTCGACCGCAATCCGCTCAAGGACGCCAGCGTGCGCCGCGCGATGTCGAAGGCGATCAACCGGACTGCCATCGTCGAGAAGGTGATGGAAGGTGAGGCGATCGCGTCGGGCCAGCTCGTCCCTGAGTTCCTGTTCGGCGCGACGAAGAGCCTGAAGGTCGAGCCCTACGACCCCGAGGGGGCGAAGAAGCTGCTCATGCAAGCGGGTTGGCCCGACGGTTTCGGCCTCACGATCCACGCGCCGAACAACCGCTACGTCAACGACGCGAAGATCGCGCAGACCGTGGCGCAGATGCTGTCGCGGGTGGGGATCGACACCAAGGTCGTGGCGATGCCGTCATCGACCTACTTCACACAGGCCACCGACCTCAAGTTCAGCTTCATGCTGCTCGGATGGGGCACCGGCACCGGGGAAGCCTCGTCCTCGCTGAAGGCACTGCTGATGACGTACAACCGCGATCGCGGCTTTGGCACCGCGAATCGCGGCCGCTACTCCAACGGCAAGGTCGACGCGCTGACCGAGGACGCGCTCGCGACGGTCGAGGACGCGAAGCGCGAAGCGCTGCTGCAGCGCGCGACCGAGATCGCGATTGCCGACGTCGGCGTGATCCCGCTGCATTTTCAAGTTAACCTGTGGGCGACGCGCGATGGCATCACGTATGTCCCACGCACCGACGAGAATACGCTGGCGTGGAAATTCAAGCCGGCCACATCGAAATGAACGCCCAGCACCCGGTCCCTGGCGTCACGACGCCGCCCGAACATTTCATCGGCAACCGCTGGGTGGCGCCGGCGACCGGCGCGACGCTGCCGATGATCGATCCGTCCGATGGAATGCAGTTCGCGGCGATTGCCTTCGGCACCACCGAGGACGTCGATCGTGCCGTGGCGGCCGCGCAACAGGCGCGCGACGGCATCTGGGGCCGCCTCGCACCGGTGGAAAAAGGACGCGCGCTGGCAAAGCTCTCGCGAGCGATCCTCGATCACGCCGACGAACTGGCGCTGCTCGAGGCGCGCGACTGCGGCAAGCCGCTCTCCCAGGCGCGGGCCGACGTTACGGCCTGCGCGCGCTATTTCGAGTTCTACGGCGGCGCCTGCGACAAGCTCCATGGCGCAACGATTCCGTATCCTTCGTCGTACACGGTGCTGACGTGGCGCGAACCGCACGGCGTCACGGGCCACATCATTCCCTGGAACTATCCGCTGCAGATTTTCGGACGCTCGGTCGGCGGCGCCCTCGCCGCCGGCAACGCGTGCGTCGTCAAGCCAGCCGAGGACGCGTGCCTGTCGCTGCTGCGCGTCGCCGAGCTGGCCGCGGGGATCGGGCTGCCTGACGGCGCGCTCAACATCGTCACCGGATTGGGGCGCGAAGCGGGTGCCGCACTGGCCGCGCATCGCGGGATCGAGCACCTGTCGTTCACCGGCTCACCCGCGACCGGGGCGTCGGTTGCAAGCGAAGCGGCAAAGCGGCACTGCCCGGTCACGCTGGAGCTCGGCGGCAAGGGCCCGCAAGTCGTGTTCGCCGACGCCGACCTCGATGCAGCGCTGCCGGTCATCGTCAACGCGATCGTGCAGAACGCGGGCCAGACGTGCTCGGCCGGCAGCCGGCTCCTGGTCGAGCAGTCGCGCTACGAGGACGTGCTGGAAAAGCTCGGCGGGCGTTTCGCGGCGCTGCGGGTCGGCCCGGCGCTCGCCGATCTCGACTGCGGACCGCTGATCCGCGCCGGACAACTGGCGCGCGTGCAGGGATTCCTGGCCGATGCGCAGCGCGACGGCTTTGCCACCGTCGCCAAAGGCAGGATCGTGGCGGATTCCCCGGCCACCGGCTATTACGTCGCGCCGCACCTGCTGCGCGACGTCGCCCCTTCCTGTCGACTCGGCCGCGAGGAGGTGTTCGGCCCGGTGCTCTCCGCGATGCCGTTCGAGGACGAGGCCGATGCGGTTCGCATCGCCAACGGCACGGACTTCGGCCTCGTGGCCGGCGTCTGGACGCGCGACGGCGCCCGGCAGCTGCGGATGGCGCGCGCGATCCGCAGTGGCCAGGTATTCGTCAACAGCTACGGCGCGGGGGGCGGGGTCGAGCTCCCGTTCGGCGGCGTCAAGTCGTCGGGTTACGGCCGCGAGAAGGGCTTCGAGGCGCTTTACGGCTTCACCGTGCTGAAGACCGTCGTGCTCCAGCATGGTTGAACGTCGCGCGGACTGCATCTGGCGGGCGCGTGTGCGCGTATGACCGAGTTCGCTACCCGGGATTTGTCGTCATGGCGATACAACCAACGTTTCTTCTGATCGCTGACATCGGCGGCTACACGCGATTCATGAAGTTCCACCGCGCGAGCCTCGCGCACGCGCAGGAGATCGTCGCGCAACTGCTGGAGACCGTGATCGACGCGACGCGCCCGCACCTGAAGCTTGCGAAGCTCGAAGGCGATGCGGCGTTCTTCTATCTCGCCTATCCAGCGGGGACGGAACCGAGCCTCGCCTTCGTCGCCGAACGGATGGCGGCGATCTACCGCGCTTTTCACCGTCGCGCGTCGGATCTGCGGATCAACGCGATGTGCATCTGCGACGGGTGTACGCAGGCCGGCAACCTCAAGATCAAGCTGGTCGGCCATCTGGGCGAGGCGGCCGTGCAGAAGGTAAAGAACCTGACCGAGCTCGCGGGAGTCGACGTGATCCTCGTGCACCGCCTTCTGAAGAACGACGTCCCGGTTGCCGAGTACCTGCTGATGACGGCGCCGGTGCACGAGCGCGTCGACAGCTCGATCCGCGAGCGCACTGCGGCCCTCGCGCTCGAGCTCCCGGACCTTGGGCGTACCGAGACGTACTACGTGGACCTCGAACGCTACGTCGGCGAGGTGCCGCCCGCGCCACGCCTGTCGCTCGGCACCAGAATCCTGCGGCACCTGAAGCTCATGTGGGTCTCCCTGCCTGGAGTGCTCGGACTTACCGAGGCGTGCACAGGATTCCGCAACATCGACCGTACGCGGCCGGCGGCGGCGAGCCGGGGCATGGCGTGAGCGCCGCCGGGCCGCCCCAAGGCGCGAAATGCTCCCCCTTGGGGGGCAGCGCTGCGGCGGCAGCCGCAAGCGTGGGGGTACACCATTGAGACTCCAGCACAAGGTCGCGATCGTCACCGGCGCCGGCTCGGGATTCGGCGAGGGTATTGCGAGGCGCTTCGCGCAGGAGGGCGCGGCGGTCATCGTCAACGACATCGACAGCGCGAATGGCGAGCGCGTCGTGCGCGAGATCGTCGCGGCCGGGGGCAAGGCGAAATTTTGCGCCGGTGACGTGTCGAAGGACGCCGACGTAGCCCGGCTCGTCGCGTTCGCGGTGACCGCGTTCGGCGATCTCGACATCGTCGTCAACAACGCCGGAACGACGCACCGCAATCGGCCGATGCTGGAGGTGACCGAGGAGGAATTCGATCGGATCTACCGCGTCAACGTGAAGAGCCTCTATCTCACGGCGAAGCACGCAGTCCCGCATTTCCGGAGCAAGCGCAGCGGCGTGTTCGTCACCATCGCATCCACGGCAGGCGTGCGGCCCCGACCCGGGCTCACCTGGTACAACGGCAGCAAGGGTGCCGCGATCACGACGTCGCGATCGATGGCGGCCGAGCTTGCGCCGGACAACATCCGCGTCAACGTGATCAATCCGGTCGCCGGCGAAACGGCGATGCTCGCCGACTTCATGGGCACCGACACGCCGCAGATGCGGGCGAAGTTCGTCGCGACGATTCCGCTGGGCCGATTGTCGTTGCCGTCCGACATCGCGACGGCGGCGGTGTTCTTTGCATCCGACGAGGCGTCGTTCATCACCGGCGCCTGTCTTGAGGTCGACGGGGGGCGGTGCGTTTGAGTATTGAGCTTGCTCACCGCGGACGGGCAGGACGTAGCAAAGCTGGTCGGCGTCGTGCGGGCATCCATCCTGATAAGGGGTCTCCGCTCTACTGAACGCACGAGGCTCCACTGCGCAATGCGAGCGCAATGCTGGGTCAGACTGCGACCCATTGCGGTCATTCGCTGCTTCCTTAGCGGCCGCGTGCTTGCCCACGCGGAACACCTCGGATGGGAACTGCGCAAACCCGAAGGATGCCAACTCGCACCGACAGCGCGTCGGCTTCCGTGCAGAGCGCGATCCAAACGGCCAAATAATGCAGGTCGCTACCCCGGCGCTATCTCGACGAAAAGAAAAGGGCCTGCATTGTTGCAAGCCCTTGCGGTCAACGCTGAATACTACTACTTCGTCGCATCACCCGATCTGACGTCACGAGACTCTTGGCGACCTTCCTGCTTGGTGTCGCGCTTGTCCTGGCGACATTGGGCATTGTTCTTCTGGTTGGCTGCCTTGCAGTCCACCTTTTCCTTTCGGGCTGTCTGCTTGGAGTCCTGCTTGGTATCCCTTGCGTCGCGGCGTTCCTGGGCGTTTTCGGTCGCAAATCCCGGCGTTGTAGCCAATAAGAGTCCCGCTGCGACCAAGACGGCCCTGGCGACTGCCACCGTCCCAAACTTCTGCACGTTCATCCGTTCCTCCCGGCAATAGCCAGTTCGTTGATGAATTGCATCTCTCGCCCATCCACCAATCCCCGCTCTCGCCAGCAAGCACTTCAGAATACCATTGTTCCATCTGCATTGGTTTTGCGCATGATCAAGAAGGGATTCATTGCGCCGTAGCGTTCCGGCAGGCGCGTTTTGACCAGGCACTATGGCTGTTTGTGGCCGGCTGCCGCCTCACGACGGTGTATCGCCGCTATCGACCCTCAACGGCCCTCTGCCCTTCTCTAAGACGGTCATCGAATTCGAGAAAGCGGACCTCCGAGCGGAGGCGTCAGTGTCGCCCCAAGAACCGCATTGAGGTGGTTCGAATACGCTGGTACACAGCCGGGCGACGACACCGTCAACCACCGCCGCGCCATCGAATGGCGAATCGACGAACGCCGCGCACGATCATAAGCGATAATCCGGCCTCGGCGCCGCGACCTTCGGCAGCGCGCGCCCATTATCGCTAACCTGAGGAACAAGCCATGACCCGAACGCTGCTTGCCGTCATCGGGCTTGCACATTTTGCCGGAAGTATGGTTCTGGCCGAACCCGCCAGTGCCGAAACGACCGCCGGACCGCCCGCCTTGTCGGTGTCCGGCATCGATCTGCAATACGTCGATCCCAGCGCGCGGCCGCAGGACGATCTCTACCGCGCGGTCAATGGCAAGTGGCTCGATACCTTCGAGTTGCCGGCCGACAAGGCCCGCTACGGCGCGTTCGACAAGCTCCGCGATGACACCGAGGAACAGCTCCGACGGATCGTCGAGAACGTCGCCGGATCGACGGACGCGGCGCCGGGGTCCGAGACGCAGAAGATTCGCGATCTCTACAACAGCTTCATGGACGAGGCGAGGCTCGAGGAACGGGGCCTCACGCCGCTCGCCGCGTCGTTCGCGCGCATCGACGCGGTCACGGACAAGGCGGATCTCGCGACGCTGATCGCGCACTTCAACAGCCTGCGCATCGCCGCGCCGTATCGGCCGGTCGTACATCAGGACAACCGGGATTCCACGAAGTACATCGTCGATTTGCGCCAGAGCGGGTTGGGCCTTCCCGATCGCGATTACTACCTCGAGGACCAGTTCAAGGATGTGCGCGCGAAGTACGCCGCGCATGTCGCGAAAATGCTCGGGATGGCCGGCGAAGGGGACGCCGCGAAGTCCGCGCAGGACATCCTCGCGCTCGAAACCGAATTGGCCAGGGTGCAATGGACCCGGGTCGAGAATCGCGATCCGGTCAAGACCTACAACAAGCTGGCGCTGCCGCAGCTCGCCGAACTCGCGCCGCGGGTATGACTGGAGGCGTTGGGTAGATGAGGCGGGGATCGGGTCCCGGGTCGACCATCTGATCGTCGGTCAGCCGAGCTACCTCGCGGGCTTCTCGAAGCTCGTAGCGACCACGCCGTTGCCGGTGTGGAAGACCTACCTTAAATGGAAGCTGCTGAGCGACACCGCGCCGTATCTGTCGAAGTCCTACGTCGACGAGTCCTTCGCGTTCAACGACACGGTGCTGAGGGGCATTCCCCAAAACCGCGCACGCTGGAAACGCGGCGTCGAGTTCGTCGAGCAGTCGATGGGCGAAGCGCTGGGCAGACTCTACGTCGCCCGGCATTTCCCGCCGGAAAACAAGGCGCGCATGGAAGCGCTGGTCGGCAACCTGCTCGCGGCCTACCGGCAGAGCATCGCCACGCTCGACTGGATGAGCGATGACACGAGGAAGGAAGCGCAGGCGAAGCTCGCCAGGTTCACACCGAAGATCGGCTACCCAAAAGGGTGGCGCGACTACGGCGCCCTGGTGGTTGCGAAGGACGACCTCGTCGGCAACCGAATGCGGGCGCAAGCCTTCGAGTACCGGCGCAACCTTGCCAAGCTTGGCCAGCCGATCGACCGCGACGAATGGGGGATGACGCCGCAGACGGTCAACGCCTACTACAACCCGGAGCGAAACGAGATCGTGTTCCCGGCGGCAATCCTGCAGCCGCCGTTCTTCAACGTCGCCGCCGAGGACGCGGTCAACTACGGCGGGATCGGCGGCGTGATCGGCCACGAGATCAGCCATGGCTTCGACGACGAAGGCAGCCAGTATGACGGCGACGGCAACCTGCGCCAGTGGTTCACTACGGAAGATCTCGCACGCTTCAAAACCAGGACACAGGCGCTCGTTGCGCAATATGACGTCTACGAGCCGCTGCCGGGCTTCCACGTTAACGGTGCGCTGACCCTTGGCGAAAACGTTGCCGACAACGCGGGCCTCGCGATCGCCTACAAGGCGTACAAGCTGTCGCTCGCCGGCAAGGAGGCGCCGGTCATCGGCGGCCTGACCGGCGAGCAGCGCCTGTACTACGGCTGGGCGCAGTCCTTCCGGGGCAAGTCGCGCGAGCCGGAGGCGATCCGCCGGCTCAAGGTCGATCCCCATTCGCCGCTGGCGGTGCGCGGGCTCGCGCCGGCGCGCAACCAGCCCGGCTTCTACGAAGCATTCGGCGTGCGCCCTGGCGACAGGATGTACCTGCCGCCGGAACAGCGCGTCGTGCTGTGGTAAGCCCCATCGCATCGCGAAGGATAGGAACTCCGATCGCACCAACGCGGCCGGTTCCGATTGTCACCGGTGACGCGACCGGGCCCGCAGCAGCTGCATAGCGCCTTGGCCGAAGGGACTAGGTCGTGCGGCTGAGATGAGGTGGCTGAGTACCCCGCAGCGACGTGGGATCGCCAGGCACCGGTCACCACGTCAATGGCGGCTTACCGGACGATTCCGCTGCGACCACGAACGACAGGAAGTGGCCGACTCCCGACCTTGTGCGATCGCCAGCGTCCCCGCCGGTTCCGTGAAGTTGCGACGCCCATGCACGCAGTACGGCGTCTCAAATCCTAGATCAGTGAAGCGCGGTCTGCTCTTGGATGCAATAGGAACGAGGCTTCTGCAGACTCATGGTAGGTTGCTCCGAAACCCGCTAGGATTTTCTTGGACTCGGCGCCCGGATCGCCCCAACACTTGCACGTGATCTTGTCGCAAGCGCCGATGAGTGTTGCGAGCGGCTCCTTGCCCTTCCTATTGTCGAGGTGTGCCTTGAAGACGTTGTTGTTGGCGTAGATCTCGACCCACTCGCTCACACCTGGAGCCGGGTAGTCGACGTGGTAGCAGATGACGCCTGGATGATCGCTGCCCATCACCGCACACAGCTTCTTCTGGTTCTCCCGAAAGTCGTTCTCTCGTCCTTTCTTTATCTCCCAACGGATCTTCAGCATGATGGCCATCGTGCCTCCGGGTCGTGAATGATGGAACAGATTGCAAATTCAACCCTACCACCTGGCGCGGGAGGGCTCAAGGCCCAGTTGGCGACAAAGATCGCGAGCTCGCTTCTCGGTCGACCGGGGCGCTCATTTTATGTCCGCTATGGGACGCAGTGCGCTACGACCGCAGTTGGCCGGTCTGCGACCGCCAGGTGCGGCGGTCGCGACCCAGCTCGGCGCGATCACACTTCAGTTTGCTCCGCGATCTCCAGCGCGTCGTCGACCTCGATCCCGAGGTATCTGACTGTGCTCTCAAGTTTGCTGTGGCCGAGGAGAAGTTGGACGGCCCGAAGATTCCTCGTCCGCCGGTAGATCAGCGTCGGTTTGGTGCGCCGCATTGAATGGGTGCCGTAGGCCGCTGGGTCAAGGCCAATCGACCCCACCCACGCCCCGACGATCCGGGAATACTGCCGTGTCGACAGATGAGGCGACTCGGACAGACGGCTTGGAAAGAGGAACTGCTCCGCCTTCAAGTGCGCCGTGCTGATCCATGCCGCGACCGCGTCTCGCGTTTGTTCGGTGATCTCGAACTGCACCGGTCGCTGGGTCTTCTTCTGCATGACAATCGCTCGCGCGGCGACGTGACTGCCTTGGACCACGTCGTGGACGCGAAGCCCGACCAGATCGCACCCGCGCAACTTGCTGTCGATCGCAAGGTCGAACAGCGCGAGTTCCCGGGCTCGATGTTCCAGTTGCAGTCGAATCCGGATGGCCCAGATCTCCTTCAGCTTCAAGGGCGGCTTTTGGCCGAGCAGCTTGCCTTTGTTCCACGGTATTGCATGTCCTGCGGTTGTCGTGGCGGTATCCATGAACGGCTCCTCTGTTGACGGAAAGGAGTCGCATGGTGAAGCCGGGCGACGGGCGCTTGTCGACCCTTAGCGGTCCGCCGACCTCTTCGATAGCCGACGTTCGATGGCGCTGAAGCGGACGGTCAGCCGGTTAGCTGGTCATCAGTGATCGCTTGACCTCTCGATGTCATTGAGCTTCCAGCTCCCGTACGGGCCGAAGTAGATGTCCGTCGTACCGTTCGCGTTTTGCCTTGGCCTATCCATCGTGTTCAGTGACGGAAATGGCTGGCCGTTGCCGCCATGCTCGCATGTACATATCGGCGGGGTCCACGTATTCGCTGTTAATGAACCTGGTGAGCATATCGAACGCCGTGCCGTCCTGCGGATAGAGCATGTTGGTCAGCACGACCGAGGCGTCGGGGAATTGCATAGGTTTCGCGGTTTGCTTCTTTCCGAGCGGATAAATTGCGCGACAACATTCACGTAGCGTTGCCATGATCAGCTGGTTGAATTCCACCGGCAGGGATCAAGTCGATGTCGCGCAGCTCTACGGAGTAATATTCGCGATGGTGACTTGAAATATGCTCGTCACGCTATCGACAAGGTGGACTGAACGATGAAGATCCGGATCCTCGGTGCGGGTCCCGCGGGTCTCTACTTTGCGGCGCTGATGAAGCGTCTCGACCCATCGCACGACATCGCGATCTTCGATCGCAACCCGCGCGACGCGACCTGGGGTTTCGGCGTGGTGTTCTCCGATCGGGCGCTCGAGTTCCTGCGAGCGGACGACGAGGTGTTGTACGAGTACCTGACGCCGCACCTGGAGAACTGGCCCGACATCACCATCGTCCACAACGACACGGCGATCCCGATCGCGGGCAACGGCTTCGCTTCCATCGGCCGGCTCGAGCTGCTGACGCTGCTCTACGGCTACGTCGAGCGGCTCGGCGTGAAGCTGCACTTCGACACCGAGATTACGACCCTTGCGCAGATGGGCGAAGCCGATCTCGTCGTCGGGGCGAACGGAGCATTTTCGTGGATCCGCAGCGAGAACGAGGACAGGTTCGGCACCACGACCGATTGGCGCCAGAACAAATTCATCTGGTACGGCAGCACCAAGGCCTTCGACAGCCTGACGCTAACGTTTCGCGAGACGGACCTCGGCGTGTTCTGCGCGCATCACTACCGTTACCATCCCGACCGCAGCACGTTCCTGGTGGAGGTCGAGAACGCCACCTGGCAGCGCGCCGGCTTCGAGGCAATGAGCCCCAGCGACACGATCCGGCATTGTGAGCGCGTCTTCGCGCGGGACCTCGACGGACATCGGATCATCTCGAATAACTCGCATTGGCGGAACTTCCCCGTCGTCTGGAACGAGCGCTGGAGCCTCGGTAATGTCGTGCTGCTGGGCGACGCGCTGCGCACGGCGCACTTCTCGATCGGCTCGGGCACGCGCTTGGCGATGGAGGATTCCGTCGCATTGTTCAAGGCCTTCAGGGAAGTCGGGGCGAAGGACGTGTCTGGCGCGCTGGCGTTGTTCCAGCAAGAGCGCCTGCCGCCGATGAGGAAGATCTGGGAAGCGGCGAACGCGAGTCTGCGCTGGTATGAGGACATGGACCGTCTCGTCCGGACACTCAGGCCGGTGGAGTTCGCCTACAGTTACATGACGCGCACCGGCCGCGTCGATCACGCTGAAGTCAGGCGCCGGGATCCGAAGCTGGCGACGGCCTATGCGGCGTTGCACCCGGAAGTCCTTGCCTGAAGGAGGTCAATCGTGACCGACCAACTTGGCCGCCTCACGGACCTGCCGGCCGATTACCTGCAGGATCTGCGGGCTCAGAACACGCTGCCGCTGTGGCCGTCGCTGCGCGCGGTGCTGCCATACGGCAGGCCGAGCCGGTCCACCCAACCGGTGCATTGGCGCTACCGGGACATCCGGCCGCAACTCCTGCGCGCCGGCGAGCTGACGCCTATCGAGAAGGCCGAGCGCCGCGTGCTGGTCCTGTGCAACCCGGGCCTAGGGCTCGAGAGCATGAGGGCCACTGCGACTATCTACGTCGGCCTGCAGCTGATCCTGCCTGGCGAGACGGCACCCAACCACCGCCACACGGCATCGGCGGTGCGGTTCGTCGTGGAGGGCGAGGGCGGGTTCACAGTGGTAGACGGCGAGAAGCTGCCGATGGGAAGAGGCGACCTGATTCTCACGCCGCCCGGTCTCTGGCACGAGCACGGCCACGAAGGGCGAGGCCCGGTGATCTGGCTCGACGCGCTCGACCTGCCGCTCATCTATGGCATCGAGGCGTCGTTCGCGGTCGAGGGCCTCTCGCAGTCGGTCAACAAGCCTATCGGCTGGGGCGGCGCGCGCTTCCGCAACGGTGGCGTGGTGCCGTACCGTTCGCTCGATGCGCCGCGGCAACCGTACCCGATGCTGCGTTTCCCGTGGCGGGACGTGCAGCGCGCGCTGGGCGAGTTGGCGGCAGTGACGCCCCGCGACGAAGCCGCTCGGCTCGCTTACGTCAATCCGGAGACGGGGCGCGAATGCCTGGCGGCGCTGGGCTTTTCGGCGCTCCAGCTGCGTCCTGGCGAGGAGTTGCGGCTGCCCCGGTGCTCCGCCTCGGCAGTCCTGCACGTAGTCGAGGGCTCCGGCACGGCCGTTGTCGACGAGGCAACGCATCGCTTCGAAACTGCCGACACGCTTGCCGTGCCGACGCACGCCGACGTGCTGCTCGCGAACGCCTCGAGCGTCGCACCGGCCTATCTGTTTGTCGTGGACGATGCGCCGTTGCAGCGCAAGCTGGGAATCTACGAGGTGCTTTCATCCGCTGTACGCTGAGAGCACGGGAGGCAAGTGCCATGGAAGGCTTTGTCGGCTGGCCGGAGGAGGTCGCAGCGCACTACCGCGCGAGCGGACTCTGGGAGGGATTGACCGTCAGTGAGATGTTTGCGCGCACCGCGGGTCGCTCGCCGGATGAGCTCGCCCTGGTGCATGGCGAGCAGCGTCTGACCTACGGTGAACTGCTCGCACGTTCGAGGGACCGCGCCGCCCGCCTCGCCGGTCTTGGCCTGCGGTCCGAGGATCTCGTGCTGATGCAGTTGCCGAACACGATCGAGTTCGTCGTCAGCTACCTCGCCCTCAACATTATCGGAGTCATTCCGGTGATGGCCCTGCGCGCGCACCGCCATGCCGAGGTGCGCCACTTCCTGCGCGCTTCCGGCGCGACTGCCTACCTCATACCCGATGTCGTCGGGAGCTTCGACTTCCGGGCCATGGCGACGGCTATGCAGGCCGAGTTTCCGGCGCTGAAGCACGTGCTGGTGGCGGGCGATCCGGCCCCCGGCCAATTGGCGCTGGCGAGCCTGCCCGATGCGCTGGCTCCGGTGAATGGACCCCGCCCGGGCGACGTGTCGACGATGCTTCTGTCCGGTGGGACCACATCGCTGTCGAAGCTGATCCCGCGCACTCACGACGATTACGTGCTCAACGCGCGCTTGTGCGGCGCCGCAGGGGGCTTCACCGATCGCACGGTGTTCTTGGCCATCCTGCCACTCGGGCATAACTACAACCTGGCGTCGCCGGGCATGCTGGCGACGTTCTACTACGGCGGCACCGTGGTGCTCGCCTCCGGAACGGGCGTCGACGAAGTCTTCTCGCTGGTGCACCGGGAGCGGGTCACGGTGATCGCCGCGGTCGTGCCGCTGATCACGACATGGCTCAACTCCGATGCTTTGTCGACCTACGACCTATCGTCGCTTGAGGTCGTGCAGAACGGCGGCGCGCGATTAGCGCCCGAGTTGCGGCGCCGGCTCCGCCAGCAACTCGGCTGCACGCCGCAGGAAATCTACGGCACGGCCGAGGGTCTCATCAACATGACTCGCCTGGGCGATCCGGACGAGTTACTGCTCGAGAGTTCGGGCGCCCCGGTATGCGACGAGGACGAGATCATGGTCATCGACGACGCCGGCGGCGAAGTGGCCGACGGCGAATCGGGAGAGCTCGTCACCCGCGGCCCCTACACGATCCGCGGCTACTACAACGCGCCCGACAAGAACGCCGAGGCCTTCCTGCCCGGTGGCTGGTACCGGATGGGCGACGTCGTCCGGCGCCGCGGCCGTTACGTCTACACCGAGGGTCGGCGCAAGGACATGATCAACCGCGGCGGCGAAAAGATCTCCTGTGAAGAAATCGAGAACCTCATCCTCGGACATCCCAGCGTCAAGTCCGCGGTGCTGGTCGGCATGCCCGACCCCCTCTTCGGAGAGAAAGCCTGTGCGTGCGTGGTCACGCTGCCCGGCGAGACGCTGGCCTTCGCCGACCTGATCGCGTTCCTGCGCGAAAGGCAGATCGCCTCCTTCAAGCTGCCGGAGCGGCTGGAATTGTTCCGCGAACTGCCGGTGAGCCCCGTCGGAAAGATTCTCAAGCGCCAATTGCGCGAGACGATTGCCGAGAGGCTCGCGCACGAGCGTGCGGCGTCTGCCAAGGCTTGACCCAACAAGTTGCCGGAGCGAAGGAGGCCTCGCATGCAATCTGGAGTCGCCAAACTGCCGCACCTGTTCCAGCCCGGTCGCTTCGGCCGTTTCGAGATCAAGAACCGCGTCAAGTACGGTGCCTGCTGTGTGTCGAACTACAACACCCGCGACGGTTTCATCACCGAACGCGAGATCGCGCGCATGCGCGTCATCGCCCGCACCGGCTGCGGAATCATCACTAACCAGGGTGCATATCCCGATCCGCTGGGCGAGGGCAAGGCCTATTTTCGGCAAGTCGCGATCTTCGACGACAAGTTCCTGCCTCAGTTCGAGCGCATTGCCGCGGACATCAAGGCGGAGGGCGCTATGGCGATCCAGCAGATCCTGCACGCCGGTCGCTACGGCGGGATCGACCTCGGCTACTGCATCCAGCCCTCGGACGTGCCGCAGACACTGCCGCACTTTCGCCCGCCGAAGGTGATGACCAAGGATGAGATCGGCGATTGCATTCGCCAGCACGCCGAGGCCGCGCAGCGGGCGATCCGGGCGGGCTTCGACGGCACGGAGGTGACGAGCTTCATGGGCTACCTGCTCGCGAACTTCAATTCGCGCTTCACCAACCAGCGTACCGACGAGTACGGCGGGTCGATCGAGAACCGCGGCCGGTTCATGCGCGAGCTGATCGACGGCATCAAGCAGGCAACCCCCGACAATCCGCTCGTCGTCCGCCTCAATGGCGCCGAGCTGATGGATCGCTGGGGCGGCAATACGGAGGACGAGTGCTTCGAACTGATGCAGCAGGCGGTCGACGTCGGCGTGGACATGATCAGCGTGACCGTCGGCTGGCAGGAGGCGCCGGAATCGTCGATCGGCCGCGACATCCCGCCCGGCTACTGGAACTACCTGTCCGCGCGCGCCAAGAAGATGTTCCCGAACACGCTCATCACGTTCGGCAACCGCCTTCCCGATCCGCGCATGGCCGACGAGTGCCTGCGCGACGGCGTCTTTGACTATTGGGAGGTCTGCCGGCCGCTTCTGGCCGATCCCGATCTCATTCACAAGGCGGCCGAGGACCGCCTCGACGAGGTCCGCCGTTGCATCGGTTCGCTCAACTGCCTTTCGCGGCTGTTCCGCGACCTGCCGTACACGTGCACGATGAACCCGGCACTCGGTCACGAGGTAGAGCCGGAATACCAGGTGACGCCGGCTGCCGTGAAGAAGAAGGTGATGGTGATCGGCGCCGGGCCTGCCGGCATGGAGTGTGCGATCACCGCGGCCAAGCGCGGCCACGACGTGACGGTGTTTGACAAGGCAGACCGCATTGGCGGCAACCTCTATGCCTATGCGATCAATGATCTTGCGCGCCCCGACGACCTGCTGTCGGTGATCTCACACTACGAGACAGTTTCAAGGAAGCTCGGCATCGCGGTGCGACTCACCACCGAAGTACACGCGAAATTCATGCGCAGCGTGCTGCATCAGTACGACGTCTGCGTAATCGCCGCCGGCGCGACGCTCGACCGCAGCCGCTACGCCCACATCAAGGGCGCCGAGCGAATGCTGGATGGGCTCGACGTGGCTCATGGCCGCAGCAAGACCGGTCGGCGCGTCGTCGTAATCGGCGCCGGAAAACTGGGATTGACGCTCGCGGAATCACTACGCAAGCACCAGGCGGCCGAGGTCACCGTGGTCGAGCCCGGCAAGAGGATCGCCGGTGACGTCAAGCCCTCGTTCAAATGGCGACACGCGACGTGGGTCGAGGAATTGGGCATCACGTGCCTGACTTCGAGCTCGCTCATCGAAGTCGCTGCTGACAGCGTCAAGGTGAGGAACGCGAAAGGCGAGGAGGCCCGCATCGAGGCGGACACCGTCATTCAGGCAGACGGCGCCACACCGGCGCACTCGATGTTTCACGAATTCGAGTGGATGATCGACGAGCTGCATGGCGTCGGCGATGCGCTGATTCCGCGCGGCCTTGAGCAGGCGATCCAAGAGGGCTTTCGTCTGGGAGTCCGCCTGTGATGCCGTCTATAGCGGAAGCCGCGTCGCAGGGCCGGTCGGCGCGTGACTGCGCCGTTGACCGGCTGCCATCGCCGGAAGCCTGGCTTGCGGCCGCCGCGCACCACGCTGAGTTGTTCGCGCAACTCGATCGCGGCGTCCGCATTGCGGTGTTGGCCCGTGCTGCGCCGACGCAAATGCTCGTCTGGGAAGTTGGCAATCGCGGCGTCGACGCCCGGATCGAGCCGTTCGCAGACTATGCCGCAAGCGACGCCGATATCGTTCTGGCTGCCGATGATGAATCGCTGTTTGCGGTTCGCTCGGTGGAGGCCGGGAAGTTGTTCGAGGTGCTTCGTGCCGGCGTACGCTCGGGCCACATCGTCTGCTACGTGCTCAAGCGGCGCTGCGTGCTCGAGGAGCGCGGCCTCGAAGACTTGCTCGACGCGCTCGGCTTTGCGTTCATGGGAGCTTGTCGATGATCTTCAGGAATCCGGCCGGTGCTCCCGAACTGGCCTGCGACGAGTGCGGTTGCCGCTGGTTCGACCGCATGACCAATGTTTGCTACGAATGCGGCGTGGCGGTCACAGCCGAGGCGCGGACCGAGTTCATGCGGGAACTCGACGCGTTCGCCGCACGCCGTGCGGAGGTGAGCGGGGTCGCGGACAAGCGGCCCCGGTGATCGTTCTCGCCAGTGCTGGTCGGTGCAGTGGAAAATTGAACCAATCGAATCACGAAATGTGCGCCCTGCCCAACGGCCGGTTTCGAGGAAATTCCGCGTCGGGCTCATTTGACGGCTTATGGCCGAACTGCGACATCCAACGGATGGACACCGGCGCGGCGAGCGCGGCAGGCGGTGCTAATCGGGAATTGGAAACCGTGGGAGCGGTCCACCGGGCCGCGAACGCCCGAGGGAAAGGCCAGGACTAGCCGCAACGCCGACAAGGGCGACACGCTATTCGGCTAGGCGGCGTTGCTCGCCCGCATCGTCGAAGTGTCCCCGCTCCTTGGGGGGCGACTTCGACCCCAGGGTCCAGTCTTGCGAGCAGACTGGTGGCGTCACCCAGGCACCCCCGTGATGCTGTCGCCGATCAAGGTAGCTGCCGCTTGCTGAGGTGCAGCACCGATCACCCAACACGGCCGTACACAGAGTTGCAGTCTGATCCTTCGTCAATGCGTCGGCCTTTGCATTTTTGGGGAAGTCCATACAGAAGGGTTAGGCGTCACTGCTCGTCGACCGGAATCACAACCAACTGCAGCTTCTTGACGAGGTCGCTACGCGACTTCTCGAGTTGGTTACTAAGCGACCGAAAGTCGGATCGTACGGGCCATGGATCGATACGCTTTGCTGGCTCCTTGCTGTCTAGTCTACTATCGACGAGCGTGTCGTATATTTTGTGTCTCTTGGCGACCAGCTCAGCAAGCCTTGAGATTTCGATGGCTTGCATGGGATACATGTGGGATGCAGTCTCCACCGCTGCGAGCCATCTCGGGTATGCATTCTGTTCGTAGCGGACCATCGCAGGGGTCTTCTGGCGGGACTCCCATTCAAAGAGATCGGCAAACGCTGCATCAGCAGCCGCGTCGTACAGAACCGTGGCAACTCGAAACTCGTCTAGAGCCTTCAGTCTCGTCGCGTAGGCGGCATCGGCCTTCGCCTTCTTCTGAATGCGTTGCTCTTGGACGTGATCAATGACGAAAAGCGAAACTATGGCGGCCACCGAGAATGTAATGGCGTTCTTGAGGAGATCCATTCGCCACTTCTTTGAGTCCGACCAGTCAGCGTTGATCACTGCTCCTCCTTACACCGTCGTGGGGTCTATGACGCCTGACGCGCAAAGTAACCTGCGGGACGTCCGGTTGACCGGCGAAGACCTACCATAGCCGAACTAGGGCGCACCGCGCCAGTAAGAGCAATGGTGCTCCTTCATGGACCCTGCCATTTCTTTGGTTGGAGGAAAGCGAGGTTCGCGCCACGATCGTTGCCAAGGTCATCGAGAAAACGGCGATCGACAAGGTCTGGATTACGAACAAGCTGGTCGCCATCGTCGAGTCCGCGATGGCCGATGGAGTCAATCTCGGTTCTGCGGTTCGGTCCCTCGAGCTGCTGGGCAAGGAGATTGGGATGTTCGTCGACCGCAAGATGAACGTGCCAGCGGACCCGCTCGATGGCCTTAGCGCGCAGGAATTGCGGCAACTCCTGGGACTGCTGGATGAGCAACGGAGTTGATCTGTCCTGATCGGGATTCGACCCGACAGGCAATGTCCGATCGGATTGAATCGCGCTTCCTTAACCGACCGAGTTCGATCCGAAGCTGCCGGTGAGTCTCAAGTAAGGCGGTCGCTTAACACCCAAACTCACCTACCGGGGCCGCCGGTGTTGACCCACGAAAAGCCGTAATGCGGCCCCGGTCAGGTGCAGCGGTTTGTTCGGCAGTTCAGCCCCGTTTCCGCCTTTTCCAGACGAGCAGACTCAGGGTGCCAATGCCGAGCAGCATGATCGTGCTAGGCTCGGGGACAGCTTGAGACACTCGAGCCGTAAAACTTCCAGCATTATCAACGATATTATTGGTGTCATTTGCCGCGAGAAATAGAAAGCCACCCGTGGCCGGTGCGGTGGTGAGGCCGGAGGCCCCGATGAGGGCAAAACCAGCAGGGAAGTCTGCGAACGAAGGGCCAGAAGAAACTCCTCGCGATCGAGGATGGAGTGCGCGAATCGAAACAGAGTTGGCGTGAGGTGCTGCTCGCGCTCAAGGGCCGGGGCCTCACCATCCCGCCGCGTCTGGCGGTGGGTGACGGCGCGCTCGGCTTCTGGGCCGCGCTCCGGGAGATCTACCCCGAAACCCGGCAGCAGCGCTGCTGGGTGCACAAGACGGCGAACGTGCTCAACTATCTGCCGAAATCCCTGCAGCCCAAGGCCAAAGCGGCACTGCACGAGATCTGGATGGCGGAGACCATGGCTGACGCGACGACTGCCTTCAATCAATTCGTCGTCGCCTTCGGCGCCAAATATCCCAAGGCGGTCGAATGCCTGGTGAAGGATCGCGAGACGCTGCTCGCCTTCTACGACTTTCCGGCCGAGCACTGGATTCACATCCGCACGAGCAACGCGATCGAGTCCACTTTCGCCACCATCCGGCATCGCACTGAGCGTACCAAGGGGTGTCTCACGCGCGACGGAATGCTCTCGATGATCTTCAAGCTGGGCATGACGCGTGGGATTCGGGTTGAGTGAGAAGCCGGCGACCAGTTCACCATAGGGACCTCCGAATACGTGCCCTGGTTGGATGGTCGTGAGAATTGTCTTCTGATTTCCAACCATCGGCGGGACACCGATGGGACCGGCAGAGTTGGTGAAGAAGTTGTACGCCCCAGATCCGATGGAAGGCGCGAACAAGATCGTCCCATTCGGGTCAGTAATGTATGGTCCGTCAAAGATAGCGAGGTTAACACTGCCAGTTGCTTGGATCGAGAACATCTCTCCGGAGGAGGCCAGGATCCCGGTTGGGTTGAAGAACAGATCAGCATGTACTTGAACTGTAATAAGGCCAGCACGAGCAGTAGTGAGAGTAAACGCGAGCACTATCCCCACGACTATGATTAAGCTTGGCAATGGTCTGAGATGCATGGCCAGCCTCCTTTAGCGAGGTAGTGATGGAACGAACGCGGGGCCGAACTTTAATATGGTTGAGCAGCCGGTCGGCGGCAGGCGTGCCGCCCCGATAGGTGGCTGCAATCGCGACTCTGAATCGTCCGTCAGCGGAGCCTTGCGAATGGGCGACGCTCGATCGTTTGCCTTCCCCGCCCACTCCTGCCTCTTGCCGAAGGCCATCCTAGCACGACGGGTACACAATTTTTGTGCCAGCGCAGTGCGTTCGTAGCTCGCCGTCCCCAGTACCCGGTTTCCCGAACTCAGAACGCAGGTTTAATTCCGCGCATGGTAAGCGGCGTTCGAAGCACTGCGAAGGGATGCCACGCACGCCGTGCCAAGAATTCCGAACTCCGCACGAGGTGCCGGCCTGACAGACAGCGTGAAGGCTGAAGCCGCCGTCATCCGGTGAACCGACTAGCTCATGCTCTTGGCATTTGCCTGACGCGCAGACGTAGCCCGCGAATCATCCGAACACGTTGCGACTGCGGCGTGCTGCCCGAATTGATCACGGTCAAAATGTGCCAATATGGGCCACGCAATTCCGACAAGCGGTGGTCGTATAAGCGACGCTGGCTGAGCGAGTGAGGCTCCGCAATCTGCGGACAAGCTTTCCTGCCATGCACGCACATCTTTTGGAGCGGCGGCGCACTCTCGGACGTTAGTTCCTTAGGCGCTCAGCGGGTCCCGGCGGATCGTCTGCCGTCGCCATCGACCATGCCGCGCGACTTCCTGCAAAGGATAGGAAATCCAACGCCACGACGCGTCATCGCGAGCAGCCTAGCACGTCTTGACTTGGCCGGAGCGACGGGGAGCCGAGGCGCTCCGGCGTCGCGGCGGGGCCACGGTGGCACCGGGTGCGGGTGTTTTGCAAGCGGCAGCGCGATCGCGCCGCGTACCCGGCGGCCGCAGGCACGCGCCTGCTCGGCGTCGTGCGCGGCGGGCGGTGGACGATCGGGGTTACCAAGCGATGCGTTGATCGAACTCGTACACCGGTGCCGGCTGGGCGTGGGGATCGAAGGTGCCCGCCCCGGCATCCGGCAGGTCCCATAGCGGTGGGCCGCGGGCGGGCGCGATGCGCGGTGGCGCGGTCGGCTCGCCGAGGTGGATGAGGATGTTGCGTATCGCGGACACGTCGGTGACGAAGGCGATGATGCGCATCTCGGCGCCACACAGGGGACACACGAGCGGGAAAACTTCGTAGATGCGGGCGAGCAACAGCGCCCAGGCATAGCGGGCGGCACGGCGGTGGGCCGGTTCGGCGGCGGGTTGCGGCTTGGGTGCGGGCGGCGAGGTCGTCGCTGCCCGAGCGAGGGCGGTGACGGCCGAGCGCAGAGGTGAGTGCGGCGCCAGAACGGCGAGGCGACGCGCGCAGCGGTTCCCGAACTTCGCTGCCGTGCGATCGATCGCGTGCAGGTCAAGGGCAAGGAGCAGGCGGTGAAGATCTACGAGCCCTTCGCGTCACCGCTCGGCGAGGAAGACCGCGCGCGGATCGAAGCCTGGGAGCGCGCGCTCGCCGTCTACGCCGAGCGCCGCTTCGCCGAGGCGGCGGCGATGTTCAGGGCCCTGGCCGAGGATTCGCGCGACGCCAAGCTGTGCGCGCTCTATCGCTCGCGGTGCGCGCGCTTCGACGCGCATCCGCCGCCGGTGGATTGGGACCGGGTGACCGTCGCGACGGCGGGGAGCACCGTCGAGTGAATCCGACGCTGCGGTTGATGCCAGAATTGCCATGGGTCGGGTCGAAGGGGGCCCGCGCGACGAGTTGAAGGACCTCGAGCGCGCCATTGCGCAATACCCCGGCAGGAAGTAACTCGCCTCTACTGCCTCAGCGCCGGCGGCCCGACGCCGCATTGATTGATATTCGGCACGCAATTCCCACTCGGACACATCACGCCGGAACAGCAGGAGCAGAACTCGCCGGTCTGCTGGATGCCCGTGAGGTTGAGCGGCGGCGGCACATCGGTCAGCGCCCCCGTCCAGGTCACGACCACGGACTCCGGCGCTCCCAGGATCTCGGCCTTGAACAAGCGGGTGTTCGGATTGACATTGCAGATCTGCGCACCTTCGACGTGGGCATACCATGGACCGCCTCGCACAGTGCAGAAAAACGGCAGGCCAAATCTTACCTGTGGATGCGAGGTCAGTTTGAAATATTTGACCGGAAGGACCCCGGTCTTCCCGGGCGCGGGAGCGGGGGCCTGGGCCAGCGTCAAGTCGAGCGACTCGAAAAACTCGGTCGGGGGCTGGCACACGGTGATCGGGTAGATGACGTAGCCGTCGAAGACCGATGTGCACGCCTTCGACGGCGCGAGCGACACCGGGCCGCTTTCGATGGGAGGAGCGGGTTTAGCGACCGGCTTGGTCATGAGCACCGGCGCGGTCCGCGCGACTGCCAGGTCGCGGGCGTACTCCGCCGGCAATTCGGGCAGATCGCGGACAACGTTGGGCGTCACCGCACATCCGGCGAGCAGCCCGCAGACGACGACGCTGGCGGACAAAGTGTTTCCCATTGTTGTAACCAAACTTGTGCATCTCTTCATCGCGTGTTCCTCCTTGGGAGTGACTGCCGATTCGAAGCGATTGCAATCTCGCAGCGGAGCGGATCTTCGCTACTGGATCGCGAAGCGAATGAGCAGGAACGGGTGAGCGTCGGCATTGCGTTCGATGACTTGAGGTAGATCGGCAAAGACCAGCGAGACGCCGTCCCGCTGACCAGGAGCGAAGGTCGGAAAGGCAGAGAGTCCGACCTGCGCCGGTAACAGCGCAGTGGGAGCGGGCGGTGCGGTCGCGAGAGCCACCACGCCGATCCCCTGAACCGCGATCGGGTGGCCTTGGGCGATATACGGAAAGCGGTCGCGACTGATCGAAAGCGTCAGGGCTTCGCCGTTGACGAAGCGATGCCATTCGCCGGGATAATCGCTGCGCAAGCTCACGAGTAGCATTGGCGCTGACTCGTTCGTTGCGGCCAACGTCGCCCGCAGATTCTCGACCGCCGCCTGCGCGAGTTGCGTCCCACCCTCGCGCGCGGTGTATCGGACGTGAATGATGGCGTCCGAGATGGTGGTGTAGTCGAACTGGCGGAACGCGGCGGGAAGCGCAAGACGCCAGCTCCCGATGGCACCACTGCCCTCGAACGGCAGATAGAGCTCGTCTCGAAGATTGGTCTCGAAGAGTCCGCTGTCGTTGGTGCCGCTGCTCGTGACTACATCGGAGCCCCGCCGGTCCCGGCGTTGAGGTCATAGTGAAACGTGCCGTGGTTGGCATCGCTGAAGGTCAGCGTGCCGTTGCCGACCGGCGTCCCCGTGCCTGTCCCGAGGAAGTTGTTGAACGGCGGCCCGATATCGACGTAGATCGGACCGCCATACGCGTTGCCGGCGGGCATCGTTCGCTTGGCGAGCATCGACAGCCACCAGGCCTTGCCGGAGGTGTCATACGTATACCAGGTGGCGAGACTTGATCGCCCGCGTGCGCGAAGTTGATGCCCCAGAACGCTTCTGTGCCTCCTGCCGCCCACCACAAGCCTTGGTAGTTAGGGAACAAGGGGCCGCCGCCGCGCAGGCCGTTGTACTTGTCAACGAAGCTGACGATTGCCGCAGTGAGTTCAGCGTCCAGACCCTCGAATTCATGGTATCCCTTGTCGCAGGGATCTCCACTCGGAACCCCTCCTGAGACGAATATCAAGTCCTTGGCGGGTACCGAAGTCGGCGCCGCGAGTAAGAGCGGTTGATTGCCCGGCGGGGATAGGAAGCAAGCGTCCAGCGCGTGGGCAATGAGCAACGTTGGAAGGCGCAGTGATCCCAGTGGCATCAGGAGAAGTGAGTTATCTCCGGTCGTCGTGCTCGACCCCATGATCGCTCCAAGGCGAAGTTCCGAGGGCAGCAGGATTGCCAGACTGACCACCGAAATCGTGCCATTGCTCTCTGACGTGAGCCAGATCGGCACGTCGGCGCGCTTCTGCATGTAGCGGATGACTTCAAGGATGTCGGCGGCGTGCTCCGCGCACATCGGGCAGACGCAAACGGCGGGGAACGACGCTACGCTGTACCTATCAGCGAGTCAAGGGATAGCGCCCTCGAACGACCGCCATCAGCGACTTCGATGTACGGCCGCTCCTGGCCGAACCGCGCCATCCGCGAGACTGGCTACAGCCGGCCGCGGCTGACCGTCGGGTATGGGAAAGGCAAGCGATCAGAGGACGTTCGCGTCGGAGCCATAACCGCCACGCTCCCCGACCGCCTATACTCGCCCCGTCAACATTGGCGGACGCTTCGAATGGACAACATCATCGCAAGTCATGGGCTTCAGCTCCGCTCGCTGATCAGGCGGAGCGGCGAGCTCGAACTCTCGGTCGTCGCGCTGGAAACCCCGCTTCCCCAGGCGGACGAGGTTGTCGTCCGGGTCGAAGCAACTCCGATCAATCCTTCGGACTTGGGACTCCTGTTCGGCGCTGCCGATATGAGCACTGCGACGGCTTCCGGCACCGCCGCCAAACCGATCGTAACGGCACGCATCCCCGAAAGTCGAATGAAGAGCATGGCCGGTCGCCTCGATCAGTCGCTGCCCGTCGGCAACGAGGGAGCGGGCGTAGTCGTCGCAGCCGGGTCGTCCGGCGCGGCGCAGGCGCTACTGGGCAAGACCGTGGCGCTTTTCGGCGGCGCCATGTACTCGCAGTACCGCTGCGTCAAGGTGGGGCAATGCCTGATCCTGCCGGAGGGCGCTGCGCCGGCCGATGGCGCGTCATGCTTCGTCAACCCGCTCACCGCGCTGGGCATGGTCGAGACCATGCGCCGCGAAGGTCACGCTGCGCTGGTACACACCGCGGCGGCCTCCAACCTCGGCCAGATGCTCAACCGGATCTGCATCGCCGAAAACATCGGGCTGGTGAACGTCGTGCGCACGCAGGAGCAGCAGGATCTACTGAAGGCAATGGGCGCCCGCCATGTGTGCAACATCGGCAGTCCGACATTCATGCAGGATCTCACGGATGCCATCATCGCTACCGGAGCGACGCTGGCCTTCGACGCGATCGGCGGTGGCGCGCTGGCCGGACAGATACTGACCTGCATGGAGGCCGCGCTAACCCGGTCGGCGACGGAGTACAGCCGGTACGGGTCGGCGACGCACAAGCAGTTATACATCTACGGGGCGCTCGACCTCACGCCGACGGTGCTTTCGCGCAACTTCGGCTTTGCCTGGGGCATCGGCGGCTGGCTGCTTTGGCCATTCCTGCAGAAGATCGGGCCCGCGGCCGCGGAGAAGCTGCGACAGCGGATCGTTGCCGAATTGAAGACGACTTTCGCCAGCCACTACACCAAGGTGATTTCGCTTGCCGAGGCGCTGCGGCTGGACGAGATCGCGGTGTACGGCAAGCGGGCGACGGGCACAAAATACCTGATCGATCCGAACAAGGGAATCACCGCATAACGTGCAGGAGCGGCCCGCGTGTGAACCGGCCGGGCGGCGCACTAAGATCGACTCGATTGGTGATGACCGCGTTGGAGCAGGTTGGACGACCGTGACGCAGGACCGCTCATGGCCGGACCACGACCGTCGACCCATGGCGATCGCGACCCGGCCCAACGAGGCTACACCTCCGTCTGCTCGGCGATCTCCAGAGCATCATCGACCTCGATGCCGAGATACCTGACAGTGCTTTCCAATTTCGTGTGCCCAAGCAAGAGCTGAACCGCACGGAGATTCTTGGTCCGCCGGTAGATCAGCGTCGGTTTGGTGCGCCGCAGCGAATGGGTGCCATAGGCCGTCGGATCGAGCCCAATCGACCGTACCCAGCCCCGCGACGCCGACACACGGCTCGGAAAGAGGAACTGGTCCGACTTCAGATGCGCCGCCGCAATCCAAGCGGCGACCGCGTCCCGCGTTTGTTCGGTGATCTCGAATTGCACTGGCCGCTGCGTCTTCTTCTGCATGACAATTGCGCGCGGGGCGACGTGACTGCCCTGGACCACATCATGGACGCGAAGCGCGACCAGATCGCACCCGCGCAACTTGCTGTCGATGGCGAGGTTGAACAGCGCAAGTTCTCGGGCTCGATGATCCGGATGGCCCAGATTTCTTTCAGCTTCAGCGGGGGCTTCTGACCAAGCAGCTTGCCCTTATTCCACGGTGTTGCACGCCTCGTAGTCGTCGCAGCGGTATCCATGAACAGCTCCTCTGTTGAGGGAAAGGAGCTTCATGTTGATCTCGCCCGACGGGCGCTTGTCGACCCTGACCCGACAGTTCGGGTCCTCCATTGCGGTCGTTGAATATTATGGAAACAGCCGTTCGCGGCGTCTTCCGGCGGGCCCCTGTTTCACGGCCAGGTATTGCCGCGAGAATTCGATTTTGCTTAGCTATCACAGCAGACACCTGGCGTAAAGTCGGCTGCGGCAAGACTGAGCGATCAGCAGGATTGGCCCATCGGAGGAGGGCTGCAACGCGAGTACTTCACACTGCTACATTTCACCGATGCCTCGCCGCTCGCGCATCGCGCGGCCGGGGCGAGCGAGATCATCATCGCTTAGCAGTCGCACAGCCATCGGCAGTAGCTCGCTTTCGTAACGTTCGATGTGGCGCTCGTAGGGCCCAACCAACGCTTCGACCGCGTCCGAGGCAAGCAGGACAGCTACGCTGCGGGCGCTTCTTTACAGGACATACCTGGGCCTCACGTCACGTACTGTCAGTGGTCACGCGGGAAGCGCACCCAACTACGCCGCGGAAGGCCGCTCCGCAGCGTCGGATTCATGGCGCGAATGCTGCGCCACGGACACGCTTAGTGCAAACAGGTTAGCCGACGAACGTGAGCTCGGATCGTTCAGTCGAGCGAGCGGAACCAGGTCACGGCGCGGGGCATCGCCTGGACCCAGCTGTTGACGTGGTCGAAGCCGGCAAGCGTATGGACCGAGACGTCGGCGCCGCGGTTTCGCAATCGATCGACCGAGACGAGCGCGCCGTCGTAGGGCACCTCTTCGTCGTCGAGGCTGTGATAGACGAGCAGCGGCGCGCGCGGCCGCCACCGATCCACCGCGTTCTCGCGCAGGCGGACGCGCAACGGGTTCTGCGTGTTCGTCGTAACGTTGGTGAAATACGAGGGTGTAAGGAGGGCATGCGCGTTCGGCGCGAGCGCGGCAACGATGTCATCGAAGAAGTGCTCCATGTCGAAAAGGTCGCTCACGGCGGACGAATACGGTTTGCGGAAGACATCCGACGTGTGCTGGTAGACGTCGTAGACGTCGTCGTAGGCGAGCAGGATGTACGAGACGTACAGCGGCACCGTAGCGGTCTGCCGGTTGGCGAGCGATGCGACGAACCACTGCTCGACGTCGAACACGCCGCCGACCGTAGCCGTGCCGGTCACCTCGACGCGCGCACCCTCCAATTCGCGATGAAATGCGAGCGCGGAATGCCCTCCCTGCGAGAAGCCGAACGTGAAGAGCTTGCCGTCGCGCTTGACGTGCAGGCTCGCGAGCAGCCCGTTCGCCGCGTCGAGCAGGTCGAGCGCCGACGACGCTTCGGTGGCGGCGTGGAAATAGCGATGCCGCGGTACGGTCGAGTCCCCGAGTCCCAGATAGTCCGGCGCGATGTAGATGAAGCCGTTGCCTGCGAAGATCGCGTTCGACGGCGGGCCGTCGAAGCTCTCCCCGTTCTCGCTGAATGTGCCGAAGATGTTCGGATTCGACACGGCGTCGTAGAACGACACGGATGTGCCGTGCAGGTAGACGACGGTCGACAAAGGCCCGGACTTGCGCGGGACCGAGACCATGCCGGTGGCGATCGTGGGCCGTGCATTCGACTGGCCTGGAAGTACGGCGTCAACCGTGCAGTACGTGACCTTGTAACTATCGAAGCCGGTGCTGAACGGGACGCTGAGGGGCGGAAATTGATAGAAGTCCTGGTAGAAGGCGACCCATTCGTCGAAGTAGGTTCGTACCGACGCGGCTGTCGGGCGCGAGGCCACCCTTTCGTAGCGAACGAGGTCGCCGCGATCGCCGAACCGGCAGGAAGGTGGACCGTTCGGCCTAGCCGGAATGGCGGCGCAAGCCAGGCTTGCAACGGCGAGGACGACGGTCAGTCTTCTCATGGGCGCCTCCTCCGACAATCCGTGATGCTGCGCCGAAAGCGGGGCACCACGCAACTACGAACGTGCGCCTCCTGGCGTCACGGCGGCTAAGGGGTGCATGCAACCGCGCTTCCTCCAAAATATTCCTTCTTGAACGTCCAGCACCTGGCCAACAGCGAGCGGGGCTTAGTCTTCGCGAAATCGATGAGGTCACGCGCCGTGTGGTTCCCCATGGGGACGGGCGCAGGCTCGTCCCCTTTTTCATCCTCAGCGGGCGGCGGCGCGGAGTCACGACGCACCCCTCGCCTGGTAATTGTCCGCCCACCGGAAAAGTTCTGCGGCGATTGCCGAGTGGCTGTTCATGGGCCGTTAGCCACCTCGCATTCGCTCGGCACAAGAGATCACGCTTTTATCGGTCAGGTGACATCTCCAGCGCTGCAGGTCACCGCGCTGGCTTGCACTGCTTTCCTTCGTACTCGTAGCGCTGCAGCTTGTATTCCTCACCGTTCCAGCGTTCGACCGGCGCGTTCTACGTCATGGATCGCGGCTATCTGGACTTCTCGCGCTTGTACACGCTGCATCAGGCCGGCGCCTTCTTCGTCACGCGCGCCAAGTCGCCCATGGACGCTCGACGCGTGTACTCGGCGACCACCGACCGCGCCGCTGGTGTGCTCTGCGACCAACGCGTGATGCTCAACGGCTATTACTCGGCCAAGAAATATCCCGAACATCTGCGGCGCGTTCGATTCAAAGACCCCGAGTCGGGCAAGACACTGGTCTTCCTCACCAACAACACGGCGCTGCCTGCGTTGACCATCTGCGCGCTGTACAAGAGCCGCTGGCAGGTCGAGCTGTTCTTCAAGTGGATAAAGCAGCACCTGCGCATCAAGCATTTCCTCGGCAACAGCGAGAACGCGGTGAAGACGCAGGTGTGGTGCGCCGTGGCCACCTACGTGCTCATCGCCATCGTCAAGAAACAGTTGCACCTCGATGCCTCGCTCTACACGCTGCTACAGATTCTCTCGGTGAACATCTTCGAAAAAATGCCACTACAACAGGCCCTTACCGAAAACGCTCACCCCTCAAACGACCTCGTCAACCCCAACCAGTTGAATCTACTCGGGGTTTAACCGGACAGTCGTGAAGGTCGTTAGGGATTCAGTACGAAGTCGCAAAGACATTCCTTCCGGGGCGACAATCAAGTTCGACTAATCGACAGGTGCGTTATGGGCCAGATGGATGCGGCGTAACCCTGCGCTCGAGCGGACCCGCCGGCTTGTTGCTTCTTTCATCAAGCAGTGGTGGCGGCGGGGCCCCTCATCAGGGTTCACGTCTGCTGGAGTCGAGCACGGCTGCGGCGTTCACTTTCGACGGACACCACTGCGAGGGGTCCTCGCCACGCCGCCGTGACCGTTTTCGATATCAAGTCGATCGTGGTTCGACAATACCAGCCGAGCAGGCCGAAGCGGAGCATCTGCGCAGCCAATCCGTCGCAACCGGCGGTGACCATTCCCTCACGGGGTATCGCGCCGTCGTCGTGACCGTCGCGGCATTGGGCGAGCCAAGGTCTCTGGCGTGTTCCTGGACGCAGCGATAGCGTATGCTCTGGCTCTGGCGGCGCGGGCAATGACGCGCAGGTGCGCTCTCTCTGGCCAGCGCTCGATTTCCATGACTGCCCTCCCTGCCCCGCGGTGCGGCGGTGGGGGGTCAGTATGGGTAGCATGGCGTGCCGGCCGCCATTTGCCGCAGGTTCAAGGTCGTGCAGCTGTGCTGGGATTTTGGATTGCGGAAATGAAGGTACGGACGGCTGGAAGCAAGCGTTGCGCCTCACGATGCAGCGCCAAGAGTCGTTATC
>CAWAFI010000002.1:0-109039 GCA_963781285.1 uncultured beta proteobacterium
ATCACGGTTGAACGTCCGCTCTTGAATAGATCGAACGGCCGGGTAGGGTCGGGCACGGCCGCCCGTTCCCTGGCGATGAGCGGCGGGTCTACGACCTATCACCGGCCTTCCACTCCCACGTGACTGCTGTGCGCCAGCGGCCACTCGAGTCGTCACGCTTGGGGTCTCTGACCGGCCAATCTCGGTCTTTGCATCACCGCGCTTCAGCTTGATCGAACATTGTCCGTCAGGTCAAATTCCGTCTAGGACACATGATCCTCGGTAGGCCGCACTGTCGCAGAGCCGCACACAACGACTAACTGTTCCGTCGGCGTATCATCAGCACATGTCCACCGAAGTCGACTCGCCAGCGGAGTTCGCGAAGGTGATAGCCTGCCAAGCGTGCAGTCGGCAAACCAAACCGCAACCTCTTGCGCGACGCCGACGAGAACGTCCCGCAGCCCGGATATTGAGCAGCGATTGATCACATGGGTAACGAGTCGACTGCGGGCGCGGCATCGCGCGCTACACCGAGCAGCGACGATGCGGATCGCGTCCAGTGGACGGCTGCCGACGGGGTCGCCGTAACCATTCGCCCGATCCGACCGTCCGACCTGACGCTCGAGCAGGAGTTCGTCGACGGCCTTTCGCGGCGCACTGCCTATCAGCGGCTGCTTTCTGCGCGCCACCTCTCTGCCGAGGAGATCCAGCGATTCACCGAAGTCGACGGCAATCGCGAATTCGCGCTTATCGCCACGACACCCCACCAAGATCGGGAGCGCGAGATCGGCGTTGCGCGCTACGTGAAGGACCCCGCTTCCGACGCCGCCGAATTCGCGATCGTCCTGAGCGACGACTGGCAGGGACGCGGGCTTGGCCGCCGGCTTCTCGGGGAACTGATCACAGCGGCAAAACGGGGAGGCGTGCGACGCCTGTACGGGACAACGTTGTTGGAGAACACGGCAATGATCGCGCTGGCTCAGGCGCTCGGCTTCGTCGTGACGACCGACCGTGACGTCGCGACGATGACGCTCGATCTGGGCGCGAGCGAGCCGAGCGAGACTCCCGCAGGCGCGCGCTGAGGCCGATCCTGCGCGGTTCGCGCGTAGTCGTCTGAGCGCGGTCCCGGCTGTCGCGTCAGAACGTCATCCTGTCGATTCGATGGTTCGCCGTGTCCGACCCCTTGACGCCGTCGAGCTTTGCCCTGCCAACGGCAGCAATGCCGCGGTTGCGGTCATTGCGCCAGTGCCGGTCAACAGGCGCTAACGGCCATGAGGAGTCATTCAAGGCCCCGGGCTAACGGGCTCCCCGTACGCAACAGAAACGCCGTAACCGTCCCCTTGGTCCAGGCACTCGGCCACCCCGAACCAGGTCGCAAGTCTCGCTGCGGCGCACCAGTTCGCAATTCCTCTGCCCATTGCCTGACCGTCCCCCTCGCCGTGCCGCTCGGGCTGCCGAGGCTGATCCCAGATGGATCGTTCGGATGCCCAAGCTAGTATGTCAAGTAGCGCACAGTTATGGGCGACGGCTGGTGTAAAGTCAGAAAGTCAGGAAACCTACTGGTAAAGGAGTCGCCATCATGACACGCGGTCTTCAGTTAGCGCTGGGGGATGTTTCTGTCGTCGTCGCGCTCATGGTAACTTGCCTCGGCACTGCTCATGCTCAGCTGGCGCGAATCGAGGTTGCACTCGTTCGGCTCGACGACGTTGACGGATCAGCAGATTCTGACGGGAAGCAAGGAAGGCAAGCCGGTTACTCTGGCAGGCGAACTTCGCATTCCCAGACCCGGAACGGATCGCCTGCCTGCAGTCATTCTTGTTCATGGTTCCGGCGGAATTTCAGGATCTGTTGACGAGTGGTCCCGACAGCTCAATTCGATGGGCGTCGCGACATTCATCCTCGATAGTTTTACTGGGCGTGGCATCACAAGTACCGTTGCCGATCAAGACCAATTAGCTCGTCTTGCGATGACGATTGACGCGTACCGTGCTCTGGAACTTATTGCGAAGCATCCACGGATCGATCCAGCAAGGATTGCCGTGATGGGATTTTCCCGTGGAGGTCAAGCTGCCCTGTACTCCAGCCTGAAAAGGCTTTACCGCATGACGGGCCAGGCAGGGGGTGTCGAGTTCGCAGCGTATATCACGCTTTATGCCAATTGCGGCACTACTTATGTCGCCGACGACGAAATGTCCGACAGGCCGATACGAATGTTTCATGGCACCGCAGACGATTATGTACCCGTTGTCGCCCTGCCGAGCTTACGTGGAACGACTGCGTGCAAAGGGAAAGGACGTCTCGCTTACCGAGTATGCCGACGCGTATCACGTATTCGATTCGCCAGCGCTCAAGACACCCATAAATTTGCCGCAGGCCCAGACCACTCGCGGATGCCGCCTGGAGGAGGCAGCAGACGGCAGAATCATCAACAGTCAAACCAAGCAACCATTCACAAACGCTGGCGATCCGTGCGTGGAGAAAGGCGTGACCATAGCCTACAACGCCGAAGCCCACGCCCAAGGGTTCAGCGCGGTAAAGGACTTTGTCGGCGCCACGCTGAAGCCCAAATGAATTTCTACAACTTGACGGCTAACCCGGCGCCCAACGCGGACGCACGCGAGGGCGGCGCGCGCCGGTTGGCTCCACGTTGATCGCCCGCTTTGGAGAAGGCCGACTGGCCGGTTTGGGTCGTACTGCGACGATCCACGATCAAGCGGCGCGCGGTCAGCAGCGGTCATTGAAATGATAGAGTCTTGTTGCTCCTCCGATTGACTTCGCTCGCAACTGCCAACCTTGCGATAGCCTGGGCATTTCTTAGCGCATCATGGATTGAGGTCGAAAACGCCAATGCCCCGCAGCGAAAAGGAAAAAATGTTGGCGGGGGAGTTGTATCGACCCGGCGCACCCGAGATTCAGGAGGATCGGGCGGCGACGAAGAAATGGCTTCTTCGCTACAACGCAGCACCTGAATTACCGGGCGATGTGCGGCGCGCATTGCTTGCCGAGCGCCTCGGCGAGGTCGGAAGCGGGGCCGTTATCCGCTCACCGTTCCACTGCGATTACGGTTTCAACATTCGCCTGGGCAATGATGTCTTCCTCAATTTCAACTGCGTGATCCTTGACGTGGTTGAGGTCACTATCGGCGAAGGGACACAGATTGGTCCGGCGGTCCAGATCTACACTGCCGACCATCCGCGCGATCCGGCACAACGCCGTGAGGGACTTGAATTCGGACAACCCGTCCGGATTGGCCGGCATGTTTGGATCGGTGGTGGCGCCATAATTCTCCCCGGCACGACCATCGGCGACGATTCGGTGATTGGTGCCGGCAGCGTTGTGACGCATGACGTGCCGGCAGGTGCGAGGGTCGTTGGCAATCCGGCGCGGCTCATCAAGGGCTGACACTTCGCGTTTCGCATAGTCCCGGAATCGAACGTGCTGCCGGTTCCGATCTTTGCGCTCCGGGTCGCGAACTGCGGATCGCAGATGGCTAAGTACGGCCAATACCGGAAGTTCAGCCAGGCCGCTGACAGCGGTCGTTCGTTGGTGCTGTCGACCCGGACCGGACGGGCAATCTTCCCCGAAGCTGACGCTCAACGCTCGGCATCAGTGGTAGCGCGAAGCCGTGTCCTCTGCATCCCGTCGTCACGCCGCTCCTGACCCGAGCGATGACCCGTTGCACGCGAGCACGATCTTGCCCGTCACGCCTCCCTTCGCGAGCAACTCCTGCGCCTGTCTTGCCTCGGCAAGAGGCATTCGCTGTGCGATGATTGGCTTGATCTTCTTCTGTTGAAGGAGGTCAAGCAGGGCGATCAAATCCTGTCGAAACAATGCCGGTCTCAGCCGTTTGAGCGTCTGTATGCTGTACGGGACCACCCGTCTCCGGCCCGGGAGAAGCCAGCCGCCGGCGATGTACAACGCAAAAATGGGGATTCCATGAAGGCGATTGCGACCTGGACGACCCGAAGCCAATCCCTCCCCACGTAGCGAGGTAGTGTTGCCATAGGCCACCACCCTCCCGCCCGGACGGAGAGCCTTGCGGGAATGCCACATGTGGTTGCCACCGATGGGGTCAAAGACGACGTCCACACCCTCGCCTGCGAGCCGGTGAATCTCTTTCACGAAGTCCTGATGCTGGTAATCAATGGGGATGCCGCCCAGGTCGGAAACGGCCGGCGCACTTCGCGATGAACAGGTTCCGTACATCTCGAGTCCCGCGATGCGCCCAAGCTGCAAGAGTGCCGTGCCGACCCCGCCTGCCGCGCCGTGAATCAACGCGCGCTGGCCCGATCTGACCTTGGCGGAACGATGCAGCATCTGATACGCCGTGATGTAGTTCAGCACGAGGCTGACGGCCTCGGCGGCGTCCAATCCAGAGGGCACCGGAACCAGCTCGCGCTGCGGCAGGCAGACGAACTCCGCGTATGCGCCGTGTATGGGCATCGCGGCAACTATCTGGCCTGGTTCGATTCCAGAGATACCGTCGCCGAGCCGATCCACCATGCCAACCAGGTCCCATCCCGGCGTGTAGGGCAGTGCGGGCGTTTCGGGATGAACACCCTCGCGCGCCATGATGTCGGGCATGGAAACGCCGGCGGCCAGCACTCTCACCCGCACTTCACCATTCTTCGGCTCCGGGCACTCTTCTTCAACCACCCGAAGCGCATCGGGCCCGCCGTAGTGAGTCACGATGATGCGCGTGTGTCTCATGGCCCTCTTCCTTCCTTGGATCCCCGGTCGGTAGAAACCTCGAGCGCCGCAGTCCCGACCAGCCAGGTCACGGGCCAATCGGGAGGTAATCGCAACCGGCACTTGTTGGCCGCGAACTGCCTGATCGTCGACAGTCCCAGGTTCGACCCGATCCCGACATTGGGCGGAGCTGCAAGCGGCCATTGAAATCGATGGAAGCTGACGTTGAGGTCACCGATAGAGCCGGGCAACGCCATCGCCAGCCGGATCCAGCACTTACCTTCAGCTCGCACTACTCGACCGCGAACTAGCTGGACTCGTATGCAGCACGGGCAATGCACCGCTCTTGGCCGGACCTGGTCAAGGGCCTTCCGCAATCCATCAAGCGCATACTTCGCCGACGATGTGATCTTTGGCCAATCTCAGCCTACGTTGAACTTCCGAATCAAGGACAGGAGGACGGCCTCCCATGCGATGCACACGCATAGTGTTCGCTGTCGTCTTGGTACTTGCACTTCAGATGGGGTTTCCCAGCCGGGCTTTTTCGCAAAGCTACCCACCTAGCGTCAGCCAGCTCGTCGCTGCCGCGAAGCGACAGATCAAGACGATAGACATGGCGACATTCAAATCCGCGCTCGACAGAAATGACCTTGGGCTGATCGTCGATGTGCGCGAACCCGAAGAGTTTGCGGGCGGATACATCTCCCGGGGCTGTCAACGTGCCGCGCGGCGTGATCGAACTAAGGATATGGGCATATGTCGGGTATCCTGACAAGACTGATATGGGCAGGAAGATGACGCTGTACTGCGGTTCGGGTACGCGCTGCGCGCTGGCGGCAAAGAGCTTGCAGGACCTCGGGTTCAGCAACGTCACCGCAGCAGATATGAGAATCGATGACTGGGCGAAGGCCGGCTATCCGCTCGTGAAGAAGTAGCCCATCGCCATTGCCCACAGTTGGCGCGGGACGGCCTGATCATCGGCAGTCCCAGTTTGACCCGCTGCTGGCATCGGGCGGATCCGGGAACGACGGCTCACCGGAACTTTGGGGGGCGAGGTTGAGGGGCGGGTCATGACCGTACTCGGCCTGATCGGCGACGGTCCCAGTTCGACCCGATCCAGTCATACCAATTGCCGAGAAGCAGTCGTTCGTATCGCGACTCGCCAGCAGAACGCGCAACAACGCATATGGCAGCTTGCCTCGCGTCGCGTCGACACCGCTACGCTCCGACGTAGGTCGGTATCCAGCCCCCGGGCGACGAGAGATCGACGCTGTCGGGATGACGGGATGCCCGGCCGGATAGAAGAACGCGCTCGCCGCGGTAGGCCCAGACGCGGAGGTCGGTCCAGAGAGACACGCCCTCGCTCGCGTCCACGCGCGACTTCGGCGCTCTTCGCTGCGCGACGTAAGGATCGCCCTTCTTGAGGAGTCGACGCAGGCGCGTGCGGCCCACCTGCGCGGCCGTGAGGATGCCGTGGCTCGCGAACCCGTGGCACGGCTTGAAGAACCACTGCTCCTTTTCGCGCGCGAGCTCGTCGACGTTCTCGGGCCGCAGCAGACGGGTCTCCGGCACGTGAACGCTCAGCAGGGCTCTCTCGTCGGGCCGAATGCCGAGCTCGACGTCACTGACCGGCCTCGAGAGCGGCTCGAGCAAGCGCTTGTCGCTCCGCGTCGCGTAGGTGAACGGATTGGGCGCCACGAGCACGCTGCCCTCCGCGTAGGCGGAGCGGAGGGCCGAGAAGGCTTCCCCCTCCCAGAAGAAGTCGGTCGAGCGGTTGATCACGAACGCGACGCGGTCGCCACGGCAGAGCAGCTGTCCACCTTCCCAGGTGGTCTCGGCCGGCGAGCCAGTCTCGGCGCGCCATCCGGCACGTCGACATAGATCGCGGAGGAGCAGGTGCTCGTGCCTGAACTTGCCCTCTCTCAGGGACTCCGCGTCGTCGAGGATCAGCACGAGACCCGGCGAGGGCCCCTCGGAGAAGGCCCGAGCTTCCGTTCGGATCATGCCGAGCACGCGCTGGCCGAAGGCCGGAACGGACGGCGGTGCCTCGAGCGCGCGACGCTCGCCGACCCCGGAGAGCTCGTAGTAGAGGCGATTGAGGATCGCCGCGAACATCATCCCCGAGCCGTTGTCGTTGCACTCGATGAGCTGGAAGCGATCGGGACGCTCCGGCGGGAGATGGAAATCCCACGCGCTGAAGAAGCAGACCTCCGAGCGCCGCTGTCGGGCGATCGCGGGGCCGCTCGCCGTCATCGCCTCTTGCCAGGCGGGGCGCGTAGTGACGCGATCGAAGACGCCGATGAAGCTCTCGATCGCGGCCAGGAGCGCGCGAGGGACGACCTGAGGCACGAGCGCGACCGAGAAGCCCTCGGGCACGTCCGGCATGCCGGCTTCGCGTAGCGCTGCGTACAAGCGATCTTCGAAGCCTGGCATGGTCCGTCGCCTCGTCGCGCTGTCGGTGATGCAACTGCGATGCCGCTCGGGACCGCGGAGGAGAGGATAGGCATTTCAACCGCGCGAGGCTGAGTGTGGGGGAGCCGGTGGCACGGGTCAAGCGTCGATTTTCGGTGACAAGGCGGGCGCAGGCGAGCGACAACGGTGGTGGCTACCAATCGATGCGCTGGTCGAACTCGAAGGCCGGGGGGCGTGGGTGAGCCGCCTCGGGATCGGATCGTACACAGCGCCGGCCGACGCCCATAGCGGCTGACCGCGGGCGGGCGCGTTGCCATGCGGTGTGCGAATCAAGACAGAATCGTACGACCGCTTTCAAGCGAATTGGGAAACGGCAACGACGGACCGTTCGGTTAAGGAGACCTGCAGCTTCAGAGCTCGAGCTACCGCCTTATCCGCACGCGGATTTCGACCGTGGCACCCACGGCGACCGCATATCTCTCGATGGTGGTTAGCGTCGGGCGAGTGCGCACGCCGCTCTCCAGACGCGACACGACGCTCCTGGTCGTCCACATCCTTGCGGCGACTTCCTCCTGCGTCATTCCCGCGGCGACCCGTGCAGCGACGAGATCGGCCACCAGCGTCTGCAATGTGCGATCAGTCGTGAGCGCCCGCGTATGCTGTTTCTTGCGCCCTTCCGTGAGTGAAGCGAGGTTACTGGCCAGAACTCGGGAGGGCTCGTACATGGCAGAGGTACGCGCTGCGCCGGATGGATAGCAATAATGCTACCTCCCACAAGCGGAGGTGCCCATTGGTCGTTCGACCGAATTGGGGCCGAATCAGGGCCGATTCCGCGTGTTTCTGTACGTCGATCGCCGTTCGCATTTTTGCTAACCATGCTCGATCTGGCTCCCGCGATTGACTCGAGAACCCTCAGCCGTCTGCTTCTGGCCCGCAAGCCGCCGTGACTACGTACGATTGATTGGCCCTTGGTAGCTACCAAAGCTGCCCCTAAAGCGAACTATTCTCGCCGCTCCGACTTTGCTTCTCCTTGCGTATACCGCGAAATGTTGGATGTCTGGCATGTCCGTCTGGCGTCTACTCGGTAAAGCTCACCTATGTCGTGGCTCCCAATCGTTGCAACGAAATCGAAGTCATGTCCCTACGCCAAGGCAACACGCAAACACAAGTGCACCAATTCAGCCCGACCGCGCCACGGAACACGTTTTGCCGCCGGACCCCGATGCAGGCTACTAACCTTTGGTTCGGTCCAGCGCGCGCCGACGAACCGCAATGTGACGCTTTCATGACGCGTCGCACGCCTTGCTTCGAAGCGCCGCGCCCACGGCCGTGAGCAGTGCATCGTTGGAGAAGGGTTTGCGGAGCAGCGTTATTCCCCCTGCCTCGAGGACCGCCCGGTCGAGTGCGACGTCGTCGCTGGCGGTGATGAACACAACGAGAATGTCGCTGTGCACGGCGCACAGCCGCGCCTGCACGTCGAAGCCGGAGAGGCCCGGCATGTGGACGTCGAGAATCGCGCGGTCGGGACGGTGCGTCGCGAGCGACGCGAGAAAGTCCTCGCCGGATCCGAGGGCGGCGACCTTGTAGTCGGCGAGACGCAACAGGCGTCCGAGCGCGGTGCGAACGGATGCCTCGTCGTCGACTACGGCGATCGTTGGATTGACACTCGTCACCCCAGGGACATTACGGCGTCGCCGGTCGGACCGTAACTAATCTTTGGGCTAGTGGCGGTCAACGGGTTCTGGTAGCGTCAACCCGACCTGGTCGTGCGGCGGTTCGGCGCGGGTTCGGCGGAAGGTGCCGTTGAAGCGACCGGTGGCGTTGCGGCGCCGATTCCGAGCCGCCCCGCGATGTGCATCAGTTCGGCGATGGTCTTGGCCTGCATCCGCTCCATGATGCGGGCGCGGTGGAACTTGACGGTCTGCTCGACGATGCCCAAGTCTGCAGCGATCTGCTTGTTGAGCCTGCCCGCCGCCAGCGCCACCAGCACTTCGCGCTCGCGTGGAGTGAGGCTGGCAAGCCGCTGTCGAAGATCCGCGGTAGCCGCCACCGCCTGACGCAGCGAGGCGTGATGATCGATCGCAGCGTGCACGGCGGCTACGAGCACTTCGGCCCGCACCGGCTTGGTCAGGAAATCCGTCGCGCCGGCCTTGATCGCCTGCACCGACATCGGAATGTCGCCGTGTCCGCTGACGAACACGATCGGCAACGACTCGCCTGCAGCGGCGAGCCGACGTTGCAATTCGAGCCCGTCGAGCCCCGGCATGGTCACGTCGAGCACGATGCATCCTTCTGCTTTCTGATCCGACCGTGCGAGAAACGCTTCCGCGGACTCGAACGTCTCGACGCTCCAGCCCTCCTCCCGCAGCACGCGCGAGAGCGCTTTCAGCACGCTCGCGTCGTCGTCCACGAGGAAGATGGTGGGCTTGGTAACGGTCTGTTTCACGTGGGACGTCTCGCCGGCAAGCTGACGCAAAACGTCGCTCCGCCTGCGGCGTTGTTGGCCGCCGTAATGCGGCCATGATGCGCGGCCACAATCGATTGGCAGATCGCGAGTCCGATGCCCATGCCTCCAGGCTTGGTGCTCCAGAACGCATCGAACACGTGTTTCAGGTCGTCTTCGGCAATGCCCGGCCCGTTGTCGACCACGGACAGCCGAACGTCGGCGCCGCGTCGATTCGCTGCGGATCGCTGAGGGTTCGGGCTTCGCCGTCGATCCCATTCATTGCATCGGCGGCATTGAGGATCAGGTTGAGCAAGACCTGCTGCAGCTGCACGCGCCCGCCGTCCACCATTGGCAGTCGCCGTCGCCAGATCGGTGCGCGGCACGACATGGCGGGTCAACAACTCGGCGCGCAGCAGATCGAGCGTCTCGCGAATCAGTTCGTTGAGGTCGAGCGGCTCCATCTTCATGTCGCCGCGCCTGTACAGCGCGCCGAGGCGGCGAATGACCTCGGCCGCCCGGTTGTCCTCGGTCACGATATCGTCGCAGATCTCGCGCAGCTCGGCGAGATCGACCCGCTCCCGGCCGAGCATTTTTCGGGCCGCTTCGGCATTGCCGAGAATCGCCGCGAGCGGTTGGTTCAGCTGGTGCGCGATCGAGGCGGAAAGCTGTCCCAGCATCGATACGCGGGTCATGTGCCGTAGCGCGGCGCGATCTTCCGCGGCCCGCAGTTCGGCCAGCTTGCGCTCCGTGATGTCGACCGCGACGCCGAGCACGTGCTGGCCGTTGCCCTTGTCCACCCGTCCGCGCGCTGCGATCCAGCGCACAGCGCCATCCTCTTCCGTGATCCGGTACTCGACATCGAGCTCCTCGCCGGTCGCGAGTGCCTTTCTCACTGCGTGGTCGAGCTGTTCGCGATCCGCTGGATGAACCTTTGCAAGGACCTCCTCGAACGCGATGGGTGTCTCCGGCAATCCGGCTCGTTCCCGCAGATAGGTGGTCGCCCAGATCCGGTCGCGGGCCACGTCCCAGACCCACAAGGAAAGACGCGCTGCGCGCGCCGCCAGATTCATGCGCTCCTGGCTTTCTTCGAGCGCACTCGCCATCCGATAACGCCTTCGCCGCTCGAGGAGGAGCCAGGCAATGAGCCCGGCCTGGATGAGCAGGACCGCGATCCCGATGGCAATCGGGAGCCCGTACCGGTCCCATGCGGTCGGCTCGCGGAACTTCACGACCGTATCGGCGGGCAGCAAGCGCTCGTCGAGACCCCAGCGACGGATCTGGCGCCAGTCGACTATCGGCACGCGGACCACCGATCCCGGCACGATCTCCATCGCGGCCGTACCGTTCAGGAGACGCACCACGATCGCACCGGCTTCCTTAGCCTGGTCCTCGAATCGCGTCATGTAGCCACCGACGATACCGGTCCCAAGGAACGTATCGAATGTGCCGTAGACCGGGACCGCGGACGCCTGCGCGATGCGCTCGGCCGCTTGGCGCGGCGTGCTCACCTCGCCGGCACCGTCGATGAAGTAGCCGGGGGTGAATACCAGGGCGCTTGATGGTAGCGAGCCCACCCGTCGCAGCACTTCCGCGGTGGGAAGACCGGAGAGATATTCGACCTCGAGACCGTTTCCCACGCGTTCGATCGCGGCGCGCACCCGACCGTCCCAGAGCCGATCACGTTCGGAGGCCCCGCGAACGACGACGAGGCGTGTGGCGCCCGGATGCAGCCGAAGCGCGAGTTGCAGTGTTGGTGCTGGATCGTGATTCTCGGTGTTGCCAACGACGTCCTTGGGGAGCGCCATCCGCTCGAGCCTGTCCCGTGCCACTGCAATGTGAACGACCGGCACGTCGGGAAATATCCGATCGCGGAACTTGGCCGCAAACTGAAGCGCGGGAAGCGCGTCCGCGACGATGACACGAATGTCGCGTCGGCCGTACTTTTGCGAGAGAAAATCGGCTTCCGCCGGCCCGTAGGTCTCGATGGACGCCCATTCGTCATCGAGATACTCGGAAAAAAGCTGGACCGGACCCTTGAAGTCCTCGGGCACGACTGCCCGCAGCGTGTCTTCGATCACGACCTGCGCCGGGGTGGGCCGCTGGTTGCTGTGGAGAATGAGTACGCCGGGCGGGGTCGGGGCAGCGCCGGCAGCGAGCGACGCGAAAACCAGCAGAGCCGCCGAAAGAGCAACCGCTGCGGACGCGCTGGCGTTCGAGTTGACGGCGCTGGTGCGAAACGTCGCGGCGCACATGGCGCGCATGCGCGACGCGCACCATAAATTGGAAGAACGCGCCGCTATGAGGAGAGTGCCCGGACTGCGAGAAGTGTGACGTTCGCACTGCATGAGTGCATCGGCCCGCGCACCACTGTCAGGTCCTCCATTACCTGAGGGCCAGTTGCAGCTCGACCCCGCTGCTCTGGCGCTCCCCACGCGAGTCGCAGTGTACACGGCCAAACGACCAGGTGCTGTAGTGACGACTACGGCCGCCGCGTGGAGTGAGCGCAAGATCGCGCTCGATGCCCACGTCCGGAGCCGCTATTGTGACAGTTGCATGACATGTTTCCACATGCACAGCCTTGCATATTAGGACCACGCTCGGCGTCACCAGCGCGATGACACCCCTCCGGCAGCCCAATTTTCACTCGCGATCCCCTACCCCTTCCACTGCCGCTGGGACTTGATCATCAAGGCGTCGGGCTTCAGCGCCGACTGAGCAGCGCATGGGAGAAGGTTCCGGCCTTGGTGCTGGCCGGGACTGACCAGGGACTGGCTAGAGTCGAAATCATGGCGGGGTGAGGTATACGCGCGCAATTATCGCGAGCACGGGAAGCACACTGCCGGGCGCAACCCACGCTTGAGCGGGCTTGAGAAATCTAAAGTTACGCTTTAAAATTCTCAAATGCGTCACATTCGCCGGGAACTTGAGCGGCAGCTGCTGAAGGCTGCGCGGAGCTTTCCAGCGGTGGTCCTGACCGGGCCACGCCGCGCAGGGAAGACCTGGCTGCTGCGCCGGCTCTTTCCCGGGGCGAGTTATTTCCTGCTGGAGGATCCCGACATCGTGGCGCGACTGCGCGCCGATCCGCAGGGCTTTCTCGATGCCGTGAAGACGCCCGTCATCCTCGACGAGGTGCAGAACGTGCCCGAGGTGTTCGCGCTGGTGCGCTCCCGCATCGACCGCCAGCCGCGCCGAGTCGGCCGGTGGCTGCTCACCGGCTCGCAGGAGGCGCCATTGATGCAGGGCGTGTCGGAGTCGATGGCAGGTCGCGCGGCGGTGCTGCAGCTCTACCCGTTGTCGGCGCGGGAAACGCCAAAGGTGACCCTGTTGCGCGGCGGTTATCCCGAGGTGCTGGCGCGCCCAACAGGCGCCCGATTGTGGTTCGCTTCGTACTTGCAGACCTATCTCGAACGGGACGTTCGGGCCGTTACGGCGGTCAAGGATCTCGCGACGTTCCGGCGGTTTCTGGCGTTGCTCGCGAGCCGTCACGGCCAGGTGCTCAACAGGACCGATCTCGCTGCCCCGCTCGGGGTCAGCGTGCCCACCATCTCACAGTGGCTGGGCGTGCTGGAGACGACGGGCCAGATCCTGATCGTCCCGCCGTTCTATGAGAATCTCGGCAAGCGCCTCATCAAGTCGCCGAAGATTTACGTGGCCGACTCGGGGCTTGCGTGTCACTTGCTGGGCATCGATTCGGCGGCGGAGCTGGCCAAGTCGCCCTTCGCCGGCAGCCTGTTCGAAGGCTTCATCGCTTCGGAAATCGTCAAGACGCAGATGAACACCGGAGGGCGGCGGGAGCTCTATCATTTCCGCGACGAACAAGGTCTCGAAGTGGATTTCCTCGTGCCGGGGCGCGGCGGTTCCCTCGCGTTGGTGGAGTGCAAGGCCGTGCGCACCGTAATGCCTGCGATGGCCGCGCCGATGCAGCGGTTGCGTGATGCGGTAAAGAAAGGGCGTCGCGAGAATACTGCGGTAAACATGTACCTTGTCCACCAGGCGCCGAAGGTCAAGAGCGGGACTGAGGCCGTGGCGCCGGGGGTCCGGGCGCTTGCGTGGCGCGACTTCGTGGAAGAGATGTGACGGCTGCGCGTCTTGCTGCACTATTAGCCGGCGATCTACCAGCAAACCTTCAAGCGAACAGGTATCAACCTCGGCGAGACGGTATTGACGCCGCAGGCTTGGGCAATAGGACCCCGGCGATCGTCGGGAACAGCAGCACAGACAGCAACGCCGCGCCAACGAGAGCGGCCGCGACGTCCGGGTTCATCGTTTTCGCCCGCACGCCAATCTCGGTGATAACTACGATGATCGAGAGCGACGGGACCGCCGAAGACAGCGCGAAGGGCAGCCATTGTGCCTTTGTGATGTCATTGCGATAGAGAAAAAGCGGCGCTCCGCGGATGACAAGGAACAGAATCACGAATGCCGGCACCATGAGCATGGTAGTCAGGTCCTGGCCCAGCCCTGCTAGGTCGAACTTGACGCCAGTGCCGACGAAGAAGAACGGATAAAACCAGCCGAACGTGACGGCCTCAATCTTCGCGCGAAAGGTCTTTCCGCCCACACCGCGCGTGGCCTGCCCCACGATCATACCGGCCGCGAAGGCACCGAAGATGCTCTCGAACCCGAATTCTTCCGCCAGCACGAACAATGCCGCCAGCATCAGCAGCGAGATTCGTACGGGCAGCTGAGTACTCGCGTGCATGTGGCGATCGAGCAGTGCCAGGATCTTCGGGGGCCGCGCGCTCATGCCGAAGGCAATTGCAATTCCAACGATCACCAGGAAGGCAAGCAAGAACCCGACCTCCTGCCAAGTGCTGTACCGGTGTGACAGCAACAATGACATTGCGACAATGGGGCCTATCTCGCCAAGCGTGCCGGCCGCCAGCATGAGACGCCCAAACGCGGTTTCGAGTTGACCGCTGTCGCGAAAAACGGGGATCAAGATGCCAAGTCCGGTCGTGCATAGCGCCAGCGTCACCATGAGCGGTGCATCCACCCTGGGGATCACGTGGAGGAGTCCAACCGCGGTGATCCCTACCAGAATCGAAACGCCCCAGCCGAGCATGGCCAGCGTTAGCGGGCGACCCTTGATCCCGGCAAAATCAAGCTCCATCCCCGCCATAAACAACGTGGCGGCCATGCCCAAGGCGAACATCGCTACGACGAAGCCGTCGAATTGCACGAGTCCGAGCACGTGGGGACCGATGACGATCCCGAGCACGACCTCGAGGACCACGACCGGCACTTTGAAGCCGAGTGGAATCTCGGCCAGCAGCGGTGCCGCGACGGCGGCGACGAACATCCAGAAGACGGGGTGACCGATCAACAACGTCTTCTCCGAGGCAGGCCGGCAGTCGCCGGCGCGTGTCCGACCAGCGACCAAAGTTCGACACAAGCTCCGATGCGCCTTGCGGGGGGCATCGAAGACCGCAGCAAGCCCACGCGCGTCGCGCGCATGACAAACAAATTCGCCGCGCTCTCCACCATGAAGGCGAACAGCGCGGCGAGAACAGGACCCGCGAACGATTGTTACTGGCCGTGCGCTGCCCGGGCCTTCTCGATCTGCGCCTTGACGGCCTCGAGGTTGAAGCTTGCGCCCGGTTGCATCGGCGGGAACTCGATCGCGGTCTGCGCGACCTTCGCGACCTCCTGCTGCACGAACTGGAAGCGCCAGAATTCGTACAGGAACCAGTTGTAATACGCGAGCGACCCGTTCGCACCGTTCGGCATTCCGGTACGCTCGTAAGGATCCGAGCGGAGGTTGGTCAGGATCGGCCAATCCACCTTGATCGTGCCGCCGAGCCAGCCCTGCGGTTGGTCGGTGAAGCGATACTTGAAGTCGTCGATCCGCACGGCCGAGAGCGTCCCCTCGGTGAAGTAGAAGATCTCGTGGCGCTTGGACGGGCCCTTGCCGGTGATGAGATCCATCTGGTTGTAGCCGTCCAAGTGCACCTTGTATGACCTGTCACCCAGTTGTTTACCCTTTAACAGCTCGTCCGTAATGTTGGGGTTGCCCGCCGCCGCGACGAACGTTGGGAACCAGTCCAGGCCGGACACGATGCCGTTCTGGACCGTGCCGGCCGGCACCTTGCCCGGCCAGCGCAGGATCATCGGCACGCGGAAGCCACCCTCGAGCGCGGTCCCCTTGCCGCCGGCGAACGGCGTCTGGCCACCGTCGGGCCAGGTGAAGTTCTCGGCGCCGTTGTCGGTGGTGAAGCCAATAATGGTGTCGCCCTCGAGGTTATTGTCCTTCAGATACTTCATCACCGAGCCGACAATGTCGTCGATCTGCGCCATTCCGGCTTCCTGGATCGTCCAGTTGTTGTCGGAGTTGCGCAGCGCCTCGTACTTCGGCGACAGGTGCGTGACAACGTGCATCCGCGTCGGGTTGAGCCAGAGGAAGAACGGCTTGTTGGCCTTGCGCGCGCCATCCAGGAACTTGAGCGCGTTGTCGAGGATTTCGTCGTCGATGGTTTCCATCCGCTTGGGACAAAGCTCGCCGGCGTCCTCGATCTTCTGCTTGCCGATCGCGCCCCAGCGTGGCTGCACCGTCGGGTCGTCGACATTGGTCGCCCACGAGTGGACCATGTTCCGCGGTCCCACCTGCGCCCGCAGTCGCTGCGGATAGTTCGGGTGGCAGGGATCCTCCATCGCGTCGAGGTGATAGAGGTAGCCGTAAAATTCGTCGAAACCGTGGAGCGTGGGCAGGAACTTGTTGAGGTCGCCCAGGTGGTTCTTGCCGAATTGGCCGGTGGCGTAGCCCATCGCCTTCAGCGCGGTCGCGATCGTCGGCGCCTGCGCCGGCATCCCGATCGGCGACCCTGCCTGGCCCACGGTCGTGAGGCCGGTGCGCAGACGGGATCTCACCCGTGATGAAGTTGGCTCGTCCCGCCGTGCAACTCGCCTCGGCATAGTAATCGGTGAAACGCATGCCCTCTTTGGCCAGCTGGTCGAGGTTGGGCGTGCGCATCGACATGATGCCCGGTTGTAAGCGCCAATGTTGGCCCAGCCGATGTCGTCACCCATGATCATGATGATGTTGGGCTTCGTCTTGAGCAAGCGTCGATGATGCCGTGAACAGCAAGGTCGCGAGCACGGCCATGCCGCTGTAGATCAACTTCCGCAGATTCATTTCATGACTCCCATCCGATGTACGACGTGAAGACGTCGCGCCAACGCCAAGCTCGGCGCTGTCGTGCTGCGTGATGTGAAACCGGGAGATGCTTCCTTCAGCGTGACTGGCGGGGACCGCGATTGAGGGTGAACCGACTCAATTGCCAACAACACACACCGACGGTCTCGCGAGACTCCGCGAGGCTACGTTCCCTGGCCCGGCATTATGAACCACATCCCGGCAAATTTGCCACGTGGAGATTCGCAGGAGGGTGAGTTGCGAAAGCTACGCCTCGCTGACCGTCGGCCGAACGCATGATTGAGCCTGGGTAAGCGTCCTGTGCACCGTGACGGTGCAACAGGATTCGGCCCGGATTTTGCGATGGGCTTTGATCCAAGCGGAGGCGCGATAGGTCACTCGCGAGCTGTCCTCCTTCTGCTCACGGCAACATTTGCATGAATTCGCACAACAGCCGCTGGAAATGGTGCACGCCGCGCTCGCGCGTCGGCGAGAACCGGCCGCCCCGGTAGAAGCGCGAGCGCACGCCGCGCTGAACTGCCTCGACGATCGCCTCGTCCTCCATTTCCACGCGATCGAGGCCGGCTCCGGCGCCGCTGTCGAGCTTGTCCACGTCGAAGACGTAGCTGCGGAACACGATGCGCGTGCGGTCGATCGCCTCGGGCTCGACCCGATTGACCGAGAGGCCCCACGGATAGAAATTGAGCATCAGGTTCGGGAACACCCACCAGTAATGCGCCGCGATGCGCCGGCCATGATCCGCCGAAGTCTCCGGTGGTTCGAACGCGGCTTCGCCCGGTTTCGCCAGCGCAACCTGCAGGTTCGAGTACCGGAAGAGCTCGCTCGCATAGCTTCCGTAGTCGACCACGTCGTTCAGTCCCGCATGCACGAACGGGATGTGGAAACCTTCGAGGTAATTCTCCACATAGAGCGCCCAGTGCGCATTGACGACATAATCGCGGTCGCGCTGCGCTTCGTGCCGGAACGCTTCGACCGGCATCCATTGCATACGCGCCATCATGTCGCCGAGAAACGCCTGCAGCGGCGCCGCGGGATCGAGCCCCGCGAACGCGTGGCCGGCCCAAGTCCCGAGTGGGAGTTGCGGCAGGTCGTCGGACGGCGAGGGGAATTCTTTCGCCTGCTCGAACTCCGGCATGAAGGTCATGCGACCGGAGAGATCGAAGCGCCGCGAGTGGTATCCGCAGCGAATCTGGCTGGCTCTGCAGGCTTCATGCACGAGGAGGTTGCCGCGATGCGTGCAGACGTTGGACAGGCAGCGCAGGGTGCCGGCCGCATCTCGCGAAAGGAGCACCGGTTCCGCGATCAGGCCGGGCAGGAGTTCGCGCGGCGCGAGCGAATTCGGCGCCGCAACGTCGGCAAGATCGCCGAGCCATTGCCAGCTCCTCGCGAACACGCGCTCGCGCGCGAGATGCCACGCGGCTTCGTCGCGATAGAACGCGCTGTGGAGCGTCGAGGCGGCGGTGATGTCGGCGTCAACGAAGAAGTCCATGCTCACGCGAGGATTCTATCGTGCCCGCCGCTAACACCGCGCCTTAAGGCCGCATCGGTCGCTCGTAGCAGACATCCGGCTCGCCTTCCTCGTTGCCGCTGCCATCGCCGAATTCGATGGCGATGAAGCCGTTGCGCTCGTAGAAGCGGCGCGCGCCGGCATTGCGGGCGAACGTCCACAGTTTCAGTGCCGGCGACTCGGCCAGCATAGCCTCGAGCAGGCGCTGTCCGACGCCAATGCCGGTATAGCCGGGCGTCAGATAGAGCTGCCACAACCATTCGCCCTCGCGCGAGGCGACGCCGACGATGCGCTCGTCATCGGTTGCGAGCCACACGGAATGGCGAGCGAACACATCGCGAATCCACGCGCGGCCTTCGGCAACGGTGTGCGGTTCGCGCAGGCCAGGAAGGGTCGCGCGCAACGCTGCTCGCTGCACGGCCATCGCGGCCCGCGCTTCGTCTTCGACCCGCGCCGGATCGGGCCGGCGAATCCGGATGTCGAGCACCACCGTTCCCGTCTCAGGCAAGAAGATCCCCGGATGCCTTGCGGTTGCGGCTCGTGCGTCCGTTGGCTGCCGCGGCGGTGACTCTCCCCGGTTCGCGTCCGCGGCGTGCGGTATGCGAATCGAGCACCGCCTTAAGGTAGCGTCCTGTGTAGCTCGTGGCCACCTTGACGATCTCCTCGGGCGGACCTTCGGCGATGATCCGGCCGCCGCCGCCGCCCCCCTCGGGGCCGAGGTCGATGATCCAGTCGGCGGTCTTCACGACGTCCAGATTGTGCTCGATGACGACGACCGTGTTGCCATGGTCGCGCAGCCGGTGCAGCACGGTGAGCAGCATCTCGATGTCGTGGAAGTGCAGGCCCGTAGTCGGCTCGTCGAGGATGTAGAGCGTGCGGCCCGTGTCGCGCTTCGACAATTCGAGTGCCAGCTTGACGCGCTGCGCTTCGCCGCCGGAGAGCGTCGTGGCCGACTGACCGAGCGTGATGTAGCCCAGGCCCACGTCGAGCAGCGTGGACAGCTTGCGCGCGACGGAAGGCACGGGCTCGAAGAATGCAAATGCCTGTTCGACCGTCATCGACAGCACTTCGTGGATGTTGCGTTCCTTGTACCGGATCTCCAGCGTCTCGCGGTTGTAGCGCTGGCCGTGACAGACATCGCACGGCACGTAGACGTCGGGCAGAAAATGCATTTCAACCTTGATCAGGCCGTCACCCTGGCAGGCTTCGCAGCGGCCGCCCTTGACGTTGAACGAGAAGCGCCCGGGGCCATAGCCGCGCTCGCGCGCTTCCTTCACCTGTGCGAACAGCTCGCGGATCGGCGTGAAGAGCCCGGTGTACGTCGCAGGATTGCTGCGCGGCGTGCGGCCGATCGGGCTCTGGTCGACGCTGATCACCTTGTCGTAGAACTCGACGCCATGCATCTCGTGGAACGGCGCCGGCTCGGTCGTGCTGCCGTAGAGCGCCCGCGCCACTGCGTGGTAGAGCGTGTCGTTGATCAGCGTCGACTTGCCCGATCCGGACACTCCGGTCACGCAGACGAACAGTCCGACCGGAAGATTGAGGGTCACGCTCTGCAGATTGTTACCCGTCGCGCCGTCGATGGTGACAATGCGTCCGAGATCCACCCGAAGGCGCTGCGCAGGCATGGGAATCTGGCGATGACCGGCGAGATACTGGCCCGTCAACGAATGCGTTGCGAGGCGGATCTCCTCCGGCGTGCCCTGCGCAACCACCTGCCCGCCGTGCTCGCCCGCGCCCGGCCCCATGTCGACGATGTAGTCGGCCGCGCAGATCGCGTCGTGGTCGTGCTCGACGACGATCACGCTGTTGCCGAGATCGCGCAGATGCTTCAACGTCGAGAGCAGGCGATCGTTGTCGCGCTGGTGCAGGCCGATCGACGGCTCGTCGAGGACGTACATCACCCCCGTCAGGCCCGAGCCGATCTGCGAGGCCAGGCGGATCCGCTGCGCCTCGCCGCCGGAGAGCGTTTCCGCCGAACGGTCGAGCGACAGGTAGTCGAGGCCCACGTTGTTGAGGAACGCGAGCCGGCTCACGATCTCCTTGACGATCTTTTCGGCGATCGCCTGTTTCTGCCCGTCGAGAAAGAGCCGACCGAAGTACTCCGATGCGTCCTTGAGCGGCAGGCCCGAGACCTCGAAGATCGCCCGCGCATCGGCGCCCGTGCCGACTTTCACGTGGCGCGCCTCGCGTCGCAGCCGCGTGCCGCCGCATTCCGGACACGGCTTCGAGTTCAGGTACTTGGCGAGTTCCTCGCGCACCATCAGCGAATCCGTCTCGCGGTAGCGGCGCTCGAGGTTGGGGATGATGCCCTCGAACGTGTGCTCGCGCACCATCGGCTTGCCGCGTTCCGACAGGTAGGTGAATGGAATCTTTTCGTCGCCGCTGCCGTAGAGCACGAGCTGCTGCACCCGATCGGGCAAGCGGGAGAACGGTCGCTCGAGATCGAAGCCGGCGTGCTTCGCCAGCCCCTGGAGCATCTGGAAGTAGAACTGGTTGCGGCGGTCCCAGCCCTTGATCGCACCGGACGCGAGCGAGAGTTGCGGGAACGCGACGACGCGCTTGGGATCGAAGAAACTGATGGCCCCCAGCCCGTCGCAGCGCGGGCACGCCCCCATCGGGTTGTTGAACGAAAAGAGCCGCGGCTCCAACTCGGAGAGTGAATAATTGCAGACCGGGCATGCGAACTTCGCCGAGAACAGGTGCTCCCGCGGCCGCTCATTTTCCTTGTTGTCCATTTCGACGGCGATCGCGCGTCCGTCGCCGTTGCGCAGCGCGGTCTCGTACGATTCGGCGAGCCGCTGCTTCATGTCGGCGTGCACGCGCAGCCGGTCGACGACGACCTCGACCGTGTGCTTCGTGTTTTTGGCGAGCTTTGGCACCGCATCGATTTCGCAGACCTTGCCGTCGACCCGCACGCGGACGAAGCCCTTGGCGCGCAGCTCGACGAAGAGCTCGAGCTGCTCGCCCTTGCGGTTGACGACGACCGGCGCGAGGATCATCAGTTTGGTGTCCTCGGGGAACGCGAGCGTCGCGTCGACCATCTGCGAGATCGTCATTGCCGCAAGGCGCTGCTCGGGATGATCGGGACAATAGGGATCGCCGACGCGCGCATAGAGCAGGCGCAGGTAGTCGTGGATCTCGGTGACGGTGCCGACGGTCGAGCGCGGGTTGTGCGATGTCGCCTTCTGCTCGATCGATATCGCCGGCGACAGTCCCTCGATCAGGTCGACGTCCGGCTTTTCCATCAGCTGCAGGAACTGCCGCGCGTACGCCGACAGGGATTCGACGTAGCGCCGCTGTCCTTCCGCGTACAACGTATCGAACGCGAGCGAACTCTTGCCCGAGCCCGACAGCCCGGTGACGACGATCAGCCGGTGCCGCGGCAGGTCGAGATTGACGTTCTTGAGGTTGTGCGTGCGCGCGCCGCGGATGCGGATGTATTCCATGCTGGTCGTGGTGGAGGCAGGTAATGCACCACGGGTCTTAAGACGTTCGTCTTAGGCCCCCCGGCGCATGCCGGGTAATGGGGCAACCTGCTACTATACCGCCAATCCGAAGCTGTTTCTAAGACGTTTTTTCGCCGGCCTTTTCCCCATGGCGCAGGACCCCGCATTCGCCTCCGCCGCCGCAGCGCCGAGCGCGCCGAAGGTACGGATGACTCCCGTCGAGCGCCGCGCGACCGTGGGTCTCGCCGGCATCTTCGGCCTGCGCATGCTCGGCATGTTCATCGTGCTGCCGGTGCTCGCCCTCTATGCGGAGACGCTGCCGGGTGGCCGCGATCACGCGCTGGTCGGGCTCGCCCTCGGCGCCTACGGGCTGACGCAGGCGATTCTGCAGATTCCGTTCGGCTGGGCCTCGGATCGCTGGGGCCGCAAGCCGGTGATCATCGGCGGGTTGCTGATCTTCGCGCTCGGGAGCTTCATCGCCGCGTGGGCGCCGACCATCGCGTGGACGATCGCCGGCCGCACCGTCCAGGGGGCGGGTGCGATCTCGGCGGCGGTGATCGCGCTCACCGCCGATCTCACGCGCGACGAGGTGCGCACGCGCGCAATGGCCGCGATCGGCATGACCATAGGTGCGACGTTCGCGCTGTCGCTGGTCGCGGGCCCGGCGCTGACCGCGGTGATCGGCGTCCCGGGAGTCTTCGTGCTCACTGGGCTGCTCGCGATCGGCGCGATCGGCATGCTGCTGAAGGCGGTGCCGCAGGAGGAATTCGTCGCCCGCCCGGCGGACACGCCGAGCCAGTGGCGGCACGTCCTCGCCGACGGCCAGTTGCTGCGTCTGAATTACGGCATCTTCGCACTGCACGCCGCGCTGATGGCGCTGTTCGTGCAGGTTCCGTTCATGCTGCGCGACAATGGCGTGCCAAGCGCACGGCACTGGCTCGTCTACCTGCCGGTGCTCGCCGCATCGGTCGTGCTGATGCTGCCCGGAATGTTCAACGCCGATCGCCCGGGCCGCGGCAAACCCGTGTTCATCAGTGCGATCGCCGTGCTCTTTGCGGGGCAGGCGCTGCTGGCGCTGGCCGGCGCGTCGCTGCCGCTGACAATCGCCGCGCTCGTCGTCTTCTTTACCGGGTTCAACCTGCTGGAGGCGACACTGCCGTCGCTCATTTCCAAGTACGCGCCACCGGCGGTCAAGGGCACGGCCGTCGGCGTCTATTCGAGCGTGCAGTTCTTCGGCACGTTCGTCGGCGCCGCGGTCGGCGGCTGGCTGTCGCAGCATCACGGTCCGGCCGCGGTGTTCGGCTTCTGTCTCGTGCTGACCGCGCTGTGGCTCGCCGCGAGCGCGACGATGTCGGCGCCACCGGCCTATCGTCAGGCCAACTATTCGATGGGAGAAACGTAAATGGCTTCCGTAAACAAGGTGATCCTGGTCGGCAATCTCGGACGCGATCCGGAAACGCGCTATTCGACGAGCGGCGCGGCGATCTGCAACATCACGATCGCAACGTCGCGGCAGTGGAAGGACAAGGCGAGCGGCGAAAAGCGCGAGGAAACCGAGTGGCATCGCGTCGTCTTCTACGATCGCCTGGCCGAAATCGCCGGTGAATACCTGAAAAAGGGCCGCCCCGTCTACATCGAGGGTCGCCTGAAGACGCGCAAGTGGCAGGACAAGGAAGGCCAGGACCGTTACACGACGGAGATCATCGCCGAGGAGATGCAGTTGCTGGGCTCGCGCGAAGGCGGCGGAGGCGGCGGTGGCGATGTCGAATTCAGTGGCGCCGCCGCATCGGGCTCGCGCTCGGGTGGTGCCAGCGGCGGCGCCAGCGGTGGCGGCAGCAGCAGCGCGCCCAAGGGCGGCGGAGCCAAGAAGACGAGCCCCGACGATCTCGACGACGACATCCCGTTCTGAGGATCCGAACGCCGCGGCCGGGTGAGCTGTGGCGTCAGGCCGTTTCGGTAGCGGCCACGGTAGGGGATTCGGCGTGCGCCGGCGCGGTGATGACGCCGCCGCCGAGGCAGACGTCGCCGTCGTAGAGCACCAGATACTGCCCCGGTGTGGGCGCCCATTGCGGCGCCGTGAACGTCGCCACGGCGCGACCACCGTCGCGCAGTTCAACGCGGCACGCCGCGTCCGGCATCCGATAGCGCGTCTTTGCGCCGAGGTGAGAGAGTGCCGATGCGCCGGGAGCGACGCCGGCAATCCAGTGCATTTCCAGGGCCTCGACCACCGCCCGGTACAGTAGCGGGTGCGCGTGTCCCTGCACGACGATCAGCGCATTGCGCGCCGCATCCTTGCCGGCCACGAACCACGGCAGGTCCGAGCCTTCCTTGGTGCCGCCGACACCGAGCCCCTGCCGCTGGCCGAGCGTGTAGTAGGCGAGGCCGTGATGCCGGCCGACCACGCATCCGTCCGGCATTTCGATCGGGCCCGGCGTCTTCGGCAGGTACTTGGCGAGAAAATCGCGGAACGGCCGCTCGCCGATGAAGCAGATTCCCGTCGAGTCCTTCTTGGCCCACGTCGGGATGCCTTCGCGTTTCGCGATCGCGCGCACGTCGCGCTTCACCATCTCGCCCAGCGGAAACAGGGCAGGTGCGAGCTGCTCCTGCGTGAGCTGGTGCAGGAAATAGCTCTGATCCTTCGTCGCATCGGCGGCCTTGAGCAACTCGACGCGACCGTCGACGTTGTGCAGCCGCGCATAGTGTCCCGTCGCGATGTGGTCGGCACCAAGCCCGCGCGCGTGATCGAGGAACGCCCGGAACTTGATCTCGCTGTTGCACAGCACGTCCGGGTTCGGCGTGCGGCCCGCCTCGTACTCGCGCAGGAAATGCGCGAATACGCGCTCGCGGTATTCGGCGGCGAAATTGACCGCTTCGAGCTCGATCCCGATGACTTCGGCGACGGAGGCCGCGTCGACGAGGTCCGCGCGCGACGTGCAGTACTCGTCGGTGTCGTCGTCTTCCCAGTTCTTCATGAACAGGCCGACGACGTCGTAACCCTGTTGCTTCAGCAGCCAGGCAGCAACCGACGAATCGACGCCGCCCGACATGCCGACGACCACGCGACGCTGGCGCACGATCAGAGCTCCGTCACCAGATCGAGCGGACGCCGGTAGCCGGCGCGGTAGTCGTCCACGCAGCGCAGCACGAGCGGGCTCCGGTGGCGCGACCGCAACGCGGCAAGCTCGTCGTAAGGGAGCCAGAGCGCGCGCAGGATGCCCTCGTCCAGCGGGCGGCTCGCTTCGTGCGTGACGACGTCGGCGGCGAAGGCGAAACGAATGAATGTCGCGCCCGTGTCCGGCGCCTGCCAGCGGTAGATGCCGACCAGCGCAGTCGGCAGCACGCGATAGCCGGTCTCCTCGAGCGTCTCGCGGGTAGCGCCGGCAGCCAGCGTTTCGCCGGCCTCGAGGTGGCCGGCCGGTTGGTTGATCCGAATCCCCGCCGGCGTCTCCTCCTCGACGACAAGAAATCTCCCGTCGCGCACGACGATCGTCGCGACGGTCGCGGCAGGGCGGGGAATGTCGAGCTCGCGCATCGATCGGGATCCTTGCGGCCGGCGCAGCGAGTATGCACGCGCGCCAGCACAAAGAAAAAGGCAGGGGACGCGGCCCCTGCCCTCATGAGTAGCGCGAAAACGCCTTACGGGCTGGCCTTGGCCTTTGTTTCCGTTTCGACGGCCTTCTGCTTGTCCGCCGTCGTCGGCAGCGCCTTCGGCGTGCCCTTGGCGGCCTTCGCTTCCGCGACGCCCTTCTGTTCGGCCGCCTTGGTCGCTGTGGGGGTGTCGGCAGCCTTCGTCGTCGCGTCGACGGCCTTCTGCTTGTCCGCCGTCGTCGGCAATGCCTTCGGCGTGCCCTTGGTGGCCTTCGCTTCCGCGACGCCCTTCTGTTCCGCCGCCTTGGTCGCGGTGGCGTCGGTGCCAGCCTTCGTGGCGGCCTCGACCTCCGCCTGCTTCTTCTTGTCCTTCGGTGTTTCACCTGGCACCTGCGCAGCTGCCGTTGCGGCGAATGCGCTGGCGATCAACGCGATCATCAACTTGTTCATTTGCGATTCCTCAGTGGTTTAGAGATTGCGAACTGCGTGGTCAATTTGCGGCTTCAGGCTTTTCTTGTTTCCCCGATATCCGGTTAAGCCTTTTAATTGTAAAGACTTAGGGCGAAAAAGGCAACCCGCGGTGCGGTGCGGAGCGCCTTGCCGCCAGGTTTCAATTAACTACTTCGCCAGCGTTGTTCCGTGGTCGTTGGGCGGGCCTTTTCTTCTTGGAGTTGAGCTTGCTCATTCGTGGTTCCTCGGGGTAGGTCGGATGACACCCTATTGCGTGTCGCTGCCCTTAACGTCCCTTGCTGCACCGTGGTTGACACACTTGGAACAAACCAACGTGGATTCCGGGTTGAGGCAACCGTTTGATGTGCAACGATATTTGTCATTGTTACCCCTGCCTGCCCGGCAATGGAAAACAAGAAACGGTACCTTCCGGCTTGTGCAATGCATCCCGCGCTCCGGACATCAGCCCGATCTGAACACTTTGTCTTCGGCGGGCCCCCGTGGCATCCCGTGATGCTGCAGGTCGGTCGCGGAACGAGCGCGACTTCACAAGCGCGCTGCGGCGTCCGTGTCGCGCGCGTCCAGCGGCACCTCGCGCTGGAGCCATTCCCGCAGCATCGCGACAGTAATCGGACGCTTCGTCGCCAGCGAGTGGCGGTCGAGCGCGGCCAGCGCGCCCAGCAGCGTCGGCATATCGCGCCGCCCGTGCACGAGCAGGTAATCGATCGCTTCGCCGGACAGGCCGAAACCACGCGCCCGCGCATACGCGGCGAGCGCCGCCGGCTTGTCGGCGTCCGCCAGCGGCGCCAATTCGTAGACGAGCCCCCATCCCAGCCGCGTCCGCAAATCCTCGCGCACCGGCAACGCCGCGAGCGGCACGCGGCTCGCCGCGACGAGGTGGCCGCCCCGCGTCTTCAGCGCGTTGAAGAGCGTGAACATGTGTCCCTGGGCATCGGCCTGCGCCGTGTCGATCGCGTCGATGGCTACCAGCGCGCGCTCCGCGAGCAATTCGGGATCGGTCGCGAGCAATGCGCCCGGCTCGGCGACGAACGATGCACGCGCGCCCCTGTTCCACCGCTGCCGCAATCGCCGCCCGCAGCAGATGCGTCTTGCCCGCGCCGGCCGCGCCCCAGATGAACAGCCCCGTTTCGCTCACCGCACCGCCGGCGATGCGGGCGAGCGCCGCCAGGAGCTCAGTATTGCGGCCGGGCACGAAGTTGGCGAACGACGGTGGCTCGGGCGCTGCGAGATCGAAGACGAGCTGTTCCATCAAAGTCATTATGCTGGTGTGAGGCGGCGGGCGGCCGCGACGCGGGAGGCGTGCGACGGTTTCCGGTAAAATCGGTCGAACTTTGTACTTTAGCGCAGTGTCGAGCGTTCGCTCAATGCGACGCGAATTCGCAGCCTGGCCCCGTTCAATGACCCCTCCTCATTCCGCCGGTTCGCCTTCGCTTTCCTACCGCGACGCCGGCGTTGACATCGACGCGGGCGACACCCTTGTCGAGCGCATCAAGCCGTACGCGAAACGGACATTGCGGCCCGAAGTGCTGGCCGGCATCGGCGGCTTCGGCGCCCTGGTCGAGTTGCCGAAGCGCTACCGCGAACCGGTACTGGTATCAAGCACCGACGGTGTAGGCACCAAGTTGAAGCTCGCGTTCGCGCTCGCCCGGCACGACACGATCGGCATCGATCTCGTGGCGATGAGCGTCAACGACATCCTCGTGCAGGGCGCCGAGCCGCTGTTCTTTCTCGACTACTACGTTTGCGAGCGACTCGACGTCGCGGTCGCTGCGGAAGTCATCAAGGGCATTGCGACAGGCTGCGAGGACGCGGGGTGCGCGCTGATCGGTGGCGAGACGGCCGAGCACCCGAACGCCTTCGTCCCGGGCGAATACGACCTCGCCGGATTCGCGGTTGGCGTAGTCGAGAAAGCGAAGGCGATCGACGGCCGGCGCATCGCCGCCGGCGACGTGCTGCTGGGCCTTGGATCGAGTGGGCCGCATTCGAACGGCTTTTCGCTGATTCGCCGGATTCTCGAACTGTCTGGCGCGGATCTGGTGCAACGCGCACCGGAAATCGCCGGCGCGCGCACACTCGGCGATGTGCTGCTCGCGCCGACGCGAATCTACGTCAAGCCCGTGCTCGCGCTGCTCACCGAGGTCGACGTGAAGGGCATGGCGCACATCACCGGCGGCGGCTTGCTGGAAAACACGCACCGGATGTTTCCGGCTCACCTCGCGGCACGACTCGAGCGCGCGTCGTGGCCGCGGCCTCCGATCTTCGATTGGCTGCAGCGCCAAGGCAACGTCGCCGACGCTGAGATGCACCGGGTGTTCAACTGCGGCGTCGGGATGGTCGTCGTCGTCGCATCCGAGGACGCACAACGCGCGCAGGGACTGCTCGCCGCTTCGGGCGAGTCGGTGTACCGGGTCGGCACTGTCGTGCCGCGCGCGTCCGGTGGGCTGGGGACTACCGTCGTCTGAGGTGGCGTCCGCAGCGCGACGCCAAGCGCTGCCACGCCTATCCCGCCATGGCGACACCCCTGATCACCGTGCTGATCTCAGGTCGCGGGTCGAACCTCGCGGCGCTCATCGACGCCGAGCGGCGCGGCACGCTCGCCGGCACCATCACGACGGTCATCAGCAACCGCACCGACGCCGCGGGTCTCGCGGTTGCCGCGGCGCACGGCATCGCGACACGGATCGTCGATCACCATGCGTTCGTCGATCGCGACGCATTCGACGCCGCGCTTGCGGCCGTGATCGACGCGAGCGCACCCAATCTCGTCGTCACGGCCGGCTTCATGCGTATCCTCGGCCCGGTCTTCGTGCAGCGCTATGAAGGCCGGATGATCAACATCCATCCGTCGCTGCTGCCGTCGTACGCCGGATTGCATACCCACCGGCGCGCCCTCGCCGACGGCGTGCGCATCCATGGCTGCACCGTGCACTTCGTCACGACAGATGTAGACCACGGTCCGATCATCGCGCAAGGCGCGGTGCCGGTGGCCGACGGCGACGACGAGGTGACGCTCGCGGCCCGCGTACTCGCCGTCGAACATCGGTTGCTGCCAGCCGCGGTGCGCGCGTTCTGCGAGGGCCGGATCGTCATCGCGGGTCGACGGGTAAGCGTTAAAGGCGGGCTCACGTCCCTCGCGACGCTCGAAGTTCCGGCACCGGAGCAATGACGCGGCGCCTCCGCGAACGCCGAGGGAGCGCAAACGCGGTTTCGGCATCGAAATTCACGTGACTCCACCCGACACCACGACGCTCGTCGCCGACAACGAAGCGGCCTCCACGTCCCCGGAGATCCGCGTGGACCAGCGCGCGCCGTGGACGGCGCGCCGCGGGTTCGTCGTGGCGCTCGCGGCGTCGATCGTCGTGCATCTGGCGTTCTCGTTCTGGCCGGCGGACATGCCGGCAACGCCCGACACGCAGCCGCTGCAGGCGACGATCACCGAGTTGCCGCCACCGCCGCAACCGGCAGCCGTGGCACCCAAGCCGCGGCCGAAAGCGCGGCGCACGAGTCCGCTACCACCGCCGGCTGCGTTGCCCGAGCCCATACCGATCACGGCCGAGGAGGCGCCCGCGCTCATCGAGCCGACCGCCGACGCGATTGCTGCGGGACCGGAGCTGCCCGCCGTTCCGGTCGATGTCGCCGCCGCGACGCCGGCACCTGCTGCGCCGCAGCCGTCTCCGAAGGCGCTGCCGCCGCGCGTCGATCTGGTCTACAAGGGCTTCCTCGGCACGCAGGGCTTCGAGATCGGCGACGCCGTGTACCGTTTCGAGCACGCCGGCAGCGAATACCGGATTTCCACGATCGGCCAGTTGAGCGGACTCCTCGCCTTGTTCTTTCCCGGACAGGCGAAGCTCGAGAGCCGCGGTTTCATCACGCCTGCCGGGCTGCAGCCGCTCGAATTCTCGTTCGAGCGCACGAGTCGGCAGCGGCGCGAGATCGCGCAATTCGACTGGGAAATCGGGATCGTGACGCTGCACGACCAGAAGACTGCGGCGCTCGAAGTGCCGACGTTCGACGTGCTGTCGATCATGTGGCAGTACTACTTCACGCCGCCCCCGGCAAACGAGGTGACGTTCAGCCTGGCGACGACGCGCCGCCTCAACCGGTACACGGTCACGCGCGACGGTGACGAACGCATCGCCTGGGGCCAGGGCGAGATCGATACCGAGCGCTGGCACCATCGCAGCGAGGACGGCCGCGTCGAAGGCTATGCATGGCTCGCCCCGACGCTGCATTACATTCCGGTCAAGATGCGCTACATCGGTCCCCGCGCGACGCTCGAGGCGCTGCTCGATTCGATCCGGGTCGACGAACCGCTGGCGCAACAATGACGCTGCGGGCGAACCAGCTCGCCGGCCTCGCTGCCGCGATCGCCGAGATCCAGCCGCTCGCCGCGCCCGCAGACACGCTTCTGCACCATTTTTTCCGCCGCCATCCGGCGATGGGCCAGCACGACCGCGCTTTCGTTGCCGACGGGGTGTACGCGTACCTGCGCCGGCGGCGTTCGCTGGAAGCATTGGCGGGAACGGCGCAGCCGTCGAAGCTTGCGCTGGCAGTGACCACGCGAGAGCTCGGGTACAGCGTGCGCGAGATGGACAGCGTGCTGAAGGAATCCGATGTCGTGTGGTTGCGCGCGTTCAAGGCGCGCCTGGCGACGGCGCTGCCGCCCGCCATCGCCGCGGACCTTCCCGACTGGCTGTGGGCGCGCCTCGGTGATGCGTACGGCGAGGCCGAGCGCGGCGAACTCGCACGAGCATGGCAGACACCCGCGTCCCTCGATCTTCGCGTGAATCCGCTGAAGACGACGCGTGACGCCGCGCGCGCCGCACTGGCGGCGACGGGCATCGCGGCCGAACCGACGCCGTACTCGCCGCTCGGTCTGCGCGTACCTGGACGGCCCGCACTCGCCCGACATCCGCTGCTGCAGGACGGCTCCCTCGAGGTGCAAGACGAAGGCAGCCAGCTCGTCGGCTTTCTCGTTGCCCCGAAGCGCACCGACATGGTCGTCGATTTCTGCGCCGGTGCCGGCGGCAAGACGCTGCTCCTGGGTGCTCTGATGCGCTCGCACGGCCGCCTCTACGCGTTCGACATCGTGGACAAACGGCTTGCCAACCTGAAGCCCCGCCTCGCCCGCTCGGGGCTGTCGAACGTGCATCCGCAACTGCTCGCGAACGAACACGACGCGAAGGTGAAGCGTCTCGCCGGGAAGATCGATCGGGTTCTGGTCGACGCACCGTGCACCGGCTTCGGTACGCTGCGCCGCAATCCCGATCTCAAGTGGCGCCAGCGGGAAACCGCGGTCGCGGAGCTCGCCGAAAAGCAACAGAGGATTCTCGCCGCCGCAGCCACACTGGTGAAACCCGGCGGCCGGCTCGTCTACGCGACGTGCAGCGTACTGCCGGACGAGAACGAAGGCGTCGTCGCCGGGTTTCTCAGGTACGCATCCGCAGTTCGTGCGCGGCGATGCCGCCGCGCTGCTCGCGCGCGCCGGCATTGCACTCGACACCGGCCCCACACTCGCGCTCCTGCCGCATCGCCATGGCTGCGACGGCTTCTTCGCCGCAATTCTCGAACGCGCGCGATCGGGAGAGCCGCCAGGCGATTTCCGGTAGACTCCTCGCCGTGCTCGCGCCCATCGACTTTACACGCTACGAAACCGCGCTGGCGACGCCGGCGGGATGGATCGAACTCGCGCTTGTAGCCGTCTGCTTTGCGTTGGGCTGGCTGCTCGATCGCCACGTGCGCCTCAAGTCCGGATCGAGCACGGGGATGGTCAAGGCCGGTCTCGGCGGCGTCAACCGGTTGCTGCTGCCACTCGCGACGCTGGTGCTTCTGCTCATCGCTGCCGCGGTGTTCCGCCACTGGCAACCGCCATTCTTCATCGCCATTGCGCTGCCGCTCACCGTGGCGCTCGCGCTGATCCGGCTCTTCGTCTACGCGCTGCGCGGGCTCTTCGGCACACCCGCATGGCTGCCCGCGTCAGAGCGCGCGATCTCGTTCGCGATCTGGGGGCTCGTGTTGCTCTACTTCACGGGCGTGCTTCCTGAAATGCGCACTGAGCTCGACGCGATGGAGATTCCGCTCGGCACCCGGCACATCTCGGTGTACGAGATCCTCAAGGGCGCGGTGGTCGTCGTGCTAACCCTCGCCGTTACCTTGTGGCTGTCCGGTCTCGTCGAGCAACGGTTGCAGCGCGCGCCCAATCTCGACACGAATCTGCGCGCCGTCCTCGCCAAGTTCGTTCGCGCGCTGCTGCTCGCCCTTGGCGTGCTGATCGCGCTGCAGGCGGTGGGTATCGATCTCACGCTGCTCACCGTGTTCGGCGGCGCGCTGGGTGTGGGAATCGGTCTCGGCCTGCAGAAGCTCGCAAGCAACTACATTGCCGGCTTCACGATCCTGCTCGACCGCTCGATCCGGCTGGGCGACATGGTTACGGTGGACAATCGCCATGGCGTGGTGACGAAGGTGACTTCGCGCTACGTCGTCGTGCGCAGCCTCGATGGCATCGACGCGATCGTACCGAACGAGACGATGGTCACGACGACGGTCCTCAACCACTCGTACAGCTCGAAGGATGTCCGGCTCGGCGTGCCGGTGCAAGTGAGCTACGACAGCGACGTCGACCGCGCATTGCAGCTGATGACCGAGGCCGCGCAACGCCAGCCGCGTGTGCTGCAGGCGCCGAGTCCGCCGGCGGCATTCGTCGTGCGCTTCGCCGAAAGCGGCATCGATCTCGAGCTCGGCGTCTGGATCTCCGACCCGGAGAACGGCCAGCTCGATTTGCGGAGCGCGCTGAACCAGTCGATCTGGCGGTCGTTCAAGGCGAACGGCATCCGGATCCCGTTCCCGCAACGGGAGATGCGGATTTTGAATCCGGAGAGTACGGGCGCCCTACCGCCCGGCCCAAATTCCACGGAATCGTCCGTTTCGCCCGGCTGAGGGCGGTTTCGGAAGGCGGCACCCACCAACCCCCTCATTTGATGGGGGAAATTTACTGTGTGCGGGACCGCACGAACCCTTGGGGTAGCGTATAATTCGACGCTTTACGACAAAGCCGCGGGTTAGTCGCCCATGCGGCCCTACAGGGAACCCATGTCCTTCGACTTCCTCTCCTTCGCCGCGCACGGCCTGATGCCGCTGCCGTGGTGGGGCTATATCGTCGTCGCGCTGGCGCTGACGCACGTGACCATCGCCGCCGTGACGATCTACCTGCACCGGCATTCGGCGCATCGCGCGCTCGACCTCCATCCCGTTGTCAGCCACTTCTTCCGCTTCTGGCTGTGGCTCACGACCGGAATGGTGACCAAGGAGTGGACGGCGATCCACCGCAAGCACCACGCCAAGGTCGAGACGCCGGAAGACCCGCACAGCCCGCAGACCCGCGGCATCCGGACCGTGCTGTTCCGCGGCGCCGAACTCTACCGCGAGGAAGCGAAGAACCAGGAGACACTGGACAAGTACGGCAAGGGCACGCCCGACGACTGGATGGAGCGCAACGTGTACACGCGCTATTCGTGGGAAGGTGTCGGCCTGATGCTGATGATCAACCTGATGCTGTTCGGCCCGCTGGGCGCCACGATCTGGGCCGTGCAGATGGCATGGATTCCGATCACGGCGGCAGGCATCGTCAACGGCATCGGCCACTACTGGGGCTACCGCAACTTCGCCTCCGCCGACACGTCGACCAACATCGTCCCGTGGGGGATCATCATCGGTGGCGAAGAGCTGCACAACAACCACCACGCGTACGGCTCGTCGGCGAAGCTCTCGTCACGCTGGTACGAATTCGACCTGGGCTGGACGTACATCCGGATCCTTGCGACGCTGCGCCTCGCCACGGTGCGCAAGGTTGCGCCGAAGCTGCGCGTCGCACGCACGACCAAGCCGGCACCCGACCTGGCGACCCTACATGCGGTGATCAACCACCGCTACCACGTCGCGACCGCGTACGCACGGACGCTCAAGGAGACTTGCGCCAGTGAACTCGCCGCACTGCGCGCGCGCGTCGGCCGCAGCGAGTTCGCCCACGTTCCGAGCATGCGGCGCCTTAAGCGCTGGCTGTCGGGCGACGAAGTGGGGGCACTGCGCGAGCCCGAGCGCGTAACGCTCGTGAAAGCGATGGAGAAGAGCAAGGCGCTGTCGACGATCTACGCGATGCGGCAGGAATTGAACGCGCTGTGGGAGCGCTCGACCGATTCGAGCGAGCAACTTCTCGCCCGGCTGCAGGACTGGTGCCGCCGCGCGGAAGCCTCGGGCATCGTTCCGCTGGCGCAGTTCTCGCTCCAGCTCAAGCGCTACGCCTAACGGCGCGACCCTGGGGGCCGAGGCGCCCGCAGACGCCGAAAACAAAGCCCGCCGGTCGGCGGGCTTTTTGTTTGCGTGAACCCCGGCTATTTGAGCTTCGTTTCCTTGTACATGACGTGCTTGCGGGCGACCGGATCGAATTTCTTGATCTCCATTTTCTCCGGCATGTTCTTCTTGTTCTTCATCGTCGTGTAGAAGTGGCCGGTGCCGGCCGACGATTCGAGCTTGATCTTTTCGCGCATGATGGGTACCCCTCGGGATCAGACGTGCAGTCCACGCGCGCGGACTTCCACCAGCACGGCGTCGATGCCCTTCTTGTCGATCGTGCGCAGCGCGGCGTTGGTCAGGCGCAGGCTGATCCAGCGGTTCTCGCTTTCGACCCAGAACCGGCGTTGCTGCAGGTTGGGCAGGAAGCGGCGCTTCGTCCTGTTGTTCGCGTGCGAAACGTTGTTCCCCACCATCGGGGCTTTTCCGGTGACTTGACAGACTCGAGCCATGGCTCGCTCCTTCGGGTTCAGGAATGGCGTTGCTGCAAAGTTATCAATTATAGCTCGATTTTCGTCCCTGATTCAAGCGCTTATGCCACCCCGCTCGCACTCGCCGTCGGGCATGGTTCCGGACCCGCCGGATAACGGTCCCTGCACTCCGCAGAAAGCGACAAGGCCTCCGCTGCGCAGGTTCCGGCGACGCGCGGACCGCGCCGGCGCGCCCGACACGGCTACCAGCTGTTGCTGGTCGCGCCGTTGTTCGCCGTGTTGGTGAAGAAGTACAGAAACTTGTCCGTCACCGGGTTGTACGCATACGTGCTCACGTGCAACGCACTCGGCACGAAATTCACCGGCGTCGCGACAGGCCCCGATCCGCAGCGTCCCCTTGTTGTCGTTCAGCGCCCCCACCAGCGTCCCGTTCGGAAACACAAACTTGTTCGCCCCAAACGCCGGGATCGTCAGCGTCGTCTGCATCAACCCGCCGCTCCACGTCCCGCTGTAGCTGTCCCCCGCATTGGGCAGGAACAGGATCTGCGCACACAACGCATCCGCCGTCGTGTTCTCCAGCTCGACGTGAAAGTCGTAGCCATTGGTCGTCCAGCGCCCGTAGATCGTGCTCTCCCGCACCCGGATCTGGAAGCTCGGCCCCGCCACCGTCCCCACCGCAACATAGATCCCGCGCTTGTTCTGCGTGTTGCCCACCGTCGGCGGAAACACCCGCACGATGCAGCGGATGCCATCGCTCGCCACCACCAGCGCCGGCGCCCGCGCGTTCGCCGTGCAGTCCACGTTGGTCTCTGCGGGCGCGCTCACCCCACTGCCGTCGGTCACGTTCACCGCGCCAATCGTGTTCGACGCCAGATCGCTGTACGGATCCACCACCTCCACCGCATAGGTCTTCCCCGGCTCGGTCCCGAACACGAACCAGCGCGTCTCCCCGCCGCCGATGTTCTGCAGCAGCGACGAGCCGTCCGGCACGATCACCCGCGCGTTGCCCACCGCCGTGTTGGCCAGCGGCCCCACCTGCGCCTGCGCCGGCAGCGCCACCAGCCCCAGGCTCGCGACCACCACCCCCGCCGCCCATGTCGCCACGCTTCCGTGCTCTCATGATCCGCTCCCTTCCGGAGAAACCTGTCTGCCTGATTACCACCTGCTCCGCGTCTTGCCGTCGTTCGCCGTCGTAGTGAAGAAATAGACGTACTTGTTCAGTGTGCTGTTGAAGGCGTACGTCGACACGTGCAGCGCCCCCGGAATCAGATTGACCGGCGAGCCGCAGGCACCGATGCGGAACGTGCCTTCCGTGTCGCCGTTGACGTTCGAGCCCATCGGCGTCACCGTCTTGACGGCGCCGAACGCCGGCACCGTCAACGTTGCGACGCCGATGAGGTTGTCCCATCCGGTGTACGGGTCGTAGCTCAGTCCGGTTGCGGGATAGCTCGCGAGCTCGACGCACATCGCGTCGCCGGTCGTGTTCTCGACCTCGATGTGGTAGTCGAAATTGTTCGTGAGCCAGCGACCGTAGATCGTGGCCTCGCGCGCGCGGATCTTGAACTGCGAGCCGCCGCCGGTCGCCGGATCCTTCCGCGTCGCCTTCACGTACACCGGCCGCTTGTTCAGGAACACCGCGAAGGCGGCCGGCGCGGTCCGCAGGATGCAGCGGATGCCGTCGCCGGCCACGTCGACCGCCGGCGGCCGCCGCCCGTTCGCCGCCGTGCAGTCGACGCTCGCCTCGGGCGGCGGCGACACGCCGTCGACGTCGTAGAGGTTCAGCGTTCCGATCGCGTTGGCCGTCAGATCGCCGTCGACGTCCGCGACTTCGATCGCGTAGGTCTTTCCGGGCTCGACCCCCAGCGCGAACCACTTCGTGTCGGGATAAGCCCCGAACGTCTGCTTGATCGACGTGCCGTCCGGCACGAGCAGCCGCGCCGGAATGACGACCGGCTCGGAGGCACCCATGTCGGCCGCGCTGCCGACGACGCGCGGCGATCCCCGCTGATCGGCCGTCAGCGACAGCGGGTTGGAGCCTGCGTCGATCACCGGGCTTCCCGGCAGCGGCGGCTGCGTCCGCGTGAGTCCCCCGTTGAACGCGAGCGGGCCGAGCTGCGGGTCCGTCCCTTGCGGAAGGTTGTTGCTGCCCGACACCGAGATGTTGCAGACGAGCAGATCGTCTCGATCAGCGAATTGTTGGCGGTGACGGTGAAGCTCGCGAGCCCCGGCGCCGCCGTGTTGGTGCGAAGATCGAGCCTCGGCGCCGCCCCACTGTTGGCGAGAATGGACGACGTCATCGTCAGCGTCGGCGGCGTGCAGTTCGTCACACCGTCGTTCGACAAGCCGTTGTGCAGGTAGACGCCTCCGACCCCTCCCGAACCGGTGCCCGACACATTGTTGTTCACCGTCGAGTTGTCGAGCTCGAGCGCGACGTTGCCGAACACGAGGATGCCCGCCAGGTTGGGGGCCGTGTTGCCCGATACCGTCGAATCGACGAACTTGACCACTATCGCGTCGGCGGGCGCCTGAAGCGTGGAATCGGTATTGACCGCAAAGAAGCCGCCGCCCGTCGACTGGCCCGGGCTGAACGACACGCTGTTGTCCGAAATTTCCGAACGTACGAGCGTCAGCGACTTCGCGCCACCAAAGAAGCCGCCGCCGATAAGAGACCCCCGGATCGGGCGGGCTGGGGACATCGACGTGGTTGTCGACGATCCGGCTGTCGGTGATCGTGATGTCGGCGTACGCCAGGGCGAAGATTCCGCCACCGCGACCGTGGCTGCCGCTGCCGGCGACCGGCTGCGCGCGATTGCCCGCAAACACGGTGTTGGCGATCGTTACCGTCGGTGCCGGCGCAAATCGGGTGACGTTCGCATTGCCGCAGCTCCTCGCGAAGTAGTCGGCGACACGCAGACCGCCGCCTTCGATATTGCTGCTCGTCGGGGACAGCGGCTTCGCCGAATTGCCGACCAACAGGGAATTCGTGATCGACAGCGACTGCCCGGCGTACTGCAGGTGGAAGTCGATGCCGCCGCCCGATCGCGGGCGGCGCTGTCGTAAATGACGACCGAGTCCAGGTGGAGGCTGTGGAACGCGTTGATGGCGCCGCCCGGATTGTCGGTGTTGCGGGCGCCGTTGCCGAGCCCCAATCCGGAAATCGTGACGACGTAGTCGAGGGAGCCCGTTGGCGCGGGACAGGCCGCAGGCGACGCCTCCAGGATCTCGAAGATCCGGTCGTTCGCGTTGCCTTCGATCTGCAGCTGCCGCCAGCCCGGCCCCGTGATCGTCAGCGCGTGCGCGATCGGGATCTGTCCCGAGGTGAGCACGATCGGGCTCTTGACGGCCGGGTCGAACGTGATCGTGTCACCTGCTGCGGATGCCGCGACGGCGGCGCGCAGGCTCCCCGGCCCGCTGTCGTTGTTGTTGGTGACCGTCAGGATGGCGGCCTCGACGGCGGCCGATGACAGCGCGGCGAGCGCCGCCGCCAACAGTGTCGCTCTCACGATCCCCTCCCTGGGCATCGACGCACGAACCGCCGGTATCACGGCCGAGGAAGCGAACGGCGAGGCCCTGCTCCCGGACCGATATCCGCGGGAGCGGATTCTAGCTAGCGTCGCGCCGAAATTACAAGAGCCATCCGTCCGTTGGGGTGGGGCGGGCGGCTCGACTCCAGGTCCCGACCGACCTGGCAATCTAAATGCCGACGTTCATGGCGCCGACGCAAGAAAAAGGGCCTCCGGCGACGGACGGCCCCATGGGACCAGGACGAGATGCCACGCGGCGCCGCTACCAGCTGTTGCCCGTCGCGCCGTTGTTCGCCGTGTTGGTGAAAAAGTACAGAAACTTGTCCGTCACCGGGTTGTACGCATACGTGCTCACGTGCAACGCACTCGGCACGAAATTCACCGGCGTCGGACAGGCCCCGATCCGCAGCGTCCCCTTGTTGTCGTTCAGCGCCCCCACCAGCGTCCCGTTCGGAAACACAAACTTGTTCGCCCCAAACGCCGGGATCGTCAGCGTCGTCTGCATCAACCCGCCGCTCCACGTCCCGCTGTAGCTGTCCCCCGCATTGGGCAGGAACAGGATCTGCGCACACAACGCATCCGCCGTCGTGTTCTCCAGCTCGACGTGAAAGTCGTAGCCATTGGTCGTCCAGCGCCCGTAGATCGTGCTCTCCCGCACCCGGATCTGGAAGCTCGGCCCCAGCACCGACCCCACCGCAACATAGATCCCGCGCTTGTTCTGCGTGTTGCCCACCGTCGGCGGAAACATCCGCACGATGCAGCGGATGCCATCGCTCGCCACCACCAGCGCCGGCGCCCGCGCGTTCGCCGTGCAGTCCACGTTGGTCTCCGCCGGCGCGCTCACCCCACTGCCGTCGGTCACGTTCACCGCGCCAATCGTGTTCGACGCCAGATCGCTGTACGGATCCACCACCTCCACCGCATAGGTCTTCCCCGGCTCGGTCCCGAACACGAACCAGCGCGTCTCCCCGCCGCCGATGTTCTGCAGCAGCGACGAGCCGTCCGGCACGATCACCCGCGCGTTGCCCACCGCCGTGTTGGCCAGCGGCCCCACCTGCCCCAGCGCCGGCAGCGCCCCCAGACTCAGAGCCGCGAGCATTCCCACCACCGACGTCACCATCTTCCGTGCCTTCATGATCCGCTCCCTTCCGGAGAAACCTGTCTGCCTGATTACCACGTGCTCCGCGTCTTGCCCTCGTTCGCCGTCGAGGTGAAGAAGTAGATGATCCGGTTGCCCACCGGGTCGAACGCGTACGTGCTGACGTGCAGTCCGGCCGCGAGCAGGTTGGTCGGCGACCCGCAGGCGTTGATGCGCAACGTGCCTTCGCTGTCGGTGCCGACCAGGCTGCCGCTCGGGATCGCCTGCTTGACCGCGCCGAACGCCGGCACCGTCAGCATGAACGAGGCGATCGATCCCGACCACCCCGGACCTGCCGTGTAGGTAAGACCCGACGCCGGATAGCGCGCGACCTCGACGCATGTCGCGTCGCCCGTCGTATTCTCGACCTCGACGTGGTAGTCGAAATTGTTCGTGAGCCAGCGACCATAGATCGTGGCCTCGCGCGCGCGGATCTTGAACTGCGAGCCGCCGCCGAGGGCCGGGTCCATCCGCGTCACGTTCACATACACCGGCCGCTTGTTCTCCTGCATGCCCGCCGCCGGCAATGCCGTACGGAGAATGCAGCGGATGCCATCACTGTTCACGTCCACCGCCGGCGGCCGTCGCCCGTTGGAGGCGGTGCAGTCGACACTCGCCTCCGGCGGCGCCGACACGCCATCGGGCGCGAAGACGCCCAGCGTACCGATCGCGTCGGCCGTCAGGTCGCCAGTGGGGTCGACGGTCTCGATGACGTAGGTCTTGCCCGGCTCCACACCCATCGCGAACCAGCGCGCCTCCGGATACGACGTGAACGTCTGCTTGAGCGAGGTCCCGTCGGGCACGAGAAGTCTCGCGTTGGGGGAAACCACATAGAAGACCGTGTTGGACGGTGAGCTGACCGCGCCCGTACCGATGGAGTTGGTCGCCCGGACATTGCACGTGTAGGGCGTGCCGCTGACGAGTCCGGTGACGGTGATCGGGCTCGCGGCGCCGACCGCCGTGATCGCTCCAGGATTGCACGTCACCGTGTAGCTGATAATCGGCGCGCCGCCGGTATTGGCAGGGGGCGTGAACGTCACGGTAATGCCGCTCGCACTCTGCACCGCGACAATGCCGGTGGGCGCCCCGGGTGGAACGGCGAAGATGTCGAATGGCAGACTGAGACCGCTGGTCAACGCGTCGCCGCTGGTGCGGTTGGCACCGAGCAAGGCGCCGATTTGCGCAGTGTCGATTGTGGCGCCTCCGACCGTGCAGCTATTGGTTCCTGCCGATTGCGTGCACGTGATGCTGCCACCGAGCGCCCCGGGGCCGACGAGCACGAGGCTGACTCCCGTAGTGGCGGTCACCGGCGCCGTCGTACCGCCGGCATCCCAGCTTTCGACGACGACGTTGAAGCCGGTGCTGACGGCAACGCTGGCGCCGCCGTTGACACTCGTGATTGCAAGCTGCGTGGCAGGACCGACGGCCAGCACGCTTCCGGGAAACGGTCGCGTTCCCGCGGTGCCATCCCCCAACTCGCCATCGTCGTTCTGACCCCAGCACTTGACACCCGCCGTGCTGGTCAGCGCGCAGGCATGGTACTGCCCGGCCGCGATGGCCAAGACCCCGCTGGTCAATCCGGTGACGTCGACCGGCGCCAATCGCTGCGTCGTCGTGCCGTCGCCAAGCTGCCCATTGCCATTCAATCCCCAACACTTGACGCCGCCACTGTTGGTCAACGCGCACGTGTGGCCGGCGCCTGCCGCGATGGCCGCGATTCCGCTGCTCAGTCCGTTGACGTTGACGGCCGTCAGCCGTTGCGTCGTCGTGCCATCGCCGAGCTGTCCGTTGGCGTTGAGTCCCCAGCACTTGACACCGCCGGCGCCGGTAAGCACGCAGCTGTGGGACAGTCCCGTCGTAACGGCCGTTACGCCACTGGTCAGGCCGCTCACGTTGACTGGCGTCAGCCGCTGCGACTGCGTGCCATCGCCAATCTGCCCATTGCCATTGAGCCCCCAGCACTTGGCTCCTCCGCCCGTAGTCAGCGCGCAGGTGTGAAACTGCCCCGCGCTTACCGCCGCTGCCCCGCTCGTCAAGCCGCTGACGTCGACCGGCACCAACCGTCGGGTCGTGGAATTGTCGCCAAGCTGGCCGTTGCCATTGTTTCCCCAGCACTTGAGGCCGGCGCTGCTGGTCAGCGCGCACGTGTGGTCGCTGCCGACACTTGCCGTGATCGCCACGGCCCCGGTAAGACCGCTCACGTCGACCGGCGCGAGTCGTGGCGTCTGGGTGCCGTCGCCCAGCTGTCCATTGATGTTGTCCCCCCAACATTTGGCGCCACCACCAACCACCGCACAGGTGTGAATGGTGCCGGCGGCGATGGCAGATGCAGCGCTCAATCCGCTTGCCGAGATGGGCGTCACCGCGCTGATGACCGTGCCGTCGCCGAGCTGACCGGAACCATTCCCGCCGAAGCAAAGCACCGAGCCGCCCGTGGTGAGCGCGCAGGTGTGCACGCCGCCGGCAGCAACCAGACCGAGCGCAGCCAAGCCTGTTACGTCGGTGGGCGTCGGCCGCTGCGTGACGGAGTTATCTCCAAGCTGGCCGTTGCTGTTGAGACCCCAGCATGCCAACCCGCCGCCGATTCGCGCGCAGGTGTGCAAGCCGCCGGCGACGACCGTCGAGACTCCGACCGGGCCACTGACATCGACGGGCGTCAGGCGCGTGGTGGCGACCGTACCATCGCCGATCTGACCGTAACTGTTATCGCCCCAACATTTGACTCCGCTGCCCGCCACCGCACAGGTATGACCATTGCCGGCGGCGATTCCGGACACGCCGCTCGAGAGACCGCTCACATTGGTCGGCACCGGCCGCTGGGTGGTCGAATTGTCGCCAATCTGACCGTAGCCATTCCAGCCCCAGCACTTGACGCCGCTCCCCACCAACGCGCAGCTATGGTACTGGCCAACCGCGATCACGCTCGCACCGGAGATCAAGCCGCTCACATCGACCGGGACCTGCCGTTGCGTAAGCGTGCTGTCACCTACTTGTCCGTAGCCATTCCAACCCCAGCACTTCACGCCACCGCTGTTCATCAAGGCGCAGGTGTGTGCTGCGCCTGCCTCGATCGCCATTACGCCGCTTGCCAATCCGACGACATCGACCGGCACCAGCCGTTGCGTCAGCGTGTTGTCGCCGAGTTGGCCGGTGCTGTTGAGTCCCCAGCATTTGACCCCTCCGGCGTTGGTGAGCGCGCACGTGTGGCTGTCGCCGGCTGCGATCGATTTCGCGCCACTGGTCAAGCCGCTGACATCCACTGGCGCCACGCGCTGCGCGGTCGAACTGTCGCCGAGCTGGCCGTTGGCGTTCAGCCCCCAGCATTTGACGCCGCCGGCGCTCGTCAGCGCACAGGTATGGCTCGCCCCCGTGGCCAACGCGATCACGCCGTTGGTCAGCCCGAGCACGTCGACCGCGGTCAGCCGCTGCGTAGTCGAGTTATCGCCCAATTGACCATTGTCGTTGGATCCCCAGCATTTGACGCCGCCTCCGCTGACCAGCGCGCAGGTGTGCAATCCGCCGGCGGCCATGGTCCTCACGCCCGCCTGGCCGCTCACCACGGAAGGGGTCAGCCGCTGTGTCGTGGCGTTGTCGCCAAGCTGGCCCGACCCATCATGGCCCCAGCACTTGACCGCACCGCCACCGACCACCGCACATGTATGCTGGGCGCCCGCCGTCATTGCCGTCGCGCCACTGGTGAGGCCGGTGACGTCGACCGCACTCAATCGCGATACGAGCGTGCTGTCGCCGAGCTGCCCGTCCACATTGAGGCCCCAGCACTTGGCGCCGGTTCCAGTGGTCAACGCACACGTGTGCTGAAAACCGGCAATGATCGCGGTGACTCCGGTGGTCATGCCGAGCACGTCGACCGGCGTGAGCCGCTGGGTCTGCGAGTTATCCCCGAGTTGACCGTTGCTGTTCAGGCCCCAGCACTTGACCCCACCGCTGACCAGGGCGCAGGTGTGACCAACTCCCGCTGCCAACGCGGTGGCGCCGCTGGCGATGCCGTTCACGTTGACGGGCGTGAGGCGTTGCGTTTGTGAGTTGTCGCCAAGCTGACCATTGCTGTTGATGCCCCAGCACCTGACGCCGCCGGCACTCGTTACCGCGCAAGTGTGGTTCTGCCCCGCGATGATCGCGACCACGCCGCTGGCGAGGCCGCTGACGTTGACCGGAGTGAGTCGTTGCGTCGTGGAGTTGTCGCCGAGTTGGCCATTGCCATTGGCTCCCCAGCACTTGACGCCGCCGCCCGTCGTCAGTGCGCAGGTATGCGCCGCTCCTGCCGCAATCGCGGCCACGCCGCTCGCCAGGCCACTTACGTTGACGGGCGTCAATCGCGGGACAATCGTGCCGTCACCCAGTTGGCCATTGGTGTTGAGCCCCCAGCACTTGACGGCACCGCCGGCGACGAGCGCACAGCTATGGCTGTTGCCGGCGGCGACCGCGAGCGCACCGCTGGCGAGTCCGTTGACCGCGACCGGCGTCAATCGCGGCGTCGTCGTGTTGTCGCCGAGTTGGCCGCTGCCATTCGATCCCCAACACTTGATGCCGCCGCCCGTCGTCAGCGCGCACGTGTGCGTGCCCCCCGCGCTGGCCGAAAGCGCGGTTGCTCCGGTGAACTGCACGAAGGCATGAGAGTGAAGCCCCCACGCGCAAAGGACGGCAAGTCCCAACAATCGGAAGAGTTCACCGCCGATCGCGTATCGATGCGATGCCACGATGGCGAGAGAAGACCTGGATGCGGGGCGCGTTGACACGATGAGCCCGCTAGAGGAATCGCGAACCATTCAGTCCGAGCGTTCCGTTCGGGCGCAACCCTACTTGTTTGATCGGCGTGTTCACGTGCGCTCGCCCCTGCGTGTTGTCGTTTGCCCTGCGATCGCGAGCGAGCCGATGCGCCGCCCAAAATCGAACTCGCGCGATGCTGCACTTGTGAGCAACAACCGTGCCATCTGGCATCGACTTGAGCGCACCGTGCGCACGCTTCGTCGGCACGAGAACAGCAACCAAATCGACACAACAAGGCGAAAACTAAGCGCTGAACTTCGGTTCGTTGTACAGCACATCTGGCCATGCATTCGATAGTGCTGCCCGAATGCCGGACCCGAGGCACTGGAATCCCGCGCACGGGAATCACGGGTGCGGCGGGAACTCAGGGATACCGATACGACATGACCAGACGCTGTCTCGCCATCGGGCCACGCTTGGAGCGGGTGACGCCACGCTTAGAGCAACCCGCGCTCCGCAAATGAGGTGAGCCGTCCGCCGGCGACGACGAAGTGGTCGAGCGTCCGGATGTCGACCAGCGCCAGTGCCTGCTTCAGCGCCTGCGTGAGGAGCTCGTCGGCGCGCGAGGGCTCGGCCACGCCCGACGGATGATTGTGCGCGAAGATCATCGCCGCGGCGTTGCGCGCGAGCGCCGCCTTCACGACTTCGCGCGGATAGACGCTCGTCTGCGCCAGTGTCCCGCGAAAGAGCTCCTCGGCGGCCAGTACGCGGTTCTGACTGTCGAGGAACAGTCCGACGAACACTTCGTAGGGACGCCCGCTGAGGGACAGCCTCAGGTAGTCGCGCACCGCCTGCGGGGAGGCGAGCGCATCCCGCGCCGCAGCCTCTTCGGCAAGCGATCGGCGCGCCAACTCCACGACGCTCGCGAGCACCGCCGAGCGCGCGGCCCCGAACCCCCTCACGGCCGCGACCTCCGCTGCCGGTGCCGCAAGAAGCGACGCGAGCCCGCCGAAGCGCGCAATGAGGTCGCGTGCGAGATCGAGCGCACTGCGCCCCGCAATCCCCGTGCGCACGAGAAGCGCCAGGAGTTCCGCATCGGACAGCGCCCCGGCCCCGTGCGCGAGCAGCCTCTCGCGAGGGCGTTCGCAGCTCGGCCGGTCACGGATGCGCATCGCGTTCTCCTTCGTCGTGTCGGGACAGCGACGGCTGCGCGGCTCAATCGAGAAGCGCGCATCGTCGAGGCCAGTGTAAACTTCGCGCGTCGCACAACGTATCGGCCGCAAGGATGATCACCACGCCCTCGCAACCGCTCAGCCGGATCGTCCTCGGCCTGACGGGGGGCATCGCCGCGTACAAGGCAGCCGAGCTGGCGCGCCTGTTCGTCAAGGCAGGTATCACGGTGAACGTCGTGATGACGCCGGGCGCGTGCCGCTTCATCACGCCGATCACGCTGCAGGCGCTGTCGGGCCATCCCGTGCTGACCGACCTGTGGGCGTCGGGCGCCGACAACGGGATGGGGCACATCGACCTGTCGCGAGGTGCCGACGCCATCGTCGTGGCGCCGGCGTCCGCCGATTTCCTCGCCAAGATCGCCCACGGCCACGCTGATGATCTTCTGTCGACGCTGACACTTGCGCGCGATTGTGCGCTCTTCGTCGCGCCGGCGATGAACCGCCAGATGTGGGCGAACGCGGCGAATCAGCGCAACGTCGCGCAGCTCGTCGCTGACGGCGTCATCGTGCTGCGGCCAGGCGTCGGCGACCAGGCGTGCGGCGAGACCGGCGAAGGCCGCATGCAGGAGCCGGAGGAGATATTCGCGGCCGTCGTCGCGTGGGCACAGCCGAAGGTGCTCGAAGCCAAGCGCGTGCTGTTGACCGCCGGCCCAACGTTCGAGGCGATCGATCCGGTGCGCGGCATCACCAACACAAGCTCGGGCAAGATGGGCTTTGCGTTGGCGCAGGCGGCTGCCGAAGCAGGTGCGACCGTGACGCTGGTCGCCGGTCCGACGACGTTGCCGACGCCGGCGGGCGTGTCGCGCGTCGACGTGCAAGGCGCGGCGGACATGGCCGCCGCGGTGGAGCGGCAGATCGCGTCGTGCGACGTCTTCATCGCCGTCGCCGCGGTCGCCGATTACACGCCGGACAAGACCTCGGAGAAGAAGATCAAGAAGGACGGTGCGCCGCTGACGATCACGCTCAAGCCCACCATCGACATTCTTGCGACGGTCGCGGCGCGGCCGCACCCTCCGTATTGCGTCGGCTTCGCCGCCGAGACCCACGACGTTCCGCGCCACGCCGAGGACAAGCGCCGGCGCAAGAAGGTGCCGCTGATCGTCGCCAACCGAGCGCAAGACGCGTTCGGCAGCGACGACAACGAAGTCACCCTGTTCGACGACGCCGGCGCGCACCCCCTGCCGCGGATGGACAAGCTCGCGTTGGCGCGCCGGCTCGTCGCCGAAATCGCGCAACGAGTTATCCGGGAATAAGGATCGTCCCGGGGACCCGCTTGGAGCAATCACCGTATGACGGCCACGACCACGCGCATCGCGCTCAGGATTCTCGACGAACGCATCCGGCCGCATCTCCCGGCGTACGCGACGCCCGGCGCCGCGGGCATGGACCTGCGCGCCTGCATCGACGCGCCGCTGACGTTGGCGCCGGGGCAAGTCGAGCTCGTGCCGACGGGCCTCGCGATCCACATCGCCGACCCCGGACTTGCCGCGGTGATCCTGCCGCGCTCGGGCCTCGGCCACAAGCACGGCATCGTGCTCGGCAACCTGGTCGGCCTCATCGATTCCGACTATCAGGGTCAGGTGCTGGTGAGCTGCTGGAACCGCGGCGAGCACCACTACGCGCTGCAGCCGATGGAGCGGCTGGCGCAGCTCGTCATCGTGCCGGTCGTGAAGGCGGCGTTCGAAGTCGTCGACAACTTCGCGGAGAGTGCGCGGGCGGCGGGAGGTTTCGGCAGTACGGGGCAATAAGAAAGCCAACGGCCGCCCCATCGGGCAGCCGTTGGCTTGTTGATGCTTATCGAGACTAGCTTAGCGGCAAATCGACGGACGATGCTTCGCGGAGAACCGTGCCCGCCGACGTGGCGATCGTGCAATCCCAGACGATCGAGCCCGCGTTCAGTTGCGGCGTCATGATCAGCGTCTGGCCCTGGACCAGGGTCGATGTCGGGGCGCCGTTCGCTCATCGTCGCAGTCATGACACCATCCGCCACGGCTAACCGACGCAACGTAATTGCCAGTCACAGTCGGCAGCGGCCGGAATTGCCGCAGCTGCGCCGCACCACCGCTAGTCGCAGCCCAGTCAGCGTGCCCTTGTCGTTGGCGCACTCGCCGATCGGCGTCTTCAGACCATCCATCAGGCTCAGCGCTTCGCCGACCTGCGAACGAGCGATATAGTCCTGATACTGCGGAATGGCGATGGCCGCCAGAATGCCGATGATCGCAACCACGATCATCAGTTCGATCAACGTAAAGCCTCGTTGAATACGTTTCATTTGTACGTCTCCATGAAGTTGTTGGTGACACCCTTTGCCCACGCACCCAGCGATGCTGACACTGATCGAGCAAGGGGTATGCCAAGGTTCCATGGATTGCGCCAGGCGCATGGAGTCTGGATCGTAACTATATGGTTTTTATCAGTTTACGAGCGGATTCTTCGAGACGAGGCGACAAGGCTAGTAAGCACTCGAATCGTTGCCGGTGCAGCCTGAAAAGCAACTTCGGACGAAACACGCACCCGGGTGACGCTGCGCGTCACTCGATCGCCTTGACATCTTCAAGCGGAGGCCCGACGACCTCGAGCCGAACCCCGGCAATCTCCAGCACATCGCCGACCTTCAGCGCTTGTCCTTCGGGGGCGACCGGTGTCCCGTTGACGCCAGGCGGCGAAGCGCCTTCCACCGGTACCAGACGGTAGCCGTCGGCGAACCTGCGTATGGCGGCAACCTGGACGCCGACCCGACCCACGGACGTCTCGGCCTTGTCGAGCGCCACCTCACGGCCGGCGTTGGGGCCGGACAGCACCCGGATTGCCGGAACCTTCGGCACACGCGGCTCGACCGGGCCCGCTTCGGGTGTATCGGGCATCGAAGGCGCGGCATTCGGACCGGTGACCGGGACTCGCGATCCAACCTCGGCGGCAATGAACCGATCGATATCGGACATTCCACCGGCCGATTGCGCCGCGACCGGTGCTGGGCCGAATCGCTCGCCGGCATTACGCCGACTCAAACCCCGCGGATTCGCGCTTTCCACAGCCGTGACTGGATGCTGCACCCGATCAGGCGCCTCCGGCCGTTCGTCTCCGATTCCCGAGAGCGGGACATCGATGGTCGGCACAGCCAGCGCCGGCGCGACCCGTTCGCCGAAGATCTGATGCTCCAGCCGGCCGAGCGCTTGGTCGGCCGGATCGAGCCGCACCGATTCGTCGGCAACGTAGACCAACCTTTGCCGGCCGATATCGATCTGGTCGCGGTCGCGCAGGAAGTGCTTGGCAATCGGCTTGCCGTTCACGAGCGTGCCGTTGGTGCTGCCGAGATCCTCGAGGAACGAGTCCGCCAGGATCGTGACGACCGCAGCATGCTCGCCGCTCACCGCCGGATACGGCAGGCAGACGTCGTTGTCGGCGCGGCGGCCGATCGTGATCCGCTCGCGCTCGAGCCGAATGTCGAGCGTCGAGCCGTCAGCGAGGTAGAGAACGAGCTTGCCCACGAAAGTGCCCCAAGAGCTTGTCCGTTGAAGAATCGCCGCGCGCTGCGGTCGCCCACATGCGATGCGCGCGCGACGCCCTACCCGCCCTTCTTTTTCGCGAGCCAGCGCTGCGTCCAGCCGGCTGTCGGCAGGAATTCGGGAGGCACGCGCACCAGGACGACAGAGATGTTGTCGCGGCCACCATTCTGGTTGGCAAGGTCGATCAGCTCCGCCGCCGCCAATGCGAGATCGGAGCGCTTGTCGTCAATGGTCGTGTGAATGACATCGGATTCGACCATGTCGGTGAGGCCGTCCGAGCTCAGCAGGTAGATGTCGTTGGCTTCGACACGATACTCGACGATGTCGGCGGGGACGATCGCCTCGATGCCGAGCGCGCGCGTCACGAGGTTCTTGTTGAGCGAATATTTCGCCTGCTCCACAGTGAGCTGGCCGCTGTCGATCTGCTCCTGCAGCAGCGAATGGTCGTGCGTCAGTTGCTCGAACTTCTCGCCGCGCAGCCGGTAGCAGCGCGAGTCGCCGATGTGGCCGATGGAAATCCGGTTGCCGCAAAACACGGTGGTCACGATCGTCGTGCCCATGCCGGCGCACTCGGGCCGTGCCTGCGCCGCCTCGTAGATGCCCTTGTTGGCGGCAGCGATCTGCTGCTGGAGGAGCAGCGCGGCATGGGTAAGGCCGCTGGTTACGTCGACCTTCGACAGCTCGCGTCCCGACCGCAGCTCGGGCAGCATGCCGTTGCCGATCACGTTGACGGCGATGCCGCTCGCGACCTCGCCCGCGTTGTACCCGCCCATGCCGTCGGCGAGCACGGCGATGCCGGCATCGCCGTCGACGAACACCGAGTCCTCGTTGTGCGAGCGCACCATCCCGGGATGGGACAGGGTGGCACAATCGAGCGGGGTGCGATCGGTCATCGGTGTGCGTTTCCGGAGGATCGACGGCCGCGGCGCAGCCGATTCAGCCCCGCGAGTGTAACGGGCCGCCGCGAATGTTGCCATCGGCCCTGCACGCGACGCCCTGCGTCGATGCGTGCCGGCAAGCCGGGACGCAACGTTCACCGGATCTCGACGCCACCCTTGTCGTTCCGGCGCACGAGCCAGACGCCGGCCGCGACAACGACCGCCACGCCGACGACCGGCGCAATCCAGTGCAACCCCGGCGCGGCACCATCGATCCACGGCTTCACCGCGGCGTCCTCGGTCGCGATCTCACCGGCAATGTAGCCGAGGAGTCCGCCGCCGGCGATCACCAGCCACGGCAAGCGCTCGATCAGCTTCATGATGACCTGGGCACCGACGACGACCAGCGGAATACTGACGACGAGCCCGAACACGAGCAACGGCAGGCTGCCCTTTGCCGCGCCGGCGACGCCGATCACATTGTCGATGCTCATCACGAGGTCCGCGACGATGACCGTCTTCACCGCCGAGATCAGACGGTCGCTCGCTTCTACCGTGTGGTCATCCTCGTCGTCCTCGGCGATCAATTTGATCCCGATCCAGACGAGCAGCGCGGCACCGACGAGTTGCAGGTACGGCAACAGCAGGAGCTGCACGGCAAAGAACGTGAGGATGACCCGCAGGACGACGGCACCGATCACGCCGTAGAAGATCCCCAGCCTGCGCTGCTTCTGCGGCAGGTTTCGGCAGGCGAGCGCGATCACCACCGCGTTGTCGCCCGACAACAGGATGTTGATGACGATGATCTCGAGCGCGGCGACCCAGAACTGTGGCGTGCCAAGTTCCACGCAATGGCTCCTCCCACTGTGGGCGATGTCGTCATTCCCGCGCAGGCGGGAATCCAGTGTCGTCGCCCCGAAAGTCACTGGGTCCCCGCGTTCGCGGGGACGACTAACGCTTGTCTCGCGCCTACACCACCGATTGCAGCAGCTTGCCCATCTCGGCCGGATTGCGCGTTACCCTGATGCCACAATCCTCCATGACCGCGAGTTTTTCCTGCGCGGTCCCCTTGCCGCCGGAAATGATCGCGCCGGCGTGGCCCATCCGCTTGCCGGGCGGCGCCGTGACACCGGCAATGAAGCCGACGATCGGCTTTTTCATGTTCGCCTTCGCCCACTGCGCCGCGGCCTCCTCGTCGCTGCCACCGATCTCGCCGATCATCACCACGGCGTCGGTGTCGGGGTCGTCATTGAACAGCCGCAGCACGTCGACATGCTTCAAGCCGTTGACCGGGTCGCCGCCGATACCCACCGCCGACGACTGGCCGAGACCGAGCTCGGTCAGCTGCCCGACCGCCTCGTAGGTCAGCGTACCCGAACGCGAGACGACGCCGATGCGGCCCTTGCGATGGATATGCCCCGGCATGATCCCGATCTTCAGCTCGTCCGGCGTGATGACGCCGGGGCAGTTCGGCCCGAGCAGCAACGTCCTCTTCCCCTGCATCCGGTAGCGGGTGCGAATCATGTCGCGCACGGGGATGCCTTCGGTGATGCAGACCACGAGATCGAGCCCCGCGTCGACCGCCTCGTCGATCGCCGCGGCGGCGAACGGCGGCGGCACGTAGATGACGCTGACCGTCGCGCCGGTGGCCTCCTTCGCCTCCCTTACCGTCGCGTAGATCGGGATGCCCTCGAAATCCTCGCCGGGCTTTTTCGGGTTCACGCCGGCCACGTAGCAGTTCTTCCCGTTCGCGTAATCGCGGCACATGCGCGTGTGGAACTGGCCGGTCTTGCCGGTGATTCCCTGCGTGATGACCTTGGTGTCCTTGTTGATCAGGATGCTCATCTCGTCCCCGTCGTCGCCCCGAACCCGTCGCTCTCGCGCTTGCCATCATGTACACACAGAACGCTTTTTCCATCGTCTATTGAAACGACTCTGGGTCCCCGCCTTCGCGGGGACGACCATGTATTCATGCGCAGTCGGACGTTCAGCCCTTCCCTATTGCGGCGACGATCTTCTGCGCCGCATCCGCCATGTTGTCGGCGTTGATGATCGGCAGGCCGGAGTCCCTGAGGATCTGCTTGCCAAGGTCCTCGTTCGTGCCTTTCATGCGCACGACCAGCGGCACCGCCAGATGCGTCTCCCTTGCCGCCGCGACGATGCCGTCGGCGATCGTGTCGCAGCGCATGATGCCGCCGAAGATGTTGACGAGGATGCCCTTCACCTTCGGATTCTCCAGCATGATCTTGAACGCCTCGGTGACCTTCTCGGTCGTCGCGCCACCGCCGACGTCGAGGAAATTGGCCGGCGAGGCGCCGAAGAGCTTGATCGTGTCCATCGTCGCCATCGCCAGCCCGGCGCCGTTGACGAGGCAGCCGATGTTGCCGTCCAGCGAGATGTACGAGAGATCGAACTTCGACGCCTCGACCTCGGCCGGATCTTCCTCGTCCAGATCGCGCATCGCGACGATCTCGGGATGGCGGTAGAGCGCATTCGAATCGAAGTTGAGCTTCGCGTCGAGCGCGACGACGCGGCCGTCGCCGGTGAGGATCAGCGGGTTGATCTCGGCGAGCGACGCGTCGGTCTCGTCGAACGCCCGATAGAGCGCCTGCAGCACCGCGCGGCCCTGCGCCACGCTCGCCTCCGGGATCCCGATCTTGCGCGCCACGTCGTCGGCCTCGCCATCGGTCAGGCCCTTTGCCGGATCGATGAACACCTTGTGGATTTTCTCCGGCGTCTTGGCCGCGACTTCCTCGATATCCATGCCGCCTTCGGAACTCGCCATCAGGCACACGCGCTGCGTCGTGCGGTCGACGACCATGCCGACGTACAGTTCCTTCCGGATGTCGGCGCCCTCCTCGATCAGCAGCCGGCGCACCTTCTGCCCACCGGGACCGGTCTGGTGGGTGACGAGCTGCATGCCGAGGATCTTCCCGGCGAGGTCGCGCACCTCGTCGATCGACCGCGCGAGCTTGACGCCGCCGCCCTTGCCGCGGCCTCCGGCGTGAACCTGGGCCTTGACGACCCACACCGGACCGCCGAGCGCCGCCGCGGCGGCCACCGCCTCCTCGACGCTGAATGCCGGAATGCCGCGTGGCGTCGGCATCCCGAATTTGCGGAAGATCTCCTTGCCCTGGTACTCGTGGATTTTCACGGGGTGTTCCCCTTCGGGTCAGATATGACTTTTCCGCGCGCCGGATCCTTCGAGCGGAAGCGGGTCATCGGAAAAGTCGTGTTTGACCCCGGTGCCGCGATACCACGTCGGGTAGTAGCGGCGGACCGTGTCGCTCGTGGTGTCCAGCGCATGGCAATGGTCGAGCTGGAAGGGTTTGCCCGCGGCGACGTCCTCGCGCTGGAGGCCGGCGAACGTCTGGACCGCGGCGGTCGGAAGCGAGCCCAGCAGCTCGGTGACATGGGTACAACCGTGGATACCACCCATCGTTTCGTGCAGACGCTTGCGAAAGCCGCTGATGAGGTTCGCTCCCACCAGCTTGGCATACGCCGGTTCGATGCGGTCGCAAGCGTCCGGGTACGGCATGCCGTCGGTCCGCACGTCGATCGCGTGCACGACGAAGCTGCGGTCGATGGTCACACGGACCCACATGTCGTGGACGGCTTCGCGAGCCGGGCGTACGCCGGTCAGCAATTCGAAATCGTGGTCCTTGGCGTCGACAAGGTGCGCATCGATGTCGAACAGCCCGTCATCGCGTTGGAAGCCTTCGTAGGTGATCCGGCGCAAATGAAGGCGCTGGCGCGCGATCGGACTGGACGGAAGCGGCATCGGGGAAATCGGGTGGTGGAGCAGGGAGAAGCTCGATCGCAGACCCGGCCCGGCCAGCGTCGGGGATATCGCTACAATAGCGGCGAGCGACGCAAGGCCGCAAAGCGTTCATTCTAAGCCGCCGCGCGGGGGTGCCGCAACCGATGCCGGCGCCGGGAGTGCTCGCCGCCTGCCCACGAAAGATCGCCGATGCCGTTCATCCTCGCTCTCGATCAGGGCACGACCAGCTCCCGGGCCCTTGTGTTCGACCACGCGGGCACCATCCGCGCTGTGGCGCAGTCCGAGTTCCGGCAGATCTTTCCGCAGCCCGGCTGGGTCGAGCACGACGCGACCGAGATCTGGGCCACACAGTCGGGCGTGCTGCACGAAGCGCTGGCGAAGGCCGGGATCGGTGCGGGCGACCTCCGGGCGATCGGCATTACCAACCAGCGCGAAACGACGGTGCTGTGGGACCGCGCGAGCGGCCGGCCGGTCGCGAACGCGATCGTCTGGCAGGACCGCCGAACCGCACCGCTGTGCGACGAGTTGCGCGCGGCCGGCTATGGCCCGTTGTTCGCGCAAAAGACCGGGCTCGTGCTCGATGCCTATTTCTCCGGCACCAAGCTCAAGTGGCTGCTCGATCACGTGCCGGGCGCACGCGATCGCGCCGCGCGCGGCGAGCTCGCGTTCGGGACGATCGACACGTGGCTCGTCTGGAACCTCTCGCGCGGCGCGGTGCACGTCACCGACCCGTCGAACGCGAGCCGCACGCTGCTCTACAACACGCGCACCGGCGACTGGGACGACGAGCTGCTGCGCCTGCTCGACATTCCGCACGAAGTGCTCCCACGCGTCGTGCGCTCGTCGGGCGTGTGCGCCGAGGCCCGCATCGGTGGTGTGGCGGTTCCGATCGCCGGCATCGCCGGCGACCAGCAGGCTGCGTTGTTCGGGCAGGCGTGCCACGTGCCCGGCCTGGCCAAGAATACGTATGGCACCGGCTGCTTCCTGCTGCTGAACACGGGCAACAAGGCAGTGGTCTCGACCAACAATCTGCTGTCGACGGTGGCGTGGGATCGTGGCCACGGCCTCGAATATGCGCTGGAAGGAAGCGTTTTCATCGGCGGTGCCGTCGTGCAGTGGCTGCGCGACGGGCTGCAGATCGTCCGCTCAGCCGGCGACATCGAGGCGCTCGCCGCGAGCGTGCCCGACAACGGCGGCGTCTATCTGGTGCCGGCGTTCGCAGGGCTCGGTGCGCCGCATTGGGACGCCTACGCACGCGGCGCGATGTTCGGCCTGACGCGCGGCGCGACCGGCGGCCACATCGCGCGGGCGGCGCTCGAGGCGATCGCATTTCAAAGTGCCGACGTGCTCTCGGCAATGGAGCGCGACGCCGGCATCACCCTCTCCGAGTTGCGCGTGGACGGCGGTGCGACGGCCAACAACCTGCTGATGCAGTTCCAGGCGGACCTGCTCGGCGTGCCGGTCGTGCGACCCAAGGTGCTCGAGACCACGGCGCTTGGCGCCGGCTATCTCGCAGGGCTCGCCGTCGGGTACTGGAAAGACGCGGCCGACGTCAGCGCGAACTGGCGGGTCGACCGCGTCTTCGAGCCCTCAATGCCGCGCGACCGCGCCGCCGAGCTGCGGGCCGGCTGGGAGAAGGCGGTCGCGCGCGCGAAGGCCTGGGCCTGACGTCCCTTGCCTCCCGCTGGTTGCGTTCCCGGCGAAAACGTGCATATACTCTCATTTCCGTGCATATACGCGCTTTACCGCCCGAACCCACGGCCATGCGTCCCGCCGCCCCTTCCGGTTCTGCCGCTTGCGCGTGCGGCCGCCTGCGCCGCGCCGCCCGGGCACTGACGCAACTCTACGACGATCTGATGGAGCCGGCCGGACTGCGCATTACACAGTTTTCGCTGCTTCGGACGCTGGCCCGCGAAGGCACGGTGCCGATGTCCGCCCTGGCGGAAAAGGCGCTGCTCGATCGCACGGCGTTGTCACGGACGCTCGATCCGCTGGTCCTGCGAGGGCTGGTCGACATCGCGCCCGGCCGCGATGCACGCACGCGGGAAGTGTCGCTGACCCGGACCGGCGCGACGGCGATTCGCGCCGCCGAGCCGCATTGGCGCCGGGCGCAGGCACGCGTCGCCGGCAAGCTGGGTGGCGCCAAACTCGGCGCGCTCATTGCCACGCTGCGGGAAATCGAAGCGCTGCATCCCGATCCCGGCGGCCGCGGCCGCTGACTCCCCACGAAAGGAACTCCGTGACCTCCCGATCGTCGCACGCCGACTGGCGCACCCCGACCGTCGTGCTCGTCGCGAGCGGCCTGATCCTCACGCTGTCGATGGGGATCCGGCACGGGTTCGGGTTGTTCCTGCAACCGATGAGCGCGGACCTGCATTGGGGCCGCGAGACGTTCGCACTCGCGCTGGCCGTGCAGAATCTGGTCTGGGGCGCGGCTACGCCCTTCGCCGGGATGTACGCCGACCGCTTCGGCAGCCACAAGGTCGCGTTCGTGTGCGCGTTGCTCTATGTCGCCGGCCTCGCGACGATGGCGCACGCAACAAGCCCGGTGACGATGGTGCTCACCGCCGGGGTGCTGATCGGCACGGGGCTTGCGGGACTGTCGTTCTCGGTGGTCGCCGGCGTGCTCGGCCGCAAGTATCCACCGGAGAAGCGCAGCATGGCGCTCGGGATCTCGGCCGCGGCCGGATCGTTCGGTCAGTTCGCGATGCTGCCGCTGACCCAATGGCTGCTGTCGCATCTCGGCTGGTACGGAGCATTGCTGGCGCTGGCCGTCGTCGCGTTGCTGATGATCCCGTTGTCCGCAGCGATCTACGAGAAGCACCTTTCGACGGCGCATGCGTTCCAGCAATCCGCAGGCGCGGCGATGCGCGAGGCGCTCGGCCATCGCGGCTACATGCTGCTGACGATCGGTTTTTTCGTCTGCGGCTTTCAGCTCGTCTTCGTCGGCGTGCATCTGCCGGCGTATCTTGCGGACCACGGACTGGCGCCGCACGTCGCGGTCACCGCGCTCGCGCTGATCGGCCTGTTCAACATCGTCGGCACGTACGCGACGGGCTGGCTCGGCAGCCGGATGCCGAAGCGCTACATTCTCTCGGCGATCTATTTCGCACGCGCGGTGGTATTCGCGCTGTTCGTCTTCCTGCCACTCTCGCCGTGGACGGTGTACGCATTCGCGATCGCGCTCGGTTTGCTCTGGCTGTCCACGGTGCCGCCGACCAACGGCATCGTCGCGCAGATTTTCGGCGTGCGCTATCTCGCGATGCTATCGGGCGTGACGTTCTTCAGCCACCAGATCGGCAGTTTCCTCGGCGCCTGGCTCGGCGGCAAGCTCTACGATACGATGGGAAACTACGATGTCGTCTGGTGGACCTCGATCGCGCTCGGCGTGCTCGCCGGGCTCATCAATCTGCCGATCGACGAACGCGAGATCCGACGCCCGGCCGTGCAGGCCGCGTAAGGAAGGCGGCTACAATGGCGGCGCCGGAGGCAGCGAGTCCGCGGCGACGTGATCGATGGCGTCGGTGATGATGCCGTCCACGCCCCACGCCGCGAGCTCGGCGATCCGGTCGACCTCGTTCGGCGTGAAGCAGAGCAGCCGATAGCCCGCGTGGTGGACCCTCTTCACGAGCTCGGGGGTAACTGCCTCGTGGTCGAGATCGAGGGCCACGCAGCCGAGGCGCTCGAGGCGCGCCTGCCAATCGGCGGGCACGGTGTCGGCGAGCAATGCCCGCGGCAACGACGGCGCCGCTTCCTGCGCCTCGGCCAGCGCATTTTCCGAGAACGACGAGAGCAGCGGCGGCACCTCGGCGTCGCGCCACAGCGTCGCGGCGTCCAGCGCGACGGCGCCACCAGTCTCGTGCTCTCGGCCCGGCGTGGGTTTGATCTCGATGTTGCAGAGCACGCCGTGCGCACGCGCCCAGCGGGCGATGGCGGCGAGCGTGGGCAACGGCTCGCCCGCGTATTTCGCCGAGTGCCAGCCGCCCGCATCGAGTCGCGAGAGCTCGCGCCAAGGCAGTGCGTCGGCGCGGCCATGGCCGGTGGTCGTGCGTTCCAGTGTCGCGTCGTGCAGGAGGAAGGCGAGGTTGTCGGCGGAGAGCTTGACGTCGAACTCGAACATCCGGTACCCGTGCGCATGGCCGACGCGCATCGCCGTCAGCGTGTTCTCGGGTGCGAGCTTCCCCGCGCCGCGATGCGCGATGAGGCGGGGGTACGGCCAGTCCTTGACGATGTTGGTGGTCATTGGTGTACCCCCACGCTTGCGGCTGCCGCCGCGGCGCTGCCCCCGGAGGCGCAGTTCCGAGCGGCCTCCGCGATGTCGTGCTCGACGCGTTGCATCTTGGGGTCGGCCGCCACCCACGCTCGCAGACGCGCCCTTCGGGCCTTGGCTCCGCCCTGCTCGCGCAGGCGTCCTTGGGGCGGCCCGGCGGTGCTCATGTCAGCGGATCCTCTCGCCGGTCGTGGCATCGAAAAGATACACGTGCGCGGCGTCGGCCGTGAGATGCAGCGTCGATCCGACCGCAGGCGAGGCACCGTGCGGCAGCCGCGCCGTCACCAGGTCCCTGCCGCGCGAAAGATGCACGAGCGTGTCGGCGCCGAGCTGCTCGATCATCTCGACTGCCGCCGAAAACAGCGCATCGGCTTCCGCGCACAACGCCAGGTGCTCGGGGCGAAGCCCGACTGTCACCGCGCGGCCGGCCTCGGCCATTCCGCTCGCGTGCCGGACCGCGCCGCCGTGCTCGAGCGCGATCCGGCCGCCGCCCTCCGACCGGCCGGCGAGAAAATTCATCGACGGCGAACCGATGAAGCCGGCGACGAACTGGGTCGCGGGATTCGCGTAGACCTCCATCGGCGTGCCGATCTGCTCCGCGCGCCCGGCATTGATCACCAGCATCCGCTGCGCCAGCGTCATCGCCTCGACCTGGTCGTGCGTCACGTACAGGCTCGTGGTGCGCAAGCGCCGGTGCAGCGTCTGGATCTCGAAGCGCATCTGCACGCGCAGCTTCGCGTCCAGGTTGGACAGCGGCTCGTCGAACAGGAATACCGCGGGCTCGCGCACGATCGCGCGGCCCATCGCGACGCGTTGCCGCTGGCCGCCGGAGAGTTGGCGCGGCCGGCGCGCAAGGAGCGGCTCGAGCTCGAGAATATCGGCGGCGCGCCGCACCCGCTCCGCGATCTCGGTCTTCGCCATGCCGCGGATCCTGAGCCCGTAGGCCATGTTGTCGAACACGCTCATGTGCGGGTAGAGCGCGTAGTTCTGGAATACCATCGCGATGTCGCGATCCTTCGGCTCGAGGTGGTTGACCACGCGGTCGCCGATGACGATCTCGCCGTCGGTGACCGCCTCGAGGCCGGCGACCATCCGCAGCAGCGTGGACTTGCCACAGCCGGACGGACCGACGATGACGATGAACTCGCCGTCGGCCACGGCGAGGTCGATGCCATGCACGACCGCTACGCGGCCGAAGCTCTTCGAGACGTTGCGGAACTGGACGTTGGCCATTGCTTCGGGCGCTCACCGAGAGACGCGCGCGCACCGAGAACAACGACAAAACGGGCCTGAGCCTCGGCATCCCGCTGTCGAGCTCCGTTTCACTTTTCGGTCTCGACCAAGCCTTTTACGAACCACTTCTGCATCAGCAGCACGACCAGCGCCGGCGGCACCATCGTCAGCATCGCGGTTGCCATCACCAGGTTCCATTCCATGGCAGCGTCGCCGCCGCTGACAATTATCCGTTTGATGCCGATCACTGCCGTGTACATGTCTTCCCGGGTCGTCACCAGCAACGGCCACAGGTACTGATTCCAGCCGTAGATGAAGAGGATCACGAACAGCGCCGCGATGTTCGTCCGCGACAGCGGCACGACGACGTCCCGCAGGAAGCGCAGCGGCCCCGCGCCGTCGATGCGGGCGGCCTCGGCCAGCTCGTCCGGGATGGTCAGGAAGAACTGCCGGAACAGGAACGTCGCCGTCGCCGACGCGATCAGCGGCACGGTGAGGCCGGCGTACGTATCGAGCATGCCGAGGTCCGAGACGACCTTGTACGTCGGCATGATGCGCACTTCGACAGGCAGCATCAGCGTGACGAAGATCATCCAGAAGAAGAAGCTGCGCAACGGAAAGCGGAAATACACGATCGCAAACGCGGACAGCAGCGAGATCGCGATCTTGCCGATCGCGATGACCAGCGCCGAGATCAGGCTGTTCACCATCATGCGTCCGACGCCCGCGACCGATTCGCCGGAGCCGCGCGCGAGCACCGTCAGGTAGTTCTCGACCAGGTGCGTACCCGGCAGCAACGGCATCGGCGCCTGCAGCACTTCCTGCGCGGTGTGCGTCGAGGCGACCAGAGTCACGTACACCGGGAAGGCGACGATCGCCACGCCCAGCACGAGGATCGCATGGCTGGCAAGAGTGAGCAGCGGGCGATTCTCGATCATCCAGTACTGCACCTTGCGCTCGACGTAGCGGAACTGCACCACCGTCAGCGTGATCACGATGAACATCAGGATCACCGACTGCGCCGCCGAGCCGCCCAGGTCCAGCCCCTTGAAGCCGTCCTTGTAGACCTTGTAGACGAGAATCTCGGTCGCCTGGCCGGGGCCACCGCTGGTCGCCGCGTCGATGATGCCGAACGTGTCGAAGAAGGCGTAGACGACATTGACGACCATCAGGAAGAAGGTCGTCGGCGACAGCAGCGGAAACACGATCGTGGCGAAGCGCCGGGCCGGCCCCGCGCCGTCGATCGCCGCCGCCTCGATCAGTGATTTGGGAATCGATTGCAGTCCGGCGAGGAAGAACAGGAAGTTGTAGCTCACCTGCTTCCAGACTGCGGCGATGACGACCAGCAGCAGCGCCTGATTGTCGTAGAGGAGGTAATTCCAGTCGACGCCGCGCTGCCGCAACCAGTAGGCGACGATGCCGACCGTCGGATTGAACAGGAACATCCACAGCACCGCGGCGATCGCCGGCGCCACCGCGTAGGGCCAGATGAGCAACGTCTTGTACACCGCCGCGCCGCGGATCACCCGGTCGGCGAACACCGCCAGGATCAGCGAGATCGCCAGCCCCAGCCCGGCGACGAGCACCGAAAAGAGCGCCGTGACCTTGAACGACGACAGGTAAAGCTCGTCGCGGAACAACTCCCTGAAGTTGTCGAGCCCGACGAACTCGACGCTGCCACCGAAGGCATCCTGGATCAGCAGCGACTGGTAGAGCGCCTGCGCGGCCGGCCAGAAGAAGAACACCACCGTCACCGCGACCTGCGGCAGCAGCAGCGCGTAGGGCAGCCACTTCGAGCGGAAGAGCGCGCGCTTTTCCATCGCCATGCTGTCGCCGCGACTCCGTTCGGGCGTAGACGTCGGTGCGATCGACGCTCGGACCGAGCGCCGCGGCCGTCGGACCGCGATCGCTCGTCCAGAAATAGTGTCTCAGCGGCGCTGCCGCGCCGTCACTCCTTGGCGGTCCTGGCGAATCTCTGGACCTGCTCGTTGCTGCGCGTCACTGCCGTATCGAGCGCCTCCTTCGGCGTCTTCTTGCCGCTCCAGACGCCTTCCAGCTCCTCGTCGATGATGTCGCGTATCTGCACGAAGTTGCCGAGACGGATGCCGCGCGACTTGTCGGTGGTCTTGACGATCATCTGCTTGACCGAGACGTCCGTACCGGGGTTCTTTTCGTAAAAGCCCGATTGCTTCGTCAACTCGTACGCCGCCATCGTGATCGGCAGGTAGCCCGTGGCCTGGTGAAATTCCGCCTGGATCTCCGGCCGCGAGAGAAACGTCAGGAACTTGGCCACCGCCTTGTACTCGTCCTTCGATTTGCCGCCCATCACCCACAGGCTGGCACCGCCGATGATCGTGTTCTGCGGCGCGCCGGGCACGTCGGCGTAGTAGGGCAGCGCGGACACGCCGAACTTGAACTTCGCGTTCTGCTTGACCGTGCCGTAGCCGGCCGACGACGTCGTCATCATCGCGCACTCGCCGCTGTAGAACTTCGCCTCCGGCTCGTTCTTTCTGCCGGCGTAGGTGAAGTAGCCTTTCTTCAGCCAGTCCTGCAGGTTCTGGATATGCCTGACCTGGACCGGGCCGTTGAACACGAGCTGCGGGTCGTTGCCGGAGAAGCCGTTGTCCTTGGTCGCGAACGGCACGTTGTGCCACGCCGAAAAACTCTCGAGATGCACCCACGACTGCCAGCCGGTCGTATAGCTGCACGGGAGCACGCCGGACGCCTTGATCTTGGCGGCCGCAGCGGCGACCGCCTGCCACGTCTCGGGTGGCCGGTTGGGATCGAGGCCGGCCTTTTCGAACGCGTCCTTGTTGTAATAGAACACCGTCGTCGAGCTGTTGAACGGGAACGACAGCATCTGCCCCTTCGGGTTGGTGTAATAGCCGGCCACGGCCGGTACATAGCTCTTGGGGTCGAATTTTTCGCCGGCATCCGCCATGACCTGATGCACCGGCTTGATCGCGCCCTTCGCCGACATCATCGTCGCCGTGCCCACTTCGAATACCTGCAGGAGCGCCGGCGCATTGCCCGCGCGGTACGCGGCGATCGCTGCCGCCATCGCCTCGGGGTAGGAGCCCTTGTAGACCGCCGTGACCTTGTATTCGCTTTGGCTGTCGTTGAAGCGCTTGGCGAGATTGTTGACGCGCTCGTTGTTGGCGGCGGTCATCGCGTGCCACCACTGGATCTCGGTGACGGCCTGGGCGGACGCGGCGGCACCGCACAATGCGGCGAATGCTGCGGCGCGCACGACGCGCGAAATGCGGTTCGACATGGTTTCTCCTCGGGATCTCTGCGAAACGGGCGGTTTGCCTCTTGGCAAATGGTGATTCTATTGCAATTGGGACACACCGGGGCATCGGCGCGCCGGGAGTCTTCCCCGGGCGCCCGGGCTGGGCGATCTAGCCTAATCGGCGGCACCCGGATGCGGGATCGGCTCCGCCGGCACTTCGCCGTGGGGCAACCGCACGCGGCGGCCGGCGAGCAGCGTATAGGCGGTCGGCACGACGAAGAGCGTCAGCAACGTGCCGAAGGACATCCCGCCGACGATCACCCAGCCGATCTGGATTCGCGACTCGCCGCCCGCCCCGCGCGCGAGTGCCAGCGGCAAGGCGCCCAGCACCATCGCGCCAGTCGTCATCAGGATCGGCCGCAACCGCAACACCGCCGCTTCCTGCACCGCCGCCATCATGTCCTGGCCCCGGTCGCGCAGCTGGTTCGAGAACTCGACGATCAGGATCCCGTGCTTGGTGATGAGGCCGACCAGCGTGATGAGGCCGACCTGGCTGTAGATGTTGAGCGTCCCGCCAGTCAGCCACAGCGTGAACAGCGCGCCCGTCATCGAGAGCGGCACCGAGAGCATGATGACGAACGGGTGGACGAAGCTCTCGAACTGCGCCGACAGCACGAGATAGATGAACAGGAGCGCCAGTACGAACGTGAAATAGATCTCCTTGCCCGACGCGCGGAACTCGCGCGACTGGCCATCGAGGTCCGTTTGTGCTGTCGGCGGCAGTAGGCGCTTGGCCGTCTCGTCCATTGCTTTCAGCGCGTCCTGGATCGTGTAGCCGGGCGCGAGCGTCCCGGTGATCTTGACCGCGCGCAACCGATTGAAGTGGTTGAGCGACGCCGGAGACACGCCTTCCCGGACATCGACCAGGTTGGCGAGCTGCACCATCTCGCCGTTGCGGCCGCGCACGTACATGTCGGAAATGTCGGACGGCGACGCGCGGTCGCGATCCCCGGCCCAGACGATGACGTCGTACTGTTCGCCGTCCTTCTTGAAGCGCGTGACCTGTCGGCCACCGAGCAACGTCTCCAGCGTGCGCCCGACCGTGTCGACGTTGATCGCGAGATCGGCGAGCTTGTCGCGGTTGACGGCCACCCGAACCTCTGGCGTGTTGAGCCGCAGGTCCATCTGCAGATTCTGTACGCCCGGGTATTTCTGCATCTCGCCGATGAAGCGCTCCGTGATGCGCGCCAGCTCCGCGTACGGCACCTGCGACATGATCACGTATTCGATCGGGGTCGAGCGCGGCGACTGGCCGAGCGACGGCGGGTTGACCGGGAACGCGATCACGCCCGGTACCTGCGCGAACTTCGGTCGCAGCTCGTCGGCAATCTGCTGCTGGCGCCGCTTGCGTTCCTCCCAGGGCTTCAAGCGCAGGATCGCGTTGCCGTCGGCAACCGTCGGAAAGCCCGAGATCGCGCTCCACGCCGCGGCCTCGGGAACCTGCGCATAGAGCTCCTCGAGCGGGCGTGTGTTTTCCGACGTGTAGCGCACCGTTGCGCCCTGCGGCGACGATACGATCCCGAAGATCACGCCGCGATCCTCCGACGGCGTCAGCTCGGCCTTGAGTTGCGTGAACAGAAGCGCGCCGAGCCCGGCCACCGCCACCCACGCCACGACGACGAGCGGCCGCGCCTTCAGGGTTGCCGCAAGCGCGCGTCGGTACGCCTGGGTGAGGCCCTGCAGGAAGCGCTCGACCACGTTGTAGAGCCACGAGTGCTTCTTCTCGTGCCGCAGCAGCAGCGAGCACATCATCGGCGACAGCGTCAGCGCGACGAAGCCGGACACCAGTACCGCGCCGGCCAGCGTCAGGGCGAACTCGATGAACAGCCGCCCGGTACGGCCGGTCGCGAACGCCAGCGGCGCGTACACCGACGCCAGCGTGAGCGTCATCGCGATCACCGCGAACGCGATCTCGCGCGCGCCCGTGAGCGCCGCCTGCAGCCGCGGCATGCCATCCTCGATGTGGCGGAAGATGTTCTCCAGCACGACGATCGCGTCGTCGACGACGAGGCCGATCGCCAGCACCATCGCCAGCAGCGACAGCGTGTTCACGGTGAAGCCGAACGCGTACATCAGCGCGAACGCGCCGATCAGCGACACCGGGATCGTGACGATGGGGATCACCGTCGCGCGGAGGCTGCGCAGGAAGAAGAAGATCACCAGCACGACCAGCAGGATCGACTCGCCGATCGTCCTGAACACCGAGCTGATCGAGCGCTCGATGAACAGCGACGAATCGTAGGCGACGGTGAGCCTCATCGCGCCCGGCAGGTTCTCGTTGATCGCGTTGATCTCGGCGCGGGTTGCCTTCGACAGCTCGAGCGGATTGCCGGTGGACTGCTTGACGACGCCGATATTGATCGCGGGCTTGCCGTTGAAGCGCGAGATCACGCGCTCGTCGGCCGGCGCGACGACGGCAGTCGCCACGTCGCGAATCCGCACCGGATAGCCGCCCACGTTGGCGATGATCGCGTTGGCGAATTGTTCCGTCGATTGCAGGTCGGTTTCGGCGACCACCGCGAACTCGCGCGCGTCGGTCTCGATGCGGCCGGCGGGAATCTCCGCGTTCTGGCGCCGGATCGCGTCCTCGACGTCCTGCACGGTAAGCCGGTAGCCGGCGAGCCGCGCCCGGTTGATCTCGATGCGCATCGTGATCTTGCGCTCGCCGAACACCCGCACGTCGGCGGCGCCGGGTAGTACGGACAGTCGCGGCTTGATGTAGCGGTTGATGTAGTCGGTCGCGTCGAGTTGGGACATCCGTCCCGACTCGACGCCGATGTAGAGGATCGGGAAGGCGTCGGCCTCGACCTTGGCGATCACCGACTCGTCAGCCGATTCGGGCATCCGATTGCGCACCCGCGCCACCTTGTCGCGCACGTCGGCGGCGGCGGCATCGGGGTCACGCGACAGGCGGAAACGGATGTTGATCTGGCTGCGCTCCGACCGGCTCTGCGAGGTCATCAGCTCGACCCCCTCGATGCCGGACAGCGAGTCCTCCAGCGGCTTGGTGATTTGCGACTCGACGACCTCGGCCGAAGCGCCGCGGTAGATCGTCTGCACGCTGACGACCGGCTCGTCGATCTTCGGGTACTCGCGCACCGGCAGCCGCGTGTACGAGATCGCACCGACCAGGAGCACGACGAGCGACAGCACGGTCGCCAGGACCGGGCGCCGAATGCAGATCTCGGGCAGCGTCATCGCCCTCGCACCTTCGCGGTCACGTCCTGGGCGGCGACGGGACCACCGCCTTGTCCGGCGCGGTCTCGCTCTTCGCCGCGGCGCCGCCCACAACGCCGTTGCCGCGCGCCGCCACCGCGAGCGTCACTGCGGTGCCGTCACGGATCTTGAGGTGCCCGGCGGTGACGATCACATCGGCGGGATCGAGACCCTGCAGCACTTCGACCACACCTTCGCGGCGCTGTCCGATCTCGATCTTCGTGCGCACCGCCTTGCCGTCGACCACGCGATAGACGTACTGCTCGTCACCGGACGGCACCAGCGCGCCGTCGGGAACGACCAACGCGTCCTTCGCTTCCCGCGTGAACAACCGCACGCGCGCGAACATTCCGGGGCGCAGCGAGGTGTCGGGGTTGCGCACGACGGCACGAATCACGATCGAGCGCCCGGCCGCGTCGAACAGCGGGTTCAACGCGAACACCTTGCCGTCGAACGTCCTGCCGGGCACCGCATCGAGCGTGAGCGCGAGCGACTGTCCGACCTGCACCTGCTTCAGGTAGGTTTCGGGCACGCGGAAGTCGACCTTCAGTGTATCGATCGACTCGAGGTTGACGAGATCGGCGCCTTCCTTGACGTAATCGCCGGGAGACACCACGCGCAGCCCGATCACACCGGAAAACGGCGCGCGCATTTCCATTTTCGCGAGCTTCGCCTCCGCGAGCTGCAGCGCCGCCTCGGCGACTTTCAGATTGTTTTCGGCCTCGTCGCGCGCCTGAATCGAGATGAATCCCTGCTTCTGCAGGTCGACGGCCCGGTCGTGCTTGGTCTTGGCGAGCCACAGGTTGGCCTTGGCTTGCTGGACTTCCGCCTCGTTGACCGCCGGGTCGAGCTTGACCAGCAACGCGCCCTTGGCGACACGCTGGCCTTCCTGGAAGGCGATGGCGCTGATGCGCCCGGCGACCTCGGGCCGCAACGTGACGGATTCATCGGAGCGCAGACTTCCGACCGCGGTGATTCCCTGCGGCATCGGCATCAATGCGACCTTGGCCGCTTCGACGGTCACGCCGCCGTTCTGCGGGCCGGTTCCGCCCGACATCTTGTTCGCCGCCACGGCGCCATCCTGCACCGCCGGGAGTGCGCCCGCCGCGCCGGGCCGTTGCTGACCTAGCCAGAAGCCCACGCCCGCAGCCAGAGCAATGCCGAGCACGGCGAGCGCACCGAAGACCGTCTTGTTCATCGTGACAACGGGACGCGCGGTCCGGTTGGAAACCGCCGCGCCGGAATGGGCGAACGCGGATTATGCGCCGGCCCCGGCGGAGCCGGCAAACCGGGCGGCGGCGCGACAACGACGAACGGCCACGCCCTCCGTTCCTTGCGGCCGTTGACCTGCCGCTCGGCTGCTAGAATTTCGACGAATCCCCCCTTTGGAGAAAGCGATGATCACAGCGCTGCAACGATGGACATCCGGCGTGGCGCTCGCTGCGCTCGCATCGCTAGCCTGGGCGCAGGCGTACCCGACGAAACCGATCCGGCTCGTCGTGCCGTTCCCCGCGGGCGGTACGACGGACATCCTGGCCCGCGCTGCTGCGCAGAAGCTCACCGAGGCATGGGGCCAGACGGTGATCGTCGACAACCGGCCAGGCGCTGGCGGCAACATCGGCTCCGAACTGGTCGCAAAGGCGGCGCCCGACGGCTATACGCTGGAGATGGGGACGGTCGGCACGCACGCGATCAACGCGAGCCTGTACGCGAAGATGCCGTACGACCACGTGAAGGACTTCGTGCCGGTGATCCTCGTTGCCGGCGTGCCGAACGTCCTGGTCGTGCATCCGTCAGTACCGGTGCACTCGGTCGCCGAGCTCATCGCCTACGCGAAGGCGAACCCCGGCAAACTCAACTTCGCGTCGTCGGGCAGCGGCACGTCGATCCATCTTTCGGGCGAGCTGTTCAAGGTGATGGCCGGCGTCCAGATGGCACACGTGCCGTACAAGGGCAGTGCGCCGGCGGTGCAGGATCTCCTGGGCGGACAGGTGCAGTTGATGTTCGACAACCTGCCGTCCTCGCTGCCGCACATCAAGGCCGGCAAACTGCGCGCGCTGGCGGTGACCTCGGCGACGCGCGCGAGCGCGCTGCCCGATGTGCCGACGGTCGCCGAAGCCGGGCTGCCGGGGTTCGAGGCATCGTCGTGGTTCGGCGTGCTCGCCCCCGCCGGGACGCCGCCCGCGATCGTCGCGAAACTCAATGCGGAAATTGCGAAGTGGCTCGCGACTCCGGAGGCCCAGGAGAAGCTCTCGGCACAGGGCGCGAACATCGCCAGCGGGACGCCCGAGGACTTCGCGAAGCACATCGCGGGCGAAACCACGAAGTGGGCCAAGGTCGTCAAGGAATCGGGCGCGAAAGTCGACTAGGGTCTGTTCGCGCCGCGATCACCACCGCCATGCGGCCCACGCGACTGCGATCCACGCGGCGAGCAACGCGGCGCCGCCGAACGGTGTGATCGCGCCGAAGCCACGCACGCCGGTAAGCGCGAGCGCGTAAAGCGAGCCCGAAAAAAGCAGCAGCCCAGCGATCAGAAGCCATGCCGCGGCGGCCAGCGCCCCGCTGTCCGGCTTGTGCATCAGCATTACTCCAATGGCGAGCAAGCCGAGCGCGTGCCAGAAGTGATACTGGACCGCGGTCTGGTAGATGGCCATCAGGTCGGGCGGGAGCCTTGCCCGTATGGCATGCGCGCCGAACGCGCCGGCAGCGACCGCGGCGAACAGGAACGTCGCCGCGAGTACGAGGGCGATGCGGGCTGTCATCTCGGCTACAATGGAACGCAGACGCCCCCGTTCGGGCGCACGGCTCAGGATAGCACCATGACCATCGAACGCTACAACGTCGGCAAGCGCCTGTCCGATCTCGTGATCAACCGCGCCTCGGGCACCGCCTACCTCGCCGGCCAGATCGCCGACGATCCGAAGGCCGACATTACCGGTCAGGTGCAGCAGGTGCTGGCGCAAATCGACGACCTCCTGTTCGAAGCCGGGACCGACAAGTCGAAGATCCTGTCGGCGACGATCTACCTCGTCGACATGAACGATTTCGCGGCGCTGAACGCGGTGTGGGAGAAGTGGGTTGTGCCTGGGCAGACACCTGCACGGGCGACCGTGGAGGCGAAGCTGGCCGCACCCGAGTACAAGGTCGAGATCCAGGTCGTGGCTGCGACCCCGATTCCGGCGTAAACGGCTTGCCGCAAGCCCCGGCAATGCCGCCACCGCCCTCGTCGACTGCCAAGGCCGTCATCGCCGCGACCTCGCGCCGCGACGCCGCGACCACGGCGAACGTTGCTGCGACGTTGGCGGTGACGCGCGCGACGTTCGACGAGGTCATGGTTCCGTGCTTCGCGCCGGCGCCGTTCGTCCCGGTGCGCGGCGAAGGCTCGCGCGTCTGGGATCAGGACGGGCGGATGTACATCGACTTCGCCGCCGGTGTGGCCGTCACGGCGCTCGGCCACTGCCATCCGGCGATGGTGAAGGCGATCGAGGAACAGGCCAGGAAACTCTGGCACGTTTCCAACTGGATGACCAACGAGCCGGCGCTGCGCCTCGCGAAACGGCTTGCCGATGCGACCTTCGCCGAGCGTGCATTCTTCTGCAATTCCGGCGCCGAAGCCAACGAGGCCGCGCTGAAGCTCGCGCGACGGTGGGCACATGATCGCCACGGGCCCGAGAAATTCCGCGTGATCTCGACGCTCAATTCTTTCCACGGCCGCACGCTGTTCACGGTCACCGCCGGCGGACAGGCCAAGTATGCGCAGGGCTTCGGTCCCAACCCGCCCGGTTTCACGCACGTCCCGTACAACGACGTCGCCGCGCTCGAAGCCGCGTTCCGCGACGAGGGCGGCGAGGACATCTGTGCGGTGATTCTCGAGCCGATGCAGGGTGAAGGCGGGATGGTGCCCGGGGCACCCGAATTCCTGCAGGCGGCGCGCCGGCTCTGCACCGAGCATCATGCGCTGCTGATCCTGGACGAGATCCAGAGCGGGATGGGCCGCACCGGCACCCTGTTCTCGTACATGCAGAAGGGCATCGTGCCCGACATCATGACCAGCGCGAAGGGCCTGGGCGGTGGCTTTCCCGTCGGCGCAATGCTGACGACCGCCGAGGTCGCCAGCGCGTTTTCCGTCGGCGTCCACGGCACGACGTACGGCGGAAATCCGCTCGCGTGCGCCGTGGCCGGCGCCGTGTTCGACGTGATCAACACAACCGAGGTGCTCGACGGCGTGAAGGCACGTCACGCGCTGTTCATGGAAGGGCTCAAGGCGATCAACGCGCGACGCAAGGTGTTCGCCGACCTGCGTGGCGAAGGTGTGTGGCTCGGCGCCGAGCTCGACGCCCCTTGGAAAGGGAAGGCGATGGACGTCGTCAAAGCCGCCGGCGACGCGGGCCTGATCCTGCTGGTCGCCGGCCCCGATGTGGTCCGGATCGCGCCGTCGCTCGTCATCAGCCTCGACGAGATCCTCGAGGGACTGGCCCGCCTCGAAGTCGCGCTCGGTCGCGCGCTCCCCTGACGTCCTGCAAGCAACTTGGTTCAACGATTCGACGGGTAGATAGACGCCGTGTTCTTCGTCCGCCCGATCGCGCGGGACGACCTGCCGGCGGTGCTCGCGCTCTCCGAGCGCACCGGCCACGGCCTCACGACGTTGCCTGCGAATCGCGAGCGACTGGCTTCGAGGATCGAGCGCTCGCTCGCCTCGTTCGCCGGAGCCGCGGCGCGCGCTGACGCGTGTTACGTGTTCGTGCTCGTCGACGCCACCGACAGCCGCGTCGTCGGCATCGCCGCGATCGAGGCGGCGGTAGGCCTCAAGGAGCCATGGTACAACTACCACGTCGGCACGATCGTGCACGCATCGCGCGCGCTCGACGTGTACACCGTCGCGCCGACGCTGTTCCTCGCCAACGACCACACCGGCCACACCGAGCTTTGCTCGCTGTTCCTCGATTCCGCGTTTCGCCACGGCAGGAACGGCCCCCTTCTCGCCAAGAGCCGCCTCCTGTTCATCGCCGAATTCGCCGACCGCTTCGCGCCGAAGGTGATTGCCGAGCTCCGCGGCAAGCTCGATGCCGGCGGCAAGAGCCCGTTCTGGGAAGGACTCGGCCGGCACTTCTTCGCGATGGAATACTCGACCGCCGATTACCTGACCGGCATCGGCCAGAAGGCGTTTGTCGCGGAGCTGATGCCGCGCCATCCCGTGTACGTGAACCTGCTCCCAGAGTCGGCACGCGCGGTGATCGGCGAAGTGCACGACGACACGCAGCCGGCGCGGATGCTGCTCGAGCAGGAAGGCTTCCGCTACGAGGGCTACGTCGACATCTTCGACGCCGGACCCACGCTCGAGTGCTTTCGCGACGATATCCACGCAGCACGGCAGAGCCAGGTACTGCCGGTTGAGTTGGGAGAGGAGGATCCGGTGCCCGACAGCCTGACCGACGACATCCTGTGGCTGGTGACGAACCGCCGCTTCGCCGATTTCCGTGCTTTGCTCGCGCACGCGCCGTCGCGCGTCGACCGCGTCACGCTGCTGCCCGTACGCGGCTCTTGCGCTCGGCGTCGTGGAGGGCGACTCGGTGCGCGCGGTGCCGCTGTCCCCGCGCGATCGATGATCGAAATCAACTTCGATGGCATCCCGGGCCCGACACACAATTATTCGGGGCTCTCGTTCGGCAACCTTGCAGCGGAGAAGCATGCACGGCAGGTCGCCAACCCCCGCGATGCCGCGCTGCAAGGACTCGCGAAGATGCGCGCGTTGGCCGCTCGCGGCTTCGTGCAGGCGGTGCTGCCGCCGCACGAGCGGCCGAATGTCGGCGCATTGCGCGCGTTGGGTTTCGACGGCAGCGATGCCGATATCATCGTCCGCGCTGCGCGAGAAGCGCCGCAGCTTCTCTCCGCCTGTTCGTCGGCAGCGGCGATGTGGACCGCCAACGCGGCGACGGTGAGCCCCTCGGCGGACACACGTGACGGCCGCGTTCACTTTACTCCGGCGAATCTCGTCAGCCATTTTCACCGCTCCCTCGAAACGCCGACGACGACGCGCATCTTGCGCGCGATCTTCGCCGACACATCGCGCTTTGTCGTCCACGATCCGTTGCCGGCGGCACCGCAGCTCGGCGACGAGGGCGCGGCGAACCACGTTCGACTCGCGGCAGCGCCCGATGCGCCGGGCGTCGAATTGTTCGTCTACGGCCGCGCGGCGTTCGACACGTCGGCACCCACGCCGCAACGGTATCCGGCGCGCCAGACACGCGAGGCCTCCGCCGCGATTGCGCGCCGCCATGGCCTCGATCCGGCGTTCGTCGTGCTCGCGCAGCAGAATCCGGAGGCGATCGACGCCGGCGTGTTCCACAACGACGTGATCGCCGTTGGCGAAGGTAGCGTCCTGTTCTGCCACGAGCACGCCTACGCCGATCAAGCCGCCGTGCTCGCCGATCTTGCGGCGAAAACCGGACCGGCGTTCACGCCGATCATCGTCGGCGATGCGGACCTGAGCATGGACAACGCCGTGTCGACCTACCTGTTCAACAGCCAGCTCCTGCGGCGGGCTGACGGCAGGTTGCTGCTCGTGGCTCCCGCCGAATGCCGGGAGCACGGCATCGTCAGCGCGTATCTCGATCGCCTGCTCGCGCGCGGAGGGCCGATCGCAGAGGTACTCACGTTCGATCTGCGGCAGAGCATGCGCAACGGCGGCGGTCCCGCGTGCCTGCGGTTGCGCGTGGCGCTGACCGGGGAAGAGCGCGCCGCGATCGGCGCGCGCGTGGTCCTGGACGAAGCGCTTGCGGCCGACCTCGACGCATGGATCCGGCGCCATTACCGTGACCGGCTCGCACCCGCAGACCTCGGTGATCCGGCGCTGCTCGACGAATCGCGGAGGGCGCTCGACGAACTTTCGCGCCTGCTGCGATTGCCGACGGTCTACGCGTTCCAGCGCAACGCGGCGTGATCAGTTCACGCGCATGCCGCCACAGGCGCCCACGACGCGCGCGTATTCCTCGGGCGAGTCCACCCCCTTTTGCCGCTCCTTGACCCGCTGCGCGTTGTTGCCGAGCAGCGCGCCGATCTTCGCGCTCAATGTCGCCCTCGTCTGCTGCTGTGCTTCGGCCCGATTGCGAAAGTAGAGCACCTTGTTCGTGTAGGTTGCCCCCAAAGCAGTGCGCACCTCGCCGGCAAGGTCGACAAGATGCTGCTCATACACGGCGACGTGCCTCAACTCGTGCCCGATGACCACGGCTTCGCGGCAGGGATCGCCGGCGACTTCGCGGCTTACGTGCACGGTCATCGGGGTCATCGCGAGCTCGACGCGGATCGTCGGCCGCAGGCAGACGCGGCCGCCACGCGCCTCCTCGATGCCGTTGGTGTCGATGAACGTCTTGTGGCTGATTTCCGCGGTCGTGAGCCCGAGCGCGATGCCGGGAGTGCCCAGGCTGCCGCTCCTCTGCGTAAGCTCGCGATACGACTGGTTGCGCACGACATCGTAGACCACCGGGAGCGTGACGACCTCGATGTTGGTGGCGGGCAACTGCCCTTCGCAATGCGCCTCGAAGCTGTCGCCGACACCCAACCGCGAAGCGACCGAGGTCGCCGTGTCGCACCCGGTAGCCAGGGCCGCGGCGACGAATATCGCGGGCAGGGCGCGGAGCGTCGTCATCAATCGCTCGCCACCGCGGGCAACCGGTGATGCTGGCGCACCGGCGACCAGACAACCGCCGCTGCCGTCAATACCAGCCCGAGCACGCCGACCGTCAGCAGCGTCGCACGCAAGCCCACCGCCGTCGCGAGTGCGCCGCCGGCAAGCGACCCGAGCGGCGCCGCGGCGACCGTCAGGAAGCGCATCGTTGCCGTCATCCGCCCGAGCAGACGGTCCGGCGTGATCGCCTGCCGCAGCGACAGATAGTTGATCGCATAGAGCACGGCGCCGAAATCGAACATCAGCATCGCGCCACCCAGCGCGAGGGTCGCGACCCACGCCGGACCGGAAACGAGGCCGAACGCCTGCCAGCCGAGCGCGGTCAGGATCAGCCCATGCACGATGATCGGCCCGACGCCGAAGCGCGCCGAGAGCCGCTCGGCGAACGCGGCCGCGAGCACGCAGCCGACGCCGCCGAACATGTACGTGAGGCCGATCGCCCCGGCGGACAGCCCGAGGTCGCGCGTCGCGAACAGGATCAGCACCGCGATCTGCATGTGGTGCAGGATCTGCCAGAGCCCGGCGAGCCACGCGAGCGCCAACAGCGTCCGGTTGTTCCACACGAGCTTCAGGCCTTCGTGGATTTCCGTGGTTACCGATGCGTTGGGGCCAGGATGCGCGACATCGTGCCGCACGCGCAGCCGGCGCAGCATCAACGCCGAAACGAAAAACGTCAGCGCGTCGAGCACGATCGCGAACGGCGCGGTCAGGAGCTGGATCAGACCTCCGGCGAGTCCCGGGCCGACGAGCGCGGACGACGTCTCGCCGAGGGTGATCTTGGCGTTCGCCTCGACCAGCCGCCGGCGGCCGGCAAGCTGGGCGAGCAGCACCTGGTAGGCGGCGCCACCGACGACGTTCTGCACGCCGCAGATGAAGCCGACGGCAAACAGGATCTCGATCGACAGGGCGCCGAAGTACGCGGCGACCGGTATCACCAGCAGCGCGACGCCTCGTCCCACGTCCGCCGCGATCACGATCGGCAATTTGCGCACCCGATCGATCAGCACGCCGGCGTGCAGGCTCACCAGCGCGAACGGCAGCGTTTCCAGCGCCACCAGCACGCCCATCTGCATCGGCGTCGCGGAAAGAAGCACTGCGGCCGTCAGCGGCAACGCGAGATTCGTGATCTGCGCCCCGAACGACGTGATCGTCAGCGATCCCCAGAGTTTCAAGAAATCCGGGTTGCGCCAGAGGCCGCGGAAGACGTGGCGGAATGTGCGTTTGAGGTATGACATTTTGTTGCCTGCTTTGCTTCGTCCGTGACCGGCAATGCCGGAACGCGCCGCAACGTGCGGCGAAAACGCAAAAGTCAGGCGGGTGCTGCGTGAGGACCGTTTCCCGCCTGCTGCCTGGCGGGAAATCCGGCCAGGCGATTACCGCGAAATGCCGCGGCGGTCAGGGAACATCGCCGGGAGTGACGCCAGACGATGCGCCATGCCCGGCAGCCATTCGATCTTCAGGCTGCCGCGGGCGCACGCGACCGTCCCGGCCGCGACTGCGGTCGTGAGCGGAATAAAGTTGCGCGCGTTGAACATGTAGGCTCGCCGGGTTTCCTGCATTGTTATGGTTGCCATGTTACGCCGCCCCCGCGCATGCGGCAATGCGTCGCACCGTATTTCGGCCGCAACGAGCGACCGTCTGTCGCACGGACGCAACGACCTGCACCCACGACGCAATCCGGTGCGTTATCTCCCTGCCCTCTGCCGGGCAGCGTCGACGTCGTAATACTTCCACGCGTGCTCGTAGTAGACGTGCTTCTTGTAGCCTTGTACCCACGGTCGCACGAGCGTGTTCTGGTAGACATAAACGCCGAGGTCCCATGGGTTATAGGCGGCGAGGATGGATGCCATCCTGCGGTAGAGCGCGTCGCGTTCCGGCCCGTCCGGGATCCGCTTCGACTGGCGGTACAGCTCGTCGTATTCGACGTTGACGAAACGCGCGTAGTTCGACTGTCCGATGTTCCGGCTGTAGAGAAGCTGCATGAACGCATCGCCCTCGCCGTAGGTTGTGATCCAGCCGACCGGCCACATCTGCAGCTTGCCGGCGCGGCCCATCTTGAGGAGGTCGGGCCACTTCTGCTTGACGAAGTCGATCCGGATGCCGAGCGTTGCCATGCTCTTCTTCCACAGCTCGTCGCGCTCACGGTCGCGGCTCGACGGCGAGCTGCCCATCGTGAGCGAGAGCGGCCGGCCATCGGGCAGCTCGCGCCAACCGTCGCCGTCACGATCCCGGTAGCCGAACTTGTCGAGCAGTGCCTTCGCCGTCGGCAGATCGTATTTGACGTTCGCGTCGAACCCGGCGCTGTGCCCGGCTACCGGCGGCGGGATCGGCTGCGTGGCGCGCACGGCCTGCCCCTGGTACCAGACGTTGATGAGATCCTTGAAATTGAAACCCATGACGATCGCACGCCGCAACGCGATCTTGTCCGGCGTGTAGCCACCGACGACCGGATCGTCCATGTTGAAATAGCAATACGCAAGCGAGGGTTGCATCACGCGCGCGAGCCGCACGCCCTCCGCGGCATAGCGCGGTTTCAGTGCGTTGCCGGGATCGAGCACGTTGGCGACCAGATCTGGCGGAACGTTGGCGTAGTCGAGCTCGCGGCTGTCGAAGGCGAGGAGCTGCGGGTTCGACTCCTCGATGATCGACACTTCGACGCGCCCGGCCTGCGGCAGCCGCTTGCCCTTCATCGCCGCGATCAGCTCGCGGTCACCGGGTTCGCCGTTCTCCGGGAAGTACTCCTCGCGGTAACCCGGATTCGCCTCGAGGACGATCTTCTGCCCGCGCCGCCATTGCGCGAGCCGATAGGGACCCGTGCCGACCGGGTTCGCCATCGCCCAGCCCGATGCATCGCCGTACGCCTCGATCACCTCGCGCGCGACGGCCCCCATCGGCATCTGCGTCATATAGCCCAGCATCACGTAGTCGGGCTCCTTCAGCGTGAGCTGGATCGTGTAGCGGTCGACCGCTTTCAAACCTGCGATCGGCGCGTCATAGTCGAGTTTTCCCGCCTTTTTTGCCGTCGCGAGCACGTCGTCGGCGCCGGCGACCTTGCCCTCGAGGAACCAGAGGAACGGCGCGCGCATCCGCGGATCGAGGAGGCGCTTCCACGAATACACGTAATCCTCCGCGACGAGCTCGCGCTTCCTGCCCTTGAACGCCGGATCGTCGGCGAACGTGATGCCCGGCCTGATCCGGATCTTCCACGTGCGACCGTCGGGCGAGATCTCCGGCATCGCCGCAGCAGTGTTCGGCACGAACCGGTACGGCCGTGCCAGGTAATCGAATACGTACAGCGGCTCGAAGATCGCGCGCTCGATGTGCGACGAGTAGTAGTCCGACGTCGCCTGCGGGTCGAAGCCGGTTTCGGCGATCGGAAACATCACGCGGATCGTCTTCGCGGGATCGGCCCATTTCCCCTGCGCGTAGGCCGCACCGGCGAGGCCCGCCGCGAGCAGAAGGGCAAGAATCCGGGATGGCAGCCGTGCGGTCATTGCACGACCGGCCGGCGTGGCATCCTGACGTCGAGGTCGTAGTACTGCCACGGATGCGCCTGGATTGCGTTGTACTTGTAGCCGATGACCCACGGATAGACGATCACGTTCTCGTAGCGGTAGACGTTGAGATTCCACGGTGCGTACGCCGTGACGAGGGCCGACATCTCGCGGAACAGCTTCGTGCGCTCGGGGCTGTCCGGCAACTTGCGCGAGGTCTCGTAGAGCTTGTTGAACTCGGGCAGGTTGAAGCGCGAGATGTTCGACAGGCCCGCGTGGCCACCGTACAGGAGGCCGAGGAAGCCGTAGCCCTCGGTCGTCGTGTTGATGTTGCCGAGGTACCACATCTGGAGCTGGCCCGCGCGTCCCATCTTGAGCAGGTCGGGCCATTTCTGCTTGACGAACTCGACGCGCACGTCCAGCGCCGTGAGGCTGCGCTGCCACATCTCCTCGTATTGCCGCCCGCGCGCATCCGGCGGCGAGCCAATCGACAGCACGAACGGCTTGCCGTCGGGCAGATCGCGCCAGCCGTCCGCGTCGCGGTCAACATAGCCGAACTTGTTCAGAAGCGCCCTGGCGCCGGCGAGGTCGTACTTCACGTGGCCGTCGAATTTCGGATCGTGGCCGGTCACCCCCGGCGGGATCGGCTGTGTGGCCGGCACCGCCTGTCCCTGCCAGAGGACGCGAATTTCCTCGTCGCTGTTGTACGCCATGCCGATCGCCCGACGCAATGCCACCTTGTCCTTGGTGTAGCCGCCGACGACCGGATCCTCCATGTTGAAATACAGGTAGGTGATTGCCGGCTGGATGCCGCGCGCCAGCGTGACGCCAGCGTTGGCGAACCGCGGCTTCAGGCGATGGTCCGGGCCCAAGACGTTGTCGACGAGATCGGCCGGGACCGTCAGGTAATCGAGACCACCCTTCTCGAAGGTGAGCAGCCGCGGATTGCTTTCCTCGATGACGAAGATTTCGATGCGGCCGATCAGCGGGAGTCGCTTGCCCTTGAAGTGCGTGACGACGGCGCGATCGGCGGGATCGCTGCTGTCCGGATAATGCACCTCGCGGTACCCCGGATTCGCTTCCAGCACGATCTTCTGTCCGCGCCGCCATTCAGCAAGCCGATAGGGACCCGTGCCGACCGGGTTGGCCATCGCCCACGTGCTCGGATCGCCGTAGGCGTCGATCACTTCGCGCGCGACCGCCATTGCCGGGGTAGTCGTGAGATCCGCCAGGAGGTCGTACGCCGGACGCGTGAGCCTGATTCCGATCGTGTGGCGATCGACCGCCTGCAGGCCCTCGAGTGGCGCATCGTAGTCGAAGCGGCCCGTCTCCTTTGCTTTCGCGACGGCGGCGTCGGCGCCCACGAAGAGCCCGTCGAAAGCCTGCAGGTTCGGCGAGCGGACCTTCGGATCGATGACGCGCTTCCACGAGTATACGTAGTCGGCCGCCGTCAGTTCGCGCTTCTGCCGCTTGAACGCCGCGTCGTCCGCGAAGGTGATGCCAGGCTTGATCCGGATCGTCCAGGCAAGGCCATCGGCCGATATCTCCGGCAGCGCCACCGCGGTGTTGGGGACGATCCTGTACGGACGCGCAAGATGGTCATACCGGTATGGCGCGTCGAAAATCGCCCGGATCACGTGGTTCGAATACACGTCCGACGACGCCTGCGGATCGAACCCGGTCTCGGCGGCGGGGAACACGACGCGCAGCACCTTGCTCGGGTCGGCCTGCGCGAATGCGCCCGCCGCCGTGATCGCAAGCACCGCCGCGGCGCCAACCCTGCCGAGACCGCGCATCGTGGCCGAACTTCTACAGCAACTTCGCGATGTCGCCGGCGAGGCTCTCGGGCTCGGCATTCGGGGCGTAACGCTCGACGACCTTTCCGTCGCGATCGACGAGGAACTTGGTGAAGTTCCACTTGATCGCCTCCGAACCGAGCAGTCCGGGCTTCGCCTTCTTCAGGTACTTGTACACCGGTGCCGCAGCGTCGCCGTTGACGTCGATCTTCGCGAACAGCGGGAACGTGACGCCGTAATTCAAATCGCAGAAGGTCTCGATCTCCTTTTCGCTGCCGGGCTCCTGTGCGCCGAACTGATTGCAGGGAAAACCGAGGATCTCGAGTCCTTTGCCTTGGAGCTTCTGATAGAGCGTCTCCAGCCCCTTGTATTGCGGCGTGAACCCGCATTTGCTCGCCGTGTTGACGACCAGCAACACCTTGCCCTTGTACGTGTCGAGCTTCACCTTATTGCCGTGGATGTCGTTGACGGTGAAATCGTAGAGGCCGGCCATGGGGAACTCCGTGAAGGAATGGGCGCCGATTATGCCCCTGCCTCCTCTTGCGCGCGAACCGGAGGCATGGCTAGGGTGGCGGTCCGAATCCACCGCCGCCCGGCGTCTCGATGACGAATACGTCGCCCGCGCCCATTTCGACCGCGCACGTGGCGCCGAACTCCTCGAGCGATCCACTGACGCGCTCGACCCAGTTGCGCCCGACCGCGCCCGGCATGCCACCCGCCATTCCGAAGGGAGCGACGCGTCGGTGGTTGGCGAGCATCACGGCGGTCATCGGCGCGAGGAACCGGATGCGGCGCAGCGAGCCTTCGCCGCCGCGATGCCGGCCGGCGCCACCGCTGCCGCGCCGTATCGCATAAGACTCGAGGCGCACCGGGAAGCGCCATTCGAGCACCTCGGGATCGGTCAGGCGCGAATTGGTCATGTGTGTCTGCACGACACTCGCACCGTCGAAGTCGGGGCCGGCGCCCGCCCCGCCCGAGATCGTTTCGTAGTACTGATACCTGTCGTTGCCGAACGTGAAGTTGTTCATCGTGCCCTGCGACGCAGCGAGCACGCCGAGCGCGCCGTACAGCGCGTCGGTGACCACTTGCGACGTCTCGACGTTGCCGGCGACCACGGCCGCCGGGTAGCGCGGCGCCAGCATCGAGCCTTCCGGGATGACGATCCGCAGCGGCTTGAGACACCCGGCGTTCATCGGGATCTCATCGTCGACCAGCGTGCGGAACACGTACAGCACGGCGGCCTTGCACACCGCCGAGGGCGCGTTGAAGTTCGTCGGTTGCTGCGGGCTCGTCCCGCTGAAGTCGATCGTCGCTTCGCGCTTCGCCTTGTCGATGTGAATCGTCACCGCGATTCGCGCGCCGCTGTCCATCTCGTACTCGAAGTGGCCATCGGTCAGCACGTCGAGCACTCGGCGCACCGCTTCCTCCGCGTTGTCCTGCACATGCTGCATGTAGGCGCGGACGACCGGAAGCCCGAAGTGAGCGACCATCTTCGAGAGCTCCAGTGCTCCCTTCGCGCACGCCGCGACCTGCGCGCGCAGGTCGGCGAGGTTCTGATCGACGTTGCGTGCCGGGTAGCGCCCGCCCGAGAGAATCGCTCGCATCTCGGCTTCGAGGAAGCGGCCCTCGTCGACCAGCTGGACGTTGTCGAGCAGCACGCCCTCCTCGTCGACATGCGTCGACGCGGGCGGCATCGAGCCCGGCGTGATCCCACCGATGTCGGCATGGTGGCCTCTCGAGGCCACGTAGAACTCGGGCCGTCCCAGATCCGCAGCACTCGCTTTGTCACCGGTCATCCCCGGCTCCGGCTCGGCTGCGTCGCTCGATCGCAGGAACACCGGGGAAATTACCGTCACGTCGGGCAAGTGCGTGCCGCCGTTGTACGGCGCGTTCAGCACGAACACGTCGCCTTCCTTCATCGTGCCGGCGCGCCGGTCGATGATCGTGCGCACGCTCTCGCCCATCGAGCCCAGGTGCACCGGCATGTGCGGCGCGTTGGCGATCAGGTTCCCTTCGGCGTCGAACAGCGCGCACGAAAAATCGAGCCGCTCCTTGATGTTGACCGAGTACGCGGTGTTGGCGAGCGTCACGCCCATCTGCTCGGCGATCGCCATGAACAAGTTGTTGAACACTTCGAGCAGCACCGGATCGGCGGTTGTTCCGATCGCGTGCTTTCGCACAGCGGCTTCGGCGCGCTCGAGCAGCAGGTCGCCACGGACGGTGAACGCGGCGCGCCAGCCGGGCTCGACGACGGTCGTGGCGTTGTCCTCGCGGATGACCGCCGGGCCGGCAATCGCGTCGCCGGGCCGCAGATCGTTGCGATCGAAGACGGCGGCATCGTGGAATGCGCCGCCCGTGTAGACGCAGTTGACCTTGATCGGCGCGAGCGCGCCCGAACGCGGAGCGAACGACGGCCGCGCTTCGGCTGCCGCGTGCGTGTTGCCGACGGCCTCCACTGCGACCGCCTCGATGACGAGCGGCCTGTCCGGCATCAGGAAGCCGTACTGTTGCCGGTACCTGCGCTCGAATTCGGCGACGATTTCGGCGATGGGCGCGACCGTGGTTTCCAGCGCCGTATCGGTGCCTTCGTATTTGAGGTGCAGCGTGTGCCGGGTCGCTATGCGTCCGGCCGGGACTCCCTGTGCCGCGACCTCGCCGCGCGCCGAAGCCTCGAGCGCCGAGAGTGTAAGACCGACGTCGCCGAGCGCCGCATCGGTCAACCGCGCTTCGACCGCCTGCTGCTTCAGCGCCCGCACGTCGGCGAGCCCCATCCCGTACGCCGACAGCACGCCGGCGAACGGATGCAGCAGTACGCGGGTCATGCCGAGCGCGTCGGCAACGAGGCACGCGTGCTGACCGCCGGCGCCGCCGAAGCAGGTGAGCGTGTATTCGGTGACATCGTAGCCGCGCTCGACCGAAATGTGCTTGATCGCGTTGGCCATGTTCTCGACCGCGATTTTGAGGAAGCCGTCGGCGATTTCCTCCGCGGTGCGCGCATGGCCCGTCTTCGCCGCAACCTCGGCGGCAAGCGCCACGAACTTATCGTGCACGACATCGGCGTCGAGCGGCAAGTCGCCCACGGGCCCGAACACGTGCGGAAACAGCGCCGGATCGAGCTTGCCGACCATGACATTGCAGTCGGTGACCGTCAGCGGCCCGCCGCGGCGATAGCACGTCGGCCCCGGATTGGCCCCGGCCGAATGCGGCCCGACCCGGAAACGCGAGCCGTCGAACACGCAGATCGAGCCGCCGCCCGCGGCGACCGTGTGGATTCGCATCATCGGAGCCGATAGCCGCACCCCGGCGACTTCGGTACCGAACGCCCGCTCGTACTCGCCGGCATAGTGCGTGACGTCGGTCGAGGTCCCGCCCATGTCGAAGCCGATGATCGCGTCGAATCCCGCGAGTTTTGACACTTCGACCGCGCCGACGACGCCGCCGGCCGGTCCGGACAGGATAGCGTCCTTGCCCTGAAAGCGATGGGCGTCGGTTAGGCCTCCGTTCGATTGCATGAACTGGATCCGCGGCAGAGGTCGCGCCTCTGCTTCCAACCGCCGGTCGGTGAGGTCATGCTCGACCCGTTCCACGTACCGGCGCAGGATCGGCGACAGGTACGCGTCGACGACCGTCGTATCGCCGCGCGAGACGAGCTTCATCAGCGGCGACACTTCGTGGCTCACCGAGACCTGGCCAAAGCGAAGCTCGCGCGCCAGCGCGGCGAGCGCGCGTTCATGCTGCGGAAAGCGGTAACCATGCAGCAACACGATTGCGACCGCCTCGATGCCTGCCGCGCGCGCCACTTCGAGATCACGGCGCGCGGCGGCAAGGTCGAGCGGACGCACCAACTCGCCGTGCGCCCCCATCCGTTCGTCCGCTTCGATTACGCGTTCATAGAGCAGCGACGGGAGCTCGATCCTGCGCACGAACAACTTCGGGCGGTTCTGGTAGGCGATCCGTAGCGCGTCGGCGAATCCCTTGGTGATTACGAGCACCGTGCGCTCGCCCTTGCGTTCGAGCAGCGCGTTGGTGGCGACCGTCGTGCCCATTTTCACCGCGTCGATCGCACCGGCGGGGATTTGCGTACGCGGTGCGAGCCCGAGCAACTCGCGCATCCCGTGCACTGCCGCGTCGCGATAGCGCTCCGGGTTCTCCGACAGGAGCTTGCGGGTGACAAGCGATCCGTCGGGACGGCGCGCAACGATGTCGGTGAAGGTGCCGCCGCGGTCGATCCAGAATTGCCACATCGCAGGCGAGATGACGGTAGACAGAAAGGCGTCCCGAAACCGGAACGCGGCGCTATCATAACGCCGCGCGATCCTCTCGCCGCCCTTCCAGGAGCCCCTGATGACACGCCAGCCCGCCCTCACTGCGTCGCTCGCGGTCGCCATCGCCCTTTGCGCGTCGCCGTTCGCCGCAGCGCAAACGAAATGGGACCTGCCGACCGCCTACCCGCCCACCAACTTCCACACGGAGAACATCCAGCAGTTTGCGAACGACATCGATAAGGCGAGCGCCGGCAAGCTCCACATCACCGTGCACTCGAACGCATCGCTGTTCAAGGCCCCTGAGATCAAGCGTGCGGTCCAGGGCGGCCAGGCCCAGGCCGGCGAGATCCTGCTCGTCAACTACGAGAACGAGGACCCTCTCTATGGGCTCGACGGCATCCCGTTCCTCGCGACGTCGTACGGCGCGTCGTTCAAGCTGTACAAGGCGTCGCGGAAGGCGCTCGAGGACAAGCTTGCGAAGCAGGGATTGAAGCTGCTGTACACGGTCCCGTGGCCGCCACAGGGGATCTTCACGAAACGCGCGCTGGGGAGCGTCGGCGACATGAAGGGCCTCAAGTGGCGCGCGTACAGCCCGGCAACCGCCAAGATCGCTGAATTGGTCGGCGCCCAACCGGTCACGGTCCAGGCCGCGGAGGTGTCGCAGGCGCTCGCCACGGGCGTCATCGACTCGTACATGTCGTCAGGTGCGACCGGCTACGACTCGAAAACCTACGAGCACATCAAGAACTTCTACGACACGCAGGCGTGGCTGCCGAAGAACGCGATCATCGTCAACCAGAAGGCGTTCGACGCCCTCGACAAATCCACGCAGGCCGCGGTGCTGAAGTCCGCCGCCGAGGCGGAGACACGCGGCTGGAGTCTGTCCGAGGAGAAGAACGGCTGGTACGTCGAGCAGCTGAAGGGCAAGGGGATGGTCATCATCGTGCCCTCCGAGCAGCTGACCGCCGACCTGCGCAAGGTCGGCAACTACATGCTGGCCGAATGGCTGCGCAAATCCGGCAGCGACGGCCGCAAGGTGATCGACAGTTTCCGCGGCATGTAAATCGCGGCGAATATTGGCAATGAATCCGCGCCGCCTGCTTGACCAACTGTACAGAGGTGCGGCGTATCTGGCGGCGGGATTCGTCTTCGCGATTTTCGCCATCATGGTCGGTGCATCCGTGATGCGTGAGTTTGGCATGCGTACCGGCGGCACCGACGACCTCGTCGCATGGTTCTGCGCTGCAGCGGGCTTCCTCGCGATGGCGCACACGTTCAGGCGTGGCGACTTCGTCCGCGTCGCGCTTCTGCTCGAGCGGCTCAGCGAGCGCCGCGCTCGCCAGTTCGAGATCGTCGCGCTCTTGATCGGAACGGTGTTCGTTGCGTTTCTCACCTGGGCCGCCGCCCTTTTCGTCTACGAAAGCTGGGATTTCGGAGACATGGCCAACGGTCTCATTCCAATTCCGCTGTGGATTCCGCAGGCGAGCTTCGTTCTGGGAACCGTGCTCCTGCTTGCCGCGATCGTCGAGGAGCTGATTTGCGCTTTGCGCGGCCGCCGCCCCTCGTACCTCGTGGCGGCGGAAGAACGGCACGCACGCGGCGATTTCAGCGAAGATATATGAGCGCCGCCGGGGCGTCCTCCCGGGGCAGCGCAGCGGCGATAGCCGCAAGCGTGGGGGGACCGTGACCCTCCTGGCGATCGGAGCGGTACTGCTCGCCGCGATGTTCGTCCTGCTGGCGCTCGGCGTGTGGATCGGCATGACGCTAGCGATCGTCGGCGGCGTCGGCATGGCCGTGTTCACCACCCTAAGCCCCGCGGTGACCGCCAGGAATCTCTTCTCCGCGTTCTGGAACGCCAATGCTTCGTGGGAACTCGCTGCGTTGCCGCTGTTCATCTGGATGGGCGAGATCCTGTTCCGCACAAAGCTTTCCGAGGAAATGTTCAGCGGGCTCGCGCCCTGGCTCAATCGGATTCCCGGCCGCCTGATGCACACGACAATACTGGGTTGCGGCATCTTCGGCTCGGTCTCCGGCTCGTCGGCCGCGACCTGCGCCACGATTTCCAAGGTCGCGCTGCCTGAACTGCTGAGGCGCGGGTACGACGAAAGGGTCGCGCTCGGCTCGCTTGCCACCGCGGGCACGCTGGGCATCCTGATCCCGCCGTCGATTACCATGGTCGTTTACGCAGTCGCTGCCGAAGCCTCGATCATCCGGATCTTCCTTGCCGGATTCCTGCCCGGTTTCCTGTTGATGGCGCTCTTCTCCGGCTACATCGCATGGTGGGCATGGCGGCATCCGGCGCGTACGCCGCCGCCAGAGCCTCCGACGACCTTCATCGAAAAGCTGCGGCGCTCGGGTCAGCTCATTCCATGCGCACTGCTCATCATCTTCATCGTAATCGTCCTGGTGCTGGGATGGGCTACGGCTACCGAATGCGCCGCTTACGGCGTATTGGGTTCGCTCGCGCTTGCCTGGTGGGGAGGCTCGCTCGACCGACGCTCGTTCATTGACAGTCTGATGGGCGCAACGCGCGTGTCATGCATGATCATGTTCATCCTCGCAGGCGCGAAATTCCTGTCGATGACCATGGGCTACACCGGCATACCGCGGGCATTGGCCGAATGGGTCGGATCGCTGCAGCTTTCTCCCTACGCGCTCATCACCATCCTGTGCGGCATCTACATCGTCCTCGGAACGGCGCTCGATGGCATTTCGATGATCGTGCTGACATCGGCGGTCGTCTTGCCGATGATCCAGAAAGCGGGATTCGACCTTATCTGGTTCGGCATTTTCATCGTGCTCCTCGTCGAAATCGCGGAAGTGACACCGCCGGTTGGATTCAACCTGTTCGTGCTGCAGAACATGACGGGCCATGACAGCAACTACATCGCGCGGTGTTCCATTCCATTCTTCTGCCTGCTCGTGCTGTGCATCGCGATGATCACGGCGTTTCCGCGGATCGTCACGTGGCTTCCGGACGTGGTGATGGGCGTGCAGCAATGACGAACCCCAGTGTTTTTTCGGCCAAGTTGCGCACGCCGTTCGCCGTGCTCGGCATCCGAACCAACGGCCGCGCGGTGACCGGCATCGCGTTCCTGCCGCGGACCGAGCGCGCGGTCGAGCCGGCCGATGCGATCGCGGAACGCGCCCTGCGGCAGATCGAACGCTACCTGGCCGATCCGCATTTCCGCTTCACGCTGCCGTTGGCACCGGAAGGCACCGCATTCCGTCAGCGCGTCCGGCAGGCGCTCGAGCAAATCCCGGTCGGCGAATCGCGCACGTACGGCGAAATCGCGCGACGGCTGCATACGGCGCCACGTGCCATCGGCGGCGCGTGCGGCGCCAACTCGATTGCGGTCGTCGTCCCATGCCATCGTGTCGTCGGCAGCCACGGCTCCCTCGGGGGCTTCATGGGCGCCACCGATGGCGACCCGCTCGCGATCAAGCGCTGGCTATTGCAGCACGAAGGCTACCGCTTCGGGGCCTGACGGAGACAAACGCGCGATGGCCGATGCGACCGCGTTGATCGACGCCTTTTGCGACCAGGTGTGGCTGCAGGATGGGCTGGCACCCGCTTCGCTCGAAAGCTATCGCCGCGATCTCACGCAGTGGGCCGCGTGGCTCGAAGCGCGCGGTGGGGCGCTCCTCACCGCGCACCGCGCCGATGTCGAGGCGTTCCTCGCCGACCAGTACCGCGCCAAGGCCAAAACGACATCGGTCGCACGCCGGCTTTCTTCGCTGCGCCGGTTCTACGCGCTGCAGATGCAGCAGGCCACGATGCACGCGGATCCCACCGCGCGCGTCCGAGCGCCGAAGCTGCCGCGCCGGCTGCCGAAAAACCTTACCGAAGCGCAGGTAGAGGCGCTGCTCGCGGTCCCGGCCACCGACACCGCACTTGGCCTGCGCGACCGCGCGATGCTGGAAACGCTCTACGCCACCGGCCTGCGGGTCTCCGAGCTCGTCGGGCTCACGCTCGCGCAGGTGTCACTCGACATGGGTGTCGTACGCGTGCTGGGCAAGGGCAGCAAGGAGCGCCTCGTGCCGCTGGGCGAGGAAGCGATCACGTGGCTCAAGCGGTATCTCGCCAAGGCGCGCGCGGAGCTGGCGAGCGGCGGCAGGAGCGATGCGATGTTCGTTACCGCCCGCCGCGGCCCGCTGACGCGGCAGGCGTTCTGGGCGCTGCTCAAGCGCTACGCCGTGCGGGCGGGCATCCCCGCCGCGAGCCTTTCGCCGCACGTGCTGCGGCACGCGTTCGCAACCCACCTCCTCAACCACGGGGCCGATCTGCGCGTCGTCCAGCTTCTCCTCGGCCATGCCGACATCACCACGACGACGATCTACACGCACGTCGCACGCGAGCGGTTGAAACAGCTGCACGCGCAGCATCACCCGCGTGGGTGACGACCGCCTTTCCGGATATCAGGTGGGCGGCACCCGCCCTTCAGGACATCTTCCCAGCACGAGGCGAAGGCTTCGTTTCCCCTTCCTCGAGGTCACTTGCCCGGCGCCACTTTCTGCCAGCTCGCGTCGGGGTTGTAGGCGTTGATCGCGCGCGCCGCCGCATCCGTGTTCGGGCCGAGGTTCTTCTGGTACACGATCCCGTCCTGATTGACGATGAACGTCATCACGCCGGTGTCGTCATACCGCGCCGGCCACGCCACCAGTGCATAGCCCTCGGTCATCCGGCCGTTCTTGATGTAGCTCTTGGCGCCGCCGGGCGCATCCTTCCCCTGCGCAGTGAGGATCTTGTAGACATATCCGTGGTACGGCTGGCCGGGTTTCGCATCCACGAACTCGGCGCCGAGCGGGCTCTCCGGCTCTCCGGGAAGCGAGGCCCAGTAGAGGCCGTCGTGCTTGCCTGGCGACGACAAACTGCGCCGGGCATACTCCCGGATCCCGTCGCCGTTCCAGTCGCGTGCGCGATACTCGTCCTGCGCGTCCGTGTAGGCGAGCGCCACCTGAATGGCGGCGAGTTCGTTGCGGCCGATGCGGCGGACGCGCATTTCCTCAGGCGCGCCCTTGGTGTCGAACCGCCATCCCGCGGAAGTCTTCACGATGGGAATCGGCAGCGTCCAGCCGCGGTTCCCGGCGCCGAGGAACGCCTTGTCATCGCCCGCCCGCACGATCGCGTGCGCGCGCGCCCACGCTTCGAGAAAGTTCGTGATGTCCTCCGGGTCCACGCTGGCTGTGGGGATGTATTTGCGGTAGTCCGCTCCAATGACTGCCTTGATCGCATCGCCGTCGTGGCGCGCGATGCCGTCGACCAGTGCTTCGGCAGCGGCCTCGGGCGTGGGATACGCGTTCTGCGCGAGAGCGAGCGGCGTCAATGCCAGCGATCCGGCCACGACGGCGATGCTCAGAATGTGCTTGATGTTTGTCATGTTCATCCGCTCCGTCTCAACGACCCCGCCCGCCGCCGCCGCCGCCACGGCCGCCACCGCCCCCGCCGCCGCCACCACTTGGACGACCGCCTCCGCCGCCCGCCGCGCGAGCGCCGCCGCCCCCGCCACCGCCACCGGAGCGCTGCGCGGCCTGTCGGCTCGCTGCGCCGCGGTCGGCCTGCGCGCGGGCCTGCGAGCTGTTCGCACCTCTCAGGGCGTTGTCGTGGCTTGACGCTTGCGCGCTCTGACGAGCCGCACTGCGATCGACGTTCTGCGCCCTTTGCTGCGCAGCTCCGCGGTCGACATTCTGTGCTCTCTGCTGACCCATATCGCGATTGGCGCTTTGCGCGCGCTCCCGCGCGGATCCGCTGCCGGCGTCCACGCCCCGGCTCTGCATTGCCTGATTGGCACGCTCACGGCTGGCGTCGCGGCTCGCGTCCTTGCCGCGGAATTGCTCGCGATTGCCCGCCTGGTATTTCTTGTCCAGATTCTGCCGCGTCGTATTGCCGCCCCGGTATGGCGTGTTGCCGCGACGCTCGGGATTGTGATTCCAGCTGGTCTGGCGGCTGTTGACGTCGAGGCGCCTGTTGGCGTTGATGTTGTTGTAGCGGTTGACGTTGATGTTGACGTCGCCCCGGCCCCAGTTGCAACCGCCCCACAGTGCATTGCTGACGCCGATGCCCACGCCCCAGGCGATGCCCGTGGCGATCGTCCGCGAGAACCAGTAGCCGGGTGGCGGCGGATAGTAGTACGGCGGATACGCCGGATACGGCCACGGCCCGTAGACGACCGCGGGGTTGTACGCCGGCACGTAGACGACCGACGGTTGCGCCGGCTCGATCACGATCACCTGCGGTGGCGGGGCCGCCTGCTGCACGACGGTCGTCGTTGCCGCTGCGGGCGCCGCCTCGGCCGCCTGGGTGGAGACCTTTACCTGCTCGTTCGACTTCAGGTTCCCGGCCTTTTGTGCCTGCGCGCGCAGGCGCTGCACGGAGTTCATCACGTCCTCCGGCTGCGCCAGGAACGCATCGCCCATGTTCTTCACCCAGTCCGGCTTCTCGCCCAGCGTGATGACCACCTCCGGGAACGCGACCATCGACGCGACTGATGGATCCCACGGTTCGTTCTCGACCATCTTGACCGCGTCGTCCCCTTTCGCGTCGGGGTGCGCCTTCGACCAGTTGGCGGCCGCGGCGAAATCGTCGGGGTAGGTCGTGGCCATGAACAATTGCGCCAGCAGCGAGTCCGGATAGAGCGCGACCTGCGCCGTCATCTGGTCGAGCTGCTCGTTGGTGAACGGCTTGTCGCTGCTCTGCGCGACCGCCGCGGCAGGCAACGCGAACACGCTTGCGACGACCAACCCGCGCAACAGGCGAAGTACCAGGATTTTCACGAGTGCTCCTTCTTCGAAATCAGCGCTGCGCCAGCGACGCACGCCGGCGTGATTGACCCCGGCGCATCGTCCGCGTTCGTCCAGCGGCGACCACGGCCGCGATCGAACCGTTTATTGTAACCGAGGGGCGCACCCGAACCAGCGCCGTTGCGTTCATGAATCATTGCATGACATGCATCGACGAGACCCCTGCGTTCGTCCACGTGCCCAACCGCAATGCGGAAGCAAGGTGCAAGCGAAGTTCAGTCCGCCCGCTTGCGCTCGATCGCCACGCCCAGCTCCTTGACACCCCGCATCGGCGCGAGCTTCGCGACGCGCACCTTGACCCATGGCGCGCCGAATTCGCCGATCACGATGTCGGCAATGGCCTGCGCGAAACGCTCCAGCAGCTTGTGCGGATGGTCGGCGGCGAACGCCGTGATACGCGTCACCAACGCGGAATAATCGAGTGCGTCGGCGAACTCGCCGGAGTGAAACACCTTGTCCGACGGCAGCCCGAGCTCGACGTCGAGCCGCACTGTCTGCGGTAGCTTCTGCTCCCAGTCCCAGACGCCGATGCGCGTCGCAACGCGGAGGTCGTGGATAAAGATTGTATTCATACGTAGAATCGTCGCGCGCATTCTAACCGACCACTTCCGAACTCGATCCGCCGATGTTCGCGTCGCTCGCTTTCGCCGTTGCCGCGTATCTGATCGGATCAGTGTCGTTTGCCGTCGTCATGAGCAAACTGTTCGCGCTGCCCGACCCGCACAGCTACGGGTCGGGCAATCCGGGCGCGACCAACGTACTGCGGACCGGCAACAAAGCGGCTGCCGCGCTGACGCTGTTGGGCGACGGGGCCAAGGGTTGGCTCGCGGTGTTCCTCGCCCAGCAGCTCGGGCCGTCGTTCGCGGTCGCCGACTGGACCGTGCCGGCGGTCGCGCTCGCGGCTTTCGTCGGACATCTGTTCCCGCTGTTTCACGGCTTCGCCGGCGGCAAGGGTGTCGCCACCGCTGCCGGAATACTGATCGCGCTGTCGTGGCCGCTCGGTCTCGCCTTGGCTATCATCTGGTTGGTGATGGCCTACGGCTTCAAGATCAGCTCGCTCGCAGCGCTGACCGCCGCGGCGCTCGCGCCGATTGGCGCGTTCTACGTGTTCGGCAGCACGTTGACCGCGTGGGTGTGGCTGCCCATATCGGCGCTTCTGTTCTGGCGGCATCGGAGCAACATCCGGCAGCTGCTGTCGGGCAGCGAAACGCCAATCGGGCGCTGACGCACTAGGAGCCTGTCGGACTTACTTTCACGTATGCGACGGGGAGGCGATTTGGCGGCAGTTCGAGGCGTGAGCCTGAAGCCATAGCGGGACTATGGCAAGGGCGAACAACGAAGAAATGCCGCCAAAGCGCCCCGTCCCTCCGGGTTGCGGGTCAAAAAGCGTGTCTGCTGCGTTGCTCGGTTGGCGAATATTCCCGATATTCGCTGCGCCTCTCGCCTTGCATCCATCGCTTTTTGACCCGCAACGCATGCGCGAAAGTAAGTCCGACAGGCTCCTAGGCTGCCCGCAACGAGGCCAGGTCCCAGCGCGGATTGACGGCGAATTCGTAATCGCCGACCCGCGCTCCGGCGAGCCGCAGCGCCCCGACCAACGCGATCATTGCGCCGTTGTCCGTGCAGAATTGGACATCGGGGAAGAAGACGGTGCCGCCGCGCTTCGTGATGACGTCGGTCAGGCGAGAACGAAGCTCGCGATTGGCCCCAACCCCGCCCGCCACGACGAGGCGCACACGTCCGGTCGCGCCCAATGCCGCGAGCGCCTTGGCGACCAGCACGTCAACCACCGCATGCTGGAACTCGCGCGCGATGTCGGCGCGCGCGGCGTCGTCGAGCACCTCCTCGATCGCGATTCGCCGGGCGAGCGTCAGAACGGCCGTCTTGAGGCCGCTGAAACTCATGTCGAGGTCGCCGCTCTCGAGCATCGGTCGTGGCAGTGAAACTGCACCGTCGCGCCCCGTTTCCGCCAGTCGCGCGAGCGCAGGCCCACCGGGATATGCCAAGCCCAGCAATTTCGCCGTCTTGTCGAACGCCTCGCCGGCTGCGTCGTCGAGCGTGTCGCCGAGCAGTTCATAGCGGCCTACGCCCTCGACATCGAACAACTGGCTGTGCCCGCCCGAAACGAGCAGCGCGACGAATGGGAACGCCGGCTTCGGTTCGGCGAGGAGCGGCGACAACAGGTGACCCTCGAGATGATGGACGCCTATGGCGGGCTTCCCCAAGGCGAAGCCAAGCGCATTGGCAATGCCGGCACCAACCAAGAGCGCCCCCGCGAGTCCCGGCCCTTGCGTGTAGGCGATGCCGTCGAGATCGTGCAATGTAGAGCCGGCCTCGGCCAGCACGCGCTGCGCGAGCGGCACGACGCGCCGCACGTGGTCGCGCGAGGCGAGCTCCGGCACCACCCCGCCATAGGCTTCGTGCAGCGCGACCTGCGAATGCAGCGCGTGCGCGAGCAGGCCGCGCGCCGTGTCGTAGACGGCGAGGCCGGTTTCGTCGCAGGACGTTTCGATGCCGAGGACGCGCATGGGAAAAGGGGACAGGCGGGCCTGCGCCGGTTCGTTCACCGCAGCGCAATGCGAGTGGCGTCGCGGCATGCCGGCATCCGATCGACGGCGAGGCATCGATTATAGTGGACTTGCGGGTCCTCGCTCGCCGGGCTATACTTATCGGCTGTTGCAAACCACCGTAGCCCGAGGAAACCGCTTCATGCCCAGTGTTCGCGTCCGCGACAACGAGCCGTTCGAGGTGGCGCTTCGCCGCTTCAAGCGCACCATCGAAAAGACCGGCCTCCTCACCGAACTGCGCGCCCGCGAGTTCTACGAAAAGCCGACCGCCGAGCGCAAGCGCAAGCTGGCCGCCGCGGTCAAGCGCCATTACAAGCGCCTGCGCAGCCAGCAGCTGCCGCCGAAGCTGTACTGACCGGCACCGGATTTCCGCATCGAGGGGCGAAGTGATTCGCCCCTTTCGCATTTTTTCTTCGCCGCAAATCCGCACGCGAGGGACCACGATGACGCTCAAGGCCCGCATCACCGAGGACATGAAGACCGCAATGCGGGCGCACGATGCCGCGCGCCTGTCCACGGTCCGGATGCTCCTCGCGGCGATCAAGCAGCGCGAGGTCGACGAGCGCATCGAGCTGACCGACGCCGACGTGCTGTCGGTGATCGACAAGATGATCAAGCAGCGCAAGGATTCGATTACGCAGTTTGTCGCCGGCCATCGCGAGGACCTCGCGGCGATCGAGCGCGCCGAGGTCGCAGTGCTGGCTGCCTACATGCCCGCGCAACTTGCGGACGCCGACATCGAAGCGGAAATCGCCGCCGCAATTGCGGAAACCGGTGCCACCGGAATAGCGGCGATGGGCAAGGTCATGGCGATCCTCAAGCCCAAGCTTGCCGGTCGGGCCGACTTGGGCACGGTATCGGCCAGGGTGAAGGCCCGGCTGGCCGGCTAGAGCCGCGCCAATCGACCCTCCTTTTTGCCGGCCCGACCGCTGCGGCCCTTTCGCTCGCGCCGCGGTTGCCTATAATTGGTGGGTTCCCTGCCGTGTGAAACGTCCGGCCGGTCCGCGTCGCGGGCCGGCCGCGACGTCCTTCTCCGGTGGCTCCAGCGTTAAGTCGATGATTCCAAACGATTTCATTCAGACGCTGCTGTCCCGGATCGATATCGTCGATGTCATCGATCGCTACGTCCCCCTCAAGAAGGCCGGCGCAAATTTCGTTGCCTGTTGCCCTTTTCACAGCGAAAAGACGCCGTCATTCACGGTAAGCCAGGGTAAGCAGTTCTATCACTGCTTCGGCTGCGGTGCGCATGGGACGGCGATCGGCTTCCTGATGGAGTACGGTGGCAAGGCCTTTCCGGATGCCGTCGAAGAGCTTGCCCGCGATGCCGGGCTCGAGGTTCCGCGCGTCGAGGCGCGACCAGGCGCAAGCCGAGCGCCGCGAGCAGGCGCAGGACTTGGCCTCGCTGCTGCTGACGGCAGCAAGGTTCTACCGCGCGCAGTTGAAGGATGCACCGCACGCCATCGAATATCTGAAAGGCCGCGGCCTCACCGGCGCGGTCGCGGCTCGATTTGGCATCGGCTACGCACCCGATGCCTGGCAGCCGCTCGCCGCTGCATTCGGCAATTACGACGACCCGGAACTGGAGACCGCCGGCCTCGTGGCGGCTGGCGACGGCGGCAAGCGGTACGACCGGTTCCGCGACCGGATCATGTTCCCGATCCACGACAGCCGCGGGCAGGTGATCGGATTCGGCGGGCGCGTGCTGGGCGAGGAGGAACCCAAGTACCTCAACTCGCCGGAGACGCCGGTGTTCTCGAAAGGCCGCGAGCTCTATGGTCTCTTCGTCGCCCGCAACGCGATCCGAGACGCCGGCAAGGTCATCGTCGTCGAGGGCTACATGGACGTCGTGGCGCTCTCGCAGCATGGTGTCGACTACGCGGTTGCGACCCTCGGCACGGCGACGACGCCGGCGCACGCGCAGAAGCTGTTTCGGCTGACCGATACGGTAGTGTTCTGCTTCGATGGAGACACCGCGGGCCGCAAGGCAGCGTGGCGCGCGCTGGAGAACACGCTCCCGGTCCTTGCCGACGGCAAGAACGCCGTGTTCATGTTCCTGCCCGACGACGAGGATCCCGACGATTTCGTTCGCAAACGCGGCAAGGCGGCGTTCGAAGCCGAAATCGGCCGTGCAACGCCGCTGTCCGAGTTCCTGCTATCGGAGCTTGCGGCGCACCATCCGCCGACCTCCGCCGAAGGGCGTGCCGCGCTGATTACCGCTGCACGCCCTCATCTGGCTCAAATCACCGCACCTGTTCTCTCGGCGCTGGTGCGGCGCAGGCTCGCGGATCTTACCGGGCTGCCTGAAGCCGAGTTACGTGCGCTGCTGCGGCAGCCAGGGTCGTACGATGCGCGGCCCCGGTCCGGGGAGCAGCCCCGGCAACCAACGGCGGCCCGGGGCGGACGTGGACCCCGGCAGGCACCGTCCCTGGTCCGCGAACTGATCCAGGGACTGCTGCTCCAACCGGAGTTGGGAAGGACGGTCGCGCTGCCCCAAACCGGCGATGGCACCGCGGAAGGTGCTGCGCTGGCGTCGTTGGCCCAGTTCTGCGCCGAGGGTGAGCACCCGCTTACCACGGCCGGTGTCATCCAGCACTTCGCCGGCAGCGCTCACGAGCGGATCCTCGCCCAGGCGCTTGCGACAGCCGAAGACCATGGAATCACCGCCGACCAGGCGGCGGAACACCTGAAGGCGGGCGTTGGCCGTTATTGGCAACAGGCGCAGCGCGCGGGCAGGCCGATCGCCGATGCCGCCGAGGCAGGCACGGCGGCACTCGCGACGCCGGAGGAGACCGAGCGGCTGCGCCAGCTCGAAATAGTGCGCCGCGGGCCGGCCGGGAGCGCGCTCCCGATAACGCCCGAAAGCAGGTCATGAGTGGCGCAAAGGAGCCAGCGCAACTTCGGGCAAAAAGGCTGCCGCATGGCCTCGGCGCCCTACGGAATCGGGTGTCGCAATGCGGCGCTCGAATTCGGTCAGTCATCTGTCGCGCGGCAGGCGTGACGGATAACCGAATGATATAATTTGAGGTTTTCCCGATCGCCCCGACATTGGCATTGGCAGCACCCAAATCCTAGGATGACCATGGCCAAAAAGCCCGCAAAGCCCGCTCGCAAATCGAAGCCCAAGGCCAAACCCCGCAAGCCGATGGCGAAGAAGCAGGTGAGAGCCAATGCAAAGGCGACGCGGCGCTCATCTCACCGAAAGGCGGCGCCGAAAAAGACGACGCGCCCTGCGGCGAAGCCGAAGGCGAAGAAGCCGCTCGCGCGGGCCCGGCCGAAGGCGACAAAGAAGAAGGCGCCGACCAGGAAGCCCGTGCCCAAGGCGAAGGTCGCGAAGCCGGCGAGCAAGGCGAAACTTAAGGGTTCACCCAAGGCCCCGCTCTTGCAGTCGAAAACGGCCGCGAAGGGCGGCCCCGGGATCGCCGGCAAGCCGGCGCCGGTGCCGATCGCGCCGGCCAAGAACGGAAAGGGTGCCGCCGCTGCGCTTGCCCCCGGCCACAAGCCGACGGCGGGGGAAATCGCCGCGAAGATCGCCGGCAAACGTGCCGAAGACGCGAGCCGCAAGGGCAAGAACGGGCGGCACGCGGAGATCGCCCCGCGGGTGCTGACCCCCGCCGACGTCGAGGCCCGCAAGCGCCGCCTGAAGAGCCTCATCGTGCTCGGCAAGGAGCGCGGCTTCCTCACTTTCGCCGAGATCAACGACCATCTGCCCGACGACGTCCTCGACGCGGAACAGATCGAGGGCATCATCAGCATGATCGGCGACATGGGCATCCAGGTCTACGACGAGGCCCCGGACGCCGAAACGCTGCTGATGTCGGATGCCGCTCCAACCGCGCCGGCCGAGGACGTCGAGGAGGCCGCCGAAGCCGCTGTCTCGACACTCGACTCCGAATTCGGCCGCACGACCGACCCAGTGCGGATGTACATGCGCGAGATGGGCTCCGTCGAGCTTCTCACCCGAGAGGGCGAGATCGAGATCGCCAAGCGGATCGAGGAAGGCCTGAAGCACATGATCATGGCCATCTCGGCGTGCCCGATGACGGTGGCGCAGATTCTCGAGCTGGCCGGCCGGATCGAGAAGGACGAGCTCAAGATCGACGATCTCGTCGACGGTCTGATGGACTTCAACGAGGAGCTCGACGCGCTCGAGGACGCCGACGACGAGCTCGAGGAGGAAGAGGACGAAGGCGACGCGGGTGCGATCGCCGCGGAGAACCTCGAGCGGCTCAAGGTAGCTTCGCTGGAACGCTTTGCGACGATCCGCAAGCTGTTCGCGCGCATGCTCGTGGTGCTGACCAAGGAAGGGCACAAGGCACCCAAGTACCTCGACCTGCAGAAGAAGATCTCGTCCGAGCTGATGCAGATCCGCTTCGCCGCGCGCCAGGTCGAGCGGCTGTGCGATTCGGTGCGCACCGAGGTCGACAGCATCCGCCAGATCGAGCGCAAGATCCAGGACCTCGTCGTCAACAAGGGCGGCATGCCGCGCCCGGACTTCATCCGCAAGTTCCCGGACAACGAGACGAGCCTGCGCTGGATCGATCGCGAGGTCACCGCCCATCACGCCTACAGCGAGCAGCTCGCCAAGTACCGTCAGGCGATCGTCGAGCAGCAACAGAGGATCCTCAATCTCCAGTCGCGCGTGATGATCCCCTTGAAGGACCTGAAGGAGATCAACAAGCAGATGTCGACCGGCGAGGCCAAGGCGCGCAAGGCGAAGCGCGAGATGACCGAGGCGAATCTCCGCCTCGTGATCTCGATCGCGAAGAAATACACGAACCGCGGCCTGCAGTTCCTCGATCTCATCCAGGAAGGCAACATCGGCCTGATGAAGGCGGTCGACAAGTTCGAATACCGCCGCGGCTACAAGTTCTCGACCTACGCGACGTGGTGGATCCGGCAGGCGATCACGCGCTCGATCGCCGACCAGGCACGCACGATCCGGATTCCCGTGCACATGATCGAGACGATCAACAAGATGAACCGGATCTCGCGCCAGATCCTGCAGGAGACCGGTCAGGAGCCGGATCCGGCGCTGCTCGCCGAGAAGATGGAAATGCCAGAGGAGAAGATCCGCAAGATCCTCAAGATCAGCAAGGAGCCGATCTCGATGGAGACGCCGATCGGCGACGACGACGACTCGCACCTGGGTGACTTCATCGAGGACCTGGCCACGGTGTCGCCTTCGGACGCCGCAGTCAACGCGAGCCTGCGCGACGTCTGCAAGGACATCCTCGACACGTTGACGCCGCGCGAGGCCAAGGTACTCCGCATGCGCTTCGGCATCGAGATGAACACCGACCACACGCTGGAGGAGGTCGGCAAGCAGTTCGACGTCACGCGCGAGCGCATCCGCCAGATCGAGGCAAAGGCCCTGCGCAAGCTGCGCCATCCGTCGCGGTCGGAGAAGTTGCGGAGCTTCCTCGAAGGCGAGGGCTGATCCGGGGATTGTCGCGCAAGCACCCGCAAACAAGACGCCCCGGCAACCCCGGGGCGTTTTGCATTGCGTGCCGGCCGTTGCGCTCGCCCGGCCGGCGCGTCGATCAGTTGGCGAAACAGTAGAGGAGACCCGCGCCGCCCGTGCTTTTCAGCGCATCGTCGCTGCAGCCGCGCGTCGGATGCGACGAGTTCCACGACAGCGCCGGGGGACTGGTGTCGAGGCCGGTGCGATCGTGATGGCCGACGATGGCGGAGCCCTCGCCGCTCTTCGTCCAGTTGCCGCAGGTCTTGTCGTCGGCGCCCGCGAACGCGGTCCCGTCGGTTTGCGTTCCGGTCAGGATGTCATGCTGATTGGGCGTGTCGCCGCGCCCGTTCACGATCGCTCCCTTTTCCGTGATCGCCGTCTGCTTGGTGATGTTGTTGGTCCCGTGCAGTTCATTGACATCCTTGGCGATGACGACCCCCTTGGCGTTCTGCCACGGGCCCTTGCCGATGCGATCCTTGGCGTTCACCGCGGGCGAACTTCCCGAAGCGGAGGCGCTGAGATAGGCGCGCCATTTCCTGCCTCCGGCGCCGGCGGCCGCGGCCAGCGCCTGGCAATGCCTGTCGGCTCCTTCCAGTCCGCCGAAGTCCGCGCCCTTCCCCGACCCCGCGCTGGTGACGAAAAACGTCATGCTCGACTGCTGCGCCTGCACGCCGCCGATGATCCCTAAGGCCAGCAGCGCGAACGCCGCCAGGATACCGATGTGCATCTTTCCAGTCATTGCAATCCTCCTATGGTTTGACTCCGCAACACGGGTAAACGGTAAACCGCCCTCGATGCTTCATCGCTTCATAAACAGTACCGGAACGGTGCTGACGGCGAGCACCTTCGTCGCGACCGAGCCCATGACAAGATTCGCGAGCGCGGTGTGGCCGTGCGTGCCCATGACGATCAGATCGAATGCTTCGGCCACGGCGTGGCGCACGATTTCCGTCGCCGGGTCGCCGACGCATTTCTCGACGGCGTACGCTATCCCGCGCGCATCGAGCTGCTTGCGTGCATCGGTCAGTGCCGCCTCGCTTTCCTCGTCGTAATACTTCGCCACCACTTCGTGACCCACCCAAGCCGCTGCCGCCTTGTAGGGCACCGGCATGTGCACGTGGATCAGCGTGAGCTGCGGCGGATCGCGAAACCACGCGGTCCGTTCGATCAGCGCGGCGATCGCCGCCGAGGAATGCGCGGAACCGTCAACGGCGATGAGGATCTTCATGGGCTTGCCTGGGAATGGTGGGCGAGTAGGGAGCGGAGCGGCCTTTGCGCACGCTGCGACGCGTTACCGCAGGTCCAGCGCGACGGTCACCTGCTCCGGCTCGTTCGGATCGTCGTGGGTCACGAAGCCGAGCGCCTCGGTAAAATGCCGCATGTTGGTGTTGTTGCGCAGGACCGCGCCCTCGAGGCGCGACAGACCACGTCGCTTGGCGCACTCGATCAGCCGCTGCATCAGCATACGCGCGACACCGCGGCCTTGCCACGCGTCGGCAACCACGACCGCAAACTCGGCGCTCTCCCGGTCGGGATTCGCGATGTAGCGCGCGACGCCGACGAACGCAGGTGGCGCCGCATTTCCGCCCGTGTCGATCGCGACCAGCGCCAGCTCACGATCGTAATCGACCTGCGTGAAGCGCGCCAGCATGGCCGGCGTCAGCTCGTGCAACCGGTAGAAGAAGCGGAAGTAGCGGCTCTGCTCCGACAACCCGTTGACGAACGCCCGCTCGAGCTCGGCGTCCTCGGGGCGGATCGGACGCACGTGCAGTACCGTCCCGTCCTTGAGCGGCACGTCCGCGACCAGCTCGATCGGGTACGGGTGGATCGCCATGTGGCGGTAGCCCATGGCGGGGAACTTGCGCTTCGGATCGATCACGACGCGCGCGCCGGCGATCACCGCGCCACCCTCGCCAACCCGCACCGGGTCGAGCGAAAGCGTGCGCACCCATGGCAGCGCGCACACGAGGCTCGACACCTGCAGCAGGACGCGCACCAGCGGCTCGATGGCAGTCTGCGCATCGCGGCCGGCGCGCAGCGACGCTGCCGTGGGCGTGCCGCTGATCGCGTCGGTCACCAGCAGTTCGTTGAGCGGCGGCAGGAGCACGGTGCGCTCCCCGTGGGCCAGCGCCGCCGCGCCGCTGTTGCCGAACGTGATCACCGGCCCGAATACTGCGTCGGTGTGCACGCCGATTGCCACGTCGTGGCTGTCCGGGAGCCTTCGTTCCTTGCGCACGATGACGCCGGCGTGCGCATCGTCGCGCCGGAACGCGCGGCGCACGCCGTCCTGCAACTCGCCGTACGCACGCGTGAGCATCCGCCCGTCGCGCAGGTTCGGCCGCGAAAGCGGCAGCGGCGATTTCGCGGGCAACCCCGGGGCATCGAGCTTCAGCGTCACCGGATACCCGAGTTTGCGGGCGATGCCGAGCGCTTCGGCCAGCGTATCGGCGGCGTCGGCTGGCAGCACCGGCAGCCCGAATGCCGCCAGGAGCTGCTGCGTCTGCAGGTCGGTGAGCACCGTCCGGTTGGCCCGCGCGGCTTCGTCGCGCAGGCGCTCGGTCATCGCGTTGTCGAGCGGCTGCGGCTCGGGTTGTGGAGGCGGCACTTCGAGCAGCCACGCCTGGTTGCGGCGATAGGCGGCGAGGAAGGAAAACGCCTCGACCGCGTTCTCGGGCGTGTAGAAATCGGGGATGCCGCCGGCCTCGAGCGCGGCGCGGACGTTGCGTCGCTCGATTGCGCCCAGCCAGGCGGCCAGCACGGGCTTCGAGGCACCGCGCGCAACCGCGGCGACCGCGCGCGCGGTATCGGTCGCGCCGGTCAGCGGACGGTCCACGTGGAGTGCCAGCACCGCGTCGACATTCGCGTCGCCCAGCGCAGCGGCGACGGCCGCGGCGAAGCGCTCGGGAGGCGAGTCGCCGCGGACGTTGACCGGATTCGAGCACGGGAGGTGCGCGGGCAGCACCGCTTTCAGCGCGGCCTCCGTCTCCGGTGCGAGCACGGCGAGCGGAACGCCACGGTCCGCCGCGGTGTCGGCGGCGAGCGTGCCGGGCCCATGACCGTTGGTGACGATCGCCAAATGGTCGCTGCGCGGAATTCTCCCCATCGCGAGGATCCGCGCTGCTGCGAAGAGCTGCGTGTAGGTCATCGCCCGCACGGTGCCCGCACGCTTCATCGCCGCGTCGAATACGGCATCCGGCTGCGGCGCATCCGGTTCGACCGTACCCCGCTCCTTCGACCTGCCTGCGCGCAGCACGACGACGGGCTTGGCACGCGCCGCCGCGCGCAGCGCCGACATGAATCCGCGCGCATCGCGCACCGTCTCCACGTACAACAGGATGCCGTCCGTGTCGGGGTCGCGCAGCAGCGCGTCGAGCAATTCGCCGAAGCCCACGTCGTATGCGCCGCCCAGCGCGACCACCGTGGAGAAGCCGATGCCGAGCGGCGTCGCGAAGTTCAGCATCGCCGTGCATACGGCGCCCGATTGCGCGATCAGCGCGAGACGACCGGGGCGCGCGACCACGGCGCCCATCGTCGCGTTGAGCCCGGCATCCGGGCGGATCACGCCGAACGCATGGGGACCAAGCAACCGGATGCGCCGCTTTTTCGCGGTCGCGATGAGCTCGCGCTCCCAGCGTCGCGCGTCGCCTTCGTCCACCGGCGGCGCCGACAGCAGCACCGCCGCTTTCACCCCTGCGCGTGCGCCGTCGTCGAGTACGCTGCGCACGGCCGCGCACGGCACGGCGATCAACGCGAGCTCCACCGGCTTGCCGATTGCCGCGAGCGATCCGTGGCAGCGCTTGCCGAGCACGCGCCGGCGACGTGGATTGACGAAATAGAGGTCGCCGCGGAAGTCGCCGTCGAGCAGATTCTCGATCACGACGCGGCCGACGGACCCGGGACGACTCGTCGCGCCGACCAAGGCGACCGATGTGGGCATCAGCAGCGGACGCAGGTAATGGTGGAGGCTCGTCATGGGATCCCACGGTGCCGGAGTTTCGGCATGAAGCTGGCGGGGACCGTCGACGTTCGGTCGTCGTTCCCCATCCGCGTTCGGCGCTCGCGTGTGCGCGATTGCTGTGACGCCTTCGCCGGTTTCTGCAGATTCTAGCGCGTCGCACCAGCGCTGCGTAGCGGCCATGCGCGTGCCGTGCGGCGCGGCACTGAACTATCGGCGCGCGCCGTACCGACGTCGCCGTGACGCCGTCGGCTATAATTTTGGCGCAACCATCGCGCAGCGAGCGCGGCCGTGCCGGTCGGCGCCCTTGCGTGGCGGCCGTATTGCGCCTGCCGGGCCCGTAGCTCAGACGGTTAGAGCAGGGGACTCATAATCCCTTGGTCGCTGGTTCGAATCCAGCCGGGCCCACCAGTACAATAGCGGCTAACCGCGTAAGTGTCCGCTAACATGATGATACTGATTTTGGTTCGGTGCCAGTTGGGTGCCAGTTACGGCGGCGGCTGCAACGTACTTCAAGCTACGGTCGACCGTAACAAAGGTGAAACCGCTTGGGCGTCGCGCGAGACGCCCCCGGGCAGTCCGTTGCACCCGGAGTGCTCCCGACTCGCATTAGATGTAGGCGGACTCTAACGGACGGACGCGGACGTCCTGCGCAACAAGCTGACGAATTCGCCTGTCCGGTCTGTTCGCACGAGCAGGCGGCATGACGCCGTTAGCTGACGTCGAGGGTAACTGCAAGAGCGAACGAGAAAGCCCCCCGTTTTCAATCTCGGCGGCGCGCTTGTTCGATTCGCAGGTGTTCGCCGAAATGGAACGCCGAGGGTTGACGAGCACCGTCCTCGCAGCACAGTAACGCCAGAAAACACACGTTCGTTGACCGTGATCAACGCACGCGACGCGCGCTGCTCGGAACAGCGGGTGCGCTGCTTCTTGGCAGGAGTTCGGTCGCAGGTAACGGCACTGGCTGCTCCATCCGCGATTCTGCAGATGGCCACTATCGAGCGAATTGAAAGGCCGCGCCGAGAGACTACGCCCAGCGAAGGGCAAGATGCCCAACTTCTTGCGAATGCTGCTGCTCGAGTGGATCGAAGTGGCGGCCCCGGCTGCAGTGGGGCGGCCGACGTGTCTACATCCCAAAAACCCCGCGCCAGGACCGCTCCGAATCGCCTAGGCGCGTGTGACTATCGTGAATCATTGACCGTGGTCAAGGCGTTTCCTGCTTTCGTGCAGTACAAAGAAGGTGCATCTGTTCTATTAAGGGCGTGACTATGTCGACGATTGTCGTCGCACGCAAAAATTCCTCTCGGTCCTTGAGCACAGAACTGCTCAAACCGGAGGAAAGCCGTGACGCCGTCGATGCAGCTTGCATTGCGCGAGCAATTGCGCAGCGTATGGATCCCGAGTGGCGCGAGTTTGTCGCTCAAGAACAGTTCGAGCGCATGATCGCTTCGTTCAAGGCTTTCAGAGGTTGAACCGCTCCCGTAAGGGATGGGCCGGTCGCCGTACCAGGATCGGCTGCTCGCCGCGCGTGAGTTCGAGCGGGCTTGCCGCCGTCAATGCCTGGTCGGCATGATGTCACGCTCCGGAGACTCGAGACGGCCTCGCAGTTGAGCTAGGACGGTGCGAGCGTCGGCCACGGTCGACTTCGGCTCGTCAATGATTTCCTCTGCAATGACATCGAGCAGCTCACGCGCGTAGCGCACTAGCTCGGCGATCGTGTGCGCCTCCGCTGTGCTCCGCAATTATTCGCGTCGCATCGAATTCAGACTGATATCCCCATCCACGATCAGGCGACGCTCAGCGCCAGCCGCGTAACTAGCTGCCGCCGGTGACTGACCGCAATCCGGAAAGTTTCAAACCCAAGTCGGATGTCCGGACCTGGCCGGTCTGCGACCGCCAGGTGCGGCGGTCGCGACCCAGCTCGGCGCGATCACACTTCAGTTTGCTCCGCGATCTCCAGCGCGTCGTCGACCTCGATCCCGAGGTATCTGACTGTGCTCTCAAGTTTGCTGTGGCCGAGGAGAAGTTGGACGGCCCGAAGATTCCTCGTCCGCCGGTAGATCAGCGTCGGTTTGGTGCGCCGCATTGAATGGGTGCCGTAGGCCGCTGGGTCAAGCCCAATCGACCCCACCCACGCCCCGACGATCCGGGAATACTGCCGTGTCGACAGATGAGGCGACTCGGACAGACGGCTTGGAAAGAGGAACTGCTCCGCCTTCAAGTGCGCCGTGCTGATCCATGCCGCGACCGCGTCTCGCGTTTGTTCGGTGATCTCGAACTGCACCGGTCGCTGGGTCTTCTTCTGCATGACAATCGCTCGCGCGGCGACGTGACTGCCTTGGACCACGTCGTGGACGCGAAGCCCGACCAGATCGCACCCGCGCAACTTGCTGTCGATCGCAAGGTTGAACAGCGCGAGTTCCCGGGCTCGATGTTGCAGTTGCAGTCGAATCCGGATGGCCCAGATCTCCTTCAGCTTCAAGGGCGGCTTTTGGCCGAGCAGCTTGCCTTTGTTCCACGGTATTGCATGTCCTGCGGTTGTCGTGGCGGTATCCATGAACGGCTCCTCTGTTGACGGAAAGGAGTCGCATGGTGAAGCCGGGCGACGGGCGCTTGTCGACCGAGGCTGTGCGGAAACGTCAAACCTGCGTGGTCGCGCCGTGTCGGCACGCTCGGAAGGGTCTGGGAGAGCCGCTACCGCGTTATGCGCGACTGCGGAGGTGACGGATTTTATCGAGGTCGTTTCGAAAGTTGCTCGGCAGATGCGCTTGGCAGCTCGTCGTGCGCGGTTTATTGCCCAGGCATAGAGGGCCTCACGCCCTCATCGCCTGCATCAGCGGTACGATGCCCAGGATCTGCATCACGCGTTTGAGGTTGTAGGCCAGCACATGGAGGCTCATCTCGGTACTGACGCGAGGCAGCCGCTTGGTTAAGAAATGCGTTGAGCCCATCCAGGCTTTGAGTGTGCCGAAAGGATGTTCGACGGTTTGCCGGCGTAGCTTCATGGCGTCGGGTTGGCGATCGAGGCGCTCCTGCATCACCTCGAGAACGGCCTCGTGCTCCCAGCGCGCGATGCGCCGGTAATCGCCCGTCGTGCATTGCGCTTTGAGTGGGCACCTGGGGCACGCTGAGGACCAGTACTTGTGCAAGGTCATGCCGTTTTCGATGGTGGTGAAGCGCTTGATCGCCCGTTGGCCCGCGGGGCAACGGTACTCATCGTCTTCGGCAATATAGACAAAGTCGCGCTTGTCGAAGCGACCGTCGGCCTTGCTGTTGGAGGTCAGCGGCTTGGGCACCAGCGGGGTCATGCCAGCCTGGTCGCAATCCAGAATCTCCGGGCCGTTGAAGTAGCCGCGATCAGCAACGACCGTCAGGTTTTCCTTTCCCGTCGCACTGCGTGCCTGCTTGGCCATCGACGCGAGTTGGGTGCGGTCATGGCCAACGTTGGTCACCTCGTGGGCGACGATCAAGTGGTGCTTAGTATCGACCGCGGTCTGCACGTTGTAGCCGACGATGCCGGTGCCGCGGCCACTGGTGGCCATCGAGCGCGCATCCGGATCGGTCAGCGAGACTTGCCCGTCGGGGGCTGCCTGCAGTTGCTGTCCAATCTGCTTCAGGTGCTCCATGTGCGCCTTGACCGTGGCGACCCTCTCCTTGAGCCGCGACACCCTGCCTTCCGTGACCAAGGTCGGCTCCCGATCCGCGCGGTCGAGTTCGGCCAGGTAGCGGCTGATGCTCTCCTCCAGCTGCTCCATGCGCTTCTTGAGCTTATTGGGGGTGAAGTTCTTGTCGCGATTGTTGACCGCCTTGAACTTGCTGCCGTCGATCGCCACGATCGCTTCCGAGAACAGATTGAGCCGGCGGCAGAGCACGATGAATTCGCGACAGACGCTGCGGATCGCCTTACCGTTGTCCTTGCGGAAGTCGGCGATGGTCTTGAAGTCCGGTGTCAAGCGTCCAGTCAACCACATCAGCTCAACGTTGCGCTGCGTCTCCCGCTCCAGGCGTCGACTGGACTGCAGGCGGTTGAGATACCCGTAGACGTAGATCTTCAACAGCACCGCCGGGTGGTACGCCGGACGCCCAGTATCCGCCGGCGCCACACCGTCGAAACCAAGGCCAGTCAGATCCAGTTCGTCGATGAAGACATCGATCACACGCACCGGGTTGTCCGCGACGACAAAGTCGTCAAGACACTCAGGCAGCAATGTCACCTGGCTTCGGTCCTCGCCTTCGACAAATCGCTTCATGCTGCCGCTCCGTAGAAATCACCTTTTCCAATATAGGCAATCTTTCCGGTTCGGCAACCTTTGTGTTTTCACACGGCCTCGACCCTCACCCGACGGTCACGGGGATTTCTTGAGCGTCTGCAATGCCGCGACTGCGGCCGTTCAGGCGCGGCTCATCAATGGGCGAGTTCGGTAGAGTAGAGATGTGGCGCGGTGGCAGTAGGTTCGGTTTGTCTGTTGCCGCCCCTTTCGTCTGGCGGTGCCCAAGTAGCCTTGCCGTAGCTCCGTTTCCACATCCCCCTCATCGAACCGGACAGGCAGATTTCCCGCATCCGGCTCTCGGACAAGACATCATGCTTTCGCCCACGGAAAGTCGCGGGTGCCGAGGTCGATAGTAAGACAGCCGAGTGCGCGTTCCCAGCTCCATCGATCAGGACAATAGCCCGCAACTACCTGCGCCGCCCGTCTCCGACCGGCGGGTTTCTCGAACCCCGTTCGAGTTCTCCCTTCGCTTCCACATGGTATGCAGTTCGCAACTCCTGAAGGCTCTCGAGTTTCGTAGGGTTGCCCCAATCTCGTCTCCCTCGTCGCTTCCTGCATCCGCCTTGAACCAAGGCTCCTTTCCTCCATCGGCATTACCCGACTTCATCAGTACTACGAGCCTCTCCGCCACCCCGCCACGCCCGAACTGTCCCTCACGGGCTTTCGGTTGATCGTGCGCTCGACCACATAGCTGGGTTTCCCGTGTTGCGCGCGCTTTCCTTGTGTACATGCTGTCGCCACTACCCCGGCGCAGCGACCGGGCTTACTGCTTCGCTCATTCACCCAGTCGTGTCAGCCTTCCCCGATATGGCTGTCGGGTCGGCCTGCGCATCGACCTTTTCGAGGCTTGCTCAGCGTTCACTCGCGTTACGGCCTGCACACTCGCGCTGTCACCGTATTTCGTGACACGCTTACCCGAAGGCTTCAGCCATTTCGTCACCCCCATGACTGCTCCGGTGCTTCCGGCTGGAGCGGTTGCCGGGTGGGGCTTGCACCCACTGGAAAAGCGCCGCCTTATCACGGCGCACACCCGAAGCAGACGTTCGCTCGCGTTGGGGTTAACTCGCAACCTTCGCCTAAGGGGTTGCGAGTCGCCTCGATTGGGGAGTAGCGCGAGAGGGGTGGGGACTACCAGGGCCCCTTGGCGCCACCTAGCTAGCCTCTCGCTAAGGCCTCGATGCCGTGGCGCGCCCTGTAGGATTTGAACACCCACGACCCCCAGTTCGTAGCCAGTCGGCGCGGGAGCGAACCCGCGCCGGCGAGCTTTCGGGGCCCTCTCTCAAAGTCAGCGTCCCGCCCCGCGATCCATGCAGCAGCGGCGTACCGAAGCAAGGTGGCCACCCGGCTGACGTCGACGGCCTTAGTAGAGGCGCGACGCGTTCACCCGGGAGACGCCCCCTGAGTCGCGGTGTAGACCGCGTAGAGCGACGGCTCGCGACCGATGAATAGCCGGTTGCGCTCGGGACCACCGAAGGTGACGTTGCCACATATCTCGGGCAGCCGGAGACCGACCGAGCAGCTTGCCGCGGGACGATTCACACTGTGACTCCGCGGGCGCCATGCGCGGCCGGCATTGCTTGCGCACCAGAGATTACCGAAAACATCGGCGCGGAAGCCGTCGGGGCCGGATCTCGGTCCATCGACCATGCAGTCGGTGAACACTTTCTGGTTGGCAGACAGCTCGTCATCCGATCCGACATCGTCACGTGCTCGATGTCGGATCGGATAACAAGCTGTCCAACCAGAAAGTGTTCACCGACTGCATGGTCGATGGCGTGAAATGCGGCCCCGACGGCTTCCGCGCCGATGTTTTCGGTAATCTCTGGTGCGCAAGCAATGCCGGCCGCGCGGTCGGCTACAGCGGAGTCACAGTGTGGAGCCCAGCGGGCAAGCTGCTCGGTCGGATTCGGCTGCCCGAGATATGTGGCAACGTCACCTTCGGTGGTCCCAAGCGCAACCGGCTATTCATGGTCGCAAGCCAGTCGCTCGACGCGGTCTACACCGCGACTCAGGGGGCGTCTCCCGGGTGAACGCGTCGCGCCTCTCTTAAGGCCGTCGACGTCAGCCGGGTGGCTTCGCAACGGACGTCTCTGTTGCTTCGGTACGCCGTCTGCGTGGAGACGCGGGGCGGGACGCTGACTTAGAGAGAGAGGGCCCCGAAAGCTCGCCGGCGCGGGTTCGCTCCCGCGCCGACTGGCTACGAACTGGGCTGTGGTAGGTTCAAATCCTGCCGGGCGCGCCACAGCATCGAGGCCTTAGCTAGAGGACAGCTAGGCGAGCGCCAAGGGGCCTTGGTAGTCCCCGGGCCCCTTCTCGCGCTACTCAATCGAGGCGACTCGCAACCCCTTAGGCGAAGGTTGCGAGTTAACCCCAACGCGAGCGAACGTCAGCTTCGGGTGTGCGCCGTGACAAGGCGGCGCTTTCCAGTGGCGCAAGCCCCGCCCGGCAACCGCTCCAGCCGGAAGCAACGGAGCAGCTAGGGAGGTGACGAACTGGCTGAAGCCTTCGGATAGCGTGTCACGAATACGGTGACAGCGCGAGTGTGCAGGCCGTAACGCGAGTGAACGCCTAGAAAGCCTCGAAAACGCTGATGCGCAGGCCGACCTGTCAACCCTTACGGGGAAGGCTGACACGGCGGGGGTTGGATGAAGCGAGTAAGGCCCCCATCGCGGCGCCGGGGTAGTGGCGACAGCATGTACACAAGGAAAGCGCGCGCAACAATGGAAGCCTTATGGCGTGGTCGGTCGTGACGACGAACCTGAGGCGGTGACGGTCAGAGAGGGCGCTATCGGGTGGCGGAGAGGTTCGCAGTACCGACGAAGCCGGGTAACGCCGGCGGAGGGAAGGGACCTCAGTTCAAGGCTGACGTTGCAAGTGGTGAAGCGCGGAGATTGGGGCAACCCTGGAAAAGTCCGCCAAGGCACGAGAGCCGCGGCCGGCGTCACATGCTGAAGTGAAGGAAGGACTCGGGCCTTGTTCCGGGGAGCGGATGTCGGCCCAGGTGGTCGCATCGGCGGTTGTGACTGTCGGCCGGAGAATCGCAAGCAAGGGACACCGGCCCCTGCCGTTGCTCGGTCAAGCAGAGCGCGACCTTTCGTGGCGAAAGCATGCGTCCGTCCGAGAGCCGGATGCGGGGGAACTGCACGTCCGGTTCGATGAGCGGGATGTGGAATCGGAGCTACGGCGAGGTTATCGGGCACCGCCAGACGAAAGGGGTGGCAACAGACAAACCGGACCGACTGCGACGGCGCCAGATCTCGACTCTACCGAGACTGTGTGAAAACTCGGAAAAGCCATGGACTGAGCGATTCTTTTCCCACTGACGCGCGAGTTTCCTCTCCCTCCGCATCCACTCGTGAATCGAAAACCGCCGGTTCGATGCGCTTTCCCCACTTACGAAAAGCGTGCTTGCGTTTTCACACAGCCTCGGTCGCTTCCCGCCCGTTCGCGCGGACGACAGAGTAGTGCTCCTTTCA
>CAWAFI010000003.1:0-377684 GCA_963781285.1 uncultured beta proteobacterium
TCGATGTCGTTCGGCTTCCCGTCGGTCAGGATTAGACCAGCCGGTGGCGATGCGGCCGTTCCGTCACTTGCGTAGAGGACGTGCCGGACGGCAGCGCCGATCCGCGTGTACTGGCCCGGCTTCAGCGCCTGGATTCGCCGAATGACCTTCGGCGTCGAGTCTTCGTCGAAGTCCGTGCTCACGGTCGCACGTTCACCGACGTTCGCCGCCGGGAGGTGAAGGTGAAGATGGCGTGCTCGTCCGCCACAGGCGGTCAGGCCGTGGGTGAGGGCCAGGAGCGCGCTCTTCTCGACGTCCAGCACTCGCCGGTCTTGCAGCCACGCGTCGGTCGACAGCGAAACATCCATGAGTACGGCGACCGAGAGGTCGCGGGCGATGGTGCGGGACTGATGAACAACCCGCTCGGTTCCCGGTCCGCCGGCGCGCCGATCGGCGAGATCACGCACCAGCGCCGAGAGATCGAGATCGTTCCCGTCCGGTTCGCCATAGATGATCTGCCGTTTCGGTCGCAGTGCCTCGAACTGTCGGCGGACCTGTCGGATGCGTCGCTGCATGTCGGCGTCCGGCGGCCCAGTCTTCGCCGTTTCCGGAGCCGGACCGGCGACCACCCGGCAGTAGTTCGGACGATAGCACTGCCGCTTGTAGTCCCATTCGGGGTAGGAAATCTCGGCCGTCACCGGCTCCGCCTCGGCTTCGGCGGGCGCGAGCTCGAGATCGAGCTTCAGAAGGGTAGACGCGCGCTTTCGGTGCGAGCCGATGGTCAGTTCGGGCAGATCGTCCGCCGCCTGTCGGGCTCCCGCCTCATCGTCATCCTCGACGCTGCGATTGACGTTGACCATTTCGGCAAGGCTGAAGATCGTCTCGAAACGATGCAGCACGAGCGGGTCGCCGCGTTGGCTCTGGTCGTGTCGGTCGCCGTGCGGCGCGCCGGCGGAGCTGGTCCATATGGACCGAGTTGCCGCCTTCCTCGTCCGCGTCGTCGATGCGCGCGCCGCCTTCGCCGATCAGAATCTCCCCCAGACAGGGGCAGGCAAGAAGGTCGCGTACGTCTTTGGGGCGACGAAGTCGCCGACGTCGACGTTTCCCCCGGATCGCATTCAGGATGCGAGATCGGACGCACGGCCGGCCTACCGCCGAGGCTCGATGATCGCCGCTTCCACCGCTGCTTCCCAGCGCGGGAGCCGGCGCTTCGGCCGCACGGCGAGAGACGCCCGACACAAACGGGCATAGAGTGGCCCCAGGCCGGGCCAGCGCCGCCAGGCGGCGCGCGCGGTCGCTTCCGCGACCTGTAGGCGAGCGAGGTCGTGCTGCAGCGGGTCGCGGAGTTCGCGCTGGCGGCGCGGCATTCGCGAACCATGCCGCCAGCCACTCATAGAGCGCCGCGTTGTCCTCGCGAGCGGGAAATACGTCGATAACGATCCGGCAAGCTTCAACGTGCTCTCGTCCATCGACGGCCCGGTCGAAGTCGTTCCCGTCCGAGCCCGATCCGCTGTTTCAGGTTGAGGCGATGGCCCGACTTCGATCGGCTGCCCCCGAACGATCCGGATCGCGCCGCTCCCCCCGAGAGCGCGGAACAGCACGCCGATGCGTCCCTGCAGCGGGCGCGAGCGTCACGGCCTGTTCGGCATGCGGTGGTAGGTGCCGGTCGCTCCGACCAACCGATGCCAGGCGCGGCCAACCGTTTCCTCAAGTTCGAGGAAGTCGAGCATGCCTCATCCGATCACGGCGCGGCGACGTCGAGCAGGCCGCGCTTGACGTCGGCGTCGTCGGTCAGCGGCTCGATCAGGCCGGCATGACGGCATCCGGCTTCATGCCGGCCGCGATCAGGCTCGCGCAGTAGACGATCAGCCGCGTCGAGACGCCCTCCTCGAGGTCCTGCCCCTTCAGCGCGCGCAGCCGCCCGCGAGCGCGGACCAGCGGCCGCAGCGGTCGCGCGAGGCCGCTCTCGCGGCGACGATCTCGGCCTCGCGCGTCCGGCGGCGGGAAAGTCGAATTCGATCGCGACGAAGCGCTGCCGCGTGGACGGCTTCAGCGACTTCAGGATGTTCTGGTAGCCGGGGTTGTAGGAGACGACGAGCATGAAGCTCGGCCGGCGCGATGCAGCGTCTCGCCGGTGCGCTCCAGCGGCAGGATGCGGCGATCGTCGGTCAGCGGATGCAGCACGACGGTGACGTCCTTGCGCGCCTCGACCACCTCGTCGAGATAGCAGATGCCGCCGTCGCGCACCGCGCGGGTCAGCGGACCGTCGACCCACACCGTCTCGCCGCCCTTGAGCAGATAGCGGCCGGTGAGGTCGGCGGCGGTGAGGTCGTCGTGGCAGGCGACGGTGTACAGCGGCAGCCCGAGCCGCGCCGCCATGTGGGCGACGAAGCGGGTCTTGCCGCAGCCGGTCGGCCCTTTCAGCAGCAGCGGCAGCTGCGATAGCGCGCTCGGGCCGCCTCGAACGAGCCGGCACTCGTGCGGCGCTCGCGACGGCGTAGAAGGACGGACTGCATGTCGATTCTCCGGCATCGAACGGCGGCCGGTCACGTCGATGACTCGGCCGCCGAAGCCTATTCGGCCGGTTGCGAGCGCGGCCGTGCGAGCGCCGGCCGTTCGCGGCCCGGCACCGAACATCGCGTAGACGAACATCAGGCGCCGAGATCAGGACGACGACGCCCGACACCGAGCCGCATCCAGTAGAACACGCCGAGCTGGTCCTGCACGTCCATGTAGCTCTGGCCCAGCACCCGCTGCAGATGGATCTGGACCACGCCGGCGAAGGTCAGCGTGAAGGTCATGAACACCATGCGCGGTGCACATGATCCAGAAGCTCGCCATGTTGAGCACCTGGTTGTACGGCGCGCGGCTGCGCAGGTACGGCATCGCGTAGGTCATGATCGGCGAGGTTCAGCATCACGTAGGCGCCGAAGAAGGCGAGATGGCCGTGCGCCGCCGTCACCTGGGTGCCGTGGGTGTAGTAGTTGACCGAGGACAGCGTGTGCAGGAAGCCCCACACGCCGGCGCCGAAGAACGCCATCACCGAGCAGCCGAGCGACCAGAGCAGCGCGGCCTTGTTCGGATGGTCGCGGCCGCCCTTCCAGACCATCTGACGGTGAAGATCACCATGGCGAAGAACGGCAGCGACCTCGAGCGTCGAGAAGAGCGACCGATCCACTGCCAGTAGCCGGGCGCGCCGATCCAGTAGTAGTGATGGCCGGTGCCGAGGATGCCGGAGAACAGCGCCAGGCCGATGATGACGTAGAGCCACTTCTCGACCACCTCGCGGTCGACGCCGGTGAGCTTGATCATCAGGAAGGCGAGCATGGAGGCCATGATCAGCTCCCAGACGCCTTCGACCCACAGATGGACGACGTACCACCAGTACATCTTGTCGACGCGACGAGGTTCGTCGGGTTGTAGAAGGCGAACAGGAAGAAGATCGCGACGCCCCACAGGCCGAGCAGCAGGACGTTGGTGACGGCGGTCTTGCTGCCCTTCGAGCACCGTCATCGTGACGTTGAACAGGAAGATCAGGCCGACGACGACGATGCCGATCTTGACCCACGAGCGGCTGCTCGAGGAATTCGCGGCCTTCGTGGAATGTGGAAGAGGTAGCCGACCACGGCGGCGCCGGCGCGCCGAAGAAGATGCCCGAACTGAACATAGGCGAGCAGCGGGCTGTAGATCTCGCGTCTCGGTTTCCTCCGGGAATGAGAAGTAGGTCGCGCCCATGAAGCCCATCAGCGAGCCAGACGATCAGCGCGTTGGTGTGGATCATGCGGACGATGTTGAACGGCAGCAGCTTCGACAGGAAGTTCGGCAGGACGTAGATGGTCCCGGCCAAGACGCCGAACGGCACCTGCACGACGAAAGAACGATCGCCCGCGCGAAATAGAAGTACAGCGCGATTTGGGTTTGGCGTTATCGGATATTTCATGGAGCGTCCTGTCGGGACTCGGGACGGCTCAGCCGGCCTTGTTCGGCGGCCAGTTCTGCGTGTTGGTGCGGCTCGGTCCATCGCAGGAAATCGACGAGATCGTTGAGTTCCTGGTCGGTCAGATTGAACTGCGGCATCTGCCGGCGGCCCGGCGATGCCCGACGGCTGCGCCTGCATCCAGGCCTTCAGCAGTTCCGCGCGCCGTGCCGGATCCTCGCCGCCGCCGTAGCGCATCCCAGACGTTGCCGACTTCGGGCGCGAAGTACGCGCCCTCGCCCAGAAGCGTATGGCAGTTGATGCAGGCGTTCTTCTCCCAGACGTGCTTGCCGCGCGCGACCACGTCGGTCAGCCCGCGCGTCCGTCGACTGTGTTGCCGATGTAGTAGTGGCTGTGCGCCGTCAGCGCCAGGACGATCGCGATCATCACGCGGATATCGACCTTCTGCTCGAGCAGATGAGTGGCGAAGCAATGTCTCAAGGTATGCATCGACACGCGCTTGTCGATGCGCGCTGCGACCGCAGCGGCGTGCACTGCTCGGTTCAGCTGCCGAGGGGTCAGTGGATCGATCGGATTCTGGCCGGGAAACAGCCACCCGCCCTTGAGCATCTTGCCCTGCGCATGGGCGTAGCGCCACCACGCGCGCAGGCGCTCGAGCAGCACCGGCGGCAGCATGGCGTAGCGATCCTTGTGGCCCTTGCCCTGCTCAACGCGCAGGACCATGCGCTGGCTGTCGATATCGCCGACCTTCAGCGCAATGACTTCGCTGGCGCGCAATCCGGCACCGTAGGCCACCGATAGCGCGGCCCGGTACTTCAGGTTCCCGGCCGCTTCGATCAGGCGCGCGGCCTCCTCGCGGCTCAGTATGACCGGCAGCTTGTGCGGCACCTGCACCGGGGTCATCTTGGCAATCCGTTCCGGGTCGCCGACCGTGAATTCGAAGAAGAACTTCAGTCCGGTGATCGTCGCATTGAGCGAGATCGGCGAGATCCCTTGAACGACCAGGTGCAATTGGTAGCGGCGCAGATCCTCGTCGCTGGCCGAGTCGGGTGAGCGCCCCAGGAATGCGGCAAACCGCAGGACGGCACGGATGTACGCGTTCTGCGTCTTGGGCGAGAACTTGCGCATCCGCATGTCGTCGATCATGCGTTCACGCAACGGGCTGATGGCTTGAGTCATGGCTCTGCTCCTGTGGTGATCCGAGGCGGATTGCCTTGTTCACCAACATAAACAGAACCTCTGTCTCATTCACTCACCGCCGCCCGATCGCAGCCCCCTACCGCGCGAGCGGTTTAGTGTACGCCCGCGAGGGCGTGCTACTTGCAGGGTGCAAATCCCTGTCGGAGTTGGCCACAGCTCCGTAGCTGAAGGTAACTGCGTCGTCGCGAGGCGGGGTGGGGAGTAACCGGAAGCGAACTGTCGGTCCGTAGGATGACGAACCTGTTTCGGCGGGGTATGGCGGCGAGCCTGCACTAAAGTGGCGAAGCCTGGAAGCAACGCAGCACGCTGTCGTGGCGGATAAAGCGATGTTGCGGCGTACAACGTGGTTGAGGACGGAACGATGGGAAGGTGGCACGTAGCAAGCGGGGAGACCTGTCAGCGGGGTGAACGCGGGCAGGAGTCAGAGTCCCAATAGTACCGGACACGGAGCAGTCGGTTGGACCGTGGAAAAGTGCGCCAGAGCAAAAGGCGCATTAGGGAAGTGGGGCAGGAAGGTTGATAGCCAAAGACCGGAGAGAGCAGAGATGAAAGTCGAAGCATCGCCAGTGTCGGCAACGACTAGACGAGATGCAAGCGCGCTGGGAAGCTCCATGCAGCGGAAATTCGCGCCAGCTCCACTCTGGACCGAAGCTATGTTGGCTGCTCTACAAAGAGGAGTTAAGGGTGGCAAATGGCACAGTCTGATCGATAAAGTATCGCGTCTTGAAACGTTGCGGCTGGGATGGACACAAGTCGAACGCAACGCTGGGGCGGCGGGAGTAGACCGGATGAGCGTGGAGCGATTCGCGCAAGGGCGGGACTGCTACCTGGCCGAATTGGCGGCAGCGCTGCGGGACGGAAGCTATCGCCCGCAGCCGGTACGGCGTGTGTACATACCCAAAGGCAAGGGGCAGCGCCCGCTCGGTATACCTGCTGTTAAAGACCGCGTGGTACAAGCGGCGTTGAAGCTGGTGATCGAGCCGATCTTTGAGCACGAATTCGAGCCGCGGAGCTTCGGCTTTCGGCAGGGTATGGGCTGCAAAGATGCGCTGCGCGAAGTGGACCGGCATTTGAAAGCAGGTCACTTCTGGGTGGTGGACGCGGACCTGCAACACTACTTTGACACGATTCCACATGCACCCCTTCTCGCGAAAGTGGGAAGACGGATTGCAGATGGTCGGGTGTTGGAGCTCGTTCAGCGGTTTCTCAAGCAAGACATCATGGAAGACATGAAGCGGTGGACGCCGATGTCGGGCAGTCCGCAAGGGGCAATGATTAGCCCCTTGCTCGCCAACATTTACCTTCACGAGCTTGATGCTGAAATGCGTGAGGCTGGGTTGGTAATGGTGCGCTACACTGATGACGCCGTGGTGTTGTGTCGCAGTCGGGAGGAAGCGGCGTCTGCGCTGGCCCGCATGCGTGCTTGGGTGAGTGCGAGCGGACTGGCGCTACATCCGGACAAAACCCATGTTGGGGATTGCCGTGTCGAGGGTCAAGGGTTCGAGTTTCTGGGGTACCGGTTTGAAGCAGGGCAGCGTTGGGTACGCAAGAAGAGTCTGATGTCCTTGCGCGATAACATCCGCGCCAAGACGAAGCGTAACGAGGGGAACTCCCTCGCGTACGTCATTGCGGCTCTCAATCCGACTCTGCGCGGCTGGTACGGCTACTTCCAACATGCTCACCGGTTCACATTCACCTCGATCGACGGCTTCGTTCGCCGCCGGTTGCGCGCGATGCTGCGCCGGCAGAAGCACCGACCGGGTCACGGCCGATGCCTACGCGATCACCAGCGCTGGCCGAATGCCTTCTTCGCTGACCTTGGGCTGTTCACGATGTCTGAGGCCCACCGCTTGGCGCGCCAATCCCGATGTGGAAACAACTGACTGGAGAGCCCGTCGCGGGAGAACTGCACAGCGGGTTCGGAGGGAGGGGACGGCTGTCGCCGTTCCCTACCCCTATCCGTCGACCCACCCCAGCCATTGAGTCCTACGAAAACCGGACGTTCGACGTTCAAGCTAAGCGGGCCGCAACCGCTTGGCGAGAAACGTGCGATGACTTCATTGACTGGTTTAGGATCAGTAACGGGGCCCATGTGCCCGAGTTCTTCAAACTCCACAAGCTCAACTTGTGGCAACGCATTGATCAGAAGTCGTGCAACGCCATGGGCTGACCGCGTCGAACGCCTGCCTACCATGTAGAGGACTGGAATATTGAGTTCGCGGAACGCCTCCAGAGGCGTGGGTTCCGTGAGCAAGGCATGAGCCTATCTCCGCACATGCTTCACCGATGCAGCAATTGGTGGTTTGCGTTGATCCGGCGTGTGTTTCCAGGCGCCGGAACCCATCCAATAGTCAATGAAGTGCTCGGCAGCCGCATCTTCGTTTCCTGCGTCGAGAGCAATGCTCGCGTTCGCTACTGCATCGCGGATTCCCTCTGTCTCGTTCGGCGGAGGTGTCTCTGCGTCGAGCAACGAAAACAGCGTTGGCTCGTACAGGGCCATTGCACGGACGCGACCGGGATTGTCCAAGGCGGCGATCAGCGCAACAGCCGCCCCGTATCCTTACGAATTCCGGCGTAATCTCGCGGGTAACATGTCTGGGCCCCTGCGTCTGCTGCTGATCGAGGACAACCAGGACCTCGCCGCCAACATGGGCGAGTTCCTGGAGTCGAGTGGCCACGTTGTGGACTACGCCGCAGACGGGCTCACGGGCCTGCATCTCGCGGCAGTCAATTCCTACGACGCCCTGGTGCTGGATCTCGGTCTGCCGGGGCTGGACGGCCTGGCCCTGTGCAAGCGACTACGCCAGGACGCTGGCAGCCCGGTCCCGATCCTGATGCTCACGGCCCGCGACGCTGAGCGCGACGTCCTGGCAGGATTCGCAGCCGGCACCGATGACTATCTGACCCAGCCGTTCTCGCTGCTGGAACTGTTGGCCAGGCTCACGGCACTGGTTCGGCGCGCAAGTGGCGATTCGGTGGCGCCTGTCCTGCGGGTAGCGGACCTGACGTTGGACACGCAGACCCTCGTCGCCCGCCGCTCCGGCCGACGGGTGGGGCTGACGCCGACAGGGCTGAAGGTGCTGCAAAGCCTCATGGTGGCGAGTCCCCGCGTACTCAGCAGGCAAGAACTCGAGGGCATCGTGTGGGGGAAGGATCCGCCGGACAGCGAGGCGGCGCTGCGCGCCCATATCCATGCGCTGCGCCAGGCAGTCGATCGCGATCATGCGGTCAAGCTGCTACATACCGTGCACGGGATCGGCTACCGGCTCGTGGAAGACGATGCGCTATAAGCCGTCGTTGCGCGCGCGTTTTGTTGCTGCGCTCCTGCTGGGTGTCACGTTGATCTCCGGCGGCTTCATCTACGCGGTCTACGAACTCGTGGAGTTGCTCGAGGTCGACCTGATGGAGGGCACGGTGAAGCGTGATCTTGGCGAGCTCGCCCGACGATTCTCGGCCGCGCCCGACGTCCAGCCACCAACGGCGATGGACCTCAAGAGCTACATCCTGCGGCCAGGCGAAGCGCCGCCCTCGGAGTTTCCCGCGTGGCTGCTATCGTGGCCCGCGAGCCGCTATGACTCGTTCGAGTCTGGCGATAAGGAGTTCTTTGTCGGACGCGAGGACGTAGGCGATGCGCGCCTGTATCTGGTCCTCGACATTGAGAACATCGAACGGCTCGAGACACGCCTGACCGAGCTGGCCTTGTGATCGTGATCGTCGGCGCGTGGGTAACCGCGATCGCCGCGGGAGTGCTGCTTTCCCAGCGCGTCGTGCGACCGGTGTTGAGGCTTGCCGACGAGGTCTCCGCACTGGACCCGTCCGACACCAAGCGCAGATTGCGTGACGAGTTCAGCGATCAAGAGATCGGCCCCATCGCTGCCGCCTTCGACGGCTACCTGGAGCGACTCGACGAATTCGTCGCGCGGGAGCGCGCCTTTACCGACGAGGCCAGTCACGAACTTCGCACGCCGCTGGCGGTTGTGCTCAGCGCTGTGCAGTTGTTGGATCAAGAGCCGACCCTTAGCGACCGAGGCCGGGAACGCGTCGCCCGCATCGGGCGCGCTGCGCGGCAGATGCAGGATCTGGTCGAGGCCCTGCTCTTTCTGGCCCGCGAGGACGGCGGCTGGAAAGCCGAGCCCTGCGCACTTGACGAAGTCCTGGAGGAATGTGGCCGACGCCTATCGCGACGCGGTCGCCGACAAGGCATTGAGCCTGCACTGTGAAATCGCGGAGCGACGCACGATCCTGGTCCCACCGGGTATGGCGGAATGCGTCGTGAGCAATCTGGTTGGCAATGCGATCCGTCACACCGAAAAGGGCCGCATCGATCTGCGACTCGAAACAGACCGAATCGTTGTCCAGGACACCGGGGCCGGCATACCACCGGGGGACCTCCAGCAGATCTTCGGGCGGCGCTATCGCAACCCGCAGAGTCGCGGCCTGGGCCTGGGTCTTTACCTGGTCAAACGCGTCTGCGACCGACTCGGCTGGCGCATCGTAGTGGCTGGCGCGAACGTCACATCGAAGCGCGCTCCAGCGCCCGGCGCACTCTGGACCTCGCTTGGGATGCCAGGACGAAGGAGCGCGTTGCGGGCGCGTTAGTTTTTCGTTAAGATTCCCGCGATGAGTGCGTCCCACCTGAACGGCAAGGGACGAACCGCGCGTGCGCCCGGAATCATCGCGGCGATTTCGGCAACCAGCGTATATCCGACATTCGACGTTCGCGGTGACCTGCGTCACAGCGGACGTACCTGTGCCACGCGGCACCGCTTCTGCGCGAAACCCAAAGAGTCGGAGGAGGCCCCTCTGTGAAGAAAGACACGATCTTTGCCCAGAAGACACAGGCGGTCGGCGACTTCAACTTCGGCGAGAGAACTGCCGCCGTGTTCGAGGACATGCTCGATCGGTCGATTCCGCTTTACCGGGAACTGCAGCGCATGCTCGGCGAGATCACCGCGGAGTTCGCCGTAAGCGGCTCGCACGTCTACGATCTGGGTTGCTCCAACGGCATTACACTCGAGACGCTGTCGTCGGCTATCGCCAACGCGGACAAGCGGGTGGAACTCGTCGGCGTGGACTACTCGCAGGCAATGTTGGACAAAGCAGGATTGCGCTTTGCCGAGAAGGGGCACTCCGACAAGCCAGCGTTGGTGCTCGCCGATCTGAACGAGGGCTGTGTCATCGAGAATGCATCGGTGGTCGTTGTCAACCTGACGCTGCAGTTCGTGCGCCCACTTTTCCGCGACCGGCTGATCCGCACGATCCACGACGGGCTGAACGAGAACGGTTGCCTGATCCTCATCGAGAAGGTGCTGGGCGACAACTCCCTGTTCAATCGCCTCTTCATCAAGTTCTACTACGACATGAAGCGGCGCAACGACTACAGCGATACGGAGATCGCGCAGAAGCGCGAGGCACTCGAGAACGTGCTGATCCCGTATCGGATCGACGAGAACGTCGAATTGCTGAAGCGCAACGGCTTCGGCAGCGTCGACGTCTTCTTCAAGTGGTACAACTTTGCCGGGCTGCTCGCCGTGAAGACCGTGAAGTAGTCGCGATGGTCAAGCTCGGTCGATACTTCTTCCGTTACCGTAACGTCGTCGGCCCGTCGGTGTTGCTGGTCGTGTTGCTGTTCTGCACGCCGCGCCATGTGTGGGGCGATCCGAAGCTCGACGCGTGGATGGATCTTGCCGGGGCGTGCGCAGTTGGGTTGGGACTCGCCGTCCGAGCGATCACCATCGGTTACGAGTACATCGTACGGGGTGGACGCAACAAGGAGGTGTTCGCCGATCGGCTCGTTCAGGGCGGCGTCTACGCGCACACGCGCAACCCGATGTACCTCGGCAACGGCCTCATTGCCCTCGGCTGCATGCTCATCATCAACGCCCCCGAGTTCTATCTGATCGCGCTGCCGCTGATCGTGCTCGTCTATGCTGCGATCATCCTCGCCGAAGAGGCCTACCTGCGCGGGAAATTCGGTGGGCAGTTCGATGCCTACTGCGCTCGGGTGCCCCGGATCCTCCCTAAGCTTTCCGGTTTCGCCGAGTCCGTGCGCGACATGCGCTTCAATTGGCGGCGCGTGCTCGTCAAGGACTACACCACGATCTTCATGTCACTCCTGCTGGTGATGTTCCTGTCCGTCTTCGACGATTTCCACATGCTCGGGTCCTCGGCACTGCCCGCAGTCGAGGCCTACCTCATGGTCCTGGTCCCCTGGGCCGTGCTGTACCTCGTCGTTTGGGGGTTGAAAAAGACGCGACGGCTCGAGGGGGACCGTAACGGGCCGAAGCAAGCGGGCTGACACGCCGCGACCGGTCCGCTTCCGCATCGATGCGGGCCAGGATCGCCGGCCGTGCGATCGATGCGCGCCTCGAGCTGGCGAGAGCCGAAACGCTCGCGCGCTCGATTCGCGAAGGTTTGGCCGAAATGGACCAGTGGCCACGCTGCACGCCCCGGGAGTAACGCGCGAGCGAGGTCCGGGGACAGGGCGTGCGGCTCGGATGGTACGCGCCGGGCGGTCCCTGGGGCCTTTAGGCGCAATCTTGGGCGGGGTCCAGGGCAAAACAGCCGTTCCGCGTCACCAGACAGACCGCACTCGACCCAGAACGGGAACATTCCCTTCCGCCGCTGTCCCCTACCGGAACAGTCGAGGCATGTAGCATCGCCCAATCAAAGGCGATGTCAAGGTCTGGCGCCAGCTTGAGTTTGCGCCGGGGGTAAACATAGAACATGCAACCCTGCGAGGCGGTTACTGAGGCAACCTATCACGAATTGACGCGACCGGTCAGATGGGAACACGGGACAGTCGGGCGTCGCCATGGGGCCGCGCTTCCAGCGTGAACGGCGTGCGTCGGCATGCCCGTGGCTCGCGCATGCGGCCGCAGTCGGCCGGCAAGCACCGGTCAATGGCTGCTATGAAGTGCAATGAGCTACGTCCGCAGTTGGCCGAGGCTGTGCAAAAAAGTGGTCCTATTTCGGTTTGGGGGGTCATCGAACCATTCCCACACCCAAGATAATCGAATACAGCGCGTTCTGAGAGGTCAAGTTTTGTCAGCATGAACTTCCGCTGCGTTTTCACACAGCCACGGCCGACTGCAGCAGGTCAAGGCTTTCGACCGAGCGGCCGCTGAATTGCGCATTGCCGCCAACGAGGCGCGAATGGCAGCAATGGATTGTAGAGCCGCCTGCTGGCACCTCGGTCCCGATGGGCGTGAACGACCCGAAGCCGTCGGCCAGGGTCCTCCGAACCGGTCACTGAAATCGATTGAAGCTGCCGTTCAAGTTGCGGCAACGAGGCGCCTCAACCTTTCCAGATCGAATTAACTACAAGAGTGGCGTTTACGGACGCGAATTGCGCCGCAGGCGGGAAACCTCTCGCAAGCCGTTCCCTTTACACCGTCACCATCAAGCTCTCTGCCGCAGCGATCACCTCGGATACCTGAATGCGCGTAATGTCTTCGCTTGCCGTCATAACCCGCGACCGCGTCCGCCACGGCGCCCACGCCACCGAATCGGACGGGCCGAATAGCACTACCGCTGGAACGCCGAACGCCGCCGCGACGTGCGCCGGACCGCTATCGTTGCCGATGAAGAGCGACGCCCCAGACATCAGGTTCTTCAGGTACGCGAGCGGCACATTCCGCCACACGTGAAAATACGAAAACGGCGCGGAGTCGTGCATCGGGCCCGCCAGAAATACCGGTTCCAGCCCGCCCGCCCGTAGATGTCGCGCGACTTCCACAAAGCGGCCCACCGGCCAAATTTTCGCCGGCTCCGATGCGAAGGGGTGAATCACCGCGTATGTCCCGAGGAAATTCGGTGTGGAATCTGCCGAGAGCTTCGCCCGCGGGATCTCTCGCGGCGGCACTCCCATCCAGAGCATCGCCGACGCCAGACGCTCGGCCGTGTGTATGCGCCGTTCGACACCTAGGATCTCCTGCGGGCGCGGAATCTTGTGGGAATAGAGAAGGCTGTTGCGATGGTGCGCGAAGCCAACGCGGCACTTCGCTCCGCTCGCAAGCATCATCAGCATGCTACGCGGTCCGCCGTGCAGATTCAGAACAAGTGTCGCGCCCCCTGCTCTGCGCAATCTCAGATCAGCGGAGATTTCGTCAACGTCGGTGCTGCCTTCGAAAACACCCGCGAATTGTGGCTCGACCACAATATGGATCCGCAGATCCGGCCTGTGCGCCCTCAAGAGAGCCAGCGCTGGCGTGGTGAGCACGCAATCGCCCAACGAGCGCAAACGAATCACGTCGACGCGCGCCCCCCGGGGAAGGCTTTCCAGCAGCGTGGGCATCTCGTGGGCCAGTCTCCGCGCCTTGAATGCGCCGCCGGTGCGGATCAAAGCGCACCAGACGTTGCACTGCGGAATTCCGGCGGCCCGGCGAGCACCGCGCGATGCGTAACGGCCCCCGCGCGTGTGGCAAGGCCGCGGCGCAGGCGACCCGGGTCATGCCGCCGGCACCAGCGCCCGCCCCGTCAAACGCTCCAGGATTGCCAGCGGCGACCGCGCGGGGTCGTACAACGCTGATAAGGGCAAGCGAATCGTCTGCTCGAGCATGAACTGCCCCGATACCGCGGCGTGCATCACTTGATCGGAGAAACAAAGCCACGTCGTTCCGGGCGCAAAGCGTACGATTTCCTGCGCGCAGTCGCGCTGATACTCGAGGTCCGCTTTCGCACGATCGTGCAGATTCAGCATCAGGTGATCATAGACCGAGCGGCGGCCTTTGGTGACGCGAATGGCCGCGAGGAACGCCGCGGCGCCGGGAAAGGGATCCGATACGTGTGGCAGCAATGTCTTCGCCATCGCCTCGAAGGGCTCGCCGATCCGCCAGACGCGATCTTCTGCCGGATTGACGTTGGTGAACACGCGCAAAATGCGCTCTCCCCGGCTTGGCCGCGATGGGAACGCATCGACATGCAATCGGGAATCGTCCTTGCGCCACGAGACGTCGCGGCCCACCGCGGGACACGGCCTGTAGCTCGACCGCGCGAGCGCGACGAAAGGCGCGTACCGCGGGAACATCGCGCTCACGAGTTTGGCCGCGCCGGCTGCGAAGCGAGCAATCATTGCTGCCAAGTCCGCGCGCTCCGCCGCCGTGCCGACCGCGCCCTTGAGCTCCACGCCATCGAGGCTGATGTTCTTCGCCCGTCCCGAGGACCACGCGGGCGACAGGAACCGGAGCTCGGATTCGGTGAGCTTGAAACCCAGCTGCGGCAGCCGGATCACCCCACCTTCCTCGAGCGCGCGCTGGACGGCGTCCACCGCCGCCTCGGAGAGCGCCGGACGCCAATCCGCCAAGTCAAGCGTGACGACCGCGGTCATGGCTGCGCCGCTTGGCGGGTCACCCGGGTGCGACCCATCGAAAAGAGTCTACCGCGCGCATTGCCGGCCCTCGCAGATCGCCCAGACAACCAATGACTGGCTGACGAGAATGTTGGGTTTTTTGCCGCCGGCTTGCGCGAATGCAAAGGTCGGAAGCAGAGTAAATGCGACGAGCAACATCCGGACTACCTGCGGCAACCGCCGAATTGCGTATCGCAGTTTCATGGTCGTCTCCAAGTCGAAGTTCCACCGGTGCCTCGCGACCTATCGAGATACGCGAACTTGTCGAGGACCCTTCGCGCTCGAAATGGTAGTCCCCTTGCAGCGGCGACAGCAATCGCGCCTTGGGTGCTGGCCTAGCCCTTGCTAGCCCGCGAGGGCGGCGATCGGTGGCGCCAATCGTAACGACCTAATGCTAAAGGATGTCTTGTCGTGCGGCCAGGAGCTTGACACTGTAGTAAGCAACGGGTGCCGACTGTTCCAGTTTCGACGTGCCCGCGCGACAATGCCCTCCCATGCCGCTCATGCTCTACCCATTCCGCTGCCGCGATCCGATCACCGGGAAATGGATCCCCGCGCAACGAAGACGCGACGCGGATCCGTAGCCATGACCGTCATCGGAAGGCCGGCCGCTGCGAGTTCGCGATAGGTCGCAGGCGACATTACCGCGTAGGCCTCCTCCGCCGCGCGCCACCGCGCCTCGAAGTCACTCATGTGCTCGATGAACTTCTCGGGCTCGGCGGCGATGCCGTCCGCGAGCTCGCCCTTGGAGGCGACGAGCGTGACCGGGCGCCCGAGATAGAACGGGACGCTCTGGTCCAGCATTCCGACGCTGTAGAACGGCGCCTTCCGCGGAAAGGAGTGCGCTTCGCCGACGAATGATTCAACGGCCCGCTCGGCCGAGAAGTACGCATCGAATACGTGCGCCCCGGCGAGCATGATCTGCAGGGCGGCGAGATTCGCCACCGCGATGACGACGATCTGGGTCGTTGCGGCGATGCGATGCCGCAAGGCTCCGATGACCGCGCCGCCCGCGACGAGCACGCCGCCTGCCGCCACGAGGAACGGCGGGTACGCTTCGAGTCCGGCGCCGATTTCGCGCAGTTTCGCGATTCCGTCGAGCTGCGTCGAAAGCACGATCATCGACGCTCCGGCGATAGCGCTCGCGATGGCACCGCTCGATGCGATGCGTGGATGGCGTGCCGGCGAGGAAAGCGCGATGAGCCAGACGATGGCCGGCAGGGCCGGCAGGATGTAGGCCGGCAGCTTCGAGTGCGACACGCTGAAGAAGGCGACGACAACCACGGCCCAGATCAGCAGCAATCGCTCGACCCTGAGCATTCCCTGTCGGGGCGCTTTCCACGCATCCCGCACCGCACCGGGCAGCGTGCCGGTCCATGGCAGGAGACCTGCAGCCACGATGGGGATGAAATACCACCACGGGCCCGGCCGGTTGTGGCCCGACTCCGTGTAGCGGCGGAAATGCTCCTGCACGAAGAACAGGTCGAAGAACTCCGGGTTCGCGTGCTGCACGAGAACGAACCACGGCAACGCGATCGCCAGGAAGACGGCCATACCACCCAGCGTGAACGCGCTTCTCAGGATCGACGCGTCGCGCTCGATGGCCGCGTAGACGCCAAGCACGAGCCCGGGCAGCACGATGCCGATGAGTCCCTTCGCCAGGACCGCGAAGGCCACGGCGGCCCAGACAAACACCATCGCCCAAGCCTTGGCTTTCGCGTCGAGGCCCGGCCGGTGGGCGCCGATGAACGCGAGCAACGCCAGCGCGAGAAAAAAGGCGAGACCCATGTCGAGCGTGAGGATCTGTGCACCAAGCACGACGCCCCACGTACTGGCGAGCACGGAACCCACCATCAACCCCGCAGCGGGACCTCTCCAGCGCCACCAGAGTGCCGCGGAAACAATGACTAGCGCGAACCCGGTGGTGGCGGGCCAAAGCCTTGCCGACCATTCGTCAGGCTTGAAAACGCGGAAGGCGATGGCGGAGGCCCAGTATTGCAGCGGCGGCTTTTCGAAGTACTTGAGGCCGTTCAAGCGCGGCGTGACGTAGTCCCCGCTCGCGACCATTTCGCGCGCGATCTCGGCGTAGCGCCCTTCGTCCGGCCAGAACAGTCCGCGCGTCTCTAGCGTTCCGAACCATAAGGCGAAGAGGACAGCGGCGAGCACCGCAAGCGCGCGCCGGCTTGTGATGGATTGGGGTGGAATCAATCGGCGGTCCGCGTTCCAGCACCCGGCTTCACGCTTGAGCCTCCTGCCACAATTTTACGCCACGCCCTCGGGCGGCGGTCAGAGTGGCGCTGTGGATAACGACCATCAGGCAATCAAGGCCATTCTCGCCGAACTCGCCAAGACCGAACTTCACGCGCCGATCCCGCAATCCTCCATAGAAGTCATGGACTCGCCGCACCAATATGGCCCGGAAGCCCCCATCGCCGCCCGCATCGCCGCTGAGCGTGCGCATGTGGGAAAGTGTCGCGAATGCGCGGTGCACCGCTACTGGAAAAGGATTTCCGTGGCCCGCCGTTCTGCTTGAAGGGACCACCCCAACGACCGGTTTCGAGCATATTCTGAGATCGAGCTATACGGCGGCTCTTGGCCGAGGCTGTGTCAAAACGCAGCGGAAGTTCATGCTGAGAAAAATCGACCTCTCAGAACGCGCTGTATTCGATTATTTTGGGTGTCGGAATGGTTCGACGACCCCCTAAATCGAAATAGGACCGCGTTTTTACACAGCCTCGGCCGATAGCGGCCCGCCGCGCTCGACTGCAAACGACCCCCTGCCGTCATTGAATATCCAGGCCGACGAACGACCGGGTCCAACCGATAAGCTGAAATACATCGGCTTCGTTCTTGAACTAATCCTACATGACGAACGCGCTGACTATGGCGAAGTAGGTTAGCAAAGACAGCAGATCCTGAATGATGGTAGCCAAAGGGCCGCTGCCATAGGCAGGGTCGCTGCCTAGCTAGGCGGTCAAGCAGCCAAGGTAGAAACAGACCGATTGTGGTTGCAATTCCGCCGGCGACAACGAGAGCGCTCGCTACGGCAAGCGCAAGATTGAGGTCGCCAAAAGCGAGCCACACGCCGGGCAACGTCAGAGCGCCCAATACAAGACCAATCAGAATACCCGTTCGGATTTCCCCGCCGACCAGAAATCCAAGACCCGCATGGCTCAGGGAGAGGCCACGCACTGCTACTGCTTCGGCCTGGGTACCGATGGCATCAGCGAGATAGACCAATCCTGGCACGAAGAAGGCTATAGATGGTTTCAAAGATAGAGCCGATTCAAACCGTGCCATGATGAAAGTTGCCAGTACGCTGCCAAGAAGCCCGAACAATAGCCAAGGTAGCCTGTAACGGAGTCGAACTAAGGCCGACGATTCGATAGCCTCGCGGGCGCGATTCTCTTCCCAAGAAATCCCCGCAAAGCGGTGGAAGTCTTTTTCATGCTCGCGTCTCGGAATGTGCAACAGCGCCACTGGGGGTACGATACCGAGAAGTCGATCGTTGGCGTCTATGACCGGTATGGAATTAAGCGAGTGATGCAATGCGAGCGACGCCATACGCTCTTGGTCAATGGTCGCGTGGATTTGGAAAGCTGTCATGGACCACACTACCCATCTTCGTCTCACGCGGCAGTGCGAAAAGGCTTGTAAGCGGCATAACGCCGATCAGGTGCGCTTCGGCATCGAGAACACAGACGATATCGAGGCAGTCATATTTGTGCGACATCACGTCGGCAATCACCGCACCTACGGTCTGGTCAGCACTTGCGCGTGGAATGCTCGCCAGCAAATAGCGGCCGGCCGTTTCATCGTGCCTGGAGGTGCCTTTCCCATCGCCGTCGGGCTTGTCGGCGCGGTGACGCGGTTTTGAGGACACAGGCAGCGAAGCACGGTGTCGAGGCGAATGTGGAACGTCCGCACTGCCAACTACGTTTGGATGCTTGGAGTCCACCATTCATGCCCCCTTTTCGCTCTACACGCGCTGGCTTCGGCGAACGATGATGACCGAGGCTGCGATCATGAAAACTCCAGCCATTCGTTGGTGCAATTCTTTGCGATCCGAACGGCTGTTCATGGCCGAACGGAGACGGACTGCCCCGACAAATGCACCCTCGCATCGGCACCAAGCACCTGGCACGAGGCACTGCTGCCCACCATCATGCGCAACGCAGGTCGGACTCAGTTCGTCGAACGAGATTATTGGCGATGCGTCACAGGAGCAGCGGCCGGTTCGCGGATCCGGCGGGCCTCAATGTAAAACCGTTTCTGGTGGGCCTCACCCATCGAGAATGTCTTTCGGGGCAAGGGGCCTTCGCGCACGACCATGCGCAGTAGGTCGTTCTTGCTGACCGCTGGCAGGTGAATGCCGATACTACCGCTGCTCATCGCAAGGCGCTCAAGTGTGTCATCGCCGTGGATGTAATCGACGTGCGTGGCGCCACCCCGCTCGATGAAGCGGTCGACGAACGGTTGGAAGGTGCCGATCGCCAAAGTGGACTGCGGGTCGGCGATCTCGATCGCGCTGAAACGCGCACCTGGCCCGATCAGCCCTGCGGCGTGGCGGGAACCGTGGGTAGCATGCACACACTCGCGCATCGCAACTGCCGTTGGCACGTCAGTGCACGACATTCGACTGCCAAATTCTTCGACCATCGCCTGCCGGACATCGGCGGACACGCCGAACATCAAGCGATGAATTGGTGAGAACTCGAGCGCAGGGTCGTGTATGTTCTCCACTTCGACCAGCGCGAAGCGACTGGGATGGCCCATGCCCACCGACCCCTTGATGCTGTCCCAGAACGCCTTGGCAGTGGCCAAAGAGTGATTGCCATCGCCGACAGCGAAGAGCATCACTGGGGTTTCGTCCGGCATAGCGTAACGCGTCGCAAACGCCGACGGAGTCGCCAGGGCGCGCAGCGCCTGGGTCACGCGTTCACCTTGCGTCCGGTCGACGGCGTATCCGGCGACATGTCCGCCACCGAGCATCAAGTCGGTTTCGTATAGCTTCCCCAGCGTCTGTCGCTCCGCGCCGATTGGTTCGATCACCGTGCACGCCGGGTCGTCGATCAGCACGAGGATGTGTGGCAATTCCAGTTCGGCGCCGCGTCGCACCTCGATGCGCGGGGCGAGGCGCTCGACCATCGTGCCTTCGGTCGGGCGGATCGGGGTTGCGGATTTGCTGCCGAAGTCGTATTGCTCGAGATCGAGTTCCAGCATCAGACCGCGACGGATTCGATGGTCGACTGTTCGCTCTACGTAGATGGCGCCTTCGCGCTCGCAGAACAGCCCATTGGCAAGGTAGGTCCGCATCGTGTCCTGGATCCGGCTTATGCGGGAAGGGGCGTCCGCCATCCCCAGGTACGTCTCGGGGAAGATTAAATGCAGGCTCGAAGGCATGTCGCCGACTTCACGGGCCACCCGGAGCCAGTAATCCGGTTCCGAGCTGAACTGATCGCAGGCGATCACAGCCCATTTCGCCAGATCAATCTCAGGTCGGGGAAGAAGAATCCGCGGCAGCCGAAAGCAAGTCTTAGCGCCCATGATTACCAATAAATGTTGGAAGTGGTCATGGTACACATCCGGCGCAAGATCGTCGCAGGGCGGGTACCTATGTACGCTGGCGAGGTTCTGGGTGGCGCGCTCGAAGTTGACGTGTCCGCGTGATACTCAACCCTTGACGGCACCCATCGTCAGCCCCTTCACCACATACTTCTGGAAGACCATCGTCAGAACGATCGCGGGAGCCATGATCGCGACGGCGGCGGCCATCACACCGCCCCAGTCGACTTCGGCATAGGAAAGGAAGTTGTAAACCGCAATCGGTAGCGTTCTCGTCTTCTCCATGCTGAGCACCTGCGAAAACATGAAGTTGTTCCAGGAAAAGATGAAGGACAGCGTCGTCGCGGTGATGATGCCCGGCCCTGACAGCGGCAGGATGATCTTCCAGAACGCGTATTGTCGGGTCGCACCGTCTACCATCGCCGACTCCTCCATCTCGGGCGGAATCGTGGAGAAATAGCTGGACATGATCCAGACGATGATGGGCAGGGCGATGAGCATGTGGCTGAGGATCAACGCCGTGTAGCTGTCCATGAGGTCGAGCCGCGAAAAGACGATGTACCACGGCATCAGGAACGAGATGCCCGGCATCAGGCGCGCCAGGAGAATGAACACGGCGAGCTTGCGTTGTGTGAACCGGGCGATCGAATACGCGGCGGGAAGCCCGAGGACGAGTGACAGGCCGACGGCGGCGGTGCCGACGATAGTAGAGTTCAGGAAATACTTCAGGAAATCCTGTTCACCGAAGACCTTCTCGTAATTCTGCAGCGTCGGCGTGAAGAAGATCTTCGGCGGCCAGGAGATGATGTCGATCTGGGTCTTCAGCGACGATGACAGCATCCAGAGAAACGGGAACAACACGATGAGCGTGATCCCGGCGACGACGAGATAGAAGATGAAAGTTGACAGGTACTTCCTGTTCATCGGGCGACTCCTCGTTCGCTTCCTCGTGCGCCGCTGCAGGTCGCGGCCTGCCTAGACTTCGGATGCCGTGCGCAGCTTCATGATTCCCAGGCTGCAGCCGAAGACGACGAGGAAGAGAAACACGAGAACGACCGCGGACTGTCCCATGCGGAAATATTCGAAGCTGTACTTGAATCCCATGATGTTGAGCGTTTCCGATGCGTAGCCGGGACCGCCTCCGGTCATGGCGAAAATGATGTCGAAGGTCTTCAGTGCGTCGATCAGTCGGAGGATCAGCGCGGTCAGAATGACTGGCATGACCATGGGTATCGTGACGAACCGGATTATCTGCCACTCGCTCGCCCCATCGATGCGTGCCGCTTCGATCGGCTCTTCCGACAGGCCAGCAAGTCCGGCAAGAACGATAAGCGTGATCATCGGCGTCCACTGCCACACATCGACGAGGATGAGCGACGGGATGACTGACCTGCTGTGCGAAACCCACAGGCCGGGAGGCAATCCGAACGACTGCAGGACGAAGTTGGCCAGACCGATGGTCGGATCGAAGAAGAGATTGAACACGATCCCGATGGCGACCGGCGTGGCCACGAGCGGCAACAGAAGAAGGAGCTTGGCGAGGCTCTTGCCGACGAAGGCGCGGTTCAGGATCAGGGCGGCCGCCACGCCGAGCACACCCTCGATTGCGACCGCGAAGAAGGTGAACGCGAATGTCCTGGCGAGCGCATTCAGGAAACGCGGCTCCGTCAGAACCCGCACGTAGCTGTTGAACCCCACGAAAGTCGCGGGCATGCCGGAGGTGAGATTCCAATTGGTGAAGCTCAGATACAGTGTGTAGAGAATCGGAAACACCATCAGCAGGGCGACGAAGACGATCGCTGGGAGGGGGAACAGTCGGTGCAGGTTCCGTTCCGCGAAGCTCGACCGGATCATGAGCAACCCCACCGTTCGGAGGTTCGGTCCGCGGCGCGGTCGGTGAACGCATTTGGGCCATCCGCAGGACGTCTGCGGATGGTCCACGCTGCGTTCACGCGATGTCCCGGCATCACGACGCCTATAGCCGCGCTCGCGGCGACCCGCCTCTCATGTTCTGCTCACTTTCCGTATTCGCCGGTGTCCTGGAGAAGCTCGTTCACCTTCTTGACTCTCTCCTTTGCCATCATCTCGAGGTTCGGCGACGCGCCGTTGGTGTTGATCGATTCGATGACCAATTCGCCGATCAGATCGCGCGCTTCGCCGACCGCGCTCATATACGGGCGGTCCAGCGGATTGCCGTTCTTGGCGGCGAAGGCGCGCGTTTCGACGAGGCCGGGGTTCACCTTCGCCAGGACCGCCTTGTCTTCCCAGACCGAGGACCGCGCCATGGTGATATTGGCGAGCATCCCCTTGGCCGCGAGCTCCTTGCTGGTCGCCCAATCGATGAATTGCATCGCGAGATCCTTCTTCTTCGACTGCTTCGCCACGGCCATGCCCCACGAAGTCACGATGAACGGTGAATTCGTCTTCGGGCCCGCCGGGAAATTGGCGATTCCGACCTTGTCCGCGCCCAGCTGCGTCTTGGCGGGATCGATGATCTGGCCATAGAACACCGAGGCATCTGTCCACATCGCGACCTTTCCGGCCTGGAAGAGCGGCATGATGTTTTCCCAGGACATCGACGTCACGCCCTTGGGCCCGTCGTTGCCAAGAAGCCTTCCGTAGAAACGGATCGCATCGACGGCCGGTTTCGAGTCGAAGACGGCGACCCCCTTGTCGAGGTACTGGCCCCCGTAGTTATAGACGTAGCTCGACAGCTGTGTAACCGCCGCCGCGCCCTTTCCGCGCGAGGCGAAACCCGCGACGCTGTCGGAATCGAGCTTTTTCGCGGCAGCCTCGAGCTCGGCGAAGGTGGCGGGAACTTTGATTCCGGCGCTGGCGAGGAGGTCCTTCCGGTAATAGAGCACCTGCCACTCGGTCACCAGCGGAACGATGTAGGACTTTGCCCCGAACGTCGCGACACTCATGACGTTCTTCGGATAGTCGGAAAAATTGTAGCCGCTCAGGGGTTCGTACCAGCCATTCTTGTAGAACATCTTCCCTTCCTGCAACGGACGGGTCATGAACACATCGACCGAGGAAGATTTGGTGGCGAACTCGGTCGTGAGCTTGGTGGTGAGCTGACTTTCCTGGAGGCTTTCCGCATTGACCTTGATCCCTGTGGCGCTTTCGAACTCGGGAATGGCCGCCTTGAGCAGTTCCCCGTAGGGATGGTTCGCGAGCAGCACGCGAATCTCCTTGGTCTGACCCTGCGCCAGTGCACTCGCGGCAATGCAGAGCGACGACAGCGCGACCACGACGTTCCTGATGACCTTTCTCATACACCCTCCATCACACGGTAAGAACCTACTTCGACGGCAATCCACCCTGAAGCCGCTGCTCCTAGATGATTGTCTGGGACGACTCGGAGTCGAAAACATGCGTTTTTGCCATTCTCAGATCCACCTGTAGCGTTTCACCAACGCGGAGCGGCCGTTCCGGCACCTCCATCCGGGCGACGATCGAATGCGAACCGCACGTCAGATGAGCGAATATCTCCGAGCCAAGGGGTTCGACGACCTCTGCTCGCGCCATCACTGTGTTTCCGTCGTCTGCCCCCGCCAAGGAATCGTGCGCGGCGATGTCCTCGGGCCGAACGCCGAACACGACTTGCCGGCCGGCATACGGCTGCAGTCGCGGGCGAAGCGATTCGGGCACCTTGACCCGGAAGGAGCCGGCATCGATGAACAGGCTGCCCTCCGCCTCGACCGCCTTTGCGTCGACGAAATTCATCGCCGGTGAGCCAATGAAGCCGGCGACGAAGCGGTTAGCCGGTCTCGAATAGACCTCCATCGGCGCACCGCTTTGCTGCAGCAGACCCTTGTTCATGATGAAGATCCGGTCGGCCATCGTCATCGCCTCGACCTGATCGTGAGTCACGTAGATGATGGTGGCGCCGAGACGGCGATGAAGCTTGCTGATCTCGGCGCGCATCGCGACGCGCAGCTTGGCATCGAGGTTGGAGAGCGGCTCGTCGAACAGGAAGAGCTTCGGCTTGCGCACGATGGCCCGCCCTACCGCGACACGCTGCCGCTGTCCGCCGGAGAGCTCCTTGGGTTTCCTCTCCAACAGCTCGTTGAGACCGAGGATGTCGGCGGCCTCCTGCACCCTTGCATCGATTTCCTGCTTGGGGAGTTGCCGGATCTTGAGCCCGAAACCCATGTTCTCGCGGATGTTCATGTGCGGATACAGGGCGTAGCTCTGGAATACCATGGCGATGTCCCGATCCTTGGGCGCCATGTCGTTGACGAGCTTGTCGCCGATGTAGATCTCGCCGGAACTGATGGTCTCGAGGCCCGCGATCATGCGCAGCGCCGTCGTCTTGCCGCAGCCCGAGGGTCCCACCAGCACGGCGAACTCCTCGTCCTGGATTTCGATGGACAGGTTGTCGACCGCCTTGATCGCACCGTACTGCTTCACGATGTTCTTGAGGGTCACACCGGACATAACGCCGAGCCCTTTGATGAAATCCGCGGATGGAAGGCCACGTGTCTAGCGTTTCCACGCCGCGAGTTGGTGGTCGCGCGGGCAGCCGTCTTCGTACTTCCGGTGCCCATTGGGACGGTCGGCGCGCAAACCCCTGCGGCCCGGTAGGGACCTCCATCGCTCCGTTGGGGGAGGTTGCCGACGACCGTTGCCGTGAACGTCATGCTCGAGCCAAAGGGGGTTGCGTTGCTGGAGCTCGTTAATGCCGTTGAGCTTGGTACGGAAACAGTCACCTGAGACCGGGTCGTGCTGACAGGCAGGAATGGACGTGCGGCAACGGCATCAAGGTGAGCGAACGAACAGAACCGACGCGTCGATGCATATTGGCGCTTGGGACGACTGCAGTCGTAGACAACGTAGTTATGTTAGTCGCATCGCCCGTCACGACATTGCGCCAAGTCAAGACCGTCGTACACGGTCGGAGGGGCGTCCGCCAAACGCACAGCCGGGGCCGTCTCGCGCGGCAAAGCGGTCGTTGCTCAGTCCTCATTGCGGCCGAAACCGACCAGCGTTGCAAGTCGTCGCAGTGTCGTCCGCGTTTCACCAGCGCTAATCGAAAGCGAGCAGTGGGCCCGTCATGCTCACGTTTTGCGCGAGCTTGCCGGCGCTCATGTCGTACGACAGGTTGCGGAGCTTCGCCCCCTGGGGCCCCTGCTTCCCCGTCCGCCCGCCGCGGCCTCCGATCCAACGGCGTAGATCGACATTGAGATGTCGGCCGCGAGCGTCGACTCGCCCCGGTCGCACCCCACTTCGTGGGTGGCCCTTCGGCCTCCTCACCTGCCGCGACATGCGAAAGCCGATCCGTCGGCCTCACTGCGTCGTCTCGCCACGGTCGCACCCCACTTCGTGGGGACCCTGCTCCCGGCTCGCGCCGCTGCTCCCAGGCTCGCGCCGCGGCCTCCGATCCGACTTCGCAAAATCGAAATACCGAAAGGTCGGCCGCCTGGCCTTGCTTCGGGTCGCATCCCCCTGCCGCTTCGCGGCCCGGGGCCCCTGCTTCCCCGTCCGCCCGCAGCGGCCTCCGATCCAACGGCGTATATCGAAACACCGAGGTGTCGGCCGCGAGCGTCGACTCGCCCCGGTCGCACCCCACTTCGTGGGGGCCCTGCTCCCAGGCTCGCGCCGCTACCAGTGAATCCCTTGCGTGAGTTGGGCGAACGCCATCTGCTCCGCCGTGAGCGGCGCCTGCGCCTCGCCCGGCTTCTTTCCCTGCGCCGCCGGCGAGTCCGGAAACATGTTGAACGCCGTGTTGAGCAGAATCTGGGTCAGCTTCGGCGCGGCGGCGTGGCAGATCGCGCCGAAGATGCCGAGCCGCGTCGCGATGCGCACCGGCTTGTAGACGATCGCTTCGACAACCAGGTCGGCGGCCTGCTCGGGTGACAGCGTCGGCACGTTCTCGTACATCTTGGTCGGCGCGATCATCGGCGTGCGCACGAGCGGCATGTTGATCGTCGTGAAGCTGATGCCCTTGTCGAGAAACTCCGACGCCGCGCAGGCGGAGAATGAGTCGAGCGCCGACTTCGACGCGACGTAGGCCGAGAACCGCGGTGCGTTCGACAGCACGCCGATCGACGAGATGTTGATGACGTGGCCGCGCTTCTGCTCGATCATCTTGGGCAGGAAGCCGAAGATCAACCGCAGCGAGCCGAAGTAGTTGAGCTGCATCGTCCGCTCGAAATCGTGGAAGCGGTCGAACGAGTTGATGACGCCGCGGCGGATCGAACGGCCGGCGTTGTTGATCAGATAGTCGCAGGCGCCGTGTTCCTTCAGCACGCGGGCGACCAGCGCATCGCACGACGCCATGTCGGAAACGTCCGCCGTGCAGATCCACGCCTTGCCGCCGAGCTTGTCGATCTCCTGCTTGGTTTCGAGAAGCTTCTCCTCGCCGCGCGCGACCAGGATCACCTTCGCCCCGGCCTCGGCCAGCTTCAGCGCCGTTGCCTTGCCGATGCCGGACGACGACCCGGTGACGACGACGACCTTGTCCTTCACGCGCCCGGACAGCGTGCGGTCGATGAACAAATCCGGATCGAGGTTGCGCTCCCAGTAGTCCCACAGCTTCGCGGCGTACGTGTCGATGTGCGGAACCGAGATGCCGGAGCCCTTCAGCGCCTTGGTCGTCTCGCGGTTGTCGAAGCGCGTCGGGTAGTTGATGAACTGGAACATCTCCTTCGGGATGCCGAGGTCGGTGAGCACCGCCCTGATCATCCGCTTGACCGGCGAGAGCGAGCCGAGGCCATAGAGGATCGGCGCCGGGATGAAGCCGAACATGCGCGCGTTGACGCGCATCGTCATCTGCGGCGCGTGGCCGGCCTTGGCGAAGATGTTCAATACTTCCCCGATCCGGTGCGGTGCCGGGTCGGTCAGGTGGAAGCACTTGCCGTCGAGGCCTTTCTTGTGGGCGAGAAAATCCAGCGCGTCGGCAATGAAATCGACCGGCACGATGTTGATCCGTCCGCCCTCGATGCCGATCGTCGGCATCCACGGCGGCAGCGCGTTGCGCAGCTTCTGGATCAGCTTGAAGAAGTAGTAGGGCCCGTCGATCTTGTCGATGTAGCCGGTCTTCGAGTGGCCGACGACGATGCCGGGCCGGTAGATCCGGAACGGGCGGGTGCACTCGCGGCGGACGATGCCTTCGGAATCGTGCTTGGTCCGGAAATACGGGTGATCGAGTTCCTCGGCCTCGTCGAACATGTCCTCGCGAAAGGTGCCTTCGTAGAGGCCGGCGGCGGCGATCGAGCTTACATGGTGGAAGCAGCCTGCGCGCACGGCCTCCGCGAAGAGCACCGCGTTGCGCGTGCCCTCGACATTGGCGACCTGCTGCTCCTCGGCGCTCGCGGCAATGTCGTAGATCGCGGCCAGGTGGAAGAGGTGCCGGACCTTGCCCTTCAGTTTCTTCAGATCGGCGTCGGCCACTCCCAGGTTTGGCTTGCCGAGGTCGCCGGTGACGCCAATCACCTGCTCCGCGGTTGCACCCCAGTATTCGTCGCGCAATTCCGCGAGCTTCTTCACCGAGCTCTTGCGCACGAGCACGTAGATCGGCTCGCCGCGCCTTAGCAGGTTGGCGACCAGAAATCGGCCGATGAAGCCGGTCGCGCCGGTGACGAAGTACGCCATGGCCTTCCTCCTTGCGGTGACGTGCGGAGCGTCCGGGTCTGCCGTCCCGCTCTGCGGCGGTGCCCGGCTGCCCGCTGTCGGGACTGAGAGCGCCGGTGGCTGGGCGGGCCCGCCTTCCGGAGCACGGACGATTATACCGGCGGACGTCGGGTCGGCAGGTGCGCGACGATTGCCGATTCCTGTCCGCCGACGTTTAGTATGATTGCTCTAACCACGGGGCCTAAGCTTGATGCGGAGCGGCCCGAGCTACCGGTAGATTCGACGAGGAGAATGGACGAATGCTGAAAAAGGCCAAGGCGGAAAGCAGGAGCGAGGCACATGCGACCAAGGACATTTCGCAGGCCGTGGTCGACTCGTCGCACCAGATCTGGCTTGCGGGACTGGGCGCATTCATGCGAGCGCAGCAAGAAGGGACGAAGATGTTCGAGACGCTCGTGAAGCAGGGTTCACGGCTCGAGGAGAAGACGAGGCGCGCGGCCGCCGAAACCGCGGCGGCCGCACGGGGCGCGGCGGCGGCGAAGGCGAAAGAGGTGAAAGAGATGGCAGGCGGAACGTGGGACAAGCTCGAGCAGGTATTCGAGGACCGTGTCGAACGGGCGTTGTCCAAGCTCGGCGTGTACACGCAAAACGACGTACAGAAGCTGGCGGCGCGAGTCGATGCGCTTTCGGCCGCGGTGAATCAGCTCCTCAAGGAAACCGGCACCAGGCCGAGGACGACCGCGAAGGCGCGCAAGGTGGCGCGCAAGACCCCGCGCGCGAAGGCCGCATCGAAGTAGCGCCGCTCGGACGCAAGCGCCGCGCGGCCGTTGCCACCAGGAATCGCCACCGGGCACCCCTCGGTCAAGTGAGCATCGTCGCGTTCGGCGCGGCAGTCGCCTGAGCGGAATGCGGATGCGTCCTGCCAGTGTCGCGCGGGATCCGCGATCGATCAGTCCCGATTCAGCCTTTCCACCTGCTTCACGTAGTTCTGCATCGCCTCGTCGCGGCTCATCCCCTTCAATTTCGCCCAGGCGTCGTACTTCGCGCCGCCGACAAAGTCGAAGCCCCCGGGCCGCTCCCCCTTCACGTCGCCGTCGGTCGCCTGCTTGTAGTACGAATAGAGCTTCAGCAGCGCGGCATTGTCGGGCTTCTTTTTCGTCGCCTTGGCAGCGGCGGCGGCCGCCTCGAATTTCGCTTTCAGGTCGTCCTTCTTCGGCGCAGCAGCCATTCCTGCTCCCCTTGCGTTTGGTCCTCGGGCAGTCCCCTGTGCTACTTTAGCGCGAAGCGGAAAAGGCGCGCAAACGATCCATCGGGCGTCTGCTGAGGGAGGGGCGGCGCGCCCCTCTGCCCGCTCCGGAACCATGATGCCCAGGCGCGAAAAAATCTCGGCGGTCGACACGGCGTGGCTGCGCATGGACCGCCCCGGCAACCTGATGATGATCTGCGGGGTGCTCTGCTTCCGCAAGCGCGTCAGGTTCGCGGCGTTGAAGACGGTAATCGAAGAGCGCTTCCTGCGTTTCCGGCGCTTCCTGCAGCGCCCGGTCGAAGCGGCGGCCGGGGCCTACTGGGAGAGCGCCGCCGACTTCGACCTCGACCATCACGTCGTTCATGTCGCACTGCCGGCGGAGGCCGGCAAGAAGGAGTTGCAGGCGCTGGTGAGCCGGCTTGCCCGCACGCCGCTCAACCCGGCGTGGCCGCGGTGGCAGTTCCATCTCGTCGAGAACTACGGCGGTGGCAGCGCGCTGATCGCGCGCATCCACCACTGCTACGCGGATGGCATCGCGCTGGTGCAGGTGCTGCTGTCGATGACCGACGTTGCCCCACGGGGCCCGCCGGCGATGGCGCCGCCCGCCGGGAGAAAGGAGCGTGCGGCGAAGGACGATCCGCTCGCCGACCTGTTCGAACCCATCGCCGATGCAATGAAGATGGCGCTGAAAGTCGGATCGACGCTGATCGACAAGGGTGTCGAGATCTGGCAACGGCCGGAGAAGGCGTTGGCGCTGGCCGAGCAAGGCACAGCGCTCACGGCCGAGATCGCGAAACTCGCGCTGATGGGGCAGGACTCGGCGACGCGATTCAAGGGCACGCCGGGCGTGGCAAAGCGCGTCGCGTGGGCGGAGCCGATCCCGCTCGACGAAGTGAAGGCCGTTGGCAAAGCGCTGGGCGCGTCGGTCAACGACGTGCTGCTGTCGTGTGTGGCCGGCGCGATCCGCGATTACCTGGTCCACAAGGGCGACCCGACGGGGGGCGTGATGATCCGCGCGCTCGTGCCGGTCAATCTGCGCCCGCTCGAGAAGGCGTACAAGCTCGGCAACGAGTTCGGGCTCGTGTTCCTCGAATTGCCGATCGGCATCGAGAACCCGATCGAGCGCCTCTACGCGGTACGCGCGAACATGCGGGCGCTGAAAGGCAGCTACCAGCCGATCCTGGCACTCGGGCTGCTCGCGGCGATGGGCGCGGGACCGAAGCTGCTGCAGGATCAGCTGCTCGTCGCGCTTGCGCGCAACGCGAGCGCGGTGATGACGAACGTGCCCGGGCCGCAGCGGCCGCTCTATCTCGCGGGTGGCAAGATCGAACAGTTCATGTTCTGGGTGCCGCAATCCGGTGACATCGGAATGGGCGTCTCGATCCTGTCGTACAACGGGAAAGTCCAGTTCGGCCTCATCACCGACCGCGGGCTCGTTCCCGATCCGGAGCGCGTCATCGCGGGTTTCGCCCCGGAATTCGAGAAGCTGGTGATGACCACCTTGCTTGCCCCGTGGCCCCGCGACGGCGATCTCGATCCCGCGGTCGCGGCCAAAGCGGTGCACCCAGGCCCCAGGTAATCGGAACGACCGGCACTCCCTGACGGGCGCAGTCAATCATTCCAGCTCCGCGCGGGCAAGCTCGACATCGAGCCGTTCCATGGCGTCGGCCGGCTTGCAGGCGGCGGCTTCGCGGTACAGTTTTTCGGCGTCGGCAAGCCGCCCCTTGCCGAACAGCATGATGATGCCGTTCGCGTACTCGACGCGGGCAATAGCGGATTCGGGGCAGAGTTTCAGCGCCTTCTGGAAGTGCTCGAGGGCCGAGTCCTTTTTCGCGCCGTACGTCATCGCCGCGACCATGCCCCCGACCTTGTCGATGATCTCCGCCTGATAGCTCCCGTAGGCGGTGTGGGCATCGGCGTGCTTCGGCTCCAGCTTCATCGCGGTGAGCAGGGCTTCCTTGACCCGGCCGCCGTGTCCCTGCGCCAGGGCTTTCACGATCGAGATTCCCTGACTGTAGCGCCCGAGCGCGTAGGCATGGAAATAATGCGCGTTCGGGTCCTTCGGCGCTTCCGCGCGCCGCACCTCGGCCCAACGGGTCGCTTCCTCGAGCAGCGCGAGCTTGGTGCTTTCGTTCTTCTCGAGGAGGGTCGCGTAGGCCACTTGCGCTTTGACCGCCACGTTGACCCCGGGGCCGCCTGCCTTGATTCCCGCATCGACGGCTTCCGCGAAGTTGCCGGCATGAAAATGACGCCATGCTTGCTGCGCCGCGACGTCCTTGGGGAAGGGCTCGCAATCGCCCTTGTGCAGTCGCGGCCAGTGTTTTTTCAGCGCCGCTGCGTCGTACACGTACGCCTTGTCGGCATGGGGAAACTTGATCCACTTCTTCGCCACGGGGCTTCTCCCTCAGAGGTAATCGCGGCCGAGTCGGTCGATGAGCGCGCGGGCGTCGGCGACGAGATAAGGGGCGATCAGCGCCAGCACCTGATAGGCCGCGCGTCCGGCGTCGGCCGCGCCGGCAGTCTCGGACGGAGCACGCCCGATCCGGGAGAACGATTGCCAGTATGTCGCGACCAGGACCACATTGCCCGCCAGCGCGGTGATCTCGCGGTCCGACGCCTTCATGGTTCCGGCGGCGACCATCCCTCGGCACAACTCTAGCACGGTGGCCGTACCCTGCCGCAACAGCCGCCCGAAGCGCATGCCCAGCGCGGAATCACGCGCGGCGAGTTCGTCCAGGTCGCGGTAGAGAAACCGGTATTCGCCCATCACCTCGAACAGCAGATGCAGCCAGAGCCAGAAGTCCTCGACGTCGACTTTGCGACCGCCGGGATCGGCAAGCAGCGGCTTCAGCCGCGCTTCGAAGGCCGCGTAGAGCTCGCCGACGATCTCGTCCTTGTTGCGGAAGTGGTAGTAGAGATTTCCGGGGCTGATGTTCATTTCGCCGGCGATCTCCGCCGTCGTGACGTGCGGGGCGCCGTCGCGGTTGAACAGGGCGAGGCTGGTCTCGAGAATCCGTTCTCGAGTGCGGCGGGGGCGCTTCTTGCCGGGCATTGTTGAGCGGTGACTCGACGGTATCGTCACGGTGCGTGGCGATGGCACGCGCGGTCTCGGGCTCGAAACGGCAGCGCCGGCCAAGCGACGAGTCCAGCCGCAAACGCAGTCGGACGAACCCAGGGCCGGGGCCCGGATCGGATGTTACACCGCGGCGCCAGCGAGCCAGCGCTCGAGCTGGTCGAGCGCGTGCTTGAGGTCGCGCGAGGTGCGCCGCACATCGGCGCCGGGCTGTGCGTGCAGCGGGCGCGGATCGGTCAGCGCGTCGGTGACGGTGCGCGCCGGATCGTCGAGGCGGTCGTGCCGCAGCGTGATCCCGTGCCGCGCGAGCTGCGGTGCGAGAAGGTCGGCGCGAGCGACGAGGTTCTGTCGCGTCTTCTGGTAGGCCGCCGCACACAGTCGCTTCCGTTGCGAGTAGCTGAAGATGTTGGCGAAGAACATGTCGGCGTCCTCGCGCTCCGGTTCGAACAGTACGACGTCGGCGCGAGGGTACTGCCGGCGGTATTTCTCCATGCCGACCTTCATCCGCGAGTGGATGATGGCGCGAAACGTCTGCGACAGCACGATCGGCAGCCCGCCGTGGTTCAGCTTTTCGATGGTGAGCCGGCCGCCCTGGGCCGCCTTGTTTGCGTCGAACGGCACGAGGGGGTTGACGCACAACAGCAATCCCACGCCTTCGTCCAGTGCGACAGACGCATGAAGCGTCTTGTTGAGCGCGCCGTCGACAAAATGCTCGCCGCCGATCATCACCGGCGGGAACATGCCCGGCAGCGCGGCGGATGCCTCGATCGCCATCGAGATCGGGACGTGGTCGCGGCCCGGCGCCCCGAACGTCACCGAGGCACCGGTGTCGAGGTTCGTCGCGACCAGGAACAGCTTGCGGTCGAGCTTGCGGAAATCGTTGGTGCGGCCCGGTGCCGCGAACAGGCGCCGCAGGAATTCGCCGACGGATCGGTTATCGAACATCCCGGTCGGCACCGCATGCGACAACGTCGCCAGCGCTTCCATCAGCCCGCGGCGGAACGGATCGCGCAGGTATTGCAACGTCGCGCGCATGACGAGCCGCGGCAGCGCCGCGGCGCGGAGCGCGAACTCGCGAAAACGCCGGACGGAGGAAGACTTCGGGGGTCAGCGCCGCGTCGGCGCCGTCGTCGATGAACAGCCGATACATCTGCGCCGGCGAGATGCCGTTCGCCAGCGCCGCGGCGACGAAACTGCCGGACGAGACGCCGACATAGACATCGAGGTCGGCCAGATCGATGCCGTCCAGCGAGTCGGTCAGCGCGACCAGCGCACCGACCTCGTAGATCCCGCCCAACGGCCCGCCGCCGGCCAACGCGAGGCCCACGCTCGGACGCACGCGTCGCTGCTTCCGGACGCGGCGCGCGCGCCCGGTTGACGCCCGTGCCGGCATGGACCTCCTTCGCGCGAAATCAGCGTTGGCGCGATGTTACCGGGTTACGCGCGCTTTGTGGCGCGCTTCACCGTACGCTTCGCCCTTTTCGCGACCTTCGTCGTGCGCGTCTTGGCCGCCTTGGTCGCACGCTTCGCGGGTGCGGCGGGCTTGCCCGCTTGCGCGAGAATCTTCGGCAGCTCGATCGGCAGCGACTTCGGCAGGACCTGTTGCGCGTAGTCGACAACCGACGTGGCCGCCTGCTTCACCGTCGATTCGACGCTGCGGCGCGTCTGCTTCCAGACGCTGTTGGCGCGGGTCAGCGACGATTCGAACCGATCGCCGAAGAAACGGATGGCGCGCGATTCGACGACGGTGCCTTCCTTGACCAGCGTCTTGAAGACCACGCCGGCTTCGCTTTGCACCCAGTCACGGGTCACGACGGTGGCGCCCAAGCTCGCGAGCCAGACCTGACGCGATGCGGCAAGCGCGGCTTCGCCGAACTGGTATGGATAGAAATTGGCAGTGGTTTGCTTCAGCATGGCGCAATCCTTTCAGGAAGTTGGCGATCTCGCGCTGCAATGGCGATTGAGTTCAATGTAGCGCAGCGGTTTAGAGCAAGCACACTAATCGTCGCTCATGCGTGCGCGGGCGAGGCGAGCCTGGTCGCGAGGCCGTCGGCGAGTCGCGCGACGAGGCCGTAGATCGATAGCTGCGGATTGGCGCCGATCGACGTCGGAAACAGCGAGCCGTCGAGAACATAGAGATTCGCGAGCTGGTGATGGCGGCCATCCACATCGACGGCGGCGTGCTTCGGGTCCGGGCCGATCGCGCAGCCCCCCATCACGTGCGCACTGACGACCGGAGTCGCAAGCGGCGCAAGCGTGAAGGCGTCGATCGCCGCGCGCGCGCCGGCCCAGGTGTCATACGCGGTTCCGGCGCCATGGATCGGCATCACCGATGCTGCGCCGGCGGCGAACTGGATCTCCGCCATCGTGCGGAACGCGCGGCGCACGCCGTCCCAGACGTAGGGCGTCAACGGATAGTCGAGCACCGGCGCGCCGTCGTCGTCGATCGTCACCGTGCCTCCGGGGCTCTCGGGATGGAAACCATCGCGCAGCAGCGCGATCTCGACGTGCAGGTGCGGCAGCTGCCGCATCCAGCGCGCGTGTGCGGCGCCCTGGGCCGGCAACGTGGTTGCCGTCAGGACCGGATGCAACGGCGGCGCCTCGAGCTTGTAGCCGATCGGCCCATCGAGCGGGAGCGTGTCGAGGAAATGATCCGAGTAGATCGTTTGCGGAGCGCCGGAATACGGGGCGACCAACTCGGGCATCACGGCGGCCGACGCGACGGTAGGATGCAGGAACGTGCGCTTGCCGAGGACGGCGTTGGGGTCGGGGACGCGGCTGCGCAACAAGAGCGCCGGCGTGCCGATCGCGCCGGCCGCCGCGACATACGCGCGGGCGCGGACGGTGATCCGGCGTGCCGTCGTCTGCACGCCCTGCGCATCCATCGCCGCGCAGGAAAGCGCGTTGACGCGTTCGCGGCCGTGCACGAATTCCAGTGCGCGGACCCTCGTGACGAGTGTTGCGCCGCGGTCGAGCGCGCCCGGGATCGTGGTCACGAGCATCGACTTCTTGGCGTTCGTTGGACATCCCAGCCCGCAGTAACCGATGTTCCAGCAGCCCGCGACGTTGCGGCGGATCGCGGCCGCGGGGATGCCGATCTTCGCGGCGCCACGGGCGAGCGCTTCGTTGTTGGCGTTGGGCGGCACGTCCCATGGCGCGATCGACAGCCGCGCCTCCATCCGCGCGAACCACGGCGCCATGTTGGCGCTCGTGAATTCGGTGAGGCCGAACGCACGCTGCCAATACGCGAGTGTCTGCTCGGGCGTGCGGAACGAACTGGTCCAGTTGACCGTCGTGCCGCCTCCGACGCAGCGACCCTGCAGGATGTTGATCGCCTTGTCCTGCGTCTTGCGCGCCGCGGATTCCTGATAGAGATCGGGGTACGCCTCGGCTTCGCGCATCCGGAAATCGGCCGAGGTCTTGAGCGGGCCTTCCTCGACCAGGAGCACGCGGAACCCGGCATCCGCGAGGATCTCGGCCGTGGTCCCGCCGCCGGCGCCGGTGCCGACGATCGCGACATCGCATTCGAGATCGAGGTCGCGCTCCAGCAGCGAGGCGTCGATCACCCGCCAGCCGCGATCGATCCCGGCGCGCCAGGGATCCGGCACGAGCGCCTTCACCGGAGAAGTCATCCGGACAGCGCCGGAGGGCCGGCGTATCCGATTGCGGGCCACGAGCGCGGATTTCCGTACCACGCGGCAAACACAAGCTGGTGCAGCGCGCCGTAGGCCGAGCGCATCAGCGTGAAGCCTGCCGCGCCAGCGCTCGAGGAACGCGGCGACGTCGTCCGCACTCGCCGTCGCCCACGGCGAACGGACGCCGGCCAGGACGATGCGCGCCGGCGCGACGTCGAGCAACGCGAACAATTGCGCGAGCTCCTTCTGCGCCGCAGGCGGCAGAGCGGCGGCGGCGCGCGCGACGCCGGCGACGGTTTCACTCACCGCGACGGCGCGCGACGCCTGATCCTGCGGCAGTGCGCCATCGAGGAACGCCGGGACGATGGCCGCGATGATCGCGGCGGCTCCGGGGTCGAGGCGGGCGAGCGGTGCGGTCGCGGCGGAGAGCGCCGGCGTGTCGTGGCCGCGACGGAGCCAGTACGCAGCGGCAAGCGCCGCGCCGCCGGCAATTCCGGCGAGGATGAAGGTGCGGCGAGTAGCCATTGAATGCAGGACCAGGATACCGGGCAAGCAAGCGCCGTTGCCGATCACCCGACGTTGCCTCCGGCTCAAATGCAATCTAGCGATCCGGGTTAGACGAAACAATCTAATTCGTCTGTCGCGGGCTTCGCGCAGTCGCCGCGGGTCAGTCAGCGACGGACGGTAGGCAGGAGGCGCTGAAATTATCGGGTATATTCCACGAACCTCCAGACTTGCGTGGCTCAGCGCCGGTGAGCACCTGCCCGGTTCCGCGGCCCCGTCATCCGCCCGCCATGGCCAAGGCCTCCGCCCAGGCACACCCGTCGCAGGTCGCCCAAGCGGCGCTCATTGCCGAGCTCGGGCACGTTGCGCAGCTGCGCGTCGAGCGCGAGGCGAACCCGATCCTGGCCGGAGCGCTCGAGCGCGTCGCAACGTGGCAATCGCGGCGGTTGCGGATGACGTACTCGGATCTTGCCGCGCAAGACCGCTACGCAGATGCGATCTCGTTCTTTCAGACCGATCTCTACGGCAGTACGGATTTTGCGCAGCGCGATGCCGATCTGGCGCGGGTGGTGCCGGTGATGGTGCGGATGTTGCCCGGAAGCGTGATCGAGACGATCGCGAAGGCGGTCGAGCTGCACGCGCTGTCGCAAACGCTGGATCGCTCGCTGCTCGCCCGGCTGCCGCGCGCCGACGGCCAGTTCAGCGTTGTCGAGTACTGCAAGGCATACCGGCGGATAGGCAAGCGACAGGAGCGCGAGCGCCAGATTCTGCTGATCGGCGAAATCGGCGCTGCGCTCGACCGGTACGTGAAGAAGCCGCTTCTCCATGCCGCGCTCGTCATGATGCGGCAGCCGGCGCGACTCGGCGGGTTGTCGGCATTGCATGATTTTCTGGAGCGCGGCTTTGCCGCATTCCGCAAGATGCATGGCGCCGACGAGTTCCTCACGACGATCGACAAGCGGGAGAAGGCGCTGATGGAAGCGCTCTACGCCGGTGAAACCGCGCCGTTTCCCGATCCGCTTCAGCCGCAGCCCGCGGCTGCCCGGCGGGTGCCCACATCCGCCTGAAGCCGGGGCCACGGCCCTTCGGTCAAGCCTTGCCCTTGCCGAAGTACTTGTCGAAGTCGCGGTGCACGAACTGCTCGATGGTCGGCTTCAGCATCGTGAGGAGGAAGCCCAGCTCGCAGTTCAAGCGCACGTCGCTGCGACCGACGTGCAGCGTGCCGGAAACGCCCGGGCGGCGAAAATCGATGTGATCGCCGTTCCACGTGCATTCGAGGTCGAAGCGTTCGCTCAGGTCGTCGGCGATCTTCTGTGCGGCATCCCTCGCCTTCTTGTGCGACAGATGGTGCTTTTTCGCGATCGCGATCGTGGCCATGGATCCCGGTCCCCCTCGGAACGGAAGTATAGCCAACGGCCGGGGCGTCGAGACCGAGACGCGGATGGCGTGGACGTCGTTGGGTACCGGCGCCAGAATCGGTCCGGGCGCCGCGCCCCTTTCTCGGACCGGCGCGCCGCGTGCGCGGCGAAACCACGCGCCGAGGAGGATGGAGTGACCGGGAACATCGCTGGTTTCTTCGCGCGGCGCCTGGCGCAGCCCGATACCGTCCTGTACCGGCACTACCTGGCGGGAGCCTGGTGTGACGTGACGGCCGGCGCGCTGGCGATGGAGATCGCGCGCTGGCAGGCGGCGTTCCGGGAAGAGGGCCTCGTGCCGGGCGACCGTGTTGCCCTCTGCGCGAGAAACGGCGTCGACTGGGTCGCCATCGACCTCGCCGCGCTGGGACAGAGTCTCGTCGTCGTGCCGCTTTATGTCGACGACAATCCCGACAGCGTGGCGTGGTGCGTCGCGAATGCGGACGCGAAGCTCGTGATCGTCGAAAACATCCGGCTCTCGCATGGCGTGCGCAGGGCCGCTTCCGGCGATGGCCGGCCGCCGCGGATTGTCGTGCTGCGTGGCGAAGAGGCGCTTGCCGGCGGCGACGGCATGGTGACGGCCGAACGCCTGCTCCCCGTCGCCGGTCGCGATATCGAGGTGCGGGAGCATCCCTCCGATACGCTGGCGACGATCTGCTACACGTCGGGGACCGCCGGCCGACCCAAGGGCGTGATGCTGTCCCACGGCAACATCATCGCCAATGTCATGTCCTGTCAGGCGACAGGAATGGCACGGGCGAACGATCGCTTCCTGTCCGTGCTGCCGCTGTCGCACATGTTCGAACGCACCGGCGGCTATTACCTGCCGTTGTCGCTGGGTGTGCCGGTGGCGTTCACTCGCGGCATCGCCCACCTTGCCGACGATCTCGCCACGCAAGCGCCGACGGTGATGTTCGCGGTGCCACGAATCTTCGAGCGCTTCCATGCGCGAATCGAGCGGGGGCTCGAGGCGTCGGCACTGAAGCGGGTGTTGTTCGACCAATGCGTGACGCGCGGATGGCGCGTCGCGCAGGGCAACGCGTCGCCGTTCGAACGGCTGCTCGTCGACGCGCTCCGCGCGCTCGTCGCGCGGCCGATCCGCGCGCAGCTCGGCGGCCGGTTGCGCCTCGCGGTCGTCGGCGGCGCGGCGCTCGACCCTGCGCTGGCACGCACGTTCATCGGCCTCGGGATCACGCTGCTGCAGGGATATGGAATGACGGAAGCCTCGCCGGTGATCGCGGTCAATCGCGACGGCGACAACGATCCGGAGTCGGTCGGCCCGCCGTTGCCGGGCGTCGAGGTCCGGCTTCTCGGGACCGGTGAACTGTTGGCACGGGGCGGCAACGTAATGCTGGGGTATTGGCGCAACGACGAGGCGACGCGTGCCGCGATCGATGCTGACGGGTGGCTGCACACCGGGGATCTGGCGGAGATCAGGAATACCAAGATCTATCTCCGCGGCCGCGCGAAGGACATCCTCGTGATGTCGAACGGCGAAAAGCTCTCGCCGCAGGATGTCGAGCTCGCGATCATGCGCGACCCGGCATTCGAACAGGTGATGTTGATCGGCGAGGGTCGGCCCTATCCGGTGCTGCTCGCGGTGACCCAGGAAACCGACGACAGGCTGCTGGTCAAGCGCGCCAACGACCAGCTGAAATCGTTCCCGCGTTGGATCCGCGTTCGGCGCGTCGTGGCGACGCGCGAACCGTGGGACCTCGACAGCGGTCTTGTCACCCCGACGCTGAAACTCAAGCGCCCGCTGGTGGCTGCCCGGTTCCAGGAGCGGATCGACGCGGCGTACGCGGCGGCCACAACCGACTGATTTGGCAGCGGAATCGACGTTGGGGTTGACAAGGGCCGGCGACATCCCTACGATTAAAACGAACGTTTGATCGAAGCGATTCTCAGCCCGATAGGGGATAGGTAGGGTCGCTCGCGCGATCGTAGCGAAGTCGGCGCCCGTGACCGACGTGGCGATACGTTGATGGAGGACCGAAGATGGTCGGCAACATCATTCCGATGGGGGAAGCACGCGGACCCGCGGCGACCAAGGACAGGATCCTCGACGCCGCCGAAGCGCTGTTCATGGAACACGGCTTCGAGGCGACGAGCCTGCGCGCGATTACCGCTGCTGCCGGCGTCAACCTGGCGGCGGTCAACTACCATTTCGGCAGCAAGGAGGAGCTCTTCCAGACCGTGCTGACGCGTCGGCTCGACCCGATGAATCGCGAGCGCCTCGAGCTCTTGACCCGCGTCGAGCAGGAGGCGGCGCCGCAGCCGGTGCCGTGCGAGCGGATTCTGTCGGCGATGTTCATTCCGGCGCTGAGGCTCGCGCGGGACCCGGAACGCGGTGGCAAGGATTTCCTGCGTCTCCTGGGCCGAGCGTACGCCGATCCGGCGCCGTTCATCCGCCAGTTCCTGTCGGGCCAGTACGCGGTGATGATCGCGCGCTTCAAGGCCGCGTTTGGACGTGCGCTGCCGCACCTCCCCGCAAGGGAGTTGAGCTGGCGCCTTCACTTCATCATGGGTGCGCTCTCGTACACGTTGGCAGGCACCGACGCGCTGAAGCTGATTGCCGAACTCACGCCCGCGGAGTCGGGCAACGACGAGATGCTGCTGCGCCGGCTGGCCCCGTTCCTGCTCGCCGGGCTGCAGTCGCCGCCCGAGTTGTCCGCCGCGTGCCGTGCCCTCGACGGCGAGCTGCGGCGCATACGCTGAACCCGTGATCGACCTGTCCGCGCCCTCGGATCTTCCCCCAAGGAGCCTTCGATGCTGACCCTTGTCTGGTTCGTCGCAGTCACAGTCGGCGCCGTTGCGCTGGCGTACGTCAACGCGTCGGGGATTTTCTGGAGCGCAGCATTCGCACTGGCGCTCGGTGTCGCCTGGAGTACGCACCTGCTTCCCGGCTGGCTGGCGCTCATCTTCACCGTCGCCTTCGTGTTGCTGGCGATCCCGCTGAATATCCCGCCGCTGCGCCGAAAGTTCATCAGTGATGGCGTGCTGGCGACGTTCCGCAAGGTGCTGCCGCCGATGTCGCAAACGGAGCGCGATGCGATCGAGGCGGGAACAGTCTGGTGGGACGGCGAGCTCTTTTCCGGCAAGCCCGACTGGGGGAGGCTGCTCGAGGTGCCGCGTCCCGGGCTCACGCCGGACGAACAGCATTTCCTCGATCACGAGGTCGAAGAGTTGTGCGCGATGGTTACCGACTGGGAGACGACCAATGTGCATCGGGATCTTCCGCCCGCCGTCTGGCAGTTCATCAAGGACAAGGGCTTCTGGGGCATGAGCATCGCGAAGAAGTACGGCGGACTGGGCTTCTCCGCATTCGCGCATTCGCAAATAATGACCAAGCTGTCGACGCATTCCGGGACCGTGTCGGTCACGGTAATGGTTCCGAATTCGCTCGGACCGGGCGAGCTGCTCGCGCATTACGGCACCGACGAGCAGAAGCGCTATTACCTGCCGCGCCTCGCGAAGGGGCTCGAGATTCCCTGCTTTGCGCTCACCAATCCCAACGCCGGCTCCGATGCGGCGGCAATCCCCGATTTCGGGATTGTCTGCTGGGGCGAGCACGAAGGGCGGCGCACGCTCGGTCTCCGGGTGACATGGGAGAAGCGCTACATCACGCTCGGTCCGGTGTCCACCCTGCTGGGCCTCGCGTTCCGGGCGTTCGACCCCGACCATCTTGTCGGGGACAAGGAAGACCTGGGCATCACGTGCGCGTTGATTCCCACCTCGCACCACGGCGTCCAAATCGGCCGCCGCCACATGCCGTTGAACGCCGTGTTCCAGAACGGTCCGAACTGGGGTAAGGATGTCTTCATCCCGATGGACTGGGTGATCGGCGGCCAGCCGATGCTGGGCCGCGGCTGGCGGATGCTGATGGAGTGTCTCGCCGCCGGCCGCGGTATATCGTTGCCGTCGTCGGCAACCGGTATGGCGAAGCTCGTCGTGCGCGCTACCGGCGGCTATGCCCGCGTGCGCACGCAGTTCAAGACGCCGATCGGCAAGTTCGAGGGCATCGAGGAAGCCCTGACGCGAATGGGCGGCAACCTGTACATGATGGACGCCACCCGCGCCCTGACCTGTGCAGCCATCGATCTCGGGGAAAAGCCGGCGGTGATCTCGGGTATCGCGAAGCTCCATCTGACCGAGCGGGGCCGACAGGTCGTCATCGATGCAATGGACGTCGTCGGCGGCAAGGGCATTTGCATGGGCCCGTCGAATTTCATCGGCGCCGCGTACATGCAGCTTCCCGTGGCGATCACGGTCGAGGGGGCGAACATCCTGACGCGCAGCCTGATCGTGTTCGGGCAGGGCGCGATCCGGTGCCATCCGTACGTGCTGAAGGAGATCGAGGCGACCCGCGAGACCGATCCTGCGACAGCGTCCGCGGCATTCGATGCCGCGCTCTTCGGTCACGTCGGCTTCACGCTGTCGAACATGGCGCGGACTTTGGTGACGGGTCTCACCGGTTCGCACTTCGTCGGCGTTCCGGCCGACGTGGCGCCGGAGACGCGCCGCTACTACCAGCAGCTCACGCGTTTCTCGGCGGCGCTCGCGTTCCTGGCAGACGTATCGATGGGCTCGCTCGGCGGCGCGCTGAAGCGCAAGGAGAAGCTCTCCGCGCGGCTGGGCGACATTCTGTCCCTGATGTATCTCTGCTCGGCGACCTTGAAGCGCTATGAAGCGGAAGGGCGCCAGCAGGCTGACGCGCCGCTCATGCACTGGGCGATCTGGGACGCGATGTTCAGAGCGCAGACCGCATTCGAGGGTGTGATTTCCAACTTCCCGAACCGGGTGATCGCCGCGGTGATGCGCCGGATCGTATTCCCGCTCGGTCGCCCGTATTTCGCCCCGTCGGACAAGCTGGGCCACGCGGTCGCCAGGCTGCTGCTCGAGCCCTCCGCAACCCGCGATCGTCTGACGGCAGGCATGTATCTGCCGGCGGCCGGCGACGGACCGGTGACCGCCATCGAGCGCGCGCTCGCGGCCACGCTCGCAGCGGAGCCGATCGAAGCGAAGATGCGCACGGCGGCGAAGGAAGGTCGCTTCGACGCGAAGCTGCCGGCGGGCGGAGGCGTCGACGTGCTTGCGGCGCGCGCGGAGGCGGCCGGCGTCATCACGGCGGCCGAAGGCGCGGCGGTGCTCGCGGCACGCGATCTCACGGCGAAGGTGATCCGGGTCGACGATTTCCCGCAGGATTTGGGCGCGGCGGAGATGATCCTCGAGGACCACACCGAAGCGCCGCGCGGCGCTGCGCCAGCCCTGCCCGCGGCACCTCAGCACAGGGCGGCTGCGTAACGTCCGCCAGCCTTGGGAAAGGCCCTGGGATTGGGGTGGCCCGATGAACGAACCGATCTACATCATCGACGGCGCGCGCACGCCGTTCCTCAAGGCGCGCAATCGCCCGGGACCGTTCGCGGCGTCCGATCTAGCGACCGACGCCGGCCGTGCGCTGCTCGTCCGGCAACCTTTTGCGCCGACCGATCTGGACGAGGTGATCCTCGGCTGCGCGGCACCGTCACCGGACGAGGTCAATATCGGCCGCGTCGTCGCGCTGCGGATGGGTTGCGGTCTGAAAGTGCCCGGATGGACGGTGATGCGCAACTGCGCTTCGGGGATGCAGGCGCTCGATTCGGCGATCGCCAACCTTCGCACCGGCCGCTCGAATCTCGTGCTGGCGGGTGGCACCGATGCGTTGTCGCGCGCGCCCCTGCTCTTTTCCGACGCAATGGTGCTGTGGCTCGCGAACTGGTACGCGGCGAAGACGCTGGGCCAGCGCGCGGCGCTGCTCGCGAAGTTCCGGCCCGGCTACCTCGCGCCGGTAATCGGCCTGATGAAGGGTCTCACCGATCCGATGGTGGGCCTGCTGATGGGGCAGACCGCGGAAAACCTCGCCTATCGCTTTCACATCACGCGCCGGGAGATGGACGAGTTTGCGGCGGAGAGCCACCGGCGCGTGATCGCCGCACAGAAGGCCGGACATTACGACGGCGAGGTCGTGCCACTGTACGACAGGACGGGCAAGCTCTACGCGGCGGACGATGGCGTACGCGAGGATTCCACGGTGGAAAACCTGGCGAAGCTGCGCCCGTTCTTCGATCGCAAGTACGGTAACGTCACCGCGGGCAACAGCTCGCAGGTGACCGACGGCGCGGCGTGGCTCGTGCTCGCGTCGGAGCGCGCCGTCGAGCGCCACCACCTCGTACCGAAGGGCCGCATCGTCGATTCCGAATGGGCGGGACTCGATCCTGCCCAAATGGGACTCGGACCCGTGCACGCGGCGACGCCGATCCTCGTGCGCAGCGGGGTTGGCTTGAACGACCTCGACGCGTGGGAGATCAACGAGGCGTTCGCCGCCCAGGTGATTGCCTGCGAGCGGGCATGGGAAAGCGCCGACTACTGCCGGCAGGAACTGGGGCTGCCCGCTGCGCTCGGCAAGCTCGACGCGACGAAGCTCAATGTCGATGGCGGCGCCATCGCCTTGGGCCACCCGGTTGGCGCGTCGGGCGCGCGGATCGTGCTGCACCTGCTGAACGTGCTCGCGCGTAACGGTGGACGCCGCGGCATCGCGGCGATCTGCATCGGAGGCGGACTGGGCGGCGCCATGCTGGTCGAGCGCGCATGATCCCGGTGCGCAAGAGCGCGCCACCGCGGGCGCTCATCGCAGGTATCGCCGGGCAGCCGGGCGAATTCGCTTGACCACTCTGCCGACGGAGACCTGATGCAGCACTGGACCCTCGGGCGCGATGCCGACGGCATCGCCCGACTGACATTCGACAAGGCGGGCGCTTCGACCAACACGCTGTCGGCCGCGGTCTTCGCGGAACTCAACGAAGCACTCGATGAGCTCGATCGTGATCCGCCGAAGGGCCTTGTCATCGCGTCGGGCAAGGCCAACGGATTCATCGCCGGCGCCGACATCGACGAATTCGGCGAGGTGAAGAACGAGGCCGACGCCATCGCGTTGGTCAAGCGTGGGTGGGACACGTTCGAGCGTCTCGCCGCCGTCAAATACCCGACGCTGGCGCTGGTCCGCGGTTTCTGTCTCGGCGGCGGGATGGAACTCGCGCTCGCGTGCCGCTACCGTGTGGTCGTCGACGAGCCGGGCACGCGGCTGGGGCTTCCCGAAGTGATGCTGGGGATCGTGCCGGCCTGGGGTGGAATGAAACGCTTACCCCGGCTCGCCGGCGCGCCGGCGGCGCTCGATCTGTTGCTCACCGGCAAGACGATCGATGCGCGGCGGGCGAAAAAGCTCGGCATCGCCGATGAGTGCGTGCCGCCGCGGATCATGGAGAATACGGCGCGTGGCGTATTGGCCGCGCTGCCTTCACCGCGCACGCTTCCGTTCCCGCTGTCGCTCACGCTGAATCCGCTGGCCCGTCGCGTCATCGCAGCTCAAGCGAGGAAGCAGGTCGCGAAACGGGCCCGCCGTGAACACTATCCGGCGCCCTACGCGATCCTCGACCTCTGGGTGCAGCACGATGGCAATGCGCTGGCTGCGCCGGCGTCCGATCCCGCATCGGTCCCGTCGCTGCTGAAGACGCCGACGGCAGCCAACCTGATCCGCGTGTTCCGGCTGCAGGAGCGCTTGAAAGCGCTGGGCAAGGAAGGCGAGTTCAAGGCGGCGCATGTTCACGTTGTCGGCGCCGGAACGATGGGTGGCGACATCGCCGCGTGGTGCGCGCTGCGCGGGCTCACGGTGACGCTGCAGGACCAGAACGCCGAGCGGCTCGTGCCGGCGCTCGGCCGCGCGGCGAAACTCTTCGGCCAGCGACTCAAGGATCCGAAGCGCGTCCGCGACGCCACCGACCGGCTGATTCCCGACGTCGTCGGCGCGGGCGTCGCGCGGGCCGACGTGATCGTCGAGGCAATCTTCGAGAACCTCGAGGCGAAACGCAGCCTGTTCGCGGCGCTCGAGGCGAAGGCGAAGCCCACGGCGATACTCGCCACGAATACGTCGAGCATTCCGCTCGAGGACATTGCGACGGGGATGCGTGACCCTTCGCGTCTCGTCGGCGTGCACTTCTTCAACCCGGTGCCGCAGATGATGCTGGTCGAAATCGTCGTCGGCGCGAAGACCCGTGCCGAACTCGTACCCGAGGCCAGCGCGTTCATCCGCCAGATCGACAAGCTCCCGCTGCCGGTGAAGAGTGCCCCGGGATTCCTCGTCAATCGCGTGTTGGCGCCGTATCTGATGGCGGCGATGCGTTGCGTCGACGAAGGCATCGCGCCGGAAACGATCGACGAAGCCGCGCTCGCATTCGGCATGCCGATGGGGCCGATCGAGCTCGCCGACACCGTCGGTCTCGACATCTGTGTCGCCGTCGGCAAGATGCTCTCGCCCGATGCCGCGTCACCAAGGAAGCTGATGGAGTTGGTCGAAGCGGGCCACCTCGGGCGCAAGAGCAAGCGCGGGTTCTACGATTACTCGACCGGGAAGCCGGCCAAGCAGCCCGCCGGGACCGTGCCCGCGGGTCTCGCGGAAAGGCTCATCGGCCCGTTCGTCGCCGAGGCGAAAGCGGCGCTCGCGGAGGGCATTGTCGCCGACGCGGACCTCGTCGATGCCGGTGCGATTTTCGGCACCGGGTTCGCGCCATTTCGCGGTGGGCCGCTTCACTACGCCACGACCGGCGGTCACGCATCCGGATTGGCGACCTAAGGAACCTCTGAACAAGTCCCACGCGACTTGTTCAGAGGTTCCCTAAAGCGGATCCTGCGGCGTTTCGCCGCGAGCGCATGGCAGCGGGTCACACGACCGGCGGGCAGCGCCTGCCCGCAGCCGCGACCTTCTGGTGTACGATTTCGCATCGATCGGCGGCGACCAGTTCGTGAGGCCGACGCGATGGCACCGGGACAACGCGCCCGGCAACAAATCGACCGGGTCGGGCGCCGCGCGCGGCGGGGAGGAGGAGAGTGGAAAAGATCTGGCTCAGCCAGTATCCGAAAGGCGTTCCCGCCGAGATCGACGTCAACGAGTACGCGTCGGTACGCGACGTGTTCGAGGAAGCCGTCGCCAAGTACGCGGCGCGCCCCGCCTACACGTGCATGGACAAGACGATCACGTTCGGCGAGCTCGACACGCTATCGGGCGTATTCGCGGCATGGCTGCAGGCGAAAGGTTGCGGCAAGGGAGCGCGTGTCGCGCTGATGATGCCGAACATCCTCCAGTACCCGGTGTGCCTGTTCGGGATTCTGCGCGCCGGCTGCACCGTCGTGAACGTCAATCCGCTGTACACGGCACGTGAACTCGAGCACCAGCTTACCGACTCGGGCGCCGAGATGATCGTCGTCGTCGAGAACTTCGCGCACACGGTGCAGGAAGTCGTCGGCAAGACGAAGGTCCGGCAGGTCATCGTGACCAGCATCGGCGAAATGCTGGGCTTCAAGGGCCTGATCGTCGACTTCGTGCTCCGGCACGTGAAGAAGATGGTGCCGGCGTGGAGCCTGCCGGGCTCGATCCGACTGTCCGACGCGTTGGCCGAGGGCCGCCGGGCGAAACTCGAGCGCGTGCCGGTAACGCACGACGATATCGCGTTCCTGCAGTACACGGGCGGCACAACGGGTGTCGCCAAGGGCGCGATGCTGCTGCACCGGAACATCGTCGCCAACCTGCTGCAAGCGCGGGCTTGGGTGCATCCGTTCCTCGCGCCGGAGAGCCGCGAGATCGTCATCACGCCGCTGCCGCTCTACCACATCTTCTCGCTCACGGCGAACTGCCTCACGTTCATGACGCTCGGCGCGCAGAACGTGCTGATTCCGAACCCACGCGACATTCCCGGCTTCGTCAAGGAAATGGGCAAGTTCAAGTTCACGGCGTTCACCGGCGTCAACACGCTGTTCAACGCGCTCGTGAACAATCCGGATTTTGCGAAGCTCGACTTCTCGGCGCTGCGGATCACGTTGGGCGGCGGCATGGCGGTGCAGGAGGCGGTCGCGGTCAAATGGAAACAGGTGACAGGGCATCCGCTGATCGAAGCCTACGGGCTCACCGAGACGTCGCCAGCGGCGACGATCAATCCGCTCGACCTTCCGGCCTACAACGGCTCGATCGGCTTGCCGATCTCGTCGACCGAGGTGATCCTGCGCGACGACGAGGGCAAGATCGTGGCGCAGGGCCAGCCCGGCGAGATCTGCATCCGTGGTCCGCAGGTCATGGCCGGCTACTGGAACCGCCCGGACGAAACGGCGAAAGTGCTGGACAAGGACGGCTGGCTCGCGACCGGCGACATCGGCATCATGGATGAGCGCGGCTTCATCCGGATCGTCGACCGCAAGAAGGACATGATCCTGGTCTCCGGCTTCAACGTGTACCCGAACGAAATCGAGGGCGTGGTCGTGATGCATCCGGGCGTGCTGGAGTGCGCGGCGGTCGGCGTGCCCGACGCGAAATCCGGTGAGGCGGTCAAGCTCTTCGTCGTCAAGAAGGACCCAGCGCTCACGGCCGAGGACGTGCTGAAGCACTGCCGCGAGCACCTCACCGGCTACAAATGTCCGCGCGAGGTCGAGTTCCGCAAGGATCTGCCGAAGACCAACGTCGGCAAGATCCTGCGGCGCGAGTTGCGCGACGAGGCGAAGAAGGCGGCCGCGTAGCACGCGGTATTGCGCGACGATGGCCGACGAGGCAGTCTCCCTGCCCGACAAGGCGCCTACGCTGCGCGTCGTCCCGATGCCGGCGGACGCCAACCAGCATGGCGATATCTTCGGCGGCTGGGTGATGTCACAGGTCGACATCGCCGGGGGCGTGCTCGCAGCGCAGCGCGCGCGCGGCCGGGTCGCCACCGTGGCCGTCAATTCGTTCTTGTTCAAGCAGCCGGTGCTGATCGGCGACGTGGTGAGCCTGTACTCGGAGATCGTCCGGATCGGTCGAACCTCGATCACCGTCGATGTTGTCGTCTACGCCCAGCGCAACCCTACCGATGTGATCTGCGTCAAGGTGACCGAGGCAAGCTTGACGTATGTTGCAGTAGGACCAGACCGGCGACCGCGGCTAATCCCCCCCGAATAGCGGAGCGGGCGCCCGGCTCCGCGAACGATAGATTCCAGCCGCCGCAGGGATTGGCGGCGGCCGCGGAAAGTGCGGGCGCGGGATCCCGCGTGTATAGTTCCCGATCACCTCCCTCAATGTTCCCATCCCCGACGCATCGCCAGCGGCAAGCGCACAGATCCGTCGCGCCCCGTGCCCGAGCGTCGCAATAACAGCTAGGACAAGGAGATACCTGCCATGACCACCCCCTTCCCTCGCACCCGGATCGCGACCGCCGTCGGCGGCCTCGTCATGTTGCTCGGCGCGAGCCAGGCGCTCGGCACCGGCTTCCAGATCAACGAGAACAGCGCGAGCAGCCTCGGCAACGCATTTGCCGGTGGCGCCGCGTTCACCGACGACGTGAGCGCGATGTGGTGGAACCCCGCCGCGCTTTCGTATTTCCCGCGCGCGCAGGGGGCAGCCGCCCTGCACATCATCACGCCGTCGATCAAGTTCAACAACAGCGCGTCACTGCCGGCCGCCAATCAGCCGCTTGGCGGCGACGGCGGCAACGCCGGCGGCACGAATTTCGTGCCGAACCTCTACGTCTCCGTGCCGATCAACCCGCAGCTCACGTTCGGCCTCGGGGTCAACGCTCCCTTCGGCTTGGTGACGGAGTACGACGACGGCTGGCTCGGTCGATATCAGGCACTCAAGTCGGAGATAAAGACGATCAACGTAAACCCCGCCCTGTCGTGGCGGGTGACCCCGCAATTCGCAATCGGGGTCGGCGTCAATTACCAGTACCTCGACGCTACGTTCACGCAAAACGTCAACTATTCGGGTGCGTTGCTCACTGCCGCGGCAGGGCCTCCGGTCAACGCCACTCCCGGATCCCCGACCTTTAACGCCATCGCCCTGGCGACACCCGGCCTCGATTCGAAGTTGTCGGTTACAGGGGACGACAGTGCGTGGGGCTGGAACATCGGCCTCGCCTGGGATGTGACGCCCCAGTTCCGCCTTGCCGCGGGCTATCGATCGGAGATGAAGTACGACGTGACGGGCAACGCCGATTTCAGCAACCCGACGGTATCGCTACCCCCGGGTACACCGCCGACGCTGGCTGCGACGATCGGGGCGCTCTCCGCCGGGATCAACAACCTCAGGTTGTACGATCGGGGCATCACTTCGGACGTTACTATCCCGCAGATCGCCAACTTCTCGGTGCACTGGCAGCTCGACCCCCAGTGGGAACTGATGGCCGACGCGCAATGGACGGGCTGGTCGAGCATCCCCGAGCTCAAGTTTGTCCCGACCGACGGCTCCTCGCTGGGAGCCGTGCCGTTGAATTGGGACGATACGTGGAAGATCGCGGTCGGCACCAGCTACCGGTACAACAACCAGTGGAAGGCCCGATTCGGCGTGGCGTTCGACCAGACACCGGTCACGAACGACCCCACGGTGCGGCTGCCGGACTCCGACCGCTGGTGGCTTGCCATCGGCGGCGAGTACAAGTGGACGCCGAACTGGAAATTCGACGCCGGATTCGTCTATATCTTCGCCGACAGCCCGAGTTTCAACCAGAATCAGGGGAGCACAGCGGCCAACGGTTTGGTCAACGGATCGTACGACGTGAGCACGACGATCTTCTCGCTGCAGGCGACCTACACGTTCTGACGTTCGGGCCGAGCTTCTCAGCGCTTCCCAACTGCGCGGCCGGGCTGCCCCGGCCGCGTTTTTCATTGTCGCGCGGCATGTGACGCGGTCAAGGTCCTCGCCCGCGCCTTCCGGCGCCGAAGAGTATGCTTCGATCCGACGTCAATCCGGAGGAACAGCCATGCTGCGCAAGTTTGCTTTTCCGCTGACGAAGATCTGGCGCGGCGACAAACCGGTCGCGGCCGACCTCACGAAGGCGCTGCCGGGCGGCTGATCGCCGCGATGCCCGACTTCTGGCGCTCCTCCGGCTACCGGCTGCTGACCGTCGGCGCCGATGGTCGACTGACGCTGACCGACGACTTCCTGCGCGCGTCGCTGCTGCGGCCGGAGCTGGCGCCGATCCCGGAATCCTGTCCGGCCGAACTCGCACTTCACGAGAAGCTCGTCGGGACGCCGCGCGTGGCCGTGTCCGAGGCGGAATTGGCGCCGATTGCAGACGTCGACGTGCGCGAGAATTACGCGATCTGGCTTCGCTTCCGACGGCGTCTCGTCGCCGCACCGTCGATCGAGGCGGCGTACTCGGCGCTCTTCCACGCCGGCGTGGATGTGCCGCCGGCGCTGGTCCAGGAGCTGACGCAGGTTCTCTTGCGGCACATCCTGGGCGATGGCGCCGATCCGCTGCAGGCGCGCGCGGCCGAGATGCTGTTCCGGCCGCAGAAGATTGCGGTGCGTGACGATGGCGCGGTGATGGCCGCCGATGAAGTGACAGTCGAGCTGCATTCGACTACCGGCGGATTCGGCAGCCTGGGCGAGCTCCTGCAGCGGAACCAGACGCCGGCGCGTACGGTCGATCTCGACGTTCTCGAAGCCGTCAATGCGGCAACCTACTGGGAGCGGGACGAGCGGCACGATCTCGCGGTCAGCCTGAACCGCGGGGGCCCCGCGTTGGCCGCGCTCTGCCGCGTGCTGGAACGCTGGATCGCGCACTTCCTCGGGATTGCGGTGACAATCGAGCCGCAGCGCGAAATCGATGATCAACGCTGGGTGTGGCACGTCGGCCTGGATGCCGAGGCGAGCGCTCTCCTGAACGACCTGTACAATCGCGCCGACATCGACGAGGCGCGGATGCGTCGCCTGTTGTGTCTGTTCGAGCTTCGGTTCGCAAATCCCGGCGACATGCGTCCGGCGATCGCGGGCCGGCCGGTGTACCTGGCGATGGCGATGGACACCGAAGCGCGCCTCAAGCTGAAACCGCAGAACTTGCTTCTCAACCTGCCGCTGGCACGCCCGCAATGAATATTCGCTTTCGACGCAAGACGTACTCGACTTGTCGCGCGCATATTGCGGCCGTGTTGACCGTGTTGATGGCCGCGGCAGGGACCGCCGGGACTGGGGGCGCGCAATCCGCGCCCGCTTCGGATGCGAAGTCCGCCGCCGCAGCTTCGTCCGACCCGCTGGCGTCGCTCGCCTGGCTCGAAGGCTGCTGGCGTGGTTCGGTGAACCAGCGCGAGTTCCGCGAGCACTGGATGCCGCTGCGTGGCGAAATGCTGCTCGGGATCAGCCACACGGTATTGGGCGGCAAGACGCAGGATTTCGATTACTTGCGCATCGAGGCGCGCCCGGAGGGCGTCTTCTACGTCATCATGCCCTCCGGCGCGAAGGAGAGCACGTTTCGACTTGTCGGGAAGACGATCGATACGGAGGGAGACCAGCGCGACGAGATCTTCACGTTCGAGAATCCGGCGCAGGAGTTCCCGCGCCGCATCCTCTACCGGCATACCGCGAGCGGAGGACTCTTCGCGCAGGTCGAAGGGAAGGTCAACGGCGCCGATCGGCAGGTGGTCTATCCGATGCGCAGGATCGATTGCAACACGGGCGCCAGCATCCAAAAGTAGTCATGACGGACGTACCCTCCTCCGCGCTTGCGAGCTTCGAAAAGATGCTCGCGGCGGGCAAGGATGGCGCGCTGCTGCGCTATTCGTTGGGCAACGAGTACCTGAAGGCCGGCGAGGCGGCCCGCGCGGTGGAGCACCTGGCGCGGGCGGTAGCGCTCGATCCGAAGTACACGGCGGCGTGGAAGCTCTATGGCAAAGCGCTTGCCGGCGCGGGCCGAAACGCCGATGCGCTGGCGGCCTACCGGGAGGGCATCGCGGTCGCACAGGCGAGGGGCGACAAGCAGGCGGAAAGGGAAATGGCGGTGTTCGCGCGCAGGATCGAGCGCGGACACGATGCTCACTAGGGGCGCCATCCTCAGGCGAGTGTTCGCGCAGCTACGGCTTCCGCGGCGCCGCGGTTCGCAAGCGCATCGGCGCGTTCGTTGCCAGGGTGGCCGTTGTGGCCCTTGACCCAATGCCAGCGGACCCGGTGCAAGGCCGAGAGCGCGTCCAGCTCGCGCCACAGCAGGGCGTTCTTGACCGGCTTTCGGTCGCTGGTCTTCCAGCCGTTTTTCTTCCAGCCGTGGATCCAGCTTTCGATACCGTTCTTCACGTACTGCGAATCGGTATGCACGTCGACATTGCATCCGTGCTTAAGGCTTTCGAGTGCGCGGATGACCGCGGTTAGCTCCATACGGTTGTTCGTGGTGGACGCTTCGCCGCCGAAGAGCTCCTTCTCGTGGTCGCCCCAGACGAGCAGCGCGCCCCAGCCTCCGGGACCCGGATTGCCCTTGCACGCGCCGTCGGTAAAGACCGCGACCGGCCCCGTCATCGATGCGCCCCGGCGCTTGCGGCTATCGTCGCTGCGCTGCCCGTGGAGGGAGAGCAATGCGCCCCGGCCTCCGCACCTTTGGAGTGTGCCCGTTGCTGGTCGGCCGCCACCCACGCTCGCAGACGCGCCCTTCGGGCCTTGGCTTCACCCTGCTCGCGTGAACGTCCTCGGGACAGCCCCGCGGCGCTCATCGATCGGTCTCGGTGCGCTCGATGCATTCGCGTGCCTGCCGCGGCGCAGTGGCGAGACCGTTCTTGCGCCGCTCCCACGCCGGCGTGATCACGCGCATGCCGAGCACCTTCTTGGTCGCGCGGAGATAGTAGACGCCGCCGGAGATCGGCCACCAGCGGTCTCCAGCCGCCTCGAAGAACCCGCAGCGGGACAGCCACTTTTCCTGCGCGAACGGCGGCGCGTAGCAGTCGAGCCCGCCGCCCGTCACCTCGAAGCCGAGCAGTGCCAGCCAGTCCTTCAGCCGGTAGAGTGCGATGAAGCTGCCGTTCCACGGCGGCGACTGCCCGCGCCCGAAATAACGTTTGGCGCCGAACAGCGAGAACGGATTGAACCCGGCGATGACGACCTGCCCCTCGGGCCGGACGGCGCGGTAGACCTCGCGCAACAACTGGTGTGGCTCGCGCGCGAATTCGAGCGCATGCGGGAGCACGACGAGATCGAGCGAATTCTCGGCAAACGGGAGCCAGCACGGGTCGGCGAGTACCTCGGCGGGGGGCGCATCGTCCACAGTCCATCGCGCCGCAATCCGGCTTTGCGCAAGGAACGGGCACTCCGGCAATCCGATCTGGATCGCATGGAAGCCGAAGATGTCGGCGACGGTCCGGTCGAACCAAGCCTGCTCGCGCGCGAGCAGGTAGCGGCCGAGCGGCGTGCGAAACCATGCGCCGAGCATCGTTGACACAGGGGTCGGCGCTCCGGAAGATGCCTCCATGCCGGCGATTATCCCCATCCCCGCCTTGACCGACAACTACATCTGGCTGCTGCGTGAAGGCGGCCAGGCGGCGGTGGTCGATCCCGGCGATGCGGGCCCCGTGCTCGATTACCTCGACCGCGAGCACCTCGCGCTGACGGCGATCCTCGTTACGCATCATCACTGGGATCACGTTAACGGCATTGCCGGGCTGCGCGCACGATTTCCGGTTCCCGTATACGGGCCGGCACGCGAGTCCATTCCGGAGCGCACGCATGCACTCGCCGACGGCGATACGATCGTCGTGCCCGGAACCCGTCTCACGCTCTCGGTGTTCGACGTGCCGGGCCATACGGCGGGTCAGGTCGCCTACGTGGGAACGGACGACGGCCAACCGGTGACGTTCACCGGCGACACGCTGTTCACGTGCGGCTGTGGCCGGCTGTTCGAGGGTACGCCAGCGCAAATGGCGGCGTCACTGTCGCGGCTTGCCGCCCTGCCCGGCGACACCCGCGTGTACTGCGGCCACGAGTACACGCTGGCTAACGTCCGCTTCGCTCTCGCCGTCGAGCCCGGGAATTCTGCGCTGCGCGAGCGCCAGGCGCGCGAGCAGGCCAAACGGGACCGTGGTGAGCCGACGGTGCCCTCGACGATCGCCGACGAGCGCGCCACGAACCCGTTCCTGCGTGCTGGCGAGCCTGCGGTGTTCGCGGCGGCGCAGGCGCACGCCGGGCACCCACTCAGCGATGCGATCGAATCCTTTGCGACGCTGCGGGAGTGGAAAAACGGGTTCCGCTAGGCCAGCGCAACCCTCGATTCTCCTTTGGCTACGGTTGACGCATCGGGTCCGCCCGCCTACCATCGCCGCAATTTTGTGCTACCGCGACTGACCGAATTGCGCTTACGCCTCGCCCCTTCCTTCGCCTTCGTTGCGCTGCTCGCCGCGTGCGCAACGCCCGGCCCGGAACCCTCCGCGCCTGTTCCCGAAGTCGGTCCTCCCGCTCCGCCCATCGCCTCCGCGCCTGAACCGGCGCCGATCGCCGAAGCGCCGGCGATAAGTGATGAAGAACCCTTTCTGCCATCCGTGGCGGCCGCGCTCGAGCCGTTGCCGCCCCCCGCCGACGACCTTTGGGTGCGCATCCGCAAGGGCTACGCCATGCCGGATCTCGACGGCCCGCTGGTCGCGAAATGGGAGCAGTGGTATGCCGAGCGCCCGGACTACGTCGCACGCATGATCGACCGCAGCCGCCGCTATCTCTACCACATTGTCGTCGAGGTCGAGCAACGCGGCATGCCGAGCGAAATCGCGCTGCTGCCAATGGTCGAGAGCGCGTACAATCCGGTCGCGCTGTCGACCAGCCGCGCGTCCGGGATCTGGCAGTTCATGCCCTCGACGGGCAACCATTATGGGCTCCGCCAGAATTTCTGGTTCGACTCGCGCCGCGACGTGATCGCCGCGACCGACGGCGCGCTCGACTACCTCCAGAAGCTCCATGGCGACTTCGACAACTGGCAGCTCGCGCTGGCTGCGTACAACTGGGGCGAGGGCAACGTCGCCAAGGCGATTGCGAAGAATCGGAAGGCGGGAAAGCCGGCAGACTACGCGAACCTCAAGATGCCCGACGAGACGCGCAACTACCTGCCGAAGCTCCAGGCGGTGAAGAACATCGTCGCCGACCCGGAGAAGTACGGCCTCGCGCTCGGCGACATCCCCGACGCGCCGTACTTCGCCGTGGTCAAGACGAGCCGGGAAATGGACATGAAACGCGCTGCCGAGCTGGCCGAACTCTCGCTCGACGAATTCCAGTATCTCAATCCGCACCACAACCGGCCGGTAATCGCCGGCGCGGATGAATACACGATCCTTCTGCCGATCGACAAGGCCGAGCTGTTTGCCGCGAAGCTCGATCTCCTGGATCAGCCGCTCGTGTCGTGGCAGGCCTACAAGCTGCACAGCGGCGAGACGCTGCCGCAGGTCGCGACGAAGTTCGGCATGTCGGTGGAGACGTTGCGCGCCGTCAACGGGATCGGCGCGAGGGCCAAGGTGCGGGCAGGGCACACACTGCTCGTCCCGTCGACGCATCCGACGCACGACGCGGCCGACGCGCTGTCGCGGGCGGTGTTCACGACGGTGCCGCAGGGCCGCACGTTCTATTACCGGGTGAGCCGCGGCGACACGCTGGCGCAGATCGCGAGCCGCTACGACGTGAGCGCGCAGGACATCCGGCGCTGGAACGGGCTTCCCCAAGATGCCGTGACACCGGGCCAGCAGCTGCGCATTACGAGCGATCTCGCGCCGAACGCTGGCAAGGCGAAACGCGCGGGTGGCAAGCAAGTGCTGTCCACGCATGCCAAGCCGATGCCAAAGCCGGCCACAGCGACGGGCAACACGACCAGAACGGGTTCACCACCCGCGGCACGAACCGGCAACGGCGCGCGATCGCCCAAGCCAGGCACGGCAACCGGCAGCTGACGCGCAGGGTCGCGCGCGCCCGAACTCCCTCGTTGTCCGTAATCCGCGCCGCAGCCATCGCCGCAGCAGGCGCTGACTACCTCCGCAGCCCGAAACCCGCACCGCCGCATCCCGACCGCCAAAACAAAACAGGCGACGCGTTGCGCGTCGCCTGTTTTTCGTCCACCACACATCTGGGGCGGACCTTTTCGCCTTGGGAGGCTTACTTTTTGGCGGCCTTTCTCTTGGTCGCCTTGCGCTTGGTCGCCTTCTTGGCAGCCTTGCGCTTCGGGGCGGCCTTGCGCTTCTTGGTCGCCTTCTTCGCTGCCTTCCTCTTCTTCGGGGCGGCTTTCTTCTTGGTCGCCTTCTTCGCTGCCTTGCGTTTAGCGCTCTTCTTCGCCGCCTTCTTCTTCGTCTTCTTCTTCGCGGCCTTCTTCTTCGCTGCCTTCTTCGGGGCGGCCTTCTTCTTCTTGGCCGCTTTCTTCTTCGTCGCCCTCTTGGGCGCCGGGGCGGATGCCGCCGGGATCATCGACATAATGTCAGCCATTGCGTTTTCTCCTGTCTGAGTTGCTGTGACTGTTATGTGTTTTCTACTTCTTGGCAGGCGGCGCCGGATGCGTCGAGCGGTGTTGCAGATTGCCGCGACCACTTGACAAATCCATTGCTTCCTGCTGGCTGAATTCTAGCCACATTTTGTTGAATTGCAAGATTTCTTCGTCGATTCCGGGCCTTGCATGCGCGAGTGTTGCGAATACGCACACGCGAATTCGAGGCCGAAACGCGCGTTGCAAACGTGCAGAAATGCACCGGCACGGGATGCGCGCGGTGGACTACGGCAGCATCGATTCGTGCGCGAAAAGTTCCGCGACGCTCTCACGCGGGCGGACGAGATGGACGCGAGCGCCGTCGACGACGACCTCGCAAGCGCGGGGGCGGGAGTTGTAATTGGAGCTCATCACGAAGCCGTAGGCGCCGGCGCCGCGGACCACGAGGAGGTCGCCCGCGACGAGCGCGAGATCGCGGTCGTGGGCGAGGAAATCGGCGCTCTCGCAGACAGGCCCGACGATCTGCCAGCGCCGCGGCGCGTCTGCGCGTGGCCGCACCGGATCGACCGGGTGCCACGCATCGTAGAGCGCCGGACGGATCAGGTCGTTCATCGCCGCGTCGACAATCGCGAAATCACGCCCATCGCCAGGCTTGAGATAGGTGACGCGCGTCAGGAGAACGCCGGCGTTGCCCACCAGCAGCCGGCCCGGCTCGAACAGCAGCCGATGGCGGCGTGCTCCCCGCGCACGCCGCATCGCGAGCGCGTACTGATACGGGTCGATCGTTTCTTCATCGCGGTACCGTATGCCGAGCCCACCGCCGAGGTCCACGTGCGCGAGCGCGATGCCGTCCGCTTCGATCCGGTCCGTGAGCTCGAACAATCTTTCCGCAGCTTCGATGCAGGCCGGCAGGTCCGTGATCTGGGATCCGATGTGGCAATCGACGCCTCGCACCGTAATGTGTGGCAATGCTCCAGCGCGGCGATAAAGAGCTGGCGCATCGGCGTAAGCGATGCCGAACTTGCTCTCCTTCAAGCCGGTGGAGATGTACGGATGCGTCTTCGGATCGACGTCGGGATTGACCCGGAACGAGACCGGCGCAACCTTGCCGGCGCGGCCCGCAACGTCGTTCAAGAGATCGAGTTCGGACGCCGATTCGACATTGAAGCAGAGGATGCCCGCCGCGAGTCCCGCCGCCATTTCCGCCGCCGTTTTGCCTACGCCGGAGAACACCACGTTGGCGGGATCGCCGCCTGCCGCGAGCACCCGTGCGAGCTCGCCTCCGGAGACGATGTCGAAGCCGCTCCCGGCCCGCGCCAGCAGATTCAACACAGCGAGGCCAGAATTCGCCTTCACCGCATAGCAGACGAGGTGCGGCACGCCCGCAAACGCGGCGTCGAATTCGCGGAAGCATTGCTCCAGGGCCGCGCGCGAATAGACGTAGCAGGGCGTACCGAAACGCGCGGCGATGTCTGCAAGCGGCACTGCCTCCGCGTGCAGCTCGCCGTCGACGTAGGCGAACGTGGTCACGGCTTCTTTGCCGCGGGCGGCGAATCGGACGGTGCGGACGGTACCGCGTCGGGCGGCGCCGGGGCCGTCGCGGGTGCCGGGCTCGGCGCGGGCTTCAGCGGTCCTTTGATTCCGCACGCGGCGAGTACGCCTGCGGCGGCCACGACCGCGAGCGCCGGGGCGACCCGGGTCCGAACGGCGGCGCATACGGGGGCGGCGAAATCACGTAACATCGAACGGGATCGTAGCATGTGGAAAGTAGGGTCAGACTCGACTTTCCCCACTCGCCCGTCGCCATCCGACGATACGCTATCGAAAAGTCGAGTCTGACCCTACTTCCGTCCCGACAACCATGATCACCGAAAGCGAATTCATTGCCGCCGCGGACCGTACCCTCACCGCGATCGGCGCGGCGCTCGACGCCGCGCTCGAATCCTCGGACGCCGATCTCGATTGGAGCCTCATCGACGGCATTCTCGCCATCGAGTGCGAGGACGGCAGCAAGCTGATCGTCAACCGTCACGTGCCGAACCGCGAAATCTGGGTGGCGGCGCGTTCCGGTGGATTCCACTTCGGCGCGCGTGACGGTGCGTGGCGGGACTCGCGGTCGGGCGACGAGCTGGCGGTAGCGCTGGGCTCGCTGCTGCGCGCGCAGGCCGGACTGGCGATCAAACTGCCGCCACTGCCCGCGCCCTCAATCGCTTAAGGCTGGCCCAGGGTCGGTGAGGTCGGCCGCCCCCGCGCTCGCAGACGCGCCCTTCGGCGCGGCCTCCGCACTGATCTGGCAGATCAACCGTCGTGCCGTCGGCCGCAGGCGTTCTTGACTTCGCCCCGCTCGCTCATGCCTCTAATAGTGCCGTCCAATCGTTGAGCTCACGCCGCGCCGCCGCGTGGCCGGGGAACAGTGTCTCCACCAACGCCCAGAAGCGCGGCGAATGGTTGAGTTCCACGAGATGCGCGACCTCGTGCGCAACGACGTACTGTGCAAGCCGTGGCGGCAGCTGGACGAGCCGCCAGTTCAGACGGATTTCTCCCTTCGGGTTGCAGCTACCCCATTCGCTGCGTGCATTGGAGAGCGCAACCGGTGGCGCCGACGCGGTGACCCGCGCCGCGCAGGCGGCGAGCCACGGCACGAGCAGGCGCAGCGCTTCATCCTTCAGCCAGTGCAGGACGAATGACGACACCTGGCGTTCATCGTGTGGCGTCGGATGAAGCACGGTCAGGTTGAGGAGGTCGGCGGCAATTTCCTTTCGCCGCGCCGGATGCAGCTCGAGCGCGAGTTCGCGACCCTGGTAGAGAATCGGCGCCCCGCTCCTCCACTCGCGCGGCAGCGCGTCGCGGCAGCGCCTGCGCCACTGGGCAAGCTCGCGCACGATCCACGCTGCGTGGTCGTGGAGCGCGGCTTCGATCCCACGCATCGTCACCCAGCGTGGCGCGCGCACGGTCAGGCCCGCGAGCCCGATGCTCATCCCGATCGAGCGCCGCCTGACCCGGACCAATCGATACTCGACCGACTTGCCGGACAGCGCGATGCAGCGTACCGGGCCCGCACTGTCGCGGCGGCTCGTCAGCGGGGCACGCCGAGACGCGCGACCTCGTTCTCGATCCATGTCTCCACTTCGGTCATGAGCGATTGCGGATCCTTGCCGGTCGACGGGATCGGCGGGCCGAACGAGATCGTCACCGTTCCCGGCCGCTTGCCGAAAACTCCCTTTGGCCACAGCCAGCCGGCATTGTGCGCGACCGGCACGATCGGCACGTCGAGGTCGCGCGCCAGCCTTGCGCCGCCGCTCTTGTACTTGGCGCGCGTCCCGGCCCGGATCCGCGTCCCCTCGGGGTAGAACACGATCCAGAAGCCCTGTTCGAAGCGCTCGCGTCCCTGCTTCGCGATCTGGTGCATCGCGTCGATGCCGGCCTTGCGGTCGATGGTGATCGGCGAAGCCAGTGCGAAGCCCCACCCGAAGAACGGGATCGACAAGAGCTCCTTCTTCGCGACGTAGGCAATCGGTGGGAAGAAGAGCGTCAGCGCGAGCGTCTCCCAGGTCGAGCTGTGCTTCGACATCACGATGTGCGGCGCGCCGGTGGGGATGTTCTCCGTGCCGATTGCCCGGTACCGGATCCCGCAGATCCAGCGCGCACCCTGCAGGTTGAGCCAGCACCAGTTCGCCGCGATGCGGAACATCGGCACCCGCGGGATCCAGAAGAGGAGCAACATCACCGCCGCGTAGAAAGGGGTGACGAGCGCCTGGTACACGAGGAACAGCAGCGAACGGACGGCGGACATCGTCGGAGTCGCGCCGATCAATCACCGGCGAGCAACGCCGAAGCCGCGAATGCCAGGTCCGGAAAAATCACCGTGTTCTTCGGAAAATTGCCGGCGCGCAGCGTCTTCTCGCCCTTGCCGGTCAGGACCAGCATCGGCTGCGCGCCGACGGCCTCCGCCGCCTGGAGATCGCGCACCGAATCGCCCACGCACGGCACGCCGGTCATGTCGACGCCGAAGCGCACGCCGATCTCGCGCAACATCCCCATCTTCGGCTTCCGGCACTCGCAGTCCGAGTCCGCCGTGTGGGGGCAGTAGAACACGGCGTCGATGCGGCCACCGGCCAGCGCTAGCGCCCGGTGCATCTTGTCGTGGATTGCGTTCAGCGTGCCCATGTCGAACAGGCCGCGCCCGATTCCCGATTGGTTGGTGGCGACGACGACGCGAAAGCCCGCGTGGTTCAAGCGCGCAATCGCCTCGAGGCTGCCGGGGATCGGCCGCCATTCGTCCGGCGACTTGATGAACTGGTCGCTGTCGCGGTTGATCACGCCGTCGCGGTCGAGCACGATCAGCTTGCCGGCGCGGGTTTGGGCGACCCCTTCGGAAGCGAGCTGGACCATGGCCGGGTCACGCTGCCAGCTTGGAGATGTCCGCGACGCGGTTCATCGTCTGCGCGACGCCGCGGAGAAGGGCGAGGCGATTGGCACGGACCGCGGGGTCGTCGGACATCACCAGTACGTCGTCGAAAAAGCGGTCCACGGCCGGTTTCGCGGCGGCCAATGCGAGCAACGCCCCGGCGTAGTCGCTGCGCGCGCAGTGGTCATCGACCACGGGCTCGAGCTTCTGGAATGCCAGCCACAGGTCGCGCTCGGCGCCCTCCGCGAGCCGCCCACGGTCGACGGCCGCCGCAGCCTCGCTGTCGGCCTTGCGCAGGATATTGACGATCCGCTTGTTCGCGGCGGCCAGCGCGCCCGATTCCGGCAGCGACTCGAACGACTGCACGGCTGCGAGGCGCGCCGGCACGAGATGGATGTCAGGGGGCTCGCCGTCGACCACCGCGGCGATCTGGTTCGCCGTGTAGCCCGACTCGCGCAAATACCCGCGCAGCCGATCGTAGACGAAGTCGCGCAGCAGGGTGCGGGCATCCTTGACCGCCGGAACGCCGGCGAAAGCCTCGAAAGCGACCTGCATGAGCCGGGGCAATGGCAGCGCGAGCCCTTTTTCGATCAGGATTCGGATCACGCCGAGCGCGGCACGGCGCAGCCCGAACGGATCCTTGTCGCCGGTGGGCACCTGCCCGATCCCGAACATGCCGGCGAGCGACTCGAGCTTGTCGGCGAGCGCTACCGCCTGGGCGACCCCGCCTTCCGGCAACGCGTCGCCCGCGAACCGCGGCCAGTAATGCTGTGCAATCGCATCGGCGACCGCCGCCGGCTCCCCGTCATGCTGCGCATAGTAGCGCCCCATGACGCCTTGCAGCTCCGGGAATTCGCCGACCATGTCGGTGACGAGATCGGCCTTGGAGAGATGCGCTGCGCGCTGCGCCTGCCTGCCGTCGGCGCCCAGCAGCGCTGCGATCTCGCCGGCGAGCGCGGTGATCCGCAGCACGCGATCGAGTTGCGTTCCGAGCTTGTTGTGGTGGATGACGGCCGCGAGCTTCGGCACGCGCGATTCGAGCTTCGCCTTGCGGTCCTGGTCGAAGAAGAACCGGGCGTCGGCGAGCCGCGCGCGCAGCACCCGCTCGTTGCCCTGGACGATGTCGTGGGGCTCGGCCGTTTCGATGTTGCTGACGAGAAGGAATCGATTTGTCAGCCGGCCACCCTTGTCGGCCAGCGCGAAGTACTTCTGGTTCTGCTGCATGGTCAGGATCAGGCATTCCTGCGGCACGGTGAGGAACGCCGCGTCGAACGTCCCCGCGTAGACGGCCGGCCATTCGACCAGCGCCGTGACTTCGTCGAGCAACGTGTCGGGCATGATCACGGTGGCGCCCGCCGCCACCTTCTGGAGTCTGGCGACGATATCCGCACGGCGTTCGTTGAAGCTGGCGATGACCTTGCCTTCGGCGCGCAGCGTCTCCTCGTAGGCATCCGCGGTGGCGACCTCGAGATCGCGGCGGCCGAGGAAGCGATGGCCGAACGTTTCTCGACCGGCCTCGAGGCCCAACGCAGCCACGGGCACCACATCCTTCCCATAGAGGGCGACCAGTCGATGCGCCGGCCGGACGAATTCTTCGTTGTTGTAGTACTGGCCGGGGCCAGCGTAGCGCATGACCTTGGGGATCGGTAGCTTCGCAATCGCAGCGTCGAGGGCCTCTTGCAGCGCCGAGCGCAGCGCGACGGCGACCGCTGGCTCGATGTAGAGCACGCGCTCGATCTTGCCATCGTGCCGGCGCTCGATGCGCTCAGGCGGCACGAGATCGAAACGGGCGAACCCTGTCTTGGCCTTGATCGCCTTTTCGAGGGCTTCGGTAGACTTGCGGTCGGCACCGAAAGCCACATTGACGGGCAACAGCGGCACGGCGCGTGACGGCTCGGTGACGGTCGCGGCAACCTTGGTGATCGCGACGCTCAACCGGCGCGGTGTCGCGAACGGTGTGACCACCGCGTCGGCGTTGAGGAAACCGCGCCCGCGCAGCGCATCGGCGATCGTGATCGCGAAGGAGTCGCCCAGCGTCCGGAGCGCTTTCGGCGGCAACTCCTCGGTGCAGAGCTCGACCACCAGCGTCGCGTTGCTCATGGGTGCACACCCTTGGCGCTGCGCGCCGTCCCTCGGAGAGGGAGCAATTCGCGCTTGGGGCGGCCCGGCGCGCTCAGGGTGCACACCCTTGGCGCTGCGCGCCGTCCCTCCGAGAGGGAGCAATTCGCGCTTGGGGCGGCCCGGCGCGCTCATTGGTGCACACCCTTGGCGCTGCGCGCCGTCCCTCCGAGAGGGAGCAATTCGCGCTTGGGGCGGCCCGGCGCGCTCATGCCGCGTTCTTTCGCTGCTCGGGTGGCAGCATCGGGAAACCCAGCGCCTCGCGCGAGTCGTAGTATGCCTGCGCGACGAGCTTCGAGAGCGTCCGGATGCGGCCGATGTATGCGGCGCGCTCGGTCACCGAGATCGCGCCCCGTGCGTCGAGGAGGTTGAACGTGTGCGCCGCCTTCAGGATCATTTCGTATCCAGGGAGCGGCAGCTTTGCCTCGAGCAGGCGCTTGGCTTCCGACTCGAAGAGGCCGAACAGCTCGAAGAGCTTCGGCGCGTTCGACTGCTCGAAGTTGTACGTCGACTGCTCGACCTCGTTCTGGTGGTAGACGTCGCGGTAGGTCAGCGTCTCCTTGACGCCCCCTTCCATCCATTCGGTCCAGACGAGGTCGAATACGTTCTCGACGCCCTGCAGGTACATCGCAAGCCGTTCGAGGCCGTAGGTGATCTCGCCGGTGAGCGGATTGCAGTCGAGGCCTCCGACCTGCTGGAAGTAGGTGAACTGCGTGATCTCCATCCCATTGAGCCACACTTCCCACCCCAGTCCCCATGCGCCGAGCGTCGGGTTTTCCCAATCGTCCTCGACGAAACGGACGTCGTTGCGCTTCAGATCGAAGCCAAGCGCCTCGAGCGAACCGAGATAGAGATCGAGGATGTCCGGTGGCGACGGTTTGAGCACGACCTGGTACTGATAGTAGTGCTGCATCCGGTTCGGATTGTCGCCATAGCGGCCGTCCTTCGGCCGCCGCGACGGCTGCACGTAGGCGGCACGCCACGGCTCGGGACCGAGCGCGCGCAGGAACGTCGCCGTGTGCGATGTGCCGGCGCCAACTTCCATGTCGTAGGGCTGCAAGAGCGCGCAGCCTTGGCGGTCCCAGTAGTCCTGGAGCTTGAGAATGACCTGCTGAAAAGTGAGCATTCGTCGGGCGAAAGGCGCTGCCAACTGCCTGAAAGTTACGCATTTTACCGGCTATCCTCGACTTCGGGCGAAGCACGAGGCGGCGATCGGTGCGTCGATACGGCGCCGGTGGCCTAAGCGCGCACGCGGCGGCCGGCGACAATTGCAGCAAGCAGCAATGCCAAAGCAAACGCCACCGGCAGCGCATCGCCGAACCGCACGTACGGCGTCACTCCCTGGCGGCCGATGACCTCGACTTCGAGGATGCCGCGCGTGAACCACGGCAGCCGCGCGAACTCGCGGCCGTCGGCACCGATCGCGGACGTAATGCCGGTGTTGGTCGCGCGGAGCAGCGGACGGCCGGTTTCGAGCGCGCGCATCGCGGCGATCTGGTTGTGCTGCTCGGCGGCGAGCGAGCGCCCATACCACGCGTCGTTGGTCACGTTGACGAGCAAGGTGGCATCCTTGGCCTGCGACCGAATATCGGCGCCGAAGGCGTCCTCGTAGCAGATGTTGACGGCGACCTTCTGGCCGGCGACCGCGAGCGGCGGCTGATCGGCGTCGCCCTCCGACTGGCTCGCGAGCGGGATCGACAGCACCGATCGGATGAACCAGCCGAGCACGGCTTCGGCCGGGATCGTTTCGCCGAACGGCACCAGATGCCGCTTGCGATAGAGCTGCGGCTCGCTGGCGCCCAGGCTCACCACGCTGTTGTAGTAGCGCGGTTCGTCGCTGCCCGGCAGCGGCGGTTCGGTCGTGAACAGGCCGACGAGCACGTCGCCGTCGCGCGCCGCGCCGGCGCGCAGCACGTGCAGCAACATCGATTCGGGCACCTCGCCCGCGAACGCGGGAAAGGCACTTTCCGGCAGCACGACAAGTTGCCCATGGGTCGCGTCGACCAGCCCGGCGTACAGGTCGTACGTCCTCGGGCGAAAGTCGGGGTCGAATTTGAGGTCCTGCGCGACGTTGCCCTGCACCAGCGACACCGCGACCGGCGCCCCCACCGGCGCGGTCCACTCGATGCGGCCGAGCGCCGCGCCGCCGGCGCCGATGGCCACGATCGCGGCCAGCAGCGCGACGCCGCGTCTGGCCATGGGCGCAGCGAACGCATCGGTCGCGAGCGCGAGCGAGGCCGCGCACATGGCAACAGCGAGCGTCACGGCGAACCCGCCGCCAAGCGGCGCGAAGCCGGCGAGCGGACTCGCGGGCAACTGGCTGTAACCGAGCGAGAGCCAAGGGAAGCCGGTGAAGATCCAGCTGCGCGCCCATTCGGTGAGCGTCCACGCCGCGGCCGCCGCGACAGCGCGTTGCCACGAGCGCGGTGCGGTCCACTTCGCTGCGAGCCAACCCGCGAGCGCCGGATACAGAGCGAGCAACGCGCAGAATCCCGCCGTCGCAACGGCGGCAACCGGCACCGGCATTCCGCCGAACGTGTTGAGCGCGATGTAGACCCACGACGCACCGGTGGTGAAGAGCGCCACGCCGAACGCGAACCCGAGCCACGCCGCGGCCCGCGGCGCATCCGCGTCCTGCCACAGGATGATGAGCAGGGAAACCGCGACGATCGGGATGATCCCCGCGCCGAACGGCGCAAAGCCGAAGACCGTCGCGGCGCCGGCGGCGAGCGCGAACGTGGCTCGCAACGCTGGGCGGAGGATCATCGCGCGAGGCCGCAGCTGCGTATCGCGCGACGCGCCACGATCAGCGATCCGCCGGCGGCGCCGACGCAGGGGCACCCGCGGCCGTTGGGATCGCCGCGGTCTTGGGCTCGACCTGGAGCGTGTAGAGGCGGCGACTGTCGGCGCGGACGACACGGAAGCGGAAATCGCCGATCGTTGCGACCTCGCCGCGCTTCGGCAGGCGTCCGAACGCCTGCAGCACCAGCCCGCCGACGGTGTCGAATTCGTCGTCGGCGAAATCGGTACCGAAGTGGGCATTGAAATCGCCGATCTCGGTCTGAGCCTTCACGCGGTGGCGGCCACCGGTCTCGGCGATGATGTTGTCCTCGCTTTCGTCGAAGTCGTACTCGTCCTCGATGTCGCCGACGATCTGCTCCAGCACGTCCTCGATCGTGACCAGGCCGGACACACCGCCGTATTCGTCGACGACGATCGCGATGTGGTTGCGATTGGCGCGGAAATCGCGCAGCAGCACATTGAGGCGCTTGGACTCCGGGACGAACACCGCCGGGCGCAGCGTGTCGTGGAGGTTGAAGGTTTCCGGGCTGCGGTACCAGTTGAGCAGCTCCTTGGCGAGCAGGATGCCGACGACGTCGTCCTTGTTCTCGCCGGTCACCGGGAAGCGTGAGTGCCGCGTCTCCAGGACCAGCGGAATGAACTCGCCAGGGTCGTCGTCGATCGACACGACATCCATCTGCGCGCGCGGAATCATGATGTCGCGCACCGTCATCTCGGAAACCTGCAGCACGCCCTCGATCATCGACAGCGCGTCGCCGTCGAGGAGCTTGCGCTCGAACGCGCCGTGCAACAGGTCGAGCAGCTCCTCGCGGTCTTCGGGCTCGCGGGTCAGGAACGCCGACAGCCGTTCGATCAGCGTCGGCTTGTCGGCCTTGTCGGAGGGTTCTTGCATCGTCAGGCTCGCGCCGCGCGATTCCTTGCCGTTGCCTGCACGGCGTAAGGGTCGGGGACCGCGAGCGACGCAAGGATCGTCTTCTCGCGCGCCTCCATGGCGCGCGCACCGCGGCCGGTCGTATGGTCGTAGCCTTGCAGGTGCAGCATGCCGTGGACGACGAGGTGCGCGCAGTGTGCGGCGAGCGTCTTGCCTTGCGCTTTCGCTTCCTGCCGCAGCACCGGGACGCAGAAGACTATGTCCCCTGAGAGCGGGTTCGCATCATCGTACACGAACGTGAGGACGTTGGTCGCGTAGTCCTTGCCGCGGTAGAGCGCGTTCAGAGTTCGTCCCTCGCGGGTCCCGACGAATCGCAACGTCACCGCGGCGTCGCACGCGAGCGCCGTCCGCGCCCAGCGGCGGAGCGTCGTGCTCGACGGCAGGCTCGTCGGCGAGACCAAGTATTGGACGGACAGCGACAGGCGGGGAACACGCGCGGCCATCAGTGCTCGGGTTCGCCGGGCTTTTTCGCCGCGGCGTCGCGTTCGTACGCGCTGATGATCTTTTGCACCAACGGATGGCGGACCACATCCGCGCTGGTGAACCGCGTGAAGGCGATGCCGCGCACGCCAGTTAGGATGCGATCGGCTTCGATGAGACCGCTCTTCTGGCCGCGGGCCAGGTCGATCTGCGTGACGTCCCCCGTGATCACCGCTTTGGTGCCGAAGCCGATCCGGGTGAGGAACATCTTCATCTGCTCGGGCGTCGTATTCTGCGCCTCGTCGAGGATGATGAACGAGTGGTTGAGCGTGCGCCCGCGCATGTAGGCGAGGGGGGCGATCTCGATCGTGTTGCGCTCGAAGAGCTTCCCGGTCTTGTCGAAGCCCATCAGGTCGTACAGCGCGTCGTAGAGCGGGCGCAGGTACGGATCGACTTTCTGCGCGAGGTCGCCGGGCAGAAAGCCCAGACGCTCGCCGGCTTCGACCGCGGGACGCACCAGAACGAGCCGCTTCACGGCGTCGCGCTCCAGCGCATCGACGGCGCAGGCGACCGCGAGGTATGTCTTGCCGGTGCCGGCGGGGCCGATCGCGATCGTGATGTCGTGCTCCTGGATGTTCTTCAGGTACAGCGTCTGGTTCGGCGTACGGCCGTGCAGGTCGGCGCGGCGCGTGCGCAGGAGCGGCGCGCCCTCGTTTTCGACGGCGGGAGCAGGTGCGCGCGCCCGCGGCTGCGTCGCGAGCTCGATCAGGCCCAGCTGGATATCGTCGACCGACAGCGGTTTTTCCGCCTCCGCGTAGAACCGCTCCAGGGCGGCGGCAGCGCGGGCGGTCTGCGCGGCCGTGCCGGTCAGCGTGAACGCGCCGGCGCGATGCGCGATCGCGACGTCGAGTGCGGCCTCGATCTGGCGCAAGTTGGCGTCGAGCGGCCCGCACAGGTTTGCGAGCGCGCGATTGTCGAGCGGGGTCAGCGAAAGCTCGTGCTGCTCGCGTTTGCCGGTCATGCCGTTACCGCCTCCCCTGCGGCCGGTGCTCTGGACGCCGCCCCTGTCCGCGCGGCGCAGCTATCGTCGGGGCCGCTTCAGATGCCCTGCCGGAGGAGCGGCGCCTTCAGCGCTTCGTCGAGCGTCCCCGCGGCCTCTGCAAGATGCGCCCGCGTCTCCTTGTCGCGACTGCCGCTGCGCGCCGCCGCCTTGATCTGCGCCGCGAGTTGCCGCGCCTCGTCGCGCATCAGCGCGCTCGCATCCGCTGGCGTAGTCGGCACCGGCCGCGTCAGGATCGTCGCGATGCGGCGCACGTGCTCGCGCTGGAGATCCCGCCGCGGCAATGGAATCGAGCTGCCGGACTTGAGCTCGCTCCAGATCGAGCCGCGCAGCGAAGCGAACAGTTCCGTGAGCGTCAGCGCCTCTCCGGCTTTGCTCACCTTGACTTCGGAATCGAGCAGGCGGCTCATCACGGTGTCGCCCATGAGCTGGTTGAGCACGCCGGTCTGCAACGCCAGCACCCGGCCGCGCAGGCTGAAATCCGGGTTGAGGCGTGTCGGAGCGAAGCCGATGTTGAGATAGTCGATACCCATGCTGCGGATGAATTCGGGCTTGAACCGGAAGCTGTCGGCCGAGAACACGCCGGTGGCGAGCAAGGTTCATCGCGGCGCGCTGCTTGTCCGGCGCAACCGGCGTCAGCGGCAGGCGCGAGGTGCCCGCATAATCGCGGACGTAGTAGACGCCGCCCACGTATTTGGCGGCGAGCATCGCTGCACGATTGACCTGCCGGAAACCGGCATCGAAGGTCCGCCGCATGACGTCGTACGATTCACCGGGCTTCAGTTGCTTCGCCTGCAGCCGCTGCCAGAGCTCCTGCGAAATCTGAAGCCGTCGTTGCAGATACGACAAGTGGCTCGGACCCGAGGTCGAACTGGCTCGCGTCGGGGTCGAGGCCCGCGATCGACTCCTCGTCGGACGAGAAGGCGAGCAGCGGATCGGTCGCGCCGCGCGCGGCGATCCGCGCGAGCTCCTCGACTTCCGTGTCCTTCGGCAACGGCCGGTACGCGTACTCGATCGCCCAGTAGTCGTAGGGGCCGATCGTCGGCTCGACGTAGGCGCCCTGCGTTTCGCCCTTCAACGGCGATGTTGAGCGGGTTGTAGTCCATCACCGAGCCGGAGATGCCGGTTTCGCGGCTGAACGCCGGATCCGAGATCTTCGCCAGCGGATACACGGTGGAGCCACGGAAATTGTGGCGCAGGCCCAGCGTGTGGCCGACTTCGTGCATCACGACGGCCTTGAGCGACGCCGCGACGAACGCTTCCGCCTCGGGGCTTCCGGGTTCGAGGTCGCCGCGCGCGTCGAGCAGAGTCGAGGCCGAACTGCATTTCGGAGAGCGCGTCCGCGGCAAACGTGCAGGCGCGCCCGTCCAGGCCCAGTTGCGCCTTCCAGGCGTCGAAGGCCGGCCACGCTGACGGAGCCTGCTCCTGGTAGAACGTGCGGTTGTTGCGCGCCCAGCCCTCGGGTATGGCGACCTGGGCATCGAGGATCTCGCCGGTGCGGGGGTCGACCGTCGAAGGGCCGATCGCGAACGGCGAGTCGGTGGAGACGAACCAGCGCACGGTCGAGTGGCGCGCGTCGTAGGTGTCGAACGCGGCGTTGTCTTCCTGCTGCTTCACGACGATCGCGTCCTTGAACCCGATCTTCTCGAACGCCTTGTTCCACTCCAGAATGCCGTCGCGGACCGTGGAACGGTATTTCTCGCGGGACCGTGCGGTCGATCCAGTACACGATCGGCTCCTTCGGCTCGGACAGCGCGGCCTCCGGATCCTTCTTCTCCAGCCGCCAGCGAGCGACGATGTGCGTCTTTGCCGTGTATTTCGTGTCGGTCGAAAAATCCCACACTTCGGTCTCGAAGTGTCCGACGCGCGGGTCCGCCCGGCGCGCAGGCATCGGGTCGGGCAACGTCGCGAGGTTGTACGTGTAGCCCAGGAACAGACTCCGCCCGTCGGGGAGTGTCGTGAACGGCGGGAACGGGCTCGGCGGCGGCGCGACTGGCGTCGGTGCCGGTGGCATCGTGGCCTTGGGATTGGCGTAGTGCGCCGAGACGATGAGCGACGATCTGGTCCGGCGTGTTGCGCACCGCCTCGATGCTCGAGTTCCTGACGTCGAGCGAGTAGCTGCGCATGTGAATGCCGGACGTGAAGCGGTCGCCGGCGGGGATGTCCGTCAGGAAAAGCGCGTTCGCGTCCACCAGCACCGTCTTGCGCTCCGGATGCGGCTGGCTCGCGACCGTCGTCGTGCCGACGAGGCTGTCGGTGAAACCTTCGCGCACGCCTTGGGCGATCGGCTCGTTCTTCCCGCCGGTGAACGCGTAGTTCTTGGCGATCAGCTGCACCATGTTGCCGATGCGCTTGAATTCGACGATCTGGTCCATCAGCATCATGCCGCCGTAGACCCCCTGCTCGCCGACGCCGCGGCTCAGATTGGCGGTGAAGAGGAGCGGCTTGCCGAACTGTTCCGGCGCGATTTCGAGCCACACCTTCTCGTCCTTTTGCCAGGCGCGGAACAGCCCCGGCGTGTCCTTTGCATCCTTGATGACGTCGGCAAACGGCCGCGGTTGACCCTGGGTGACGGCCGCGGCAGCGGCAGCGGCAGCCGCGGCCGCTGCGGGGAGCGCCTGGCAGTGCCGGCCGCGCTGGGCTTGGTCGCATTCGTCGCGGCCATCGCTGCGGCCACGCCAGTCGCTGCGGCATCGGCGGCGGCGTTTCCGGAGGGGTTCGGCGAAACGTCCGGCACAGCCGGCGAGGAGCAGGACGGCGATGGCGCCGGCAGCCATGCACGCTGAAGGAGCAACGGCGGGGAATCGACATCGGAATATCTCCAGCGATGACGCGCTGATCGCCGGCGCAAGACCGGTCGCAGCAAAACGAAATTTCGACTGCGTCACGTCAACACAAGCTCGCCGCGCAGCGAATGCGGGAGCGCCGCGGTGATCGCGATGTCGGCATAGGTGCCGACCAGCGCCGCGTCGCCGGCGAAATTGACGACGCGATTGTTGTCCAGGCGCGCGGCCAGCTCGCGCGCATCCCTGGCGGCGCGACCGGTGACGAGCGCGCGCTGTCGCGTGCCGATCAAGGCGCTGCTGCCGGCGCGGTATTGTGCGTCGAGCAGCGCCTGCAGCGCCTCGAGGCGCGCCTGCTTCACGTCCGCCGGCACCTGATCGTCGAAGTCGGAAGCCGGCGTGCCGGGGCGGGGGCTGTAGGCGAAGCTGAAGGCGCCGTCGAACCCGACGTCTGCGACGAGTTTCATCGTGCGCCCGAATTCGGCCTCCGTCTCGCCGGGGAAGCCGACAATGAAGTCGGACGTGAGCGAGAGATCCGGTCGTTCGGAGCGCAGCCGACGGACGATCGCCTTGTACTCGAGCACTGTGTAGCCTCGTTTCATCGCCGAGAGCACGCGGTCCGAGCCCGATTGCACGGGCAGGTGGAGGTGCGAGACGAGCTTGTCCACGCTGCCGTAGGCGGCGATCAGGCGTGGCGTCATCTCCTTCGGGTGCGACGTCGTGTAGCGGATGCGCTCGAGGCCCGGCATTTCGGCGATGTACTCGATCAGCAGCGCGAGATCGGCAGTCTCGCCGCCATCCATGCGGCCGCGGTAGGCGTTCACGTTCTGCCCCAGCAGCGTCACTTCGCGTACGCCCTGATCGACCAGATCGGCGATTTCGGTAAGCACATCATCGAACGGGCGCGAGGCTTCCTCGCCGCGTGTGTACGGGACGACGCAGAACGTGCAGTATTTGCTGCAGCCTTCCATGATCGAGACGAACGCCGACGCGCCGTCGACCGAGGGCGGCGGCAGGTGGTCGAACTTCTCGATCTCGGGAAACGAGATGTCGACCTGCGCGCGGCCCGTTGCCCGCCGGTCGCGGATCAGGGCGGGGAGGCGGTGCAGCGTCTGCGGGCCGAAGACGACATCGACGTACGGCGCGCGTCGCACGATCGCCGCACCTTCCTGGCTCGCCACGCAACCGCCGACGCCAATGATGAGGCCGGGCTTGTCCGCCTTCAGCGCGCGCACGCGGCCCAGATCATGGAACACGCGCTCCTGCGCCTTGTCGCGCACCGAGCACGTGTTGAACAGGATGACATCGGCGTCCTCGGGACGATCGGTCAACGCGAGCCCGTCGGAGGCGGCGAGCACGTCGGCCATCCGGTCCGAGTCGTACTCGTTCATCTGGCAGCCGAATGTGCGGATGTAGAGCTTCTGCGTCACCGCGCGTGCCCCGGGGCCGGTGGTCATCCGGTGGGGGCGAAGGTCGATAAGGGGGGCGAATTATAGCAGGGACGCGGGTCCCGCCGCACGCGCGGTCGCCGGCTGCGCGCTACAATCCCGCCGCGCAGGTCTCCGTCGCGAATCCCTCGCGGCGGGAAAAACGGAACGCGGTGTCGCGCGGCAATTCTTCCCTCCAACCTGCGGCTGCTCCCGCCGGGTACGCCACGGGCGGCGAGACGGTGTTCGCGGGCGTGCGCGTCCAGTTGCGATGATGGATCGCAGCCTCGCGTCGGCGCTGGTGGCGGGACTTGCCGGCGCAGCCCTTTCCGCGACCGCCGCCGTGCAGGCAATCGACGACACCGGTGCCACGGTGACGCTCGCAGCGCCCGCCGCGCGCATCGTCAGTCTCGCGCCGCACGCGACGGAGCTGCTGTTCGCCGCCGGTGCCGGCGCGCGCATCGTCGGCGTGATCGCCACGTCGGACTGGCCGCCGGAAGCAAGGACGTTACCGAAGATCGGCGATGCCCGATCGATCGATCTCGAGCGGATTGTCGCGCTCGCCCCCGATCTCGTCGTCACCTGGCCGTACACCGCGCCGGCGCAGGTCGAGACGCTGCGCGCGCGCGGATTGCCGGTGTTCACGATGGATCCGAAGACGATCGATGGGATCGCCGCCGATTTGGCGCGCCTCGGTGCGTTGACCGGGACCGAAACGCAGGCCCGCGTGCAGGCGGATGCGTTCCGCGCGCGGCTGGGTGCGCTGCATGCGCGGTTCGCGCTTGCGCCGCGTGTACGCGTCTTCTACGAGGTCTGGAACGCGCCGCTCTACACGATCGGCGGTGCGCACCTGATTACCCAAGCAATCGCCGTCTGCGGCGGCGACAACGTGTTCGCCGCGCTGGCTTTGCCGGCGCCGGCGGTCAGCATCGAGGCCGTACTGGCGGCCAGGCCCGACGCGATCATCGCTGGCGCCGAGGGCGGTGTCCGCCCGCCATGGCTCGACGACTGGCGGCGCTGGACGGCGTTGCCGGCGGTCGCGCGAGGCAATCTTTTCGCCGTCGATGCGGACCTGTTGCATCGCGCCGGGCCGCGCTTCGTCGACGGCATCGACCAGTTGTGTGCGGCAATCGCCGCCGCCCGGGCACGCTGACTTCCTGCGTCAAAGGGGTACGAAGGTCCGCGTGCTGCCCTCGCCGACCGCGGCGAGACGATGGCCGAACAGCGCCGACAGCGCATCGGCGTTCAGTACGTCGGACGCCGCGCCGCTCGCCGCCCGGCCCCCGCCCAATGCAATGGCGTGGTCGGCGTAACGGACGGCGAGGTGCAGATCGTGCAGCACCATCACCAGTGCCTTGCCGCGATCGCGCGCGAGTCCTGCCAGGGTATCGAGCGCGTTGATCTGCGCGCCAAGGTCGAGGTGCGACGACGGCTCGTCCAGCAGCAGCAGATCGGGATCCTGCGCGAGGAGCGCCGCGAGCGCGACACGTCGCCGCTCGCCGCCGGAGAGCGTGCGCACGTCGCGCGACTCGAATCCGGCCAGACCGAAGGAGGCCAGCGCCTCGCGCGCGCGATCGCCGTCGGCCGCCGACTCCCATTGGAAGCGATCGAGATGCGGGTGGCGTCCGACAAGCACGGTTTCGAGCACGGTCGCCGGAAAGAAATCGGTGCTGTCCTGCGGCAGCCAGCCGCGCTTCCTCGCGCGCGCTCGCGGCGGCAGAGTGGAAATGGGCGCGCCGTCGTAGGCGATGCTGCCGGCATCCGGTGCGCGCAATCCTGCGAGTGCCGCGAGAAGCGTCGTCTTGCCGGCGCCGTTCGGCCCGACGATCGCCCAGCATGCGCCGGCATGTGCGTCGAAGTCGAGGCCGGAGCACAACGTGCGACCGCCGACGGCGAGCGCGAGGCCGCGAACCGAAAGGCGTGCCGGCGCCGCCGTCATCGGTGTGCTCCGCTTTTGCCCAGGAGGTAAAGAAACACCGGCACGCCGAGGAGGGCAGTGATCACGCCGACCGGCAGCTGCGCCGGTGCGACGACGCTGCGGGCCAACGTATCGGCCAGAACCAGCAGCGCGCCGCCGGCAAGCGCCGCGGCCGGCAGCAGCACGCGCTGGTCGTTGCCGATGACCAGCCGCAGCGCGTGCGGGACGACAAGGCCGACGAAGCCCACACTGCCCGCGGTCGTTACCGCTGCCGCCGTGGCCAGCGCTGCGAGTGCATAGAGAGCGAGCGTGACGCGGGGCACCGCGACGCCCAGCGTCGTGGCGATGTCTTCGCCGCGCGCGAGCACATTGAGATCGCGGGCAAGCGCGAGCGTTCCGGCAAGCACGACCACGAGTGCAACCGTGGCCGGCAGTGCGGGCACCGTCGCGGACAGATCCCCGATCAGCCAGAACAGCATTCCTTTCACCTGCGCATCCGGAGCGACGGTGAGCAGCAGCGCGATCAGCGCGCCCCAGCCCGCGGCGAGCACCACGCCGGTCAAGAGCAGCCGCGTCGCGGTCCACGGAGCGTGCGTGCCGCCGCTTCGCGCAAGGCCGAATACCAGCAGCGTGGAGAGGAGTGCGCCGGCGAACGCGGCGGGCGCGACCAGCGCGACGACTCCCGCCAGCATCGCCGACAGTGCGCCGACGGCGGCGCCCCCGGAAACGCCGAGCACGTACGGGTCGGCGAGCGGATTGCGGAGCAGGATCTGCATCAAGGCGCCGGCGACGGCCAGCAGTGCGCCGACGGCGAATGCCGCGAGCGCGCGCGGCAGCCGCAGTTCGCGGACGATCGCCGCGTTGACGTCAATCGCGTCTCCCACGAGCGCCCGGACGATCGTCGCGCCATCGACGTCGACGCTGCCGACGGCAAGCGCGAGCGCGAGCGCCGCAAGTGCCACGCCTGCCAGCACGGCGAGTATGGCGAGTGCGCGCGTCGAAGCGGGCAACGCGGGCGCAGGGTTGGTCGGCGGGGAAGCAGGCAGCGCAGACATGAAAAGACGTCGGTCGGCAGGTACCGGCGTGACGGCGATTATAGGTTCAGCGGTTCCTGGGCCGCTTTCGTGTGGTTACGGCCGACGAACGCGCGTGCGTTTCGCCGCGAGACGCGCCTATAATTCGCATCCCGGCCGTCGCATCTTCGGCGGCCGGATGCAAACGATGAGCAAGGCATTCACGCGCGAAGCCGACGCGGTCGACGACGACGAACTCGATGCCGTGTCGCCGCTGCCGGCCGGTGCGCGCAACTACATGACGCCAGGCGGGTTCGATCGATTGAAGGGCGAGCTCACGCGCCTCGTACAGAAAGATCGCCCTCAGCTGGTCGCGACCGTCGCGTGGGCCGCCGGCAACGGCGACCGTTCGGAGAATGGCGACTACATCTATGGCAAGAAGCGGCTGCGCGAGATCGACCGGCGTATTCGTTTCCTGATCAAGCGCCTCGACGCGGCGGAAGTCGTCGATCCGACGGCACAGCGCGCCGGCGACGCGGCGGACCAGGTTTACTTCGGCGCGACGGTGACCGTGCGTAGTGCGAACGGCGGAGAGCGCACCGTCAGCATCGTCGGTGTCGACGAGATCGATACCGGACGCGGCTACATCAGCTGGGTTTCGCCGATGGCGCGCGCGCTCCTGAAGGCGCGCGAAGGCGACACGGTCACGCTGCGCACTCCGGGAGGGGTCGACGAGCTCGACATCATCGCAGTCCGCTACTTGCCGCTCGCGACCGGTGGCGCGGACATGTCGGCGGTCGCGTGTTGACGCGGCGCACGCCATCCGGCTAGAGTGCCCTGATGTTCCAGCCCGATTCGCCATCGAACGTTGCGCCGGATGCCGCTATCGAGCCCGCGCTCGCGGCGCTCGAGCGCAGGCAGGCTTCGCTGATCGCGCACACTCGCGCGCTGCGCGCGGCGAACGAAGCGCTGCGCCGCGATCTCGCCGCGGCCCAGGCGCGCAATCACGCCTTGGCGCAGCGCGTCGCCGAGGCGAAACAGCGATTGGATGCACTGCTCGCGCGCCTTCCGGAGACGATCGAATGACCGCCCGGCCCCCGGGAGGAAGCGAGCGCCCGGTAACGCTCGATGTGTCGCTGCTGGGCCGCGACTACAAGGTCGCGTGCAAGGAGTCCGAGCGCGCCGCACTCGTCGACGCAGTCGCATTGCTCGATCGCCGGATGCGCGAGATCCGCGACAGCGGCAAGATCGTCGGCGCCGAGCGTATCGCCGTGATGGCGGCGCTGAACCTCGCGCACGACCTGCTGCGCGAACGACATGCGCCGCGCGCAGGTCCGTCCCCGTCGCCGCCGAATGCCGCCATTGACGATGGCGCGCTGCGGCGTAGAATCGCCAGCATGCAGTCCGCCATCGATCAGGTGCTTGCCGGGCACGAAGGCGCCCGTTAGTGTCGTGGCGGCATGTTCCATGTTCCCTGCGGTGTTCGAGCGGCCCATACACTCTTTGAACCAATGCTATCTAGCGAGGTTGCCTGGCCGTTGATGGGCTGGTGTGCGCTCCCACGCGGAAGCGCCTGAAGGCTCCGGCGGGCGACCCTCTTGAACCCACGGTTCAAGATGAGGGGTTGTACGGCACAGGTGGGGAACACCTTTTCATTCGCTCGCTGAGCGAGCGGGTATCGCACCGCGGAGAATTGGCCCCGCGGATATCCAGACAGGCGCGGCGCCGGCGACGGCGCCGCAATTTTTTCCGCGCGTTGCCGGTTGAATGCCTCTCGGTAGAGCTGCGCCACGCGGGCGTGCCCAGTGCGAACGCACGCTCGAGCAGGTCCAGCGCCTGTTTGGGGTGGCCGTGCTCGCGCCGGGCGCGCGCCTCGTACATCAGGAACAACCGCAGCGTCACCAGCCGGTCGGGCGATTCGGGCCAGCCTTCGATGTGACGCCGACCCTCGGCCAGAAGATCGATGGCTTCCTTCAGCCGGCCCTGGTTGATCAAGGCCCGCGCCAGCATGCGTGCCGACGTGGCGGCGTTCACGCCCCAGGCGCCCGACACGCGGGTCTCGTGATCGAACGCCGCGCGCAGATGCCGCTCCGAACCTGCCGGATCGCCCAGGCGCTCGGCGATCATGCCCGCCTCCTCATGCAGGCTTGAAATGGTCAGGGCGCCGCCAGGGATGCCGGGCGCGAGTTCGATGGTGCGGTTGAGCGTCACCGTCGCTGCTTCGTAATCGTCGGCCCGCCCCTGCAGGGATCCCAGGCTCGCCATCGCAGCAACCCAATCGGCCGATGGCGGCCGCTGCGACAGCAACCGGGCTGCGCGTTCGGCGTACGGCAGCCCGCGCAGGTCGCGCTCGTAGTGATAGCACAGCGCCCAGCCCCAGGTCGACCGCGATCCGTGCGTCCTCGTCGGCGTCCGGCCGGGCCTCGAGCAGCGCGTCGGCGCGCATCAGGGCGGCCTTGCCCTTTCCCGAAAGACCGGCCTCGACGAGGGCGCGGCCCCACTGGCCGAGCAGGCGCGCGACTTCCAGACTATCGGGTCCCCAGCGGGTCTCGGCCAAGCGCACGCGGCGCTCGCGCAACTGGGCCGAGCGCTCCAGTTCGCCGATGTCCGAGTACATCTGCGCCAGCGTCGCGAGCACGCGCAGCTTGGCCTCGGGCGCGTCGTCGCTCGGTGAGCTGTGTTTCGGCGGCGTGGTTGCCCTGCATCAGCTTGGCGATGCCGAAGTCCAGCAGCCGCACCTGACCTTGGGCGGTGACGAGGATGTTGCTGGGCTTCAGGTCGCGGTGCAGCACGAGCCGGCTGTGCGCGTAGGCCACCGCCTCGGCAACCTGCAAGAGCAGCCGCACGCGGGCCGGGATAGGAAGCGTGTGCTCGCGACACCACACGTCGATCGGCCATCCCTCGACGTATTCGAGAGCGAGGTACGGCTGCCCGTCGGCAGCAAATCCCGCGTCGTACAGCCGCGCGATATGCGGGTGTTCGAGCGCAGCCAGTATGTCGCGCTCGCGCTCGAAGCGCTGCACCAGCACCGACCGGCGCACGCCCAGTGTGGGGAGCTTCAGCGCCACGCGGCGCCGAAGTGTGCCATCGGCACGTTCGGCCAGCCACACCTCGCCCATGCCGCCGACGCCCAACTCGCGCAGCAGCCGGTAGGCGCCGACCATCGTGCCGACAGCAAGTGGCTTGTCCGGCGCTCCCTCGGCGCGCAGCGGTTCGAGCGCAGGCGGCCGGGTGATGGGGTCGGGCTCCATCAGGCGAGATCAGCCCGACTGACCGGTCCACGCCAGGAGACTCAGGAACTTCCGCCGTGTCTTCGGGCTAGCACCGGGACCCAAGGCCCGGTGTCAACCAAGGTGGGGCGTATGCGCTTGCATTTGAATGGAATGTCTTTGTTCGGCCACTACGGGCATCGATCGTGCCGAACCTTAACCGTGTTTGTCTCATGGGCTCGCTTGCGGCAAGATGCGCCGACGGCCGTCCCGTGGTCGCATCTTCACCACGGCTTTTTTCGCCGAAAGACAACTTGGAGATCACTATGAAACGCCTGCGCCATTCACTCCTCGCTGTGTTGGTTGGGTTTGCTCTGCTTCCACTTGCGGCCACAGCTTGGATACGTAGCCCCGCCACGACGTTTGCAACGCTTCCCGCCGGAGCGACGCCGCCGGAGGGCATCACTGCGGATAGCAGGGGCAACATCTATGTCACCACCTTTGGTTTCCCCGCCTCGGGACCGACCACTACTTCCGGCTTGTTGATCGTGTTCGATCACTCGGGCAGGCTGATCCGGCAGGTTGCGATCGCCGGCGCCAGCCCGCACCTGCTCGGCCTGGCCTTCAATCCGGCCACCTCCGATCTGCTGGTGCTGGACTTCGGTGCGGGCAAGGGTGCTCAAGGTCGATCCGCGCACCGGCGCGTCGACCGTGTTCTCCGATATTGGCGCTCAAGCAGGTGTGAACGTGGGCTTGAACGCGCTGACGTTCGACAGCGTCGGCAACGTGTACATCTCCGATTCGTTCCAGGGGACCATCTGGCGCACGGGGCCGTCTGGCGGAATCGCGACTGCGTGGCTGACCGATCCCCTGCTGACGACCAGTGGCACGCCCCCGTTCGGCGCCAATGGCCTGGCGTTCAACCGTGCCGGCACCGCGTTGCTGATCTCCAACACCGGCGATGATGCGGTGATCACGGTTCCGGTGACCGCCGGAAATCCCGGCGCACCGGCGGTGCTGGCTTACGGCATCAACGGTGCGGACGGACTCATGACCGACGAGGACGACAACATCTGGGTCGTGGCGAATCAGTCCGATGAAATCGTGGTGCTCGATCCTTCTGGGAAGGTGATCGCGAAACTCGGTGATTTCGGCGGCCTCGATCGTCGGGGTGCCGCGGACGGGCTGCTGTTCCCGGCGAGCATTGTGGCGAGCGGCCAATTTATCTACGTGACCAATCTCGCACTGGATACGCGCTTGTTCGGTTTTCCGACAGTCGATTCGCAGTGGGCAGCGCAGGTGACCAAGTACACCGTCAGCAAGATCCATCGGCACCTTCCGCCGGTGCGTTGAACCGCCGGAAAGCGAGTTGGGCAACTCCTGACGCAGATCGGTCTGTTGATGTTGGAGACGAAGTCGGACGGGGCGGGGGCGGGTGCCTCCCTCCTCCCCGACCGCTCGGGCTCGCGTGGCTGGAGCCAGGCTCGAACGTCGGATACGTTGAACCTAACGGATGAGAGTACCTTCAACAACAACCAATTTTGGATAGCTCCGGATAGAGGCGGATACCTGTGCGCTACTGGCTGATGAAATCCGAGCCCGACGAGTTCTCGATCGACGACCTCGCCGCGGCGAAAGGCCGCACGACGCCGTGGTTCGGCGTGCGCAACTACCAGGCGCGCAATTTCATGCGCGACCAGATGCGGCTTTCCGACCGCGCCTTCTTCTACCATTCGAGCTGCCCCGAGCCCGGCATCGCCGGCATCGTCGAGATCTGCGCGCAGGCGTATCCGGATGCCACGCAGTTCGACCGCAAGAGCCCGTATTTCGACCCGAAGTCGACGCGTGACGCGCCGCGCTGGGTCAATGTCGACGTGAAGTTTCTCGAGAAAACGCGCCTCATTTCGCTCGCGGAGCTGCGCACGCATCCGGAACTCGCGCGGATGCGCGTCCTGCAGCGCGGCAACCGGCTGTCGATCACGCCGGTGGACCCCGCCGAGTGGGCGTTCGTCGTCAAGCTGGCGAAACGTCGGACCTGAGGGGATGGATCCGGCGCTGGTCGTCGCGTTCATGGTGCTGGGCGCGATCGTCGGCTTCCTCGCGGGTCTGCTTGGCATCGGCGGCGGCATGACGATGGTGCCGTTGCTGACCATCATCTTCACCGGCGAAGGATTTCCGGCGGAGCACGTCGTGCACCTGGCGGTCGCGACGGCGACCGCGACGATCCTGTTCACGTCGATTTCGTCGGCGCGCGAGCATCACCGCCACGGCGCCGTGCTATGGCGCGTCGTCGCCGCGATGGCGCCGGGGATCATTGTCGGCTCGCTCATCGGTCCCCAGATCGTCGGCGGCATGTCTACGGCGGTGCTGGCCGCGTTCTTCGGCGTGTTCGTCGCCGTGTCGGCCACACAGACGCTGCTCGACCGCAAGCCGAAGCCGACGCGCGAGCTGCCGGCACGCGGCGGGCTGTTTGCCGTCGGCACCGGCATCGGCCTCGTCTCGAGCATGGTCGGCGCGGGTGGCGCGTTCCTGTCGGTCCCGTTCATGGTTGCGTGCAACGTGAACATGCGCAACTGCGTCGCGACGTCGGCGGCGTTGGGCTTGCCGATCGCGTCGCCGGCACGATCGGCTTCGTCTTCGCCGGGCTGGACGAGCCAGGCTTGCCATCCTATTCGATCGGCTACGTCTACGTGCCGGCCTTGCTCGCGATCGTCGTCGGGAGCGTGCTCTGCGCGCCGATCGGCGCACGCGCTGCGCATCGGTGGCCCGTGCAAACGCTGCGCCACGCGTTCGCCTTACTGCTTTATGTGCTGGCTGCGTACATGCTGTGGAAATCATTCCAGACGTGGCGATGAACCGGGACCGAAGCGATCTCTGAGCACATTTTTCTGGACTTTGCCCATGGCATTGCGCGGCAGCTCGTCGACGAAGTGGACGCGCTTCGGCACCTTGAAACTGGCGATCTCGGCCTTGAGCGCCGCGATCAGATCGCGCTCGGCAAGCGCCTCGACCGGCCTGCGCGACGACGACCGCGGTGACGGCCTCACCGAAGTCGGCGTCGGGGACGCCGATCACCGCCGATTCGACGACGCCCGGCAGCGCGTCGATCTTCTCCTCGACTTCCTTCGGGTACACGTTGAGGCCGCCGGTGATGATCAGGTCCTTGGCGCGGCCGACGAGGCGCAGGTAGCCGTTCCCCAGGATCTCGCCGACGTCGCCGGTGCGAAAATAGCCGTCCGCCGTGAAATCCTCGCGCGTCTTTTCCGCCATGCGCCAGTAGCCGGCGAAGACATTCGGGCCCTTCACTTGGACGTCTCCGACCTGCCCCGCTGCGCACGGCTTGCCGTCGGTATCGACCACACGTAACGACACGCCCGGCAATGCCGGCCCCACGGTGCCGGCGATGCGCTCGCCGTCGAGCGGATTCGACGTGTTCATGACGGTCTCGGACATCCCATAGCGTTCCAGTATCGTGAACTCGGTGCGCCGCCGGAATTCCTCGAAGGTTTCGGGCAGCAGCGGCGCCGAGCCCGAGACGAACAGGCGCATCGACCGGCAGTCCGACGCGCCGAACGCAGGATCCGCGAGGAGCCGCGTGTAGAACGTCGGCACACCCATCATCACGGTGGCGCGCGGCAGGAGCGTGCGCACTTCCTGCGGATCGAATTTCGCGAGCCACAGCATGCGGCTGCCCGAGAGCAGCACGCAATGGATGGCGACGAACAGCCCGTGGACGTGGTAGATCGGCAGCGCGTGCAGCAGGACGTCGCCGCGCGTGAAGCCCCAGCGGTCGACCAGCGCCAGCGCGTTGCTGCCGAGATTGCGGTGCGTGAGCATCGCGCCCTTGGCCCGGCCCGTCGTGCCCGATGTGTAGAGGATCGCCGCGAGGTCGTTCGGCCCGGACACGATGGTGTCGAATGTCTCCTGCCGGTTGGCGGCGCTGGCGGCGAGCGTGCCCTCGCCACCGGCGAGCGTCAGGATGGCGGCTTCCGGGCGCAACGCCGCGATCCTCTCCGCCGCCTCGGGCCGGCAGACGATCACCCGCGGCTCGGCGTCGCCGAAGAAATACGCGAGCTCGCTGCGCTGGTACCCGGTGTTGAGCGGCAGATAGACGAGCCCGGCGCGCAGGCAGCCGAGATAGAGCGCGAGCGCTTCCCAGCATTTGTCGACCTGCACGGCCACGCGATCACCCGCACGGCCGCCGGCCGCGACGAGCGCATGGGCAAAGCGCGCCGATGCGGCGTCGAGCTGGTCATAGTGAATGACCGGCCCGTCCGGTATGAGGATGCAGGGCTCGCCGGCGCGATCGGCGAAGTGGTCGTGCAGCAGCGCGTACAGGTTGGCGTTCATGCAAAGCGGCGGCTGCCATTACATCACAACGCCACCCCGGCCGGCGCGCTTCGCACGCCGGCCGATCGGTTACGGCGCGCTGCGAAGCGTCAGATCAGGCCGGCGCCGCGCGCCCACTGGTACTTGGCACCGAGGACCGCGACCGGCATCTCGGTCGAATAGGGATACGCCGGGATGCCGTGGTCGAAGAGGTACTCGGAGGCTTCCTCGACCTCCACGTCGCCCGCGAGCGAGGCGACGATCGGCTTGTGGATGCCCTTGGCGCGCATTTCCTCGATCACCTCGACCATCGTTCGCGCGAACACCATCGGCGGCGTGATGATCGTGTGCCAGTAGCCGAGGATGAGCGCGTGGATACGCGGATCCTCGAGGCCGAGCCGGACCGTGTCCTGATAAGTCTTGGGCGGCTGGCCACCGGTGATGTCGACTGGATTGCCGGCCGCGCCGAAAGGCGGGATGAACTTGCGGAACGCGGCGTCGAGATCGGGCGGCATCGGCATCAGCTTGAGACCGTTGTCGACCACGGCATCGGAGAGCAGCACGCCTGAACCGCCGGCGCCGGTGATGATGACGATGTTCTCGCCCTTCGGTGTGGGCAGCACGGGAATCGCGCGCGCGTACTCGAGGAGGTCGCGCAGGCTGCGGGCGCGGATCACCCCCGACTGCTTGAAAACGTCCTCGTAGATGCGGTCGTTGCCGGCGAGCGCACCGGTGTGCGAGCTCGCCGCGCGTGCGCCCATCGCGGTGCGGCCCGCCTTGAGCACGACCACGGGTTTCTTTTTCGACACGCGCTTTGCGACCTCGGCGAACGCGCGGCCGTCCTTCAGATCTTCGCAGTGCTGGGCGATGATGTGCGTGTTGTCGTCCTGCTCGAAGAACGTGAGCAGGTCGTCCTCGTCGATGTCCGATTTGTTGCCGAGCCCGACGATCGCCGAGACGCCCATCTTGGCCGAGCGCGAGAAGCCGATGATCGCCATGCCGATTCCGCCCGACTGCGACGACAGCGCCGCGTGACCCTTGAAGTCGTACGCCGTGCAGAAGGTCGCGCAGAGGTTCTTCCACGTGTAGTAGAAGCCGTAGATATTGGGACCCATCAGGCGCACGTTGTACTTGCGGCCGATCGCCTGGATCTCCTTCTGCCCTTCGACGTTGCCGGTTTCGGCGAAGCCGGAGGGGATCAGCACCGCGCCGGGAATCTTCTTCTCGCCACACTCGACCAGCGCCTGCGCGACGAACTTGGCGGGGATCGCGAACACGGCGACGTCGATGGCGCCCGGGCACGTCCTTGACGCTCTTGTACGCCTTGATGCCCATGATCTCGTCGGCGGACGGGTGGATCGGATAGATCTTCCCCTGATAGCCGCCGTTGATCAGGTTCTTCATCACCGAGTTGCCGATCTTGCCGTCCTCCGACGAGGCGCCGATCACGGCCACGGACTCGGGCTTCATGATCCGGTTCATGTCGCGGACGATGTCCTCGTGCTTCGGCCGGTAGCGCGCGGGCGGCGGGTTCCAGTCGCACACGATGCGCACGTCCGCGGCGGTCGCACCCTTCGGAGTGGCGAACACCGGGTTCAGATCCATCTCGGAGATCTCGGGGAAATCCGCGACGAGCTCCGACACGCCCTGGATGATGCGCGCGAGCGCCTGGCGGTCGACTGCGGCGGCGCCACGCACGCCTTTGAGGATCGGCGCAGCGGCAATGCCGTCGAGCATCGACAAGGCGTCGGCTTTGGACGCCGGTGCGAGCCGGAACGTCACGTCCTTCAACACCTCGACCAGCACGCCGCCGAGCCCGAAGGCCACGAGCTTGCCGAACGAGGGATCGGTCACCGCGCCGACGATCACCTCCTGACCGCCGGCGAGCATCTGCTGCACCTGCACGCCCAGGAGATTGGCCTTGCGGTTGTACTTCTTCGCCTTGGCCATGATGGTGTCGAAGCCTCTGCGGACCTCCGCTGCCGTCTTGAGTCCGACCAGCACGCCCCCTGCTTCGGTCTTATGAAGAATCTCGGGCGAGACGATCTTCATGACCACGGGATATCCCATGCCGGAGGCGAGCTTCGCAGCTCCTGCCGCGGATGTCGCAACGCCCTCCTTCGGAACGGGAATCCCGTAGGCGTCACAGACGAGCTTGCCTTCCGGCGCGGTCAGCGACGTACGCCCCTGCGCTTTCGCCTGGTCCAGAACGCGCCGCACTGCCGTCTTCTTGTTTGCCATCGTGGCTCCTCGAGGAAATTCGATGGTGACCGGACGGTGCCGGCCACCGTGAGAATCGAGCGTCAGATCACTTTTTGAGCGCGGAGCGCCGCGATGTCGTCCTTGGTGTAGCCGAGTTCAGCGAGCACCTCGTCGGTATGTTCGCCCAGCAACGGCGAGCGCTTCACTTCGGTCGCGCTGTCCGACATCTTGATCGGATTGCCCACCGACAGGTACTTGCCGCGCTTCGGATGGTCGACCTCGACCACCGTTCCGGTCTTGCGCAACGACGGCTCCTCGGCGATCTCCTTCATCGACAGGATCGGGCCGCACGGAATGTCGTGCTTGTTGAGGATGTCCATCGCCTCGAACTTGTCCTTGGTCTTCGTCCATTCCTCGATCTGACCGAATATTTCCATCAGGTGCGGCAGCCGCCCTTTCGGCGTCGCATACCGTGGGTCGGTCAGCCATTCCTCCTTGCCGATGACCTCGCAGATTGCCTTCCACACGGGCGCCTGGGTGATGAAATAGATGTAGGCATTGGGATCGGTCTCCCAGCCCTTGCACTTGAGGATCCAGCCCGGCTGCCCGCCACCGGACGCGTTGCCGGCGCGCGGCACGGCGTCGCCGAACGTGCCGTTCGGGTATTGCGGATACTCTTCCATCACGCCGGTGCGGGCGAGGCGCTGCTGGTCGCGCAGCTTGACGCGGCAGAGGTTGAGCACGCCGTCCTGCATCGCCGCGAGCACCCGCTGGCCGCGCCCGGTCGTGTTGCGCTGGTACAGCGCAGCGACGATGCCGAGCGCCAGATGCAGCCCGGTGCCCGAATCGCCGATCTGCGCGCCGGTGACGAGCGGCGGGCCGTCGTCGAAGCCGGTCGTCGACGCCGAGCCACCCGCGCATTGCGCGACGTTCTCGTAGACCTTGCAGTCCTCGTACGGGCCCGGGCCGAAGCCCTTGACCGACGCGACGATCATCCGCGGATTGAGCGCCTGGATGCGCTCCCACGTGAAACCCATGCGGTCGAGCGCGCCGGGGGCGAAATTCTCGACCAGCACGTCGCATCGCTTGACCAGCGCCTCCAGCACTTCCCTGCCCTTCGGATGCTTGGCGTCCACGGTGATCGAGCGCTTGTTGTGGTTCAGCATCGTGAAATACAGGCTGTCCACGTCCGGAATGTCGCGCAGCTGCCCGCGCGTGATGTCGCCCTCGCCGGCGCGCTCGACCTTGACCACGTCGGCACCCATCCACGCCAGAAGCTGCGTGCACGTCGGGCCCGACTGCACGTGGGTGAAGTCGAGGATGCGCACGCCATCCAATGCCTTGCCCATCGGGATCCTCTCCGTCAGTTTGGTTGGTTCATGGACGACACTGGATCCCCGCCTGCGCGGGGATGACGCGGCCGTTTGCGCGAATCGCTGCGATGCTTCGCATCTTGCTCTTGCGACGGCTGCGTCACTTGTACATGGTCTGGGCCTTCGTCCCCGGCGCGTATTCGCGCGGGTCGACCCAGATGTTGATGACGGCCGACTTGCCGGTCTTGGCCACCGACTCGCGCGCACGCTGCAACGCAGGGGCGATCGCGCCAGGATCGCGGACCTCCTCGCCGTAGCCGCCGAGCATTTCGGCGAACTTGCCGAATGGAACGTCGCCCAGCAGGTTGCCGACGCTTGCCGCGCTCCTCGCCGTACTTGGTGATCTGGCCGTAGCGGATCTGGTTCATCGCCGAGTTGTTGCCGATGACCGCGACATACGGCGCGCCGAAGCGATTCGGCGGTCTCCATGTCGAACGCCGTCATGCCGAACGCGCCGTCGCCGTAGTAGCAGAGCACTTCCTTGCTCGGATGCGCGAGCTTCGCCGCCATCGCGAAGCCGGTGCCGACGCCGAGGCTGCCGAGCGCCCCCGGATCCATCCACTGCCCCGGGCGGCGCGGCCGCACCGCCTGCGCCGAAATCGTGACCACGTCGCCGCCGTCGCCGATGTAGATCGTGTCGTCGGTGAGGAATTCGTTGAGCTCGTAGGCGACGCGGTACGGATGGATCGGCGTGTTGTTCGACTTGAAGAGCGGCATCAGCTTCTCGCGTCGCGGCCTCCTCGGCCGCGGTGAGGTCCTTCATCCACTGCCGCGCGCCTGTCGCGCTTGTCGTTCTTGATCCGCCCGCTCGCTGCCTGCAGCAGCGCAGCGCAGCACCGCGCCCGGATCGCCGACGATGCCGAACGTGATGTCGCGGTTCTTGCCGACGGTGCGGTAGTCGAGGTCGACCTGCACGAGCGTCGGCACCGTGATGCGCTTGCCGTAGCCCATGCGGAAGTCGAACGGCGTGCCGACGATCACGATGACGTCGGCCTTGGCGAAGGCTTCGCTGCGCGTGCGGTCGAAATGGTGCGGATCGCCGGGCGGCAGAAGGCCGCGCGCAGGCGCCGTTGAAATAGCCGGGGATGTCGAGTCCGCGCAGCAGCTCGACCGCTTCCTTGTCGCCGCGCGCCGCCCAGACCTGCTGGCCGAAGAGGATCGCCGGCCGCTCGGCGTTGACGAGGACGTCGGCGAGCCGCTCGATGTCGCGCGGATCGCCGGCCGAGCGGGTCGAGGCGCGGTAGTGCCCGGGCTTCGGCAGCACGGCCTTGGCGACGTCGATCTCGCGATCGAGCACGTCGCGCGGGATCTCGAGATAGGAGGGTCCGTACGCGCCGGCGAAGCATTCGCGCGCCGCCATCGCGATCATGTCGGCGACGCGCTCGGTCGACATCACGGTCGACGCGAACTTGGTGATCGGCCGCATCATGTCGACGTGCGGCAGGTCCTGCAGGCCGCCCATCTTCCACTGCGCGAGCGCGCTCTGCCCGCCGATGTGCAGCACCGGGCTCTCGGAGCGGAATGCCGTCGCGATGCCGGTCACCGCGTTGGTGCAGCCCGGGCCCGGCGGTGGTGACCACGCAGCCCAGCTTGCCGGTCTGCCGCGCATAGCCGTCGGCGGCGTGCGCCGCGACCTGCTCGTGGCGGACGTCGATGATGCGGATGCCTTCGTCGACGCAGCCGTCGTAGATGTCGATGATGTGGCCGCCGCACAGCGTGAAGATGGTGTCGACCCCCTCGGCTTTGAGCGCTTTCGCGACCAGGTGGCCGCCCGAGATGACATTGGCGTCACGGGTCTTCTGCTTCAGCGTGTCTTCGGCGGTCGTCGTTGCGGGCCGGGACGCGGTCTTGGCGGCGGCGTCTTGCATGGCGTGCTCCGTGGTCTGGGTGAATCCTGGCAGGAAGGCGTGGAGGCGGCCCCAGCGGGCCGTGCAACACGCGGCGGTAATCGTAACGCTACCCGCATGCTCCAGGGACCTCGCAGAGACGGCCCAGGTGGCAAAGGCTGTAGCCCGGGTTCAAACAGACATCGCAGATATTTTGCATAACGTATTTGGTATATCATGGAAAGTCAATGGCTATTTCTTGTGCCGATCTAGACCACAGCAGCATGGCAACACAGGCTATCCCCGCGGTCTCTGATCGGACGGCACGTTCAGGCGCAATCGATGTCGACCCCATCCGAAACTGAATACGGCGCGCCACCGCTCGCGCTGCGCCGCCTCACTGCGAACGTCAGCTTTCGTGACCAGGCGTACGCGGCGTTGAAGCAGGCGATCCTCGATGCCGACATCTACGGGCAGCCCGAGGAGATCCGCCTCGACGAGCGGCAGCTGGGCGATGCCCTGGGAGTGAGCCGCACGCCGATCCGCGAGGCGATGACGCTGCTCGAGCAGGAGGGATTCCTGCGCACCGTTCCCCGGCGCGGGGTCTTCATCGTGCGCAAGACCAAACGGCAGATCGTCGAGATGATCGAGATGTGGGCGGCGCTGGAGAGCATGGCGGCGCGGCTGGCGACGGTCCATGCGCGCGACGAGGACATCGCGGCACTGCGCCATATGTTCGACGAGTTCCGTAATTCGGCGCCGGCGGATCACCTCGAGGAGTACTCGGATGCGAACATCGCCTTTCACCAGGCGATCATTCGCCTGTCCGGCTCCCACCTGATGGGCAAGACGATCGAGAACCTGTTCATCCACGTCCGCGCGATCCGCAGGATGACGATTTCGCAGCAGGATCGCGCCGCGCGTTCGATCGTCGACCACATGCGTATCATCGAGGCGCTGGAGCGTCGCGATACCGAGCTCGCGGAGCGCCTCGTGCGACAGCACTCGCTCGATCTCGCCGCGCATGTCGAGAAGCACTGCGATTTCCTCGACTGACGCGTGCGAGGCGCGGCGCCGGGAAGCGCGGAGCCCGGTCGCCGCGATCGCGGCAAACGGAAGGCACGCATGACGCCGAAAGCGGTCATCGACACCAGGGGCCTTGGCGCGCGCGGCGGGATACGCCCGCGCCTCAAGGGTCGGCAGCCCGACCCGCGGGCGCTCGGCGACGTGCGTGCGCTGCTGGGCGACGCGCCCCGCCGTCGCGATCTCCTGGTCGAGCACCTGCACCGGATCCAGGACCGCTACGGATCCCTGTCGGCCGCACATCTCGCCGCCCTCGCCGACGAGATGAAGCTCGCGTTGGCCGAGGTCTACGAGGTCGCGACCTTCTACCACCACTTCGACGTGGTGAAGGAAGGGGAGACGCCGCCGCCCGAGATCACGGTGCGCGTCTGCGAGACGCTGTCCTGCGAGCTGGCGGGCGCCTCGGCATTGCGCGCCGAAGTCGCGCGCCGTTGTGGCGCGAACGTCCGTGTCGTCGGCGCGCCGTGCATCGGACGCTGCGAGCAGGCGCCGGCCGCAGTCGTCGGGAAGAATCCGATCGATCGTGCGACGCCGGAGAAGGTCGCCCATGCCCTGTCCGCGCGACAGCACGCGCCGCAGATTCCCCCCTACATCGACCGCGCCGCGTACCGCGCCGACGGCGGCTATCGGACGCTCGCGGCATGCGTGCGCGGCGACCGCAGCGTCGACGCGACGATCGCGGCGCTCGAGGATTCGGGGCTGCGCGGCCTGGGCGGTGCCGGCTTTCCGGCGGGCCGCAAGTGGCGGATCGTACGCGCCGAGTCCGCGCCGCGACTGCTGGCGGTCAATATCGACGAAGGTGAGCCGGGCACGTTCAAGGACCGCTTCTACCTCGAGCGCGACCCTCACCGCTTTCTCGAGGGCACGCTGATCGCCGCATGGGCGGTCGGCATCGACGACGTCTATATCTACCTGCGCGACGAGTACGCCGCGTGCCGCGCAATCCTGACCGCGGAGATCGAAGCGCTCCAACGCGAACCGCCGTGCCCGTTGCCGCGCCTCCACTTGCGCCGCGGCGCTGGCGCGTACATCTGCGGCGAGGAGTCGGCGATGATCGAGTCGATCGAGGGCAAGCGCGGAATGCCGCGGCTGCGCCCGCCGTACGTCGCACAGGTGGGACTGTTCGGGCGGCCGACACTCGAGCACAACATGGAGACGCTCTACTGGGTACGCGACGTCCTCGAAAAAGGCGCCGCGTGGTTCGCCTCGCACGGGCGGCACGGCCGCAAGGGCCTGCGCTCGTTCTCGGTGTCCGGACGCGTCGCCAAGCCGGGCGTACACCTCGCGCCAGCCGGCATCACCGTGCGCGAGCTGATCGACGAATACTGCGGCGGCATGCTGCCCGGGACACGAGCTCTACGCCTATCTCCCCGGTGGCGCCTCGGGCGGCATTCTTCCGGCAACGCTTGCCGATGTCCCGCTCGATTTCGACACGCTGCAGCCACACGGCTGCTTCATCGGCTCCGCGGCGGTGATCGTGCTCTCGCAGCACGACCGTGCGCGCGACGCGGCGCTGAACCTGATGCGCTTTTTCGCCGACGAGTCGTGCGGGCAGTGCACGCCGTGCCGTGTGGGCACCGAGAAGGCGGTGCACCTGATGGACAAGTCCGCGTGGGATGTGCCGCTGTTGACCGAGCTGTCGCAGGCGATGGCCGACGCGTCGATCTGCGGGCTCGGGCAAGCGGCGCCGAATCCGATTGCCTGCGTGATCCGGTATTTCCCGGAGGAGCTGCAATGAGAGCTGACGGCGTTGCGTTCCAGCTCAACGGCCGCGAAATGACGGCGGCAGCCGGCGAGACGATCATCGAGGCCGCGCAGCGGCACGGCGTCGAGATTCCGCATCTCTGCTACATGCCGGGGATGCGCCCGGACGGCAACTGCCGCGCGTGCATGGTCGAGATCAAGGGTGAGCGGGTACTGGCGCCCTCTTGCTGCCGCGCGCCGGCGCCGGGGATGGAAGTGTCGAGCCAAAGTCCGCGCGCCCTCCATGCGCAGAAGATGATCGTCGAGCTGCTCGCAGCCGACGTGCCGGCGAAGGTCTACAAGCCGGATTCCGAACTGGAGCACTGGAAGCGCTGGCTGGGCGTGGGCGTGCCACGCTTCGAGGCCCGGGCGCAACCCGCCGCCGATCTGTCACACCCGGCGATGGCCGTCAATCTCGACGCCTGCATCCAGTGCACCCGCTGCGTGCGCGCGTGCCGCGAGGAGCAGGTCAACGACGTGATCGGCTATGCGTTCCGCGGCGCACACTCGGCCATCGTGTTCGATTTCGGCGACCCGATGGGCGCCTCGACGTGCGTCGCGTGCGGCGAATGCGTGCAGGCGTGCCCGACGGGCGCCCTCGCGCCGGCGCAGGACGCCTATCTCGTCGCGGCCGACCGCAGCGTAGCGTCGGTCTGCCCTTATTGCGGCGTCGGCTGCCAACTCACCTACCACGTGAAGGACAACCGCATCGTCCGCGTCGACGGCCGCGACGGCCCGGCGAACCACAGCCGGCTGTGTGTCAAAGGGCGCTTCGGCTTCGATTACGTCCACCACCCGCAGCGGCTGACGAAGCCGCTGATCCGAAAACCGGGCGTACCGAAAACGGCGGATTTCGTCATGGATCCGGCCGACCCGCGCTCCGTGTTCCGGGAGGCCTCCTGGGACGAGGCGCTCGACCTCGCGGGCGGCACGCTGCGAAAAATCCGCGACGCGCACGGCGGCCAGGCCCTCGCGGGATTCGGGTCGGCCAAGGGCAGCAACGAGGAGGCGTACCTGTTCCAGAAGCTCGTGCGCACGGGCTTTCGCACGAACAACGTCGACCACTGCACGCGGCTGTGTCACGCGTCTTCGGTCGCGGCGCTGCTCGAGGGCATCGGCTCGGGTGCGGTGTCGAACCCCGTGATGGACGTGCTGCAGGCCGAAGTCGTCCTCTTGATCGGCGCCAACCCGGTCGTCAACCACCCGGTGGCCGCGACGTGGATCAAGAACGCCACGAAGCGCGGAACGAAGCTGATCCTGGTCGAGCCGCGACGTTCCGAGCTCGCGCGACACGCTGCGCATTTCCTCCAGTTGAAGCCGGATACCGACGTCGCGCTGCTCAACGCGATGCTGCACACGATCGTCGAGGAGGGACTGGTCGCGGAACGTTTCGTCGCGGACCGCACGAGCGGCTACGCCGAGATGCGGAAGAACGTCGCCGGCCACAGTCCGGAAGCGATGGCGCCAGTCTGCGGAATACCGGCGCCGACGATCCGCGAGGTCGCGCGGTTGTTTGCGACGTCGCGCGCATCGATGATCCTGTGGGGAATGGGAATTTCGCAGCACATCCACGGCACCGACAACGCCCGCTGCCTGATCGCTCTCTCGCTGATGACGGGGCAGGTGGGGCGGCCGGGAACCGGATTGCATCCGTTGCGCGGCCAGAACAACGTGCAGGGCGCGAGCGACGCCGGCCTGATCCCGATGATGTATCCCGATTACCGGCGCGTCGACAATGCCGGGGCGAAGGATGCGTTCGAGGCGCTGTGGGGAATCCCGCTCGACCCGAAGGCGGGACTCACCGTGGTCGAGATCATGGACGCCGTGCATGCCGGGAAGATCCGCGGCATGTACGTGATGGGCGAGAACCCCGCGATGTCCGATCCTGATGTCAGCCACGCGCGCGCCGCACTGGCGTCGCTCGAGATGCTGGTCGTGCAGGACATCTTCCTCACCGAAACGGCGTACCTCGCCGACGTGATCCTGCCCGCGTCCGCGTTTCCCGAGAAGACAGGCACGTTCACCAACACCGACCGCTCGGTCCAGCTCGGACGTGAGGCGTTGTCGCCGCCGGGCGATGCCCGGCAGGATCTTTGGATCATCGTCGAGATGGCCAAGCGCCTGGGGCTCGGCTGGACATATGCGCACCCGCGCGAGGTCTTCGCCGAGATGCGCATGGCAATGCCCTCGATCGCCGGCATCACGTGGGAACGCCTCGAGCGCGAGCATGCCGTGACCTATCCCTGCGAGCACGAGGGCGATGCCGGAACCCGCGTCGTGTTTACCGCCCAGTTTCCGACGGCGACCGGCAAGGGCCAGTTCGTTCCCGCGAGCGTCATTCCCGCCGCGGAGCGGCCCGACGATGCGTACCCCTTCGTGCTGATCACCGGGCGCCAGCTCGAGCACTGGCACACGGGGAGCATGACGCGGCGTACCGAGGTCCTCGACGCGATCGAGCCAGGGCCCGTCGCGTCGCTGCACTCGCTCGATCTCGAAGCGGTCGGCGTCGCGCCGGGCGGTACGATCACCGTCGCGTCGCGGCGCGGCAGCATCTCGCTCTACGCGCGCGCCGACGACGGTACCCCGCACGGCGCGGTGTTCATCCCGTTCTGCTATTACGAGGCGGCTGCGAATCTGCTGACCAACCCGGCACTCGATCCGTTCGGCAAGATTCCCGAGTTCAAGTATTGCGCGGTGCGCGTGACGCCCGGCGGAACGGCCAGCCCGACGCTCGGCTACGACGTGGCGCGCGATCTGGCCCCGATGCGCGGAGGTGGCGCGGCGGAGTGATCGGCCGCCGGCCGGCGGCCTCGTCAACGACCCCGATAGCGGGCGATCAGCCGCGAGATGAGCGGCCAGAACAGCATCACCAGCGCCAGCCCGGTGATGCCGCCGACCAGCCCGTTGGAAAAGAAGACGGCGAGATCGCCCTGCGCGATCAGCATCGACTGGCGGAACGAGTCTTCGGCGCGGTCGCCCAGCACCAATGCCAGCACCAGCGGCGCCAACGGATATTCGAGCTTCTTGAAGACGTAGCCGACCACACCGAAGCCCAGCATGTACCAGACGTCGAGCATCGCGTTGTGCACCGTGTACGCGCCGATCGCGCAGATCACGATGATGATGGGCGCGATGATCGAGAACGGCACGCGCAGGATCGCCGCGAACAGCGGCACACAAGTGAGCACGATGACGAGGCCGGCAAGGTTGCCGAGGTACATGCTGGCGATCAGGCCCCAGACGAAGTCCTTCTGCTCGACGAAGAGCAGCGGCCCCGGCTGCAGACCCCAGATCAGAAGGCCACCCAGCAGCACGGCGGCGGTCGGCGAGCCGGGAATGCCGAGGGCCAGCATCGGCAGAAGCGCGCTGGTGCCCGCCGCGTGCGCTGCGGTTTCGGGGGCTACCACGCCTTCGACCTGGCCGGTGCCGAACTTGTCGCCGTCGCGCGACATGCGCTTGGCCACGCCGTAGCTCATGAACGACGCGGGCGTCGCGCCGCCCGGCGTAATTCCCATCCAGCAGCCGATCACGCAGCTGCGCAGCGACGTGAGCCAGTAGCGCGGCAGCTTTTTCCACGTCTCCAAGACGACCTTGGGATTGATGGTCGCGGACTTGCCGGCGAACGACAGGCCCTCTTCCATCGACAACAGGATCTCGCCGATGCCGAACAGGCCGATCACGGCGATCAGGAAGTCGAAGCCGCGCATCATCTCGGTGAAGCCGAACGTGAGGCGCAACCGCCCGGTGATGTTGTCCATTCCGACGGCGGCCAGCGCGAAACCCAGCAGCATCGACGCCAGCGTCTTCCATGGAGATCCCTTGCCCATGCCGATGAAGCTGCAGAACGTGAGCAGGTAGACGGAGAAAAACTCGGGCGGTCCGAATTGCAGCGCGAACCTTGCGACCAGCGGCGCGAGGAACGTGATCATCACCACGGCGAACAGCGCGCCAACGAACGACGACGTAAATGCGGCGGTCAACGCCTCCCCCGCGCGACCATGCTGTGCCATCGGATAGCCGTCGAAGGTCGTCGCCACCGACCACGGCTCGCCCGGGATGTTGAACAGCACCGACGTGATCGCGCCGCCGAACAGCGCGCCCCAGTAGATGCACGACAGCATGATGATCGCCGAGGTCGGCGGCATCGTGAACGTCAGCGGCAGCAGGATCGCGACGCCGTTGGCGCCGCCGAGGCCGGGGAGCACGCCGATGATGACGCCGAGCACGATCCCGATCATCATCAGGAGGAGATTGAACGGACTCAGCACGACCGCGAAGCCGTGGAACAGCGCGCCTATTTCAGCCAAGGATCACCCTCACGGAAACGTGCGCGCGGTCCATCCGGCGCGGCGCGGTCAGAACCCGAGCCACGCCAGCGGGTCGTAGGCGCCCTTGTATAGCGGCACCTTGAACCAGACCTCGAACATGAGGAACACCGACGTGCTGACGGCGAGCCCAACGGCCGCGCTCCTGAGCCACGAATATCGGCCGAGCCACGCCATGAAGAGCGCGATGTAGAGCGCCGATGCGACGTAGATCCCGATCAGCTGCACGAACAGCACGTACCCCGCCGCCGGCAGCAGGACCGAGAACACCCGGCGCAAGGGCCCCCATGCGACGAACTGGCGCCGGCGCTCGGCAATCGCGCCGGTGAACTGGCCGCGGCGGTGCCATTCGGCGAACGCGACCTGCGCCAGTGTCGCGACGCTCGAAATGCAAAGCAGGAGCCCGATGTAGAAGGGGAAGTAACCCGATTGTGGGCCGTCGTCGCCCCAGCTCGCGCCCAGCCGGTAGCTGTCGACCACCACGACCGCGCCAACGGCGAAGATCAGCAGCGCTGCCGCGACGTCGGCCGCCGGCGTCGAGATTCCGCCTTCGCCGCCGGTGGGCTTGTCGTCATTCATGAGGGTTCGGCAGCGGCCCGTCGCCGGCGCGGCACGCGGTCATGCTCTCGCCGCCGGTGTGCCCGGCGGCACGTCGCAGTTCGACCTGCACTGCGTCACGGCTTGGCCAGGAATCCGGCCTCGCGCATCAGCTCGACGTGCGTTTTCTCGGCGCCCTCGACCCACTTCGCGTAATCGGGACCGCTCATGAAAGTCGCGTTGAACGCGCCATCCTCCATGAATTTCTTCCAGTCCGCGGTTTCGCGCACTTTCTTGAACAGGTCGACGTAATAATCGACCTGCTCCTTCGTTACGCCGGGAGGCATGAAGATGCCGCGCAGCATCAGGTAGTCGACGCCGACGCCGGCTTCCTTGCAGCTCGGGATGTCGTTCCATGACATCGTTTCGGTGACCTTGGTCTTGTACGGCATCCGCTGGTCGTCGAACACGCACAACGGGCGCAGCGCGCCGGCGCGCCACTGCGCGACCGCCTCGATCGGGTTGTTGACCGACGAATCGACGTGCTTGCCGACGAGCTGCACGGCGACGTCGCCGCCACCCTTGAACGGCACATAAGTGAACTTGACGCCGGCGGCCTTCTCGATCGCGACGGTGATGATCTGGTCTTCCTGCTTCGAGCCCGTGCCGCCCATCTTGAACTTGTTGGGGCCGCCCGCCTTCACCGCGGCGAGGTAGTCCTGCGCCGATTTGTACGGCACCTCGGCGTTGACCCACAGCACGAACTGGTCGAGCGCCAGCATCGCGACCGGCGTCAGCTCCTTCCAGTTGAAGGGCACACCGGTCGCCAGCGGTGTAGTGAACAGGTTCGACAGCGTGATGATGATCTTGTTGGGATCGCCTTTGGCCTCCTTGATGGCGAGGAAGCCCTCGGCACCGGCGCCGCCGGGCTTGTTGACGACGATCATCGACTGCTTCATCAGGTTGTTCTTGGTGATCACCCCCTGCAGCAGGCGCGCCATCTGGTCGGCGCCGCCGCCGGTGCCGGCGGGAACGATGAACTCGACCGGTTTGGTCGGTTCCCAGCCAGCCGCCGCTGCTGGCAGCACGGCGATCGAGGCCGCGGCGGCGAGCACGATCAACGCGCCGCGTCGTGCGCTACGAGAGTCCGTGAAATTGCGCTGCCGATGATGCGAGACTTGCGCGCCTCCGGCGATCGGTGCCGCGGCGATCTCGATTCGCATGTCGATTCCTCCAGGTGACGTAGTACGTATTGGATTCGCGACGCCACCAGCGGTAGCGTGCACCTCGTCCGTGCGAGGCTGGGTTATGGTACGCCGATTTTGAACGGAGATGAACGCATCGCCGTTCGATTCGACGGGCGGGTGCCGGCGCCAGGAACCGTACGGTCCGGACGCCGCCGCATCGTGTCAAACGTGGCGCGCTCCCCGAGAATACCGAGCAGCGCGCGGCGCGTAGCGCAGGCCCGAAGGGCGTTTGCGGAAGGGGATCGGAGCAATCGCGAATCGCCGCGCGGGTTCGACGCTCGGGGTTAGCGGTTCGCGGTCGGCGCGGAGGCCGAGGACGCAACGAGACCAGGGCCGGCCCGTCCCACTGCCCACAGCCGCGCGATCGCCTCCGCTCGATCTGCGAGCAAGGCATCGGCATGCGCGACGCAATCCGCGAGTGGCATCGGCCCCGCTGGTAGCGCGAAACAGCCGGCGAAAACGGGCGAAAGATCGGGCAGGGCGGCGGTGTCCACCGCGCCGGACAGCAACGTCACCGGTATGCCGGACGCCCGGGCGTGCAATGCGACGACGTACGGCGCCTTGGCCAGCAGTGTCTGCGCGTCGGTCCGGCCTTCGCCGGTGATGGCCCAATCGGCTCCGCGAAGCGCGGCGTCGAGCCCGACGAGTCCGGCGACCACCTCGGCGCCCGAGTGGAAAGCGCCGCCGACCAACTGGAGTGCGAAGCCAAGCCCGCCGGCCGCGCCGGCGCCGGGGTTCGCCGCGGCGCTGCGGCCGACCGCGGACTCCGCCAGCGCTGCGTACCGCGCCAGCGTCGCGTCGAGGGTCGCGACCTCATCGCCGCGCACGCCCTTCTGCGGGCCGAAGACCGCGGTTGCGCCGAACTCGCCGCAAAGCGGGTTATCGACGTCCGACATGATCGCGATCGTCGCCGACGCAAGCCGCGCATCGAGCGTGCTTGCGTCGATGCGCGCGATTCCGGCAAGGCCGGCGGGCGTTGGCGTGACGGGAGCGCCGCCGGCATCGACGAGCTGCATGCCCAGCGCCTCCAGCATTCCCGCGCCGCCGTCGTTGGTGCTGCTGCCGCCCAGCCCGATCATGAAGCGGCGCACGCCGAGATCGAGGAGCGCGTGGATCAATTCGCCAACGCCACGCGTGGTGCGGCGTGCGACCGGCACGGCGATTCCCTGCGGATCGGTGATGCCGACGATCTGCGCGACCTCGATCACCGCGGTACGGCCGTCCGACGCATCGACCAGGCCATAGGCCGCCGTGTGCGGTGTCCCGCCGGCGCCGGTGACAGGGCGCGCGGAACGCTCGCCGCCGCACGCGAGAACGGCATCGAGCGTGCCGTCACCGCCGTCGGCCATCGGGCACGCGCGGATATCCGCATCCGGCCACACGCGCACGAGGCCGCGCGCGATGGCCGTGCAAACCGCTGGGGCCGTCAACGAGCCCTTGAACTTGTCGGGGGCGAGAACGATGACCGGGAAGCGACGAGCGGGCATGGCGTAAGATTCCTCGCGGGCAACGGCAAACGGTGGCGAATCGCGTGGCATCGTAGCAGCCCGCGCGCCGTGACGGAGAGCAATGATGCGGCGTGGGTTCGCGGCCTTGATCGTCATGTCGCTCGCCGCGCCGACGTTGGCGCAGCTCACGATCGATCATGCCCGCGAGGATCGCTGGGCGCAGGAGGTCGTCCCTGCGCTGGTCGTGGGTGACGCGGTCTGGCTTGCCACGCCGACGCGGCCGAAGGTGCTCGCGATTCTCACCGAGCCGGCGGGCACGGCGAAGGGCGGCGTGATCGTCATCCACGGCCTCGGCGTGCATCCTGATTTCGGTTTCACTTCCGGCGTGCGCACCTACCTTGCCGACGCCGGCTACACGACGCTCTCCGTGCAGATGCCGGTCCTCGCAGCGACGGCATCGCGTGACGACTATCGGATCACGGTTCCCGGCGCCGGCGAGCGGATTGCCGCGGCGATCGCGTATCTGCGGGCCAAAGGCGTGCGGGAGATCGCCATCGTTGCGCACAGCATTGGCGCCACGATGGTCGACGCGTACCTCGCGCGGCCCGATGCCGCGACGATCGGCGCGTGGGTTCCCGTAGGGATGCTGACCGATTTTTCGGTGGCCCCCAAGGAGCCCGTGCTCGACGTCATCGCAGAGAATGAATTGCCACAAGTCGTTGCGCTGGCGCCAGCGCGCGCGAGGCGAATCCCGAAGGACAGCTGCTCACGACAGTTGACGATCGCCGGCACCGACCATTACTTCGACAACCGGCAGAAGGAATTGGCGGCGACGATTGCGGCGTTCCTCGACCAGGCCTTCGGTGGGCGCTGCTGAGCTCCGGGTCGGCCTCATCATCTAGGGCCTGTTCACACTATGTCCACAAGATGCGTTGCGAGCGAAAAGGGCCGGGCGCGAGGCGCAAAACGAAGGCGGGCCGGCTGCCCGGCGAGGCTCTGCAACGAAGTAAGCGGCCCTTTTCGCCGCAACCCGAAGGGAACGGGCGCCCTGGGGCGCCACTCTGCGTTGCTCTCCTCGCAAAGACACCCGGTCTTAGCTTCGTCAAGCGCCTTGATTGGCGCCCCATGCCATCCGTTCGCACTTGCGGACATAGTGTGAACAGGCCCTAGTCGCGGTCGTCGTCCTCGCCGCGCGCGGCGCGCGTGAGACGGTCGCGTACGGCCTGCCATGCATCGTCGTCGGGAACCGCTTCGATCAGGATGACGTCGGCGTTCGCGGCGTCGAGTGCGCGCAGGTTGGCGTAGAGGTCGTGGGCATAGGCCGCGGCCTCGACCGGCGCCGGCACCCAGATGTTGTCGAAATCCGCGGGGCAAGCGACGGTGCGCGCGAGCACGGCGATATCCTCGTCGTGTTCGCCGAGCTGCGCGATTTCGGCGCGCAGCGCATTCGGCGCGACGAGTGTGGCGCGTGTCTTCGGCGCATAGTGCGATGCGAGCGTCCCCGGCGCGCGCGGCGCGTGCGCATCCGGCGCGCCGATCGTCCGACCCAGCACGCGCGCGAGATCCGCCGCGCCGATGCCACCTGGCCGCAGGAGCACCGGATCCCTGCCGGTGAACGCGACAATCGTCGATTCGATGCCGATCGCGCAGGATCCGCCGTCGAGAATCATCGATACGGCGTCGCCGAGATCGTCGGCAACGTGGCGCGCCGTCGTCGGTGAGATCCGACCGAATCGGTTAGCCGATGGGGCGGCGACGCCGACGCCGAACGCAGCGAGTAACTCCCGCGCAACCGGATGCGACGGAACACGCAGTCCAACGCTATCCTGGCCGGCGGTGACGAGATCGGTGACGTGCCCCGCCCGCGGCAGGATCAGCGTCAGCGGTCCTGGCCAGAACGCGCGTGCGAGCCGCCTCGCTCCGTCGGGTATTTCGCGCGCCCAGCGTTCGACGTGCGCTGCTTCGGCGAGGTGGACGATGACAGGATGATCGGCGGGGCGGCCCTTGGCGACGAAGATTCGGCGCACGGCGACCGGATCGCTCGCATCGGCGCCCAGGCCGTAGACGGTTTCAGTGGGAAAGGCGACCAATTCGCCGGCGCGCAGCCGTTCGGCGGCGCGCGCGATCGCGGCCGCCGTGGGGAGCTCGATACGTGCGGTCACCGGTCGCTTCGGCGTATGCGCGGCATCCCGACCCCACGGGTGCTGGGGTCGGATGCGTCGCGGAAACGAGAGTGAATTCTGCTAGAATTCAAGCTTTTGTGCGATATGAACCCCGATAGCGTTTGCGCTGGTGCGCCAATTGCGATCGGGGCAACGAGGAGCGGCAATGGGCGATTTCCTGTTTACGTCGGAATCGGTGTCGGAGGGCCACCCCGACAAGGTGGCGGACCAGATCTCCGACGCAGTGCTCGACGCGATTCTAGAGCAAGACCCGACCGGGCGCGTCGCGGCGGAAACGCTGGTGTCAACGGGACTCGTCGTGATGAGCGGCGAGATCACGACTGCACACAAGCACGATTTCGCGCGGATTGCGCGCGACACGATCCGCCGGATCGGCTATGCCGATCCCGAGCTGCGCTTCGACGCCGACGGATGCTCGGTGATGGTCTGCTACGGGCGCCAGTCGCCCGACATCGCGCGCGGCGTCGATCACGCGTCCGACGAGTATCTCAACCAGGGCGCAGGCGACCAGGGCCTGATGTTCGGCTACGCGTGCGATGAGACGCCTGCGCTGATGCCGTTCCCGATCTGGTACGCGCACCGGCTGGTGCAGCGGCAGAGCGAAGTGCGCAAGGATGGCCGCCTGCCGTGGCTGAGGCCGGACGCGAAATCGCAGGTGACGGTACGTTATGCCAACGGCCGCCCGGTCGCGATCGACACCGTCGTGCTGTCCACCCAGCACCATCCGAGCATGAACGACCGGCAAGCGGCGCTCGCCGAAGCGGTGATCGACGAAATCATCAAGCCCGTCTTGCCGCCGGACATGCTCGACGGCACCAAGTACCTCGTCAATCCGACCGGCCGCTTCGAGATCGGCGGCCCGCATGGCGACGCGGGCCTCACTGGCCGCAAGATCATCGTCGACACTTATGGCGGCGCCGCGCCGCACGGCGGCGGCGCATTTTCCGGCAAGGACCCGTCGAAGGTCGACCGATCGGCCGCGTACGCTGCGCGCTACGTCGCGAAGAACATCGTCGCCGCCGGCATCGCCACGCAATGCCAGGTGCAACTTTCCTACGCGATCGGCGTCGCGCATCCGATCAACGTGACCGTGTACACCGAGGGCACGGGCCGGATTCCGGACGAGAAGATCGCCGACCTCGTCAACGAGCACTTCGACCTGCGGCCGAAGGGCATCATCCAGATGCTCGACCTGCTGCGGCCGATCTATCTCAAGACCGCGGCGTACGGCCACTTCGGCCGCGACGAGCCCGAATTCACGTGGGAGAACACCGACCGCGCGGCGACGCTGCGCGCCGCGGCCCGGCTGGACGCCGCGCCGCGCGGTGCCCGCGTTGCGGTGGAAACCAGGTAAAGTGACACATTTCGGCGCTTCCGGCGCCGCCGCTACGCCAATCTGATCCAACCGACACGAAGGGAGACCCCATGGCCGAACGATCCCGCACCCGCCGCAACACCCTCGAGCGCCGCTGCCTCGGCAAGGCCTACAAGCGCCTGTTCGTCGGCTCGACCCGGGGCATTTTCAAGATGCTCGAGAAAATCAAGAAGGCGTAGCCTTCTATCCGGCGCAACGCGCCGATCCGTTGCCCGGGGCCGCACGCGCGGCCCCTCGCATTTGGGGCGTCGCGTCGCACTTCGAGCTTCCTCCTGTCCGCGATGCCCTTCGCCTATTTCGCCCGACTCTCGCCTGCCCGCCAGCGCATCTACCGCCGGAGCGATGCGATCGCGACGCTGGCACTGCCGGCGGGAGTCGCAGCCGGAAGGTACGTCGCGCGCGTTCGAGAGGGTCTTGTGCGCGACGACCGCGAGGCGCTGCAGCGCGCCTGTCAGGAACTCGTCGACACGCTGGTGACCGGGTATCGCGTTCCGAAGATACGGATCCGCGTGCTCGCCAAGCGTCCGGCCGACGACTACGGCGAGCTGCACGGACTCTACGAGCCCGAGGAGGGCCGCACGCCGGCGCGGATCAGCGTCTGGATGCGCACCGCCGCCAGACAACAGGTGGTCGCATTCAAGACATTCCTGCGCACGTTGGTGCACGAGGTGTGCCACCACCTCGACTACGAACTCTACAAGCTCGAGGAGACGTTCCACACCGAGGGTTTCTACAAGCGCGAGTCAGGCCTCGCCAACGCGTTGCTGGCGCAGGAAGCCGCCGTGGGGGATGCGTCACGGCAGTGAAGCCGGCGCCGTTGGACATGGCAACCGGCGAGCGAAGTCAGCGTCCTTCTTGCGCCAGCGCGGTGGCGCTCCAGCTCGGTGCACGGTCGGCCCGCACAAGCCCATGGTTTTTGGGTACAATCCTCGATTCCCGAGGAGCGTTGCAACGGCCAGGCCCGGATTTTCCCGGGCCGCAGTCCGCCAGGCTCGGGGTTCTCCCATTTCGCAACCGCGCTCGTTGAACCGTGTCCACGCACGGGGTGACGAGCGGATCTCCCGCCTCCCCGCAGCGTGGTCACCAACGATGGAGTGACCGATGAACGCTGTGACCGACACCAAGAGCTTCACTGACTTCAGGGTCGCGGACCTCGCGCTCGCCGACTGGGGCCGCAAGGAAATCGCGATCGCCGAGACCGAGATGCCCGGCCTGATGGCGATCCGCGAGGAATTCGCTCCGCTGCAGCCGCTGCGCGGCGCCCGCATCGCGGGTTCGCTGCACATGACGATCCAGACCGCCGTGCTGATCGAGACGCTCCAGGCGCTGGGTGCCGAGGTGCGATGGGCGTCGTGCAACATCTACTCGACGCAGGACCACGCCGCGGCCGCGATTGCCGCGCGCGGCACGCCGGTGTTCGCGTACAAGGGGGAGACGCTCGGCGAGTACTGGGACTTCACGCACCGCATCTTCGACTGGCTGCCCCACGGTAACGGCAGTGGCGGGCCGAACATGATCCTCGACGACGGCGGCGACGCGACGCTGCTCGCGCATCTGGGCGCCGCGGCCGAGACCGACGACTCGTGCCTTGCGCACCCGACGAGCGAGGAGGAAACGGCACTGTTCGCATCGATTGCCGCGCGCCTCGCGAAGGATCCGCAGTTCTACTCGCGGCGCAAGGCCGGCATCAAGGGTGTCACCGAAGAGACAACGACCGGCGTGAAGCGGCTCTACCAGATGCACCGGGAAGGCCGCCTCGCGTTTCCCGCGATCAACGTCAATGACTCGGTGACCAAGTCCAAGTTCGACAATCTCTACGGCTGCCGCGAGTCGCTGGTCGACGGGATCAAGCGCGCGACCGATGTCATGGTCGCGGGCAAGATTGCCGTCGTGAACGGCTACGGCGATGTCGGCAAGGGCTCGGCACAGGCGCTGCGCGCGCTGTCCGCGCAAGTGTGGATCACCGAGATCGACCCGATCTGCGCACTGCAGGCGGCGATGGAAGGCTACCGCGTGGTGACGATGGACTACGCCTGCGACAAGGCCGACATCTTCGTCACTGCGACCGGCAACATCGATGTGATCACACAAGCGCACATGCAGCGGATGAAGAACAACGCGATCGTCTGCAACATCGGGCACTTCGACAACGAGATCGACGTTGCGGCGCTGAAAGCCCACAAATGGGAGAACATCAAGCCGCAGGTCGACCACGTGATCTTCCCGGACGGCAAGCGTATTATCCTGCTCGCCGAAGGACGGCTGGTGAACCTCGGGTGCGGCACCGGGCATCCGTCGTACGTGATGAGCTCGTCGTTCGCGAACCAGGTGATGGCGCAGATCGAACTGTGGCGCGACGCCCGTTCCGGCGCGGGAAAATATCCGGTCGGCGTGTACGTGCTGCCGAAGCATCTGGACGAGAAGGTCGCCCGGTTGCAACTCTCCAAGCTGGGGGCGATGCTGACGCCGCTGTCGGACCGGCAGGCGCGTTATATCGGCGTGGAGGTCGCCGGCCCCTACAAGCCGGAAAGCTATCGCTACTAGGAATCTCTGAACAGGTCCCGCGCGTGTGAGGCTCCTCGGGGGATGTGACGATGCGCATCGCGGTGATGGGGGCTGGTGGCGTCGGCGGCTACTTCGGCGCGCGGCTCGCGCAGGCGGGGCAGGACGTCGCCTTCGTCGCCCGCGGCCCCCACCTTGCCGCGCTGCGCGAGCGCGGTCTCTTCATCAGGAGCGCGCTGGGCGATGTCCATCTGCCGAAGCCCACCGCGACCGACGATCCGGCAACGCTGGGCTGGTTCGACGCCGTGCTGTTCGCCGTCAAGCTCTGGGATACCGAAACGGCGGCGGCCGCGATCAAGCCGCTGTTGGCCGCGGGCGGCGTCGTGATCCCGTTCCAGAACGGCGTGGAAAGTATCGAACGCGTCGGCGCCGTCATCGGTGCGCAGCAGGTGATGGGTGGCGTCGCGTACATCGCGGCGAAGATCGCCGAGCCCGGAACGATCGTGCATACAGGCACCATGGCGCGACTGCGCTTCGGGCCGGTGATCCCCGGGCAGCAGACCGCGGCCGATGCACTGCTCGCCGCCTGCAAGGACGCGGGCGTCGATGCCGAGATCGTCGCGGACATCCGCAAGGCGTTGTGGATGAAGTTCGTGTTCCTGGTCGCGCTCTCCGGTCTCACCAGCGTGACGCGGCAGCCGATCGGCGTGATTCGCGCGGATCCGGACTCTGCGGGCGACGCTCGAGGCGGCAATGCGCGAGGCATGGTCGGTGGGCCGCGCGCGCGGGATCGCCCTGGCCGACGATTTCATCGCCGAGCAGATGCGCTTCGCCGACGGGCTGCCCGCCGAGATGAAGGCGTCGATGCTGCACGATCTCGATGCGGGCAATCGGCTCGAGGCGCCGTGGCTCTCCGGCGCCGTCGTGCGGATGGCGAAGGAATCGGGAATCGCGGCACCGGTCAATGCGACGCTCTACGCTGCGCTGAAGCCGTACTGCGCCGGCGTCTTGCGGTGATCGACAACCACGAAGCATAAACGCATGCGGCTCATGCTCGTCTGGCTGATCAACGCGGCGGCGCTGTTCCTGCTTCCGTACGTGTTTCCCTGGGTGCAGGTCGACACGTTCTGGGCCGCGCTGATCGCGGCGCTGGTGCTCGGACTCATCAACACACTGATCCGGCCGCTGCTCGTGCTGCTCACGCTGCCGGTGACGCTGCTGACGCTCGGCCTCTTCATCTTCGTGATCAACGGGCTCCTGTTCTGGTGGGTCGGTTCGTTTATCGACGGCTTTCATGTGAGCGGCTTCTGGTCCGGCGTTTTCGGAGCGATTGTCTACAGCCTGATCTCGTGGCTGCTCGCATCGCTGCTCCTGGCGAAGAACGACTGACCCATCGTCACCGCCCGGACTCCCGCGATGACCGTCGAAACAAAGCGTATCTGCAGCCTTGAATTCTTTCCGCCGCGCACGCCGGAAGGGGTCGAGAAGCTGCGCGCGACGCGCCGGCAGCTCGCGCAGTTGAAGCCCGCGTTCTGCTCGGTTACCTTTGGTGCCGGCGGCTCGACCCGCGAGGGCACACTTGCGACCGTGCTCGATTTTCGCGCCGAGGGGCTGGACGGCGTTCCGCACCTGTCGTGCATCGGTGGTACCCGCGAGTCGATCCGCGAGGTCCTCGCGCAGTACAAGGGCCACGGCATCCGGCATCTGATCGCGTTGCGCGGCGACCTCCCGTCGGGCGCGGGCGCGGCAGGCGATTTCCGCTACGCGAGCGAGCTCGTCGCCTTCATCCGGCAGGAAACCGGCGGATGGTTCCATATCGACGTCGCCGCGTACCCCGAGTACCACCCGCAGGCGAATAGCCCGCAGGAGGACCTCGCCGCGTTCAAGCAAAAGATCGACGCCGGCGCCGATTCAGCGATCACCCAGTACTTCTACAACGCCGACGCGTACTGGCATTTCGTCGACGCATGTCGCGCCACGGGCATCGCGGTGCCCATCGTGCCCGGCATCATGCCGATCGGCAGCGCGGCGAAACTCGCGCGCTTTTCCGATGCCTGCGGTGCCGAAATTCCACGCTGGATCCGGAAGCGACTCGAAGGTTATGGCGACGATACGGCGTCGATCCGGGCGTTTGGACTCGATATCGTCACGGAGCTGTGCGACGGACTGCTCTCGCGCGGCGCGCCGGGGTTGCACTTCTACACGCTGAACGTGGCGTCGTTGACGACGACGATCTGGCAGCGGCTCGGGCTATAGGACCTCTCGGGACAGATGCCGAACGGCCGACTTCAACGCCCTCGCGTATAGGACACGAGTCGGACATCGGCCAGTTGGCCTGGGTGATAGACGGTGCCGTCCTCGTCGCCTTTGTCGCGCCACTGCGATCGCTTTTGTTCCCGGACGACCGCGCCTATAGCTGGCGCATACCAGATGAGGTCGTTGCATTCGGTCGCATAGCGCCAGAACGTTTCGTCGTCGAGCTGCATGATCACGCGCAGTCGAATCGCGTCGAACGTCCCGGCCGTGGTCGTAACCGTTTCATATCCGCCCACGGTAACGTGGCGCACGATGGGACCGTAAGGGCCCGGCGGCTTGTTGAGGTCGCGGACGCGCTGATTCCACGCGTCGCCGGCGGCAAGAGGGTACTTGTACCGCAGCAGGGCGGGATCGAATCGGTCGGTCTCGTTCTCGTAGACCGCGCCGACGAGCACGACCCCGGGCGCCGACCATTTTTCGGTCCGCTCGCCAGCCATTCGTTCTCCTTTGACGGTAACGCGCACCGTGATCCCATCCGGGCCGATCGAAATGATTTCGTGCGTCTCCTCCCAAGTGGACTTGGCCAGGTAGCCTTCTTCTCCCTGGTACACCCATCGGTCGCCCACGCGATAGTCCGGCGCGATGGCGGGCGGCCCTGCGTTCCCGCCTGGCGAGCCGACGCTGGCGCAACCGGCCAACGTTGCAATCGCAAGCGCGAGTCCCAGGAGCGGATGGCGCAGGATGTGGATCAGGGCGGTCATGGGGCCTCCCGAGGTGAACATCGAGCAAACATCGGGGCGAGCGCGATCATTCCGCACTGCGGCTGGCGCCCCAGTATCTACGAGTCGTCGCCATCGGTCACCGCGCCGCGGCTCGCGCTCGAGACGAGGCGCATGTACTTTGCTAACACGCCTTGCGTGTAGCGCGGCTTCGGCGGCCGCCACTGCGCGCGCCGGCGCGCGAGTTCGGCATCGCCCACGTTGAGCTGGATCAGCAGCTTGTGCGCATCGATGGTGATGGTGTCGCCTTCCTGGACCAGCGCAATCGTGCCGCCGACGTATGCCTCCGGCGCGACGTGGCCGACGACCATTCCCCAGGTACCGCCGGAGAAGCGACCGTCGGTGACGAGCCCGACCGATTCGCCGAGGCCTTGGCCAATCAATGCCGACGTGGGCGCCAGCATCTCCTGCATCCCGGGTCCGCCCTTCGGGCCTTCGTAGCGAATCACGATCACATCGCCCGGCCTGATCTTCCTTGCCATGATCGCGTCCATCACCTCCGGTTCCGAGTCGAAGACGCGCGCCGGGCCGGTGATCGACGGATTCTTGAGTCCGCTTATCTTCGCGACGCAGCCTTCGGGCGCCAGGTTGCCCTTGAGGATCGCGAGGTGACCTTCCGCATAGAGCGGATTCGACCACGGCCGAATCACCTCCTGATCTGCGCGCGGCTGGGCGGAAACGTCCTGCAGCTCTTCGGCCATCGTACGGCCGGTGATCGTCGTGCAGTCGCCGTGCAGCAGACCCTGCGTGAGCAGCATTTTCAGCACCTGCGGCACGCCGCCCGCACGGTGGAAGTCGACGGCGACGAACCGTCCCGATGGCTTCAGTTCGCACAGCACGGGCACGCGCTTCCTGATCCGCTCGAAGTCATCGAGCGTCCATTCGATTTCGGCCGCGGACGCAATCGCGAGGTAATGCAGCACCGCGTTGGTCGAGCCGCCGGTCGCCATCACCAGGGAGATCGCGTTTTCGATCGATTTTCTGGTGATGATGTCGCGCGGCTTGACGTTGCGCTTGACCGCCTCGACGAGCACGTGTGCTGAGGCCGCCGCGGAGTCGGCCTTCTCGGGATCGGGAGACGCCATCTGCGAGCTGCCGAGCAGGCTCATCCCCAGCGCCTCGAACGACGACGACATCGTGTTCGCCGTGTACTGGCCGCCGCAGGCGCCCACCGTCGGACACGCATTGCGTTCGATGCCGTCGTAGTCCTCCTGCGACATCTTGCCGGCCGCGTACGCGCCGACCGCCTCGAATGGCGACACGATGGTCAACGTTTGGCCCTTCCAGTGGCCGGGCTTGATCGTTCCGGCGTACACGAAGATGCCCGGAACGTTGATACGTGCCATCGCCATCATGCTGCCCGGCATGTTCTTGTCACAGCCGCCGACGCACAGCACGCCGTCCATCAGCTGGCCCTGGACCGAGACTTCGATCGAGTCGGCGATGACTTCGCGCGAGACCAGCGAGTACTTCATCCCCTCGGTCCCCATGCCGATGCCATCGGTCACGGTCGGAAACCCGAACGTCTGCGGCATCGCGCCTGCTTGCCTCAGCGCAGCCACGGCACGGTCGACGAGCGGCTGGATGCCGGCATTGCACGGGTTCATCGTGCTGTGCCCGTTCGCGACGCCGATGATCGGTTTTTCGAAGTCGCCGTCGCCGAATCCGACCGCGCGCAGCATTGCGCGGTTCGGCGAGCGGGCCACACCTTGGGTGATGATCCTGGAACGGCGGTTGTAGGCCATCGGGCGCTCCGGAAGGGTCGTTCGGAACTCGCGCCGGGCAGGCCGGCAGGGGGGCTGCGTATAATCGAATCGCGAATTTTAGCGCACGTCGCACCTCACGCCTCGCCTCCCCATGCTCGTCCATCCGCAGTTCGATCCGATCGCGTTTCAGATCGGCCCGGTCGCGGTCCGCTGGTACGGGCTCATGTACCTCGTCGGGTTCGTGCTGTTCGCGGTGCTGGGGAAGATCCGCGCGCGCCAGAACCTTCTCACCGGCTGGCATCCGCGCGACGTCGACGACATGCTGTTCTACGGTGTGTTCGGCGTGATTCTCGGCGGCCGGCTGGGTTACGTGCTGCTCTACAAGCCGCTCTACTACTTCGCGCATCCGCTCGAAATTCTCTCGGTGTGGGAGGGCGGGATGAGCTTCCACGGCGGATTCCTCGGGGTTCTGGTCGCGCTGTGGCTGTTCGCGCGGCGGCGCGACAAGCGCTGGCTCGACGTCACCGATTTCGTCGCGCCGCTGATTCCGCTGGGGCTTGCCGCCGGGCGGCTCGGCAATTTCATCAATGGTGAGCTATGGGGGCGCGTAACCAGCCTCCCGTGGGGAATGGTGTTTCCGCTTGCGGGGCCGGAACCGCGGCACCCGTCGCAGCTCTACCAGTTCGCGGGAGAAGGGTTGCTGTTGTTCGCGGTGCTCTGGATGTACACGCGGCGTCGCCGGCCGATGGGCGCGGCTTCGGGCCTGTTCCTGATCGGCTACGGCGTCGCTCGCTTCGGTGCCGAATATGTGCGCGAACCGGATGGCTTCCTCGGCTTGCTCGCACTCGGATTGACGATGGGCCAGTGGCTGTCACTGCCGATGATCGTCATCGGCGGCGCGATGATGATCTGGGCCTATCGTCGCGCCGGAAAGGCTGAGCCTACCGTTCTCGACCGGTTGAAGTAGCGGCGCGAGCCTGGGAGCAGGGTCCCCACGAAGTGGGGTGCGACCGGGGCGAGTCGACGCAAAGCGGCCGACGCTCGGCGTATCGAATGGCAGGGCGCCACAGGGAGGCCGCGGCGCGAGCCTGGGAGCAGGGTCCCCACGAAGTGGGGTGCGACCGGGGCGAGTCGACGCAAAGCGGCCGACGCTCGGCGTATCGAATGGCAGGGCGCCACAGGGAGGCCGCGGCGCGAGCCTGGGAGCAGGGTCCCCACGAAGTGGGGTGCGACCGGGGCGAGTCGACGCAAAGCGGCCGACGCTCGGCGCATCGGCGCTCGTCAGTCGAGCCGACTGTAGTCGCCGTCGATGGCGTCACCGCGCGGTTTCCGCGGTTGGCCCGCCGCTGCCGGCTGCGGTCCGAGTGTACGTCCGACGTTAAGCGGCAGCGCGAGGAGCAGGAGCGCGAGAAGATCGCTGACTACACCCGGGAGCAGGAACAGGAACCCGGCCAGCACCTTGCGCCCGCTGTCGAGCAGGCCGCGCAGGAGCGATTGCTCGCCGTGCATCGCCGCCACTGTCCTTGTCCGGAAGGCGAGTCGCTCGTTGTGCAGCAGCAGGAAGCCCGCGGCTGTCGACAGGCCGAGCCAGAACCACACGGGCACGCCGGTCCAGCGCGCGAAACGCACGGTCGCCAGGAGATCGATGAGTGGGAAAGCCAGTACAATCAACAGCAGGATGAAACGCATGGAAACTCCTTGGCCGATGCCGCGATCCTCGTGCTGACGCAAATGCCGGACCGCCCATCGGCGCAGGCGCTGGCCCGGGCCCTTCTGGACGCGCGGCTCGCCGCATGCGTCAGCGTCGGTGCACCGGCGGATTCACTTTATCACTGGCGCGGCCGGATCGAAACTGCGCAGGAAGTTCCGGTTGCGATCAAGACCCGGGCCGCGCGTTACGCGGCGGTCGAGGCGCTCATCGTCGCGCGGCACCCGTACGAACTTCCGGAAATCATCGCTGTCCCCATTCAGCATGGCCTTGCGGGGTACCTTGGCTGGATCGCCGCCGAAACCGGCGGCACCTGAACGCCGGGTTCGCGGCCACCTGCCGCGGATCTTTGCGTCGGCCTTTCTGCCCGCCGCAGTCACGGCGTTTGCGGCAGCGCCATTGCTCCTCGCCGCGCAGGCCAACCTGTTGCCCAACGATCGCGCATTCGCCTTCAGCGCCCGCGGGCTCGACCCACGGACCGTGGAAGTCCGTTTCGTCATCGCCGAGGGCTATTACCTGTACCGCGACAAGCTCAAGTTCACTCTGGAGCCTGGACCGCAGGGCGCTGCCGTGCTGCCGCCGGGAAAGGTAAAGGACGACGAGTTCTTCGGCAAAGTCGAGACGTACCGGAATCAGCTGGTCGTCAAACTCCCGCTGGAAGCCGCCGCGCCTGGAGGGTCGGTCGCGGTTAGCGCCGAATCGCAAGGGTGCGCGGACATCGGTGTCTGTTATCCGCCACAGTTGCAGAGGGTAACGCTGACGCTTCCGGCCGCAGGCGCCCGGCCGGGCCCTGTCGTCGAGGCAGCCCCACCGAAGAAATCCTGGTTGAACTGAACCGGGTGCGCCTTTCACGAAGTGGCCTGTTTCAAGTAGTAAGCAAGCACTCACATCCCAGGTCTGTCGCTTGATGCTTCGCCGCCCTTTGGCATGGATCGTACTGGCCATCACCGCGATAGTGGCCCTTGGTGCCGGGTTGTATCTGGGGCAGCGAACGCCGGTGTTGCCGGGTGCGGCAAACCCAACCCTAGATGGCGCCTCGTTGCTCGCGCTCGCGCTGCCCGACGCGAGCGGCCGGGATCAACCGCTCGGCCAATGGAAGGGCAAGGTGCTGATCGTCAATTTCTGGGCCACGTGGTGCGCACCCTGCCGCGAAGAGATGCCGCAGTTTGTCAAAGCGCAGCAGCAATTCGGTGCCCGGGGTTTGCAGTTTGTCGGAATTGCCATCGATCAACCGGACAAGGTCCAGCAGTTCGCCGCGGAGATCAATCTCAATTATCCGGCGCTCATGGGCGGATACGGAGCCATCGAATTGTCCAGAACGTTGGGAAACCGGGTGGGCGCGCTACCCTTTACCGTTGTCCTCGACCGCTCCGGCCGCATCGTCCATACCCATCTTGGCCCCGTGAAACAAGCTCAATTGGACGCTTACATAGCCCAATTGCTGTGAAATTTCATCAATTCATTGCATTCATAAACTGCAGCCGAGCTTCTCGCCGGTTGGGCAGTCGATTCGAAAACGCCGCGATACAAGATTCTTCCTATTCTGGTCCGGCATGCTGCGCGCCGGGGTTCGGCCGAGAACGATGACTGCGTCGATCTTGCACGATCGCTGGACATTTTGATGCGATCTACGGCAAACTTCCACATTGAATTGCCTCGGGGGAGGCTCCGCTCGCGCCGCTCGGCGCGCGCGGATACGGGATGGACCTGCGCAAGCTCAAGACGCTGATCGAACTGGTCGAGACATCCGGCATCGCCGAGCTCGAGATCCAGGAAGGCGAGGAGCGCGTCCGGATTACCCGTGCGCCGGCGCCTGGAACTCCCGGTGGGACCCACGTCCCGTCGTCCGCCCCCGTCACGCATGTCGCCACCGGCCCCTCGGCTGCGGCGGCCCCAGCGCCGACTGAGCCGCCGGCCGAGCTGGCGGAGCCCGAAGGCCACCTCGTGAAAAGCCCGATGGTCGGCACGTTTTACCGTGCCGCCTCGCCCGGCGCCAAGCCCTTTGTCGAGGTCGGTGACACGGTTCAGACCGGCGACACGCTATGCATCATCGAAGCGATGAAGCTGATGAACGAAATCGAGTCCGACAAGGCTGGCATGGTGAAGCAGATCCTTGCCGAGAACGGCCAACCGGTTGAATTCGGCCAGCCGCTCGTCGTGATCGCCTGATTTGCCGCTGCGCCCGGCATCGTCGCCTGTGGTCGCGAAGAACCCGAACCAGCTGTTCGGCAAGATCCTGATCGCCAATCGCGGCGAGATCGCTTTGCGCATCCAGCGGGCGTGCCGCGAGCTCAACATCAAGACCGTTGTCGTTCACTCCGAGGCCGACCGCGAAGCGAAATACGTCCGCCTTGCCGACGAATCGGTATGCATCGGCCCGCCGCCCTCCGCCCTGAGCTATCTCAACGTGCCGGCGATCATCGCGGCCGCCGAGGTGACCGACGCGCAGGCGATCCATCCCGGCTATGGATTTCTCTCCGAGAATGCAGACTTTGCCGAAAAGGTCGAGCGCTCGGGGTTCGTGTTCATCGGCCCACGCGCCGACACGATCCGGCTGATGGGCGACAAAGTCAGCGCCAAGGCGGCGATGATCAAGGCCGGCGTGCCCTGTGTGCCGGGCTCCGAAGGCGCGCTGCCCGAGGACACGAAGGAGATCGTCAAGGCCGCGCGTGCCGTCGGCTATCCGATCATCATCAAGGCCTCGGGCGGCGGCGGCGGCCGCGGGATGCGCGTGGTGCACACGGAGGCGGCGCTGATGTCGGCGGTCACGCTGACGCGCGCCGAAGCGCAGGCGGCGTTCGGCAATCCGACGCTGTACATGGAAAAGTTCCTTGGGAATCCGCGACACATCGAGATCCAGGTGCTGGCCGACGAGCACAAGAATGCCGTTTACCTGTACGAGCGCGACTGCTCGATGCAGCGCCGGCATCAGAAGATCATCGAGGAGGCACCCGCGCCCGGGGTGTCGGTGCGCGCGCTGACGCGCATCGGCGAACGTTGTGCGGACGCCTGCCGCAAGATCGGCTATCGCGGCGCCGGCACGTTCGAGTTCCTGTACGAAGACGAGCAGTTCTTCTTCATCGAGATGAACACCCGCGTGCAGGTCGAGCATCCGGTCACGGAACTCGTCACCGGCATCGATATCGTGCAGGAGCAGATTCGTGTGGCCGCCGGGCAGAAGTTGCGCTTCCGCCAGCGCGACATCACGCGACGCGGCCACGCGATCGAGTGCCGAATCAACGCCGAGGATCCGTACACGTTCGTGCCCTCGCCCGGACGGATCACGTCGTACCACGCGCCCGGCGGGCCGGGGATACGCGTCGATTCGCATGTCTACCAGAATTACTTCGTCCCGCCGTACTACGACTCGATGGTCGGCAAGGTGATCGCGTATGGCGACACGCGAGAGCAGGCGATCGCGCGGATGCGGATCGCCCTCTCCGAGATGATCATCGAAGGCATCAAGACCAACATCCCGTTGCACCAGGAGCTGCTGCAGGACGAAAAGTTCCTGCGCGGCGGCACGTCGATCCATTACCTCGAGGAAAAGCTCGCCAAGCGCAAGTCCGCGGGCTGACGCGCCAAGCGCCACTCCCGGCACAAGACTGGCCGACACTTTCGGCACCGCCGGCGCCGCTGCCGTGAACACCACGCCGAATTCAGGATCAGCGACGTCAACGTTGGCATATCTCGCGCTGGTGTTCGAAGCCGATGCGCGCGACGCCGACGCGTGGGGCGACGCGTTGCTCGAAACGGGGGCGCTGTCGATCGACGTTGCCGATTCGCGTGCTGGCACCGCCGACGAGATTCCGCTCTACGGCGAGCCCGGACGCCCTATCGGCGAAACCTGGCCTGTGTGCCGGTTGACCGTTCTGTTCCCGCCGGATGCCAACCCCGCCGCTGCCATGGCGGCAGCGGGGACGCGGCTCGGACGCGCGCTTCCGCCGTGTTCGACGCATCCCGTCGCCGACGAGGATTGGGTACGCAACACGCAGCAGCAGTTCGCGCCGATTCGGATCACCGAGCGTTTGTGGATCGTGCCGTCGTGGTGCCAGCCGGTCGACGACCGAGCCATCAACGTGACGCTCGATCCCGGTCTCGCCTTCGGTACCGGGGCCCATCCGACGACGGGACTTTGCCTCGAATGGCTCGCGCGCGAGCTGGGACCCGGCGCCGGCGTGCTCGATTACGGTTGCGGGTCGGGGATCCTCGCGATCGCCGCGGCGAAACTCGGTGCCGGGCGCGTCGTCGGCACCGACGTCGACCCGCAGGCGATCTTGGCGAGCCGTGCCAACGCCGCGTTGAACGGCGTCGCGGCGACATTCGTCGCACCGGATCGACTCGCGGCCGACGCGCCGGGAATGTTCGACGCTGTCGTGGCTAACATCCTCGCCGATCCGCTCGTGTTGCTCGCGCCCACGCTCGCCGCGCGCGTTCGTCCCGGCGGTCAGATCGTGCTGTCCGGGATCCTGGCCCCGCAGGCGGAAGGCGTCGCCGCGGCGTACGCGCCGTGGTTTATCATGACCGTCTGGAAGGCCGGCGAAGACGGCTGGGTGGCCTTGGCCGGCACCCGCCGCGACACGGCGCGCGCCACGTAACGCAGCCCTGGCGCCCGCGTCTCGATACCGCGCCAAGGCCCCGAGTGGCGCCCGCGATGCCCGAAGAAAAATATACGCGCTGTCCCGGTTGCAAGACCGTGTTCCGCGTGACACCGCAACAGCTCGCGATGCGTGCGGGGCAGGTGCGTTGCGGCCATTGCAAGATGATCTTCGACGGCAACGCGGCGCTGGTCTCGCTCGCGCCGCGTCCGCAAACGAACGAAGAGCGCGCCCAGGACGATGAAGCCGCGCTCGGGCCGCCTACGGTCACGCTGCGCAATGCGCAAGCACTCGATCCATCGCCGGAGCACTCGGCGGCCGCGACAGCCGGCGAGGATGTCACCGAAATCGCCTACGAGGAGCGGTTCGCGTGGGCGGATCCGAAACGCAAACGACAAGCGCTCGGCACCGTCTACGGAGTCGCGATTCCTCTCTTGCTGCTGCTGTTGCTCGCGCAGACGGCGTTTCACTTTCGCGATGCCGTCGCCGCGCACTGGCCGGCAGCGAAGCCGGTACTGGCACGTCTCTGCGAAGCTGCTGGGTGTGCGATCCGCCCATTGCGCGACGTCGCAATGAATTACCTGTCGATCGAAAGCTCGGATTTGCAGGCCGACCCGGCGCACAAGGGACTTCTCACCTTGACGGCGAACGTGCGCAGCCACGCGTCATGGCCGCTCGCCTATCCCTACCTCGAGCTCACGCTTACCGACGCGTCCGACCAGGTCGTCGTGCGCCGCGCACTGGAGCCAGCCGACTACGTGAGCGGAACGGCGGATATCGCCAACGGGGTTGCCCCGAACGGCGAATTTGCAATCAAGCTGTTTATCGATGCCAGTGCGACGGTCCAAGCGGGTTACAGGCTTTACATGTTCTATCCGTAGGGTTGCGGCCTGATTGCAGCCTACCGTCGGCCCGGGCAAGGCCTCATCGCACCAAATTGGCGCATCCATCGTTTGCCGCCGAGCTATCTAGTCTATAATATAATCAAAGAGTTATATTAGAGTTTCCTCGCTTCGGCGGCATCGGCAGCAGATCTATGCAGGAAGAATGGGGTCATTTGATGCAGTGCATCAACGATTTGAATTGCACCGAAGGCCTGATGCACCGTTATGATGCGAAAAATGCGGATCCGCACCATGAGTGTGCTCAAGAATCGATACATGTCCTGCCTTACCCGACTCCGGAGCTTGTCGAACAGGGATTTCCGGCATTCGGGCTTATGGCATAGTTATCGCTATTGAGGTCCCGACCGTTTTGCAGCGCACCCACGCTCTATCCACCGTTCGATCAGGAGATTCCGAATGACGACCCCAGCCGACGTGCTCAAGATGCTCAAGGAGAAGGAGGTCAAGTTTGTCGACCTTCGCTTCACCGATACCCGCGGCAAGGAGCAGCACGTCTCGACCCCGTCGAAGGTGTTCGGGATGGACAAGTTCGAGAACGGACACGCCTTCGACGGCTCGTCGATCGCCGGCTGGAAGGGGATCCAGGCCTCCGACATGCTCCTGATGCCTGATCCGGCGAGCGCGTATATCGATCCGTTCATGGACGAGACCACGCTCAACATTACGTGCGACGTGATCGAGCCGATGGACGGCAAGGGCTACGAGCGCGATCCGCGCTCGCTCGCCAAGCGTGCGGAAGCGTATCTCAAGTCGACGGGCCTCGGCGACGTGTCCTATTTCGGACCGGAACCCGAGTTCTTCATCTTCGACGCCGTCGAGTGGTCGGTCGACATGTCGGGGAGCTATTGCAAGATCTACTCGAGCGAAGCGCCGTGGTCGACGGCGGAGAAATTCGAGGGCGGCAACATGGGCCATCGACCGCCGGTCAAGGGGGGCTACTTCCCGGTGCCGCCGGTAGATTCGCTGCAGGATATCCGCTCGGCGATCTGCCTCGCGCTCGAGCAGATGGGCGTCGAGGTCGAAGTGCATCACCACGAGGTGGCCGCTGCGGGCCAGAACGAGATCGGCACCAAGTTCGCGCCGCTGGTGCAGCGCGCGGACTGGCTGCAGCGGCTCAAGTACGCCGTGCACAACACCGCGCACGCGTACGGCAAGACGGCGACCTTCATGCCGAAGCCGATCGTCGGCGACAACGGCTCGGGCATGCACGTGCACCAGTCAGTCTGGAAAGACGGCAAGAATCTGTTCTCCGGTGACGGCTACTCCGGCTTGTCCGAATTAGCGCTCTATTACATCGGCGGCGTCATCAAGCACGCAAAGTCGCTTAACGCAATTACCAACCCCGGCACGAACTCGTACAAGCGGCTGGTGCCGGGCTTCGAGGCGCCGATCAACCTCGCGTACTCCGCGCGTAACCGCTCCGCCGCAATCCGCGTTCCGTACGTGTCGAGCCCGAAGGCGCGCCGCATCGAAGTGCGTTTCCCGGATCCGACCTGCAATCCGTACCTGGGCTTTGCCGCGATGCTGATGGCCGGGTTGGATGGCGTGCAGAACAAGATCCATCCCGGCGACCCGATGGACAAGAACCTCTACGATCTCGAGCCCGAAGAAGCTGCGAAAGTTCCGCATCCGTGCGCGTCGCTCGACGAGGCACTCGATCAACTCGACCGCGATCGCGCGTTCCTCACCAAGGGCGGCGTGTTCACCGATGACATGATCGACGCGTACATCGCGCTCAAGATGGAGGAAGTCACGCGCTTCCGGATGACGACGCATCCGGTCGAGTTCGACATGTACTACAGCCTGTAAGTGCTTCACGACGTCGCAAGGAGGGCGGGCCCGCGGGCACGCCCTTTTTGCTTGTGGGCGATGATTTCGCTAAGCTCGCGCCATGGACCCTTCCCGAACCACGCTGGGGCGCCTGCGTGCTGCCCGATGGTGCGCGGGCGCCGCGATGTGGTGCGCGCTCGCGTGCGCGGCCGGTGCGGCGACGGTCTCCGAGAAGGCGAAGGAGTCGGGCTGCGTGAGCAAGCCGGTCGTCGTCGCGGGAACAACCTACAAGTGCTATACCGAGTCCGGCGCGAAATCGTACTTCAACGTTCTCGGCGCGGTGGCCGCGGACCCGCCGGATACAAGCCCCCGCAAGAGCGCAGTCGCCGCGCCGTCGCCCGCGGGCTTTCCGAAGGTCGACCCCGCCACACAAAAGGGTCGCGACGAGATGCGCCGGAAGGTGCTCTCCGACGAACTGGCGGCGGAAGAGAAGCTGCTAGCCGAGGCCCGTCTCGCCTACGCCGACGGCGCTCCCGTCGCCTTGCCCGACGAACGCACGAATGTGGAAAAATATCGCGAGCGGATTGCGAAGCTGCGGCAGGCTGTCGGCGTGCACGAGAAAAACATCGAGGCGCTGAAGAAAGAGCTTACCGCCAGCAAATGATTCGCCGGCACGCGAACACCGCACGCGGCCGAACGCGGGCGGTGGTCGCTTCATCGTCGGCTCGCTTCATACGTGTGCCTGCACGCATTGAGACTGTATGCGGGTCGGGCGCGGATATTGCTAAGGAAGTGTGGTCGCCGTAGTGCTGCCTGGCCCGCACCCCCGCCGATCGTGAAACCCCGCTTCCTGCAGTCCTTCGCTCGCGACGAGGCGAGGAACACCTTTCCCGGGCTCGAGATGCTTGCGACCGCGGTGCTGCTGCTCGACCGGATGCGGACGGTCGTGTACGCGAATCCGGCGGCGGAAAACCTGTTCGAGCTGTCGCGAAAGCATCTGGTCGGCCACGCGCCAACCAGGATCTTTGCCGACGCCTCGTCGCTCAACGCCGCGATCGACAAGGCCATCGCCTGCGGCGCCACGTACACGGAGCAGGAACTCGAGCTGGGCGTTGCGACCAAACCGAAGCTGCATCTCATGTGCACGGTGTCACCGGTCGAGGCGAAGGATGCCGCGCTGCTGCTCGAGTTCCGCCACATCGACCAACAGCTGAAGATCGCACGCGAGGAACGCCTTCTCGAACAGCAGCAGGCCAACCGCGAGCTGATACGAAGCCTTGCGCACGAAATCAAGAACCCGTTGGGCGGAATCCGCGGCGCGGCGCAGCTCCTCGAGCGCGAACTCGACCGCCCGCCGCTTATCGAATACACGCAGGTAATCATCGGCGAGGCCGACCGGCTGCAGTCGCTCGTCAACCGGCTTCTGACGCCGCACCGGTTGCCGACGTACCGGCGGACCAACATCCACGAGATTCTGGTCCGCGTCAAAGGCGTCGTGCAGGCGGAGTTTCCGCTGGTCGCCGTGCTGTCCGATTTCGACGCCAGCCTGCCGGAATTCGAGGCCGATCCGGAGCAGCTCATGCAGGCGGTGCTGAACATAGTGCGCAACGCGGCGCAGGCGCTCGCCGGCACGACTGCAGATCCGCAGATCCGGCTCGTTACGCGCGTCGCGCGTTATGTGACCCTCGCCAGGAAGCGGCACCGGCTGGCGCTGGCGCTATCGGTCGCCGACAACGGGCCCGGCATTCCGGAGGCGATCCGCGATCGCATCTTCTACCCGCTCGTATCCGGGCGCGAGGGCGGCACCGGGCTCGGACTCACGCTGGCGCAGACATTCATCGCGCAGCACAACGGGACCATCGAATGCGACAGTGCCCCTGGCCGCACCGTGTTCACGATACTGCTGCCGTTGGAGTTCAGCCGGCCCGCCGGCGCGTAGATTGTGGAGAATGGGATGCACGCGTTTGCTTACGAACCACCGCCGACATCGGCGATGAAGCCGGTCTGGATCGTCGACGACGACCGCTCGATCCGCTGGGTGCTGGAGAAGGCGCTCGCGCGCGAGGGCATTCCGTACAAGTCGTTCGCGTCGGCGTACGAAGTGCTGCAGGCGCTCACCGTCAGCCAGCCGCAGGTGCTCGTCTCCGACATCAGGATGCCGGGCGAATCAGGCCTCACGCTGCTCAACAACCTGAAGGAACGCTATCCGCAGATTCCCGTGATCATCATGACTGCGTACTCGGATCTCGACAGCGCGGTTGCCGCATTCCAGGGTGGCGCGTTCGAATACCTGCCGAAGCCGTTCGATGTCGATCACGCCCTCGCTTTGATCCGTCGCGCGACGGCCGAGACACCCACGGCAACGCCGGCTGCCGCGCCAGTGACGGAGACGCCCGAAATGCTGGGTCAGGCCCCGGCGATGCAGGAATTGTTCCGCGCGATCGGCCGGTTGTCGCAGTCGAGCGCCACGGTGATGATCACCGGCGAATCCGGAACGGGCAAAGAGCTCGTCGCCCGCGCGCTTCACCGGCACAGCCCGCGTGCGGCCGGCCCCTTCGTCGCGATCAATACCGCGGCGATCCCCAAGGACCTGCTCGAATCCGAACTCTTCGGTCACGAGCGCGGCGCGTTCACCGGCGCGCAAAGCGCGCGGCGCGGCCGCTTCGAGCAGGCCGAAGGCGGCACGCTCTTCTTGGACGAGATCGGCGACATGCCGCCGGATCTGCAGGTACGGCTGCTGCGCGTGCTGTCGGACGGCGAGTACTATCGTGTCGGCGGCCACGCACCACTCAAATCAAACGTCCGCGTGATCGCCGCCACGCACCAGAACCTCGAGGAGCGGGTGCGCCAGGGCCTCTTCCGCGAGGACCTGATGCACCGGCTCAACGTCGTGCGCCTGCGCCTGCCGCCGTTGCGCGAACGCGCCGAAGACATCGCGCCGCTCGCACGGCATTTTCTGCAGAAGAGCGCGCGCGATCTGGCGGTCGAGCCGAAGGTACTGGCGGACGAGGCGCTCAGAGCGCTCGCGGGGTTTCCGTTCCCGGGCAACGTGCGCCAGCTCGAGAACATCTGCCACTGGCTCACGGTGATGGCTCCGGGGCAGCGGATCGGCGTGGCCGACCTGCCGCCCGACGTGCGGGAAGCGCCACCGGCCGGCGCGGGCCAGGGCGGCGCCGATACGGGCTGGCGCCAGGCGCTCGATCGCGAACTCGCACAGGCGCTCGCGCGCGGGGAGCACGCGGTTGGCGATCGCCTCGAAAAAGAATTCGAGCGCACCCTGATCCTGCGCGCGCTGGCGCACACCGGGGGTCACCGGATGGAAGCCGCCCAGTGGCTGGGTTGGGGCCGCAACACGCTGACGCGCAAGATCCAGGATCTCGGGCTCGAGGCGGAACTCAGGAAGGGTGGCCGCGAAGGCACATGAATCGAAACGGTGTCAGACTGACGTCTGCGTCCTAGGATGCAAGCTCGGCGATCACCGGCGCATGGTCGGACGGCCTCTCGCCCTTGCGTGCGTTGCGGTCGATGCGGCACGCCGTGCATTTCGCCGCGAGCGCCGGTGCAAGCAGAATGTGATCGATGCGCAATCCGTGGTTTTTCGGGAACGCGAGCTGCCGGTAGTCCCACCAGCTGAAGGTTTTTTCGGGCTGGGGGAAAAGCCGGAAACTGTCCTTCAGGCCCAGCGCAAGCCAATCGCGAAACACGGCCCGCTCCGGCTCCGAAACCAACACCTGGCCACGCCAGAGATCGGGGTCGTGGACATCGCGTTCCTCGGGCGCGATGTTGAAATCGCCGGCCACGGCCGAGCGACGGATGACGCGCGAGCTCGGCGCCGAGCCAGGTGGTCGCCGCGCGGCACCAGTCGAGCTTGTAGCGGTACTTGTCGGAATCCACGGTTTGCCCGTTCGGCACATAAAGGCAGACCACCCGGATGCCGGCGACCGTCGCCGCGATCACCCGTTTCTGCACATCGTCGAAGGAGGGCAATGCGGTCGTGCAATCGGCCGCCTGACCCACCTCTTCGCGGACGAGGAGCGCGACGCCGTTGTACGTCCGCTGGCCCGCGCAATGAGCGGCATAGCCGGCTTGCGTGAGCTCACGGTGCGGGAACTTCGCATCCTCGATCTTCGTTTCCTGCAGGCACACGACGTCCGGGCGCTCGGCGGCCAGCCAGTCGAGGAGCCGCGGCAGGCGGACCGTAAGCGAGTTGACGTTCCAGGTGGCGATTTTCACGAGGTATCGATGCTTTTCGCCGCGCGCCCTCGGCCTCTGCACTGCCCAAAGCAAGCCTGTGCCGATCTGTCGGCCTCGCTGCGTCGACTCGCCACGCTCTCACCCCGCTCCGCGAGGGCCCTGCTCGCAGGCTCGCGCCCTCGGCCTCCGCGCTGCCTTGAGCAAGCCTGTGCCGATCTGTCGGCCTCGCTGCGTCGACTCGCCACGCTCGCACCCCGCTCCGCGGGGGCCCTGCTCGCAGGCTCGCGCCCTCGGCCTCCGCGCTGCCTTGAGCATGCCTGTGCCGATCTGGCTCGCTGCGTCGACTCCGCTCGCCCGCTCCGCGGGGCCCTGCTCGCAGGCTCGCGCCCTCGGCCTCCGCGCTGCCTTGAGCACGTGCCGATCTGTCGGCCTCGCTGCGTCGACTCGCCACGCTCGCACCCCGCTCCGCGGGGGCCCTGCTCGCAGGCTCGCGCCGCTACTGCTTCGGGTAGCCGCCGGGGGCAGTAACCGCCTGTGCGGTCTCGGCCCCAGACGGCGCGGTGCCGGCCGGGGGTTCGACCGGCGCGCGGCCGGTGGGCGTGCGGCGCGGCGCGGGCGTCTTGGGATAGCCGGCTTCGCTCAGTGCCGCCTGCCACGCCGATTCGCTGTAGCCCTTGAGGATATTCTTGTCGCCGACCTGCAGCACCGGTGCCCGCAGTTCGCCCGTCAGCTTCGCCAACTCGTCGGCGCCCTCGGGCGTCTCGACGTTGATGGTCGCAAACGGCACGCCGCGGCGATTGAGCAGCGCCTCGGCCATCGTACAGACTTCGCCGCAGGAAAACGTGTAGAGCTTGACCGGGAAGCGCTCCTGCGCCTGTTGGGCGGCAAGCGGCAACTCGTTGTTCTCGATGAAATTGGCGCGCAACCGCTTCGACTGGACATCCTTCGAGTCCGAAGGCGGGATCCGGTCCGAATAGACGATGCGGCCGTCCTTGTCAGTGTAGCGGTAGACCTGTTGGCCTGCGCTGCGGCGCCCGCCGCTACGGTCGCGGCGATAAAGCCGCACGCGATCGCATCTCGCAACATTGCGCGTTTCATGGCACCTCCGAGTCGGCTCTATGCCGATGTCATTATGCCATTATGCCGCAGAAGCGCATCCAATTGGGGCGCCCGCCCGCGAAAGGCCACGAACGACTCCAGCGCCCCCCGGCTGCCGCCCCGGGCGAGCACCTCGTCCCGGAATTTTGCCCCCGCCACCGGCGATAGCACCCCGGCCTCCTCGAACAGGCTGTAGGCGTCGGCGGACAACACCTCGGCCCACTTGTAGCTGTAATAGCCCGCGGCGTAGCCGCCGGCGAAGACGTGGCCGAACGACTCGATGAGCCGGTCGTAGGCCGGGCGCGGCACCACGGCCACCTCCTGCCGCACGGCATCGAGGACCGACTGCGGTGATGCTCCGCCGCGCGGGTCGAAATCCCGGTGTACCCGCATGTCGAACAGCGCGAGCTCCAGGTACCGGACGAGTTCCATGCCACTGTGGAAGTTTTTCGCGGCGCGCATCCGCTCGAACAACGCGCGCGGCAGCGGCTCGCCCGAGTCTACGTGCGCCGTCATCCGTTCCAGGACGTCCCACTCCCAGCAGAAATTCTCCATGAACTGGCTGGGCAGTTCGACGGCGTCCCACTCGACCCCCTGGATGCCCGACACGCCGGCCACGTCGACCCGGGTCAGGAGCTGGTGCAGCCCGTGGCCGAACTCGTGGAAGATCGTGAGGACCTCGTCGTGGGTGAACGTCGCGGGTTTCCCTTCCACCGGCGCGGACAGATTGCAGGTGAGGTACGCAACCGGATGCTGGACGTGCGTACCCGCGTGACGACGGTTGATCGCGTCGTCCATCCACGCGCCGCCCTGCTTGCCTGGCCGCGCGTAATTGTCGAGGTAGAACTGGCCGAGCAGCGTGCCGGTCGCGTCGGTGATGTTGAAAAAGCGCACGTCGGGATGCCACGTCGCGGCTGGCGCCGGCCGGATCGTGATGCCGTAGAGCGTTTCGACCAGACGGAACAGCCCGGAGAGCACTCGGTCCTCCGGAAAATACGCCCGGACTTCCTGATCCGAGAACGAATAGCGCTTTGCCTTCAGCTTTTCCGACGCGTATGCCAGGTCCCACGCCGCGAGCTCGGCCAGCCCGAGTTCATCGCGGGCGAACGCGACGAGCTCGGCGAAATCGCGCTGCGCGAACGGTTTCGCGCGGCGCGCCAGGTCGTCGAGGAAGGCGAGCACTTCGGCGCCATTCCTCGCCATCTTCGGCACCAGTGACAGCTCGGCATAGTTGGGGAAGCCCAGCAGTTCCGCGGCTTCGCCGCGCAGCACGAGGATGCGAGCGACGATCGGCGTGTTGTCCCATTCCGGCGCGGCGCCCAGCTCGGATGCGCGTGTCGCGTAGGCACGGTGCAGCGTGGCGCGTAGCGACCGGTCGTCGGCATACATCATCACCGGCCGGTAGCACGGCATCCGCAGCGTTAGCTTCCAGCCGGTTCGCCCATCGCTTTGCGCGGCCGAGCGCGCCTCGGCGAGCACCTCGTGGGGGATGCTGGCGAGACGCGCCTCGTCGTCGACGTACAGGGCCCAGTCGTTGGTCGCGTCGAGCACATTGTCGTCGAACTGCGCCGACAGGTTCGCGAGTTCCTCCTGCACGGCCTTCAACCGGGCCTTCCGGTCGGCGGGCAGCTCGGCGCCGCCCAGGCGAAAGTCGCGCAACTCATTTTCGATCAGCTTCCTCTTCGCCCCGTCGAGGGTCGCGAACCCGGGGGACGCGGACAACGACCGGTACCGGTCGTAGAGGCGCAGGTCCTGCGCGAGCTCCGCGTGGAATGCGGTGATCTTCGGCAGGTTGGTGTGGTACGCCTCACGCAGCTCCGGTGTGCTGACGACCGCATTCAGATGATGAACGGCGCTCCACGTGCGGTCGAGTCGATCGAGCACGTCGGCGAGCGGGCTCGCCACCGTATCCCACGTCGGCGGCCGCGGATCGGTGGCCACAGCATCGATCACCGTACGCGCCTCGGCAAGCAGTTGGTCGACGGCGAACGTCACATGCGGGGCGCGGATAGCGTCGAAGCGTGGCAGGCCGGAGAAATCGAGCAGTGGATTGGTGTCGAAGATGGCATTCATGCGGATTTCGCTTTCATCGTGGCGATACCGGATCGTGTCCGGAGGGCGGCATCCAATGCGGCCAGATCGTCGGGGGTGCCGACGTTGGCCCACGGGCCGGTGAAAAGCTCGCCGCTCACCCATCCGCGCCGGATCCAGTCCCGCCACAGCGGCAGCATCCTGAGCTTCTTGCGGCGCGGAAGTTCGCGGAACAGCGCGGTGTCGTGGAGCCCGATGTTGCCGTAGACGAGGCGTTCGCCGCCGTCGACATCGAGCATCCCATCGCGCAGCACGAAGTCACCTGCCGGATGCCACGGCGGATTGGGTACCATCACGAGATGCGTGCGCGGCGCTTCCGGATTGCGCGCCATTGCCGCGGCGCGCGGTAGGAGCGTCGCATAGTCGTACGTGGTCCAGATGTCCCCGCTCACGATCAGCGCGGGCCCCGGTGGCAGGAGCGGCAGCGCGGTGGCGATGCCGCCTGCCGTCTCCAGCGCCTCCGTCTCGAGCGACCACTTCAGCGTCACGCCGAACGCGGCGCCATCGCCCAGTGCCGTGACGAGCCGATCGGCCAGATGCGATGCGTTGACGACGATGTCGCGAAAGCCCGCGCGCGCGAGCGCCTCGATTTGCCACACGATCAGCGGCTTGCCGCCGGCTTCGAGCAGCGGCTTCGGCGTCGCATCGGAGAGCGGCCGCATTCGCTCGCCGCGGCCGGCGGCGAGGATCATCGCGCCGGGCATCATGCAGGCCTGGCGAACGTAGGTCTCGCGACGTGCGCCCGGCCTTCGAGCGCGTCGACGAGTCGCAGCAACGGTTCGAGTGCGCCATAGCGCGCGCATGCGCCGCGCAGGTACGTCATCACGAGCGGCATATCGCCGGCGTACGCAGCCTTGCCGTCGCGATGGAAAAGACGCGCGAAGATCCCCAGCACCTTCAATTGCCGCTGCACGCCCATCCACTCGAAATCGCGCCAGAAGGCGGCGAAATCCGTCCCGACCGGCAGCCCCGCCTTGCGCGCGCGCTCCCAGTAGCGCGCGGCCCAATCGATTTGCCGCTCCTCGTCCCAGGCGACGTAAGCGTCGCGCAGGAGCGACACCAGATCGTAGGTAACGGGCCCCACCACCGCGTCCTGGAAATCGAGCACGCCGGGGTTCGGGTCGGCGATCATCAGGTTACGCGAGTGGTAATCGCGGTGGACGTAGACGCGTGGCTGGGCGAGATTGTTGTCGACGATCTGGCGAAAGGTGCTTTCCAGCGTTTCCTTCTGCGCCACCGTGAGGGTCAGGCCGAGGTGCTTCGCGACATACCAGTCGGGAAATAGATTGAGCTCACGCGTGAGCAACGCCTCGTCGTACGCGGGCAGTTCGTCTTCGCGCGTCGCGCATTGCCAGACGATCAGCGCGTCGATGGCATCGGAGTACAGCCGGGGCGCGGACGCCGGATCGAGCGCGGAGAGATACGTGCATTCGCCGAGGTCGGTGAGCAGCAGGAACCCGCGGTCGAGATCCTGGGCCAGAACGTCGGGCGCGTTGATGCCGGCGGAGCGCAGCAGGTGCGCGACCTTGACGTAGGGCCGGCAATCCTCGAGCGGTGGCGGTGCGTCCATCGCGATCAGCGTCGGGTGCCCGCGCCACGGCGCGGCGGGCGTGATGCGAAAATAGCGGCGGAAGCTCGCGTCGGCAGAAGCCGGCGCAAGCGCGAATGCGTCCGTGCCAAGCGTCACCGCGGCCCACGCGCGCAACGCGTCGAGACGAGCGTCGATGGGGGCGGCAACGACGGAAGGCATGGGGAGTGCGGAAATGCGCAACGGCGCCGCGCCGGATGCGTACAGTCCGGCAGCAAGGCGGCGGAGTGTCACGTTAGAATGCTGCATTTTAGCATTCATGCCCCGGCACCTTGCGGGCCGGCTCCCGGCGCATGCCCTTCCGCTTTTTTCTGCACGCGCTTGCGCTGGGCCTCGTCGCGGTGGTTGGCGCCGCATCGGCCGAGGACGATGTTTCCGCATTGCCGGCGCCCGCGTTGAAGCCCGCAGGAGAGTTGACGCCGCCACCGCTGCGGCCACCATCGAGGGCGCCGTCCGGCGCTCCGTCGCAGCCGCCAGGCCCGCGTCTGGTCGGCACGCCCGCGCGAGCGCCATTCGCCCCCGACAGCGGGGCGATCTTCTTTCGCGCCGATGCGATCGAAGGCGTGTTCAACAAGGAAGCGACGGCGTCAGGCAAGGTCGAACTGCGCACGCGCCGCGAGACCGTGCTCGCGGATTGGCTGCATTACGATTTCGCCGGCGAGGAGATCCTGGCCAAGGGTGACGTGCTGCTGCGGCAGGGGATCGACTGGATCGCCGGCCCCGAGCTGCGGTTCAAGCGCGACACTGAAACCGGTTTCTTCGCATCGCCACGTTTCTACATCGGCGAGAACGGTGGGCGCGGCTCGGCGGCCGAAATCCGATTCGCGGGGCCCGATCATTACGAAGCGACCGACGCGCGCTACACGACCTGTGTGGCGCCGCGCGACGACTGGTACATCCGGATGGACGAGCTCGAGGTCGACAAGTTGCGGAATGTCGGCACGGGGCACGATGCGACGGTGCGTTTTCTCGGCGCGCCGATTGCCTACAGCCCGTGGCTCGAATTTCCGCTCTCGAACGAACGAAAATCCGGGTTCCTGACGCCGGTCTTCGGATCGTCCGGAACGCGCGGCTTCGACGCAGCGATGCCCTATTACCTGAATCTGGCGCCGAACTACGACGCCACGATCACGCCGCGGATCATGACCAAGCGCGGATTCCAGCTCGGCGGCCAGTTCCGCTATCTGTTCGGATCCGGCCAGGGCGGCGTCGAAGTGGAAGACCTGCCGCATGACCGTGTCACCGGCACGGATCGTTACGCGCTGTCGTGGAAGCACAACCAGAATCTCGACGCCGTCCTGAACGGGCTCGCCGGATACGTCAATCTGAACAAGGTGTCGGACGACACGTACTTCTCGGATCTCTCCGATCGCGTGGCGTTCACGTCGCTGACCACGCTGCCGCGCGAAGGCGGACTCTCCTATGTCAACGGTCCGTGGGGTGTAGTGGCGCGCGCACAGGCCTTCCAGACGCTGCAGGATCCGAGCGCGCCTCAGCCGGCGCCGTACAACCGCGTGCCGCAGCTTCTGGTCACGTTGGGGGAGACGGACTGGATCGGGCTCACGTTCGCCGGCATCGCGGAGTACGCGTACTTCCGCCAGCCGACGTTGACGACCGGGCAGCGCGCATATGCATGGCCGACGGTCGCCTGGTCGCGGCAAGGCGCCGCATGGTCGGTCACCGCGCGCACCGGCGCGCACCTGCGCGAGTACGACCTCAACGAAATCCGGCCAAACGTTTCCAGCACACAAAGCTATGCGATTCCAATCTCGTCGGTGGAGGGCGGCCTCGTGTTCGAGCGCGACTGGAACATTGCCGACCGGAACTTCGTCCAGACACTGGAGCCGCGCGCCTTCTACGTCTACGTACCGTACCGCGATCAGAGCACCGCGCCAATCTTCGACACCGCGGTCGACGATTTCAACTTCAGCCAGCTCTTCAGCGTGAACCGCTATCTCGGAAACGACCGGATCGGCGACGCCAACCAACTGACGCTCGCGCTCTCGTCGCGGCTGCTTCACCCCGAGACCGGCGCAGAGTTGCTGCGCGTCGCCGTCGGTGAGCGCTTCTATTTCCAGGACCAGCGCGTGGTGCTGAACGAAACGCCGCGCTCGGGTGCCACTTCCGACGTCCTGCTCGGGGTCGAGGGCCGGCTGTCCGAAGCGTGGGCGCTCGCTGCGCTTTGGCAGTACAACTTCGACACCTCGCGAACCGAGCGGATGAATGCGGGCATCCGCTACACGCCGGCGCCGGGGAAGGTATTGAGCGGGAGCTACCGCTACTCGCGCCAGTACTTCGACCCCATCGGCCAACAGTCGCAGCTGAACCAGTTCGATCTCGCGACGCAATGGCCGGTCACCGAGAACTGGACCCTGCTCGGGCGCTGGAACTATTCCATCGTCGGCAGCAAGACGCTGGAGGCGGTCGCCGGCGTCGAGTACAATGCCGGCTGCTGGGTATTGCGGTTGGTCGGCCAGCGATTGACGACGACGACGCAGACGGCGACCAACTCGGTTTACCTGCAGATCGAGCTGAACGGCTTGGCACGGTTCGGTACCAGCCCGCTCGACCTGCTCCAGCGCAGCGTTCCGGGTTACCTCAGGACGAACGACCCGACCGTGTCGCCGCGCGACCGGAGCGGCGATTACTTTCCCGAATTCTAGGAGCCTGTCGGACTTACTTTCGCGCATGCGTTGCCGGTCAAAAAGCGATGAATGCAAGGCGCGAGGCGCAGCGAATATCGGGAATATTCGCCAGCCGAGCAACGCAGCAGACGCGCTTTTTGACCCGCAACCCGGAGGGACGGGGCGCTTTGGCGGCATTTCTTCGTTGTTCGCCCTTGCCATAGTCCCGCTATGGCTTCAGGCTCACGCCTCGAACTACCGCCAAAGCGCCTCCGTCGCATACGTGAAAGTAAGTCCGACAGGCTCCTAGCCCCAGAGACTGGCATGACGAATGTCCGCATCCTCGCCCGCTTCGTTGCACTGGTGGCGACCGCCGTTGCGCTCGCGGCGGCCGCGCAGTCGCCCGAGCTGCCCCGCGCGCCAGGGCCCGCTGCCGCGCCGCCACCGGCCGCTCGCAGCGCTGCCGCCGGCCGTGTCATTCCGCTCGATCGTGTGGTCGCGATCGTCAACGACGAGGCGCTCACGCAGTACGAACTGAACGAACAGAAGCGTACGGTGCTGAAACAGATGAGCTCGCAGAAGGTGGCACCGCCGCCGGCCGAAGTGCTCGACAAGCAGCTCCTCGACCGGCTGATCACCGAACGCGCGTTGCTGCAGTTCGCGAAGGAGAGCGGCGTGCGCGTCGACGATACGCAGGTCGAGCGGACGGTTCTGCGGATCGCCCAGGACAACAAGCTCTCGATCGAGGACTTCCGCAAGGTATTGGAGAAAGAGGGCATCTCCTACGCACAGTATCGCGAGCAGATCCGCAACGAGATCATCGTCCAGCGGCTGCGCGAGCGCGAGGTCGACGGACGAATCACTGTCAGCGACGCCGAGGTCGACGCGCTGCTGGCGACGCAGAACACGCAGATCGGGGGCGAGGTCGAGTATCGCCTCGCGCACATCCTGGTCATCGTGCCGGACCAGGCCTCGCCCGAGCAGATCGACGCCAAGCGCCGGCGCGCGGAGGAAGCATTGAAACAGGTCCGCGAGGGCGCCGAATTCGGGCAGGTGGCGGCGGGCTATTCGGACGCGCAGGACGCGCTCCAGGGCGGCGCACTCGATTGGCGGGTGCCGGCGCGGCTGCCGACGGTGTTCGCCGAGCCGGTTCGCGGGATGAAGCCCGGAGAGGTCTCGGGCGTCCTGCGGTCGGCAACCGGTTTCCACGTCGTCAAGCTGCTGGAGACGCGCAGCCGCAATACGCCGACGGTCGTCGAGCAGACGCGCGCGCGACACATTCTCATCAAGGTGAATGAAGTGGTCTCGGAGTCCGAAGGGAAGGCGAGGGTCGAGCGCATCCGCGACCGCATCGAGACGGGCGGGAAGTTCGAGGACCAGGCCCGGCTCAACTCCGAGGACGCGAGCGCGGCGAAGGGCGGCGACCTGGGCTGGCTGTCGCCCGGCGATACGGTGCCCGATTTCGAATCGGCGATGGCGAAGCTCAAGATCGGCGAAATCTCGCCCGCGGTGCGATCTCAGTTCGGCTGGCACCTGATCCAGGTCAACGATCGGCGCACGCAGGACATCACCGCCGAGCGACAGCGCGACCAGGCGCGCATGGCGCTGCGCCAGCGCAAGTCCGACGAAGCGTTCCAGGAATGGCTGCGGCAGACGCGCGACCGCGCGTACGTCGAAATCAAGGCCGACGAGCGTTAGCGTCCCAGAGCTCGTTCGTTCGCGGCGGACAACGAGGTACCCCGGCGGCGCTCTAACAGCAGCTCCGATTCGCCGTCCGCGGTTCGGATCGTGCGCAGCGGGACGAATCCCGCCTTCGCGAACGCACGCAGCGACGCGATGTTGCCCGCGCGCGGCGTTGCGATGCAGCTCGCGGCGTCGAATGACATCCAGACGATCTCCTCGACCGCGGCGGCAATCACGCGCGGGCCGAGGCCGCGGTGCGTGTATTCGACTTCGCCGATGAGCACATCGATCGCCACGGCGCCGGGAAGCTCGCCGACGGCCTCAGCGTAGGCGGGAAAATCGGCGACCCGCCAGGCCTGAACGTAGCCGATCGGGCGCTCGGCAACGGCGGCGACAAATCCACGCACCGGTTCCGTCCCGGCGATGCGGGGTCCGTATTTGGCGGCCACGTCCTCAGGCGAGGTGGCAACGCGTGAGTAGCCTGCTATGACGTGCGGCGCGTTGAGCCAGCCGTGGAGGAGAGGCAGGTCCGCCTCGGACAGCGCGGCGAACTGCACGTGCGCGAGATTGCCGGCGACAGGGGGAGAAGGCATCGCGATAACTACTGTGCGCCCCGGTCGCCTTGTCGTGTCCTCGCTCGCCCCACGCCGTACCTCCAGGGGCTGGCTCGGGGCTCGCTGCGGGACCTCATTTGCCCACCGAGACGCTCGGGGCTGCTCGCTACGCTATTGAGATGGGTTCGCGTGCCGTGCATCGCGAATGCCGACGCCGCTACCCCATCACTCGGGCTGATAGACGTACGCCGGTTGCGCAACGCGGCCTTCGTCAAGCTTTCGCTCCAAGGCGAGCTCCTGCGGCTGCTTGTCCCACCAGATGGCGCGGCCCGCTTTCTGCTCGGCCACGAGCTGCGGCTTCTTCTCGAGCAGCTCGCGGATGAACTTCGTGTGCGCGGATTCGTAATGGCGGGAGGGGAGAAACACGGCAGCCGGGACGGGAGGGCGAACGGGAACGGGATGATTCTATCACCCGCTGACATCTGCTTCGCGGCGGTGCCGGCGCGGCGGCCGTCCCGCCACGATCTCGAAGCGGAACAGGCGGCATTCGACATTGCCGTTGAAAAGCGGTGTCCGCTGTGAGGCCTTGAGCCCGATCAGCTTGGCGAGGCGCAAGTCTCCGGTCAGCAGGCATGCGGTCCACCCGGCGAAATGCTGCTTCAGCGCATCGCCCAACTGCGGATAGAAGGCGGCGAGCGCTGCCACGTCGTCGAGCCGCAGGCCGTAGGGCGGGTTCGCGATCAGGACTCCGAAGGGAGCAGGCGCTGCGCGGGTGAGCGCGTCGGCCTGTGCGACGTCGATCCACCCGGTGACACCTGCGCTCGCCGCATTGCCGCGGCACTGCGAGAGCGCGCGCGCATCGCGGTCGCTGGCGAAGATCGCCGGCGTGAGGGGCGGCGGCCGGACGCGGTCGTGCGCGCGCTGCCGGATCCGCTGCCACGCGGGCCCGTCGTACCACGCGAGCTTCTGGAAACCGAACGTGCGCGCAAGCCCCGGCGCGCGGTCCGCGGCGATGAGTGCCGCCTCGATGGCGATCGTGCCACTGCCGCACATGGGATCGAGCAGCGGCGTCCCCGGTGTCCAGCCGGAGAGCGCGATCAGGCCGGCGGCCAGGTTTTCGCGCAATGGCGCGGTGTCGGTTTCGCGCCGCCAACCGCGTTTGAACAGCGGCTCCCCCGTCGTATCGAGATAGACCGTCGCTTCGCGCTCGGTGAGATACGCGTGCACCCGAACGTCGGGGCGCTGCTTGTCCACCGATGGCCGCTTGCCGACCGCCGCGCGGCACCGGTCGCAGACGGCGTCCTTGACCTTGAGGGTCGCGAACTCGAGGCTTGCGAGGGGCGAACGTGTCGCCGCCACGTCGACCCGCAAGGTGCGCTCGACTTTGAAGTGGCGCGTCCAGTCAACGCCGTGGGCGAGCCGGTAGAGGTCGTCCTCGTCCCGATAGCCCCCGTGCGCGACCTGCCACAGGACGCGGCTCGCGAGCCTCGATTCCAGGTTCGCGCGATACGCAAGCTCGTGGGGGCCGGAAAAGGCGACGCCCCCTTCCACCGGTGCGACGAACTGCGCCTCGAGCGCCGTGAGCTCCGCCGCGAGTGCCGCTTCCAGCCCGCGCGGGCACGGCGCGAAAAAGCGTTCGCTCACCGCAGCAATCGCCGCCGCGTGAGCACCAGCGCGACGAAATACGCCGCGACCGCATAGGCAAGCAGCACGGCAATGTGCAACGTGATGTTGCCCGGTACGCTGCCCATCAGCAGCGGCCGCGCGAGGTCGATCGCGTGCTTCAGCGGCAGGAATTCGGCGACCGCCTGCAGTGCCGGCGGCATCTGGTCGACGGGAAAGAACACACCCGACAGCAGCAGCATCGGAGTCAGCACGAGCGTGAAGAAATAGGTAAAGAAATCGTAGCCCGGCGCGAGCGAGTTCATCACCAGGCCGAATGCGCCGAACGTCAGCCCGACGATAAAACCGAGTGGGATGATCCACAGCGCGAGCCAGGAGTGCCCGAAGCCCAGCGCCATGATGACGGCGAGGATGGCCGCGGTCGAGATCACCGCCTTCGACGCCGCCCACACCCATTCGGCGAACACGACATCGTCGAGCGACAGCGGCGCGTTGATGATCGCGTCCCAGGTACGCTGTACGTGCATCCGCGAGAACGCCGAGTACATCGCTTCGAAGCTCGACGTGAACATCGCGCTCTGGCACACCATGCCGGTGCCGATGAACGCGATGTATTTCATCCCGCCCACCTCGGGCACGAATGCCCCGATGCCGTAGCCCAGCGCGAGCATGTAGAGGAGCGGGTCGGCGATGTTGCCGAGCACGCTCGCGAGCGCGAGCTTTTTCCAGACGAGGAGATTGCGGCGCCACACCGAGGTCCAGCGCAGCGACAGCTCGGGGGGTTTGCGGATCCATGCGGCAGTCGTCGTCATCGCGTTCAGTCCCGAAGTTCGCGGCCGGTGAGCTTGATGAAGAGGTCCTCGAGGTTCGCTGGCCGGTGCAGATAGCGCACGCCGTTTGCGTGCGCGAGCGCGGCCAGCAGCGGTTGCGGATCGGCCGCGTAACAAAAGGCAGTTTCGCCCGCGAGCTCGAGCCGCGATGCGAGTCCCGGGGCGTGGGCGCGCGCCCAGGCCCGCGCCTCATCGCCGAACACCTCGACCACCTGCGGCTCGACGTGGGCGTTGATCAGGGCGCGCGGCGTGTCGCACGCGATCATCTTCCCGTGGTCGATGACAGCGAGCCGTGTGCAAAGCCGCTCTGCCTCGTCCATGAAGTGCGTGGTGAGCAGGATCGTCTTGCCCTGAGACAGCAGTTGCCGCAATCCGTCCCAGATCAGGTGCCTCGCCTGGGGGTCGAGGCCGGTCGTCGGCTCGTCGAGGATCAGGAGCTCGGGATCGTTGACGAGAGCGCGCGCGAGCGTGAGGCGCCGTTTCATCCCGCCCGAAAGGGTACGGATGCCGGATTCGCCTTTGCTCGCGAGGCCCGCGAAGTCGAGCAGCCGCGGAATCCGCGCCGCCAGCGTCGCACGGTCGATGCCGAAATAGCGGCCGTAGATCTGCAGGTTCTCGGTCACGGTGAAATCGGGGTCGAGGTTGTCGACCTGCGGGACGACTCCGACGCGCAGGCGCGCCTCGCGCGCCGCCTGTGGCACCGGACGACCCACCATTTCGATCGTCCCGCCATCGGGATCGATGAGGCCGAGGCAGCAGCGCAGTGTCGTGGTCTTGCCGGCACCATTGGGACCGAGCAGGCCGAAGCATTCGCCGCGTCGGATCTCGAAGGCGAGGCCGCGCACGACTTCATTTGCGCCGTAGGACTTGCGCAGGGCCGCCACGCGCAGCACGACGTCGTGCTGCGCACCCGCCGGCTGCGGCGGAGTCACCCGCTCTTCGGGCGGCATTGCTCGCCCCGACGGCAGACTCGTTGCGGCGTTGCGCATGTTGCGCTATGCGCCCGGGACGACCGGCGCGCGCCCGTGCCACATGCCGGCGATCACGCGTTGCAGCTGAGGCAGACGGCCGTGGAAAAAATGGCCGCAGCCCGGAAACACCACGATCGGCAGCTCCTGCGGCCGTGCCCATGCGAGCACGTCGGCAAGCGGCACGACGTCGTCCTCCTCGCCGTGGATGACTATCGTGTCGGCTGCGACCGAATCGTCCGCGAAGCGGTCCACCGCGGGCCCCACCAAGATCAGCCGTTCGGCCGCGACCGACCTCGCGACGCGCGTCTGGACGAACGACCCGAACGAAAACCCGGCGAGCACGACCGGCAGGTCGCCGAATTGCGCGAATCGCACGTTCGCGTGCGCGAGGGCGGCGAGCGCGTCGGCAGTCTCGCCGTTGCCGTCGTCGAACACGCCGGCCGAGCGTCCGACGCCGCGGAAGTTGAAGCGTACGCTCGCGTAGCCCAGCGCGAAGAACGTCTTGGCGAGCGTCTGCGCGACCTTGTTATCCAGCGTGCCACCTTGCAGCGGGTGCGGATGGGCGACGAGCGCGATGCCGCGTGGCGCATGCGTGGGCACATTGAAGACGACCTCGAGCGCCCCGGCGGGCCCGTCGATGACGAGACGCTCGGCCGATTTCGGCGTCAAATCACGAGCCTTTTGACGATCTCGCCGCCGACGATGTGGCGGTCGATGATCTCGTCGATGTCGGAGCGGTCGACGTAGGTGTACCAGACACCATCGGGATAGACGACAAGAATCGGGCCCTCGTCGCAGCGGTCGAGGCAGCCGGACTTGTTCATTCGAACGTTGCCCTTGCCGGCAAGTCCGAGTGCCTTGATCCGCTCCTTGGCGTAAGCCTGCAGCTCCGCGGCACCGTGATTCGCGCAACACGCCTCCGGCGCCTCGCGCTGATTGCAGCAGAAGAAGACGTGGCGCCGGTAGTACATTGTGTGGGTGCCGATGACGTCGCGGACCCGGCGCGCGGTGGGCGCGGCAGATGGGTGGCGAGCTCGACGATTATAGCGGACCGCCGATGCCACCTGCCCTTCGGTGCACGGCGCGGGCGCGCACCGTCTTCGCCCGTGTGACCATCGGACGGGGCCCGCGCTTCGCGGCGAGCAGTCGGTGCTCCGATATAATCGGCGACGACGGGCGGACGACAAGACCGCCCGTGTCCCCGCGCTCCCCCCGCTCTCACGTGAAGCTCTATCGCCGGCTGCTCCGCTACGTGCGCCCATACCGGGCCGTGTTCGCGTTCGCCGTCGTCGGGATGCTGCTGGTCGCTTCGACTGACGTGATCATGCTGCGTATCATCCAGCCGCTGCTCAACGACATCGGCAGTGTCGACGCCGAGAACGGGAAGTGGCTGCCGTTGTTGATCGTCGGCGTGTTCATGCTGCGCGGGATCGGCTCGTACATCAGCGAGTACGGGCTCGCATGGATCGGCACGCGCGTCGTGTTCGATCTGCGCTGCGAGGCATCCGACCATCTGCTGCGGCTGCCCACGCCGTTCTACGACGCGTCGTCCGCGGGCTACCTGCTCTCGAAGGTCACGTACGACGCGCAGCAGATCGCGTCGACCGCATCCGAGGCGATCACGGTGGCCATTCGCAATACGCTGACCATCGCGTTCATGCTCGGCTACCTGCTCTACATCAACTGGCAGTTGACATTGGTCGCGTTCGCCGCGTTCCCGCTGGTCGGATTCGCAATCCGCAAGATCAACCGGCGGCTGAAGCGCGTGAGCGTACTGGTGCAGGAGCGCACCGGCGCGCTGACGCACGCGCTGGAGGAGGCGATCGGCGCGCACCGTGTCGTCAAGGTATTCGGCGGCGAGAAATACGAAAGCGACCGCCTGCGCCACGCCTCCGACCGGCTGCGGCTGGCGATGGCCAAGCAATCGGCAGCCGCAGCGCTCGGTACGCCGATCAACCAGATCATCGTGTCGATCGCCGTTGGTGTGATCCTGTGGATGGCGATTCGTCAAAGCGCCGGGGGTAACTACGGCGCCGGAGATTTCGTCGTTTACATCTTCGCGCTGCTGCACCTGCTCAACCAGCTGAAGACGCTGTCCAACGTCACCGGTACGATTCAGCGCGGTCTGACTGCAGCCGAAAGCGTGTTCGCGCTGATCGACGAAACGTCCGAAATCGACACCGGCGACGTTACACTCGACCGTGCCCGCGGCGGAGTTCGACTCGAGGGCGTCACCAAGCGCTACGGCCCCGGCGCGCCGCCGGCGCTCGCCGGCGTCGACCTCACGATAGCTCCGGGCGAATCGGTGGCGCTGGTGGGTCCGTCGGGCGGCGGCAAGACGACCCTCGTCAACCTCATTCCGCGCTTCTATACACCCTCCGAGGGTCGGGTGCTGCTCGACAATCAGGACCTGACGGCGATCCGGTTGTCGGACCTGCGCCGCCAGATCGCGCTGGTGAGCCAAGAAATCGTGCTGTTCAACGATACGATCGCAGCCAACATCGCCTACGGTACGATGGCGGGCGCGTCGCGCGAGGAGGTCGAACGCGCGGCGGCGGCAGCGAACGCGCTCGAATTCATTCGCGCGCAGCCGAACGGTTTCGACACCGTCGTCGGCGAGCGCGGGATCCGGCTCTCCGGTGGCCAGCGCCAGCGCATCGCCATCGCCCGGGCGATCCTCAAGGACGCTCCGATCCTGATTCTCGACGAGGCGACCTCCGCCCTCGACAACGAATCCGAACGGTTGATCCAGGCCGCCCTCAAGGTGCTGATGCGTGGGCGGACGACGATCGTGATCGCGCACAGGCTCTCGACGATCGAGCACTGCGATCGTATCGTCGTACTCGATGGGGGGCGCATCGTCGAGCAGGGCACGCACGGCGAGCTGCTGGAACGCGCCGGCGTGTACGCGCGTCTGCATTCACGGCAGTTCCAGGAGGAGTAGTCAGCGCCAGCGGCCGACGCTTCGGCGTTGCGGTCTTTACGGGCGGATCGGAGGCCGCGGCGCGAGCCCTGGAGTGTTCAGAGCGCGACGAAGACCAGGTAAAAGAAGCCGCCGATCAGCAGCCACTTCAGCGTGTAGTACGCAAGCCGGTTGCGGACCTTGATCCGCTTGCCGACGAGCCGCGCCTCGTAGACGATCGTGAAGATACGGTTGACGAGCCCAACCTTCTCGCCTTCGACGTTCGCCGTCTGGCTCGCCCGGAGCACCGTATTGCGGAACCAGCGATTGACGGCGGCGATGGTCCGGTTGGCGAGCGGCCGCTCGACGTCGCAAAACAGGATCACCCTTGGTGTGTCGGTCCGGTTCTCGGCCGTGTGGATGAATGTCTCGTCGAACATCACCGCCTCGCCGTCGCGCCAGGTGTAGGGCTCGCCATCGACGAAGATGCGGCACGCAGGCGAGTTCGGGGTGTCGAGCCCCAGATGATAGCGCAGCGATCCGGCAAACGGGTCCCGGTGCGGGCCGAGGTTCGCGCCCGCCGGGAGAAGCGCGAACATCGCCGCATTGACCATGGGGATCGACTGTACCAGCGCCACGGTTTTCGGGCATAGCGCGATCGCCGACGGCAGCGGTGCGTCGTACCATTTCACGTAGAAACGCTTCCAGCCCGATTGGAAGAACGAATGGAATCCGATGTCGTTGTGCTTCGCCGCCGCGCGGATGTGGCCCTCGTCGAAGAGCGTGCGCGCCTCGTCGCGGATCGTCCGCCACTCTTGCGTCAATGGTGCCAGTTCGGGGAACCGCTTGAGATCCACGTACGGCCGGTTCGGGACGGCGGAGAACGCGTACATCAGCACGTTGTAGGGCGCCGTCAGCGTCGAGTGGTCGGTCAACTGGCGGAAGAACCCATGGCGGACGCGGCCGCGAAAATGCACGTACATCGCCGCTGCGGCATACGCGTACAGGAACAGGAATTTGGGAGCGAGCGCGCTCGCTAGGATTTCGGGCATTCGGCGAGAGAGTTACTTTCGGGCATTCGGCAAGAGAGTTACGCGTGGCGCGCCCGGTTCGGCGGGCCCGCCGCGTTACGGCTGTATCCGATCGTCATCGTCGCGCGATGCGGCGTTGCCCGGCTTCCGCGGCGCGACTATTTTCCAGCGGCGATGTACCCAGTACCACTGTTCCGGCCGCCGCAGGATCAACCGCTCCAGGGCTTCATTATAGGCGCGGGTGTTACGGCGGATCGCCTCGCCTGTGTCGGCGCACTCGATCGGCGGGAGCGGCGCCTCGAAGCGCAGCACATGCCGCCCGCCGTCTTCACGCCAGCTCGCGGCCGGGACGACCGGCGCGCCGGTGGCGAGCGCGATGATCGCGAGGCTCTTGAACGTCCACGCCGGGTGGCCGAAGAACTCGACCTCGATGCCATCGGGCGGTCGCGCGTGCTGGTCGAACGGGAAGACGATCATGTCGCCGGCCGCGAGCCGCTCGAGGATCGCATCGAGCGATCCGCGTTTCGGCAGCACGCCGAACCCGGCACGATTAAAGCGCCGCGTAACGAGCGTGTCGAGCCAGCGCGGTTTGATCGCGCGGCGCACGAAATGGAATCGTCCGCGCAACCCCGGGTAGTTGCCGATCCCGGCGATTGTCGCGACCTCCCAGTTGCCGAAGTGCCCGGTCAGCACGAGGACGCCCTTGCCCTGCGCGTGCACGGCGACCAGGGCGTCGACATTTTCGACGCGTACCAGCGCCGCCTTGCGTGACGTGCTCATCCACCGGAAGCGAATGAACTCGAGAGCGAGGCGCCACAGATGCCCGTAATGCGCCTGGGCCAGGCGCACGATCTCGGCTTCCGAGGTCGTGGCACCGAAAACACGGCGCAGGTTCGCCAGGATCACATCGCGGCGCAGCGGCAATACGTGGTATAGCAACCAGCCTGCCAGTGGGATGACGCTCACCATCGGCTGGGCCAGCGCGATTGCGGACGCGTTGCTGCCTTCGTGCGTCAACGACAGCGCGATGCGGTCGATGCGGTGGCGGCCGAGCAATGCCGCCGCCTTCGGCGTGCACACGATCTGCGGCGCGCCGTAGTCGTCGCGCGCAACGGAGAAATCCGGAGGTTCGATCTGGCCCAATGCGACTTCGCGCGGAAACAGCTTGACGCAGGCCTCCTTCGCCGCAAACCGCGCCGCGAGGCTCGCCGCGCGGCCGCGCCCCTCACCGGCGTCGGCGAGTTCCTGCGGCGAGAAGATCTGCAGCAGGCCGTCCGCCGGTGTTTCGGCGAGCAAGCGCTCGATCCGCGCTATGTCGACGGTGTCGATGCCGCAGCGATCGGACAAAACGGCGTCCGCCATGTGCGGGGGCGTTCTACGCGGCGCGGACCAGCAACGCGGCGTTGGTGCCCGCGAATCCGCGGCACAGGATCAGCCCCACGTCGCTGCGCGGCGCCTGCGGCTGCGCTGAAACGGGCAGCCCCGCGCATTCGGGATCGAGCCGCGACAACGTCGCGATCCCCGGCACGCAGCGTTGCCGCAGCGCCGAAAGCGCGAGCGTCGTCTCGACGATGCCCGCTGCAGCGATCAGGTGCCCGAACGACCACTTGAACGCCGTTACGGGCGGGGGCGCCGCGCCGAACACCTTGCGGATGGCCACGACCTCCGACGCATCGGACTGCCGCGTGCCGTTGCCATGCGCGACGATCATCCCGACCTCTGCGGGTCGAAGTTCGGCGTTGGCGAGCGCCTCGGCGATCGCGCGGGCGAGCCCGTCGCCATCCTCGCGTATCGCGACCAACCCTTGCGCCTCGCAGGCGTAGCCGCTGCCCAGCACTTCGCCCAGCACCGTGGCGTTGCGCTGGCGCGCGGACGCTTGCGTTTCCACCACGAGCGCACCCGCGCCCTCGCCGAACAGGCTGCCCTCGCGACGCGCGTCGAACGGCAGGAGCTCGCGCGACGCCAGGAGCCCGAGCCGGTGGTAGTAGAGCACCATCTGCGGTTCGATCGGTGCGTCGTGGCCCACCGCTACGGCGCGCTCGGCCTCGCCGTTGCGCAACGCTTCGACCGCCTCGATGACGGCGAGCATGCCGCCGACGCCGTGATTCGTGATGCAGGCGTTCGGGCCCTTCAGTCCGTGCCGGATGCCGATGTGGCCGAGAACGTTGTTCGGCAGCGTCCGCAGGAGCCACATCGGATTGACCACGTTGGGCAGCTCGCGACCGAAGGTCGGCAGATCGTCGTTGGCCGTGGTCAGCAGCGGAAAATAGTCGTACTGGCTCTGGTAGTTGCCGCCGCCCGATCCGACGTATACGCCGGTGCGGTCGCTGTAGAGCGCGGCGGCGGCCGCATCCTGCGCATCGCGGCACGCAATCAACCCCGATGCGTCGAGCGCGCGGTCCGCTGCGTAGAGCCCGAGGAGGTCGGTGCGGCGGATCAACTTGTGCAGCTTGCGGTCCTCGACCAGTGCGCGCGGATTGAAATCGGCGATCTCGCCGGCGACGCGACAGGGCCAGCCTGCCGTATCCCATTGCTGGATCGGCCCGATCGCCACGCGACCGTCGCGTGCGGCGCCGAAGATCCCGTCCGGATGCATGCCTGTGGCGCAGACGGCGCCGGTGCCGGTCACGACGATGCGGGGCTTGGCCACGATGCGCTTACCCGTGGGGCGTCAACGGCCACCGTCGACGGCAGCCGGATGGCGGAGCACGACGCTGCTGTTCGAGCCGCCGAAACCGAACGAGTTCGACATCGCAACGCGAATGCGCTGTCGTCGCGGCGTGCCCGTGACGAGATTGAGGTCGCAATCCGGGTCACGCTCGACGAAGTTCGCGTTGACCGGGATCTCGTCGCGGTCGATCGCGAGCGCGCAGATGACGACCTCGACGGCCCCGGCCGCCGCGATCAGGTGCCCCATCGTGCTCTTGGTCGAGCTGACGTTGACGCGGTCGAGGTCGTCGCCAAACACGACGCGCATGGCCGCAGACTCGCTCCGGTCGTTCATCGGCGTCGACGTTCCGTGCGCGTTGAGATAGTCGACATCGGTGGTTGCCGCGCCGGCATCGGCAAGCGCCGCGCGCATCGCCTGGATCGGCCCGTCGCCATCGGGGGGTGAGTCGGTGATCCGGTAGCTCGACAACGAATTGCCGTCGCCCGCGAGCTCGGCATAGATCCGTGCCCCGCGCCGCCGCGCCGCCTCCCATTCCTCGAGCACGACGAAACCGGCGCCTTCGCCTAGCAGAAAGCCGTTGCGCGTCGCGTCGAACGGGCGGCTCGCGCGTTGCGGCGTTGCGTTGTCCGGCGACAGCGCCGAAAGGAGGCAGAACCCCGCGAGACCTACTGGACTCACCATCGAGTCGAACCCGCCCGCAAGCACGCGATCGGCGGCACCGCGCCGGATCACTTTGAGCGCGGTCCCGATGGCCTGCCCTCCCGACGCGCACGCCGTATGCACCGACGTGGCGTAGCCCTCGATGCCATAGCGGCGCGTCAACAGCGCAATGCCTGCGGTGGCCTGGCTGCGGCAGAACACCAGCGGATCGTTGGCGGCGGCGTCGGTAAGCAGCCGCATTGCATCGAGCTCGCCGGCGGCACCGCTGTGGTCGTGCGTCGCGACCAGGTCAACGAATTCTGACGTCATCATTCCCGCGCCCACGGCACAGCCCCAGCGCGTCGCCGTGTCCGCAGTCGGCCTGATCCCCGCATCGACGAATGCCTGTTCGGCTGCGGCCAGCGCGAACCGGTGCGGACGTGTGGTGAGCTTGACGAGCTTGCGATCGCCGATCGCATCGTCACCGAAATTCTTGACCTCCGCCGCGATGTGCACGGAAAAGCCGCTCGCGTCGAACAGGCTGATCTCGTGGCCGCCGCTCCGGCCCGCGAGCAGCGCATCCCAGGTCGATGCGACGTCGTTACCGACCGGCGTGACGAGGCCGATGCCCGTGATCGCGACACGTCGGCGTTCGGTCATTGCAGCAATCCTTGCAGTCCGATTTCCACGCGCGAGGTAGCCACCACCTTGCCGTCGGCGCGCGCCGACAGCGTGCCGACGGCCGTGCCGGCGACCGGTGCCGCCAGCTCCGCAACGATTTCCAGCACCTGTCCCGGCGGCGTGAACGAGCGCACCTTGACGTTCGTCATGCGCAGTGGCGCGAGCGTCGTTCCGGCCGGCCAATGGGGCCCTGCCCCGGCAAGCGAAAGCGCGAGCCGGATCTGCTCGTTCAACAGCAGCGTCGCGGGGAACACCGGGCGCCGCGGGAAATGGTCGTTGAAAAACGGTGCCGCCGCGGGCACATACAGCAGCGCCGTGGCCGCTTCACCCACGTCGGTGTGCTGCGGCACAACGCGTGGGGCTTCGACGCCCCGAAAATGCCCCGGCACGGCCCCCTTCCCGCGCAGCAAATCGAACCGCGCGGAGAGCGCCTCGGGCGCGTCGAACTCGGCGACAGGAAGCATCGGACCAAGGCAGTCGTTGAGCTCGATCACGCGTATTCCCGCGACCTCCGCCCAACCGTGGTAGGCGAGCACCTCGTCGTCGCAGCTGTCGATCTCGACCGCGAGATCGAGCGCGTCGCCGGGGACAACGTCGCGCAGGAACCGGGTCTCGTGGGCGAGCGCCGCGACCGGGCGCCGGCGAAACGCAAGCTGCGCCATCGCAACCCAGGCGCCGAGTTGCCCGACGGCCTCGGCGACCAGACACGGCGAGAACGTCGCGAGGCCGGCGGGCACGGCGTACCGGCCACGTGCTCGCACACCCGGAGTGAGTTCCGTGATGCGATCGACGAACGAGAACGCCGCGAAGTGATCATCCATGCCCGAACCGCCGCGCGAGCCGACCACCTCAGCCGGCCGCCGCGGCTTCGCGCTGCGCCGCGATCACGAGCTTGCAGAACGTCTCGGGGGTGAACAGCCGGGGAATGTCCTTGACTTTCATCGGCGCCCGAAAGCGCTCGGCCGGCACCTCGGACAGGTACGCTTTCAGCTGCGCGAGGCCGACGTCGGTCACGAGGCCTTTCTGCTCGAACTCCGCCTCGGAGAGCGTGCCGCGCGCGTTCTCGACGATCTTCCCGCGCGGGATCTTGATCTTGAACGCCCGCTCGAGGCGGAACACCATGTCGAGGAAATCGATCGACTCCGCGCCAAGATCCTCGATCAGCGAGGCGTCGGGTTTGACCTCGGCGAGGTCGCAGCCGAGCGCGTCGGCCATGGTCTTGGCCACGGTCGGGAAGACCGCGTTGATTTCTTCCTTGCTTATTTCCGTTTGCGCCATGCTTGTCACTCCATCTTGAATCCGCCATCGACCGCGAACACCTGCCCGGTCACGTAGTTTGCATACGCCGAGACGAGAAACCATACCGCGTGGGCAACTTCCTCTGCCGTGCCGTACCGCTTGAGAAGAATGCGCGACATCACCTCATCGCCCGCCATGTCGCGAACCGCGGCCGACATCTCGGTCTCGATCACGCCGGGCGCCACACAGTTCACGTTGATCCTGCGCGGCGCCAGCTCGACCGCGAGCGCGCGCGTGAATGCGTTGATCGCCCCCTTGCTCGCCGCGTAATTGGTCTGGCCGCGCCCGCCCTTTTCTCCGGCGACCGAGCTCACGTTGACGATCCGTCCTGCGCGCCGTGAAATCATGTGCGGCGCGACGGCGCGCGTGACGTTGAAGACGCCGGTAACGTTGGTGTCGAGCACGGCGGCGACGTCATCGTCATCGAAGGCGGCAAGCGGGTTGTCGCGGATCACCCCGGCATTGTTGACAAGAATGTCGATGCGACCGCAGCGCTCGGCGACATGCTCGACCGCTGCTGCGCACGCTTGCGAGTCGCGGACGTCCACCTGCTCCGCGCTGATCTTCGTACCCGCGCCACGGCCGGCCGCGACGACTGCGGCGGCAGCCGCCGCGTTGCCGCGAAAGAAGAACGTGACGTCGGCGCCCTCGGCGGCGAGGAGCTCGACGATCGCGCGGCCGATGCCGCGGCTGCCGCCGGTCACGATCGCGACCTTGCCCGCGATGCCGGGATCGAGTTTCATGTACGGGTCAGCCCGAGATCGCAAAGCCGCCGTCGACGATCAGCGTGTGCCCGTTGATCATCGCGGCTTCGGGAAGGCAGAGAAGGTAGACCGCGCCGGCGACATCCTCCGGGGTCAGCACCGGGCCGGCCGGCGTGCGGCGGGCGTAGTCCGCGAGCAATTCGTCGCGGTTGGGAAAATAGGCGAGGGCATCGGTATCCACGACGCCGGCGCTGACGACATTGACGCGGATCCCGCGCGGCCCGAGTTCCTGCGCGAGCGCGCGCGCGAGCGCCTCGAGCGCCGCCTTCGATGCGCCGATGAAGCCGTATCCGGGCATCGCTCGCGACGCGCCGAGGCTGGAGAGCGCGATGATGCGTCCACCGACCGGCATCAGATCGAGGCTGCGCTGGGCGAGCAGGTTCAATGCGAGCGCGTTGGTTTCTAGGCACCACCGCCAATGCTTCAGCGTCATTTCCGTCGCCGGCTTCAGCACGCCCGACGCGGCGTTGCTCACCACGAATGTCGACGCGGTCGAAGTGCTTGCGGAACTCGCCGAACAGCTCGTCGACGCTGTCCGGAACCCCGACGCTCGCCTGAATCGGCACGGCGCGCCGCCCCAACGCGCGGATCTCGGCGCAAAGCGCCGCCGCTTCGTCGGCGCTGTTGTAGTAGTTGGCAGCGACGTCGGATCCTTCCGCCGCGAGCTTCAACGCGATCGCGCGGCCGATCCCGCGCGCCGCGCCGGTGACGAGCGCGACTTTTCCGGTCAAGGCGCCTGACATCGTGAGGGTCCCAGCTTCGCTTCGAGGATGGGCCCGCCGCCACGGCGGGCAAAACTGCTATTTTAACCCGTGCGTCACCGTGGACCTACCGCGGCCGCGCGTGCGCGGATGAGCCGCTGCGCCTCGAGCGCCCAGTGCCTCTTGATGCTGTGCCAGACCCCGGCGGCGAAAAGGAAGTTGGCCGTGTCGCGTCCCGGCCCGGCTGACTCTTCCCTTTCATCCGCGGGATCGAAGGCATTGATCCAATCCCGCATTTCCGCTGTTTCGGCGAGACCGGCGGTAATCGGCACCAGCACGTGCGAATACCCGGCCGGGAGCGTCACGTTGCGGACGACCGCCTTGCCGTTGGCGTGAAAGGTCTTCAATTCCTCGAGCCAGGGTCCATCCCATGCGAACAGGTCGAGCGCGATCCGATAGCCGGTGAATTCGGCGACCGTGTCCGGAATCGTGCGGACCCGGCCGAGAACGTTCCAGTGATTCGGCAGCGCCAACGCCCAGCCGCCGGTGCCGACGACCGCGACGTAGGAAACCGAGACGCCGACGACCGGCCGCACGCGTCCGGTCAGCGGGTCGACGATGGTCGTCGGCGCATCGGGCACCTCCGTGTACGGATCGATCGCGTGTAGCTCGTCGCCGAACGCGCCGGCGAGCTCGTGCAGGACTTTTACGGCCTGGATGCCTCCCTGGCTGTGGCCGACCATCATCGGGCGCACGCCTTCGTGCTCGTAGTACCAGGCGATGAGCCCCGCGACCACCGTACTGCTTTCGTACGGGCTCAGCGACCAGCTGCCGTCCCGCGGATCCCGGATCTTTTCCTCGGGATACCCCATCCCCGTCAGGAATCGACCGAACGACTCCATCGCCAGATACACCGGGAAAACCCCGCCGTGCAGGAGCACGATCCGCGGCGCGGGACCCTTGGCCAGCGTGTTTCGCACGTCGTCGTCGCTGATCCGCTCGGGATCGAGGGCGAGGATCCGCGCATCGAGTGCGGGATTGTGCGGCAGCGCACGCAGCACGGCGCCGGGCGCGGGCGGCGTGGACGCAGCCTCCGACGCGACAGGTGGACGGGTCGCACAGCCGCTGCCACCGGCCGCGACGGCTGCCGCTAGCAGCAGGGCGAGGCTTGTCTGATGCCATTTCATGCGTGGAGGTTCGCGATGCGGTGCACAATATCGGCGCCCATTCTAGCGATGTCGGCCCGCGTATACGCGGCCGTCCGGTACGAGAACCCGAGGAGGAGCGCCTTTTCGGCGGTTGTGACGGCGACGACCAGTGGCGCGAGTGGCCCCGTGGGAGAGGCCCGCAGATATTCGGGTGCCGACGTCGCCGCGCCCCCCTCGCTCCACAATCGATCGACGTCGAGCGGCGAGATCCCGACCGAGACGGGATAACTCTTGGCATGGAGGCGGGAACGACGCTCCGGCGACAGGAAACGCCACATCACGCCGCTGCCGGCGATCCCGAGCAGCGTTTGCAGATACAGCTTCTCTTGCCTGATCCGGGCCGTCTCGGTGTGGATATCCAGGGCAAGCTGCCGCAACGGTATGCCGATTGGGACCGGGTGGGAAATGCGGAACGAGGCGAGGAACGGGCCGAACGTCGCCGTTGCGGCGAGCGCGAAGTCGCGGTGGATGTCGACGATCGACGCTACCGAGAGCTCGCGGCGGCGCTCCGCATGGCGCGCTTCGCCGGCGACCGGTGCCTGCGCCTCCAGCAGCGTCGCCATCAGGAGATCGTTGCGCGTGACACCCCAGGCCTTTGCAACACCTGCGAGCGCCGCGTGCCCCGCGACATCGACGCGGAACGACGCGAACCCGTTGTGTGGATCCGTTCCGCGCGGGTAGCGCGGCCGCAGCGATCGTCGGCAGCTTGCGGCCATCGTGCGTATCGCGGGCAACCCACGCAGTATCGCAACGGCGTTGCGCAGGAACAGGCGCCCGTAGGTCGGGGGATAGAGATCGAGGGTTTGCGCCGCCATCGTCCCCGGTTCGCCGGCATGGCGATCGACGATGCACTTCAGCAGGCGGACGATCGAATCGCCGCCCGCGATCACGTGGTCGTAGGCGAGGCCGAGATGAAACGACGCGCCCGATGGAAGCGCGAAGAACCGAAACGGGTCGAAGCGGCCTTCGCGCGGGAACGGCGCGTTGAGCTCGCGCTCGACTTCGGTTTCCAGCGCGCCTGCCGGCTCCGACCCGCCGGTGACGATACGCAGTACTGCGTGCGGCACTCCGCCCGTGTACTCGAAACGCCGACGCGCGGCATCGAGAGCGAATCCGGTCAGGCCGTGCGCTGCCAGGACCGCGTCGATATCGCGTTCAAGCCGGGCGCTGTCGAGCGGACCTTCGACGCGTACGACGTGCACGGCGTTGTACGGATGGAGATCGCGCCAGCGCAGCATCGTCGCCTGGAACAGGTTGAGCTTGCCTTTCATGTCCGAAGGCGACCCGGCACGGACTCCTACCGATCGGCCTGTGCGCGGGCGAGCCTTTGCGCCTCGAGGCACCAATGCTTCTTGACCGAATGCCAGATATCGGCCGCATGCAGAATATTCGTGTTGTCGAGCTCCACATCCCCGGGCGGCACGACGGCGTCGGCGTGAGGCGCGTAGGCCTCGATCCACGCCCGCGTCACCGGGTGCGTGGCAAGGTGCTCCGTGCGGGGAAGGCCGATGTGGCTGTAGCTCGCCGGCAGCGTCACGTTGCGTACGACCGCCGTGCCCGACGCCGCGTACGGCTCGGCGCCCGGGAACGTGCCGGCAATCGGATCCCACTCGATGACGAAGCCCGTGAATTCGCCGACAGTGTCCGGCACGTCGCGCAGCTTGGCGAGCATCGTCCATTGGCCAAGCAGGAGCCGCGGCAGCTTCCCTGTTGCCAGTGCGGCGGCGTACGGAACCCGGAGCCCGACGACCGGCCGCACGGTGCCGTCGGACGGGTCGACGATGGTCGATCGCGGCAGCGTTTCACCGGTCCGCGGGTCGACGACCGGAATCGTATCGCCGAATGCGCCGGAGAGTTCATGCAGCGTCTTGAGCGCCAGCATCCCCCCCTGGCTGTGGCCGATCAGCAGAGGCACCATGCCGTCGCGCTCGTAGTGCCACGCGAGCTCGCCCGCCAGTACCGTACTGCTGCCGTAGCTGCTGTAAGCGAAGCTGCCATCGCGCGGATTGCGGATCCGTTCTTCCGGATATCCCATCGCGACCAGGAACTGCGCGAAAGGCTCCATCGTGACAATCGCGACGCTGCCTGACAACACGATGATCCGTGGGGCGGGGGCGCGCGACAGCACCTCGCGGACGTCGCGTTCCGATATCCGCTCCGGATCGAGCGTCAAGATCCTCGCCACGAGGGCTTTGTCGAGTGGAGCAGCGACCGAGGCGGCCGAGGCTACCCCGGGCTCTGCCGCCGTCTGCATCGGCAACGCCAGGCCGAACAGCGCCGCGATCACCGTCAACAGCTCACCGGCGTGCAGGCATCGCATGCAGGTGCGGGGCGTGAGCACCCGTCCTTCCGGCGTGGCGCTTGCCGCGTCGCGCATCGACCCTACGAGCCGAAATGCGGAAAGAAGCGACCGGTCCGTCGTGCGTAGCGTTCATAGGCTTCGCCGTGGGAGGTCCGCAGGTGCCGCTCTTCATTCCGCGCCTTCAGGTTCATCAGTACGATGTGCACGGCCGCGACGAAGAGCATCGGGACCGTTGGCACGATCGCGACCGAACACAGCATGAGGAGGATCGAGAACGCGTAGATCGGATGGCGAATGCGGCGGAACGGTCCGTCGGTGATGAGCTCGGTCTTTGTCGCAACGCTTACGTCCATGCGCCAGTTCCTGCCCATTCGCAGCCAGCACCAGATCGTTGCCGCCAGGCACGCGAGCGCGAGCAATGCCGCCGCGGAGCGAAGCATTGCGTAGGCACCGTCGTACGTCGCAAAAGCGGGAAGGGCGACGATCCCTGCCGTCTTCGTGAGCGCCAGATACGGCAGCGCGATCCAGGCAGCGACCAGCGGTACCCAGATCATCCACATGATTCCGGGCCGTTCTCGTAAGCGCTCGACCCGCTGCTCGGATGCGAGGTCGCCGCTTCGCCGCGTTGCCCGCCTCACGCGGACGATCATCACCCCCACGCCAAGCCAGTAGGCGGAGATCGTGGCAGCGAGAAGCAGCAACGGAAAATCCAGCATGACCTTCGGCGCGACAACGCTGTCGCTGAATGGCGGTCGGCACGTGCCGGAGCGTCCAAACGGCGCAGGGAAGAACGAAAGCGGCAACTCCCCCTGGCAAGTATATCGTCTCGGCGCCCGGCGGAGAAGGCGACGCGGCTCTCCGAATATCACTCCCGCACGGCCAGGGCCGCGAGCTGCGCGACCGATTCGTCGAGGATGACGAGCTGCAGCACCTGCTCGGCGAGCCCGGGCATTCGATGGCGCCACGCGGCGACGAACGCATCGATGCGGTCTGCTGACAACAGGCCGGCGCTCTCGTCGTCGAGCCGCTCCCCGAGTCCCGCGAGACGCGGTGCCAGATCGCCCGCGAGCCATCCGGCGAGCGGCGGATTGAAGCCGCGTTTCTTGCGCGCGAAAGGACCGAGGGTGCCCAGTGCCGCCATCGCCGGCGCCAGTAGCCTGCGCGGCGGCGTGGTGAAGCGCGTTGCCGCAGGCAGGCCCATGACTGCGCCGACGAAGCGATGGTCGAGGAACGGCGCACGCATTTCCAGTCCATGCGCCATCGTGCAGAGGTCGGCCTTGCGCAGGATGTAATCGGGCAGGTAGTTCAGCCGGTCGATCTCGAGCAGCGTCGGCAGATCGGCGCGCCCGCTGTCCGGCAGTCGCCAGTAGTGCGCGGGCGGTGCGGCGTCGGGCGCGAAGTACGCGCGCTCGCCCGGCGTGAAGCCCGAAAAGCGCAGCGCATAGGCCGAACGCCAATCGAGACGCAGTTCCTCGACGATTCGCTGCCAGCCGCGCCCGCCGATTGCCGGCGGCGCGGCGAGCCACGGGAGCACGATGCCGCGGCGCCAGCGCGTGCGCAGATGCTTGGCGTAGCGCTTGTAGCCGCCGAACAGCTCGTCGCCGCCATCGCCGCCGAGCACGACCTTCACGTGCTGGGTCGTGGCTCGGGCCAGATACCAGGTCGGCACGCTCGACGGATCGGCGAACGGCTCGTCGAGATCGGCAATGAGGCGTGGGAAATCCTCGCCGATGCGCGCCGGGATGTCGATGGCCAGATTGGGGAATCCCAGGAGCTCCGCGCTTGCGCGCGCCTCGGCCGACTCGTCGAAGGCCGTGCCCGGAAACGCCGCCGTGAAGCTCTGCAACCGGTTGAAGCCCATCGCCGCCAAACGGCACGCAATGGCGCTGGAGTCGATGCCCGATGACAGGAAGAGCCCGAGCGGCCGGTCGGCGACCGTGCGCATCCGGATCGCCGCGTCGAAGGTCGGCAGCCACGGCTCCGCCGACGGCTCCGGCCGCCAGTACTCCCGCTGGGTCACCGCGCCGGTCATAAGATCGTAGCGCAGCCAATGCGCCGGCGGCAGCCGGGCCACGCCTTCGATGATGGTCCGCGGCGCAGGTATCGTCCGATGCGCGAGATACGCATCGATGCCGGCGGCGGAAATGGTGCGCGCGTCGCGCGGCAACCACGGCAAGAGCGCCCGCACGGTCGACGCGAACGCGAAGCCGTCGCTGCGATGGGCGTACACAACCGGCTTCAATCCAAGCCGATCGCGGATCACGTAGACGGCACGCTCGCGCTGGTCGAGGATTGCCATCGCGAACATTCCGCGCAGCCGGGAGACGAAATCGATGCCCCAATGCTCGTACGCGTGCAGGATGAATTCGGTGTCGGAGCGCGTGCGAAACCGGTAGCCGGCGGCCTTGAGCAACTCGGCGTCGGCCGCCCAGTCGTAGACCTCGCCGTTGTACGAAATCCAGACCTCACCCGACAAGTTGCCCATCGGCTGGTCGGCCTCGGGGCGCGGATCGATGATCGACAGCCGCGTGTGCAAGAGCGCGTTCGGTGCGGCATCGAACGTCGGCACGAAATCGGCTGTCCAGAAGCGCGTGTGCTCGGCGTCGGGTCCGCGTTGGCGCAACGCGGCCATCATTCTCTGCACCGTGGCGGGTGCCACCGTGCGCCTTCCGAAAAAGCCGGCGATTCCGCACATGGTCAGCGTGCCGCCAGCACCGCCCGGAACACCGCCTCCATCCGGTCGAGCATCGGTTCGAGGCCGAAGTCGCGCAGCGCGCGCTCGCGCCCTGCAGCGCCCAGACGCGCGCGCAGCGCGGGATCGTCGCGAAGGCGCGCAAGCGCGGCGGCGAGCGCCGCGATGTCGCGCGGCGCGACGATGATGCCGGTGACACCGGCGTCGACCGCCTCGCCGATCGCACCGACCGTGGTTGAAACGACGGGAATTCCGCATGCCATCGCCTGCCTGATCGCCTGCGGTACACCCTCCTCGCCCCAGGAGGGCAGTGCGAAAATGTCCTGCGCCTGCAGCCACGGCACGACGTCGTCCTGCTGGCCGGCGAAGCGTACGCGATCGGTGAGGGCGAGCGCCTGCAGTTGCCTTTCGAGCGCCGGCCGATAGGGACCGTCGCCGACGACGATCACGTTCCAGCCACGCCACGCCGCGGAGTCGCCGGCCAGCACCTCGAACAGCATGTCGTGTCCCTTCCAGTCGCGCAGCGTGGCGACGATGCCGAGCGTGGGCCGTTCTGGCAGGCCGAGGCGCGCCCGCGCCGCCGTCGCGTCGCCGGGAACGAAACGCGCGAGGTCGATGCCGGTGGGAACCGATGTCATGTGGTCCAGCGCAATGCCGTTGTCGTGCGCGAGTTGGCGCCGCAGCGCCTCGCCGGCGGTGACGATGTGCGCAGTCGCGCGCGCGTAGAGCCAGCGCGTGGTCGGGCGATTGCGGATCGTTGTAGAGACGTGGCGCGTGCGCACGATCGGCGGCGCGTCGCGCAATGTTGCGCAGGCCAGCGCCGAGAGCCAGCTGTCGGTCGAGCTGTGCGTGTTGAGCACGTCGATGTCCGGGCGATTGCGTGTGAGCCAGCGGCGCAGCAGCGAGGAGGTTCGGCAGGCGCTTCCTGCGGATGTCCAGGCGCACGACGGGCACACCCATTCGCTCGGCGGCCGGTGTGATCGGCGCCTCGCTCGGCGCGACCAGCCTCACCCGATGGCCGCGGTCGAGAAAGCCGCGTGCTTCGGTGAGGATGCGAATTTCCTGGCCGCCCCAGCCGCAGGAGTTTTCCGTGTGGACGATGGACAGCGGTCGCATCGTCAGCCCAGCGAAAAATCCGGCTCGTAGCGCGCGAGCCAGCGTTCGAGGATCAAGAGCACCCAAAGGCGCATCGCATGATTCTTCCTGCCTGCTGCGTGTTCGCCGACGAGCTTGGCAATGGCCTCGGGGCGAATCAATCCCCGGCGCGCAAGCCCCGCCGGACCGAGCGCCTGCGCGATGTCCGGCTTGAGCTCGCGCGCGAACCAGCGCTCGAGCGGCATCATGAAGCCCTGCTTCTCGCGCTGGACGATCTCGCGCGGCAGGTAGCGTTCGGCCAATTGCTTTAGCAGCACCTTGCGCGCTTCGCCGTTCACCTTGAGCGGCGGAGCGAGCCGTGCGCACCAGCCGTAGAAGTCGTGATCCAGATACGGCACGCGGGCCTCGAGCGAAAACGCCATCGTCGCCCGGTCGACCTTGGCGAGCAGATCGTCGGGCAGCCAGAGCCGGGCATCGATGTGGAGCAGGTGGTCGAGGTACGCCGGCGAATCGCACTCGGCGTAGAAAACCTCAGCGCTGTCGGCGATGCGGGCGCGCCCTGCCGCGTGAAAGGCGGCGGTGAGATACTCGCCGCGCAGCAGCGCGTCGAAGATATTCGGGATCGTCGTGTACCGACGCGAGCGGGGTTCCATCGCGGCCTTCACGACGCGGTCGCGCGCCAGGCGTGGCGGGAGCCGGCGCGCCAGCCACGGCAAAGGCGACCCGCGCGCGCCCAGCACGCGCGTGATGCGCTCCTCGCGCAGGCGTTTCACGTAGTTGGAGTAGCCGCCGAAGACCTCGTCGGCGCCTTCGCCGGTCAGCACCACCGTCACCTCGCGCCGTGCATACTGCGCGAGCAGCATCGTCGGCAGCGCGGCCTGGTCGCCAAACGGCTCGTCGAAGACGTCGACCCAGCGGTCGAGCGCGGGCAAGACGTCTTCGGGTGCCAGCATCAGGCAATGGTGGCGGCTGCCGACATGCTGCGCGACGCGTGCCGCCTCCACGTGCTCGCTGCCGACATCGTGACCGGTGAACCCGAGATTGAACGTGTCGAGTGCGCGGCCGGAGATCCGCGTCGCCATTGCCGCAATGACTCCGGAATCGACGCCGCCGCTCACGAACGCGCCGAGCGGAACGTCGGCGACCAGCATCGACTCGACCGAGCGCGCGAGGCGGAGGTCCAGTGCATCGACGGCCGCAGCGGGCGCTAAATCGTGCTTCGGCACGTATGACGGTCGCCAGAACGCGCCCGTCGTGAGCTTCCCGTCGGCGAGCGACAGCCAGTGGCCCGCCGGCAGCTTGCGGATCGACTGGTAGACGCTGCGCGGCGCGGGGATGTACTGGCATTCGAGGTAGAGCGCAAGCGCGTCGAGGTCGAGCGCGTGCGGCAAACCCGGAAACGGCCGCAGCGCCTTCAACTCCGATCCGAACACGAGTGCCCCGGCATGCCATGCGTAGTAGAGCGGTTTGACGCCGAGATGATCGCGGGCGAGGAACAGCTCGTGCCGCGTGCGATCCCATAGTGCGAACGCGAACATCCCGGAGAGGCGGTTCAGCACGCCTGCGCCCCAAGCCTTCCAGCCGTGGACCAGCACTTCACCGTCGCCGTTGGTGACGAAGGCGTGGCCGGCAGCGATGAGCTCGCGTCGCAGTTCGCGGAAGTTGTAGATCTCGCCATTGAACACGACGGCGATCGCGCCGTCGGCGGAGACGAGCGGCTGCCGGCTGCCCGCGAGGTCGATCACCGACAGCCGGCGATGGCCGAGTCCGACCGGGCCGTCGAAATGAAAGCCGTCGGCATCGGGACCGCGGTGCGCGAGCGCGGCCGTCATCGCGGGCAGCGCGGCGCGTGCCCGGGGATCGTTGCAGTGATATCCGGTGATGCCGCACATGGCGATGAGGAAATGCGGGACCGGTTGGAGGTGGGCTTCCGGTCCGCAAGAGCGGCCCGGCGCCGCGAGGCGGCTGGCGAAGGGACGGCGGATTATAGAACCTGCCGCGCGAATAGCCACGCGCCGGCATTCATGCGGCGGGTATCGTTCCGATATTCCGCAGCAGCGCGTCGTAGAGCGCGAGCAGGCGCCCCGCCATGGCCTCGGGGGTCAGCGGTGCCACGGCCTCGACCGCGCGCGCCGCGACGCGGGCGCGTTCGTCGGCATCGAGTAGTCGCGCCATGTGTCCGGCGAATGCGGCGTCGTCGACGGCATCGCAGATCCAGCCCGCCCCGTGCGCCACGACGAGCTCGCCGGCACCGCAGCGACGGCTCGTGACTACCGGCAGCCCGCACGCGAGCGCCTCGAGCACTGCATTGGACAGCGGATCGTAGATCGTGGGCAGAACGAACGCGTCGGCAGCCCCCAGAAATGGCCGTGGATCCTGCTGCGGTCCCGCAAACACGACGCGACCGCTCAAACCGGCGCGTCGGGCGAGCGACTCGTAATGCGACGGATCCTTGTCGCGGCCCACGACGACGAGACGGGCATGCGCCGGCAGTCGCGCGAGCGCGCGGATCGCCGCCGGCACTCCCTTGCGCGCGTACCCGGAGCCGACCAGCACGAACACGACGTGATGGTCGGCGAGGCCGAGGCGCGTCCGCGTTGCCGCGCGATCCTTGCGCACCGCCGGACTGAATTCGCTCGGATCGACAGCGTTGTAGATGACGTGCAGCCGGTCGTCCGGCAGGTGAAAGTGGGCGCGGATGTCCTCCTTCACCATCTGCGAGATGCAGATCACCGCCTTCAGCGCCGGGTTGTGCGAACATGCGCGCCTCGGCTCCCAGAACATAGCGATGGTACGGGTTCATCGCGATCCGCACCCGCTCGCCGCGTCCGCCTGAGCGCACCCGCTCCTCGAGCCACACGCGGTGCACGCCGTCGCCCGCGCGGAAGATGTCGCAGCCGTCGATCCGTTCGTGCGTCTGCACGATGTCGGGGCGGTCCTGCGCGAGAGCGGTGCGCACCGCGCCGGCGAAGCTCGCGTCGCGCCAGAGTCTGCCGACGTAGAAGGGATTGCAGATGACCGGCTCGATACGCCCGCTGCGCGCCTGCGGCCACGCTCGCGTGTACACGCTGACCTTGACGCCTCGCGCGAGCAGCGCGTCGATCGCCCGCTCGACGAAGCGCTCTGCGCCGCCGAATGGCGTGTAGCGCTGGCGCACGATGCCGAGCTTCATCGCGGCGCGGCGGTCGCGGTTTCGGCGAGGAGATCGGCGACCGCGGCTGCCACCTGCGCGAGCGGCAACGTGAGCAGGCAGTCGGAATTGTTGCTGCCGCCGCAGCCGTTGATGTGGCATGGACGGCACGGATGCATCGTCGACACGACGACGCGGTGCGGCACGCGCCATGGGCCCCACACGCGCTCGTCGCTCGGCCCGAACCACGCTACGACCGGCGTGCCCACCGCCGAGGCCATGTGCATCGGCGCCGTGTCGCAACCGATGAAGAGGCGCGCCGAGGCGATCAGCACGCCCAGCTCGGGCAGCGTGAGTTGCCCCGAGAGATCGACGACGGACGCGTGCATCGCGGCCTTGATCGCGTGAACGAGCGGCGTTTCCGCCGGATCGGGTGCGCCGGTCATGACGATCGGCCAGCCATCGTTCGCGAGGCGGTCGAGCAGCGCCGCCGTCGGCGCCGCGGGCCAGCACTTGAACAGCCACCGCGAGCCGGGATGGATCAGCAGGAAACCTCGGGGCGCGAGGCCGTGCGCGACGAGGAGCGCAGCGACGCGCGCTTCGGCGGCGGCGCCAGGCACGAGCACCAGCGCCTTGTCTTCATCGGCCGGCCAGACGCCGATGCGCCGCAACGCATCGAGGTCCGCCTCGACGGTGTGGCGCGGGGTGGTCTGCGGCAGCAGGTAGCGATGGGTGAAGCACCACCGCCAGAAGCGACGGTAATGCGTGCGTTCGGGGGCGACGCCGTAGCGCGCGCCGACGAGCCGCGTGAGCCAGGCGCCGCGCGGGTGATCGGTGAGATGGACGACGAGATCGTAGTGCCGGGCGCGCAGCGTACGCCAGAGCCGCCACTCGCCCACGATTCGCGCCGGCACGCTGCGTTGCTTCAGGCTGCGGTCGATCGTATGCAGCTGCGCGATTGCCGGATGCCGCTCGAGCATGGGCGCCGTCTCGCGGTAGACGAGCGCATCGATGTCGGCGTGCGGGGCCGCACGCTTCAGCACGGTGAACACCGGCGAGGCGAGGAGAACGTCGCCGTGATGGCGGAGCTTGATCACCAGCGCGCGGCGCACGCGCGCGAGGTCGATCGCGTCATCGACGGCGGGCGGGATCATGCGCGCAACGATAGCAGAAGCATTGCGATCCGGTCGCCGGCGTCTATCGCGGATCTCCCCAATTCGGCCGACCCGCGAGCACGAACAGGAACGCACTCGCGACAACCGGCCAGGCGAGTAGCACGGTGTGCGTGAGACCGTTGAAGTTCAGCAATTGGCCGTACGACCAGGCAAAAAGCGAGAGCGGTGCACGTGCGAACAGCAGATCCGGCGCGAGCAGTGCGGTGAGCAGCGACGACAGGAGCGCGACGGCCGCGACCGCGACCTGCGCCGGCCGCGGCAGCCAGATCGCCGCCAACAGCAGGAGCGCACCGGCGGCAACACCGGTCGACACGCCGGGCGAAAGCCAGTGCTCCCATGCCGCGGGCTTCAACAGGACCGCCGCGGCGATGCCCTTGACGAGCAGCGCCGATCCGATCAGCAACAACACGGCGCCGCCGACGAAGCGGCGCTCGCGCAGCAATAACGTCAGGAACAGCCCGACCCCCAGCAGCTGAAATGCACTGTGTGCCCCTTCGACGAGGGCGGCCGCAGGCTCGCCCGCCGGCGGAGCCGCCGCGAGGACAGCGGCCGGGTCGAACTCCGCCATCGGGTCGAACGTCACCGCGAACAGCGGAATACCGGGATTGACCTGCACTGCGAGCCAGATAGCGAGCAACGCCAGTCCGAGATCGCCGACCCGACCCGGAAGGAACCACCGGTTCCGTGCGGACGCCGCCGCGCGCTTGGCCGCGGTGGAACGCGCGAACGCGACGCCGAGCGCGGCGCCGGTCGCCGCACCTGCCGTGTTCGACGCGAGATCGACGATGCTCGCAACGCGTGGCGGCAGAAACATCTGCAGCGATTCCATGGCGACCGACAGCGCCGCGCCGGCGATGATCGCGACCGCAAGCCGTCCGAGCGGAGGCCGACGGCGGGGCACCAGCGCGACCAGGAATCCCAGCGGTGCGTAGGCGACAGCATTGGCGATGACGTCGAAACGCGTAAAGCGCGGCGGCCACGGTGCCCACAGGAAGAACGGAGTGTCCGGCGCCGGCGCGATCCACGGAGCAAACGGTTGCAGGCTCGCGTAGAAGATCGCCAGGCCGTAAAGAGCGGCGAGGAAATGCGGCAGCAGCGAGCGCGACGGGGGTGACGACATCGTGCCTGACCGCGGTGCGGGCGGGCCGCGGCCGTCAATACGGCGGGACGAGCCGCTTGCGCATTACGGTCACGTCCGTGTGGTCCGACAGGACGGTGAAGCCGGCGGCGAGAAACAATGCCGGCGGACCATGGTAGTGATCGGTCGGCGCCGTGCTCGCGCCGGACTTGAACGGGAAGGCATCGACGACGCGAAGGCCGCGCGCTGCGAACGATGCGAGCGCCGCGGCGAGGAGCTCACGGGCCACTCCGTGTCGCCGCCACTGCGGCGCGACGACGAAGCAGACGATCGCGGCGGCGCAGTGTGGCGGCACGTCCTGCGGCGGCGCCGGAATGCCGATGCGCGCGAAGCAATGCGGCAGCTTGGACAGCGGCTGCGCGTTGAGCCAGCCGACGACGCGGCCTTCGGCGTAACCGAGGAACCCCTCCATCTCCGCCGCGTCGATGCGCGCCGCCATCGCCGTGCGATTGGCCGGCGCATCGAAGCTGTCCCATGCGATCTCCTTGGGTACGTGGTAATAGTGGCAGTAACACTTCGCCCACGCGGGATTGTCGGCGAAGGCTGCGCCGCGCTCGTGGTCGAAGAAGCGCAGGAAGTCGTCGCGGCGCGCGGGGACAAGGCGTTCGACGGTGATCGACGGCGCCGCCGCCGGTCGGCCTTGCCCTGACCCTTTCCGCGGACGTTGCGCGCGCGCGCGCTCGGGCATCGGGTTCAGCGGCCGGCCTTGATTTCCGTCCACTGCTTGCTGCGCAGCCGGCGCTGCGCGGCCGTGAGGTCCTTCAGCTGCTCGAGCTTCCCCTCGACCGCCTTGTCGGGAAAGATCACCGGGTTCTTGAGTATCTCGGGCTTGATGTACTTGATCGCGTCGGTGTTCGGATTGCCCGAGCCGATCAGGTTCGTGAGTTCCGCGGAGTTCTTCCCCTCCAGCATGAAATTCATGAACTTGAGCGCGAGATCGGGCCGCGGCGCCGCCTTGTGGATCACCATGTTGTCGACGGCGAGCACTGCGCCCTCCTTGGGCATCCCGTGCAGGATGCGGAACGGCCGCCCGGCCGCCTGCGCGTCGAGGTTGGCCTGGAAGATGTCGTTCGAGTAGCCGTGGACCAGCCAGATATTGCCGACGGTCAGCTCCTTGATATACGACGACGCGTTGAACGCGGCCCAGTACGGCTTGGCCTTCTTGATGACGGCGGCCGCCTCTTCCCAGTGCTTGGGGTCGGTGTCGTTGGCCGAATAGCCGAGATACTTGAGCGCCGCGGCGAAGAGCTCGTTCGAGCTGTCGAGCACGGTGATGCGGCCCTTCAGCTTCTCGAGGTACTTCGGATCGAAGATGACGGCCCATGTGTCGGTCGGAACCCCGAGCTCCTTGATCTTCTGATCGTTATAGCCAAGGACGGTGAGCGACATCGCGTACGGGACCGAGTACTTGTTGCCGGGGTCGAAAGGCGTGTTGAGATAGATCGGATTGACGTTTTTCACGTTCGGCAGCTGCGCCATGTCGATCGGCTTCAACTGCCCGCCCTTGATCAGCGCCTGCGCCGCATTGGATGTCGGCACCAGGACGTCGTAGCCCTTGGCGCCGGCAGCGAGCTTGGCGAGCAGCTCCTCATTGTCCGAGTAGTAGGTCTGCACGACCTGGCACTTGCAGAATTCCTCGAAGCGCTTGATCGTCTCCGGAGCGATGTAGTTGTTCCAGTTGTAGAGGTGGAGCTGGTCCTTCGCGGCCACCGGGGCGGCGGCCGCGGTCAGGACGAGCACGGCGGCGAGGGCGAGCAGGCGATTCATCGCGGGTCTCCTTGTTCCGAACGCAACGCGCTCGGCGAAAGTTTGGACGCTATCACGATCAATACGAGTGTCAACAGCATAAGCAGCGTCGAGACCGCGTTCACTTCGGGGGTCACCGCAATCTTGATCATCGAATAGATCTGCAGCGGGAGCGTCACGGTCCCCGCGCCCGCGGTGAAGAAGGTGATGACGAAGTCGTCGATCGACAGTGTGAAGGCCATCAGGGCACCGGCGATCACGCCCGGCATGATAAGCGGAAGCGTCACGTAGCGGAACGCCTGCCATGGCGTCGCCCCGCAATCGCGGGCGGCCTCGGTCAGGCTCTCGTCCATCCCGGCGAGGCGCGCGCGGACGACGATCGCGACGAAGCCGATGCAAAACGCGATGTGCGCGAGCGCCACCGACACGAGGCCCAGCGTGAAGTTCAGCAGCACGAAGAAGATCAGCAGCGAGACGCCCATCAGGATCTCGGGGATCGCGATCGGGGTCAACACCAGGATCGGCAGGAGCCGCGTCTTGTACCGATACATCGCCACGCCGGCCATCGTGCCCAGCACCGTCGAGACGAGGCTGGCGCAGAGCGCGATTGCGAGCGAGTTCCCGGCCGCAGCCAGCATCTCGTCGTTGTGGGCGAGCCTGTCGTACCACTCCAGCGTGAAGCCAACCCACTCGGCGTTCAACCGCGAGTCGTTGAACGAGTAGACAATTACGATGACGAGGGGGATATACAGGAACGCGTACCCGGCCCCCGCCGCGAGCCAGAGGGCGATGCGCCGACTACGCACGGGCGTCCTCCGTGCTCGATGGGGTGCCGAGGTTGCGCCGGCCGATCCATGCGGCAAGACCGGCGAGAACCAATGCCGCGACCGTGAGCATGATCGACAGCACGCTGCCGAACGGCCAGTCGCGGGTTTCGAGGAACTGCTGCTTGATCACGTTGCCGATCAGCGTGTCCTCGGGACCGCCGAGAATGTCGGGAATCGCGAAGATGCCCAGCGCGGGAATGAATACCAGCGCCGCGCCGGCATAGACGCCCGGCAGCGACAGCGGGAACGTGATCCGCCAGAATCGCTGCCAGGCATCGGCGCCCAGGTCCTGCGCGGCGTCGAGCAGTGCTTGATCGTGCTTCTCGAGGTTCGCGTACAGCGGCAGCACCATGAAGGGCAGATGGACGTAGACGAGGCACACCAGCACCGCAAAAGAGCTGAACAAAAGGGCCACCGGCTCGTGGCCGAACCACGCGAGCAGGCCATTGACGCCGCGCGCCAGCGCCGCCTGCGGGCCGAGGATGATCATCCAGGCATAGATGCGGATCAGGAAGTTGCTCCAGAAGGGCAGGATGACGAGAAGCAACAGCAGGTCGCGGTAGCGCTTCGGGCTGCGTGCGATCAATGTCGCCAGTGGATACGCGAGGGCGAGGCACAGCAGCGTGGTCAGCAGCGCGTACCAGACCGACTTCAGGAACACCAGCGCATAGACGGGCTCGGTGAAGAAGCGCGCGTAGCTCTCGACGTTGAGGTCGAGCCGGCCGGTCTCGTCGACGAATGGTGCGAGGCCGCCGAATTCGCCGGGCGTGCGGAACGATGCCAGCACCATGATCAGCGTCGGGACGGCGAAGAAAACAATGAGGTAGAGGAGCGGCGGCCCGCCGACCAGCCATTTGCCCATTCGTCCGGAGGTGCGCGGCGTCATCGCGTCATTCCTCGATGAAGTGGCCGGCTTCGACCGGCCAGGTCATCTCGACGGCGTCGCCTACTTCGAAGAACTGGGCGCGCCCGGAATCCGAATTCGCGCGCAGCGCCTCGATTCTTTGCCCGCCCGGTGTGTCGACGATGTAGACCGTCACATCACCCATGTAGAGCAGGTCGGACACGGTGCCGCTGTAGTGGTTGTCGGGCGTGTCCGCTGGGGCCGTGGCCTCGATGTGGATTTTCTCCGGTCGCAGCGCGACGGTCGCCGGGCGCCCGGTGCCGAGCGTGGAGGCGGTGGCCACACGCACCGGTCCGAGGCCGCCGACATCGACGGTAACGACGCCGCCGGCACTGGCACCGACCGATCCGGACAGGAGATTGCAGTGGCCGATGAAGTCGGCGACGAACCGTGAGCGCGGAAAGCCGTAGATCTTCGACGGCTCGTCGAGTTGCTCGACCCGGCCCTTGTTCATTACCGCGATCCGGTGCGAGAGCGTAAGCGCTTCGGTCTGGTCGTGCGTCACGTAAACGAACGTGATGCCGACCTCCTTCTGCAGGTTGATGAGCTCGAGCTGCATGTCCTCGCGCAGCTTCGCGTCGAGTGCGGCGAGCGGCTCGTCCAGCAGCAGCACGGTCGGGTGCGTTACCAGGGCGCGGGCGATGGCGACGCGCTGTTTCTGGCCTCCCGAGAGCTCGTGCGGATAACGCTTGCCGAAGCCCTCGAGGCGGACGTCCGAGAGCGCCTCCGCTATCTTGGCCGGCACCTGTGCGGGGGGCGTCGCGGCCATCTTGAGCGGGAACGCGACGTTGCCTTCAACGGTCATGTGGGGGAAGAGCGCATAGCTCTGGAAGACCGTGCGGACCGGGCGCGCCTCGGGCGGGCGATTGGCCAGGTCGCGCCCGTCGAGCAGGATGGTGCCGCCGTCGGGAAGGTCGAAGCCGGCGATCATTCGCAGCAGCGTTGTCTTGCCGCAGCCGGAAGGGCCGAGCAAGGTAAAGAATTCGCCGGCCTCGATCGACAGGCTGACCCCGTCGACTGCGGTAAAGGCGCCGAACCGGCGGGTGACGTTCTTGAGCTCGAGGAGCGCCATCGGCGGAGGACCTGGGGGACGAGCGATGCGCGGGCGGGGCAGCGCGGAAGGTGCTGCGGATTGTATCGCAACACCTTGTTTCTCCAGCCTGCCCGGGCGCAAGGGCACGATCGGCTGGGCTAGCCGGTCATGGCGCCTGCGCTGCCCAAGGCGGTTGCCCGCGGGCACGATGGGCTCGAAATATGCTTCTGCCGACGGGCGGGCTGCTACGGCGCCGGCGGCGTCGGCCTTTCGGCTAGATGCGATCGCCGGAGGCCACCGGTAAAGTCGCGAACCATGGGAGACATGCCGAACAAACCGTCGCTGCTGGAGCAACTCCGGGCGCAGTCAGATGCGCTCCGCGAGCAGAATACCTCGACCCGTCCGATCGCCGACGAGTTGCGCGAGATCGATCGCCGGCTGCTGGCCTCGTTCCGCTGGCTGGAGGAGGCGCTCGGACACCTCGAAGTGATCCGGCCCGTCGTCGCGCACCGGTTCGTGATCGAGCCCGTGCTGGCAATTGCGTCGCCCCTGTACGACCGTGGCTTCGTCACCTACCGCCGGCATACATATGCGGGACTCGAGCTGATCGAGCACGTTGAGCTCTTCTACCGGATGGCACAGGAGGCACCGATCCGGCTGCTCGTTCCACCGGGCGCGGCCGCGGCGATCGACGATCGCCTGCGTGCGGCGCAGCTCGAGGCGCACTATCAGATCGAGCAGGACGACCGGGGGCTTCGCCGCGGCGTCTTCACGATCACGCCGGCGGTGATGGCGTCGGTGCGCTTCGTTCCGGACTATGGTCGGCGGATCGTGGAAGCTACGCTGCGCAACGTCGACCGACTCGAGTCAGTGGCACTCGAGTTTCCTTCCGAGGCGTTTGGCGAGCCCGCGATGGAGGATCTCGTCCGCCTGATGCTGGGCGAGGCGAACACGTTCCTGAAGCGTGCCCCGCTCGTGGACGTCGGCAGCAAGCGCGCGGCCCGCGCCGCCGACAAGGGGCGGCCAACGCTGTCCCTGTCGCGCTACAGCGTCGCCGCGCGATAGACCGGTGTGCAGACGGCGTCGCTCGACGCGGTCCTTCGCTTTCCGACGTCGCGCCAACCGGGCCCTAGTACAGTCGCCAGACAAGCAGTACCGTGATGGCGATCAGCAGTCCCGTGATCAGCGCGAGCAGCCGGTTGAGTGCCCGTTGCGTCGCCGCGAGCTCGCGGACCACCTCGTCGCTCGCCGGCGGCCGCGCCAGCAGCCACTGGTGAAAGAGCCGCGGCAACTCGGGCAGCGCGGCAACGATATAAGGCGCCTCCGAGATGAGCCGCCGCTGCAGCGCCGACGGGCCGATCTGCTCTTCCATCCAGCGCTCCAGAAACGGCTTCGCCGTCGTCCACAAGTCGAGTTCGGGGTCGAGCATCCGTCCGAGCCCTTCGATGTTGAGCAATGTCTTCTGCAGGAGTACGAGCTGCGGCTGGATTTCTACATTGAATCGCCGGGAGGCGCGGAAGAGTTGCATCAGCACGCGGCCGAGCGAGATCTGCGACAGCGGCCGGTCGAACACCGGCTCGAGTACGACACGGATTTCGGCCTCGAGTTCGTCGACGCGCGTCTCCGGCGGCACCCATCCCGACTCGATGTGCGCGGTCGCCACACGGTGGTAATCGCGACGGAAGAAGGCCAGGAAGTTCTGCGCGAGGTAGCTCTTGTCGCGCTCGGACAGCGTGCCCATGATCCCGAAGTCGAGGGCGATGTACTTGCCGAAGTTCGCGCGGTCGGTCGCGACGAAGATGTTGCCGGGATGCATGTCGGCATGGAAATAGCCGTCGCGGAATACCTGCGTGAAGAAGAGCTCGACACCGGCGCGCGACAGACGTTTCAAGTCCACCCCGGCTTCGACGAGCCGGTCGACCTGCGCAATCGGAATGCCCGACATCCGCTCCATGACCATCACTTCGCTGCCGCTCCAGTCCCAGTGCACTTCGGGCACCAGCAGCAGCGGCGAATGCCGGAAGTTGCGCCTGAGCTGCGAACAGTTGGCCGCCTCGCGGGAGAGGTCGAGCTCATCGGCAATGGTCTTCTCGAACTCGGCGACGACTTCGCGCGGTTTCAGGCGCTTGCCGTCGGACCACAGCTTCTCGACCAGCATCGCGCCGACCTGAAGCAGCGAGATGTCCTTGCCGATCACCTGCGAAATATTCGGCCGCAGCACCTTGACGGCGACCGGGGTGCCATTGGGCAACTCGGCCAGGTGTACCTGTGCCACCGATGCGCTCGCCACCGGCGTGCGCTCGAACGACCGGAACACGTCGTCGACGGGCTTCTCGTAGACGCGCGAGAGCATCGCCACGACCTGCTCGGACGGAAACGGTGGCACGCTGTCCTGGAGTTTGGCCAGCTCGTCGGCGATGTCGGGCGGGATCAAGTCGCGCCGCGTCGAGAGCATCTGGCCGAACTTGACGAAGATCGGCCCGAGATCCTCGAGGGCCTGGCGCAGCCGGACAGCGCGGGGCGCGGACGTATCGCGCCAAAACGTGAGTGCGCGGGCGAGAGGCCGCACTGCGCGGAACCGCTCATGGCCGGTCAGGAACTCGTCGAGCCCGTACTTGAGCGAGACAAACCAGATCTTGGCGAGGCGCAAGGTGCGCATCGGGTCGATTGTAAGGGATTGGCCGCCGGCGCCGCCTTGCGCTTCCCGGCCCGTCGCGGCAATGTAGCCGCGGCGTTCCTTGGACGTTGCACTGACCCGCGCCCGCGGGTCTCCCGATGATCACGGTCACCGGTGTCGTGTCGGCAGTGCCGATGCCCGTGCGGTACGTTCCCGACGACATCCGCCATTGCGTGCCTGGTGTCGCCTACAACGAGATCATGCTCGAGCCGGGCGACGGGCGCGTGACGAAGCCGTCACTGCTCGCGCGCGAATCGTTCGACCCGATAGCGCCACAAAGCGAAGACAGCTTCCTGCCGGTCCCTTGCTGGTCCTTGCACCAACAACGTCAATTTCCAGGACAACCTGCTCAACGTCTTCCTCACACGCAATCTGCCATGGGAAACGCCTCCGGTACCATGAAGGTCATCTCGGTTCACCCCAGGTCCGGCCGAAGCGCCCCCATTCGTCCTGGCATGCCCTATGCTTTGGGCAGCGGCAAGGGCCCACCATGATTGAGCGTCCACAAACTCTCGGCGAGGAGCTCGCGAACAGCGCGAGCCACGGCATGGCACTGGTCGCTGCTGGCTTGGCGGTGCCGTTCCTCATTCTCGCGGCGGCACGGCACGGCAGCACGGTGAACATCGTGGGCGCGACGATTTTCGCCGCGACGATGGTGCTCCTCTATTCGGCGTCGATGCTCTACCATGCGCTGCCGCATCCGCGGGCGAAAAGCCTGTTCCGCAAGATCGACCACGGCGCGATTTACCTGTTCATCGCCGGAAGTTACACGCCATTCGCACTGGGCGGCCTCGACGAACCGTGGGGCTGCGCACTGATCGCCTTGGTGTGGGCGCTGGCGGCCATAGGCGTCGCGCTGAAGGCGACGGACCGAGTGTCCAATCCGATCTTATCCACCGGCCTGTACCTCGCGATGGGATGGATCGTGGCGCTCGCGGCGCAACCGGTGCTTTCGCGGATCGCCGTCGAAGGACTCTTCCTGCTCGGCGGGGGCGGGCTCGCCTACATGCTAGGCGTCGTATTCTTCGTCCTCGATTCGCGGCTTCGCTACGCGCATTTCGTCTGGCACCTGTTCGTGATCGCCGGCACGACCTGCCACTTCTTCGCGGTGCTCGATTACGCCGTGTAGACGGCGACGGCTACACTCCCGAGGAGTTGCCCCCGCGGTGGCCGATGCGTCAGGGCGCGAGTTTGAGTGCCGCGTCCGCAACGCTCCGGTGCTCCAGGGCCTCGATCCTGGCGGCGCATGCGTCGACGCGGGCCGAAAGCGCCACCACCTCGCCGGCAAATGTCCTCGCTTCGTCCGCGCGGACGATCAACCCTGCCTCGTGTCCGGCATAGCTCGCCACGCTGTCGCCGATACGCAGCGCGGCATACTCGGGGAACCCTAGGAGCCTCCGCCCGGCATCCGCTACCCGCTGGCCAACGATCGGCCCCAGCGCCTTTGCAAACGCTTGCTCGACGAACCACGGGAGCGTGTGCGCGAGCTCCTTCAGTGTCGCGGCCAGCGCCGGATCGCCGCGGCATCCGACGTAGCGGTCCCAGCGCGCGGGCTCGGCCAGGAATGCCGGGAGGTCGAGCGGCGACACCGTTAGCGTGAGGTCGGGAGCGCGCCCGGTGAGCGGCGTCGACTCGACCATTCCCGATGCGTCGATGGCAAGCGCGGTGGCGACCGGTCCGACGGCGATCACGAAGACGCGGCCGGCGTGCACCGAGAGACGCTGGCGCGCCCAAGACTCGCGTTCGAGGACGCGGTTGGCGATCGCTCCGGGAAGTGCGGCCGGATCAAGTCTCATTGATGCACCCCCACCGCGCTTGCGGCTGCTGCCGCATCGCCCTGTCAGGCGGTCTGCCGGATCCCCGCCAGCTGCCAGCCGGACGAACCATCGGTGGGCTTCGCGAGGTTCCAGATTTCGTCCAAGGGCTTTGGCTGCGGCGCGCCGTCCTCGCGCACGAGGCCGGTGAAGCGGACGCTCGCCCAGTGGCGACCGGCTTCGGTCGCCACTTCGAGCACCTCGGCCTCGAGCGTGACGATCTCGGTCGCGTGATGGGCGCCCCGCGCATCGAGGTCGCGCCCGATTTCCGCCATCATCTCGGGTGTCAATACATCGGCGAGCGCCGCGCGGTCGCCAGCGTCATACGCAGCCTGCAAGCGGTTGAACTGGAGCTTCGCCTGCCGAACGAAGGCCGCGGCGTCGAAATCCGATGGCCAGGGTTTGGCGTCGAATGCCTGGGCTGCCTTTTGCGGTGTTCCCGGCAGCACCGGTTCGATCCGTGGAGCGTAGCCGCCGGACGCGCCTGCGTACTGCATCGGCCCCGTTGCCGCCCGTCGCGTGAGCAGCCAGCGGGCAACGATGACGATGCCGATGACGACGAGCCCGATCAGCAACACGCTGGCGAAGCCCTCGGGCAATCCGAAATGGGCAAGCAGCGCGGCGAGTCCAAGCCCCGCGGCGATGCCGGCGACGGGCCCGAGCCAGCGCGAGGCACCGGACGGTGCGGCGGCGGCCGGCGCCGCCGCCTTCGCGGGCATCCCGGCGCCTGGCTGCGCCGGCATCACGGGATTCGCGGCGGCCGCGGGTGCGCGCGCCGGCGGCGCGATGCTCTGGCGCTGGGCGCCGAAGCTCTTGCCGCCGCCAAGACGCCCGGCGTCGGCCGAATCGGTGAACGCGAGAATCGCCAGCGCGGACAGGGCGATGGCAGCAGTAGCGAATCGTTTCATGTCACTCTCCACGCCGCAGGCGGCTCGATGCCCAGCGGCCGTCAATAAACATAGCCCAAGTGAAGCGCGACCACGCCGGCGGCCAGATTGTGGACGTCGACGCGGTCGAATCCTGCCGCCTCCATTATGCTCTTCAGCGTCGCCTGATCCGGGTGCATCCGGATCGATTCGGCCAAATACCTGTAGCTCGCGTCGTCGCCGGCGACGAGCTTGCCGATGCGCGGAATCACGTTGAAACTGTACCAGTCATAGACCGGGGTGAGCGGCTCCCAGACACGCGAGAACTCGAGCACCGCCGCGACGCCCCCCGGCTTCAGCACCCGCCGCATTTCGGCCAGCGCGACCTCCTTGTGCGTCACGTTGCGCAAGCCGAATGCGATGCTGACGCGGTCGAAGCGCGCAGTGGGAAAAGGCAGCTTCTCGGCATCGCATTGCACGGCTGGAACACTCAGACCGGCGTCCAGCAGCTTGTCGCGGCCACCGGCGAGCATAGCACCGTTGATGTCGGTGAGCACGACTTCGCCGCTCGGTCCGACCCGGTCGGCGAAGAGCCGGGCGAGGTCACCCGTCCCCCCGGCGAGGTCGAGCACCCGCATGCCTTCGTGTACGCCGCTCGCGTTGACGGCGAAGCGCTTCCACAGCCGATGCAGGCCCGCGGACATCAGGTCGTTCATCAGGTCGTACTTGCCCGCGACCGAGTCGAACACGCCACGCACGCGGCGCGCCTTGTCTTCGGCGGCGACCTGCTCGAATCCGAAGTGAGTCTTGTCGCTAGTCACTTGGCATCGCGGCTTGCGCCCGCGGCCGCCATCCGGTCGAGGTAGCGCTGCCACAGCTCGTCCTGCCGGTCGCCGAGGTCGTACAGGTAATCCCACGAGTAGATGCCGGTGTCGTGGCCGTCGGAGAACGACGGGCGGATCGCGTAGTGGCCGACCGGCTCGACTTCCTTGATCGCGACCTCGCGCTTGCCGATCTGCAGGACTTCCTGGCCGGGGCCATGGCCGCGCACTTCCGCCGAAGGCGAATAGACGCGAAGCAGCTCGTAGGGCAAGCGGAACTCGCGGCCGTCGGAAAAGGCGATCTCGAGCACCCGCGATTGCTGATGCAGCTTGATGGTCGTGGGAATCGGGGTCGAGGCGTCGAGGCCGGACATCGCGGCATTCGGAAACGGCGGAAACGGAGAAGCCTAGCACACGGCCCTGCTCGCCGCCCACGCCACTCGGCCTCCGCGCCTTGCGAAGCACGCTTACGCCGCACCGTCGGCCTCGTTGCGCCGACCTGCCCCGGCCGCACCTCTGCGTGTGGGCCCTAGATCGTTCCCTGCGTGCTCTCGGGCACCATGTCGAGGCCGCCGATGCCGGAGAAGATGTTGCGGTTCTTCGCCTCCTTGCCGTGCAGCTTGATCTCGAGCCGCAGGTCGTTGAGCGAGTCGGCGTTGCGCAGCGCATCCTCGTAGCTGATGAGGCCCGCCTCGTAGAGGTCGAACAGCGACTGGTCGAACGTCTGCATGCCCAGCTCGCGCGACTTTTTCATGATGTCCTTGATGCCCGAGACGTCGCCCTTGAAGATCAGGTCCGAGACGAGCGGCGAATTCAGCATCACTTCGACCCCCGGGACGCGCCCTCTGCCGTCCCGGCGCGGGATCAGCCGCTGCGCGACAAACGCGCGGACATTGAGCGACAGGTCCATCAGCAGTTGCGCGCGGCGCTCCTCGGGGAAGAAATTGATGATCCGGTCGAGCGCCTGGTTGGTGCTGTTCGCGTGCAGCGTCGCCAGGCACAGGTGACCGGTCTCCGCGAACGAGATCGCGTAGTCCATCGTCTCGCGCTCGCGCACCTCGCCGATCAGGATCACGTCCGGTGCCTGGCGCAGCGTGTTCTTGAGCGCGATCTGCCAGCCGTCGGTGTCCACACCTACTTCGCGCTGCGTGACGATGCAGTTACGATGCTCGTGGACGAACTCGATCGGGTCCTCGATCGTGATGATGTGGCCGTAGCTGTTCTCGTTGCGGTAGCCCAGGAGCGCCGCCATCGACGTCGACTTGCCACAGCCGGTGGCCCCGATGAACATCATGATGCCGCGCTTCGACATGATGATGTCCTTCAGCACCGGCGGCAGCCCCAGCTCCTCGAACTTCGGAATCTCGGTCATGATCGTCCGCAGCACCATCCCGACCCGGCCCTGCTGCACGAACGCGTTGGTGCGGAAGCGGCCGATGCCCGGCGGCGCGATCGCGAAATTGCATTCCTTCGTCGACTCGAACTCTGCGGCCTGCTTGTCGTTCATTACGCTTCGCACGAGCTCGATCGTGTGCTGCGCCGAGAGCGCCGTCTTCGAAACCGGCTGGATCTTGCCGTCGACCTTCAGCGCCGGCGGAAAGCCGGCGGTGATGAAGAGGTCGGACCCCTTCTGCTTGACCAGGAGCTCGAGCAGCTCGTGGATGAACTTGGTGGCGCGTTCGCGTTCCATACCGAGGTCTCCTTAGGCGGATCCTTTGCGTCGTGCCGCAAGACCTCGCGCGCGGCGGGCGTGTGTACAACGCTGCAGCCCCATCGCGCGGGTATCCTGCATCAGGCGCCCATGAACAGGTCCTTGTTGACGGCCCGATTGCGCGCCTCGGCGACGTTCACCTGGTTGCGGCGGACCATCTCGACCAGGCACTGGTCGAGGGTCTGCATCCCGACCGCCTGGCTCGTCTGAATCGCCGAATACATCTGTGCGACCTTGTTTTCGCGGATCAGGTTCCGGATCGCCGGTGTACCCATCATGATCTCGTGCGCGGCGATTCGCCCCTGCCCGTCCTTGGTCTTCAGCAGCGTCTGCGAGATCACGGAGACCAGCGACTCAGACAGCATCGCACGGACCATGTCCTTTTCGGCGGCCGGGAACACGTCGATGATCCGGTCGATCGTCTTCGCCGCCGAGCTCGTGTGCAGCGTTGCGAACACGAGGTGACCCGTTTCCGCAGCCGTCAGCGCGAGGCGGATCGTCTCGAGGTCGCGCATTTCGCCGACGAGGATGTAGTCCGGATCCTCGCGCAGTGCGCTGCGCAGCGCGTTGGGGAACGACAGCGTGTGCGGGCCGAGCTCGCGCTGGTTGATCAGGCACTTCTTCGATTCGTGCATGAACTCGATCGGGTCCTCGATCGTCAGAATGTGGCCGTACATCTCCTCGTTCACGTGGTTGACCATCGCCGCCAGCGTCGTCGACTTGCCCGAACCGGTCGGCCCGGTGCAAAGGATGAGGCCGCGCGGGCGGTTGGTCATGTCGGCGAACACCCTCGGGGCGTTCAGCTCCTCGAGCGACAGGACCTTCGACGGAATCGTCCGGAACGCCGCGGCGGCGCCACGCATCTGGACGAAGGCATTGACCCGGAACCGTGCCAGGTTGGGCACCGCGAAGCTGAAGTCGCACTCGAGGTTTTCCTCGTAGGCCTTGCGCTGGGCGTCGCTCATGATGTCGTACACCATGGCGTGGACGTCCTCGTGCTCCATCGGCGGCAGGTTGATCCGCCGGATGTCGCCATGGACGCGGATCATCGGCGGCAGGCCGGCCGACAGGTGAAGGTCGGAGGCCTTGTTCTTGACCGCGAAAGCCAGGAGTTCGGTGATGTCCATCTATAATTCCCGTTTCGGCAGGCCGGGCGCCGCGTTCGGGGCCCAACACGGCAGCGCATGCAATTCGCGTACCAAAGGGCGCAATCTCATGCCGTCGTCATTGGATTATGTTCCACTACGAGAAGGCGTGGCAAGACGTGCGGGCGCGCATCGACCAAGCCGCGCGGGCGGCCGGCCGCGCTCCGGAAAGCGTGCGGTTGCTGGCGGTCAGCAAGACGTTCCCGCCGGACGCGATCCGGGCGGTGCATGCCCTGGGCCAGCGGGCGTTCGGCGAGAACTACGTGCAGGAGGCCGTGGCCAAGATGGACGCCCTCGGCGAGGCGCCTGACGTGGAATGGCACCTGATCGGGCCGCTGCAGAGCAACAAGACGAAGGTCGCGGCCCAGCGATTTGCGTGGATCCACACCGTCGACCGGGCGAAGATCGCCGAACGACTTTCGGCGGCCCGCCCGGCGTCGTTACCGCCGCTCAACGTCTGCGTGCAGGTCAACGTCAGCGGTGAGGCGTCGAAGAGCGGCGTGCCGCCGGAAGAGGCGGTCGAGCTCGCGCGGGTCGTGGCGGCACTGCCCCGGCTGAAGCTGCGCGGGCTGATGACGATCGCCGAGCCCACGCTCCTTGCCGTTTCCCGACGGGGCCAGTTCCGCGTCCTGCGCGTGCTCCTCGACGCATGTCGCGAGGACGGGCTTGCGGTCGACACGCTGTCGATGGGGATGTCCGACGATCTGGAGGCCGCCATTGCGGAAGGGGCGACGCTGGTGCGCATCGGCAGGGCGCTCTTCGGCCCGAGGGGCGAGCGGTGAGGAGCGGGCAGCCATGAGTACCACCTTCATCGGCGGCGGCAACATGGCGAGTGCGCTCGTCGGCGGCCTCATCGCGCGCGGCCGGCCCGCGGCGGGCGTGCGCATCGTCGAGCCTTCGGCCGAGCAGCGCGACAAGCTCGCGACACGCTTTCCCGGCGTCGCCCTGTTCGCCGAATCGTCTCCCGAAGCACTGGCGGGAGCGACGCTCGTCGTGCTCGCCGTGAAGCCGCAGCAGATGCGTGCCGCATGCGCTGCGCTGGTGCCCCATCTTGCGGCCACGGCGCCGGTCGTGCTGTCGATTGCGGCCGGTACGCGCATCGGCGACATTGCGCGCTGGCTTTCCGGGCACGCGCGGATCGTGCGCGCCATGCCCAACATGCCGGCGCTGATCGGCAAAGGCATCAGTGGTGTCTATGCGCCCAGCGCAGTGGATGCCGCAGGCCGCGCGCTCGCGGCGGGCGTGCTGGAAGCCGCCGGCGACGTTGTCTGGGTCGGCGACGAGGCCATGCTCGACGCCGTCACCGGCGTGTCGGGCAGCGGCCCGGCATACGTGTTCTATTTCCTCGAGGCGCTGGAAGGGGCCGCGCGCGAGCTCGGCTTCACGGCGGCCGACGCGCGCAGGCTCGCCTACGCGACGTTCGACGGCGCGGTGGCGCTCGCCCGCTCGTCCAGCGCGGATCCGGTGACCCTGCGCGCGCAGGTGACGTCGAAGGGTGGCACGACGGAGCGGGCGCTGGCGTTGCTCGAAGCCGATGCGGTGAAGGCGAAGATCGTCGCTGCGATCAAGGCCGCGGCGCTCCGCGCGCGCGAGCTGGGCGATGCCCTCGGCAAGGAAAAGTAGGGTCAGACTCGATTTTTCCATCCGCCCGTCACCAGCCGACGACACGCTATCGAAGAATCGAGTCTGACCCTACTTTCCTCCATGGACCAGGCACTCCGCTTTCTGCTCGACACGGCGTTCGGCCTTCTCACGTACGCGTTTCTGCTGCGCTTCATGATGCAATGGCAGCGCGCGCCGTTCCGCAATCCCTTCGGACAGGCAGTCACCGCGCTCACCGATTGGGCGGTGAAGCCGATGCGCCGCGCACTGCCGGGCTATCGCGGGCTGGATTGGGCGACGCTCGTGCTGGCGTGGCTCGCGCAGCTTGCGTGGCTCGTCGCGCTGTTCTTCGTGCTGGGCACCGGAGCGCTCACGGGGGCAGGCGCGATGACCTTTGCGCTCCTCGCCTGTGTCGAGTTGCTGAAGGCGGCAATCTGGATCCTGATCATCGTCGTGATCGTCCAGGCGATCCTGTCGTGGGTCGCTCCGGATGGTCCGCTGGCGGGGTTGCTCAATGCATTGACGTTCCGCTTTCTCGCGCCGATCCGGCGCGTCATTCCACCGCTCGGCGGCACGCTCGACCTGTCCCCGCTGATCGTGATCGTGATTGCCCAGCTCGTGCTGATGTTGCCGATGCGTTGGCTCGAAGGCGCGATACTGACGCTGTTCCGCTGACGCGATGACCGGCGCCGGGTGGCAGCGCGAGGATGAGGGTGCGGTCGTCCTGACGCTGCACGTTGTGCCGGGCGCGGCGCGCACCGAGGTTGCGGGGACGCATGGTGAGGGTGCCCAGGCGAGGCTGAAGATTCGCCTCGCGGCGGCGCCCAGCGACGGCAAGGCCAATGCGGCGCTCGTACGTTTTCTTGCCGAGGCGTTCGGCGTGCCGGTGCGCGCCGTCACGCTTGTGCGCGGCGAGACGTCGCGGCGAAAAACGGTGCGAATCGAGCGGCCCGCGTTGCGGCCGGATCGCACGTGGGGCTAGGAGCCTGTCGGACTTACCTTCGCGCATGCGTTGCCGGTCAAAAAGCGATGGATGCAAGGCGCGAGGCGCAGCGAATATCGGGAATATTCGTAAGCCGAGCAACGCAGCAGACGCGCTTTTTGACCCGCAACCCGGAGGGACGGGGCGCTTTGGCGGCATTTCTTCGTTGTTCGCCCTTGCCATAGTCCCGCTATGGCTTCGGGCTCACGCCTCGAACTACCGCCAAAGCGCCTCCGTCGCATACGTGAACGTAAGTCCGACAGGCTCCTAGCCCGCCGCGAGCGCGTTTGCGAGCCGAACGTAATCCGCGACCGCAAGCGTCTCCCCGCGCGCGCCGGGATCCACGCCCGCCGCGGTGAGCGCCGCCGCATCGCAGATCGTCGCCAGCGCGTTGCGCATCGTCTTGCGCCGTTGCCCGAACGCGGCGGCAACGATCCTCCCGAACAGCGCCTCGTCGTCGAGGCGCGGCTTCGAGGCGCCGAGGGGATCGAGCCGGGCCACTGCGGAATCGATTTTCGGTGCCGGCCGGAACGCGCCCGGCGGTACGGTGAAAAGACGCGTCACACGGAACTTCGTCTGCAGCATCACCGACAGCCGGCCATAATCGGAGGTTGCCGGTGACGCGGTCATCCGGGCAACGACCTCGCGCTGCAGCATCACGTGCAGGTCGCGCAATCGCGCCTCATACTGCGCGAGACGGAACAACAGTGGCGTGCTGATGTTGTAGGGCAGGTTGCCGACGACGCGCAATGCGGGGCCCAGCGTTGCAAAGTCGAAGTCCAGCGCATCGGCGACGTGGAGGGTCAGCTTCTCCGGTGGGAAGTCGGCCGCGAGCCGCGCGCCGAGATCGCGGTCGATCTCGATGGCGCAGATGCGTCCCGCGCGCTCGATGAGCGATCGCGTCAGCGCGCCGAGGCCGGGGCCGATCTCGACCACGTTGTCGCCGGGCCGCGGGTCGATCGCGGCGACGATCTTCGCGGCATAGTGGGGGTCGGCGAGGAAGTTCTGGCCAAAACGCCTGCGCGCCCGATGACCGTGCATTGGGCCCCTGTCTCGGCCCGGCTCAGGCGCGCGTAGCTGCCCGATTCGCGAGATCGACCGCGAGATCGACGGCAGCAAAGAGACTGCCCGGATCCGCGCCTCGCGCTTTCACCGGGTCCGCGGCGAGGTCGAGCGCCGTGCCGTGATCGACGGACGTGCGGATGAACGGCAAGCCGAGCGTCACGTTGACACCGGCACCGAAGGAGGCGGCCTTCAGCGCCGGCAAGCCCTGATCGTGGTACATGGCGACGATCGCGTCGAAATTGCGCGCGCGGTCGGGCACGAACACCGTGTCGGCGGGCAGCGGGCCCGTCACGTCGTGGCCCTTAGCGCGCATGTCGGCAATCGCCGGCGCGATGGTGTCGATCTCCTCGCGGCCGAGGTGGCCACCTTCACCGGCATGCGGGTTCAAGCCGCACACCGCGATGCGTGGCGCAGTGATGCCGAACTTCGCCGCGAGGTCCTTGGCAACGACGGCAATCGTCGCGGCGACCGCCTCGCGTGTAATCGCGGCGGCAACCTGGGCGAGCGGCAGGTGCGTTGTCACCAGCGCGACGCGAAGACCTCCACCTACCAGCAGCATCGCCACGCGTGGCGTGTGCGTGCGTGCGGCGAAGAATTCGGTGTGGCCGGAGAACGTGATGCCGGCGTCCTCGAGCACGCTCTTTTGTACCGGCGCGGTGACGAGTGCGTCGAAGGCGCCGGTCGCACAGGCGTCGGCCGCGTGCGCGAGCATCGCGAGGACGCTGTGTCCATTGGTCGGATCGGGATGCCCCGGACGGACGGGCGCGGCGAGGGGCTGGTGCCAGATTTCGACTCCGCCGGCACGCGGCCCGAAGGAGGCCACATCGTAGTCGGCATAGTGCGGCTCGGCGCCGATACGCGCTGCGCGGCGGGCAAGCAGTTCGCGGTCGCCGATGACGACCAGGCGCGCCGGCCAGGCATGGGTCCGGTGGCGCGTCGCCAGCATCGCGACCAATTCGGGACCGATGCCCGCCGGCTCGCCCATGGTGATCGCGATGGTAGGCCGGTTGGTCACAGGGGTTGAACCTCGAGGCCCATGGCGTCGCCGAAGCGCTCGACCTTGAGGCCTTCAACCGCGCGGATCGCGAACGCGCCATCGGGGCCGGCAGCGATCACTGCCTGCGCAAATCCATCCTGCGCCTGCAGCGGCTTGCCGAACACCCACAGCTGATCGAGCGGGCGCTGCGGATCGATCTCGCCGGTGTGCTGTACTGCCGGGCCCAGAGGCAGCACGTAGCCCTCGCGGCCGAACACCGGGAACTGATCGAGCGCGGCCTTGTAGCGGAGCACGCGCCCGCCCGGCAGGCGCTGGCGCGAATTGAGGTCGTACCACGCCCCCGGGGGCAGCGCGATCTCGACTTCGCCTCCAGGCTGCACGATTGGCGCGACGAGCAACGCGTCGCCACACATGAACTGCGTCTCGTAGACGCGGGCGAGCGCGTTGCCGGGAAACGCGAGCGCCATCGCCCGCATCACCGGCATGCCCGTCGCCATTGCGTCGACGATCACGCGTTGGAGGTAGGGCAGCAGCCGGTAGCGGAACGAGAGCCATTTGCGAGCGATGGCCTCGGCGTCGGCGCCGAACGCCCACGGTTCGCGCTCGCCGACCCCATGGAGCTGGATGTGCGAGCTGAATACCGCCGCCTGCAACCAGCGTACGAACAGCTCCGGCCCCGGCTGCACCGAGCCGTAAAAGCCGCCGATGTCGGTCGCGTGATAGGGCGCTCCGCTCATCCCCCACGACAATCCGCCCCGTATCGACGCCGCCAGCCCTTCCCAGTCGCTTTGCGGATCGCCGCCGAAATGGATCGGATGGCGCTGGCTTCCGGTCCAGCCGGCGCGACCCCATAGCATCGGTGGCGCACTGTCCTTGCGCTGGAAGCGCGCCGTGGCTTCGTAGACGCACTGGTGGTAGAGCAGCGGAAACACGTTGTGCAGGCGGCGGCCGCGGTCGCCGTTGAACGCGACCGCGTCGTCGGGAACGTGCTCACCGAAGTCGCACTTGATCACGTCCACGCCCTGCGCAAAGAGCTTCTCGTGCGCGTCGCGCCACCAGGCAAACGCCGCCGGGTTCGTGAGATCGACAATTCCGCTTTCCGGCAGCGCCGTCAATACGTTGCTGAACGGACTCGTCGCCGGGGCGGTATCCCAACCGAACACGTAGGGATCGCCTTCCGGTGTCGCGAGCAGGAAGCGGCGCGCTGCGAGTTCCTGGAACAGCGACGAATGGATCGACACGTAGGGGTATTCCCAGACGCATATCCGGAGGTCGTGCTCCTTGATCTTCCTGAGCGCCGCGTATGGGTCAGGAAAACGCTCGTGATCCCATTCGAAATCAAAACGGGTGTCGACGCGCCATGCCGCGCGCCCATCGAGGGTCAGCACATCGCATGGAATCAGACGCTCGCGCAGCTTGGCGGCCACCGCGGCCGCTTCCTCGGGGGTCGCGTACCAGGCGCGCGACACCCAAAGTCCCAGTCCCCACAGGGGCACCGCGGGGGGGCGTCCCGTCAATCCCGTGTAGAGATCGAGAATGCGCGCGGGCGTATCGGCGGCGAACAGGAAGAGATCGAGGGCCTCGTCGTCGACCAGCACCGCGTACGACCGATGCGACCAGTCGGGGCACCCGATTCCGTGCGTCACCATGCCCGGCGTGTGCACGAGCACGCCCCACGCGCCGTTGCCGATCCCCGGGCTCCACGCGAACGGCACGTTCTTGTACGCGGCGCCGGTGTTGACGCCCAGCGCGTCCACCACGTGCGAATGGATCAACTGACCGCGCTTGTTGAGCGGGCCGAATTTCTCGCCGAGACCGTAGACCGGCTCCCCGGACGCGAGCGCCAGCGCGGCGGTCCATTGGCCCCCCTGGCGCAGGCGGCCGAAAGTCGGCAGCCGCGTCCAGCCGCGAAAATGCTCGTCGGTGATCGACGAGAGCACCGGCATTCCGCGGTGCAGGAGCCTGAAGCGCAGCGGCGCGGCGGCGATCTCCAGCGCCGTGTCGCCCGCGGTGAAGATGAAGCGGCCGTCCTCGCCGCGGGCGACGGTACAGGCCTTGGTGCGCGCCTGCACCAATCCGTAATCTGGCTTGGTGTTCGGACCGGCCCGCAGGCGGAAAATGCCGGGACCGTTGCACGATACCTCGAGAACGTCGCCGGTCGACGTTGCGAACGCGGCGCCGGACGCCGACACGCCGAGGCTTTGCGGCGCATCGAGGCGCAGGAATGCGGCAGCGTCGAAGTGCACGTTGCTCTCGAGAAGCGCGCCGTCAGCCGGCGAACGCAGGCTCGGCGAGCCCGGGCGCCGCGACCGTCATCGCGAAGATTCCGCCTGACTGCGGCAGCCGCGCGAGCTCGTCGTCAGTGCGGAGCTGGCGCGCGCTGGTCACATAAAGCGTTCTCAAGTCGGCACCACCGAGCGCGCACATCGTCGGGCACATCGCCGGGACCGGGAATTCGGCGAGCACCTTGCCCGAAGGAGCGATCCGCACGACCTTGCCGCCACGGTAGAGCGCCGTCCAGTAGCAGCCTTCGCTGTCGACCGCCCCGCCGTCAGGGCGGTCGGTCTCGGCGGTAAAGCGCGCGAACACGCGCTTGTTCGCGGGCATGCCGGCGGCGGTATCGAAATCGTAGGCGTCGATCACGAGCGTCGGCGTATCGGTGTGGTACATCGTGCGGCCATCGGGACTCCACGCGAGGCCGTTGGAAATTGTCATGGCGCCGAAAACGGGCGCGACGCGGAAATCGGGGTCGAGCCGCACCAACGCGGCTGTGTCAGCATCGCGCTTCTCGTTCATCGTGCCCGCGAAGAAGCGGCCCTGACGGTCGCAGCGGCCGTCGTTGAAGCGATGGTGCGCAGGATCGTACGGTGCTTCCGCAACTTTGCGCTCGAGCGTGCCGTCCGGCCGAACGAGCCAAAAGCCGCCGCGCAGCGCGACGACGAAGCCGCCGCGTGCGCGCAGCACGAAGCAGCCGATCGATTCCGGCATCGGCATCGCTACGTTGCGTCCAGTCGCGGGGTCGAAGCGATTCAGCGACGGCGCGTTGATGTCGACCCAGTAGAGCACCTGCTCCGCCACGGACCAAACGGGGCATTCGCCAAGGCTGGCCCTGATGTCGAGAACGCAACGCAATCGGGACGCGGCGGTGGAACCGGAAGCGGTCATCTCAAGAGGCAGGCGCTTGCCGTCAGGCCGCGGCCGCGCGCACTTTGGCCAGCAATTCCTGCGCCCGGCCCACCATCATCGCCATGTCCGAGGCGATCGCGACCCACGAATAACCGTAGTCGAGAAACGTGGCGACCGATTCCGGCGTTCCGCCGACGATTCCGCATGGCTTCCCCAGGCGCCGGCATTCCTTGGCCGCGAGCGCGAGGTTCGCCTGCACCGCCTCCTGCCCGATGTTGCCGGGATGGCCCATCGACGCGGCGAGATCGTTCGGGCCGACGAAGATCGAATCGATGCCCGGGACGGCGGCAATCGCCTCCAGATTGGCGAGCGCGGCCTGTGTCTCGATCTGGACGATGACGCAAAGCTCGCTTCCCGCAGACTTGATGTAGTTCGGCACCGTGCCGTAGCGGCTCCCGCGATGCGTTCCGGCGACGCCGCGCACGCCCTCCGGCGGATAGCGTGTGAAGGCGACCGCGCGCCGCGCTTCGTCGGCATTCTGCACGAACGGCAGCAGCAGCGTCTGCGCGCCGGCGTCGAGCGCGCGTTTGACCATCACCATGTCGTTCCACGGCGGGCGGACGATCGGCTGCGCCGGCGTGCCGGCGATCGTGCGCAGGATCTCGATCATCTGCGGCACGTCGATCGGCGTGTGCTCGGTGTCGACGACGAGAAAATCGAAGCCCGCGCAACCGAGCGCCTCCGCGGTTGCCGGCGAGCCGCTGGACAGCCACGTACCGACGGGCGTCCTGCCGGACATGATCGCGCGCTTGAACTGATTGACGGGGAGATCCATGGCTTCCTTTCGCGAATCGGGCACGAGGGCCCCGGCGCGGCGATGCGGCTCACACGTTCGCGATTCTACCCCGGCCGCATCGGGCGCGCCCCGGTTGACCGCGGGCGACGCGGCGGGGTACAAGGCCGGTTTGCCATTCTGGCGGGCGAGTCGTGACCGAATTCGGACCGTGAATCTCCGGAGGCTCGACTTGAAATCAGTTGCGGCCGTCCGATCGCTGTTCGTCGCCTTGAAGTGACCTCTGTGCGTCACCGAATCCGCCGCCTACTCGAGTCGGAAGACTTCCGCGCCGGCTTCGTCGAAATGCTGCCGGCCTGCGTCGGGCTGATCCCATTCGGACTCGTGTGCGGCGTCGGCGCGGCGGCGGCGGGCGCGAACTGGGTAGGCGCACTCGGGATGAGCACGATCATCTTCTCCGGCGCCGCGCAGATTCTCGCCGCGCAACTCGTGGCGGCGGGCGCGCCGCTGGCTGTCATCATCCTCACCTGCCTCGTGCTGGGCCTGCGCTTCCTGATGTACAGCGCCGCGATGGCGTCGTATCTGAAGCCGCTGTCGCCGCGCTGGCAGACGACGCTTGCCTTTCTGCTGACCGACCAGGCGTTCGCGGCATCGATCCGTCGCTTTCACGCCGACGATGCGCCGCACGCGGCAGCCGCGCACTTTCTGGGGGCGGGCGCGGCGCTGTGGAGCTTCTGGCAGATCACCAACATGATCGGTTTCTTCGCCGGCAACCTCATTCCCGCGCGCTGGTCGCTCGAATTCGCAGTCCCACTATGTTTCCTCGCGCTGGTGGCGCCGCTGCTGCGCAATGCGCCGACCCTCATTGCGGCCGTCACCGCCGGCATCGCGGTACTGGCACTCGCCGGCTTGCCGATGCGGCTCAACCTGATCGTCGCCGGGCTTCTCGGGATCGCCGCCGGCACGCTCGCCGACGTCACGAGGGAGCGATGGACGCCACGCTGAAGCTGTGGACGGTAATCGTCGTGGTGGGCGCGCTCAACTTTCTTTCGCGCCTGTCGTTCATCGCGTTGTTCGCTCAGCGGTCGATGCCGCCGCAGCTCGCGCGAGCGCTCAAGTTCGTGCCCGCCGCGATGCTGACGGCACTCATTCTGCCGATGGTCGTTACCGGCCCGGTGACGATTGCGGCCACGTGGACGGATCCCAAGGTGTTCGCCGCGGTGGCCGCCGGCGCCGCCGCTTTCGCGACCCGTGGCACGTTGCCGACGCTCGGCGTCGGGATGGGAGCGCTCTGGCTGCTGCAATGGCTGCGCCCCTGATTTCGGCTAACATTGACTTTTTCCGGCCGCGGATGACCGACCCATGCGCTTCGAAGGCACCGATACCTACGTTGCCACGCCCGACCTGATGCTCGCCGTCAACGCGGCGATCGCGCTCGAGCGGCCGCTGCTCGTCAAGGGCGAGCCCGGCACCGGCAAGACGATGCTCGCCGAGGAGGTCGCGCGCGCGCTTTCGCGGCCGCTCCTGCAGTGGCATATCAAGTCGACGACCAAGGCGCAGCAGGGCCTCTACGAATACGACGCCGTGTCGCGGTTGCGCGATTCGCAGCTCGGCGACGAGCACGTCGCCGACATCGCCCATTACATCAAGCGCGGTGTGCTCTGGGAGGCATTCGAGATCGAGACTCCCGCGGTCGTGCTGATCGACGAGATCGACAAGGCCGACATCGAGTTCCCCAACGACCTCCTGCGCGAGCTCGACCGGATGGAGTTCTACGTCTACGAGACGCAGCGGACGATTGTCGCGCGACACCGGCCGCTCGTCGTCATCACGTCGAACAACGAGAAGGAGCTGCCGGATGCGTTCCTGCGGCGCTGCTTCTTCCACTACATCCGCTTCCCCGACCGGGAGACGATGACGCGAATCGTCGACGTCCACTTCCCCGGACTCGAAGAAGGCGCTGCTGGCCGAGGCGCTGGAAGTGTTCTTCGACCTGCGAGAAGTGCCGGGCCTCAAGAAGAAACCGTCGACCTCCGAGCTTCTGGACTGGCTGAAGCTGCTGCTCGCCGAGGACATTCCGCCCGAAGCGTTGCGCAGCTCCGACAAGAAGGTGGTGATCCCGCCGCTGCACGGCGCGCTGCTCAAGAACGAGCAGGACGTGCATCTGTTCGAACGCGTTGCGTTCATGGCGAGGGCCGGGAGGTAGGTGTGCCTTTTGCCCCGCCGGTCGTGCTCGAAGGCCGTCGCGTGCGTCTCGAGCCGATGGCCCGTGAGCGCGCGGAGCCGATCGCCGCGGCGCTGGCAGCCGCCGCAACCGACGGGAACATGTGGGAATCGAAGGTGACGACGATTCCGCGGCCGGAAGCGATGCGCGCCTACGTCGAGCAGGCGCTCGACGAGCTGGACGCGGGCGTCTCGCTGCCGTTCGTCACGATCGACCCTGCGAGCAGGCGGACCGTCGGCACGACGCGCTACATGAACATCGAGGCAACGCACCGGCGGCTCGAAATCGGGACGACGTGGCTCGGCAAGTCGTTCCAGCGCACGGCGATCAACACCGAGGCGAAGTACCTGATGCTGAAGCATGCGTTCGAGGCGCTCGGATGCATCGCGGTCGACCTGCGGACGCACGAGAAGAACGTGCAATCGCGAGCGGCCATCGAGCGTCTGGGCGCCAAGCTCGACGGGATCCTGCGCAACCACCGGATCATGCCCGACGGCAGCCTGCGCAACACGGCGGCCTATTCGATCATCGACACCGAGTGGCCGGTGGTGAAAAAGAATCTGCAGTTACGTTTGGAACGCGGCGAATGGGCGACTCGCGCATGAAGCCCGTCATTCCCGCGCAGGCGGGAATCCAGCGTCTTTCGACAGACGACACAGAATCCCCGCGTTCGCGGGGATGAAAGTCACCGATGCTGATCGACTTCTTTCTCCACCTCAAGTCCGCGCGGCTGCCGGTGTCGACGCGCGAGTTCCTGACGTTGCTCGAGGCGCTGGAGCAGCGTGTCGTGTCGCTGTCGTTGGACGACTTCTACCATCTGGCACGCGCCACGCTGATCAAGGACGAAGGGCAGTTCGACCGCTACGACCTCGCGTTCTCGACCTATTTCAAGGGTGTCAACGCGATCTTCGATATCCGCGCCGAGATACCGGAAGAGTGGCTGCGCAAGGAATTCGAGAGCCTGCTCTCGCCCGAGGACAAGGCGAAGATCGAGGCGCTGGGCGGGTGGGACAAGTTGCTGGAAACGTTCAAGAAGCGCCTCGAGGAACAGAGGAAGCGCCACGCCGGCGGCTCGAAGTGGATCGGCACCGGCGGGACGAGCCCGTTCGGCGCCTACGGCTACAACCCCGAAGGCATCCGCATCGGGGGCAACGGCGGTAACCGGACCGCGGTCAAGGTCTGGGACGAGCGCAACTTCCGCAACCTCGACGGCGACGTCGAGCTCAACACGCGCAACATCAAGGTCGCGCTCCGCAAGCTCCGCCGCTTCGCGCGCGAGGGCGTGCCCGAGGAGCTCGACATGGACGGCACGATCGAGGGCACGGCGAAGAACGCCGGCTGGCTCGACCTGCATCTCGTCCCCGAGCGTCGCAACCGCGTCAAGGTGCTGCTGTTCCTCGACGTCGGTGGTTCGATGGATCCGCACGTGCGCGTCTGCGAGGAGCTGTTCTCCGCGGCGAAGACCGAATTCCGCCATCTCGAATACTTCTACTTCCACAACTGCGTCTACGATCACGTCTGGCGCGACAACGCGCGGCGGCGCTTCGATCGCGTCCCGACGTGGGACGTGCTGCACAAGTACGGGCCCGACTGGAAGCTGATCTTCGTCGGCGACGCGGCAATGAGCCCCTACGAGCTCACGCAGGCGGGCGGCAGTGTCGAGTACGCGAACGAGGAAGCGGGCGCACTGTGGCTGAAACGCCTCGCCGATCACTTCCGCCGCGTCATCTGGTGGAATCCCGAGCCGCCGCGGGCGTGGGAATACACGCGCTCCACACAGATCGTGTTGCAGACGATCGGCTCGCGGATGTTCCCGCTGACGCTCGACGGGATTGCGCGCGGGATCGACGCCCTGCGACACTGACCTCGGGTTCTATGATGCGCGGCAACGAGGTCGGCTGGCAGGGCGTCGCGGTGGCGGCCATCCGTGCCGCCACCGGCGAATCGCTCGACACCCCGCGCTGGACGTCCTGCGGCGGCAGTTCGCTCAATGCAACTTGGCGGCTCGATGCAGGCGCCGCGCGCTTCTTCGTCAAGGTCAACGCTGCGGCGCGCGAGCCTATGCTCGAAGCGGAAGGCGACGGCCTGCGGGAGCTTGCCCGTGCGAACGCCGTGCGGGTGCCGGCGCCGGTAGCCTGCGGCGCCGCTGGCGACGCTGCGTTTCTGGCGCTCGAATGGCTTGACCTCGCTGCCGGCGGCTGCGATGCGGCGCTCGGCCGCGCGCTCGCCCAGTTGCATCGGACGATCGGCGCCGCACACGGCTGGCGCCGCGACAACACGATCGGCACGACGCCGCAGGACAACGCCCGCACCGATGATTGGGTGACTTTCTTCCGCGACCGGCGCATCGCGCCGCAACTCGCGCTCGCCGCGCGCAATGGTCACGGCGGAGCGCTGCAGCGTGACGGCGAACTGTTGCTTGCCGCAATCCCGGCGCTACTGGCCGGTCACACCCCGACGCCGTCGTTGCTGCACGGCGACCTCTGGTCTGGCAACGCGGCGCAGCTCAAGTCCGGCGAGCCCGTGATCTTCGACCCCGCTGTCTACTACGGCGATCGCGAAACCGACGTCGCAATGACGGAACTCTTCGGCGGCTTTGGCGCCGACTTCTACGCGGCGTACCGCGAGGCCTGGCCTCTCGACACCGGCTATGCGATGCGCCGGACGCTCTACAACCTCTATCACGTGTTGAATCACGCCAACCTTTTCGGCGGCGGTTACGTCGCGCAGGCGGAAGCGATGACCAGGCGGTTGCTCGCCGAGGTACGATGACGGGCAGACGCGCCTTGGCGAAGCTGCCGGCCCTCGCCCGGGACTCACGGCAGGAACCGACTGCGACTTGTTCGACAGGATCGGGAGCCCCATGAATGTGCCTCCACGCTTGCGGCCGGCGCCGCTGCACTCATGCATCGTGGCGTAACGTATACGCTCGCGGCGGCCGCACTGTTCGGTGCGAGCACGCCATTTGCGCGTGCGCTCGCCGGCGCGATCGATCCGTTGTGGCTGGCGGGACTCCTTTACGCCGGATCCGGCCTCGGATTGCTGCTCGTGCTCGCCTTGCGGCAGTGGGGAGTCGCCGGTGCGCATCGACGCGTCGCAGCGATCGCGGCGGGCGATCTGGGGTGGCTTGCGGCTACGGCAATCGCGGGCGGCGTCGTTGCGCCGGTGCTGTTCACTTTCGGCCTGCGCAATACGTCCGGCGCAACGGCGAGCCTGCTGCTCAACCTCGAAACGGTGTTCACCGTGGCCGTTGCATGGTTTGTGTTCCACGAGCACCGCAACGCGCGTGTCGTCGCAGGCATGGCTCTCATCGTAGTCGCGTGCGGCGTCATGAGCGGCGAAGGCGGCTTTGTCGGGTTTGAGCGAGGCGCGCTGCTGATCGCGCTCGCATGCCTCTTTTGGGCGCTCGACAACAACCTGACGCGCAGGATTTCGGCCAACGACGCGACGCTCATCGCGGCGGTCAAGGGTGTCACGGGCGGCATCGTGAACCTGAGCTTGGCGGCGCTGCTCGCGGGGTCGGCGCCGCCGCCGGCAACGGCACTCGCGGCGGGCGTCGTTGGGGTGTTGGGGTATGGTGCTAGCCTCGTGTTGTTCATCGTTGCGTTGCGGGAGCTCGGCGTGGCGCGCGCGAGTGCCTATTTTTCGACCGCCCCGTTCATCGGCGCGGCAGTCGCGTTCGGTCTTCTGGGGGAGCGTCCGGGACCCGCATTCTGGGCGGCGCTGCCGCTGATGGCAATCGGCGTGTGGCTGCATTTCACCGAGCGCCACGGTCACGCGCACGCGCACGAGCGCCTCGTGCACGAACATCCGCATCGGCATGACGCGCACCATCGACACGTGCACGCCTTTCCGTGGAACGGATCCGAGCCCCATACGCATCCGCATGCCCACGAACCGGTGGTGCATGCGCATCCGCATTTCCCCGATCTCCATCATCGGCACGGGCATTAGCGCTCGAGCCTGCTTCAACCACCTCGTGGGAGCATCATGGAACGCATCACAATGTCGATCGACGAGAAGCTCGCGAAGGAATTCGACGCATTGATCGCGAAACGCGGCTATACGAGCCGCTCCGAGGCGATGCGCGATCTGCTGCGGCGGGAGGTCGAGGCGAACCGGGTCGCCTACGAGGCGCGGTCGCACTGCGTGGCCAATCTGTCCTACATCTACAACCATCACGAGCGCGAACTCGCCGAGCGACTCACCGAGGCGCAGCACGAGCACCATGATCTCGTGGTGTCGGCGATGCACGTCCACCTCGACCACGACCACTGCCTCGAAAGCGTAATCCTGAAGGGGCCGACGGCCGCAGTGCGTGCGTTCGCGAGCCGGACGCAGGCGGAGCGCGGTGTGCGTCACGGCCAGGTCAATCTCGTCACCGTGGAGATCGGCGATACGCATCCCGGCGTCACCGCCCACCGTCATCGCGGGCACATGCATCTGATTCCGCGTTCCTGATCCAGATCAACGATTGGCCCCTGGACAGGCCTTGCCCGCCGGTAGGAAATCGTGGCAGAGTCTGCCTACCACTGGCCAAGCCCGGATCGACGCGATGGATACCCTGCCCGCCACCTGGACCGCACTGTGCGTCCTCGCCTTCGGGCTCGGGATGAAGCACGGCTTCGATGCCGACCACCTAGCGACGATCGACGGGCTCACGCGCTACAACGCGCGGACGAACCCACGCCTGGCTCGGCTTGCCGGCAGCCTTTTTTCGCTCGGCCATGGCACCGTCGTGCTGCTGGTCGCGCTGGCCGCGGGATCGCTGTCGTCGGTATGGCATACGCCGGCGTGGCTGGAGATCACGGGCGCAGGCGTGTCGATCGTGTTCCTGTTCGGGCTCGCGTTCCTCAACATTCGCGCCGTGCTCATCGCTGACCCGAATGCGGTCGTCGCGCCGGCTGGATTGAAGGCCCGACTGCTCGGCCGCTTCGTTACCGTGCGCCGCGCGTGGGCGATTGCCGCGGTCGGCGCGCTGTTTGCGCTCTCGTTCGACACCGTGTCGCAGGCGGCGCTGTTCGCGCTGGCCGCCGGACGTTTCGGGGGTGTGCAAGACGCGCTGTTGGTCGCGAGCTTGTTCGTGCTCGGGATGCTCGTCGTGGATGGCGTCAACGGCGTCTGGATCAGCCGGTTGATCCGGCGTGCCGATCGGACGGCCGTCGTTGCGTCCCGCCTGATGGCGTTGACTGTCGCGGGCATCAGCCTCGCCGTCGGACTATTCACGCTCGCGAAGATTCTTTTGCCTTCGGTCGACGCATGGGCGGAGGGCCGCGAATTGCTTGTCGGCGGCGCGGTCGTCATGGCCGTGCTCACCGCGTTTGCGATCGGAATGATGGTGGTCCAGCGGACGCTCGCGCCGGTCATGCCGCGGGACGAGGCTGTCGCGCGATGATTGCGTACCAAATCAACGCGATCACTACCAGCGCCCACACGATCGTGGGCCCGCTAGGCAGGTCGGTCGCCGTCGACAACAGCAGCCCGGCCGCGTAGCCCACCGCCCCAAGTGCCCACGCGGCAGCGAGCCGATGCTGCGTCATTCGTCGCGTCGCGAGTGGCGGCACGATCAGCGTCGCGAAGACGAGATAGAGTCCGACGAGCTGCACCGAGACGGTCACTGCGAGTGCGAACAGCACGTAGAAACCGATGCGGCCAAGCCGCTCGCGCCACCCGAACCATAGCGCCAGAATCGCCGCATAGACCAGCGCCGCCCAGAGCAACCGGCTCGGCTGCGCCCACAGGATCTGGCCGACGAGGAGATCCCGCAGGTGTTCGCTGCCGTGCACGTTGCTCGCCAGCAGCAGTACGCTGCCAGTGGCGCCGAGGACGAACACGACGCCGATCACCGCCTCCTGCACCTCCGGCCAGATCCGTTCGGTCCACGTGAGCAGCAGCGCGCCGCCCAGGGCCGCCGCCAACGCCGAGATCTGGACGGCGATACCCTCTGCCTCGAAGCCGAGCTGGTCGGCGAGCAGCACCCCGCAGCCGGCGACCTGCGCAATCGCGAGGTCGATGAACACGATGCCGCGCGCGAGCACCTGCATCCCAAGGGGGACGTGCGTCGCCGTGACGAGCAATCCGGCCGCGAAATGCCGGCAACAGGATCGAAAGCTCCGCCGCGCCGAGCGTTCATTGCGCGCCTTTGAGCAACCGCTGGATCGTGTCGTCGTAGAGTCCGTAGAGGTCCTTCGCGCCGTCGGTGCCACCGACGGTGAACGGCAGCACGACGACGTTGATCTTCGCGCGCTCGGCGATCCACTGCGACGCGCGGTCGCTCTGGTAAGCCGGGCGAACGACCATCTTCGCAGGCTGCCGCTGGAGCGTCGCGAGCACGTCGGACAGGTGCGAAGTCGTCGGCTCGATGCCGGGCTTGGGTTCGAGTGCGGCAACTTCGCGCAAGCCGAGCCAGACCTCGAGGTAGGTGAAGCCCTTGTGCTGAACCAGGATCGGTACGCCCTTGAGCGGCACCGCCTGCTTCTCCCAATCCGCGATTGCTGCATTCCAGCGTGCGGCGAACGCCTTGTAGCGTTCCTGGTAATACACAGCATTGGCCGGATCGAGGTCCGCCAGTCGTGCCGAGAGCGGGCCCGCAACGCGTGCAATGTTGCGCGGATCGGTCTGGATGTGCGGGTCGCCGCCGGGGTGCACGTCGCCTTCGGACCGGTCGAGGCGCGCAGGTTTGTCGAGGAGTGTCACGTAGGCCGCAGCCTCGAAGTAGCCGGGCTTGCCGGGCCGGATCGCCGGATTGCCCGCCTGCTGGATCACGAGCGGCAGCCAGCCGATCTCGAGCTCCGCTCCCGTAGCGACGACAAGATCGGCGGTACGGGCGCGTGCGATGAGGCTTGGTTTCGCCTCGACGTGGTGAGCATCCTGCAGCGCATTGGTCGCGACGTAGACCTTCACCTTGTCGCCCCCCAGGTCCTCGGCCAGCGCGCCCCACTCCGGCACCGTAGCGAAGACGTTGAGCACGGCGAAAGCGGGCGCGAGCCACGCCGCCAGCATTCCGCCGAACAGCGTTTTCACGATCCATTTCATGTCGATCTCCTCAGAACTTGTGCGCGCCGTGCGCGCCGAGCGTCAGGATGTATTGGACGAAGATCTCGTTGTCGGTGAAATCCGGGCGCAATTTGGCTCTGCTGGTACTGCACGCGGAAGCGGCCGAATTCGGACGGCGACCAATCGAACATCACCGCCGCTCGCTGCGGATTGAACGGATCGTGTTGCCGAGATAGGCGCCGTTGGCGCCGTATTCGATGCTGCCGGGGTTGAGCCAGTCGTAGCGCACGCCGAGACGCCAGGTCGGCATGAACTGCCAGACCCCCTGCACGTAGAAGCCACTCTGGTCGGAGCGAATAGTTGCCGGTCTGCGTAAGCCCGAGGGCGCCGTCGCGTCGTAGGTGAGGTCGCCGGCTCGCGCGCGCCAGAAGTACTCACCCTGCAGCTTGAAGTTGCGTTCCATCGCGTTGCCGTTGGGCGCCCATTTCCAGACGAAATCGGCGATGGCGAGCGTGCGTGCGCGCCGGAAAACGCGAGCTGCGCGATGTTGCCGGCAACGTCGGTCCAGCGTATGCGCGGTCCTTCGCTGCCGTCTGCAGATACGACAATCCCGCGCGCCAGCTCGTTGCTCGCGTCGACGTCACCGCCCGCGTGGACGTAGGCAACACCGTTGCCGGTACCGTTCTTGTTGCGCCCGGTACCCGGGAAGCCGTCTCCGCTGCCAACCTCGCCACCGAACTCGAGCCAGGTATTGGTCGGGGCGACCCATTTCACCTGCAGCCCGTTGTTCTGATACTGGTCGCCGAAGAAAGGCCTGATAGACGAGCGGTGCATCGTAGAAGTCCCAGACGTGCTGGTGCTGCTCGTTCATGTAGCCGACGCTGGACAGGAAGCGCCCGAACTTCGGCGCGATTCCGTAGGGCAACGGCGGTCACGAGGCCGTACGCTTCTTCGACCTCCACGGTGTCTTCGGGAGAGAGCGAGAACGTGAGACTGCCGTAGATCTTGTCATCGACGTTCGCGGACAACGTCAGCTCGGATTCGGCAATGCTGAATCCGCGCGTCGCTGGCACGACTTCCTCGCCGCTCGGCACGAACCCGGCGATCGCATACTGATTGGGGTCCTGCGACATGTTGGCGTACACCGCCTTGCAGCACCGCCGAGATCGCGGGGTTGAACGCAGCGATGCCGGATGCGGTTGTCGGGACCGCCACGGCCAACGTCGGGGCCGGTGGTGCAGCAGGCGGCTGCGCCGGGGCGCTTGGTGCAGCGGCGAGTGCCGATTTCGCCTCGGCCTCCTTGAGTCGCTGTCTCGAGCGCCTCGATGCGCGCCTCGTAGCTTTCCTTCAGTTGCCGGATCTGCGCGCGGATTTCGGCGAGATCGGCGTCGGTCGCCGCGTGTGCGGCAGGTGCAGCAAGAAGCCCCAGCGCGAACGCACCGGGCACCAGAATGGATCTGGACATGAGCCCCACTCCTCGAGTCGTGATGGATCCTCGCCGGCACAAGGCGCAGCGAGACCGAACGACGTCAGAGGAGGGTGGGTGGAGCGCGGCTCAGGTAAAAGGACGGCGCCGGGGATGGCGCGGAGGCGACACCGTGTGGCCGAGTGGCGTCGCTCGGTGCCGACTCCGCAAGTGCAGCTTTGCCATCCGTTGCCGCGGTCGAACCGCCGGCGAATAGCGCGCACAGGGCGCAGACGGCATCGGCTTGCGGCAGCTGCAAGCTCTGTTCATTGGGCCGCTGCAGCGCGTCACCGAAGTGCCCGAGCGCGTGCCATTGCGCCTCCTGCTGCATGCCGAGCAGCAGGAACGCAAGAACGATGGCGACGATTCGACGGTACACAGAAAGCCCCGGCCGCAACCGTGGCGACCGACGACCAAGTGTATCGCAATTCGACTGCAAACTCATTCGGCTGTTTGGCCGATGCGTATATCTACATCTTGCCCGCCGCGAATGTCGGCGCAAGCACGGCGGCCGCTGCAAGCGTCGGCTCCTTGATCGTGATCCGCCACAGCGTACGCGGATCGTCCGGGTCGACGAGCGTTGCCGAGTGCAGCAGCGACGCGTTGTCCCAGATCACGACGTCGCCGACGCCGTAGGCGAGGCTGTAGCGGTACTTGTCCTGCGTCGCGTGTGCGGCGAGTTCGTCGAGCAGTGACTTGGCTTCGTCTTCCGGCATCCCGACGATGCCGAACGAGCTGCCCGACACCGCGTAGAGCGCGCGGCGCCCGGTTACCGGGTGCGCGCGCACGATCGGGTGCGTAATCAACGGCATCTTCGCCTTCTGCTCGTCGGTCAGCACCGAGGCGACGGTGCGGCTTGCCTCGTCCTGGTCGTTGCGGTTGCCGTAGTGGTGGATGCCGGCGAGCGGCTCGATGCGCCGCTTCATCGCATCGGGGAGATCGTCGTACGCCGCGTACTGATTGGCGAACAGCGTGTCGCCACCCTTGCTCGGCACCTCGATCGAGTACAGCGTCGTCGCCCGTGCCGGTACCGCCAGATACGAGTAGTCGGTGTGGAAATAGGTGCCGGCATCGGCGAGTCCCTGCGGCACGTCGTCGACGACGACGTTCGACAGGATCAGGATGTTCGGGTCGTCGGGATGGTGGAACTGATCGATCACGTGTGGTTCCGGCGGACCGAAGCGGCGCGCGAACGCGACGAACTCTTCCGGCCTCAGGCGCTGATCGCGGAAAACCAGCACCTGGCCGGCGAAGAACGCCTGCTCGATTTCGGCGAACGCGGCGTCCGACAACGGCTGGGCGAGATCCACTCCCGTCGCTTCCAGTCCGAAGCCCGGGCACAGCGCCTTGGTCGTCAACATGTCAAAGTACAGTCGTCGCCCGAACTCTTGCGGCCGAAAGTCGAATGCGACGGCCGCGTCTCCGTCTATTTCAGGAACTCCGGCGAAATCAGTTTCGGCAGGAACAGGACGACGTCCGGCCAGACGATCGTCAAGGCCAGCACGCCGAGCATCGGCATCAGCATGATCATGACGTCCTTGATCACGTACATCAGGCGCACCTTGGCGATCGCGCACGAGATCATCAGGCACAGCCCGTACGGCGGGGTCACCAGCCCGAACGCGAGGGAAACGATGCCGATCATCGCGAAGTGGACGGGATCCATGTTCACGGCGCGGGCCAGCGGCTCGAGAATCGTGCCGACGATGATGATCGCAGGAATCGCGTCGAGGAAGCAACCGACGACGAGAAAGCAGAACGCGATGAAGAAGCCGGTGCCGGTGATCCCCATTCCCCACTCGGAAACGCCGGCCAGCAGCGCCTTCGGGATCTGGTAGTACGCGAGCAGCCACCCGAACGCGCTGGCGGTGCCGACGCAGAACAGCGCCACCGCGGCCAGCTTGCCGGTGTCGATCAGCGCCTCGTGCAGATGCCGGCCCTTCATCTCGCGGTAGACGAAGATCGACAGCACGGCCGCATAGAGGACGGCGATGCACGCCGACTCCGTGGCCGTGAACCAGCCGAAGATCTTGCCGCCGATGATGATGACCGGTGTCATGAGCGCCGGAACGGCGACGCCCATCGCCGCCACGACCTCCTTCAACGACGAGCGCGGATACTTGGGATAGTTGCGAAGCGTCGCATAGACGTGCACGGTCGCCATCTGCACGAGTCCCAGCAGCAGCCCCGGCACGATGCCGGCGAGGAAGAGCGCGCCGATCGACACCGTCAGCGTGCCGCCCCAGACGATCATCAGAATCGACGGCGGAATGATCACCGCCAGCACGGCCGAGACCGCGGTGATCGCGACCGAGAACGACATGTCGTAGCCTTCCTTCACCTGCGCCTGGATGAAGATCTTGCCCTGGCTCGCCGCGTCGGCCGTGGAGGAGCCGGAGATCCCGGCGAAGAAGATCGACAGCACGACATTGACTTGCGCGAGCCCGCCGGGAAAATGGCCGACCAGATCGCGCGACAGCCGCACGAGCCGGTCGGTGATTCCGCCGACGTTCATCAGATTGGCGGTAAGCAGGAAGAACGGCACCGCGAGCAGAATGAACGAGTTGTACGACTTGAACGTCTCGTTGAACAGGATCATCGGCGAGAGCCGCGGCTCGATGACCATCACCGGCAGGCACGCGAGCCCCAGCGCGAAGGCGATCGGCACGCGCAGCACCATCAGCGTGAAGAAAACGCCGAACAGCACCAGCGCCGCCATGGCGGGCGAGAGGGTGGCGGCGCCCATCATGCCTTCGGCTCCGTCGCCAGCACGCGCAGATTCACGATGAACGCTTCGCCGAGAAACAGCACCCAGGTGAAACCGGCGAGCGGCCAGGCGACGAAGATGAAGGTCATCGGCAGCTCGGCGAGCTCGGAGTCCTGGTGCCAGCCGAACTGCACGAACTTGATTCCGTACCAGATGAACACGAGCGCGAACACGAGCACGAACACGCTCGACACGAGCTTCAGCAGCGCGTTGGCCCTGGGCTTCAACTCCGGCCAGAGGTCGACGTCGAAGTGGGCGCCGTCGCGGATGCCGGTCATCGCGCCCAGCATGATCATCCAGATGAAGAAGAAGCGCGCCATCTCCTCGGTCCAGATGTAGCTCGGGATCAACGCGGTGTAACGGGAGAAGATCTGCAGGCTGACCGGGATGACCAGGATCGCGACCGTGGCCACCAGCAGCCACGACAGGAGCCGGTAGTAGCCGGCGATGAGTTTGCGCATATCCGTCTTCGCCCTCGGGCCAAGCAAAAAAATCCCGGCGCAAGAAGGGATCTTGCGCCGGGTTCGGTGCTGCGGTTACATCGAGTTGATCTTGTTGTAGATGGCGTCGGCGCCGATTTCCTTCGCGTATTCGGCCATCACCGGATCGACCGATTTCTTCATCGCGGCGCGGTCGGCGAACGGAATGCGCTTAAGCTTGCCGGCCTTTTCCATCGCGTCGAGCTTGGCGGCGTCCTCGCTCGATTCGATCTGCCGGCCGTAGACGCCGGCTTCCTTGCCGGCTTTGAGGATCGCTGCCTGCAGGTCCGGCGGCAATTTCTTGAACGTCTTGCCGGAGAAGCACAGCGGCCGGATCGTGATCGCGTGCTGCGTCATGTTGAGGTTGGGGCCGACCTCGTAGAACTTCATCTGCTCGACGCCCGCGGCTTCGTTTTCGCCGGCCTGGATGACGCCGTTCTGAATCGCGTTGTAGACTTCGTTGTACGCGATCACCGTCGGCGCCATGCCGGTCGCGGCGAACGTCTTGCTCCAGATCGGCGCACCCTGCACGCGTACCTTGAGACCCTTCATCTCGGCCATGTTGCGCACCGGCTTGTTGGCGAAGATGTTGCGTGTGCCGCCGCCGGCGTAGCCGATGAGCATGACTTCCGCCTTCGCCTCGACTTCGTCGGCGACCGGCTTCAATGTGTCGGCGTCGAGCACCTTGTTCCAGTGGTCGAGATCGCGAAACAGGAACGGCGCATCGATAAATGGCGCCGCCTTCGAGAACGTCGACATGTGCGCCGGCGACACGATCGCGTAGTCGACCGACACGCCCTGGTTCATGTACGCGAAGTAGTCCTTCTCGAGGCCGAGCTCGCTGTTCTTGTGCAGGACGAAGTTGACCGGCTTGCCGTAATACTTCACCGTCAGCTCCTGGAACCGCACCAGCGCCTTCGTGAACGCATGGTCGTCGTTGAACTGCGAGGCGCCATGCAGCGTGATCGGCTGCTGCGCGCCGGCAGCGAACGAGAGGGCCAGCCCGAAGGCCGCCAAGCAGCGCATGGCTGCGCGAATCAGATCCCGCATCTTTTCCTCCTTTGGGTTCGGATCCGACCTGGCGCCGGCGGCCGTTCGTTGCGGCCGCGGCGCTGTGGTCAGGTGGTCAGGCCAATTGAACAGGGTTGAACCGGCGCTGTCAACGTGAATCCGATTGTGCCCTGCACCATTGTGCCGCGACGCGTCAGAACTGAAGGCTCGCGCCCGCCGCAACGGACCAGTTGGCCGTGAGCTGCACACCGTTCACGTATCGGTAGAGCGGCAACTGCACAAACGCATACACCTGAACGGCCGGGGAGAACGCGTAGGTGATGCCCGGCGCGAGCGCCAGCGTCTGGCCCCCGGAATCCTCCGGCTCGGCTTCGGAGCCCTTGTCCCGGTCCTTGTAGACGTAGTTGAGCTGAAGGTTCAGGCCGAGTTGGTCGTTGACATCGTAGCGGTAGCCAAGATCGAAGCCGAACTGGTTGCCGGGCTTGTAGTTGTCGTGGGTGTTGAGCGGAATCTGCGCCGCCGCCTGCGCGTACCACGACGAGTTGAAGATCGGGAGCCCTTCGCGGTAGTACGCGCTCAGCGCCAATTGCGTGGTTCCGGTGCCGGGCTGCAGCGAGCGCTCCGCCACTTCGCCTTCGCCATTGGTGACGTCGGTCTTGCCCGTCGGCAACGTGAGACCGAACGTGGCGCCGGCGAACCCGGCACGGTCCGCATTGGCTTGGCCAAATGCGGTCTGCCAGCGGCCCTGCACGCGGATGTCGCCGAGCTGCGTGAAGTTCCACTGCTCGAGGATCTGTTCGTCGTCATGGTTGTGGATATGCTCGTGATCGCGGCTGACGATGGGCACGACGAGCGTCATGCCCCAGTTCGGGCTGAAGCCGTAATCGAAGGTCCCGATGACGTTCTGGTTGATCGTGCTGACTTCATCGTGGTGGCGTGGAATCTGGCCGACGCTGACCTTGTTGCTCCCCGCCATCGGCTGGTCCTGATCGATGTACTCGTACCGGAGATCGAAGTGGGGGCCGGGCTGGGTCCAGATTCCTTGCAGGCTCCAGTTGGTGTTGACGAAGCAGAAGGCCGAGCCGCAGCTGGCATCCGCGATACCGTGTCCGACCGCGGCAATGGACGCCGCAACGACGCCTGCGACAAAGTGTTTCATGAAATGCTCCCGGGCGGTTCGCCGCTGCGGACGTCCGCCGTTACGTGATTGGATGGCGGGCGATCAGTGCTTCAACGCGGGCGTGCCCGCGGTGAGCGCCCGCACCGACGCCTTGACGTCGACGCTCGTCTGACGGCCGCCCTTGTCCTGGAAGGTGAGCGTGACCGGCACCGTCTCGCCCTCCTTGAGCGGCTGCGCGAGGTCCATCAGCATCACGTGGTAGCCGCCCGGTTTCAGTTCCACGGGCTCCCCCGCGGGCAGCGCGAGCTTGTCGATGGCGCGCATCTTCATCGTGCCACCGTCCATCTTCATCTCGTGGATCTCGACGATCTTCGCGACGGGAGACGAAGCGCCTACGAGCGTCGTGTCCGCGGCGCTCTTCAATTGCATGAACGCTCCGGTGGCCTTCTGTCCGCTGACGGTGCCGCGCACCCAGGCGTCCGTGACGGTGACCTGCGCGAGCGCGGGCGCGGCGACGAGCGCCAGCAAGACTGCAACAAAGGGGAATACGACGGTCATGACGAATCCTTAGGAGGCAATGAACGACGGGCGTCGCCGCGAGACAACGCGAACGGACCTGCGAACCTTGCGGGCCCTGGGGGCCCGCGCCGAGGTCAGGCGACTGCGGGAGGTCCGCGCGGATAGGAGAGGCCGACGCGCGATACGGCGCGCGCGATGCCCGAGGACGCTGGGACGCCGGCAGATGCTGCGGGTGGCGCCGGGAGGTCGGCGTCGCGCATAGGTGCGTGCGCACCCCCGGAACACGACGTGCACGCGTCGCACGCAGCGGCATGTTCCCCGGTCGGAACGCCGGGCGACGTCGAGACGATCTTGCCACCGACGCACAGTTCGTCGCCCGGTCCTGCGGTTGCCGCACGATGCCCGTAGGCGTGCGCTGGCAGCGCAAGGCCGCAGGCCATCGCCACAAGCGCAATCCAGGCAGAAAATCGTCGGCGCACGATAGACATTCGAAAGAGTGCCAGCGCGATTGGGTGCAATTTCCTTGGGCGCAGGCAGCCCCGTAGGGTAATGAACAACAAGCTGGACGTCCACCGCCGCGGCACCGCCCGATCCCGTCCAACCGGTGCGGCGCAGCCGTTGCGGAATCGGCGTGAGGAAAATCGATTGACCGATTGCCGAAAAACGGGATTCGGGCTCAGCCAGTTGGGATTTGCTTGATGCGGGTCAAGAAATGGCGATCTTCGAGGCGGTGGACGGTTGCTCACACCAGATCTTGCGACTAACCTCCACAAAATGCACAACATCTAGCGGTCGGAGCCGATCCGAACGGATCCGCGGGCGCCGACCGCCGCAGGAGGGAATCCGTGTCGGACCCAAGCGTCGCCCCGGCGAAGGATCCGCTGTCGCCGCCGTCCCAGTCGCCGGCACCGCCCGCGCAGGTGATCAAACGCGACGGCGCAGCGCGTGCCGTTCGAGCTCGCGAAAATCGCTTCGGCGATCGCGCGGGCAGGTGCCGCGACCGGCGAGTTCGATGCCGCCGAAGCGCAGGCACTCGCTGACGCCGTCGGCCGCGTCCTCGCCCATCGCCATACCGGTGGCGTGCCCGACATCGAGACGATCCAGGATTGCGTCGAGCACACGCTCGCCGCGGCCGGCTGGTTCCATACGGCGCGCGCCTACATCGTCTATCGCGATCGACACGAGCGGTTGCGGGCGGTGAGGAAGACGCTTGTCGATGTCGCTGCCTCCGTCGACGAATACCTGGAGCAGAAGGACTGGCGGGTCAACGCCAACGCCAACCAGGGCTACTCGCTGGGCGGATTGATCCTCAACGTGTCGGGCAAAGTGGTCGCCAACTATTGGCTGTCGCACGTCTACGCGCCGGAGCTCGGCCGCGCGCATCGCGATGGCGACGTCCATATCCACGACCTCGACATGCTGGCCGGCTACTGCGCCGGCTGGTCGCTGCGCCAGTTGCTGCACGAGGGGCTGAACGGCGTGCCGGGCAAGGTCGAAGCGGGACCGCCGAAGCATATGTCGAGCGCGGTCGGGCAGATCGTCAACTTCCTGGGCACGCTGCAGAACGAATGGGCGGGCGCACAGGCGTTCTCGTCGTTCGACACGTACATGGCCCCGTTCGTGCGCCGCGACCGGATGAGCTACGACGCGGTGAAGCAGTGCATCCAGGAGTTGATCTACAACCTCAACGTGCCGTCGCGCTGGGGTACGCAGACGCCGTTCACCAATCTCACGTTCGACTGGGTCTGCCCCGAAGATCTGCGCGAACAGATCCCCGTGATCGCGGGCGACGAGATGCCCTTCTCCTACGGCGACCTCAAGCCCGAGATGGACATGATCAACCGTGCGTACATCGAGGTGATGACGGAAGGCGACGCGAAGGGCCGCGTGTTCACGTTCCCGATCCCGACGTACAACATCACGCCCGACTTTGACTGGGACCACCCGAACTGCGAGGCGCTGTTCGCGATGACCGCGAAGTACGGGCTGCCGTACTTCCAGAACTTCGTGAACTCCGAGTTGCGACCGAACATGATCCGCTCGATGTGCTGCCGGCTGCAGCTCGACCTGCGCGAGCTGCTGAAGCGGGGCAACGGGCTCTTCGGCTCGGCCGAGCAGACCGGATCGGTCGGCGTCGTGACGATCAACTGCGCGCGGCTGGGGTACCTCTACGCCAACGACGAGATCGGGCTCTACGAGCGGCTGGACGAGCTCTTGGGTTATGCGAAGGACAGCCTCGAAGTGAAGCGCAAGGTGATCCAGCGCCTGATCGACCAGGGGCTTTTCCCGTACACCAAGCGTTATCTCGGCACGCTGCGCAATCACTTCTCGACGATCGGCGTCAACGGCATCAACGAGATGGTGCGCAACTTCACCGGTGGCAACGACGACATCACCACGCCGTACGGCCACGCATTCGCCGTACGGCTGCTCGACCATCTGCGGGCGCGGATCGTCGCAGTTCCAGGAGGAGACCGGGCACATGTACAACCTCGAGGCCACGCCGGCCGAGGGGACGACGTACCGCTTCGCGAAGGAGGACCGCAAGCGCTGGCCCGACATCCTGCAGGCCGGCACGCAGGAAATGCCGTACTACACGAACAGCTCGCAGCTGCCGGTCGGCTTCACCGACGATCCGTTCGAGGCGCTCGCGAGGCAGGAGGAGCTGCAGACGAAATACACGGGCGGCACGGTGCTGCACCTCTACATGAGCGAGCGCATCAGTTCGCCGGAAGCGTGCAAGGCGCTGGTGCGCCGGTCGCTCGAACGCTTCCGGCTGCCGTACATCACGATCACGCCGACGTTCTCGATCTGCCCGAAGCACGGGTATCTCGAGGGCGAGCACGAGTTCTGCCCGAAGTGCGACGAGGAGAAGCTCGCGGCCAAGCGGCGCAAGGTGGCCGCATAGGCAACGGTTGAAGATATTTTGCTGGAGAGGATGCATGAACTCGATGACCGACGTGCAAGACCTGGAAGACGCGATCACGCTGACCGACGCCGAGCGCCAGCGCTGCGAGGTCTGGACCCGCGTGATGGGCTACCACCGGCCCGTTGCCTCGTTCAACATCGGCAAGAAGGGCGAGCACTGCGAGCGCCGCTTCTTCCGCGAGGGGCGAGCACGGCCGCACGTCTAGCCCGGCCGCTTGCAGCGTGGGTGTGATGCTCGGGACGCGATTCCCAGAAGTCGCCCCGGCGCCGCAGTTGCGCGTGGGCGGTTTCGTCCCATTCACGTCCAACGACTATCCGGACGCGCTCGCGGCGGTCGTCTTCTGCCAGGGCTGCCCGTGGCGCTGCGGGTATTGCCACAATCCACATCTGATCGCGGCGAGTGGCGATGACGAGCGCGACTTCCCGCGCATCCTCGCCTGGCTTTCGACGCGCAAGGGTCTGCTCGACGCGGTTGTCTTCTCCGGCGGAGAGCCCACGCTGCACGCCGAACTTGGCGCGGCGATCGACGCGGTGCGCGCGCTGGGCTTCGCGATCGGGCTGCACACGGCCGGCGCTTACCCGAAGCGGCTCGCGCGCGTGCTGCCCAAAGTCGATTGGGTCGGCATCGACGTCAAGGCGCCGATCGCGGAGTACGCGAATGTTACAGGCGTGCCCGGCAGCGGCCTTGCTGCGCTGACGAGTCTCGACCTCATCCGCAAGGCGCGCGTCGCCTACGAAGTGCGCACGACGGTCCACCCGGTGCTGATGCCGTCAGATGCCCTGGAGCAGCTCGGGCGCGAACTGGCCGCGCGCGGCGTGAATCGCTGGGTCCTGCAGCCCTTTCGCCCGACCGGCTGCGCCAACGAGGCTGTCGTTGCCGCAGCGCCGGTAGGTGCAACGATCGATGACATCCTGCTGGCGCGGCTTTCCGCGCACGTGCCGGTAATCGACGTACGCGGCTGATAGGGCGCGCGTTCAATTTCCTTCCGGCTGCGTCTCGCGGCACCAGCCCAATGGGCCGCATACCTGTCATTTCTTACAGGTTGGACGGACCGCCATAAACGGCGCGTCTGTAAAGAAGCATGAGCGCGTCGGAAGCGCCTTAGGCCATCTGGCTAATTGAGTCCGACGTCAAGGCGCTCTGACAATTGGCCCAGTGAATCCAAGTCCTGGTGGTGCGGCGGGCGGCCTTGGGCCAGCGTCCATCGCGTACATCAATCGGTCGGCGCGCAATAGCACCTTCATCGAAGCGTTTGCGCCAATCATCGACTACCGAGCTGCAAACCGCAATGAAATCGCAACGGCCTTACGTTCTGCTGCTAATCATGTTCGCACCGATTGACGTTGGCGCAGTCGTCGAATCTTCGCAGGCTCCGATCCGGGTGTGGTGCGATTCAGGCAATGTCGCTGGGATCTACGAGTCCGGACAAGAAGTCTGCGATGCGCGGGCGGCAACGATTCCCGGCAGCGGGCCCTGGACCTATCAAGCGGACCCTGCAGCCCCTGCCGACGGGCCCGGCGGAAATTGCTACAACAACAAGACCGGCGGCCGTGGTCTTGCTCACCCAGGTCTTGTATGGGCTTGCCCAATCAATTATCAACCAAGAGCCCCATTTGGTTGGAGCAACTATTGTTGGTTTGTTGATAGCTCTACAGGCTACGTCGGCAATTACACCGGCACAGGGATAGTTTGCGATCGGAGCGGACCTGACCCCAACAAGAACAAAGGTCCACAACACTGCCCACGAACACAAAATCCTATCAATGTCGGCGTTCAAAATAAGGTCCAGGAAGAAACGGACATCGGCGGTACGAACGATTCGACCTCAAATTTCACGCGAATCTACAACAGCGCAAGGGTAATGGAGGTCGGGAATCCAAACGTGGTGCCGGTCCCGCGTGTTCTCTCGTCGCATTGGTCCAGCACCTACGACGCGCGCATTTCTCTTGCGGTATCCGGTTCTTACCAGACTGCCTCGGTCCTGCGTCCGGATGGTCGCGTCCTTTTCTTCAATCTCAACGGCACGCAATGGATTCCCGACTTGGATGTATCGGATCGCTTGGTTCGGCTGGTCGATGTTGTCGGGAACCCTAATGGCTGGCGCTACACCGTTGCCAGCAACGACGATGTGGAAGACTTCGACATTTCGGGACGAATCGTTGCGATCGCTTCACGTACCGGTGCACTGCGGTCATTGGCGTACGACGGGCAAGGCCACCTCGCATCCGTTTCAGACAATTTTGGTCGTAGCCTGCACTTCACATATGGCACGAATGGTCGAGTTCGGTATTTGACAGATCCAGCCGGGCAGGTCATCGAGTTTCAATACGATTCGCTCGTTCGGTTGACCCGGGTGATATTTCCCGGCGGCGGATCGCGGCAGTACCACTACGAAAATGCGACCTACAAACACGCCCTCACGGGAATCACGGATGAGAACGGTGTTCGATACTCGACATACGCGTACGACACATCGGGAAAGGCGATCTCGGCCGAACTCGCAGGTGGGGTGGCCAGGTGGCAGGTTGCGCCGGAGTCCGTGCAGATGCGGGTCACGGATCCCAATGGCGGGCGATGCTACTGGACGTTCAGCACCGTCCAGGGCGTCGTCAAACCTGCGAGCGCAACGCAACCTTGCGCTCCCTGCGGCACTTCGAGCAGTGCCGTCACCTACGATGCCAATGGCAACGTAAGTTCGGACACCGACTTCAACAACAAGAAGGTTTGCTCAGTCTACGACCTGGGCCGGAACCTGGAGACAGCGCGGGCCGAAGGCATCCTGTCCAGCGAGACGTGCGGCACGGTGCTCGCGACGCTGCCCAGCCGCGCCGACGTACGCAAGATCAGCACGCAATGGCACGCGATCTGGCGCCTTCCAACGAAGATTGCCGAGCCGAACCGAATTACCACCAACACCTACAACGGCGATGGCGGCGTTTACTGCGCACCGACCACGGCGCTGGTGGCCGGCAACCCGATCGGGGTGCGGTGCACGAAGACGGTCCGGGAGACAACCGACACGACTGGACAGCAAGGGTTCGCCGCGACGCTGACCGGCACGCCGCGAATCTGGCAATACACGTACGACAGCTACGGCCAGGTGCTGACCGCGACCGATCCCAACAGCAAGACGACGACCACGGCCTACTACGCCGCCAACGATCCCGATCCGGGCAAGCGCGGCAACGTGCAGAAGATCACTAACCCCCTGGGCCACGTCATCACGATCATGGCCTACGACTTGAATGGCCGGCCATTGTCCATCACCGATCCGAACGGGGTCGTAACGACGTTGACCTATCACCCGCGGGGTTGGCTCACCTCGCGCACGGTGGGTGGCGAGACGACCGGTTACGACTATGACGGAGTAGGGCAGCTCACCCAGGTGACGAGGCCCGATGGCAGCTACGTCGCCTATACCTACGACGGCGCACACCGGTTGACGCAGCTCCAGGACGGGCTCGGCAACAAGATCGTCTATACGCTAGACGCGATGGGCAACCGACTCAAGGAGCAGGCATTCGAAGCGGATGGGACGCTCGCCCGCACCCGGCAGCAGGTGTACGACAGCCTCAATCGCCTACATCAATCGGTCGGCGCGCAGTGATGACGAGCAACAGGGGGCGCAAACATGGGGAATCGTCAACTCGCGCTGGCTACCTTTGTGTTTGTCAGTCTGGCTGCTAACAATGTCGCCGCCCAATATTGCCCGGTCAGCACCACGTATTTCACCAGCAACTACTCCCGGCCCGGCTGCACCGTGGGCACCTGCTGGGCGCCGAACCCTTTCCTTGGCTCGAACCCGATCACGGGCAGCCAGTACCCGTCAGTCAATTATGCTTGCGCTACCGCCGCGCCCGGCGAAGGGGCGCTGGAAAACACGCTCTACACGTACGACGGCAACGGCAATCTGACGGTCCGCAAGGACCCGCTGGGCCGCAGCACGACCAACACCTACGATGCGCTGAACCGCCTTACACAGGTGCGCGATACGGCGAGCGGCACCACCAAATACGCCTACGACGGAAAGAACGTGCTGAAACAGATCACCGATCCGCGCAATCTCGTCACCGCCTACACACTAAATGGCTTCGGCGAGACCACGGTACAGGCCTCGCCCGACACCGGCAGCACGACCCACACCTACGATCCCGCCGGCAATCTGCTCACCCGGCTCGATGCCCGCGGGGTGACTGCCACTTACACTTTCGATGCGTTGAACCGCGTGACGCGGGTCGTCCATAGCAAGGGCGGGAGCCCGAGCGAAACGCACACCTTTACCTACGATACCGGCACCAACGGCAAGGGCCGGCTCACCGGGCTCAGCGACACTGCCGGCACCACGAGCTGGACCTACGAAGCGCACGGTCGCGTGACCGCCAAGACGCAGGTCGTTGCCGGTGTGACCAGGACAGTGGGCTACGGTTACAACGCCGCAGGGCAGTTGGCGAGGCTGACCACGCCCTCGGGACTGACCGTCACCTACACCTATGCAACAATCGTATCGCTTCGATCAGCCATCAATGGCACGCCCGTCATCACCGGCGCCCGCACGGCGCCGTTCGGCGCGCTGACCGCATGGCAGTGGGGCAATGGATTGCTAAGCTTTCGCGACCACGATGGCGACGGCAGGCTCATGACCTGGGAAACCGTCTACAACGACAGCAATATGACGCCGTTGTTCGGGAACGTCCTCACGTACGACGTGGCGAGCCGGATCACCGCCGTCAGCGATCCCGCGACAGCCACGATCAGGGGCAGCTACCAATACGACAATCTGGATCGGCTGACGGTGGCGCAGAAAGGCAATCCGGTCACCAGCACGCAGCAGTTCGCCTACGACGCCGTCGGCAATCGAAGCAGCAAGACCATCGACGGCCAGCTCACCAACTACGCCTATCCCGCGAGCAGCAACCGCCTATCCGTATTGACCGGCGTGGGCGCAAAGAGCTACACCTACGACGGCGCCGGCAACCCGACGGCGATCGGCACGGCGAGCTACGTCTACAACCTGGCCAACCGGCTGACATCGGTCACCGGGGTAGCGACCTACCGGGTCAACGCGCTGGGGCAGCGTTTGAGCAAGACGGTGGGCGCGACTACCACGCTCTTCGTTTACGATGAGCAGGGGCGGCTCATCGGCGAGTACGACGCCAGTGGCACCATGATCCAGGAGACGGTGTGGTTGGAGGACCTCCCCGTGGCCACCTTGCGGCCGACCGGCTCCGGCAACCCGCCGCCGATCGCTATCTACTACGTGCATCCGGACCATCTGGGTAGCCCGCGGGCCATTACCCGTCCGAGCGACAACCAGTTCATGTGGCGGTGGGATAACATCGATCCGTTCGGCGCCAATCTCCCCAACGAAAACCCGGGCGGGCAAGGGACTTTCAGGTACGCGCTCAGATTCCCCGGCCAGTACTACGATGCCGAGACCGGGACGCATTACAACTACTTCAGGGACTACGATCCAGCGATCGGAAGGTACGTCCAGAGCGATCCGATTGGGTTAAAGGGAGGCCTCAACACGTACGGTTACGTGGGGTCGAGCCCCCTTGTCTTTGTCGATACCGAAGGTCTCATGGGAAGAGCCCCGGGGACCGGCCGGCCTGCCCCGCCACCATATCGGCGTGGCTCACCTCCCGGGAACGGCAATGCATGGGGGAGCTTCGCGGATCAAGACATGGTATGTAGCAAGCCAATGATTAACGTCAATATCTGCGTGACTGAATGTTGCGTTGAGCACGATAACTGTTTTGCACTTCATGGCTGCAACTGGACTTCTTGGCTCGGAAACATGCTAGGCCATAAATTTGAATGTCAGCAATGCAATACCGCGGCTCGCCGCTGCATCATCGCGGCACTTGGGAAGTGTGATAAGTGGCCGTGCATTCCTCCTTCACATGAACATTACCGCTCCGTAGATGAGGACCTCGCTTACCGCCGGTCGGGCAATGATCATTGCGATGATTTTCGGTGCGGTGATCTGGGTGCCGCTAGTTTCGATAAATCGCATCGCAGGGGCGGCTCCGAATGATGCATGGACACTTTGGTACTACTTTTCCTACCCGGTGATTCTTTTCGGCGCGTGGTACCTCGGGTACCGCGTGAAGTCCAGAGCTTGGCGATTCGGTCCTGTCGCAGTAGCAAGCAGCTATCTAGTTGCGCTTGTCGTTGTTCCACAGACTGGGAATCTGCTCCCCTTTGAGGTTCTGTGGATGGGAATCTTGGCGGTTCCGGCATCGGTCCTCGGGGTACTTGGGGCAAAGCGAGCACCTCGAGGCAATGACGAAAGATCTAAAGTTTGATGTGCTGCGCCCCAAATTCCTCCGCACTGACGCACACCGAAGCGACCTTGGTCGCCGCTGCCACACTCGGTTGACGCCAGTTTCGAGCCCCGCTTTACATGGGAGGGGCCTATGCGAATGCTGCCCGGCCAGTAATACGGCGTAGTCGGTCATGTGCCCCTACAACGCGGCTCCTTGCGGAGCGCCCATTGCCACAACGTCTCCCTACTCGTAAGCGCCCCCGGCTCTAGCTTGACAGGCCAAATTTCGCGTGTATAGTGCCGGATGCTGCACCGCAGCATAGCCGTTTCGGCCGAGTGCGCAGGCAACATTAACCTATTGTAAATACTGATAAATAGTCGTGCAGCACGCAATCGAAGACGGGGGAAGAGTTGCTGGAGTGACTTAGGGTTCGGCCTGCTCGGATCGCCGCAAGCAACGTTCGCGGCCCGGCTTGGCGGCCGGGTCCCGCTTACGGGAGATTCCGATGAAACAGCTACGACCTGCATTACCTGCGACACAGCGCCACCGAAGTCGAGCACGATCCGAACCTGGTTCGGCGTTGCTCGTTGTCCTGGCGGGCGCACTGATGGCCGCAGTGACCGCTGCTCGCAGCGCCGCTCCTGCAAGAGCGGGTGCCCGAGGCGCCCGCAACGGCCACCACTGTCGTAGCGGCCCGGCCCGCCAAGGCCGTCACCCTCACGCGCGCCCGCACCGGCTCGGAGGAATTGACCCCAGCCACTGAAACGCTCGCCGGTGTGCTCGCACGCCGCTATCGCATCGCGCGTGAGTCCGCGCGGGAAATGGTGCGCGCCGCTTATCGCGAGGGCCGGCGCAACGACGTCGATCCACTGCTGATCCTCGCGGTGGTCGCCGTCGAATCGCGATTCAATCCGATCGCCGAAAGCGAGCAGGGCGCCGTGGGGCTCATGCAGATCATCCCGCGCTTTCATATGGACAAGGTCGCGGCCAGTGGCGCCGGCTCGATACTCCTGCCGCACGCTAACATCGCCGTCGGCACGCGCATCTTGAAGGAGTCGATCCGACGCGGAGGCACCGAGGTCGCCGGACTGCAGCTCTACAACGGCGCGGCCGACGACGAGACTCGCGCTTACGCTAATCGAGTGCTTTCCGAGCGCCGTCGACTCGCAGACGCAATGCCCCGTGCCCGCGATCGTGCGTAGCGGTCTATTCGAGCCCCGCGCTTCGGGCGCCGACCTGGTAAACGCGTCCCGAAGATGTGGCTCAACTCACGGGACAGGCCCTCAATTGCCAATCGACCTAATGGGTTGAGCTCGGCGGTGTCGAGGTGCGATATCGCGGCGCGTCGAAACCGGGCTTGGCCCGTTCCCCGTGCTTCCCCGGCGCTGGCCAAACTACTTTTCGACAGGCGGCACGCGCTTCCCGCGCCCGGAATGTCGAGCGGTGTCACGCGCACCAGCGAACTCGATCCCGGTGAAGAATCGAACGAGCGGACATTTCGTGCTGCCGCCGCACGCATGCTCGCGGGCGCATTGTCGTTGCGTCTGATCGAGGAGGACGTACTGCCGGCAAACCGTGCAGAACTCGAATGGGGAATCGAACATGGATCCACCCCATTGCCGATACGACCGGCGGGTCGCGAACGATCGCGCCGGGCCGGGCGCTTGCAGACAAGAACCGGCTCGCGACTGCGACGAGAACAGTCTAGTCCACCTTTCCCAGCGTGACCAGATCGACGGGCCTCAGGCCGGCGCGTGCGGATGCCTGTGGGCAGGCCCCGGCAGCGACGGTCCTGCGGGCGCCGCCCATGAGCACGTGCGCGATCGCGCGCAGTCCGCCGAGCGCAGCCGTGGCGACGCGCGCCATCTCATCCGCCCGCATCTGGCGCGCGTAACGGTCGAGCGCGAAACGATCGGGAAGGGCATGTGGATCGAGGCGTGCCATGGTCGTCTCCTGGTCGAGTGTGCGGCGTCAGCACCGCACAACCCGAACATTAATTACTTGTAACGACTATCACAATCCGTTCAAATGGAATTATATTTATGCCATAATGGCAATAATATATCGGCCGGAGAGCGGGCCGTGGAAACGACGCTGGCAATGACCGCGTTCGTGCGCGCAGTCGAGCGCAACGGGTTCTCGCCCGCCGCGCGCGATCTCGGCGTCACGCCATCGGCCGTGTCGAAGCTGGTGACGCGGCTCGAGCGGCGCCTCGGCGTGCGCCTGCTCCATCGCACGACGCGACGCCTCGCCCTCACCGCCGAAGGCGAAATCTACTTCGAGCGCGCGCATCGCATCGTGAGCGCCATCGCCGACGCGGAATCGGAAGTGATGCGCTTCGGCGAGCGCCCGCGCGGCAGGCTGCGCATGAACGTCGGCACCGCGTTCGGGACCTACGCGCTGGTACCCGCGGTGCCAGAGTTTCTCGCGCGCTATCCGGAGATCGAGCTCGAGCTCACATTGACCGATCGCATCGTCGATCTCGCCGACGTCGGCGCCGATCTGGCGCTGCGCGTCGGCCCGCTGGGCGACGTGAACCTCGTCGCGCACAAGCTTTGCGATCTGACGCGCGTCGTGTGCGCCGCCCCTGCCTACCTCGCGCGTCACGGCACGCCGCAGACGCCGGACGATCTCGCGCGGCACAATTGCCTGACGATCATGGGCATTCCGGGCCAGCGCGAGTGGCCGTTCGAGACCGCCGATGGGCGCGCGCGACATTGCCGTCCGCGGGTCGATCACGGTCAACAATGCCGAGACACTCTACGAACTCGCGTTGCTCGGCCTCGGCGTCATCCGTCTCGCCGATCTGATCGTCGGCCCGGCGATCCACGCGGGTACGCTCGTTCCGATCCTCACCGATTCGCACCGACCCGAGCCGCTGCCGCTGTTTGCGTTGCACGAGGCCGGTCGCCACCGGCCGCTCAAGGTCGGTGCGATGATCGATTTCCTGGTCGAGAAGTGCGCTGCGGCGCCTTGGCGCGTCGCCGCGGGCATCGTTACGCCGGGCAAGGCGCCGCGGCCGCGACGCAAGGGGCGCCGACATTGAGAACCGCAGCCGCGACGACAGCGTGCTTCGATGATAGATTGACGCTACTTCGACGCGCGAGGCGGAATCCCCGATGCCCTTAGACGACAAGAACGTGCTCGGCGGCACACTCGCGCCGTGTTCGGTTTCTCCCCGCACCGGGTTCTACCGCGACGGTTGCTGCAACACCGGCCCGGAAGACCTCGGGCTGCATGTGGTCTGCACGCAGGTGACCGCCGAATTCCTCATGTTCGCACGCGCCCAGGGCAATGACTTGATCACGCCCGCGCCGGAGTTCGGCTTTCCCGGCTTGAAGCCCGGCGATCGCTGGTGCGTGTGTGCCGCTACCTGGCGGCAAGCCTTCGAAGCGGGCCTGGCGCCGCCGGTGATCCTTGCCGCGACGCACGAGGAAACGCTGGCGGTGGTTCCGCTCGACGCATTGAAGCAGCACGCGCTTGACATGCACTGATCGCGCCTGATGCGTGCACTGCGCTATGCCCGGTACGGACCGCCGGAGGTGCTCGAGGTCGTCGAACTTCCGGAGCCGACGCCGGCTGCGGGCGAAGTGAAGGTTCGCGTCCACACCGCGAGCCTGAATCCGCTCGACTGGAAGATTCGCGCTGGGCACGTGCGCTGGATACCGGTGTTCCCCGCGCCGCCGCGCGGGATGGGCTCCGACTTCGCCGGGGAGATCGTCGGCGTCGGCGGCGGCGCAATCTCGCACTTTGTTGGCGAGCGCGTATTCGGCTCGGTGCAGCCGTTCCTGCGCGACGGCGCCTTTGCCGAATACATCGTCGCAGATGCGGACCGGGTGGTTGCGACGCCGGACAACCTCGACGACGCGCAGGCCGCGGCACTGCCGGTCGCGGGCGGCACCGCACTGCAGGCATTGGCCGACGAGGCGCGACTCGTCCGCGGGCAGCGCGTGCTGATCACCGGCGCGGCCGGCGGCGTCGGACATTTCGCCGTGCAGATCGCGAGGCATTTCGGCGCATACGTCGTCGGTGTCTGTAGTGCCGACAATCTTGCGTTCGTTCGCGATCTCGGCGCCGACGAGGTTCTCGACTACGCGCGCGACGATTTCGCGCGTCGCGGCGACCGTTTCGATATCGTGTTCGATGCCGCCGGCGCGTCGTCGTTCACGGCGGCACGTCCGGTTCTCTCCGACACCGGCTGTTACATCAACACGGGCGGCAATGCGGCTGCGGTCATGAGCACGGTGATGAGCGCAGTGTACGCGCGGCTTGCGTCACGGCAGCGCGCAATTCCGTTTACGCTGAAGAACGGCCCCATGATGTGGCAACGGCTGGCGACACTCGCGCACGACGGTGTGCTGCGCGCGCACGTCGAGCGCACGATTGCGCTGGAGGATGTCGCCGACGCGCAGCGGGCGATGGAGACCGGGCACGGCCGCGGCAAGATCGTGGTGCGGCTTCGTTGAATTACTTCCCCGGCGGTATCGGCTGTGGAACCGGGTTTGAAATCGGCTTGATGGATTTGAGATAGGCGAAAACGGCTTTCAAGTCCTGATCCGTCAGCCCGGCAAGGTCGTACCACGGCATCGGCGGCAGGATCGGCCGGCCGGTACCGAATCGCTTCCCGGTGCGCATCGTCTTGATGAATTGATCGGCGGTCCAATTGCCCATCCCCGTCGCGTCGGGGGTGAGGTTGGCGGCGAAGCTGATCCCCCACGGGCCCACCCAGGCCGTCAAGTCGTTATTGGTGATCGCGCCCCACTGACCGGGATTGGGGCCGAGAATCCCCGGGGGAACCGGCGGCAGTTGCGCGCCGGCGCGGTGGCCCGACAGGAGTCGCGCCTTGTCGGGGGCTGGGCCGTTGGGTGTCATGGCCTTCGGCGTGTGACAGTCATGGCAGCCGCCGTAGTTCACCAGATACTCGCCGCGCTTGACCTGAGCGCTTGGCGCGCCTGCCGTCTGTGCGAGCGCGGTCGGCGAAGCCACATAGGCGGTGGCCGCAACGCCGACGATTCCACAAGCAACGATCTTCATTCGCATGCGAGACCCCATGTGAACAGGTGCCGCGTAGTCTAGCGATCCACGGCTGGCGGAAGCAAGCGAAATTCTCGACGCGCGGGCGAAGCGCAACGGAACGACGCGCGAGGACGCGATGCGGCAGAACGTGGCGCTGGTCGATTAGCCGAAAGCGGCGGAGTAGGTCGATGCGGAAAGCGGGCTTCAGCCCGACTCGCGAACGTGGCTGTCGGGGCTACGCGTTCGGACGACGGCCATCGCGAGCGCCGCAACCAGCAAAGCGGCGCAGGCGTTGTGCAGTACCGTGAGCATCAATGAGGGCACGGCGAGAATCGTCACGACGCCCGCGAGCGGCGCCGCGACCGCGAGGATGCCGAGCATCCATGCTAGCCGCCGATCGCGTTTGGACAGCGCGCTCGCGAGCACCAACGTGACGACGACCACTGCGATGCCGATCGTCCGGTGCATGATGTAGACAGCGGCGGCGCGCGGGGGCGGAACGACCCGGCCATCGACGATCGAAAGCGGTCGAAAAGGATCCAACGCGGGAGACAGCATGAACTCGTCGGGGAAGCCCGGACACCTGCCGAGTGTCGTGCACGCGGTCAACGTGTATTGCGCGCCGATCGATCCGCCGAGTGCGGACTGCGCGAACGCGAGCACGAGCGCGGCGAGCGCGATCCACGGTAGCCGCGCACCTGGTCTCCACCATGGCGTTGGTGCGGCGTTTGCTGTCGTCGCGGTCGCGACCGACGCGGCCAGCACGGCGAGCACTGCATACCCCCCGAGCAGGTTGCCGAGCGTGACTGCCGGAAGCCGGGCGCCGGGGGTTGCGATGCCCAGCACCGCAAGTGCTGCGGCGATGGCGAGCGCGGCGGTCGCCAGCGTTCCCTCGCGTTTCCACGCCGGACGCTGCGTCCACGCGATGAGCAGCAGGCCGATGATCAACGCAAGCACGCCGGTGGCGGCGATCCGGTGCGCGACGCGCACCAGACGCACGGCGGTCGACGGTACCGCCTCCGCGCCCGCCGCATCGACTACTCCGTAGCACGCCGGCCAGTCGGCGCACGCGAGCCCGACTTGCGTGTGGCGCATGAACGCGCTCGCGATGATGACGACGAACGTCAGCGCGGCCGCAGCCAGCGCCGTCCGTGCAAACAGCACGCGCAGGCGGGCAACGGTCTCGGGAGCGTCGCCGCTCATCGTCCGCTGTTCACGCGGTCGTCAACGTAGGGAGCACATGGGGCCGGCGCACGACGGCTACGACGACGAGCGCGACGAACAACATCCCGCCGACGATCGCGATGAGCCCGCCCAGCCCCATCAGGCTCATTCCAGCGATCTGCTCGAACGACCGCTCGACCACCGCACCATCGGCGACCTTGCGTTGCACGCCGTAACCGCCGGACCACATCAGCCCGACGATGTGCAATAGCTGCCCGCCGCCGTAGAGGTATGGCTGCCACGTCGCGGGGCGCGGTGATGGCGCGGCGAACCCGAGCCGCGGCAGCAGCCAGTACGCGACCCCCATCATTGCGATCGTCACGCCGACGATGCAGCCGTGATAATGCGCGGGAATCGTGACGTTGCTGCCGTGGATCGTGAAGCCGATCAGGCCGCCGATGCCGAACAGCGCGATCGAGGCGACGAGGACCGCGAACAGCGGCCGCGCCCGAGGATCACGGAACGCCGCGGCCGATCGGGGCAGGCGCACGAGCGCCAGCGTCACTGCGAGCGCGACCGGCGCGATCGCGAGTCCACCGCCGAAGCGCATCAGCCATGTCTGCAGGCGGTGATGCTCGACCGAGGCGACGCCGAAGGCGTAGTAGATGAGCGGTGTCGCGAACACGCAGGCAAGCCCGATGCCGAACAGCAGCGCGGCCACGCGCGAAGAGAGCGGAATGCGCGCGCCGATCGCATCGGCGAGGAGCAGCCAGGCGACGAGCAGCAGCAGCGTCCACGCGAACTGCAGCACGTGGCCGCCGCCCCAGAACAGGAGCTCGTAATAGGCCTTGCCGTCGAGGCCGCCCGGCAGTGCCGCGAACGACCAGACGAGCGCGAGCAAGGCGACGGCGGTCGCGACGATCGCGCCGTTGAGGCCGAAGCGCAGCGCGCCCGCGCCATCCAGCCGGATGCCGACCAGCGGCGACGCGAACAGGCCGCGGGCGACCTGCAGCGCCAGGCCGAGCCCGAACAGTGCGAGGCCCGTGAGGAAAGTGCGCGACTCGATCACCGGCACGTAGTTCGCCATGATCGGCGTGCCCCCGCCGAACGGCGCGACGGCCATCGTTGCCGTGCCGGCCGTGGCGAGCGCCAGCGCGATCCAGCCGATCGGCAGCAGCCGTCGTGTGCTGTTCAGGCTCCAGAGCACGCAGGCGAACGCGACGAACCAGACCAGCACCGACAGGTCCACGTGTGCGACCAGCGCGGTGTGGAAGAAATCGGCCACCGGAAAGAGCTGGGCGACGCCGGGCGTGCGCGAGAGCACCAGCAACACGGCAAGGATGCCCGATGTGGCAAGCGCGGCAATGCCGAGCGCAAACCAGCCGAGCGCCAACTTCGCGCGCGCATCGCGTGGCAGCGCCAGCGTGTAGCGCCCGAACGCCAGCGCGACGTCGAGCCGCGCGGCCGACGCGCCGGTCCGAAGGGTCATCGGTGCGCCGTCGGAGTCTTGCGGGGGCGTCATCGGGTCGAATGTTACTCCGGTCGCGAGCGCCGCCGATCGCGTTGCCCGTTGCGAGCGTTTGTGCTCAACGAGGTGGGATCGAGTCATGCGGATGTTCGGTACGTTTCGGCGGTGCGGCGAATGCAGGAGCGCCGGCGCCTGCGCCGTCTGCGAGATCAGCGCGGAATTCCGCGAGCCGCGCGAAGAGCCTCGCTTCGCCGCCGCGTCCCGCAAACGCGATGCGCACACGGTCTCTCGGCACCGCGGCGCGCAGATGGGGCTCGCGCGTGCCAGCAAGCCGCTCCCGGGTCCAGCGGTTGCCGAGGCGGAACAGGCAATCGCCATCACGGCATCCGGTGACCAGAACGCCTCCGGCACCCGCTCGCAGCGCATACTCGACGAACGACGGCGGCAGTTGCGCCGCGCACAACATCGACAGCGTCGCCGTGTACGCATCGGCAACAGGTGCGAGATCGGCGCCGCCGTGTTCGCTGCGGCAGCCGAAGACGACGATGGGCGGGCGTTCTGGCACCGCCGGTGATGCGGCGAGTTGCGCCAGCGCCAATTCGAGTTCCGCCCGCAATGCATCGATCGGTGCCTGTGGCATGTCGATGCCGGTCACGAGGTCGGCGACCGAACGGAACGGCGTCGACGACGGGCATGCGCCGGCGCAGATTCCGCACCCTGCACACAGGGCGGGATCGATGACCGCCTGCCGCGGCAAGCGCTTGCCGTCGGTGCGCGGCTGCATCGTCACCGCCGCGTACGGACAATCGGCGAAGCAGCGCGCGCAGCCGTTGCAGTTGACGAGGTTCACGACGGCAGGGACGGGCCGCGGCGCGCGCGCCGCACGCGACAGCCACGGCAGTGCGGCGAGCAGCAGCGTGAACCCGACGGTGACGAGCCACAGCATCGCGGGCGACGTGCGGTCGGCGAAGGCGTGGAGACCGAGGTAGAACCAGTCCAGCGGCAGCGTCCCCGGCGCTGCCGCGAGATCGGCGGGTGGAGCACTGACGACCGGCCAGGCGAGCGAAAGCAGCGTCAGCGCGGCGAGCGTTCCCCACGCGAGCGCCTGCGGCGGCTGCGTCTCCGGCCGCGACAGCCGCTGCAGGTGCACCCACATTGCCGCGAGCAGCGCGAGCGGAAGGCCGATGTGCAGGAAGATCAGGAGCGAGAAGAACCGGTCGTTCACCGCGCCGGGCGCGATGAAATTGCGCGTGAGCGCGCCATCGAATACCGGCAACACGTCGAGCCACTCGGTCGTCGCGATCAGGCTGTACTGCGCGATGCCGTCCCAGACGAGCCAGAAGCCGCCGATGCCCGACGCGAACAGCAGCCACAGCGTGACGACACCGGTGAGCCACGAAAAGCGACGGAAGTGCGCGTAACGGGAAAGCACCCATTCGCGCGCGAGATGCAGCAGCACCACGAGCACCAGTGCGTCCGACGCATAGCGGTGAAGGCTTCGCGCAAGCGATCCGAGCGGAAAGGCGTTCGAAGACAGCCGCTCGACCGAGGCAAACGCACCGTCGACGCGGGTGTCGAAACCGATGTAGACGTAGATGCCGGTGACCGCGACGATCCAGAACAGGAAGAACGCGATGCCGCCCAGGTGCCGCCACGGATTGCCGGCCTCTCCGAACGCGCGATCGAACGTGGTCTCGATCGCCGCGAGCGCCGCGCGAAGTGCGCGACGAAACGGGCCCGGCGCCACGAGGTCGGTGACGTGAAGCAGCGGCGCGGCGGGGGCGTACGAGTCCGGCATGCGGGAATCTTACGGGTCCATGCGCGCCGGCGGATTGACGTGTGTTAACGCGGACGCATGAGCGTTTGCGACGCATCGCCGAAGTCCGGGCGCACCGCCGCCAGCTACCCCCGAAACACCCAGCCGCCTTCCTTGGCGTCGAAATCGATGACCAGCACACGGCCAGGCTGCAAGTCGATCGTGCGGTCGGCCGTGAAGCCGAAGCCGCCGGATGCGGCGTCCTTCATTTTCGCGACGATGCGGTGCGATCCGGCCGGCACGGCGATCCGTCGGTACACGGTGGAGGCGCCGTCCCTCGCGAGCCCGGACGGCCGCGCTACGATCGCGAACAGCGGTTTGCCGTCCATTTCGATCTCGACTTCCACCGGCGCGCGCTCGCGCGGGCAGACCGAGGCCGCACGCATGTTCGGCGCGAGCTTCGCGAGTTCCTCGGGCGTGCGCTCGCGGCAGGCTTCCTTGCGCTGGCCCGCGTGCTGAAACGAGAGCTTCACCAACGCATCCCCCGCCGGCAGGTGCACGTATGGCGGCGACGTTGCGAAATAGCCGACGACGGCGATGAACGCGCCGTAGCAGACCGCCTGCAGCGCATAGCTGACGACCTTTCGCATCGGGCTCATGTCCGTCATCTCGTCCGCCTCAATCGGCTCCCCCGAGCTTCACCAGGTCCGCCTCTTCCTCTCGTCGCGCGAGGTGCGGGGCGAGGCGAAACGCGTCGGAGAAGCAGTCGTCCTGCTGCATGCCATGCATCTTGAACGCCGGGTGCGCGGCCTCGACCATCTTCACCGAGCCGCAGGCATAGATCTGGTGTCCCGTGAGATTGGGAAAGTCGGCGAGGATCGCCTCGTGCACGAGGCCCGTGCGCCCGCTCCAGCGATCTTGCGGCCTCGGCGCCGAGAGCACCGGCACGAAGGTGAAATTCGGATGCTCGGCCGCCCACTGCTTCGGCAGGTCAGGGAGGTAGAGGTCGGAGAGCGAGCGCACGCCCCAGTAAAGGATCATCTTGCGTTTCATCCCGACGTGGAATGCATGCTCGACCATGCTCTTGACCGGTGCGAAGCCCGTCGCACCGGCGACGAAGATGATCGGCTTGTCGGAGTCCTCGCGCAGGAAGAACGACCCCAGCGGCCCTTCGAAGCGCACCGTGTCGCCGACCTTCATCGTGCTGAACACGTGCGTCGTGAACTTGCCGCCGGGGATCAGGCGGATCTGCAGCTCGATCTCGTCGTTGACGTGCGGCGCCGTCGCAAACGAGAAGCTCCGTTGCTCGCCGCCGGGGAGCATGATGTTGATGTACTGGCCGGCATAGAAGCGGACCGGTTCGCCGTCGACCTTGAGCTTGACAATCATCACGTCGGCGGTCGCCTTGTGCATCGCGACGACCTTCGCCGCGTATTCGCGCGGGCGGATTCCGCCGGGCAGCGCCAGCGGCAGATATTCGAGTTCGACATCGGCGAGCGGCGTTGCGCTGCACGCGAGCACCATCCCCTTCGCGCGTTCGTCCGCGGTCAGCACCGATTCCTGGTGCGGCCCCTGTTCGACCGGGCCGTAGAGTACCGTGCACTTGCACTTGCCGCAGCCCCCGTTGCGGCATTCATACGGGAACGCGATGCCGTCGCGCAGTGCGGCCTCGAGGATCGTCTCGCCGGGGCGCGCCGGGATGATCCGGTTGTCGGGGCGCACCATCAGGTGCAGATCGTCCTTCGCGGCGCGTTTCGGCGGCAGCCACGGCAGCAGCAGGAAGACGAGCGTCAGCCCGCCGACGAGCGCCCAGAGGCTGCCGGGCGACCACGCATAGAGCAACGGATAGATCGCGAGGTAGAACCAGTCGACGGGAATGGTCGTCGGCGCGGCGGCGAGGTCGGCCGCAGGGCCGGAAAGCGCGGGCTTCACGAGCGACAGCGCGAGGAGCGCCAGCGTGACGCCAATCGCGATGGAGCGCGGCGGCGACGTCTTGGCCCCGGGGACTCGCTGCGTATGCACCCACAGCAGCGCCAGCACGCCGAGCGGCAATCCGATATGCAGGAACGACAGCAGCGAGAACAGCCGGTCGCTTACGGCATCGGGCGTGATGAAGTTGCGCACGAGCGCGCCATTGAAGATCGGCAGCCAGTCGAGCCATTCGGCAGTGCCCACGGTGACGAGCTGGGCGGTCGCGTCCCACGGCAGCATGTAGCCGTTGATGCCGCTGATGTAGACGAGCCACAACAGGATCACCCCCGACACCCACGAGAACCAGCGGAAGCTGCGGTAGTGGTCGAACACGTAGTGCCGAACGAGGTGCAGCATCATCGCCAGCACCATCGCATCCGACGCGTAGCGGTGGAAACTGCGCATGATCCCACCCAGCCACCACTGGTCGTGCGTCAGGTACTCGACCGAATCGTAGGCTTCGTGGACCCCGGTCGCAAAGAAGATGTAGAGGTAGAGCCCGCTTGCGACGACGATCCACAGCAGGAAGTACGCGATCGCGCCCAGGTAGTAGAACGGGTTCAACTCGTCGCCGAACACTTTGTTGAACAAGCCTTCGGCGGCAAGGAATGCCTTCTGGCCCGCATGCTGCATGACTTTCAGCATGGCACAAGCACGCAGTTGGGCCGAGGGCGGGTGCAACGGCGGGATGTAACGCGGGTGGACATCATTGCTCGGATCGTCCACCCTCCGCTGCGGTTTCGCAAGACGCGAACACCGCAGCGGGCCGGAAGAAAAGACCCGGCAACGGACGGAGGCAATGGCGCCGAAGCCGGGAGAAAAACCGGACGATGGGCGGATGCTAGAGGTGTAGCCCCGGCCACGACATGATGCGCATCAAGCGAAACCGGCCCCGCTGGCGCGCCCGTGCTCGAAGAACGGCGGGCGCCGATCCGCGGGGTATTACGAGGGACGCGTCCGCCGGTGCCGGCGCCACTCGCTCCCTAGGTAGTAGAGTGTGGCGCCGAGGACCGACAGGCCGACCAGGACTTCGATGAAGAGCCCGTAGTTCAGCCGGTAGCGGCCCGAGCGCGGGTCGTAGATCGTGCACAGAATCCGGACCTTTTCGAGCAGCCCGGTAACGTTCTCTGCCGGGGCAGGGGCGCCGGTGACGAGTTCGCGCAACGGGCCGACGAACATCGGCAACTCGAATGATTCGCCATATATCTGCCGGAACACGCGCCCGCGTGCATCGACGATCGTCGCCTGCGTCAGGTGGTCGAAGCCCGATGCGGTCGGCGTCCAGACGAAGCCCGTGTCGCGTGCGAGGCCATCGACGGCTGCCGGGCCCGCGGCAACGAAGTCCCAGTTCGGCAAGTCGATTCCCTGTTTGCGTTGGAACTCACGCATCGCCTCCGGCGTGTCGAACGGCAGGTTGAAGCCGATGGTGACGACGTGGAAAGTGTCACGGCCCAGCGCGCGTTGCCCTTCAGCGACGGCGCGGCCGAGGAACTTCGTCGTCGTCGGGCAGACCTGGAAACAGCCGGTGTAGACGAATTGCACGATCAGCGGCTTGCCGCGGTAGTCGGCGACGCGCACGACCTTGCCGTCGCGATCGATCAGCGTGTAGTCGCCGACCACCCTCCCGACGGCGCCCTGCGAGATCGCGAGCGCCTCGCGCGGATCGAGATCGCGGCCGGCGGGGAGCGCCTGTGCGAACAGCAATCCGGCGACAAGCCAGAACGCGAGCCCGAGCGCCGCCGCAACGAGCAGCGTGTTGGGGTCGAGACCGGGCTGTCGGGGGTCACGCATGCAGTGCGGCGTCGGCGATCGCGGCGACGAGCAGCAGGGTCAACTGGATCAGCGACGCATGGAAATTGACCATCGCCGCGCGCCGGTTCGGCGCGAGAGCCAGCCGTGCGCTCATCGTCAGCAGATACGCGCCGCCGCCGATCGCCGCGACGACGTAGAGCCAGCCCATCCCGAAGAGCGCGGGAACAAGCGATGCGGCGACGAGCATCACGGCGCCTGCGAGCACCGCGCGCGCGGCGCGGACATCGCCGACGACGACGGGCAGCATCGGGACGTTGGCCGCCGCGTAGTCCTCACGAAACGCGATCGCGAGGCTCCAGAAATGTGGCGGCGTCCACAGGAACAGCACGACGGCGAAGGCGAGCGGCAGCGCGCCGAGCGTGTCCGGCGCGACCGCCGCTGCGCCGGCGAGCACCGCGAAGCTCCCGGCCGATCCGCCGATCACGATGTTCCACCACGTGCGTCGCTTCAGCCACACCGTGTAGACGACGCCGTAGGTGAACGCACCGAGGAAGGTGTAGATCGCCGCCGGCACGTTGATGGCGAGGGCCGCCAGCGCGACCCCGGCCGTGCCGATCGCCACGATCGTCGCGAGCCACGCGGGCCCCGCGGTCAGGCGACCGGTGACGAACGCACGACGGCGCGTGCGCCCCATCCGCCCATCGAGGTCACGCTCGATGTACTGGTTGAACGCCCCGGCGGCGGCGGAGGCCAGCGTCACCGCGAGCGCGAGGGTGAGAACCTGCCAGGCCGGCAGCGACGGCCCCGGTGTTACGGCGAGGCCCGCGACCGCGGTGAATCCGATCACGAGCCCGATCCGCAACTTGAAGAGGTCGAAGAAAAGGCGCACCGATGCCGCGACGCGGCGGGGTTGGGGCTGGCCGATCGCGACATGGATTCGGTTGCTCATGCGAAGACCTCAGGCAAAGCTTCCGTCGTCCCCGCGGAGGCGGGGACCCAGCGCCGTTTGGTCAACGACACTGGATTCCCGCGTTCGCGGGAATGACGGCGTTGGCGTGCCGTCATACGGTTGTCAACTCAGCGGCCAGACCGTCGACAGATACTTCCAGTTCACGAAATAGTAGAGGACGAACGCGATCAGGAACACCATCGCCAGCACGAACGTGCCCGGTGCGACGAAGCCCGCGGTACCGATGTTGGTCCCGTGCGCCTCGAACGCCGCCTCGACCGGTTTCGCCGTCGGCGCAACGCCGTCCTTCGCCCTGATGTACGCAAACCCCGGGGTTTCGATCTTCTTGCCGAGGAACACGCTGCCAACCGTAATGAGCAGGTACATCACGCCGCCGACGATCGCGATCAGACCGCAGATCGCCATCAGCGCGATCATCAGCCATGCCGTGCCGCCGGCCCAGCCGTCATAGGCGAGCGGGTTGCCCGCGAACGTGATGTCCCAGTGCCGGCGCGGCACGCCGAGCGTCCCGGCTCCCATCATGAACACCGCGAAGCCGCACATGCCGAGGCCGAACAGATACGGCTGCCACTTGGCCATGCCCGGGAACATCAACTCACGCCGGAACAGTGTCGGGATCAGGAAGTACGTAAGTCCCATGAATGCGAGCGTGGTGCCGACGACGACCGTGGCATGGAAATGCCCCGGCACGTAGATCGTGTTGTGGATGATGAGGTTCAACTGCTCGGTGCCCATCATCACGCCGGAGATGCCGCCGAGGAAACCGAACCCGATCAGCGATATGAACATCGAGGCGAAGGTCGGATTGCCCCACGGCGCCTTGCGCAGCCACTCGAACAGGCCCTTGTTGAAACCCTTTTCGCGCTGCGCGACCTCGATGGCGCCCGGCACGGTCAACCCATGCACCATCGAAGCCAGCACCGCGAGGTACATCGCGTAGCTGGTGTTGAAGATCTTCCAGTTCGACGTGAGGCCGGGGTCGGCGAGCAAATGGTGCGCCGAGGCGAGCTGCAGGAACGCGATGTAGAGCAGGAACGCGGTCCGCGACACCTTCTCCGACATCGGCTTTGCGCCGAACACGATCGCGGCGACCGCGTACCACACCGAGACGTGGGCGGCGACGTTGATCTGCTGCGAGCTGTGGCCAAACGCCCACCATACGGTCCGGTACATCAGCGAGTCGATGTAGTTGACGAGTCCCAGCGACCACAGGAACGTCGGGATCAGGATGATCGCGCCGGACGCGATCGTGAAGACCGCGATGATGGCCGCCGTCACCGCGCCGAAGGTCACCAGCGGGACCGAGCCGTTGTACGTCCTCTCCGCCTTGCCGACGACGAGCGTGCCGAAGAAGACGAAGCATGCGATCAGCGCTCCGACCGCAAACAAGATGAGCCCGAGGTAGAACGCCGGGTGCGCGCCCATCGGCGCGTACGAGGTGAACATCACCGACGAGTCGCCGCGGAACACCGCGACGTTGTTGACGAGCGCACCGACGATCATCAGCCAGAATCCGGCCCATGCCATTCCCGGCGCGGCGAGCCGGCAGCGGAGCAGCGTCGACGCGCAGAAATACAGCACGGCGATCTCGAAGAAGATGATCCAGAACACGAGCATGTTGAGCCCGTGCGCCGTCAGCACCAGGTAGAACCAGTCGGGCGGCAGCAGGTGCACGGCCTGCCAGCGGGTCAGCGTGACCAGCAGCGCGAGGACCCCGCCGACGAGCAGCGACACCACGCCGGCCACCGCGTTCCAGCGCATCAGCTTCTCCGCCGGCTCGTGGTAGGAAAGGCCCGTGGTCGGGCAGATGCGGAACATCCGGTTGACAGCCATCGTCGCCCCCTATTTCGACTTGACGACGTACAGGCGGCTCGCCATCGTCGCGTGGTTGATGCCGCAGTACTCGTTGCAGACGATCCCGTAGGTCCCGGCCTTCGTCGGCGTCAGCGTGACTACGTGCTCGTAGTTCGGATGCACCTCGATGTTGATGTTCTCCGGCTGCAGCGAGAAGCCGTGCAGCCAGTCCATCGATGCGAGATGCAGCCGGTAGGTCTTGCCTTCCTCGAGCTCGAGCATCGGGTACCACTGCCACAGCCGCGCGATCAGGTAGACGTCGCTGCCGGCGGGCGGATGCACGACCGGGATCTTGAGGTCGGTCTCCTCGCGCACCTTGAACTTGTCGATCATCGCCTGCGTCTTGGCCGTGAACATCTCCGGCGTCGTGCGATACGCCTCGTTGGCGAGGTTCTGCTTACCGTAGACGTGCCAGTACGGCATCATGAAGAACATGATCAGACACCAGACGAAGGCGATGGCGATCCATGTGCCTTCGACGCGGTCCAGCGGCTGCTTCCACCAGACGCGGCTGGGTGGGGGGGCAATGGCGCTCATGGCGTGACGCTCCCTGATGAAAAGTCCGGGCTTACTTGGCGACCGGAACGCCGACGATCTCCATCACGCCCCACACGATGTAGAGCACGGTGGGCATCGCGATGCCGATGAACAGCAGCAGGAACGGGTTGTCCAGCAGCTGTTGCATCACCGGGATCGGCTCCTCGGGGACGTCGTCGGCGAGGTCGCTGTTGGGGGTTGCGTTGGCCATGGCGCGAGGCTCCTTGTGATCGCCCGTCGTGGGGCATGTCGAAACGGTGGTCGGCGCGGAAGGCCAAGCACGCACGCAAGAGCGTGCGCTCGCGCCTTCCTCTACCGGTTCGGCGGACTGTACGGCGAGGGGCTTCCAACTTGAATTGATGCGCATCAAGAATTTCCGGTCGCTGTGGAACTCGATCGCGTTTTCTTGACCGCCGACCGCGATGGGGCGTTGCGTCGTGGCAAAATGCGCGCCATGCAGATGTCCGGTGTTGCGTCTTCCGCGACGGCCCGCGATCCCGGGGCACTGTCCCCGTTGCGCGCCGCAGCAAATCGCCCGATCGCCTTGTGGCTGCTCGTCTGTTGCGCGTTGGTCTTCGCGATGGTCGTCGTCGGTGGCGTGACCAGGCTCACGCGTTCTGGGCTGTCGATCGTCGAGTGGCAGCCGATCGTCGGCACGCTGCCGCCGCTAACCGAAGCGCAATGGCAGGAGACCTTCGCCAAGTACCAGCTCACGCCCGAGTACCGGCAGGTGAACCACGCGATGAGCGCTCGCCGAGTTCAAGGGCATCTTCTGGTGGGAGTACTTCCATCGGCTGCTCGGACGCGCGATCGGCGTCGTCTTCCTGATCCCGTTGCTGTGGTTCGCGATGCGGCAGCGCATTCCTACCGGATTCGCGTGGAAGCTCGCCGGCATCTTCGTGCTGGGCGGACTGCAGGGCGCAATGGGCTGGTACATGGTGCAAAGCGGACTCGTCGACGACCCGCGCGTGTCGCAGTTCCGGCTGACCGCGCATCTGGGCATCGCACTCGCGATCTTCGCCGCGATGTTCTGGGTCGGCGCTGTCGCTCCTGTATCCGCAACCGCGCGGTCGCTCGCGAATCCGGCGCCGACGGCGTGTGCGGGCGTGGGCGTTCGGGCTCGCGGCGCTGGTGTTCGTGATGGCACTCTCGGTGGCTTCGTCGCCGGCATCCGCGCCGGCTTCGCCTACAACACGTTTCCGCTGATGAATGGACATCTCGTCCCGCCCGAGATCTTCATGCTCGAGCCGTGGTGGAAGAACTTCTTCTGGAACATGGCGACCGTGCAGTTCGACCACCGGGCAATCGCGTGGCTGCTCGCGTTCCTCGTGCCGGTGCTGTGGTGGAAGCTGCGCACGCGCGAAGGCTTGCCGGCGCGCGCTCGGGTCGGCGGCCATCGTGCTGCTCGCGCTCGTCGCCGTGCAGATCGCGCTCGGCATCGCCACGCTGCTCCTCGTCGTCCCGGTGCCCCTCGCCGCGGCGCATCAGGCGGCGCGGTGCTCGTTTTTGCTGCGGCACTCAACGTCGCGCATGCGCTGCGGTAGTGGACAGACCACGTTTTTCGTTGCGCCGATGCATGGCGCCGGCGATGGTGACGAAAGCGTGGTCTGTCCCTTTCCTTGATGCGTGTCAAGGAGCGGGGCGTCGCCGCGCTCCCACAATGCCCCGATGAATACCGGAGCCGGGACCGTCGGTCGTTGCGAGGCGCGCGCTGATGGCGCGCGAACTCACGCTCGACGTGCGCGGCATGGAGCCGCCGCAGCCGCTCGAGCTCGTGCTCGAGACGATCGGTGACTTCCAGGCCGGCGACCGCCTGACGCTCGTCATCGACTGCCACCCGACGCCGCTGTTCAAGATCCTCGACCGCAACGGGTATGGGTATCGCACCGAGCCGGGCAAAGAGTCGGTCCACGAAATAACGATCTGGCGCAACGACTGACCGGGGCAACGACACTGCGGCTCGTGTAGAGCGGCGACGAGGACGCGCGAACCGATGCCGCACGACAATGCATCGTTGATCATGGGTGCCGCCCGGGAAGGCAGCGAGCTTGGCGTCGACGACGCGCGCGTGCTGTTCGCCGCGATGCTTGCCGGCGAGGTTGCGCCAAATGACCTCGAGCAGATCCTCGCCGCGTGGCGGCGCCGGCGCGCTTCGCTTGCCGAGCTGACGGGATTCATGCGCGCGCTGGACGCGCACTTGGGCCGGCTGGAGGCGCCCCACGAGGGTCTGCGGCCGATCCTGCTGCCGTCCTACCACGGGACACGACGACAGGCCAATCTCACGGCCCTGGTCGCCCTGTTGTTGCAGCGCTACGAGATCCCCGTACTGGTGCACGGACTCGAGCGGGAAGCAGGATCGAATACCGCCAGTCAAAGGCGGGTGGAAGAAGTCGTGTCCGACTCCGATTTCGCGGCGCCCGATGGATCGAGCGGGCTACGTGTCACAACGGCCGACGTCCTCCGCGAGCTCGGTATCGAACCGGCGACGAGTCTCGCCGACGCGCAGGCGCGGCTCCGGCACGACAAGGTCGCTTATGCCCCGGTGGCGTTGCTCGCGCCGGGTCTCGGGCGGCTGCTAGCACGATCGACGCGGGACTCGCTGCCGACATTCGCGCATTCGCTCGCGCTGCTGATCGACCCGTTCGCCGGGGACGGCTACCGCGTGATCGGCGCACCGTCCGCCGCCGACTTGGCGGCGGTGCGCGAGTTCCTGCTCGCATCCCGTACCGATGCGCTCCTCTTCCTGGGCACGGAGGGCGAGCCGTATGCCGATCCGCACCGGCAAACGCGGCTCGAGCACGTGGCTGCGGGCGTCGTGACGTTATGCGCCGACGCGGAAGGCGAAGGCATCGAGCGGGAGCCCTCGCTGCCGGCGGCATCCGATGCCCCCACCACCGCGGGATGGATCGCGAACGTGCTCGCAGGCGCTCTGCCCGTCCCGCCGCCGCTCGTCATGCAGCTCGGTTGCTGCCTTGCCGGCGCGCGCCGGCTCGGCGCAGCGGCCTGAGGGACCGCGCCTCCCGCGCGTCGATCGCGCGTCCCGCAGATCGGCGAGCGTGAGGTCGTCAGCACGCCACTTCGGCGTCCCGGCGCGCATACCAGCGCCAGGTCCCCAGCACGCAGGAGAGGTAGAACACGCTGAAGAAGAAGAGCGCCCCCTGCGGGCTGCCCGTCAGCTTGATCGAGGTGCCGTAGGCGATCGGGATGAAGAAGCCGCCGAGCGCCGCGACCGCCGAGCTGAAGCCCAGCGTCGCCGCGCCTTCGGTGCTGCCCACGCGGCGCGCCTGCTCCAGCGCCGCCTGATCGTTCTGGTCGCGCACCTCCCGTTCGCGCAGCGTGCGGAAGATGATCGGGATCATGCGGAAGGTGGAGCCGTTGCCGATGCCGGCCGCGACGAACAGCGCGATGAACGCCAGCACGAAGCCGAGCAGGCTGCCGCCGCTGCCCGCCGTCGGCAGGAAGAACACGGCGACCAGCGGCGCGACCGCCATCACCACGAAGATCCAGACGGTGATCATCGCGCCGCCCACGCGGTCGGCGAGCCAGCCGCCGAGGGGACGCACCAGTGCCGCCAGGATCGGCCCGATGAACGCGAACTTGAACGCGTCCACCGTCGGGAACTGCGGTGTTGACCAGCATCGGGAAGCCGGCCGCGAGGCCGATGAACGAGCCGAAGGTGCCCGTGTAGAGCCAGCTCATCCGCCACTGCTGCTTGTGCCGGAGGATCGCCACCTGCTCGGCGAAGCCGGCGCGCACCGTGGCGATGTTGTCCATGCCGAACCACGCGGCGATCACGGACATGACGATCAGCGGCACCCAGATGAAGCCGGCGTTCTGCACCCAGATCTGCATCGTCGCGCCCTGATCCACGCGGGTCTGCGCGCTTCCGCCGAGGATCAGCAGCGCGCCGCCGTACATCGCGATCGGGGCGATGAGCTGCGCCAGCCCGACGCCCAGGTTGCCCACGCCGGCGTTGGCGCCCAGCGCCGTTCCCTGCAGCCGCTTCGGATAGAAGAAGCTGATGTTCGCCATCGACGACGAGAAGTTGCCCGCGCCCAGCCCGCAGAGCAGCGCGATCGCCGCGAACACCGCGTAGTTGGTGGTCGGGTCCTGCACGGCGAAGCCGATCCACAGCGTGGGCAGCAGCAGCATCGTCGTGCTCCACACCGTGAAGTTGCGCCCGCCGAAGATCGGCACGACGAACGAATACAGCGCGCGGAAGACCGCGCCGGAGAGCCCCGGCAGCGCCGCCAGCCAGAACAGCTGGTTGGTGCTGAACTTGAACCCGATGTGCGGCAGCTCGACGACGATCACGCTCCACACCACCCAGACCGCGAAGGCCAGCAGCAGCGCGGGCATCGACAGCCAGAGGTTGCGGTTGGCGATGCGCCGGCCGGTCGCCGCCCAGAAGGCCTCGTCGTCCGGCCGCCAGTCGACCAGCACGTGGCGGCGCGGGCGACGGGGCTCGATGAGCTCGGCGCCTGCCAGCGCCGCGCGAGCCTCGGCGTGCTGCGCCAGGATCCCTTCGCGCTCGTTGCGCTCCGCGACCCACGTCCAGATCATGGTGACGACGATCACGAGGGTCATCAGCATGAAGCAGCTGCTGCGCACCCCGATCACGTCGGCGGCGATGCCGAACATGATCGGCAGCGTGAACCCGCCCAGGCCGCCGATGACGCCGACGATGCCGCCGACCACGCCCATCTGGGTCGGGTAGTGGTCGGCCAGGCTGCGGTAGACGCTGGCCTTGCCGAAGCCCTGCGCCAGGCCGACGATGAAGATCAGCACCGTGAACATCGTGACGCCCACCCCGATGTCGACGGCGACGTCGCCCTTGATCGCGTGGACGATCATCGTCGTGGGCGGGTAGCTCAGGAGGAACATGCAGGCGAGGCTGACCCACATCACCCACCAGGTGACGGTGTTGCCGCCCCACTTGTCGGACGCCCAGCCGCCCAGCGCGCGGATCGCGCCGGAGGGCAGGTCGAACAGGATGGTCAGGAACGCGGCGGTGGCCAGCGGCAGCCCGTACTGGCCGACGTAGTACTTGGGCAGCCACAGCGCCATCGCCACGAAGGCGCCGAACACGAAGTAGTAGGCGAGCCCGAAGCGCCAGACGCGGACGTCGAGCAGGGGCTTCAGCTGCTCGCCCAGCGGGACGCGCTGCCGGACGGCCGCGTCCTTGCGGTGCAGCGGGTCCTCGGAGGTCAGGAACCAGAACAGCACGGCCATCACCAGCATGGCGACGGCGTAGACCTGCGGCACCGCCCGCCACGACGCCGTGGCGGAGGCCGCGATGATCAGCGGGGCGATGAACTTGGTGAGCGAGGAGCCCGCGTTGCCGGCGCCGAAGATGCCCATCGCCGTGCCCTGCCGCTCCTTGCTGAACCAGGCCGACGTGTAGGCGATGCCGACCGCGAACGAGCCGCCGGCCATCCCGATGAAGAGTCCCAGCACCAGGTACTGCCAGTACTCGGTCGCGTAGGACAGTATCCAGGTGGGGATCACCACCGTGAGCATCTGCAGGAAGTACACGATCCGCCCGCCGTAGCGGTCGGTCAGGATGCCGAGCGGCAGGCGCACGAGCGAGCCCGTCAGGATGGGGGTCGCGACCAGCAGGCCGAACTCGGTCTCGTTGAGGTTGAGCTCCGCCTTGATCTTGATCCCGATGACGGAGAACATCACCCAGACGGCGAAGTTCACCGCAAAGGCGAGCGTGCTCATCGACAGCGCCGCGATCTGTTCGCGGCTGACGCCCGGCTTGGCTGCGGTGATGTCGTCACTTCGGTTCTCCCCTAATCGCGATCGAGACTGCGCGGACGGGCCAGGCACCTTCGTATGGTCTTCAGCCGCAAGACCCGGAATCGACCGCCCGGTCCTACTGCACAAGCGGTGTGGCGGCGCCCTCGAGATCGACGCCCTCGATCGCCGCCGCACCGGCGAGCAGCTGCAGATACTGGCGCAATGCCGTGACGAAGCCCTGCTGGCGCAGCGAATTCGCGACGGCGCCCCGAACGGCATCGAACTCGGGCGTCACGCCCGGCTCGCGCGCCTGCACCTCGACCACGTGCAGGCCGAAGCGGCTGTGCACGAGCCGCGGCAGCACGCCGATCTCGGCCTTGCCGAAGATCTCGCGCGCGAACTCCGGCGCGCAGTCGTCCGCGGTCAACGCGCCCAGGTCACCGCCTTCCGCCCCGCTGGGGCAGTTGGACAGCGTGCGCGCTGCGTCGGCGAAGCCGTCGCCCGCCTTGCCGTCGTGGCAACGCACGTCGAGCAGCGTTGCCTCGGCGCGCTTGCGCAGCGCGACGACGTCCACGCCGGGTGTCACCGCAAACAGGATGTGGCGCACGCGCGCGCGTTCGCCTGTCGCGAACTTGCCCGCATGCGCCGCGTAGTGCCTGCGGCACGCCTCCGCGGACGGTTCGGGGACGTTGAGCGCGCGCTCGAGCAGCGCATCGATCGCCGCCGTCGCGGCTTCGCTGATCGCGCCGTCGGTTCCCGGCGCGTCATCGGCAGCAAGGAGGCCCTCGCGCTGCGCCGCCTGTCGCAACAGTTCGGTGCAGGCGCGCTGGCGCAATGTTCCCGGTGCGATGGTCTCGGCAGGCGCGTGCAACGCCACGCCGTTGACGCGGGCGACCGCAACGAGGGTGTCAGCGGATTCGGACATGATCGAGGGCTCCTCAAGCGCCGGCGCCGGGCTGCCCCGGCAGGTTGCGGCCGGCGGGCACGTTCAGGCGCCGGCTGCGCACCACCTGGTACGGGCGCAGCAGATAGCCCAGCGACGCGAACCCGCTCCACACATGCACGAGGCGGCTGAACGGGAACAGCAGGAATATCGTCATGCCGAGCAGCATGTGCACCTTGAATGGCCAGGCCACCGCCGCCAGCGCGCTCGGCGTCGGGGCGCAGCGTGGCGATGCCCTGCAGGTAGCTCGCCAGGATCAGCATGGTGCCGGCGTCCTGGCGATGCTCCCACGACAGCGGCAGCGTGATGAGGCCGAGGCACAGCTGGACCCACAGGATCACGAGGATCGCGAGGTCCGTGCGGTGGCTGGTCAGCCGGATGCGCGGGTCGAAGATGCGCCGGTGCAGGAGCAGCGTCAGGCCGACGAAGCAGATCAAGCCCGCCACGCCACCGGCGACGATCGCCAGCAGCTGCTTCTGCGGAGCGCTGATGAACGGGTCGTACATCCAGTGCGGCGTGAGCTGCCCGAACAGGTGCCCGAAGAACAGGAACAGGATGCCGACGTGGAACAGGTTGCTGCCCCACCGCAGCGTCCCGGTGCGCAGCATCTGCGACGAGTCGCTCTTCCACGTGTACTGGTCGCGGTCGAACCGGGCGAGGCTGCCCATCAGGAACACGGCGAGGCACACGTACGGATAGACGACGAAGGCGAGATTGTGGAGATAGGAGCTCATGGTTGGACCCTCACGCTTGCGGCTGGCGCCGCGGCGGTGTTCGCGGCCGCTGCCGGCTGCGACTTCCTGTGAATCACCTGGATCGGTTGCGGTGCGCCCGGACGTGCCTGCCCCTTCGACGAGCAGCCGTCGAACACCGGCGGCTCGGCCCATGTTTCGTCGAGCGGTTCCTCGACGTCCGCAGCGACCGGCTGCGCCTTCTCGCCCGCGAGCTCCAGCAGCGCGCCCAGCACGCTCGCATACGCGCTCTCGCGCTTCTGGAGGGCGCCGAAGATCGCGTTGAGGATGTGCGCCATTTCGCCGAGGAATGCCTTCGCCTCGCGCGGCGGTTGCGTGGATACGAACTCGAGCACGGCCGGCAGGAAGTCGGGCAATTCTCCCGGCGCCAGCAGCAGGCCCGCCTGCTCGTACGTCTGCGCGAGATCGATCATCGCCGGGCCGCGGTCGCGCGAATCGCCGTGCACGTGCTCGAACAGGTGCAGCGACGTGCCGCGGCCGCGGTCGAACAACTGCACGTACTCGGCCTCGACGTCCAGCGGGTCGTTGCCGCGCAGCTTTGCAATCAACGCGTCGAGCTCGGCGAGCCGGCCGGCCGGCAGCGCGCTCTCGCGACGAAGGATTTCCAGCATCTCGGGCAGATGGCGGCGCACGTCGGCATCGGGGTAGGAGAGCAGGGCGGCCAGCACGCGCAGCGTGCCGGGCGCGGCGACGGGTCGGGACAGTCCGAGCACGTTCATACCTTCGCCTTGATCGGAATCGTACGTTTCTTCTCGCTGCCGAAGAGGCTCGTCTCGCTGATGCCCTCGGAGCAGCCGTTGCCGAACGAGAAGCCGCAGCCGCCGCGCACGTTGAACGCGTTTTCCGCGTATTCGCGATGCGTGGACGGGATGACGAAGCGGTCCTCGTAGTCGGCGATAGCCATCACCTTGTACATGTCCTCCACTTCGGCCGGCGCGAGGTCGACCTGCTTCAGCGCGGCCAGGTTGGCTTCGCCGTCCACGTGCTTCGCGCGCTGGTACGCGCGCATCGCGAGCATCCGCTCGAGCGCGCGCACCACGGGTACCGTGTCGCCGGCGGTCAGCAGGTTGGCCAGGTACTTGACCGGGATGCGCAGCTGGGTGACGTCCGGAATCTCGCCGTTGGTGCCGACCTGCCCCGCGTTGGCGGCGGCGGTGATCGGCGACAGCGGCGGCACGTACCAGACCATCGGCAGCGTCCGGTACTCCGGATGCAGCGGCAACGCCACCTTCCAGTCCACCGCCATCTTGTAGACGGGGCTCCTGCGCGCCGCCTCGAGCCAGTTGTCGGGAATGCCGTCGGCGCGTGCCTGCTCGATGACCTTGGGGTCGTTCGGGATCGAGGAAGATCGACAACTGCGCGCCGTACAGGTCGCGGTCCCGCTCCACACTCGCCGCTTCGGCGATGCGGTCAGCGTCGTACAGCAGCACGCCGAGGTAGCGAATGCGGCCCACGCAGGTCTCCGAGCACACGGTGGGCTGCCCGGCCTCGATGCGCGGATAGCAGAAGATGCACTTCTCGGCCTTCCCGCTCTTCCAGTTGTAATAGATCTTCTTGTACGGGCAGCCGCTCACGCACATGCGCCAGCCGCGGCACTTGTCCTGGTCGATCAGCACGATGCCGTCTTCCTCGCGCTTGTAGATCGAGCCCGACGGGCAGCTCGCGACGCACGACGGGTTGAGGCAGTGCTCGCACAGCCGCGGCAGGTACATCATGAACGTGTTCTCGAACTCCCCGTAGATGTCCTTCTGGATGTCGTCGAAGTTCCGGTCCTTCGACCGCCTGGCGAACTCGCCGCCCAGAATTTCCTCCCAGTTCGGGCCCCAGACGATCTTGTCCATCTGCATGCCGGTGATCAGGCTGCGCGGCCGCGCGGTAGGCGCGGCTTTCATTTCCGGTGCCGACTGCAGGTGGTCGTAGTCGAACGTGAACGGCTCGTAGTAGTCGTCGATCTCCGGCAGGTTCGGGTTGGCGAAGATGCGCATCAGCAGCTTCCACTTCGCGCCCTGCCGGGGCTCGATGCTGCCGTCGGCCTTGCGTACCCAGCCGCCGTTCCACTTGTCCTGGTTCTCCCATTCCTTGGGATAGCCGATGCCGGGCTTGGTCTCGACGTTGTTGAACCAGGCGTATTCCATGCCGGGCCGGCTGGTCCAGACGTTCTTGCAGGTGACCGAACAGGTGTGGCAGCCGATGCACTTGTCGAGGTTCAGCACCATGCCGATCTGCGCGCGAATCTTCATGTCGCCTCCCGCCGAGCCGCCTCAAGGGAGGCGTGCGCCCCCTCGGGGGGCAGCGAACGAATGTGAGCGTGGGGGTCGTTCATACACTTTCTCCATGCGCCTGCGTGGGACGGATGAGCTCCTGGCCCACCGGGGTGTCCAGCCAGTCGACCTTGGCCATCTTGCGCACGACGACGAACTCGTCGCGATTGGTGCCGATCGTCCCGTAGTAATTGAAGCCGTAGCTGAACTGCGCGTAGCCGCCGATCATGTGCGTCGGCTTCAGCACGATGCGCGTCACCGAGTTGTGGATGCCGCCGCGCACACCGGTGATCTCCGACCCCGGGGTGTTCACGATCTTTTCCTGCGCGTGGTACATCATCACCATGCCGGGTCTGACGCGCTGGCTGACGACGGCACGTGCCGCGATCGCGCCGTTGATGTTGAAGAGCTCGATCCAGTCGTTGTCGACGATGCCTGCGCGCTTCGCATCGTCCTCGGAGAGCCAGATGCAGGGGCCGCCGCGGCTCAACGTGAGCATGATCAGGTTGTCGGTGTAGGTGGAGTGGATTCCCCACTTCTGGTGCGGCGTGATGAAGTTGAGCAGGATCTCGGGGTTGCCGTTGCTCTTCAGGTTGTGGATGCCGGCGGTGGTCTTCAGGTCCACCGGCGGGCGATAGCTCGAGAAGCCCTCGCCGAAGGCGCGCATCCACGGGTGGTCCATGTAGAACTGCTGGCGTCCGGTGAGCGTGCGCCACGGGATCAACTCGTGCACGTTGGTGTAGCCGGCGTTGTACGACACGCTCTCGCTCTCGATGCCGCTCCACGTGGGCGAGCTGATGATCTTGCGCGGCTGCGCCTGAATGTCGCGGAAGCGGATCTTCTCGTCCTCGCGGTACTGCGCGAGGTGCGCGTGCTCGCGTCCGGTCTGCTTGGACAGCGCTTCCCACGCCTTGACCGCGACGTGGCCATTGGTCTCCGGCGCGAGTTGCAGGATCACCTCGCAGGCATCGATATCGGTCTCGATGCGCGGCATGCCGCGGGTCGCGCCTTCCGCGTTGACGACGCCGTTCAGCTCGCCCAGCTGCTTCACTTCGGTCTGCGTGTTCCAGGCGATGCCCTTGCCGCCGTTGCCGACCTTGTTCATCAATGGCCCGAGCGCGGTGAAGCGCTTGTGGACATTCGGATAGTCGCGCTCGACCACCGCGATCTGCGGCGCCGTCTTGCCCGGAATGAGGTCGACCTCGCCGCGCTTCCACTCCTTCACGTCGAGCGGCTGCGCGAGCTCGGCCGGGCTGTCATGCATGAGCGGCGTCAGCACGATCTCGCGTTCCACGCCGAGGTGGCCCACGCAGATCTCGCTGAACTTCTTCGCGAAGCCCTTGTAGATGTCCCAGTCGCTGCGCGATTGCCACGCCGGATCGACCGCGGTCGACAGCGGATGGATGAACGGGTGCATGTCGCTGGTGTTGAGATCGTTCTTCTCGTACCAGGTCGCCGTCGGCAGCACGATGTCCGAGTAGAGGCACGTCGTGCTCATCCGGAAGTCCAGCGTCACGAGCAGGTCGAGCTTGCCCTCGGGCGCCTTGTCGTGCCAGACCACCTCCTCCGGCTTCGCTTCCTGCGGGCCCAGGTCCTTGCCCTGCACGCCGTTGCTGGTGCCGAGCAGATGCTTCAGGAAGTACTCGTGACCCTTGCCGCTCGAACCCAGCAGGTTCGAGCGCCACACGAAGAGGTTGCGCGGCCAGTTGTTCGGATGATCCGGGTCCTCGCAGCTCATCTTCAGCGTGCCGTCCTTCAGCGCCTTGACCGTGTACTCCTTCGGATCGGCGCCCGCGGCCTGCGCGTCGCGCACGACCTGCAGCGGATTGGTCTGCAGCTGCGGCGCGGAGGGCAGCCAGCCCATGCGCTCGGCGCGCACGTTGTAGTCGATCATGCTGCCGCCGTAGACCTTGGCGTCGGCGAGCGGCGAGATCACCTCGTCCATCTTCAGCTTCTCGTACCGCCACTGGTCGGTGTGCGCGTAGAAGAAGCTCGTGCTGTTCTGCTGGCGCGGCGGGCGGATCCAGTCGAGCGCGAACGCCAGCGCCGTCCAGCCGGTCTGCGGCCGCAGCTTCTCCTGCCCCACGTAGTGCGCCCAGCCGCCGCCGCTCTTTCCGATGCAGCCGCACATCATCAGCATGTTGATGATGCCGCGGTAGTTCATGTCGCAGTGGTACCAGTGGTTCATCGCCGCGCCGATGATCACCATCGAACGGCCTTGCGTCTTGTGCGCGTTCTCGGCGAACTGGCGCGCCACCGTGATCACCTGCGCGCGCGGCGTGCCGGTGATGCGCTCCTGCCAGGCCGGCGTGTACGGCGTGTCGTCGTCGAAGCTCGTTGCGGCGAGTTCGCCGGGCAGGCCGCGCGCCACGCCGTAGTTCGCGACCTGCAGATCGAAGACCGTGGCGACCAGCGCCTCGCGCTTGTCGCCTTCGTCGCCGAGCGCGATGCGCTGCACCGGCACGGTGCGCACCAGCACGTCGGGGCTGCCGCCTGTCAGCGCGCTGTTCGGGAAATGCTCGCTCACGATGCCGCCGAAGTACGGAAAGCCGACCTTCGCGGTTTCCTTGCTCGCGTTCTCGCCTTCGAGCACCGACAGCTTGAGCTTCACGTCATGGCCGTGGTGCGCCTCCTTCGCCTCGAGGTTCCACTGGCCCTGGTCGGCACGCCCGTCCGGGCCCCAGCGAAAGCCGATCGCGCCGTTGGGCAGCACTACCCTGCCGGTCTCGTCGAACGCGACGGTCTTCCACTCCGGATTGTTCGCCTGGCCGAGCTTGCCGTTGAAATCCGACGCGCGGACGTAGCGATCGGGCACCATCACCGTCTCGCCGCCCGGCAGCGTGTGCTCCTTCAGCATCACCAGCATCGGCATGTCCGTGTAGCGCCGGACGTAGTCGTCGAAGTACGCGCTGCGCTCCTTGCCCTCGCCGGGGAAGTAGAACTCCTTCAGGATCACGTGTCCCATCGCCATCGCCACGGCGGCGTCGGTGCCCTGCTTGGGGTGCATCCAGATGTCGGCCAGCTTGGCGACCTCGGAGTAGTCGGGCGTCACCGCGACCGTCTTCGTCCCCTTGTAGCGGACCTCGGTGAAGAAGTGCGCGTCGGGCGTGCGCGTCTGCGGCACGTTGGAGCCCCAGGCGATGATGAAATTGGAGTTGTACCAGTCGGCCGACTCGGGCACGTCGGTCTGCTCGCCCCAGATCTGCGGGGACGACGGCGGCAGGTCGCAGTACCAGTCGTAGAAGCTCATGCACACGCCGCCGATGAGGCTCAGGTAACGGCTGCCGGCCGCGTAGCTGACCATCGACATCGCCGGGATCGGCGAGAAGCCGACCACGCGGTCGGGGCCGTACTTCTTGATCGTGTAGACGTTGGCAGCAGCGATGATCTCGTTGACCTCGTCCCAGCTCGAGCGGACGAAACCGCCGAGGCCGCGCACGCTCTGGTAGTCGCGGCGCGCCGCGTCGTTCTCGACGATCGACATCCAGGCCGCCACCGGATCGTGCGCAAGGCGCGCCGCGCGCCAGCTCTTGAGCAGCCGCCCGCGCACCATCGGGTACTTGACGCGATTCGCGCTGTACAGATACCAGCTGTAGGAAGCGCCCCGCGCGCAGCCGCGCGGCTCGTGGTTGGGCATGTCCCAGCGCGTGCGCGGATAGTCGGTCTGCTGCGTCTCCCACGTGACGATGCCGCCCTTGACGTAGATCTTCCACGAGCACGAGCCCGTGCAGTTGACGCCATGCGTCGAGCGGACGATCTTGTCGTGCGCCCAGCGGTTGCGGTAAGCGTCCTCCCAGGTGCGGTCTTCCCCGGTGGTCACCCCGTGGTCGCCGGAGAACGGCTCCTTCGGGTTCGAGAAGTAACTGAGTCGGTCGAGAAAATGGCTCATCTTGGATCTCCGCAGCGGCTGCGTCGAAGGTTGGGGAACGGAGGTTTCACGGGTTCTTCACGTACGCGTTCTTGCGCAGGTAGAACCACCAGTTGAGGACCAGGCACAGCGCATAGAAGACCGCGAAGCCGTACATCGCGTACTGCGGCGTGCCCGCCTTGATCTGCTCGCCGATGACGATCGGCGCGACGAACGCGCCGTAGGCGGCGATCGCCGACGTCCATCCCAGCACCGGACCGGCCTGCGTGCGGTCGAAGATCACGCCGATCGTGCGGAACGTGGAGCCGTTGCCGATGCCGCTCGCCGCGAACAGCAGCACGAACAGCAGCATGAACACGAGGAAGTACTCCTCCGGCCTCGGCGACTGGTAGGCCTGCAGCATCACCCAACCCACGACCGCGGACGCGACCACCATCACCACCGAGATCACCTGCGTGACGATCGAGCCGCCGACCTTGTCCGAGATCCAGCCGCCGATCGGTCGGATCGCGGCGCCGACGAAGGGACCGATCCAGGCATAGGCCAGCACCGTGGGCGCGTTCGGGTTGTTCAGCGTGTGCTGCATCACGCCCGCCGCATCGGGGACGTGGCTCACGCCGAAGATCACCTTCATCGCGAGCGGCAACGCCATCGAGAAACCGATGAACGAGCCGAAGGTCACGATGTACAGCAGCGTCATCGACCACGTGTGCTTGTCGCGGAAGATCGCGAACTGCTTGGCGACCCCTTCCTTCATCGGGCCGAACGCGGCGAGCCGCATCACGACAAGCGCGGCGATCACGTCCAGCGGAATGGCCACCCACATGCTGATGAGACCGAGGCCGGTGGGCTTCGGCAGGTACAGGTACAGACCGAGGATCGACGGGATGAACGCCAGCGTGTACAGCCACGTGATCTTGGCGAACGCCGCGATCGGATTGGTGGTGTCCGGGGACACCGTCTTCAGGTTGTTCATGCCGAGCCAGCAGAGGATCGACAACGGCACCAGCGACAGCACCCAGGCGAAGCCGGCGTTCTGGATCCACGTCGACGTGCCCGCGGGGATCTTGCCGAAGATCCAGCCGCTGTCCTTGACCAGCGTCATCGGCTCGCCGCCGAAGGCGCCGAAGAGGCCCACCGTCATCACCAGCGGGATGACGACCTGCATCGTCGTCACGCCGAAGTTGCCGATGCCGGCGTTGATGCCGAGCGCCGTGCCCTGCAGCCGCTTGGGGAAGAACGTGCTGATGTTCGACATCGAGCTCGCGAAGTTGCCGCCGCCCACACCCGACCACAGCGCCATGAGCTGGAACGCCCACAGCGGCCAGTCCTTGTGTTGCAGCACGATGCCGGTGCCGATCGCCGGCGCGAGCAGCATCGCCGTGGTCAGGAAGATCGTGTTGCGACCGCCGGCCACGCGGATCAGGAACGATGCCGGGATCCGCATCGTCGCGCCGGCGATCCCGGCGATGGCCGTCAGCGTGAAGAGCTCGGCCTGCGTGAACGGAAAGCCGAGGTTCAGCATCTGCACCGTGATGATTCCCCACATGCCCCAGACGGCGAAGCCGCACAGCAGCGCCGGCACCGAGAGCGCGAGGTTGCGGTAGGCGACCTTCTTGCCGGTGCTCTCCCAGAACTCGTTGTCCTCGGGGCGCCAGTCGGCGATGTCCGCGCGGCCGCCCGCCTTGGGCGGGCAGCAGCGGCGGCGGAATTGGATGTGGCGTTCATGAATTTCCTTGGTTGATGTGTGACGCTGGCCGTGCATACGGAACCGCCTGGCCTTCGCACCCATGAGTTCGGCGCCGCGCACTTCGGTCCAGTACATCCAGATCAGCGACACGCAGATGACGAGTCTAGGTGGCGGGGCCGGGCGGCAATATCCCCCGGAGGGACGCATGCAGGCGTGCGGAAGAACGATGCGGCCGGCGACCGGCATCGTCCGGTAGAACTACGTCGACGGGAGAATCACGCGCGTTTGCGCGAGATCAAACCAGGCCGTGCTCGGATGCGATAACGGCGGCCTGCACGCGCGAGCTCACGTCGAGCTTGCGCAGCACATGCTGGACGTGGATCTTGACCGTGGTCTCGGCGATGCCGAGCTCGCGGCCGATTTCCTTGTTGCTCGCACCGCGCGCGATCGCGCGCAGGATCTCCTGCTCGCGGGGCGACAAGTGCGCGAGCGGCGACGCCGGTTCCGCGGGCCCGGGGCCGCCACGCGCGGGCGCAGCCGTCGCGTCGCGGTACGCCGCCACCAGCTTGCCGGTCATTTCCTCGGCCACAACCGACTCGCCTCGCATCACGCGGATGATGGCGCCGACCAGCGCGTCGCCCTCGATCGTCTTCAGCAGATAGCCGCTGGTGCCGCCGCGTAATGCCGCAGCCAGATCCTGCTCGTCCTCGCTGACGGTGAGCATGAGGATGCGGACCCCCGGAACCGCCTCGCGCAATCCCGGCAGCACGTCGACGCCGTTGACGCCCGGAAGATGGTTGTCGAGCAGGATGAGATCGGGCTGCAGTTCCTGCGCGCGGCGTAGCGCCTCACCGGCGTCCGCCGCGTCGCCCACGACCTGCAGGTGGTCGTCGCGCGCCAGCAGCGCGGTGAGACCGCGCCGGAACAGCGTGTGGTCGTCGACGACAAGGATGCGAATCGGCGCGGCGGGCATGAGGGACATGGTGTTCAGTGCAGCGTCGCCATGTCGGGCCGGGGCTCGGCCTCGACGGGCTGCGCCCGCGCGGGCAACGGCAGAGTCAGCACAACGGACGTCCCGCGTCCCGGCGTGGACAGCACGTCGAGCGCGGCGCCGATCCGCTCGGCGCGCTCGGCCATGATCCGCAACCCGACGTGGGTTTCATCGCCCGTTTCGCGCGGGTCGACGAAACCCGCACCGTCGTCGCGCACCTCGAACCGCCACTGCGGCTGCTGCTGGATGTCCATCCAGACGCGCGTCGCCCGCGCGTGCTTGCGAATGTTGGACAACGCTTCCTGCACGATGTGCAGCACCTGGACCTGCAGATCGGGCGACAGCGGTATGCCGTGGCCCTGCACCTGCATCTGCGCCTTGAGGCCGGTCTGGTGCTCGAACTTGCGCAGCGTGGTCAGCAGCGCCGGCTCGATGTCCTCGCTGTTAGTACGCGTGCGGAAATGGACGAGCAATTCGCGCACGTCGCCGTAGCTCTCGCGCACGCCGGCATCGATCTCCGAGAGCACCCGCTGCATGCGTTGCTCGTCCCCGCTGCCGAGTGCGTCGCGCATCAGCTGCACCTGGATCTTGAGGAACGCGAGCGACTGCGCGATCGAGTCGTGCAGCTCGCGCGCGATGAACGTGCGCTCCTGCGCGACCGCCGCTTCCCGTTCGAGCGCGTTCAGGCGGAGGTTCTCCATCGCGCCGGCCAGATGCGCGGTGAGAGCCTCCAGCAGCGACCGTTCGGCCGGCGTCAGCTCGATCTGCGCGTGAAAGAAGAGGTCGACCTCACCCATCAGGCGCTCGTGCAAGCGGACCGGAATGGACACGAGGGTCGCGAACCCGGCGCGGGCGCAGTGCGGCAGCGCGGCTGGCACCGTCGCCTCGATGGGAATGACGCGCGGCGCGTAGTGCTCCGTCATTGCACCGCAACGGCATTCGCCCGCACGCAGGCACTGCTCGCCCTCCACCATCGACTGCGGCAGGCCCTCCGCCGCCAGCAGTAGGAAGCGCTCGTTCGCCTCGTCGGACCAGCGCAGCGCGACGCCGTCGGCGCGCGCGACGCGCCCGACCCGTTGCGCAAAGCCGCCGGCCAGCCCCTTGAGCGTGGTCGCCTTGGCCACCAGCGCCGTCACGTCGTACAGCGCCTCCAGTCGCTCGCGCTTTTCCTCGAGCTCCGACGTCTTCTCGGCCACGCGAGCCTCCAGGCCGCGGTACATCGACTGCAGGTGCTCGGCCATCCCGTTGAAGCATTCGGCGAGCGTGCCGAACTCGTCGCTGGTGACGCGCTCCACGCGGGCGCTGAAATCTCCGCTCTGGATCCGTTCCGTCGCCTGCTTCAGGCGCCCTACCGGCTCGAGCACGAACAGGTAGCCGGCGTAGAGGAGCACGCCGGCACCGACGACCGCGAAGGCCATCATCCCCATCTGCAGCAGATGGAGCAGCGCCGTCCAGCGCACCATATTGCGCTCGATGCCGGCGACCAGCAGGTCGATGTCGGCGGCGAACGCCACGACGTCGCTGCGCAATCTGGCCACGGAGTCCGGCCGCGCCATCGTCCATTGGCGGCGAAATCCGTTCCAGTCCGTTTCGACCACGGCGAACCGCGCGCGCACCATGTCGTCCCACGGCACGAACAGCGGACGCTCGAGGTCGCCGTGCCGCAGCAACTCGAGGCTGCGCTCGAACTCGGCGACTTGTTCCGGTAGCGCGAAGTCCTCGCCCGTGCGGACGGACAGCGACATCCGGTACGCCTGCATGCGCATGCGGCCGGCTTCGTTGACGGCCGCCGCGCCGCCGTCGAGTTGCCAGGAAACCCACAGCGTCAGGGCGATCGACAGCAGCGCCAGCAGCAGGAACGGCAGGCCGACCAGCGCGAGCTTACCCCCCAGGCTCCAGTGTCGCGGATGGCTCATGTCGGCAATCTACCCGGTGTCCGGCTGCCATGGTTGATCGACATCAAGGTTGAGGACCAGGCGCGATAGGTCCTGCCGAGAGTCCGGTGGTATCGGACATGGCCACGCTCCACGACCCGTACTCTTGACCCTTCACCAGATCCTCCAGCGCATGCCCACGACCGCGGCATGGGATCGTAAGGTGCTCGCGGGCACCGAGCCCATCCCGCCGCCGATCGTCATCAGCTTGGCCGCTGCCTTTGCCGGCGCGTGGAGGCAAGGCGCGGCAGCTTGACCGGTCCTAATCTCCGCCGGCGATGGCCGCAACGTCGGCGACAGGGCCCGCTGCCGCGGGATAGAACCACGCGAACGTGCTCTGCAGCTTGACGACATCGCCGATCACGATCAGCGTCGGCGGTGCGAGCCGAGCATCGAACGCGCGTCCGGGCAGATCGGCGAGCGTGCCCGTGACCACGCGCTGGTTTGCGGTGGTTCCCTGTTGGATGACCGCCGCGAGTGTCGACGCGGGGAGGCCGTGCGCGACCAGTTCCCGGGCGAGTATCGGCAGACCGAGGAGCCCCATGTGGACGACGACTGATGCGCGACGCTTGTCGAAGTGAAGCGAATTCCGGCGACGAAGCCGGTCGGCAAGTACAACGTCTGGAACAAGATCACGCGCGACGCCGGAACGAGCCACTGACCTCCACGCTGAGTCGGGGCTGATTCCGATCCGGACCGGGTATGATGCGCGTTGCCGCCTCGCGCGCCAGTTCCGCGGGGCCCGATCGGCCGCGCCGGCACGCGCGGCAGCATGGGGAGAAGAGCGATGCAACGCATGTGGAGGCACATCGCGCTTTGCGCCGTGATCGTCGCGTCGGGTGCGCAGGCGCAATCGGTGACGATCCGCTGGGGCGACGTCGTGGGCGGCACGCATCCGTCGGTGCAGATGATCGAGCGGATCGCCGCCGAGGCGAAGGAAAAATCGAACGGCCGCATCGTGATCCAGGCCTTTCCGGGCGGTCAACTCGGTGGCTCGCGCGACATGATCGACGCGGTCGCCAACGGCGCGCAGCAGATGGTGACCGAGGGCGCCGCGAACTTCGGCGCCTGGGTGCCGGCGATCTCGGTGGTCGAGGCGCCTTATGTGTGGCGCGACGCCGCACACCTGCAGAAGGCGATGAACGGCCCGATCGGCGAGCAATTCAACGACACGCTGGTCAAGGCACGCGGCATGCGCATCCTCGGCACCACCTATTACGGAACGCGCCACATCACGACCACGAACAAGGAAGTGAAAACACCGGCTGATCTCGTCGGCTTCAAGCTGCGCGTGCCGGAGAACGACGTGTTCAAAGCAATGGCCGAGGCTTGGGGCGCCAAGCCGACGCCGATGAACTTCGGCGAGCTCTACCTCGCGCTGAAGCAGAACGTCGTCGACGGGCAGGAGAACCCGCTGCCGACGATCAAGTCGGGCAAGTTCGACGAGGTGCAGAAGTACCTGGTGCTGTCGGGTCACATCATCACGCCGCGGCTCGTCGTCGTGAACGAGGCGTTCTGGCAGGGCCTGGCGCCAGCGGACCGGAAGCTAATCGCCGACGCCGTGAAGAATGGCATCGCCTGGCAGGACGACGAGTTGATCAAGCAGGAGAAGAGCCTTGTCGACACGTTCAAGGCGGCCGGAATGACGGTGATCACGCCGGACCCGAACGCCTTCCGCGCGCCGGTGCTCGCGAAAGTACCCAAGCAGTTCGAAGCGAAGTGGGGCGCCGGCACGTTCGAGAAGATCCAGGCGATCAGGTAAGACGCCGGGCGAAGGCGGCGGAACCGGCCCCTTTCCTCGGTACCTCGCGTTTTTCCGCGTGAGCCCGCTCGGCCGCTACGCAGCCCGTGCCGTCGACGCCGTCGCCGTCGCGGCGTTCGTTGGCATGTTCGCCTGCGTGTTCGGCCAGGTGTTCTTCCGCTACTTCCTCGACAGCCCACTCGTTTGGAGCGACGAACTCGCGCGCTATCTGTTCGTCTGGAGCGCGTTCCTGGGCTGGATCGTCGCGGCGCGCAAGCGCAGCCATCTGGCGATCGCGATGGGGCATGAGCGGCTGCCGCCCCGCGTTCAGGCGCTCCTCGCGCTGATCGGTGCGCTGGCGGCACTCGCCTTTGCAGGCCTGCTCGTGTTCTACGGCTGGCGCATCGCGGCGCGCAACTGGGATGTCGACACGACGACGCTGTTCTTCCCGATCGGCGTCGTCTACGCGATCGTGCCGGCCGCAGCCGCGGCGGTCGGGCTGCACGCATTGGCTGATGTGCGGGCCGCGCTTGCAGCGTTCGTCGGGGCTGGGGAGCGGGTGGGATGATCGAGCTGATGCTGTGGATCCTCGCGGCGTGGTTCGTGTCGCTGTTCGCCGGCCCGGCGATCTACGCGGCGATGGGTCTCGCCGGATTCGCGTTTCTCGCGCTGGCCGGCATTCCCGGCATCGTCATCCCGCAGAAGGTTGCCATGGCTGCGAATTCGTTTCCGCTGCTCGCCGCGCCTCTGTTCATTCTGATGGGCAACCTGATGAACTCAGCCGGCATCAGCTACCGGATCTTCGAATTCGCCAAGGCGGTCGTTGGCTGGATGCGTGGCGGTCTCTGCCACGCCAACATCCTCGGCTCGGTGATTTTCGCGGGCATGAGCGGCTCGGCGGTCGCCGACGCGGCCGGGCTCGGCACCGTCGAAATCGAGGCGATGAAGAAGGAGGGCTACGATGCCGAGACCGCCGGCGCAATCACCGCTGCGTCTGCGACGATCGGGCCGATCATCCCGCCGTCGCTGCCGATGATCGTCTATGGCGTTGCCGCCGAGACGTCGATCGGTGCGCTGTTCCTCGCCGGGTTCATCCCCGGCTTGCTGATGGCGGGAGCGTTGATGCTGATGGTGCGCCACCTCGCCATCCGCCGAAACCTGCCGCGGCATCCGTTCGAAGGTCCGCGCGCGCTGTGGATCGCGTTCCGGCGCGCGTTCTGGGCACTGATGGCGCCGGTCGTGCTCTTCGGCGGCCTCTTGTCCGGCGTGTTCACGCCGACCGAGGCAGCTGCGGTCGCCGTCGTCTATGCGCTGGTCCTCGGACTTTTCGTCTACGGGGATTTCAAGTTGAGGGACCTGCCGAAGATCATCTTGGATACCGTCGAGACGACGGGCGTCGTGATGGCGCTGGTGATGACCGCGTCGCTGCTCGGCTACTGCATTTCGGTCTCCCGCTTGCCGCAGGAATTCGGCGCGACGCTGACCAGCCTCACCCGCAATCCGCTCGTCTACCTGCTGATCGTCAACGTGTTGCTGCTCGTCGTCGGCTGCTTCATGGAAGCGCTCGCGGCGATGCTGGTGCTGATCCCCATCCTTGTGCCCACGGCGCTCGCGCTCGGCATCGATCCGGTGCAGTTCGGGCTGGTGTTCGTGCTGAACCTGATGATCGGCACGATCACCCCGCCGGTGGGGGTCGTTCTCTACGTGACGGCAAAGGTTGCCAACGTGCCGTTCGACCGGATGGCCCGCGCGACGGCGCCCTATCTGGTGCCGCTGATTGCTGTGCTTGCGTTGATTACGGTGTGGCCGGCCGTGACGACATTCCTGCCGAACCTGGTAATGGGGCGGTGAACGGACCGGTGCGTTACCCCGTGTGGCTGCGCAGCTTCGCCACGTCGCGGATTTGCACCTCGCGTCCGTCGACAGTGATGAGTTTCGCCTCCATCAACTCGTGCAGGATCCTGGAAAAATGCTCCGGCGTCAGGTTGAGGCGCGAGGCGACGATCGCCTTCGACGTCGGCAGCGTCACCGAGTACGGTTCCGCTGCGCTCGCCTGGTCCTCGTCCTGCCGCAACAGGTAGCCGATCACGCGCTGCGTGCCGGATTGCAGCGAATAACTCTCGACGTCGCTGATGAGGCCGTGCAGCCGCCGCGACAGTCCGGCCAGCATCTTCTTCGCGAGGTTGGGATCGCGCTCGAGCCCTTCGAACACCGCCTGCTTCGACACGTGCAGCAGCAGCGAATCGGCGAGCGCCTGCGCCATCACGACATAGGGCTTGTCCATGAACATCAGCGCTTCGCCGAAGGAAAAACCCGGCCCGATGATCTCGACGACTTTCTCGGTGCCCTGCGGGGTCACGAACGACAGCTTCACCTGCCCGTAGATCACGAGGTGAAAGCCGGTGCAGGGGTCGCCCTTGTTGAACAGGATCTCGCCGCGCGGCACGTGCAGCTCGGTCGTGCCCGTGGCGAGCCGGTCGATATCGGAGCCCGAGAGCTCCCTGAACAGCGGCAGGTTGGCGAGGAACGCCTGGGTCTTGATTTTCGGCGGCGGCATCGGCAATGGCGCGCTCGGGAGGCGGCCGGTAGCGTAACACAGCGGCCGCGGGCGCCGCCCGCGCGTCGAGCGAGGTTGCACGGATTGCCGCGACGGGCGATGATTGCAAATTCCTGTGTCGCATTTCCCTTCCCGCCAAGGCTCCCATGACCGACCCGCGCGCCCTCGACGAACCGCTGACCGATGCCGAACTGGACGAGCTCGAGGCTTTCCTCGCGTCCGACGCGGTGCCGCAGGACTGCATGGACCTCGAGATGCTCGATGGCTACCTCACGGCGATCGTGTCGGGGCCGGAACCGATCCAGCCGTCGGAGTGGCTGCCGCAACTCTGGAGCGAAGGCAGCAAGAGTGCAGCACCGGCGTTTGTCGACAACGACCAGACGCAGCGGATCATGGGGCTCGTGCTGCGCCATTTCGTTGGCATCCAGCGCACGCTCGCCGAATCGCCGACGCGGTTCCGGCCGCTGCTCTACATGCCTGACCAAAAGGCGGCGAAGAGCGAGCGCGCGCCGGCGGAGGCGACCGCCTGGTGCGAAGGCTACATGTCCGGCGTCAAGCTGCGCGACGACGAATGGCAGCCGCTCTACGACGCGCAGGACGCGCGCGACTGGATCTTTCCGATCGAGGCGCTGGCGTTCGGCGACCGCGACGACGACTTCACCGAATGGGTCGACAGCGAGGAAAAGCGGGCCGAGCTGATCGACGAGCTGCCGGTCGCTGCGGTGCTGATCTACCGCTTCTGGCAGGGACGGCGCGAAGCCACGCAGGGACGCGGAAGCGGCGCGAGGCGCGGCCTGATGTCGGACACGACGCGTAAATCGCGGCAGCGGCTGCACTAAGCGCCTACGCCACACTCGGGGAAACACGGACCCTACGCATAGGGTGTGATCACGGAGAATGCCCATGGTCGCCACCAACGTCCTCCGCTCCTACGGCTCGGACGCCACCGATAGCTCGGCCGCGCCTGTCAATGTCGTGCCGTTGAAATCGCCGAAGCGCTCGCGCCAGTGCGTCCGCCGCGGCGCCACGCTGTACGGTGTCGGTGATTCGTTCTACGTGCTCTACGTCGTGCGCGTGGGTTTCCTCAAGAGATTCACCATTTCGGACGAGGGTCTGATGCAAGTGACCGGATTCCTGATGCCTGGCGACGTGTTGGGCCTCGACGGGATCGACACCGGATTTCACCAGAGCCAGGTGGTTGCGCTCGAAGACGCCGAACTCTTCGTGGTGCCCTTTGCGCAGTGCGAACAATGGTCGCAGGAGTCCCGGCACAGCCAGCGGCTGATGATGCGCACGCTGGCGCGCGAGATCGTGCGCAGCCAGGAGCTCATGATCCTGCTCGGAACGATGCGTGCGGAGCAGAGGGTGGCGACGTTCCTGTTGGATCTTTCGGAACGCTACGGCCGCCTCGGCTACTCGCGCTCGCAGTTCGTGCTCCGGATGACGCGGCAGGACATCGGCAGCTATCTCGGGCTGAAGCTCGAAACCGTGAGCCGGGCGTTGTCGCGCTTCCAGCAGGATGGATTCATCCAGGTCCAGGGCAAGGCGATCGCGCTGCTCGACTTCGCCGCACTATGGCGGGTAACCGGGCTTTCGCCCGATCGCCCGAGGCCGGCGGCCGATCCGATCCTCGATCGGGAAGGGGAACTGCTTTACGCTTGAGGGGGGAGCGATGGATGCGAGCATCGGTCGGCTATTAGCTCCGTACCGAGGTCAACGGCGACCATTACGTCCCGCGCAGATGGGGATCGGCGGCGGTGATCACGTTTCGTCCCTGAGCTTAAAGGTCGGCGCCTCTTTGCCGCGGGGCAGCTCCCGCAGGACAGGCGCTCGCCGTCCGGCCCGACGGCATCGGGACCGCCGCACGATCCCCGCAGGCAGCGCCCCGAAAGCATGACGCCGATCGCCATCGCCGCGATCGCGATCCCGAACGCGATAAGCGTCAGCACGAACACCGGCCACAGCAGCCCGACGTTCACGTCGTCTCCTACGCGCGCGGCGCCGGCATGCCACCCAGCGCCGCGAAGGCCGGCGTCGCGCGATCGATGAAGGACCCGTCTGGCGCGCGGACGATGAAGTACGCGGCGATGCGCTGCGCCACTGCGAGCGCGTAGCCTTTGTCCGGACCGAGGACGATCAACGCCGTGGCCAACGCATCGGCGTAGCCGCAATCGGGCGCGACGACGCTCACCGACGCCAGCGCATGGCGGATCGGCCGTCCGTCGACGGGATCGATCTCGTGGCAATAGCGCCGTCCGTCGCGCTCGAAGAATATCCGGTAGTCGCCCGAAGTCGCCATTGAGAGACCGCTGAGCGGCACGATGAAATGCGGCTGCTGCGGCACAGCATCGGGCCGCTCGATCGCGATCTGCCAGGGCAGGCCGTGCGCATTGTGACCGTGCGTACGGATTTCGCCGCCTGCTTCGACCATGTAGTTGGTGATATCGAGTGCATCGAGCGCAACCGCGGCCCGATCGACGGCATAGCCCTTGGCGATTCCCGACAGGTCCGCCGCGAGGTCAGGCTGTGCTTTGACGGCCGCGCCGGCGCCAGGGTCGATGGTGAGTTTATGCCAGCCGACCCGCGCTTCGAGCGCGTCGAGTTCGGCGCCGGTAACGACGCGATGGACCTTGGTCGGACCGAAGCCCCACGCATCGACCGCCGGAGCGACCGTGATGTCGAACGCGCCGCCGGTCGCAGCGCTAACGTCGCGCGCCAGCGCCAACACGGCAACCGTGTCGGCGGACAGCAGGAACGGGGTCGCATCCGCGTGGCGATTGAAACGTGACAGCTCGGAGCCGGGGTCGTAGGTCGACATCTTCGCAACGACGGAATCGAACACCGACTGAACGGCATCGCGCGCCGCAACTTGACCGATGGCGGTGCTCGGCCCGCCCGCGATCTTCACCGTGTACGACGTACCCATCGTCGGCCCACGGAATTCCTGCTGCGGCAACGAAGCGCGGGTAATGCCTGCACGCTCGCCGCATCCGGCGCCGAGCGCTGCGGCACCGAGCGCCTGCAACAACGCGCGGCGTCTGGGGGAAGGCAGCGTATCCATATCAGCTCCCGAAATCATCGAACATGATGTTCTCCCGCTCCACGCCAAGATTCAGCAGCATGCGGGTCACCGCATTGGCCATCACCTGCGGCCCGCACAGGTAGTACTCGACATCCTCGGGCGCGGGGTGGTTCACGAGGTAGTTGTCGTGCAGCACCTGGTGGATGAACCCCGTGTAGCCCGTCCAATTGTCTTCTGGCTGCGGCTCCGACAGCGCAAGGTGCCATTCGAAATTCGGGTTCGCGCGGGCGATCGCGTCGAACTCGCCGCCGTAGAACGCTTCGCGCAGGCTGCGGGCGCCGTACCAGAACGTGACCTTGCGCCGCGTGTGCACGCGCTTGAACAGGTCGAAAAGGTGCGAGCGCATCGGCGCCATCCCGGCGCCGCCGCCGATGAAGCACATTTCTGCCGCCGTATCGCGCGCGAAGAATTCACCATACGGACCGGAGACCGTGACCTCGTCGCCCGGCTTGAGGCCGAAGATCCACGACGACATCAGCCCCGGCGGGATGTCATCGCGGTAGCCCGGGGCGAAACAGATGCGGATCGTAAACAGCAGCATGTCCTTCTCGTCCGGATAGCTCGCCATCGAGTAAGAGCGCTCGACGGGTTCGGGCGCAACCGACTTGAACCGGAACAGGTTCTCCCTCTCCCACGCGTCGCGGAACTGCGCATCGATGTCGAACTTGGCGAAATCGACCTCGTGCGCCGGCGCCTCGATCTGGACGTAGCCGCCGGCGCGGAACGGCACCTCCTCGCCTTCGGGCAGCGCCAGCTTGAGCTCCTTGATGAACGTGGCGACATTGCGGTTGGAAAGCACTTTGCAGCGCCACTTGCGCACGCTGAAGACCTCAGGTGCCACTTCGATGGCCATGTCCTGCCGGACCTTGACCTGGCACGCGAGGCGGCAGCCGCGCTTCGCCGCGCCGCGGGTGATGAAGCCGCTCTCGGTCGGCAGCAAGTCGCCGCCTCCTTTCGTCACCACCACTTCGCAGACGCCGCACGCGCCTTTGCCGCCGCATGCCGACGGTACGTAGATGCGGTGCGTCGCCAGTGCGCCGAGCAGGGTGCCGCCGGTCGGCACCGTCAACGCCTTCCCGGGGTTGTCGTTGATCACGATCGCGACGTCGCCGGCAGCGACCAGCTTGCGCTTGGCTGCGAGCAGCACGCCGACGACCGCCAGCATCACCACGGTGAAGAGCACAATGCCGATCACGATCTCGTTCATCGCACGGTCACAACTGTATGCCCGAAAACATCATGAATGCGATCGACATCAGCCCGGCGGTGATGAAGGTGATGCCGAGACCTTTGAGACCGTCCGGCACGTTCGAGTAGCGCATCTTCTCGCGCACCGCGGCCATGGCGACGATCGCGATCGCCCAGCCCAGCCCCGAGCCGATGCCGTAGACGACACTTTCGGCGAACGTGTAGTCGCGCTCCTGCATGAACAGCGATCCGGCGAGGATCACGCAATTGACCGCGATCAGCGGCAGGAACACGCCCAGCGTCGCGTAGAGTGCCGGCGCAAAACGGTCGACCGCCATCTCGACCACCTGCGTTGCCGCAGCGATCGTGCTGATGAACAGCATGAACGCGAGGAACGTGAGGTCGACGCGGGCGAGAGCAGGCGAGAGCCAGCCGAGCGCACCTTCGGTGAGCAGTCCGTGCAGGATCACGTTGTTGAGCGGGACCGTCAGCACCTGCACGAACACGACGGCAACGCCAAGGCCCAGCGCCGTCTCCACCTTCTTCGAGCAGGCGAGGAACGAGCACATGCCGAGAAAGAACGCGAGCGCCATGTTCTCGAGGAAGATCGAGCGCAGCGCGAGGTTGAGATAGTGCTCCATGGCGAGCGGCTCCCCTCAATCCTTTTCCTGCAGATCGGGCTTCAGCGTCCGCAGCAGCCATACCAGAAGTGCGATCAGGAACAGCGCTGAGGGGGCGAGCAGCATCAGGCCGTTGCCTTCGTACCAGCCGCCTTCGGTGTTGAGCGGCAGGATGACGACGCCGAGAATCTTGCCGGCGCCGAGAAGCTCGCGCGTGATCGCGACGAGCAGCAACACCAGCGCGTAACCAAGGCCGTTGCCGAGGCCGTCGAGAAGCGAAATCCAGGGCGGGTTCTGCATCGCGAAACCCTCGGCCCGGCCCATCACGATGCAGTTGGTGATGATGAGCCCGACGAACACCGACAGCTCCAGCGAAAGCTCGAACAGGAACGCCTTCAGAAACTGGTCGACCATGATGACCAGCGACGAGATGATCGCGAGTTGGACGATGATCCGGATACTGCCCGGCGTCCAGTTGCGCACCAGGCTCACGGCGAAGTTGGCGAGCATCGTCACGAGGATCACGCCGGCGCCCATCACCAGCGCCTTGTCGACGCGTGTGGTGACCGCGAGCGCCGAGCAGATGCCGAGCACCTGTACGCCAATCGGGTTGTTGGCGATGATCGGCGCGACGAGTGTGGTCTGCTGCCGGTGGCCGAGAATCGGCTCGACGAGGTTCATGGCCTCTCTCCTTCACGGAACTTGCGCAGGAATGCACCATACCCGTCGCGCCCCAGCCAGAACGCCATCATCCGGGTGATGCCGTTACTCGTGATCGTCGCTCCCGACAGCCCGTCGACGCGATGCGGATCCTGCGCGGGTGGCCCGGCCTGCCCCTTGATGACGACGATCCGGGGCTCCCAGTTCTCGTCGTACACCTTGCGGCCGCGCCATAGTGCCTGCCACTTCGGGTTTCCGGCCTCGCCTCCGAGGCCTGGCGTCTCCTTCTGGTCGTAGTAGGTGAGGCCGCGAATCGTCGTCGTATCGCGATCGATCGCCAGAAAACCATACATGGTGCCCCACATGCCAACGCCCTCGACGGGGATCACCAGCTGCTCGATGCGATTCTGCTTCGCGGCATCGATGACGAGGTAGACGGTGCCGTAGTTCGGCACCCGCGACACCTGCGCGGCGTTGGGCGGCGCGGCATGCGAAAGTGCCGGGTCGTTCCTCACCTTGCGCTGGTCATAGGACTTCGCGTCGAGTCGGTCCTCGGGCAGCAGCTCTCCGGTCGCGAGCTCGACGAGCCGGACGCGGATGTGGCGCTCGAACACCGCGAACAGCTGCGGATCGGTGAAGTCCTCGCCCGGCTGGAGCAGGCCGGCGGCGAGGAGCACGTTCTTCTGCCGATAGACGAGCTGGTTGGATTCCTGCCGCGCGCGGAGACCGACCGCGGACGCGGCGACCAGCAGCGCGCATACGACGCAGACCGCCGCAGCGAACCCGATCGTATAACGCGTGGAGCCGGTATCAGGCACGCTTCGCCCTCCGCCTGACATTCGCCCGCACGATCGGGTAGTCGATCAACGGCGCGACGACGTTCATGAACAGGATCACCAGCATCATCGCCTCCGGGTACGCGGGATTGACGACGCGGATCAGCACGACGAAGGTTCCGATGAGGATGCCGTAGATCCACTTGCCGGTCTCGGTGAACGGCGAGGTCACCGGGTCCGTCGCCATGAACACGGTGCCGAAGGCCCAACCGCCGGCCACCATGTGCCACCAGAACGGGATCGTGTACCAGAAGTTCGTCTTCGAGCCGACGGCGTTGAACAGGAGGGACATGGCGATGGTGCCGAGCGCGACGCCTGCCATCGTGCGCCAGGAGCCGATGCCGGTGACGATCAGCAGCACGGCGCCGATCAGACACGCGAGTGCGGAGGTCTCGCCCATCGACCCCGGTTCCAGCCCGACGAACGCATCCCACCATGAAACGTGCGACAGGCGGTCGAACGGGACGGTCGCCTGCCGAATTTGCGCGAGCAGCGTGGCGCCGGAAAATCCATCGACGGTGACTTCCTGCGGCACTGCGGTCCACACCCGGTCGCCGGAGATCTCGGCCGGGTAGGCAAAGAACAGGAACGCGCGCGCGGCGAGCGCCGGGTTGATGAAATTCATGCCGGTACCGCCGAACACTTCCTTCGCGAGCACGACGCCGAAGCTGATGCCCAGTGCCGCCTGCCACAACGGCGTCGTCGGAGGAAGAATCAGCGGAAACAGGATGCCGGTGACGAAGAAGCCCTCGTTCACCTCGACCTTGCGCACGATCGCGAACAGAACCTCCCACGCGAGGCCGACCACCATCGTCACGAGGTAGAGCGGGAGGAAATAGAGCGCGCCGTGAGTCGTGCACGCGACGATGCTCGCCGGCGAATAGCCGACGCCCAATGCGCGGATCACGTCGTGTCTCCAGCCGGCGAGGCCTGCCGCCTTCGCGGGATCGAGCGCCAGATTGGCCTGGAGCCCGGTGTTGTACATCGCCATGAGCACGCACGGCAGCGCGGCGATGACGACGAGCATCATCATCCGCTTCAAGTCGAGCGCGTCGCGTACATGGGCGCGCCGATGTCGTAACGCTCGCCGGCGTGTAGAAGAACGTGTCGGCGGCCTCCCACAGCGGCTGGAAGCGCTCGAGCCTCCCACCCTTCTCGAAATGACGGCCGATCGCGTCGAGCCGCTCGCGCAAGCGACTCATGTCGTGGCCTCCTCCGCTTCGATGCGGGTGAGGACGCGGCGCAGCAGCGGCCCGTATTCGTGCTTGCCAGGACACACGAACGTGCAGAGCGCCAGGTCTTCCTCGTCGAGTTCGAGGCACCCCATCTCCTCGGCCCACTCGTCGTTGCCGGCGATGAGTGCGCGCAGCAGGAACGTCGGCAGCAGGTCCATCGGCAACACGCGTTCGTAGGTCCCGATCGGTACCATCGCGCGCGGGCCGCCGTTGGTCGTCGTGGTCAGCGGCAGCTTGCGGTGCCCGTTCCATGCGCCGAGGACGACCCCCAGCAGCGAGAATTTCTGCTTGCCCGGCGCGATCCAGCCGAAGAGCTCGCGTTGCCGCCCCTCCGGCAGTACCGCGACCTGCTGGTGGTAGCGGCCGAGGTAACCGTGTACCTCGCCGGCGGCGGCGCGGCCGCCCAACACGGAGCCGGAAATCACGCGCTGCTCGTTGGCGCAGAGTTCGCCGCGCGTGAGATCATCGAGAGAAGCCCCCAGCCGCGTTGCGAGCAGGCGGGGGCGTGTGACACCAGGACCGGCGAGCGAAACGACGCGCTCGACGTCGAGCCGAGCCCGTGCGTGACTAGACGGCCGATCGCGCACACGTCCTGGCACCCGATGTGCCAGACGGTCTTGCCGAGGCGCACCGGATCGAGCGCATGAATATGGAGCCCCGGCGTACCTGCGGGATGGGGCCCGGCGAATTCCTCGATTGCGACGTTGGCAAGTCCGGGCGCGGTTATCGGTGAGCCCGCGGCCTTGCACACGAACGTCGTACAGGTGAAGAGCGCGGCGATTGCACGGATGCCGTCGTGGAAATCCGCGGTGCGCTCTGCGAGCACGACCTCGACTGCCGGCGCGTGCGGATGCGTGTCCATTGCGGTGACGAAGATCGCATGCGGAACCGTCGAAGGTGACGGCACGCGCGAGAACGGTCGTGTGCGGAACGCAGTCCACAGCCCCGATTCGACGAGCAGGGCCAAGACAGCGCTGGCGTCCTGCGCTCCGGACGGACGTCCGGTCCAGCTCGCAAACGGGACCTGCCGGTCCGGGCCGTCGTCCGGATCGACGTCGATGACGATCGACTGGAACGCGCGCATCTCGCCGCGGTGGATCGCCGCGACGGTGCCGGCAGCCGGCGACGTGTAGCGAACGCCGGGCGTCTTCTTGTCCTCGAACAGCAACGTCCCGCGCTGTACGCGGTCGCCGACCTGCACGCGCAGCGTCGGCCTCAGGCCGACATAGTCGGCGCCGACGAGCGCAACGCGGGTTGCGCGTGGCGCGGCCTCGACTGACTGTACGGGTTCCCCGGCCAGCGGGATGTCGAGGCCTCGCGTGATCGCATGGACAGCCATTTCGGACGGTCCTCCGGCCCATCGGGCATACCGGATTCCGCCCCGCGCGATGGCGCGGGGGATGGTGCCGCGCCAACGGCGCTTCAATCGCCCGCAGCTTAGCTGCGATCCGCACAATGATCGTTGATCCAGACCAAATCGGCGCCGGGAGCGGCCGCCCGACCGCGAACGTAATCCGGGAACTGGCGGAGGCGGGTTTCGCCCGCGGCGCCTCCTGCGGCGGCCGGCCACGGCTGGGATCGCGTGCAGAGGCTGGGCGATCCGATCCGGTCCGGCCGTTGCGCGGAAGCCTTTCTTTGGGTGTTTGCCAGGCGATGGCGCAGTACACTAGGCAAATCGTCGCCGTCGACACGCGCAACGCGTTCTGCCGGTGACGCCGTTGGGGAACCGAACCCCGGGGGCGGCTCGAGCGGCTCGGATCCGCGCCCGGACCGGGTGGACCGAAAGGGAGGTAGGCGATGACGAAGGAAACACTTCTTGCGGTGCTTCGCAAGCATCCATTTGTCGAGGAATTCCAGCCGCAGCACATCGAGAAGCTCACGACGCTGGCGAAGGAAGTATCGTTCGAGCGCGATCAGATCGTCTTCCGCGAGGGTGACGAGTGCTCGGAGTTCTACCTGATCGTGGCCGGACGCGTGGCGCTCGAGATCGAAGCGCCGGGACACACGTTGCGCGTGCACACGCTCGCCGCGGGCGACGAGCTCGGCTGGTCGGCGATACTGATGGGGAGGGGAAAGCACTTCCAGGCACGGGCGCTCGAACACGTCGATGCGCTGGCGCTCGACGGTCCGGCGCTGCTTGCCGCGTGCCGGGAGGACAAGGCGTTCGGCTTTGCCCTGATGTACCGGATGCTGGGCGTCACGTCCGAGCGGCTGCAGGCGACGAGGCTGCAGCTGCTGGACATGTATTCGCCGGTCGCGAAGCGGGCAGGGGCGTGAGGTTCACACGCGCCTGCCGCGAGCCCGGTTACATCAAGCCGATGAACCAGCCCGGGAGCACGGAGAGCAGGATCGCCGCGACCAGGCAGACGAGCCCGGCGGAGAGCGCGAGCCGCCGGGGCGCGCGCTGGGGCGCGGCCGGTTCCGCGGCGCTCATGAACATGTTCTGGATCACGCGCAGGTAGAAGTAGATCCCGAGATAGCTGCCGACCAGGCCGAGTACCGCGTACATCGTGTGCCCGGCGGCCATCACGTTCGTGAAGATGAGGAACTTGGCGACGAAACCCGGGAATGGCGGGATGCCGGCCAGCGACAGCATCGCGATGCCGATCATCACCGCGGCAAACGGCCGCCGCTGATACAGCCCCTTCAGGTTGTCGAGTCGGTCGCGCGCGGCGTCGTCTTCCGCAGGCGGGAGCGACGCGAACGCGAGCAGGTTCATGACGCCGTAGGCAAGCAGGTAGAACACGATCGCCTGGAAGCGGCCCGGGCCTTCGCCGAGGATCGCGTAGAACAGGTAACCGGCGTGTGCGATCGACGAATAGGCGATCATCCGTCGGAAGCTCTGTTGCCGCATTGCCGTCAGGTTGCCCCAGACGATCGAAATCAGCGGCAGGATCGCAAGCAGGTCGACGATTGGCCGCGCGACCGGCGTCGTGCCGAACAGGCGCAGGACCGCGAGCAGCGCGCCGGCCTTGACGATCGTAGCCATGTAAGCAGTCACCGGGACGCTCGCCCCCTCGTAGGCGTCGGGCGCCCATGCGTGGAACGGCACGATCGCGGCCTTGAGGAAGAACGAGAGCAGCACGAGCACGATCGCGACCAGCGCCATCGCATCGGGGGCGGACAGCGCCACCGCGAAACCCGCAAGCGAAAGCGAGCCGGAGCCGCCGTACAGGAGCGAGACGCCCATCAGGAACATCGCGCTTGCCGTGCCGCCGAGCACCAGATACTTCAACGCCGCCTCGGCGGACTCCGGCCGCCGAAAGGCGAGCAACACCAGCACGTAGACCGGGATCGACATCAGCTCGAGTCCGAGGAACAACGTCAGGAAGCTGTCCGAGGACAGGAGCAGGCAGAAGCCGTAGAGCGACGAAAGGAGCAGCGGATAGAATGGGCCGTCGGCAAAGTCGTCGCGCGATACGAGCAGAACGGGGACGGCGAGCGCGAGCACGATGGCCTTGGCGAGCAATGCCGACGGATCGACGGAGAACTGTCCGGCGAACGGTGCGGCGTAGTAGCCGCTGGCGGAAAGCCACGCCGCGACCGCGGCGGAGGCCGCCACGGCGATCAACGACACCGCGAGCCCGCCGCGCGGGCGCGTCCAAGCGGTCTCCATGACGATCAGCGCGATGATGCCGGCGAGCAGCAGGTGCTCCGGCAGCATCGCGACGTAGAGGTCCTGCCAGTTCATTCCGCGGCCTCCGTACGTTCCTCGCTCGGCGATGCGCCGCTGCGTCGGCCGCGCTCAATCGCTCGCGGACGCGCCCTTCGGCGCGGCTTCCGCACCGCTGTTCGTTCATCGTTGCACTTAGGGGTCGGCCGCCACCCGCGCTCGCAGACGCGCCCTGCGGTGCCGCCTCCGCACCCTAGGCTTGTGTTCGTTGCGGCTTGGGGTCGGCCGCCACCCGCGCCCGCAGACGCGCCCTTCGGGCCTGGGCTTCGCCCTGCTCGCGCGGGCGTCCTTGTCTCCGCCCTGGTCGCGCGGGTGTCCTGCGCTTCGCGCCGCTCGCTCATTGGTGTGCCCCCATGCTCGCGGCCGCTACAGGCATGCGCGCGGCGCCGACGAGCTGCCGGTATTGCTCTGCCGCCAGTTCGGTCTTGCGCATCGGCTCGTCGGGAAAGAGTCCGATCGCAAACACCGCGACCACGATCGCTCCCAGGATCAGGTTTTCGCGGAGGTTCAGGTCCGGGAACGGCTGGTGCGGCGCCTTGGCCTCGCCATAGAGGAACGTCTGCGCCAGGCGCAGCATGTAGAGCGCGCCCAGCACGACGCCCGATACCGCGGTGGCGCTCATCGCCAGCGGGTAGGCGTCGCCCTGCACGTACTGCGGCCACGCCGCGTTGAACGCACCCAGCAGCACGAGAAACTCGCCGGTGAACCCGCTGGTCGTCGGCAGCCCGACTGAGGCAAGCGTCAGGATCATGAAGAACACCGAGTACACCGGCATCAGCTTGGCGAGGCCGCCGTATGCCGCGAGCTCGCGCGAGTGGCAGCGCTCGTAGATCATGCCGACCATCAGGAAGAGCCCGGCCGCGACGAGGCCGTGGCTCACCATCTGGATCACCGCGCCCTGGACGCCGAGGAGGTCGAGGCTCACGAGCCCCAGCATCACGTAGCCCAGGTGGCTGATCGACGAATAGGCGATGATCTTCTTGATGTCGTTCTGCACCAGCGCCAGGCAGGCGCCGTAGACGATGCTGATCACGGCGAGCGTCATGATGGCCGGCGTCAGTGCACGCGTGGCGTCGGGGAACAGCGGGAAGCCCAGCTTCATGAAGCCGTACGTCCCCATCTTGAGCAGCACGCCGGCGAGGATCACCGAGCCCGCCGTCGGTGCCTCGACGTGCGCATCGGGCAGCCACGTGTGTAGCGGCACCATCGGCACCTTGATCGCAAACGACAGACCGAACGCGATCAAGAGCAGCGTCTGGACCGGGAGCGGCAGCCGCGCGCCGTAAAGGTCGGCGAATGCGAACGACGTGACACCCGTCGAGGCGTGCAGCGACAGGACCAGGTAGATCACGGCAGCCAGCATCAGGATGCTGCCGAACGCCGTGTAGAGGACGAACTTGAGCGTCGCGTAGATGCGTCGCTCGCCCCCCCAGATGCCGATGATGAGGAACATCGGGATCAGCATCGTCTCCCAGAACAGGTAGAAGACGAACAGATCCTGCGCGACGAACGTGCCCAGCATTGCGAACTGGATCAGCAGTACCATCGCGTAGAAGAGCTTTACGTCCTTCTGGATCGCCGAGAAGGCGCCGGCCACGACCAGCGGGCCCAGGAACGCGGTCAGCATCACCAGCAGGATGTTGTAGCCGTCGAGTCCGATCCGGTAATACACGCCCCAGTCCGGAATCCACGGTATCGCCGTCTCGAATTGCAGACCCGCCGTGCCGGAGTCGAACTGCAGGTACAGCAGCGTCGTGACGGCGAACTGCACGACCGTTACCCAGAACGTGAGCCAGCGCACGGTGGCTTCGGCGTGCGCCGGCACGGTGGCGATGAGCAGCATGCCCAGCACCGGCAGGTAGAGGACGACGTTGAGCCAGGCAGCCTCAGCCATGGCGCAAGCTCCACAGCAGGCATGCGACGGCGCCGAGCAGGACGAACAGCGCATACAGATGCAGGCTGCCGGTCTGGACGCGCCCCAGCGCGCCGGCCGTACGCTGCGCGAAGCGGGCAAGGCCATCGAGCGTGCCGTCGAGGAGGACGCGGTCGCCCAGGCGCAGGAATACGTGCTCCGAGACCCAGTACAGCGGGCGGGCGAGCAGCCGGTCGTAGGCCTCGTCGATGAAATACTTGCCGCCGAGCAGCCAGTTGAGCGTGGCGAACCGCGGGCCGACGCGCGCTGCCCGTTCGGCGTTGTGGCCGAAGAAGAACATGGCTGCGGCGAGTCCCGCGAGCGCGATCCCGATCGAGATCCAGAGCAGCGTCATCTCGAACTGGTGCGCCCCTTCACGCGGTTCGGGCAACACGGGCAGCGACACCAGGAAGTGCGGGACATCGAAGAATCCGCCGATGGCGGAGAAGATGGCCAGCGCGACCAGCACCGAGGTCATCGATCGCGGCGACTCGTGAACGTGATGCTCGGTCGCCGGATCCATGCGCGAGGCACCGAGGAACGTGAGCCACAGCAGACGGAACATGTAGAACGCGGTCAGCAGCGCGGTGGCCGCGCCCACCATCCAGAGCAGCGGCGAGCCGCCGCGGCTGCTGCCGAACGCGAACCACAGGATCTCGTCCTTCGACCAGAAGCCGGCAAGCGGCGGGATTCCGGCGATTGCCGCGGTGGCGATCGCGAACGTGACGAAAGTGACCGGAATCTTCTTCGCGAGGCCGCCCATCTTGCGGATGTCCTGCTCGCCCCCGAGGGCGTGGATGACGCTTCCAGCACCGAGGAACAGGCAGGCCTTGAAGAAGGCATGTGTGTAGACGTGGAAGATCGCCACTCCGTAGGCCCCCACACCGAGCGCGACGAACATGAGGCCGAGTTGCGAGACGGTCGAGTAGGCGAGTACCTTCTTGATGTCGGTCTGGGCAACGGCGATCGTCGCGGCGAAGAATGCCGTGGCCGCGCCGATCACCGCGATCACTTCCGAGGCTTCCGGCGCCAGCATATACAGTCCCGACATGCGGGCGACGAGATACACGCCGGCAGTGACCATCGTCGCCGCATGGATCAGCGCCGATACCGGGGTCGGGCCGGCCATCGCGTCGGGCAGCCACACGTGCAGCGGAATCTGTGCCGACTTGCCGGTGGCGCCGATGAAAAGCAGGATGCCGACGAGGCTTGCCGACACCGCTGGCGGCGTGGGACTCCCGAACGCGGCGTTGATACGGTCCATGTCGAGCGTCCCCAGCGCCCAGTAGAGCAGGAACATGCCCAACAGGAAGCCCGCGTCGCCGATGCGGTTGGTGATGAACGCCTTCTTGCCGGCGCGCGCCTTTTCGGCATCCTCGAACCAGAAGCCGATCAGCAGGTACGACGCGAGCCCCACGCCTTCCCAGCCGACGAACAGCACGAGCAGCGATCGCCCGAGGACGAGCAGCAGCATGAAGAAGAGGAACAGGTTGAGGTATGCGAAATAGCGCGCGTAGCTCTTGTCCTCTTTCATGTAGCCGACCGAGTAGACGTGAATCAGCGACCCGACGCCGGTGACGATCAGCGTCATGACCGCCGAGAGTCGGTCGAACCAGAACGCGACGTTGAACGTGTGCTCGCCGATTCGGGCCCAAGTGTAGGCGGTCTCGGTGAGCGGAACGCTGCCGCCCGCGAGGAGGTCGGCGAGGCAGCGAATCGCGATGAGAAAGGCGGCGATCGGCAGGCCGCAGCCCACGATCGTGACGAACTTGTTGCCGAGCCGGTTGCCCAGCGCACCGTTGAGCACGAAGCCCACGAGCGGCAGCACGACAATCAGCGTGAGGGGTTGCATCATCTGCTATCCCTTGAACTCCATGAACGCAGCCGCATCGAGCGTGCGCTTCTGCCGCACGAGCACGAGCACGATCGGGATGGCGACGGCGATCTCGGCGGCGGCGACGACGAAGATCAGGAACACCAGGACCGCGCCGGCGGCCGTGCCGGTCTGCTGCGCGAACGTCACGAGGGAGAGGATCACGCCGTTCAACATCAGCTCCATGCACATGAGCATGACGAGGAGGTTGCGCCGGACGATCACGCCAAGCAGGCCCAGCGCGAACAGCGCCACGGCAAGCATCAGCAGCATCTGCATCTTATCCATGGCTCTTCCCGCCGCCCTTGATGACGGCCAGCGCCGCCACGACCGCCGCCACCAGCAGCACCGACGTGAGTTCGAACTGCAGCCAGTAATCGTTCAGGAACGCAACGGAGAACTGCGACAGGCCGAAGGAAACGGTCGTGCTCGCCACCGCATACAGGCCGTGCCACAGCGCGTACGCGAGCGCCCCGAGGAACAGGATCCCGGCCACGATGCCCGGCACCACGAGCCAGCTGAAGCGGCGCGTGAACGAAGCGTCGCGCACATCGAGCAGCATGATCACGTACACCATGAACACCATCACCGCGCTGACGTAGATCAGCACCTGGAACGCGGCGATGAAATGGACGCCGAGGAGCCCGTAGATGCCCCCGAGGAACACCATCGTCGAGATCAGCGCCATTGCCACCTGCATCGGGTGGCGCAGCACGAGCATCAGCGCCGCGCCGACCAATGCCGAGACGGCAAAGACGTAGATCAGCAACGTGTCCAGGTTCTGGAGCAGGTTTTCGATCATGCCGGACCGCCTTTGGTGGTGGCGCCGCCCTTCGGCGGATACGGCTTGGCGACATCGCGTTGCGGCTTCCAGGTCAGAAGCTCGTCGAGGGTGAGCCACATGCGGTCGCGATCACCGGCCGGCAGGTCGGGCACTTCCTTCACCATGCGGATCGCGTCTTCGGGGCATGCCTCGACGCACAGGCCGCAGAAGATGCAGCGCGAGTAATCGATCTCGAACCGGGACGGATATTTCGGATGCGCGGGATCATCTGGGTCGAACGCCGCGTCGATCTCGATGACCTTCGCCGGGCAGACCGTTGCGCACATGTTGCACGCGACGCACTGCGGCGTGCCGTCCGGCCGCTGCGTGAGGATGTGCTTGCCGCGGTTGCCGGCCGCGTAGTCCCACCGCGTCTCCTCGGGGTAGTAGGTCGTCAACGCGCCCTTGCGCCCGGTGATCCAGCGCCACATGTTGCGCAGGAAGATGCCGCCGGTGATGCCGAGGCCGCGCAGGATTTCGGGCAGGTAGGCCCGCTCCCACCACGTCATCGTGGGAGCGTTCCAGTAGACCTTGCGCTTGTAGGGCCGCGTGGTCATCAGAGGGCGGCACTCATGGCGTCACGCGGTCAGCGCCCAGACCGCGACGACGGTCACGACGAGGTTCGCGAGCGTCAGCGGAAACATGAACTTCCAGGCGAAGGCGAGGACCTGGTCGTAGCGGAAGCGCGGCAGCGTCCAGCGGATCAGGATCTGGAAGCTCGACATCAGAAGCACCTTGCCGAGGAACACGACGAGCTGCGTCACGACGACCCAACCGTGGCTCATGGACACCACGTGATTGCCGGGAAACACGAACCCGCTGTCGTTCATGTACGGCAGGTTGTAGCCGCCGAGGAAGAGCGTGGTGAACAGTGCGGCGATAATCGCGATCTCGATGAACTCGGCGAACATGAAAAGCCCCATCTTCATCGCGCTGTATTCGGTGTAGAACCCGGCGATCAGCTCCGACTCGGCCTCGGGCAGATCGAACGGGATGCGCTTGTTCTCGGCCATGGCCGCGGCCAGGAACAGCGTCGCTGCGAATGGCTGGTAGACGATTCCCCACGCCGGCAGGAAACCCAGCACGATCCCGGACTGCTGTTGCACGATCGAGGTGAGGTCGACCGTGCCGTAGACGACGATCAACCCCAGCACCGTGAGCCCCATGATCAGCTCGTAGGAGATCATCTGCGACCCGGCGCGCAGCGCACCCAGCATCGAGAACTTGTTCGACGACGCCCAGCCGGCCAGCATCGCGCCGATGATGGTCATGCCGCCGAACGCGAAGACGATCAGAAGACCGGCATCGAGGCGCGCGATCTGCAGCGGATAGGTCCGCTCGCCGAACCAGTCGGCGAGCGATGGAAAGAGCTTCGCGGGTTCGAGCAGCCCGCCGAACGGGATCACCGCGAACACCAGCAGCACCGGCGTGAACACGACCCAAGGTGCGACCGCGTACGCGTACCAGTCGTAGGACTTCGGCCGCCAGTCCTCCTTGACCAGCATCTTCAGGCCGTCGGCGAGGCCGTGGAACAGGCCAAGCCAGACGAGCTTGACCTGCGTGAACGGGATCCGCACATAGGCGCGGTTGGCGCCGATGCGGTCGGACATCACCGCGGCCTGCTTGCGTTCGACCCAGGTGAGCACGGTGCCGAAGGTCATCAGCATGCCGAGCGCGTAGCCGATATACACCGCGTAGACGACGAGGTCCTGGATCATGCCTCGGCCTCCGTACCGGAGTCGACCCACGATTCCCCGAGCTGTCGGCCTCCCGCAATCGCTCGCGGACGCGCCCTTCGGGCCTTGGCTTCGCCCCGCTCGCTCATGCGTGTACCTCGGCCGGTACGGCGAACCCTGCAAACACCGACTCGGCATCGGCCACGGTCGGTGGCTTCGGAAAGCACGCCTCGAAGGCGCTCACCACACCCTCGAAGTTCGTGTAGTGACCCGCGCGCTCCGTCTGGACGCTGATGGGAAGGAACACGTCGGCGTGGCCATTCTCGGGCGCGAGCCAGGCATTGAGGAAGATGACCTTCGCGCCGCGCGGCAGCTCGGCGAAGTTGCAGCCTTCGCCCCAGACGAGGACGAGGTCGGTGCCGTCGTCGAACCGAATCGGATCTTTGCCGAACAGCGCCCGCGCGCCGGCCGTGTTCGGATTCTTGTCCGCGCGGATCAGCAGGTCGTCGTCGAGCCGCTCGCCCGGCGCCGGCGCGCAGTCACGCTTGACGAACGTCTTGAACCGGCCGCCGAGCGCTTTCGCGAACGCTGCCAGCTCCTCGTTGCTGCCCCAGTTCGAAACCAGCGCCACCGGGTGCTTCGCTGCGTCAATCAGGCGCCGCGCCGCGTCGGCAGCCTCCTGCATTTCGACCGGCTTGCCCTTGCGCATCGGCTGCAGGGCACGGGTGCGTTCGAAGATCTGCGCCAGGTCGCGTCCCTTGTTGCAGATCCACGGCCCGTTCACCGCGGGATTCTCGAGCGGCGTAACGCGGGCGATGCTCGCATTCTGCTTCGGGTCAAGGGCGTTGAGACGCCATTCGGGCCGCCGATGCCAGATATTGACGGTGCAGCCCCGCGCACAACCGGGACAGATCGACGGTGTGGGCTTCAGGTACCACACGCGAGCCTTGTAGAGGAACGAGCGCGACAGCAATGCGCCGACCGGGCAGATGTCGATGACGTTGTCCGAGTATGGATCGTCGTCGAAGGAAGCGTCCTCGGCTGCGCGCACGAGCGAAGTGTCGCCGCGCTCCTTGATGCCGAGCGCATTGGACTTCGAGATCTCCCGGGTGAAGCGCACGCAGCGCGAGCACAGGATGCAGCGTTCGTTGTCGAGCACGATGCGCTGAGAAAGGTTGACGAACTTCGTCGCCTTGACCTTGGGATCGCGCGAAATCGACCGCTCGCCGTTGTACTCGAAGTGGTAGTCCTGCAAGGTGCACTCGCCGGCCTTGTCGCAGATGCCGCAATCCACCGGGTGGTTGAGCGTAATGAACTGCAGCGTCGCCTTGCGGTGCTCGCGCACCAGCTCGGAGTCGGTCAGCACCTTGAGCCCCTCGGTGACCGGCATGTTGCAGGCGATCTCCACCCAGCTGCGGCCCTCGACCTGCACCACGCAGACGCGGCAGTTCCCGGCGATCGACAGCGACGGGTGCCAGCAGAAGTACGGGATGAAGAAGCCGTTCGCGAGAGCGGCCTGCAGCACGGTCTCACCGGCCTTGGCCTGGACCGGTTGTCCGTTGATGAAGATCTCAGGCATGGGCGGGGACCACCGCTTCCAGGTTGCCGTCGAAGCGCGACCGCTTGTGCTCGATGAAGTAGTCGAACTCATCGCGGTACTTGGCGAGGATGCCGACCGTCGCGTAGCCCGCCGCGTCGCCCATGCCGCAGATCGTCGTGCCGTCGTTGAGGCGCGAGATCTCGACCAGGCGCTCGAGGTCCTCGGGTCGGCCGTCACCGGCGACGATGCGATCGATGATCCGATGCATCCAGCCCATGCCTTCGCGGCACGGCGTGCACTGACCGCAGGACTCGTGGTGGTAGAAGCGCAGCATCACCTGCAGGAGCCGCACCATGCACGTGCCCTCGGCGATCACGATCATCCCGCCCGAGCCGAGCGAAGAGCCGGCGGACTCGAGCGACTGCTTGTCGTAGGTCAGTGGCTCGCATTCCGCCGCCGTCAGCACTTTGGTCGAGATGCCGCCGGGGACGATGCACTTCAGCTTCTTCCCGCCGAGGATGCCGCCGCAGTCGTCGTACAGGAACTTCGTGAGCGGGTACCCGTATTCGACTTCGTAGACGCCGGGCCGCTCGATGTGGCCCGAGATGGAGACGAGCTGGGTGCCGGGGCACTTCGGCGTGCCGATTTTCTTGAACGCCTCGGCGCCACCGGTGATGATCCCGGCAACGTTGGACAGTGTCTCGACGTTGTTGACGACCGTCGGCCGCTGAAATAGCCCCTTCACGGTCAGGCGCGGAGGGCGGTTACGCGGGTAGCCGCGCTTGCCCTCGACCGAGGCCAGGAGTCCGGATGCCTCGCCGCACACGTACGATCCCGCGCCGCGGATCACATTGATGTCGCACGCGAAACCGGTGCCGAGGATCCGTTCGCCGAGCAGGCCTGCGGCGTACGCCTCCTCGATCGCTGCCGCGAGCCGGCGGTAGGGCAGGTCGAATTCGCCGCGGATGTAGACGAACGCGTGCCGGACCTGCAGCGCGTGGGAGGCGATCGCCATCGACTCGAGCAGCAAGTGTGGCGAGTGCTCGAGGATCCAGCGGTCCTTGAACGTCCCCGGCTCCCCTTCGTCGGCATTGGCGCAGAGGAAGTGTGCCTGGTTGTCGTCGAGATTCACGACTGTCCACTTGCGCCCGACCGGGAAGGCAGCGCCGCCGTGGCCGAGCAGGCCCGAAGCCGTCACTTCCTTGGTCACGTCCTGCGGCGCCATCGCCAGCGCCTTGGCAAGCGCGGAGTAGCCGCCGCGCCCACGGTAGTCTGCCAGCGTGTGCGACGTGGCAGTGACCGGGAAGGTCATGATGAGCTGCCGGCCGGGCATTACTTCAACTCCTCGAGCAGCGCATCGAGCTTTTCGATGCTCATGTCCTCGTGATACGCGTCGTTGACCATCACGACCGGTGCGGTGCCGCACGAGCCGAGGCACTCGACCGTCGACAGCGTGTAACGCCCGTCCGGCGTCGTCTGTCCCGGCTTGACGCCGAGCTTTTGCGCGAGGTGGTCGATGAGCCGCTCGGCGCTTCGCATCGAACAGGTGACGTTGCGACAGCACTGCACGTGCCAGCGACCGATCGGTTGGCGCCGGAACTGCGTGTAGAACGACAGGACTTCCTCGATCTGAATCCGCGGGACGCCCAGGTATTCGACCAGTCCGTCGATGTCGCTGTCCGCGACGTAGCCGCGATCCTCCTGGATCCGGCGCACGCATGGCATGACGAGAGAGGACTCGAAGCCCGCCGGGAAGCGCGTCTTCCACTTCTCGAACTCGGGAATCAGGTGCTTCACCGATCACACTCCCCGCCGATCATGTTGACGGAGCCGAAGGTCGGCACAATGTCGGCGAGCTGGTAGCCGTCGAGCATCCGGTGCACGCCACCCATGTGGACGAAGGACGGCGCGCGGACGTGAACCTTGTACGGAACGCCTTCGCCGGTGCTGACGAGGTAGAAGCCGAGTTCGCCGTTGGGCGATTCGTGCGCGCTGTAGACTTCGCCGGCAGGCACCTTCGGGCCGTCCATGATCACCTTGAAGTGGTTGATCAGCGACTCGATCTCGGTGTAGACGAGGCTCTTCTCGGGCAGCACGCAGCGGCGGTCGTCGACGTTGATCGCGCCGGCCGGCAGCATGTCCATCAGCTGCCGGATCATGTGCACCGACTCGTCCATCTCGCGCATGCGCACGTAGTAACGGTCGTAGTTGTCGCCCTTGATCCCGACGGGAACCTCGAAGTCGAGTTCGGCGTAGGCGAGGTACGGGGTGTCCTTGCGCAGGTCGCGCGGAGCGCCTGTGGAGCGCAGGATCGGTCCGGTGTAGCCCCAGTTGATGGCGTCGGCGGACGAGATCACGCCGACGTTGCGCATCCGGTCGATGAAAATGCGGTTGCGATCGACGAGGCCGTGGACGCGCGCGACGAAGTCCTCATACTGGTCCAGGATCTCGCCCAGCCTCTTGAGCCACCCGTCGGGGAGGTCGCGAGCGAGCCCGCCGATGCGACCGTATGTGTACGTCACCCGGGCGCCGGTCAGATGCGCGAGGTGCTCGTACATGTAGTCGCGGATCATCACGAGATAGAGGAACGCCGTCATCGCGCCCAGCTCCATCAGGCCGGCGGCGATGCACGTAAGGTGGTCGGTGAGGCGCGAATATTCGGACAGCAGCGTGCGCAGGTACCGGCAGCGCGGCGTGATCTCGATCCCCATCAGCTTCTCGACCGCCTCGCAGTACGCGAAATCGTTGATCAGCGCCGACACGTAGTTGAGCCGGTCGACGTAGGGAATCAGGTTGTGCCACGTGTGCGACTCGCACTCCTTTTCGAAGCCGCGATGCAGGTAGCCGCAGTGGACGTCCGTGCGCAGCACGCGCTCGCCGTCCAGCTCGGCGATGATCTGCACGGTGCCGTGCGTGGCGGGGTGCGACGGCCCGATGTTGACGATGACCGTGTCGTCGCGCTCGCTCTTCGTGAAGGCGGGGCGGACCGGGTTGGGCAGTTGCATGTCCACGGCGGCGTTACCTGATGTAGGGCACGAGCGGCTGCTCGTGCTCCTTCGCGTAGTCCTTGCGCAGGGGATGGCCGACGAACCCCTCGTACAGCAGGATCGGGCGCAGGTCGGCGTTGCCGCGAAAGACGATGCCGTACATGTCGTGGCATTCGCGCTCCATGTACCGGGCGGAGTCGTACAGTGCGGTCAGCGAGTCGACCGTCGGATCGCCTTCGGGCACGCGCGTCTTCAGCCGGACGCGGACATGGTGCTGCGTCGAGTAGAAGTGCCAGACGACCTCGAAGCGGGGGACCTGCGGGAGCCAGTCGACCGCGGTCACGTCGAGGAAGAGGTCGAAGCCGAATTCGCTCTTGAGCTTCCGCACGACATCGAGCACGACGGCAGGCTGAACCGCGAACACCGCAACTTCGTGCGCGACCGAGGCCTCCGTCGTCAGCGGGCGCAGCTCCTCCTGCAGACGATCGTGGATACCTGCGGACACGTTCAAAATTCCCTGGTGAGGATCGGGTGGCGCCCGCGGGCGATCATGTCCTGCAGTTTCATGATCCCGTCGATCACCATTTCGGGTCGGGGCGGGCAGCCGGGCACGTAGATGTCGACCGGAATGATCCGATCGATCCCCGCGACCGCCGCGTAGTTCTGGTAGAAGCCGCCGGACGTGGCACAGACGCCGAACGCCATCACCCACTTCGGCTCGCACATCTGCTCGTAGACCTTGAGCAGGACCGGCGCCTGCTTGTGCGTCACCGTGCCTACGACCATCAGCAGGTCGGCCTGCCGCGGCGAAAATCGCGGCAGCGCCGCGCCGAAGCGGTCGGTATCGTACGGTGTCGAGCTCACCGCCATGAATTCCATCGCGCAGCATGCGGTGACGAACGGGTACGGAAAGATCGAGAACTTGCGCGCCCACCCGATGAGCTCGTCCTTCTTCGTCGTCAGGTACTCGAATGCCTGCGACTTCGAGCCGGCCGCGTGGATCGGAATCGTCTTGACGCCCATGATCACTCGGTGACGGCCTCGAGCAGGCGCGCCTTGTACACGTAGAGCAGGATCAGGACGAGCAGGAAGACGAAGATGCCGAAGGTCGCCAGCATGAAGCCCGTGACCGGCTGCGCGCCCAGCGCCCAGATGAACAGGAAGACGGTCTCGAGGTCGAACAGGATGAATACGATGGCGACCGCGTAGTACTTGATCGGGACTGCCTTGACGTTGCGCGTGTCGACTGGCGTCGCGCCGCATTCGAACGGTTCGAGCTTGGTTTCCGTCGCCTTCGGCTTCGGGCCCAGGAAGCGATTCATCAGCAGCGTGACGAACACGAAGCCCAGGATCGCCAGCATGTACAGCAGGAACACGACGTATGGGTTCATTGCGGGCCGGTGCCGAGCGGGGTGCACATCAGACGTGCATGCAGCCTAGTGGCAACACCCCTGCGACAGGTTGACGCAGATCAACGCCCTTGGCGGAACGCGCGACGCGTTGACACAGGTCAACGGCGAGCGCCGGCACCCCTACGGGCCGCTCGTCACATAGGTTGCGTAGTGCGGGTCGTACATCTGCGAACGCACGTACGAGAGCACGTCCGGCGGTTCCGGCGCCCCGGCAAGGCCCTGCCGGTACGCCACCCCGGCGACCGCGGCGGCGATCTGCGCGGACACCTCGCGAATCCTGGCGAGCGGCGGGTAGAGGCTTCCCTGCGCGAGATCGGCTTCGGTGACCTGCCCGGCGAGCGTCTGCGCGGCGGTGAGGAACATCGCGTCGGTGATCCGACGCGCGCGGCCGACGATCGCGCCCAGGCCCACGCCAGGGAAGATGTACGAGTTGTTGCCCTGCCGCGGCACGAAAGTCTTCCCGGCCAGCGTCACCGGATCGAACGGGCTGCCCGAGGCGAACAGCGCCCGCCCGCCGCTCCATTCGTACGCCTGCGCCGCCGTGCATTCCGATTTCGACGTCGGATTCGACAGCGCGAAGATGATCGGCCTTTCATTTCCCTTGCCCATCTCCTCGACGACCTCGCGCGTGAAGGCGCCGCCGACGGCGGCGACGCCGATGATCGCCGTCGGCTGCACCGCCTTGATCGCGGCCAGGAAATCCCTGACTGCTGCATGGTCATGCGCGTAGGGAGCCTTGTGCCGCCCGAGGTCGCCGCGGCTCTTGACGACGAGCCCCTGCGAGTCGACGAGCCAGCAGCGCGCGCGCGCCGCCGGTCGCGGCACGCCCGCTTCGACCATCGCCTCGACCGCGAGGTCGGCGATGCCGGTCGCGGCTTCGCCGGCGCCAAAGAACAGCAGCCTTTGCGTCGCGAGCGTGCCTCCGCTGATACGCAGCGCCGACAGGATGCCGGCGAGCGCGACCGCCGCCGTGCCCTGGATATCGTCGTTGAACGTGCAGATGCGGTCGCGGTATTTCGCGAGCAGCCGGAACGCGTTGTGATTGGCGAAATCTTCGAACTGCACGACCACGCCGGGGAAGACCTCCTGCGTCGCGGCGATGAACTCCTCGACCAGATCGTCGTAGGGCTGCCCGGTGAGGCGCGCCTGCTGCAGCCCGATGTAGAGCGGGTCGCCCCGCAGCGCCGCATTGTTGGTCCCGACGTCCAGGATCACCGGCAGGCATTGCGTCGGGTGGACGCCGGCGCCGGCAGTGTAGAGCGCGAGCTTGCCGACCGGGATGCCCATGCCGTTGGCGCCGAGGTCACCCAGGCCGAGGATGCGCTCGCCGTCGGTAACGACGATGATCCGCACGTCGTGATACGGCCAGTTGCGCAGCACGCTCGCGATCCGGCCGCGGTCGGTGGCGCCGATGAAGAGGCCCCGCGGTCGCTGGAAGATGTGCCCGAACTGCTGGCAGGCGAGACCGACCGTCGGCGTGTAGATGATCGGCATCATCTCGTCCGGATGGTCGATGACGATGCGGAAGAACAATGCCTCGTTGCGGTCGTGCAGCGCGTTGAGATTGATGTATTTTTCGAGGTCCGACGGCTCGCGGCGGAAATTCTCCAGCACGCGCGCCACCTGCTCCTCCTGCGAGCAGACGTGCGACGGCAGCAGGCCGCGCAGGCCGAGCACGTCGCGCTCGGCGTTGGTGAACGCCGTGCCCTTGTTCAGCGTCGGCTCGCGCAGCAGCGCTAGCCCGCGGGGAAGCCACGCCGGCGCACCGGCGGGCACACGCCCCGGGTCGGGGTCCATCATCTGTCGTCTCCTCGTCGGCCCGCGCCGGCACGCCCTCGCGTCGCCGCGGCGGCAGCGCATCAGTTCGTTTCGGGCACCATCTTGATCGCGCCGCACGGGCATTCCGCCGCGCAGATGCCGCAGCCCTTGCAGTAGTCGAAGTTGAACTGGAAGCGCTTGCCCGGTCCCAGCTTGATCACCGCGTTGTCGGGGCACACGCCATAGCAGTTGTCGCATTCGAAGCAGTTGCCGCACGAGAGGCAGCGCCGCGCCTCGAACAGCGCGTTGGTTTCGTCGAGGCCGCTCACGACCTCGTCGAAGGTCGACGTGCGGCGGACAATGTCGAGCCGCGGGCGGACCATGTGCGGCGCATCGGCGTAATACCAGGCATTGAGCTTGTCGAAGTCGGCAAGCTCGTGCTTCGGTGGCGGCGCGTACTTGGTTCCCCGGAGCCACGCGTCGATGTGCCGCGCAGCCTTCTTGCCGTGGCCGACGGCAACGGTGACGGTGCGCTCCGAAGGCACCATGTCGCCGCCTGCGAAAATGCCCGCGTAGCCTGTCATCATGTTCGGGCCGACCTCTACAGTGCCGTTCTTGATCGCCAATCCTGGCACACCGGAAAGCAGCGACAGGTCGACGTCCTGCCCCAGCGCCAGCACCAGCGAATCGGCCTCGAGTGTCTCGAACTCGCCGGTCGGCTGGGGGAACCCTTTGGCGTCGAGCGTCATCTTCTCGACGGTCAGCGTGCCCTCGTCGGCCATGTTCTTGATCGTGGAAAGCCACTTGATCAGCACGCCTTCCTGCAGCGCTTCCTCGACCTCGAAGTCGTGTGCGGGCATCTTCTCGCGTGTGCGCCGATAGACGATGATCGCCTCGGTCGCGCCCAACCGCTTCGCGGTGCGAGCGACGTCGAGTGCCGTATTGCCGCCGCCGTATATGACCACACGGCGTCCCAGCATCGGCTTTTCCTCGCCTTCCATTCCGCGCAGCACCGACACGGCGTCGAGCATCCGCGCGGCCTCGCCGGCGGGGATGTAGGCGCGCTTGCCGATGTGTGCGCCGACGGCGAGGAACGCCGCGTCGAACCGGCCCTCCTTCATCGTCGCGCGGATGTCCGCGACCTTGGTGTTGAGAACGAGCTCGACGCCCATGTCGAGAATGCGCCGCACTTCCGCGTCGAGCACGTCGCGCGGCAGCCGGTACTTCGGGATCCCGAAGCGCATCATCCCGCCCGCGAGCGGGCCCGCTTCGACGATCGTCGCACGGTGGCCGAGGCGACGCAGGTGGTACGCCGCGGACAGGCCGGACGGGCCCGCGCCGACGACCAGCACCCGCTTGCCCGATTCCTCCGGCGGCGGCGCGAACTTCCATCCGCGTTTGATCGCCTCGTCGCCGAGGAAGCGCTCGACCGCGTTGATGCCGACGGCCTCGTCGAGCTTGCCGCGGTTGCATGCGCCCTGGCAGGGGTGGTAGCAGACGCGCCCCATGATCGCGGCCAGCGGGTTGTTCTGGGTGAGCGCGCGCCAGGCGGCCTCGTAGTCGCCGCCCTCGGCGTGATAGAGCCACCCCTGGATGTCCTCGCCTGCCGGACAGGCCGCGTTGCACGGCGGCAATCGGTCGACGTAGAGGGGCCGCGACGTTCGCCACGAGCCGGTCTTGTTGGCGAGGCTCGAACCGACGTCGAGCGTGATCGCGAACGGCTTATCCATTCGCGGCCTCCCGGTCGAGCAATCCGAACCGGCCGATATTGCGGTCGGCGATCGCCTGGATCTGCTGGAGCCGCGCCGTGTCCGGCTCGCGGCCGAACAGGTGAACGAACCGCTTCTGCAGCTGCAGATACTCGGTCACCGGCACCGGGCGCCGGATCTTCGTGCGGCCGGTGATCTCCCCATGCTCGGCCTCGAACAACGGAAAGAGCCCCGATTCGACCGCAAGCCGTGCGACCCTGATCGTGTCCGCAGGATTCGAGCCCCAGCCGAGCGGACACGGAACATGGATGTGGACGTAGCGTGCACCGTGGATTCCCATCGCGCGCGTCACCTTGTACTCGAGGTCGCGCAGGTTGGCGACACTCGCCGTCGCGACGTACGGGATGCCGTGCGCCATCGCGATCAGCGGCACGTTCTTGCCGGTCCCGAAGACGTTGCCCGGCTCACGGCCGACTGCCATCGTCGTCGCCGTACGCGCGGCGGGCGGCGTGGCGCTCGAACGCTGCACGCCAGTGTTCATGTACGCCTCGTTGTCGTAGCAGATGTAGAGCACGTCGTCGTTGCGCTCGAACATCCCGGACAGGCAGCCGAAACCGATGTCGGTGGTGCCGCCGTCGCCGCCCTGCGCGATGACGCGAACGTCTCCGCGGCCCTTGATGCGCATCGCGGCGGCGACTCCCGAGGCGACCGCCGCGGCGTTGCCGAACAGCGAGTGAATCCACGGGATCTGCCACGAGGTCTCGGGATACGGCGTCGAGAACACCTCGAGACACCCGGTCGCGTTGACGGCGATCACCTGGTTGTTCGCCGCGCGCATCGCGGCGTCGATTGCATAGCGGGCGCCCAGCGCCTCGCCGCAACCCTGGCACGCGCGGTGCCCGGAGTTGAGCGAGTTGGTGCGCTCCATGTTGGCCTGCACCGCGCGCTCGTTCTCGGCGAGCAACCGGTTACCGACGGTGAACGTCCCGGTCTGGTAGAACTTGACCGCCTGCAGCGGCGGCGCTGCGCCACCGGACAACTTGCCGTTACTCATCTGCTTATCCTCAGCCGACCTGCGACCCGACCGTGCCCAACCGCCGCAGAATTGCTTCGGCGGTCGGCCCGGTGCGTCGTGCCAGCGCCTCGCGCTCGAGCTCGTGCGCGACGACGTCCGCGTTGAGGTCGAGGAACGTCACTTGCTCCAGCTCGTCCGCTCCTGCATCCTCGAACAGCTGGCGCAGCGACGCTTGCGTGATCGCGCGTCCGCCCAGTCCAGCGATGACGGTGTAGCCCTTCAGCTGGATCCCCGACAGCGATTTGCGCACGCCGTCGGAAACGATGCCGCCCAAACCCACGGCGAGACACTTTTCCAGCACGACGACGCGCTTCGCGTGCTGCAGCGTTTCGCGCAGCGCGAGCAGCGGAAACGGGCGGAACGCGCAGATCGAGACCGACCCGATCGCAACTCCATCGGCGCGCATCGCGTCGACGACCTCCTGGATGGTGCCGTTGACCGAGCCCAGCGCGACGACGATCGTTTCGGCGTCCGTGGTGCGGTAGGAACGAATCAGCCCGCCCGAGGCACGGCCGAACTGCGCTTCGAAGGCCTCCGAGAGTTGCGGGATCAGTGACAGCGCGCGCAGCTGCTTGTGATGGGCGAGATAGCGCACCTCGGTGAACGCCTCGGGGCCGACCATCGCCCCGATCGACACGGGTGCGGACGGGTCCAGGATCTGCCGCGGCTCGAACCGGGGCAGAAATGTGTCGACCTGGGCCTGCGTCGGTATGTCGACGCGGTCGTAGGCATGGGTCAGGATGAAGCCGTCCATGCACACCATCACGGGGCACGACAGCTCCTCGGCCAGCCGGAACGCCTGAATGTGCAGGTCGAGGGCTTCCTGGTTGGTCTCGGCATAGAGCTGGATCCAGCCGGCGTCGCGCATCGACATGCTGTCGGAGTGGTCGTTCCAGATGTTGATCGGTGCGCCGATTGCGCGGTTGCCGATCGTCATCACGATGGGCAGGCCCAGCCCCGCCGCGTTGTACACGGCCTCGGCCATGAACAGCAGGCCCTGACTGGAGGTCGCTGTATACGTCCGCGCGCCGGCGGCGGAGGCCCCGATCGCCAGCGACAGCGCGGCGAACTCCGACTCGACGTTGATGAATTCGCATGCCCCAAGTTCGCCGGACTTCACCATTTCGCCCAGCGCTTCGACAATGTGCGTCTGCGGAGTGATCGGATAGGCGCAGATCACCTCGGGACGGGACAGCGCGATGGCCTCGGCCACGGCGCGGGAACCTTCGGTCTGTTTAAGCATGGATCGCCTCGCGGGAGTCCCGGGCGAGCGCATACGCCTCGGTTGCGGCGGCGACGTTGCCTTCCGCGACCTTGCCCGGAAATTTCGCCCGGATCGCGGCGACGACGGATTCGAGGCGCACCTCCCCGCTGACCGCGGCAAACCCGCCGAGCAGCGCGGCGTTGGGAACCGCCCGCCCGACGTGCTTTTGCGCGAGTTCGCTCGCGGGGACCCGGCACATCCGGTAGTGGCATGTTTCGGCAGTGAAATCGGCGAGGCCGAGTTCCTCGAAACTGCGCATCGAGTTGATCAGGATGAGGCCGACCGCATGCAGGCCCTTGAACAGATCGACCTGGTGCAGCAGTGTCGGGTCCTGGATGATCAGCGCGTCGGGCGAAATCACCGGTTCGCGCAGGCGGATCTCCTTGTCGTCGATGCGGCAAAACGCCATCACGGGCGCGCCCATCCGCTCGGAACCGAAGCTGGGGAACGCCTGCGCATGCCGGCCTTCGAGAAAAGCGGCGACCGACAGCAACTCGGCGCCTGAAACGACGCCCTGCCCGCCGCGGCCGTGGATGCGGACCTGGAACATCGACTCCTCCAATCTGGATCGTGTGCCGGCGAGCACGCGGCCGGCCGCCGGGTTTCGGCAGTCCGTTCATGCTGCCCGGACCGGCACGGAACCCATTGACGCAAATCAAGGGTCCTTCGGATGTCGTTCTCGCCGCGGGGTGCCCCTGCACGTCGCGCGGTCAATCGCCCCATCGCAGCGATTGACGCAAGTCAATGGTGATTCTGCATCGGGCGATATATTGCCGGTTACGGGTGGGTGTCCCTGAGCGATTTGCCGCCGGTCATCGGCGCAACGCCCTGGAAGCGGGCTGCCGCGACGCGACCTGCCGCGTTCGCATGTGGGATCCGCCAAACGGACAAGATGCTAAGGAGCGCGCGGATGGACGTAGACAACTCTGTCATCGCCGGCGTCGGTCTTGCCGGCGCGTCGCGGAAGAGCCGCTGGCCGGCACGCCTCGATCTCGTGCAAAGCGGGAGCGGCCTCCTCGTCGCGCTTTTCATGTGGGGGCACATGTTCTTCGTGTCGACGATCCTGATCAGCGGCGACGCGATGTGGACGGTCACCAAGTTCTTCGAGGGCTATTTCTTCTTCGGCCGGCCGTATCCGGTGATCGTGTCGTTCGTCGTGGCGGCCGTGGTCATCCTGATCGTCATTCACGCCTTCCTCGCGGTGCGCAAGTTTCCCATCAACTACCAGCAGTTCAGCACATTCCGCGGCCACATGAAGATGATGCGGCACGAGGACACGACGCTGTGGTTCTGGCAGGCGTTCACCGGCTTCGCGCTGTTCTTCCTCGCCGCGCCGCACCTCTACATCATGCTGACGCACCCCGAGTTGATCGGTCCGTTCGAATCGTCGGACCGTGTCTGGACCGGCCACTACTGGCCGCTCTACATCCTGCTCCTGCTTGCGGTCGAGTTCCATGGCGGCATCGGCCTCTATCGCCTGGCCGTCAAGTGGGGCTGGTTCGAAGGGAGCGATCCGAACGCGACGCGGCGGCGGCTGAAGACGCTGAAGTGGGCGTTGACGGTGTTCTTCCTCGTGCTGGGCTTCGCCACGCTCGCCGCCTACATCAAGATCGGCATCGAGCACGCGCCCAACTACGGGCAGCCCTACGTGCCGGCCTCGCTCGCGGCGCCGCCGGGAGGCCCGAAATGAAGATCGTCTACACCGACGTCCTCGTGATCGGCGGTGGGCTCGCGGGCCTGCGGCTGGCGATCGCGGCCAGGCGGCGCGGCCACGACGCGATCATCCTGTCGCTCGTGCCGCCCAAACGCTCGCATTCGAAGGCCGCGCAGGGCGGCATGCAGGCCTCGCTCGGCAACGTGATCAAGGGCCAGGGCGACAACGAGGACGTGCACTTCGAGGATACGGTGCGCGGCAGCGACTGGGGCGCCGACCAGGACGTCGTCCGGATGTTCGTCAACACTGCGCCCAAGGCGGTGCGCGAGCTGGCGGCGTGGGGCGTGCCGTGGAGCCGGGTGCGGCAGGGCGATCGCCAGGTGGTCATCAACGGCCAGCAGGTGACGATCACCGAGCGCGCCGAGGCGCACGGGCTGGTCGCGCAGCGCGACTTCGGCGGCACCAAGAAATGGCGCACGTGCTACGTCGCCGATGGCACCGGCCACGCGATGCTGCAGGCGGTCGGCGACCGGGCGATCGCCGAATCGATCCCCGTGCACGAGCGCACGGAGGCGCTGGCACTGATCCACGACGGCGGCCGCTGCTACGGCGCGGTCGTGCGTGACCTCATCACCGGCGCGCTGTCCGCCTACGTGGCCAAGGCCACCGCGATCACCACCGGCGGGGCCGGTCGGATTTATCGCGTGACGACCAATGCGGTGATCTGCGAAGGCATCGGGCATGCGATCGCGCTCGAGACGGGTGTGGCGGCGCTCGGCAACATGGAGGCGGTGCAGTTCCACCCGACCGGGATCTTCCCGGCCGGCATCCTCGTCACCGAGGGCTGCCGCGGCGACGGCGGCCTGCTGAAGGACGGCGACGGCCACCGCTTCATGCCCGACTACGAGCCGGAGAAGAAGGAGCTCGCCTCGCGCGACGTCGTGTCGCGGCGGATGGAGGAGCACATCGCGAAGGGCAAGGGCGTGCACAGCCGCTTCGGCGAGCACCTCTGGCTCGACATCACGCTGCTGGGCGAGCACCACATCAGGCACAACCTGCGCGAGGTCTACGAGATCTGTCACTATTTCCTCGGCATCGATCCGACGAAGGACATGATCGCGGTCCGTCCGGCGCAGCATTACACGATGGGCGGAGTGCGCACCGACCACACCGGCCAGAGCCCGACCCTCAAGGGTCTGTTCGCGGCCGGCGAGGCCGCCTGCTGGGACATGCACGGCTTCAATCGGCTCGGCGGCAACTCGGTCGCCGAGACCGTCGTGGCCGGGATGATCGTCGGCGAGTTCATCGCCGACTTCTGCGACAAGCGCGAGAACGACGTCAACATTCCGACTGGAGTGGTTCGCGACTTCGTCGGGCGCGAGAGCGCAAGGCTGCTGGGCCTGCTGACCGGCGGGGGAACCGAGGACGCGAGCGCGATCAAGGCGCGCATGCAGGAGATCATGACCGACAAGGTCGGGATCTTCCGCACCGGCAAGGACCTCGAGCAGGCGGTCGACCTGCTGCAGAAGCTCCTCGTGCAGAGCCGCCGCATCGGCGTGAAGTCGAGCGCGCCGGGCGCCAATCCCGAGCTCGTCACCGCCTACCGGGTCCAGAAGATGCTGAAGCTCGCGCTGTGCGTCGCGTACGGCGCGCTCACGCGCACCGAGAGCCGGGGCGCCCACTACCGGCACGACTTCCCGCGGCGCAACGATGCCGAGTGGTTGAAACGCACGCTCGCCACGTGGAAAGGCGAGGACACGCTGCCGACGCTGGCCTATGAAGCGCTCGACGTGAAGCGCATGGAGCTGCCGCCTGGCTGGCGCGGCTACGGCGCGAAGGACTACGCCGACCATCCGGACACGGCGGCGCGCCAGGCGCAGGTCGACGCGACGAAGCAGCGTATCGCCGACCGGTTCGAGCGGCAGCGCGCGCTGATGCCCTACGAGCACCTGCTGCCGGAATCGCTTCGCGGGCGCAACCAGAGAATCGACGAGCGGATGCCTCCGGCGGGAGCTGCCGCGGCGGACAACGGCGAGCCGACCGGCTTCGTCTGGGAAACCGAATAAGGAACAAGTCGATGAGCCAACCCCAGAACCCGCCGGCGGCCGGCCAGAAGATCCACCTGCATATCCTGCGCTACAACCCGGCCGATCCCGCCAGCGTTCCGCACATGCAGACCTACGAGCTCGAGCAGACGGAAGGGATGACGCTGTACATCGCGCTCACCGAGATCCTCGAGAAGCAGGACCCGTCGCTGCAGTTCGACTTCGTCTGCCGCGCCGGCATCTGCGGCAGCTGCGCGATGGTGATCAACGGTCGCCCCGGGCTCGCCTGCCGTACGCTCACCAAGAACGTCGGACCGGAGATCACGCTGGCGCCGCTGCCGGTGTTCGAGCTGATCGGCGACCTGTCGGTCGACACCGGCAAGTGGATGCGCGCGATGAGCGAGCGACTCGAGACCTGGGTGCACATGAAGGAGGCCGAGGTCGACCTGTCGCGAATCGAGGAGAAGATGGATCCTGGGCTCGCCGAGAAGATCTACGAGGTCGACCGCTGCATCGAGTGCGGCTGCTGCGTGTCGGCTTGCGGCACCGCGCGCATGCGCGAGGACTTCGTCGGCGCGGTGGGCCTCAACAAGATCGGGCGCTTCCGCCTCGATCCGCGCGATGCGCGCACCGATGCCGACTACTACGAGCTGATCGGCGACGACGACGGCGTGTTCGGCTGCATGTCGCTACTCGCCTGCCACGACGTGTGCCCGAAGGAGCTGCCACTCGCCACGCAGATCGCCTTCCTGCGTCGCAAGATGGTGACGATAGCCTGGAAGTAGCGGTAGGACGTAGCCGCTTGGCGCGACAGCGTTCGAATCGAGCCTCAGGGTCAGCCGGGCGTCAAGCCACCACAACTACCTAACGTCACCGCGCCGTCCTGCGCCGGGCCGCGGACTTCCTGGTTGCGGGTTTCGTGGTCGTGCGCTTCTTGGCCACGGGCCGCTTCGCCGTCGATGCCATGGCCCGCCGCGCAGCGTCGAACTTCAACTTCGCCCTGTGTCCTGCGGCGGTGATCGATTCGCCGGCGCTCCCCAGTGCCGAGGCGACTTTGCGCTCCACGCGCCGCGCGGTTCGTTTCGCCGGCTCCTTCGCGTTTTCCGCGCTGCGCTTCAGCTTGCGCGCGGTCCGTCGAAGCGCGAGCCCGGCGCCATGCGCCGCCGTTTCGAGCGCCGCACCCGCCCGGCGCGCAGCGCGCTTTACCTTGGCCTTGGTGATACCGCCGGCGGGTTTCTTCGCCGTCGTTTTCCGTCCCGCACGCTTGCGAGTCATTGCCATGAACGGTCCCTCCTACGGTTGGAAGTGCAACCGTACCACGCGGCCGGTTCGAAGGCAAAGAAAGGACGGGAACACGGCGAAGAGTCGCGCTTCGATTGACCCCGATCAACCCCCCCTCTCGCGGCAGGCGGAGAATCGAAACCAAGCGAGTCCGGGCGCCGACCCGGCATCGCAGCGCAAGATCGTGCTCGATCGCGGCTCTTGCGGCGGTGCCGAGCGTGCCCGATTCGAGCAAGTGAATTCGGTCGCACCTTGCTGCGCGCAAATGCAATCTTCTCCTGCGCGCGGCGCCGTCCGCGTCCGCGCGACTTCGCCCGTTGCGGAATCGCCCGCCCGTGACGCCAGGTGCGCCTCGCAAATGACCGCCGCACGCCCTCGGTGCGCGGAAGGTCGAACCAAGGAGCGACAGCATGGCGACTCGGATCGAAAAGGATTTCCTGGGCGAGAAGGAGCTTCCGGATACCGCGTACTACGGCGTGCAAACATTGCGCGGGAAGGAGAATTTCCACATCACCGGCATCCCGATGTCGCTGGAGCCCAATTTCGTCAAGGCCTTCGGCTACGTCAAGAAGGCCGCGGCGCTCGCGAATCGCGACCTCGGCGTGCTCGACGCGAAAGTGGCCAACGCGATCGCCGCCGCCTGCGACCGGTTGATCGCCGGCGAGATGCGCGACCAGTTCGTCACCGACTTCATCCAGGGCGGCGCCGGCACGTCGACCAACATGAACGCGAACGAGGTGATCGCCAACCTCGCGCTCGAGGCGCTCGGACACAGGAAAGGCGAATACCAGTACGTCAACCCGAACGACCACGTGAACTTCGGGCAGTCGACCAACGATATCTACCCGACGGCGTTCCGGCTGGCGCTGATCCTGCGGCTCGCGAGCTACATGGAGGCTCTCAAGCGGCTGCAGGACGCGTTCTTCGCCAAGGGCAAGGAGTTCGAGAAGGTGCTGAAGATGGGCCGCACGCACCTGCAGGACGCCGTCCCGATGTCCCTTGGCCAGGAGTTCCACGGCTGGGGGACGACGATCGGCGAGGAGGTGCAGCGCATCGCCGAGGTGCGGCAGTTCCTGCACGAGATCAACCTCGGCGCAACGGCGATCGGCACCACGGTGACCGCGGCGCCGGGCTACCCGGAGCTCGCGACAAAGTACCTGTCCGAGCTCACCGGCACGAAGTTCATCCTGGCGGGCGACCTGATCGAGGCGACCTCCGACACCGGCGCCTATGTTCTACTTTCGGGCGTGCTGAAGCGGACGTCGGCCAAGCTGACCAAGATCTGCAACGACCTCCGGATGCTCGCGTCGGGGCCGCGCTGCGGCTTCAACGAGATCAACCTGCCGCAGATGCAGCCGGGCAGCTCGATCATGCCGGGCAAGGTCAACCCGGTGATCCCCGAGGTCGTCAACCAGGTCGGATTCCTCGTGATCGGCCTCGACCTCACGGTGACGCTCGCGGCTTCCGCGGGTCAGCTCCAGCTCAACGTGATGGAGCCGGTCATCACCTTCGCGCTGTTCACATCGATCGCGACGATGGAGCACGCGGTCGAGAGCCTGCGCGTCAACTGCATCCAGGGGATCACCGCCAACGCGGAGCGCACGCGCGACATGGTGCTCAATTCGCTCGGCATCGTCACCGTGCTCAAGCCCTCACTCGGGTACAAGCAGTGCGCCGAGATCGCGCGCGAGGGCTACGAGACCGGCAAGTCGCTGCACGACATCGTCGTCAAGGAGCGCAAGCTGCTCACACAGGAGAAATGGGACGAGGTGTTTTCGTTTGAGAACCTGATCGCTCCGAAGTTCGAACAATGAACGTTACCGAGGCGAGCCTTCGCCGGGGAAAGAAAAAATGACGTTATCGATCGTTCTGCAATTCATCGTCGTGCTCGCCGCAATCTGGATGGGCGCGCGCTTTTCCGGCGTCGGCCTGGGTCTGTGGGGCGCGGTCGGCTTGCTCGTGCTCGTCGTCGCATTCGGCATCAGTCCGACGTCGCCACCGATCGACGTGATGCTGATCATCCTGGCGGTGATCATGGCCGCCTCGGTGATGGACGCGGCGGGAGGCATCGATTTTCTGGTGCGGATCGCCGAGCGCATCATCCGTGCCAACCCGAAGTACGTGACGATCGTCGCGCCACTCACGACGTGGAGCTTCACCTTCGTCGCCGGGACCGGCCACATCGTCTATCCGCTGCTGCCGGTGATCTACGAAACCGCGCACCAGAGCGGCGTCAGGCCGGAGCGCCCGATGGCGGTGGCGACGATCGCCTCGCAGCAGGCGATCACCGCGAGCCCGGTGGCGGCGGCCACCGCCGCGATGATCGGCCTCTTCGCGGAGAAGGGCGTCAGCGAGTGGGGGCTGCCGGAGATCCTGATGGTCTGCGTGCCGGCAACGCTCACCGGTGTGGTCGCGGCCGCCATCGTCTCGATGTTCGTCGGCAAGGACCTGAAGGACGATCCGGAATACCAGGCGCGACTCAAAGCGGGCGAAATCCCGGCACCGAAGACGGCGGCGGAGCGGCCGCCACTGAAGCCCGCGGCCAAGGCCTCGGCATTCATCTTCCTTGGCGGCGTCGCGCTGGTCGTGTTGTTCGGCTTCTTTCCGAGCCTGCGCACGCTGCCTGACGCCAAGAGCGCGATGGCGATGCCCATCGTCATCGAGATCGTGATGATGTCGGTCGCGGCGGCGATGCTGCTGGTGACGAAGGTCAACGTCGACGAAATCCCGAAAACGCCGACGCTGCGCGCAGGCGTGGTCGCAGTGATCGGCATTTTCGGCCTGGCGTGGCTCGGCGACAGCTTCATCGCCGCGCACAAGGACGTCATCGTGCCGGCGATCGGCAAGTGGGCCGAGCAGGCGCCGTGGACCTTCGCGTTCGGCCTGTTCTTCGCATCGGTGCTGCTCTACAGCCAGGCGGCGACGACTCGCGCGCTGATGCCGCTCGGCATAGCGCTCGGCATCCCGCCGCAGTTCCTGATCGCGATGTTCCCGTCGGTGAACGGCTACTTCTTCATCCCGACCTACGGCTCGCTGATCGCGGCGATCAACTTCGACCTTTCGGGGACTACGAAGATCGGCAAGTACGTGCTCAACCACTCGTTCATGATCCCGGGGCTGGTGGCGACTGCGGTGGCGGTCATCACCGGACTCGCCCTCGCGCGCGTCATGTTCTGAACAGGCTGCCCTGCCCGGACGCGTTCGGCAGGCGACTGCGAACGCAGCGACGGCCCGGCGCGCCACGCCGTCAGCGCGGAGGCGGTCACGCCCCCGCGGCGCATGCCCTCCGGAAGCGGTTCCCCGGCACGCCGCCGCGGCCCTGCCCTTCAGTGCTTGATGAAGGGCGCCGCGTCACTCGCGTGCTTTTTCTGCTGCTTGATCGTTTTCTTTTCCTTCGGCGTGTGCTGCGGCTTCTTCTTGCTTTCCTTCGGTGGCTGATGGGACATGGCTCGCTCCTGTGGATCGCCGGGACCATGGCGCCATGCCACTATAGGCCAAAGCGCGTCGTTGCGCAGGTCCTCGCCGATGCGCGGATGTGCAGTGCCGCGGCGGCCAGATAGCGCGGCGCTACACTTTCGGCGCATCGCGCAGCTCGCGCCGCAGGACTTTCCCGATCGGGGTCTTGGGCAAGACGTTGCGGAACTCCACGTGGCGCGGCAGCTTGTAACCAGTGAGCTGGGTCTTGCAATGGTCGATGATGGCTTCCTTCGTGAGACTCGGATCCTTCTTGACGATCACCACCTTCACCGCCTCCCCCGATTTTTCGTCGGGCACGCCCACCGCACCGCATTCGAGCACGCCTGGATGCGTCGCCACCACGTTCTCGATTTCGTTCGGATAAACGTTGAAGCCGGAAACCAGGATCATGTCCTTCTTGCGATCGGTGATCGTGACGTAGCCGTCGGCGTTCAAATGGCCGACGTCCCCCGTCTTCAACCAGCCGTCCTGCATCACCTTGTCGGTTTCGGCGGGATTGTTCCAGTAGCCCTTCATCACCTGCGGGCCGCGGATGCAGATCTCGCCGGTGTGCTTCTCGACCTCGCCCTCGCCGGTCCAAACCGGCAATTCGTTGAAGTTGTCATCGCGGATCGAAACGTCGGTGGAAGGAAACGGCAGGCCGATGGTGCCGTTCCAGGGCGTTCCCAGCGGATTGGCGCAGGCGCCGGGCGAGGCCTCGGTCAGGCCATAGGCTTCGGTGATGTAACGTTTGGTCGCTTGCTGCCAGCGCTCGGCCACCGGCTTTTGCACTGCTGCGCCGCCGCCGACCACCACCTTCAGGTGGGAAAAGTCGAGCTGCTCGAATCCCGACGCGTTCAGGAGGCCGTTGAACAGCGTATTGACGCCGGTCAGGACGCTCCACTTCCACCGCCCGAGCTCCTTGACGAAAGCCGGCATGTCGCGCGGGTTGGTGATGAGCACAATCAGACTGCCCCACTTCATGAACGAAAGTGTCGAGGTGAGGCAGAAGATGTGGTACATCGGCAAAGGCGCCATGACGATTTCGGTGCCTTCCTTGAAGCTGCCCGAGACCCACACGCCGGTCTGCTCCAGATTGGCGAGCACGTTGCGGTGCGTCAGCATCGCGCCCTTCGCGACGCCGGTGGTGCCGCCGGTGTACTGGAGGAACGCGATGTCGTCGTGCGACACCTCGACCGGCTGGAACGGCGCCGTCGCACCGCGCGCGAGCGCTGCGCGGAAATTCACCGCACCGTCGATGCGCCAGGCGGGGACCATCTTCTTCACCCGCTTGATGACCAGATTGACGATCCAGCGCTTCGGTGTCGGAAGCAGGTCGCCGACCTGGGTGGTGATCACATGCTCGACCGGTGTGTCCGCGCGCACCTGCTGCAGCGTATGGGCGAAGTTCTCGAGAATGACGATGGCCCTGGCGCCGGAGTCCTTCAACTGGTGCGCGAGTTCGCGCGGCGTGTACAGCGGATTGACGTTCACCACCGTCATGCCGGCGCGCAGAATGCCGAACAGCGCGATCGGATACTGCAGCAGGTTCGGTGACATGACGGCGACGCGCTCGCCGCTGGCCATGCCCGGCAGTCCCTGGAGGAAGGCCGCGAAGTCGCGCGACAGCTGGTCCAGCTCGGCATAGCTGATCGTGCATCCGAGGTTGTGATAGGCGGGCCTGTCGGCGAACTTGGCGACGATCTTGTCGAGCAGGTCCGGGATCGAGCGGAAGCGGTCGGGGTCGATTTCGGCGGGCATGCCGACGGGATAGCTCTTGAGCCAGATCTTGTTCACCATGAACCCCTCCTGCTGCTGTCTATCGTGTTGCCCCTCTCGAAGCCTGTCGCAGATCCTGGCCAGGGCAACGTGGGATCCAGCGTTTCGTGCGTCGCTACAGCTTCCATCGTACCAATACTCGCTGCCGCCGCGATCGACAGATGTGACAAGCCCAGCGTGAAAGCGTGCGGCAGATTGACGCACGGGCGTGTGTTGGCCGCACGACGTAGGCGACGAAGTTGAGCGCGGTCAACGATACGCCCGGGCAAGCCGCGGAGAATGAACGACGTCGTGGTGCCTGCGCGATGTTTTCGGGGCCGTTCCATGAACCCGCTGCCCCAAAGGGTGTGATTGGTCCCGATTGGCGCCACGAGGCCGTGTTCGTTACCGGACCCGGGGCGGATGCGATGCACGGATGGCGTGCCCCAAGCACCGTTGTTCAACGTCGAGCCTGCGTACTGCAGCGAAAGGGACAGTCGCCCCATGGTCGCGCGATTCGCGGCCTGAGCCTGATGGAGGCGCGGACGATTCTGCAGTCAAAGCGCATTGCACCAGCCTTCCACGGAATAGAAAGGTGCCCTCATGGAATTCTTCCTGCAGATCGTATTGATCCTCGCCTGCCTGTTCTATGGCGCCCGCAAGGGAGGTGTCGCGCTCGGCCTTCTCGGTGGTATCGGCATTGTCATCCTGGTGTTTGCCTTCAAGCTTCCCCCGGCAAACCGCCGGTGGACGTGATGCTGACGATCGTTGCCGTGGTGGCCGCCTCCGCTACGCTCCAGGCCTCGGGCGGCCTCGACGTGCTGCTGCAGCTCGCGGAGAAGATCCTGCGGCGCAATCCGAAATATGTATCGATCCTCGCGCCGTTCACGACCTGCACGCTGACGATGCTGTGTGGCACGGGGCACGTCGTGTACACGATGCTGCCGATCATCTACGACGTCGCGATCAAGAACAACATCCGACCCGAGCGGCCCATGGCGGCATCCTCGATCGCGAGCCAGATGGGCATCATCGCGAGTCCGGTGTCCGTTGCGGTCGTGTCGCTTGTGGCCTTCCTCGCCAAGGCACCGGCGGGCAGCCAAGTCATCGACTTCGTCACGCTGCTGTCGGTCACCATTCCCTCCACACTGGTGGGTGTGTTGATGATCGGGATTTTCAGCTGGTTCCGCGGCAAGGATCTCGACAGGGACGAGACGTTCCAGCAACTCATCGCCGATCCGGAAAGCCGCAAATTCGTGTACGGGGAGTCCGCCACGCTGCTCGACAAGGAACTTTCGAAAAGCCAGTGGACCGCGATGTGGATCTTCATCGGGGCGATCGCGGTCGTCGCCGTGCTCGGCGCCGTAGAGTCGATTCGACCTGCGGTAGCTGGCAAGCCCCTGTCGATGGTGTTGACGATCCAGATGTTCATGCTCATGGCCGGCGCGCTCATCATCGTGCTTACCAAGACCAATCCTACGTCGATCGCCAAGAACGAGGTATTTCGCGCCGGCATGATCGCGGTGGTCGCGGTGTTCGGTGTCGCGTGGATGGCCGACACGGTGTTCGAGGCGAACCTGCCGGGCATCAAGTCCGCGTTGGCGGACGTCGTGAAGACTCAGCCATGGACCTACGCGCTGGCGCTTCTGATCGTGTCCAAGCTCGTCAATTCGCAGGCGGCTGCCATCAGCGCAATGGTGCCCGTGGCGCTCTCGATCGGCGTGTCGCCGGGGTACGTGGTCGCCTTTGCGGCCGCCTGCTACGGCTACTACATCCTGCCGACGTATCCGAGCGACCTCGCGACAATCCAGTTCGACCGCTCGGGCACGACCCGCATCGGCAAGTATGTGATCAACCACAGCTTCATCCTGCCGGGCCTCATCGGGGTCTTCTCGTCGTGCGTGTTCGGATACATTCTGGCGGCTTCGCGCGGGCTGGTGTAGCGCCAAGGGGCGGCACACTTCGCTGCCCCGCGGCCGTGCCGCGCGCCAGCCATCGCGTGTGGACCGACGCTGTTAGCGCACGGCCTGCGCCGTCCGCTGCGGCGCAGGCGGGATGACGATGGATCCGTCATCTACCTGTTTCTCGGCGGGTTCGTGCTGGCACTCGCGATCCAGCGCTGGGGCCTCGACCGGCGGATCGCGTTCCAGACGTTGAAGTGGGTCGGCACCCGGCCGGCGGCGATCGTTGCCGGCATCATGGGAGCCACCGCGTTCGTCAGCATGTGGGTGTCGAACACCGCGACCGCGGCGATGATGCTTCGCGTTCAGGGCGTTTGCGGCACGCGTGAAGTCGAACGCGGCGCATCGATGAACGCACGAAACCAGAGCTCGAGCATGAGCAGCGTCCAGATCCGGTCCACCTGAATGGACTCGCGGTCCAGCGAGGCGAGAAGCTTCGCAACATAGTCCGGATCGAACAGCCCGCGCTCCCGCGCCGTGCGATCGAGCAGCACGTCGTGCGCCATCTGGCGCAGATCGTGACGCAGCCAGCGCTTCAGCGGGAGGGCGAAGCCGCGTTTCCGCCGCCGCAGGATGGGCTTGGGGACGAGGCCAGCGGCAGCGCGGCGCAGCAGGTACTTGCCGCGAACGCGCATTAGCATGCTGGCCGGAAGCCGGGCGGCGAATTCGACGACCTCCGTGTCGAGGTACGGGCAACGCACTTCGAGCGCGTGCGCCATCGACGCGATATCGACCTTGACGTTGATGTCGTCCGTCAGATATGTCTGGAAATCGAGGTCGGCGAGGCGGCCGATCGCGGAGCGGGCCGTGCTCTCGCCAAGCACCCGCTCGAAGCGCTCGATCGTGGCGCGCGAACTGGCGGCCTGCATGTGCGGCAGGTAGAACTTCGCCTTGTCTTCGGGCGTGAAATGGCCGACGAGCGACGGGTACCGCGTCGCTTCCCCGCGCGGAAACGCCATGGCATAGCGCGCGGCGGAGGGCGCCGGAAAGTACAGCGCCCCGATCAGCGCGTTGCGGTAAATGGACTGCGCGACGAGCGGAAGGGCATCGTAGACGTGACCAAGGCGTGCGGTTCGGTACCGCTTGTAACCGGCGAAGACCTCGTCCGCAGCGTCGCCGGAAAGTGCCACCGTCACGTGCTCCTTCGTCATCCGGGCGAGGTAGTACATCGCAATGGCGGAACTGTCAGCGAATGGCTCGCCGTGATGTCGCACGATGCGGTCGATCACATCGGTCATCGCCGGATCGACGATCATTTCGTGATGATCGGTGGCGTAGCGTGCCGCGATCAGGCGCGCAAACTTGAGCTCGCTGTCGTCGGCGTGGGGGAAGCCGATCGAGAAGGTCTTCACGCGTGCGGTGGAATGCGTGGCCATCAGCGCCACGATCATCGAGCTGTCGACGCCTCCCGAGAGGAACGCGCCGAGCGGAACGTCCGACACCAGCCGGCGCTTGACGGCGGAGGCGAGCAAAGACGACAGCTCGTCTGTGAGCTCGCGCGTCGACGCGGTGGGCACGCCGGCCGCGGGCTTGCGCCAGTAGCGCTCGATCCGGGCCGCGCCACCGGGTGCCAGAAGGGCGTAGTGCGCCGCCGGCAGCTTCGCGACGCCGAGGTAAGCCGACCGCGGCGACGGCACGTATTGCAACGTGAGATACTCGTCGATGGCGCCGTAATCGACTTCCGGCGCCGCGTCGGGAAATCCCGTCAGCAGCGCGTGCACCTCCGAAGCGAAGGCGATGCCGTGCGGCAGGCGGCGATAGAACAACGGTTTCTTTCCGGCGCGGTCGCGGGCGAGCAGAAGCCGGTTCTCGCGCGCATCGAACAGCGCGAAGGCGAACATTCCGGAAAGGCGCCGCACGCAATCGGGCCCGTGCTCCTCGTACAGGTGGAGAATCACCTCGCTGTCGCTCCTCGACCGGAACGCGTGGCCCTTGGCCAGAAGCTCCTGCCGGAGTTCCACGAAGTTGTAGATCTCGCCGTTCGCCACCAGCGCAACGCTGCCGTCCTCGTTGCACATCGGCTGGTTCGCCTCGGGGGAAAGGTCGATGATCGATAGCCGGCGATGGCCGAGCGCACAGGGCCCATGCCGCCAGATGCCATCGGCATTCGGCCCGCGGTGACGGATGGCCTCGTTCATGCGCCGAACCGCCTCCACATCGGACGGGGCGCCGGGATCGTGCGACAGAAAGCCGCTAATTCCGCACATTGGACGCCCCGGACATGCCTCCAGTGTACGTGCAGGCCGGAACGCCGCGAACTGGCGCGCCGGCGAGCCGCGGCCCGTTCGCGCCATGTCCACAACGGTGCACTAGAATGCGCGTGCAACGCTCCCGTGATCGCACGGGGCCGATTCACTATCGCCATGCGCGGGCGCGGCCATGGCGACGGGCCGGTCGCCATCGAGCGGAAGAGCGGGTGCCAGCGGAAGGAACGAGCCGTGACGCGGGTGGGCTTCCTCTTCAATCATTACGCGACGCACCAGGTGCCGCACGCGGCGCCCTATGCGTTCGAGCTGTCGCGCCGCCATCCCGAAATCGAAGTAACGATCGCCGCGTCGAGCGACGCCGAGCTCGCGGCTGCCGCGAAGATAGGGGAACTCTATCCGGGGCATCGCTGCATCCTGCGCCGGCTGCGCCCGGCGTGGTGGTACGGTCCGCTCGATCCCGTCATCTCCAAATTCGCCTTCGCGCGCAAGAATCGCATCCTGGCCGACAACCTGGATTTCTTCGCGGGCCTCGATGCGCTGGTCGCGCCGGAACGGCACTGCCGGCGGCTGCGCACGAGGCACCGCCTGCCGAAGCTCAAGCTCATCCACACGCGGCATGGCGCCGGCGACCGCAAAGGCACGACCGACGCGACGATGGCGTTGTTCGACCTCGTGCTGCTTCCCGGCCTCAAATACGTCGACCGGTTCAGCAAGCTGGGCTACGTGCGCCCCGGCCATTTCGTGATCGCGGGATGGCCGAAGTTCGAGGCCGTGCGGGCCTTCAATCCGGACCGGCGTCGCCTTTTCGACAATGCCAACCCGGTCGTCGTCTACAACCCACACTTCGATCAGCGCATCGGATCGTGGACCCGCATGGGGCGTTCCGTTTTGGACTTCTTCGTTGCCAACCCGAAGTACAACCTCATCTTCGCGCCGCACATCGTTCTCTTCAAGCGGCGCTGGCGGCATCGCGCCTCGTTGCCGGACGCGTACCGCCGCGCGCCGAACATCCTGATCGACACGGACGGGGCCGCGTTGGCGGACATGACGTACCTCGACGCCGCCGACATCTACCTTGGCGACGTCAGCAGCCAGGTGTATGAATTCCTGATCGAACCCCGGCCGTGCGTTTTCCTTGACGCGCACGGCGTCGACTGGAAGACCGACCCGCATTACGCGCACTGGCGTTTCGGACCGGTGGTTACCGACGTGGCGCGCGATCTCGGCCCGATGCTCGAGGATGCGGTCGCGAACCACGCGCGGTACCTGCCCGCGCAACGGGCGGGATTCGCCGAGACATTCCATCAGGATACGGCATCTACCGCGGCGCAACGCGGTGCCGATGCCATTGCCGACTTCCTGCGCGGCCGGGATCCGGCTCCTACTTTGCCGCCGCCTTCGGCGCTTCCGTCTCCCAGCCCCCGCCCAATGCCTTGATCAGGTTCACGTTCGCGACGAGGCGACGCCCGAGAATGTCGATTTCGGCGCGTTCGTTGACAAGCGCCGCGGCCTGCACGACGACCACGGACAGATAGTTGACGATGCCCGCCCGGTACTGGTTGTTCGTGATCGTCACCGATTCGCGTGCCGCCTTCACCGCCGCAGCCTGCACGGCCGCTTCGTCTTCGAGAATGCGCAGTGCGGCGAGATTGTCCTCCACGTCGCGGAGCGCCGAGAGCACCGTTTGCCGGTAATTGGCGACCGTCTCGTCATAGGCCGCCGTCGCCTGCGCGCTTTGCGCGTCGCGCAGCCCGCCGTCGAGCAGGTATTGCGCGAGCGCCGCGCCATACGCGAACGGGATGTCGTGGCCATACCCCGCGAACAGGCTGATCGATGGATAGAACGCCGCCACGGCGACGCCGATCTGCGCATTGGCCGCGGCCATCCGGCGTTCCGCGCTGGCGATGTCCGGCCGCCGGAGGAGCAATTCCGAGGGAAGCGCCGGAGGCACCGCCGGGATTTGCAGTTTGGCGTCCGTCGCGGCGATGCCGAAATCGGCGGGCGCCTTGCCGATCAGGATCGCGATGGCATGCTCGAGCTGTGCCCTGCTCACTTCGGCTTCGAACGCCTGGGCCCGGGTCGAATTGAGCTGCGTCTCCGCCTGCACGACGTCGCCCCGCGAGGCGACGCCGACCGCATACTGGTTGCGCGTCAACTGCAGCGACCGCTCGTACTGCGCCACGCTGTTCCTGAGCAATCGGATCGCCGCGTCCTGCACGCGCAGCAGGAAGTAATTCTGCGCTACCTGCGCCTGCAGCGAGAGCGTCGCCGCCGCGAGGTCGTCAGCACTGGATTCGGCCGTGGCCGCGCTTGCTTCGACGCTGCGCCGGATGCGACCCCAGAGGTCGATCTCCCAGCCCGCGGTAACGACCCACGTTTTCGATTGGTGCCGGCCACGTTGAGCGTGAGGAAGCTCGGCGCGCGCGCGACATCGATCAGCGCCTGGGCCTGCCGCAGGCGCGCCTCGGCGGCACGGACGGTCTGGTTGTTGAGCACGACCTGCGATTCCAGCACGTCGAGCTCGCTATCGCCGTAGATCTCCCACCACTGGCCGCGCGGCAACGCGCTGCCTGGCGGCGCGGTGGTCCCGTCCTTCGCTTCCTTGTACGCGGCGGGCACGTCCGCGGCCGGGCGAACGTAGTCGGGCCCGACCGTGCACGAGATCGGTGCTGGCGACCACGGCAGCGAGGGCCAGGAGGCGGATGGCGTCGATTCGGGAGTCGATCATCACGGAACATCCGTCGCGCGGGACACGAGACGCGTGCCGTAGCCGCGCGCGCGTCGCGGACTGCGCACCCACAGACTGAAGCGGTCGAGGTAGAGATACACGATCGGCGTCGTGTAGAGGGTCAGGAGCTGGCTCAGGATCAGGCCGCCGCCGATCGCGATGCCGAGCGGCTGCCGGAGTTCGGCTCCGTCGCCCCTGCCGAGCGCGAGCGGAATCGCGGCGAGCAGCGCGGAGAGCGTGGTCATCAGGATCGGCCGCAGCCGCAGGACGCAGGCTTCGAAGATCGCGTCACGCGAAGGGGCGTTGCGGCTGCGCTGCGCTTCGAGCGCGAAGTCGATCATCATGATCGCATTCTTCTGCACGATGCCGATCAGCATGATCACGCCGATCATCGCGATGACGCTGAACTCGGTTCGGAACAGCATCAGCGCGACGAGCGCGCCCACGCCCGCCGACGGCAGCGTCGACAGGATGGTCAGCGGATGGATCCAGCTCTCGTAGAGCACGCCCAGGACGATGTACAGCGTCAGCAAGGCGGCGAGAATCAGGATGGGCTGCGTTTCGAGCGCGGCCCGGAACGCGCGCGCGGAACCCTGGAAACTGCCGCGCACCGTGGTCGGCACGCCGATGCGGGCGAGCGCATCCTCGATCGCCCCGGTCGCCTGCGACAGCGACACCCCTTCCTGCAGGTTGAAGGAGACGGTCGACGCAACGAACTGGGAATGGTGATTGACAGCCAGCGACGTTTCGGTCGGCACATGTCGCGCGAACATCGACAGCGGCACCTGCGCGCCGCCCTGGGCGCTGACGTGCATCTGGTTGAGCGCCTCGGGCGATTGCCAGAATTCGGGGGCGGCTTCCATCACGACGTGGTACTGGTTGAGCGGCGAGTAGATCGTCGACACCTGGCGCTGGGCGAACGCGTCGTTCAGCGTCGCGTCGATCTGCTTCGCCGTCACGCCGAGACGCGCCGCGGCGTCGCGATCGATCACGACGGACGTCGAAAGGCCCTTGTTCTGCTGGTCGGTGTTGACGTCGACGAGTTCGGGCAGCTGGGAGAGCGCCTGGCGGATGCGCGGCTCCCAGAGCGTGAGATCGGCGAGGTCGTCCGCCTGGATCGTGTACTGGTACGTGGCGTTGCTCTGCCGGCCGCCGACGCGGATGTCCTGCACGGGAGTGAGGAAAAGATTGGCGCCGGGCTCCCGCGCAAGGTCCTGGCGGAGCCGGGCCACGATCCGGTCGGCGCTCTCGCCGCGCTCGGACAGCGGCTTCAGCGTGACGAACATCGACCCGGTGTTCCGCTGCGAGCCGCCGGTGAAGCCGACGACGTTCGCGACTGCCGGGTCGGCACGTACGATCGTGATGAAATCGGCGAGCTTCTGTCGCATCGCCTGGAAGGAAATACTCTGGTCGGCCTGGATGCGGCCCGTGAGCTGGCCCGTGTCCTGCTGCGGGAAGAAGCCCTTCGGAACGATTACGTAAAGATAGACGTTGAGCACCACGGTCGCGAGCAGGATCAGCATCGTGAGCGGGCCATGATCGAGCGCCCAGGCGAGGGTGCGCCCGTAGCCTCGGAGCACGGCCGCGAATGCGCGCTCGCTCCAGGCGTGGAACCGGCTCGTGCTCCGCTCCCTGGCCGGCGCGAGCAGCCGCGCGCACATCATGGGCGTCGTCGTGAGCGATACGACGAGCGAAACGAGGATCGCGGCCGACAGCGTGACCGCGAATTCGCGGAAGAACCGGCCCACGATAGCCGCCCATGAGCAGCAAGGGGATGAAGACGGCGACAAGGGAGAGCGTCATCGCGAGCACCGTGAAGCCGACTTCTCCGGCACCGCGCCGCGCCGCCTCCTTCGGCGCCATGCCGGCCTCGACATGCCGCGACACGTTCTCGAGGACCACGATCGCGTCGTCGACGACGAATCCGGTGGCGATGGTGAGCGCCATCAGCGACAGGTTGTCGAGGCTGTAGCCGAAAAGGTACATCACGCCGAACGTGACGGTGAGCGAAACGGGCACCGCCACGCTCGGGATGAACGCCGCGCGGCCATTGCGCAGGAAGAGGAATACCACCGAGAACGACCAGCGCCACCGACAATGCCAGCGTCCGCCCGGCGTCACGCAGCGAAGCGCGAATCGTGGTCGTGCGCTCCATCGTCACCGTGAGGTCGATCGCGCTCGGAATCGAGGCGCGCAGCGTCGGCAGGAGCTCGGTGACGCGATCTACGGTCTCGATGATGTTGGCGTTGGGCTGGCGGCTCACGATCACGAGCACCGACGGTCTGCCGTTGGCCGACCCCGCGTTGCGCAGGTCCTGCACCGAGTCGACGACGTCCGCCACGTCGGTGAGCCCGACCGGAGCGCCGTTGCGGTAGGCCACGATGAGTGGAAGGTAGTCGGCGGCGGTCTTGGCCTGATCGTTGGCGTCGACCTGCCAGTAGCGAGCACCGTCTTCCACGACCCCCTTGGGCCGATTGGCATTGGCTCCGGCGAGCGCGGCGCGCACGTCCTCGAAGCCGATGCCGTACTTGTAGAGCGCCTGCGGGTTGATCTCGACGCGCACGGCGGGCAGCGAGCTGCCGCCGACCTGGACCTGGCCCACGCCCTCGAGCTGGGACAGTTTCTGCGCAATGATAGTCGACGCCGCGTCGTACATCTGCCCCTGGGTCATCGTGTCCGATGTCAGCGCCAGAATCATGATCGGCGCGTCGGCCGGATTGACCTTGCGGTAGGTGGGGTTGCCGTTGAGGCCCGTCGGCAGGGAGCTGCGCGCCGCGTTGATCGCCGCCTGTACGTCGCGCGCGGCGCCGTTGATGTCGCGATCGAGGTCGAACTGCAGCACGATGCGCGTCGAGCCGAGCGCGCTGCTCGACGTCATTTCCGTGATGCCCGCAATGAGGCCGAGCGAACGCTCGAGCGGCATGGCGACCGTCGCCGCCATCGTCTCGGGGCTCGCGCCCGGCAGCGACGCGGAGACCGATATCGTCGGGACGTCGACGCGCGGCAGCGGCGACACCGGCAACAGCCGGAAGGCTACCGCGCCGGCCAGCGCGAAGCCGAAGGTGAGCAGCGTCGTCGCGACCGGACGGTCGATGAACGGCATCGAGATGTTCATCGCGACCGTCTCATCGCAATCCGCCATCGGAGGACGCCGCGCGCGCCGCGCGCGGCCGTTCGCGCCGCGCCCTCGCCCGGCGCTCCAGACGGTCGAACGCGAGGTAGATGACCGGCGTGGTGAACAGCGTGAGCATCTGGCTCACGATCAAGCCACCGACCATCGTGATGCCGAGCGGATGGCGCAATTCCGAGCCCACGCCCCAGCTGATCATCAGCGGCAGTGCGCTCAGGAGCGCCGCCATGGTGGTCATCATGATCGGGCGGAAGCGCAGGAGGCACGCCTGGAAGATGGCGTCCCGCGGCGCCATCCGCTGCTCACGCTCCGCGTCGATCGCGAAGTCGATCATCATGATCGCGTTCTTCTTCACGATGCCGATGAGGAGGATGATGCCGATGATGGCGATCACGCCGAGATCGTTGCCGGAGAGCTGCAGCGCGAGCAGCGCGCCGACGCCGGCCGAAGGAAGCGTGGACAGGATGGTGATGGGGTGGACGTAGCTCTCGTAGAGCACGCCCAGGACGATGTAGACCGTGACGATGGCGGCGAGGATCAGCCACAGCTGGTTCGCGAGCGACGCGCGAAAAGCAAGCGCCGCGCCCTGGAGCTTCACCTGGGCGCTCACCGGCAGGCCGATGTCGCGCTGCGCGGCTTCGATGGCGTCCACCGCGTCGCCCAGCGATGCGCCGCGCGCGAGGTTGAACGAAATCGTGGCGGCGGGAAACTGGCCGATCCGGCTCACCACCAGCGGCGCGGTCCGCTCGGTCACCTTCGCAAGCGCCGATAATGGTATCTGTTGAGTAGAGCCCGCGGGAGCAGGGGCTGCCGCTCCGGCCGGCCGCGCCGCCGTTACGCCCGCGTTCGGCGCGTTGACGTAGATGCTGTCGAGCGCCGCCATGCCCTTGCGGAACTCGGGCAGGACCTCGAGCACGACGCGGTACTGGTTGGTCTGGGTGAATATCGTCGAGACGATGCGCTGGCCGAAGGCGTTGTAGAGCGCGTTGTCGATCATCGCGGGCGTGACGCCGTAGCGGCTCGCCGCGGTGCGGTCGATGTCGACATACGCCTGCAGCCCGCCTTCCTGCTGGTCGCTCGCCACGTCCGCGAGCCGCCGGTCCTGGCGCAGGCGTTCGACGAGCTTCGGCACCCAGGCGCGCAGCTCGTCGGCATTCGCGTCCTCCACCGAGAACTGGTACTGCGTGCGGCTTACCCGGTCCTCGATGGTGAGGTCCTGCACGGGCTGCATGTAGAGCACGATGCCCTCGACTCCGGCCAGCTTTTCCTGCAGGCGCCGAATCACGTCGGCGGCGCTGCCGCTCCGTTGCGCGAGCGGCTTGAGATTGATCAGGAAGCGGCCGCTGTTCAGCGTCGGATTGCTGCCGTCGACGCCGATGAACGAAGAGAGACTTTCCACCGCGGGATCCTGCAGGATCACCTTCGCCAGCGCCTGCTGGCGTTCGGCCATCGCGGCAAAGGAAATCGTCGGCGAGGCTTCCGAGATACCCTGGATCGCGCCCGTGTCCTGGACGGGGAAAAACCCCTTGGGAATCGCGATGTACAGCACGATGGTCAGCACTAGCGTTGCGATCGCCACGAGGAGCGTCGCGCCCTGCCGGTCGAGCACCCAGGTCAGCATGCGGGCGTAGCCGGCGATCACCCGGTCGAACCATTCGCCGCTCTTCCTGAACAGACGCCCCTGCTCCTGCACGGGCACGTGGCGCAGCAGGCGGGCGCACATCATGGGCGTCAGCGTCAGCGAGACCACGGCCGAGAGCAGGATGGCGACGGCGAGCGTGATCGCGAATTCGCGGAACAGGCGGCCGACCACGTCGCCCATGAACAAGAGCGGAATCAACACGGCAATGAGGGACACCGTCAGGGAGATGATGGTGAAGCCGATCTGCTCCGCACCCTTCAGCGCCGCGGCGAGCGGCGACTCACCCTTTTCGATGTAGCGGGTGATGTTCTCGATCATCACGATGGCGTCGTCCACCACGAAACCGGTGGCGATGGTGAGCGCCATCAGCGTGAGGTTGTTGATCGAAAATCCGGCGAGGTACATCACCGCGAACGTGCCGATGAGCGACAGCGGTACCGCCACGCTCGGGATGACGGTCGCCGCCACGTTGCGCAGGAACAGGAAGATGATCATCACCACGAGCACGACCGCGAGCAGCAGCTCGAACTGCACGTCGCGCACCGACGCGCGAATGGTCACGGTGCGGTCGGTCAGCATCACGACGTCGATCGCCGCGGGCAGCGACGCCGAGAGCTGCGGCAGCAGGCGCTTGATGCGGTCGACCACCTCGATCACGTTGGCGCCGGGCTGGCGCTGGATATTGACGATCACCGCCGCCGATTCGTTGGCCCACGCCGCAAGTCGCGTGTTCTCGGCCCCGTCGACGATGTCGGCCACATCGACCAGGCGCACCGGCGCGCCGTTGCGGTACGCGACGATCATGGCCTTGAATTCGTCGGCCGATTTCAATTGATCGTTGGCGTCGATGGTGGACGCCCGCGTGGGACCGTCGAAACTTCCCTTCGCCTGATTGGCGTTGGCGTTGCCGATCGCGGCTCGGAGGTCGTCGAGCGAGAGGTTGTACGCGGCCAGCGCCTTCGGATTGGCCTGAACGCGCACGGCCGGGCGCTGGCCGCCGGTGATGCTGACGAGCCCGACGCCGGGCAGCTGCGAGATCTTGGCCGCGAGTCGGGTGTCGGCCAGCGATTGGATTTCCGGGAGCGGCATCGTGCGCGAGCTCAGCGCCAGCGTCACGATCGGCGTGTCGGCCGGGTTGACCTTGTTGTAGATGGGCGGCTGCGGCAGGTCGGCGGGCAGGAAGGTGCCCGCAGCGTTGATCGCGGCCTGCACTTCCTGTTCGGCCACGTCGAGCGGCAGCTCGAGGCTGAATTGCAGCGTGATGACCGAGGCCCCGCCCGAACTCGTCGACGACATCTGGTTCAATCCGGGCATCTGCCCGAACTGACGCTCCAGCGGCGCGGTGATCGACGACGTGATGACGCCCGGACTCGCGCCGGGATACAGCGTCACGACCTGGATCGTCGGATAGTCGAACTTGGGCAGCGCGGACAATGGCAGCACGCGATACGCGACGATGCCCACGAGCAGAATCGCGACCATCAGCAGCGAGGTCGCCACCGGCCGGAGGATGAACGGACGCGAAGGATTCATCGCCGGAGGGCGGGGCAGCAGCGCTCAGGCGCCGCTCTTGGCACGCGGATTTCGCGCCCCCGGTTGCCGCGTGCTGCCCTCCTTGTCGCCGCGCGGTTCGCGCCTTCCGGCTTCCGGCGCCGCCGCCTCGCGCGTGGCGAGCTCCACCTTCGCCCCGTCGCGGAGCCGGTCCGCGCCGTCGACCACGACCTTCGCGCCTGGGGAGACTCCGCTGTCGATCGCCGTGATTTCGCCCTGCGTCGGTCCGACTTGCACCGGGGTCACGGCGACCGTCAGGTCGTCCTTGACGACATAGACGAACGTTCCCGCGGCGCCGCGCTGGATCGCCGCCGTCGGCACGAGCGTCGCATTGGTCCGCGTCTCGACGGGCATCCTCACGTTGACGAACTGGTTGGCGAAGAGCGCGCCGTCGGCGTTGGGAAATTCGGCCTTGAGTTTGATCGTGCCCGTCGCGGTGTCGATCTGGTTGTCCGCGGTCAGCAACCGGCCGCTGCCGAGCTTTTCCTTCTGGGCGCGGTCGTAGGCATCGACCGGGACGCGATCGCCCGCGCGCAGCCGCTTCATCACGCGCGGCAACGCGTCTTCGGGAATCGGGAACACGACGCCGATAGGCGAGAGCTGCGTGATCACGACGATGCCGTTGGCGTCCGTTGCGCGCACGATGTTGCCGGGGTCGACCTGGCGCAGGCCGACCCGGCCGCCGATCGGGGCAACGACCCGCGTGTACGTGAGCTGCAGTTTCGCGTTGTCGATGCCTCCCTGGTCGGCATGCACTGCCGCCTCGTACTGGCGCACCAGCGACTCCTGCGTATCGACCTGCTGGCGGGAAATCGAGTCCTGCGCGAGCAACGTGCGATAGCGTTCGAGATCGGTCCGCGCGTTCTCGAGCAGCGCCTGGTCGCGCGCGAGTTGCCCGGTGGCGAGCGTCAACTGCACTTCGAACGGCCGGGGATCGATCTGGGCGAGGAGGTCTCCCGCCTTGACCATCTGGCCTTCCTCGAAGGCGACGCGCATCAGCTGGCCGTCCACGCGGCCGCGGACGACGACGGCGTTCAATGGCGTCACGGTGCCGAGCGCGTGCAGGTAGACGTCCAGGACGCCCTGTTGGACCGGAGCGGCGAGCACGGGACTCGCGCGGAGCGACGGGTCGGCTCGGCTGCCACGCTCGGCCGCTCCTCGAGGACCGGCCGTCGCCGCGGGATCGGGCGGACGAGCCCCGGCGAGCCAGATCGCGCCAGCCGCCGCGGCCAGACCGAGCATGGCGATCGTCACTATCCAGCGCTTGCGCCACCGGTGCCCCGACCCTCCCGCAGCTGCTCCCGGCCGCAGCACGGCGGGGCCGGAGTCCGGTGTCGAGGGGTCAGTCATGGCAACGTGGGAGCAAGGCTTTCCTCGCTATTTGACGCATTTCGCCCCAAGGCGACGCGCTCATGCATTATAGAGTCGGCGGCTTCGCGAAAGGTCCGCCCGTCCGGATCGGCCAAGGATGGACGAGGCCCCGCGTCGCGATCGATCCGGAGGCGCTGCGGGACAGGGAATCTCGCCCGACAACACCGAGATTTGAGTTCCGCGGCGCCGTAGGCGACACTACGGGGCTTTCGGACTGGCGCCGCACCAGGGCGCTTGCGGCGATGGGCGGGTTATTGCAACGAGGTGAACCAAGGGTGAAAGCGATTATCCTGAGCGCCGGTCAGGGCCGCAGATTGCTGCCGCTTACCGAACACATCCCGAAATGCATCCTCCCGGTGCGAGGGCGACCGCTGATCGGGTGGCAGGTCGACACCCTCGCCCGGTGCGGCATCGAGGACATCACAGCGGTTGTCGGATTCGGGGCCGAGGCAGTCGAGACGCGGCTTGCCGAGCTCTATGGCCCCGGCCGGATCCGCACGCTGTACAACCCGTTCTTCGCGTCCACCGACAACCTGGTGAGCTGCTGGGTCTCCCGCGTCGAGATGCAGGAGGAGTTTCTGCTGCTGAACGGCGACACCTTGTTCGACGCAGTCGTGCTCGAACGTCTGCTGGCGGCGCCGGAGCACCCGGTTACGCTTGCCGTCAGCCGCAAGAATCTCTATGACGACGACGACATGAAAGTGATTCGCGACGGCGATCGGCTCGTGCGTGTCGGGAAGAAGCTGCCGCTCGATCAGGTTGATGCGGAATCGATCGGCATGATGACGTTCCGGGGCGACGGGCCGCGGCTCTTCCGCGAAGCGATCGAGCGGGCGTTGCGCACCCCGGAGGCGCTGAAGCAATGGTACCTGTCGGTGATCGATGCGCTCGCCCAACGTGGCATGGTCTTCACGCAGACGGTCTCGGCGCAGGGGTGGACGGAAGTGGACAGCCCGGCCGATCTGGAACTGGCCGCGATGCCGACCGCCGCCTGGCTCGCCGTTACCGAGCGGCCTCCTGTTCCCGCGTAGCGGTCCCGCTCACGCCGTTCGCGCGACAATGGCCTGCACCAGATCGAGGTCCGCGACGCTGTCGACGTCGATCGCGGCCTCCGCGAACGGCATGGTCACGACATGGGCGGCAATCCCGGTCTGCCTCGATATCCGCTTCACGGCGCTCGCGAGGCTCAGCCTGCCGAGCGCGTAGAGGGCCATCGCCCCCCAGCCGACAAGACCGATGACCCGGAGGGGCTTCTTGCGCTGGTCTTCCACCCGGGTCCAGAGTTGCGCCATCCGGCGGCCGCGCGGCGAGAGAAACGCGAAAAGGTTGCAGCCGCAGAAGTGACCGTCGCTGAATTTCAGCACCGTCCGTCGCGTGCCCGGGTAGGTGGTCCGCACCAGCTCGTGCGGTGCCAGCGCGACCGCGACATCGCAGCCACTCGCACTCGCCTGGGCGAGAAAATGCCGCACCATATCCGGACTCAACAGCGCGTGGTCGCCGGTGGTCAGCAGCACGGGCTCGTCCTCGGGCGATGCGGCCAGCGCGAGAGCGGCGCTGGTGCTCGGTGTGGCGCCCGGGGCCATCCAGCGAATGGCGCCGCCCGACACCATTCGGCGCAGCTCGGGCGATCCCTCCAGGCTTTCCGCCGCCGGGCCGCAAAGCAGGATGGTCTTGACGTATCGGCTTTGTTCCAGCGTGTGCACGACGCGAACGACCATGGGGCTCCCGCCGATGGGCGTCAGGCATTTGGCCGCAACCCCCGCCACGACCGCCACCGGGTCGTCCCGGCGGCGGTCGGCGGCAAGCACGATGGCGTTGAACCGCCGTTCAGCGCTCATCGAGTTGCCGCTCGTAGACGCGGTAGCGCTTGTAGGCGCGGCCGCCGATCGACTCGATAATGCTGCGCATGCCGGCGTTGTCCTCCAGAATCCACGACAGCTCGACTTCCCGCACGCCGCGGCGTTGCGTCGGGGATCGCGCCGCTTCGATCACGAAGAACGCGAGCGCGGGGCCGATGCGCGTGCGTTGCAACCGGCGGCGTACGCCCATCAACGGCACGCGGGCAGTGCGCGGGTAGCGTACTTTGAGCCGCCACAGGATCTTCGCCCAGCCGATCGGAAACAGGCGGCCGCGAAGGTCGCGGATCGCCTCGTTGATGTTGGGTATGACGACAATGAAGGCGGCGGCTTCACCGTCGAATTCGGCGATCTGTATCAGCTCCGGGTCGACGAGGAAGCGTAGGTTGCGGCCGAGCTCATGGAACTCGGCGGCCGTGAACGGCACGAACCCCCAGTTCTCGGCCCAGGCGTCGTTGAAGATGTCCCGCAGCAGGGAGATCTCGTCGTCGAAGCGACTTCGGTCGAGCGGCCGTACCCGCACACGTTGCGCCGAAGCGTCGACCAGCCGCCGCATGACCGCAGAGGCCTCGAAATCCGGAGCGATCGTGTAGGCAAGAGTGTCTACGGCCTTGCGGTAACCACAATGTTCGATGTGCGAACCATAGTAAGGCCGGGCGTGCCCCATCATGAACATCGGAGGCGTGTCGAAACCCTCGACCAAGACCCCCATCTCTTGGTTGATAGAGAAATTGAACGGCCCGCGCATACGCTGCATGCCCTGTTCGCGCACCCATTGTTCGGCGGTCTCGAGCAGGGCCGCAAAGGTTTCTGCCCGGTCCTCGGCGTCCAGCAGGCCGAAGAAACCCGTTGCATCGCGGTACCGTTCGAGATGCAGGGCGTCGATCTGCGCGCTGATCCGTCCCACCGGCTCCTGTCCGCGCCAGGCGATCCATGCTTGCGATCGGGCGTGCTGGAAGTACGGATTGCTCCGGGTGGACAGATGGTGACGCCGTTCGATGAAGAGGGGGTGGATCCATGCCGGGTCGGATGCGAAAATCCGGCCGGGCACGCGAATGAACCGATCCAGTGCGGCGCGGCCGTCGACGACAGCGATGCGAAGGGGCGCGGGCCCGCTCGAGGTGGGAATGGCGGCCATCGAATGCGTTGTGGCGGCCGACGCCTCGATCACCGGCAGGACGCCCGGGAGACGGTCGGCTGCGTGTCTCATTACCACAAAGGGCACCCGCTTGCCTGACGCGCAGGCCCGGGTTGCTGCGCTTTTCGGTCGGGAAGTTGCTAGAATAAACGTTAAGGTGAGGGCCTCAAACAGTTGCAGGAAGCGTTGTTGGGGACCCTCCCCGATACTAATTTGCGCCGTTCCGAAGCCGGTTCAGGCGCTCCGTTTGACGGGGATCAAATCGTTTGCGGCGACCCCGCGCCCAGTCTTGTGTCGAGGTCTTGGCCATGGCGGGAGCGCATGAAGCGGTGCCTTCGAGGGGAATCAAACTGAATCGAACTCCAGATTCCGGGCCGGTTGCGCTGGCGACGCCGACCCTGAATTCCTTGCCGCTGCGGCGCGCGGATTTCGCGAGCCTGGCAGATGCGCTCGATTACGCCGCCCAGGGGGACACGGGCGCGAACTTCCATTCAGGCAGCGGCAAGCTCGCGACGGTGCTCCCGTACCGCATGCTCCGCGTGCAGGCTTTGGCACTGGCGCGGCGCCTCCTGTCCCTTCCCCTGGAGCGGGGCGCGCGGGTTGCCATGGTGGCGGAAACCAATCCCGACTTTCTGCGTTTCTTTTTCGCCTGCCAGTATGCGGGGCTGGTGCCCGTGGCATTACCGGCCTCGGCCAACCTCGGAGGCCACGATGCCTACGTCGGCGGGTTGCGTCGCCTGCTGCGGGGTTGCGGAGCTTCGGTGGCGATGGCATCGAGCCAATTCCTGGGCTTCCTGCGCGAAGCGACCGAAGGCTTCGGCCTGGCCTTCCTGGGAACGCCGGCCGCCTTCGACGACTTGCCGGGACGGGATGTCGAGTTGCGGCGCAGCGGCCCCGCCGAGACGGCTTTTCTGCAATATACGTCGGGAAGCACCAGCTTCCCGCGCGGTGTGGTAATCACGCAGGAGGCGGTGCTGAGCAACCTGGCCGGCGTGGTCAACCACGGCCTCGACATCGGGCCCGATGATCGCTGCGTTTCGTGGCTACCGTTCTACCACGACATGGGTCTCGTCGGTTGCATGCTGGCTCCCATTGCCACGCAGCGCTCGGTCGACTATCTCGACACGCGCGACTTCGCCATGCGCCCGCGGCGCTGGCTGGAATTGATGACCAGCACGCAGGCGACCATCTCGTTCAGCCCGCCGTTCGGGTACGAACTGTGCGCGCGTCGGATCCGGCGCGAGGATGTCGCGCGACACGACCTCCGTGCCTGGCGCGTCGCGGGCATCGGCGCCGAACCCATTCGCCCGGAGGTCGCCGAACACTTTGCCAAGCTGCTCGCGCCGGCAGGTTTCGATTCCCGCGCCTTCGTCCCGTGCTACGGCATGGCGGAAAACTCGCTGGCGATCAGCTTTGCGCCGTTGCGGCAGGGCGTTCTCGTCGACTGGATCGATGCCGACCACCTCGCGGAGCACCTGCGTGCGAGTCCGGCGACGGCGAACACGCGCCGCGCCAGCGGTTTCGTCCGCTGCGGCGCGCCGCTGCCGGGGCACGAGGTGGCCATCCGCGACGACCAAGGGAACGCGTTGCCCGACCTTCATGTCGGTCGGATCAAGGTACGCGGACCGAGCGTCATGTCGGGTTATTTCGGACACCCGGAGCAGTCGCGACAGACGCTCTCGCCAGATGGCTGGCTCGATACGGGAGACGTCGGATACCTGGTCGACGGGAGCATTGTCGTGACCGGCCGGCACAAGGACATGATCATCATCAACGGCCGCAACATCTGGCCGCAGGACATCGAGCAAATCGCGGAGCGGCAGCCCGAATTGCGGTCGATGGACGCGTCGGCGTTTTTCGTGCTCGGCCCCGATGACGAAGAAGTCGCCGTGGTGGTCGTGCAATGTAATCTCAGTGATCCCGCGGAGCGCCGTCTGCTGACCCGGCGGCTGCATCGGGAAATCGGGGAAGAGCTGGGCATCGCCTGTCTGATCGAGCTCGTGCCGCGACACACGCTGCCGCGCACGTCCTCGGGCAAGCTGTCGCGGGCCGCCGCGCGTGAGGACTACCTGCAGCGGCGTGAGCAGGAGAGGCAAGCTGCGCGTGCCGACACCAACAAGCCATCGTACGTCGAGCAGGGGAGCCTGCCGGAGGTGGCGTCGGCAGGAACCTCGACCTAGGAGCCTGTCGGACTTACTTTCGCGCATGCGTTGCGGGTCAAAAAGCGATGGATGCAAGGCGCGAGGCGCAGCGAATATCGGGAATATTCGCCAGCCGAGCAACGCAGCAGACGCGCTTTTTGACCCGCAACCCGGAGGGACGGGGCGCTTTGGCGGCATTTCTTCGTTGTTCGCCCTTGCCATAGTGCCGCTATGGCTTCAGGCTCACGCCTCGAACTGCCGCCAAATCGCCTCCCCGTCGCATACGTGAAAGTAAGTCCGACAGGCTCCTAGACTGCGCATCGGCAGCGCAGGTGGCCTCCGGCCGCCAAGCGGAAATCCGGCCCGACCCGCGCGCTCGACGCTTTGCCGCCATACCCATGCTTGCGCTGACGGGAGCAACCGGGTTCATCGGCGGATCGCTGCTCTTACACCTGACCGGTGCCGGATGGCGCGTGCGCGCCCTGTATCGGCCGCGGGAGGGGCGCCTGCCGCCTCGATTGCCGGGCGTGGAATGGTTGCCGGGAGATCTCGAAGATCAAGGGGCGCTCAATGCGCTGGTCGCCGGGACCGCCGCCGTCGTCCACTGTGCCGGCGCCGTGCGCGGTGCCCGGCGTTCCGATTTCGACCGGGTCAATGCGGAGGGGGCGGGCCGCGTCGCCCAGGCGGCCGCAAGGCTGGGCCGAATGCCGCGGTTCCTGCTGATTTCATCGCTGGCGGCGCGCGTGCCCGGGCTGTCGCCATATGCTGCCAGCAAATGGCAGGGCGAATGCGCGGTCAAGGCGGCGTCGGAAAACATGCGCTGGACGGTGCTGCGGCCTCCCGCCGTGTTCGGACCGGGGGAGCGCGAGCTGCTACCGCTGTTTCGCTGCATCGCCAGAGGGTTTGCGCCGCTGCCCGCCGGCACGCCCGCACGCTTCTCCCTCATCTATGTCGATGACCTGGCAACGGCGGTGTTGCGCTGGCTGGAGTCGGACGCCGGCGACGGTCAGACTTTCGAGGTGGACGACGGACACCCCGGGGGATATGACTGGGACACCGTGGTGACCGTTGCCGGACGGGTGCTGCACGAAGGCGCTCCGGTGCGCCGCATTCCCATTCCCGTGCCGTTGCTTGGCGTCGCCGCGCTGGCAAATCTCGCGGCTGCCCGATTGCTCGGATATGCCCCGATGCTGACGCCGGGCAAGCTGCGCGAGATCACGCATTCTGACTGGTTATGCGATAGTCACGCCTTTGCGCTGGCCACCGGCTGGCGGCCGGCCTTCGGGCTCGAACCGGGGCTCGCCCGTGCGTATGGCAGGCATCTCGCGGCATGAATGCCGGGGCAGAGGGTGGGCTTTTGTTGCCGATCCTCGCGACGGATCGTGTCGCCACGAGCCGGGTTTTCAAGGGCACGATCAATGAACGGCATGACCGGGAATACCATGTTGGGATACCCGCAAATCCTGGCGCAGATCAGTGAAGAGCTGGCGTCGTTGACGCGGCGGCGCGTCGAGATCGGCGAAGATACAGATTTGCTGGGCGATCTCGGTCTGGATTCGCTTCAGGTCATGAATCTGTTGCTGCACATCGAGGATCGGTTCGACATCTCGATTCCGGTGAGCATCCTCCCGGACGTTAAGACCGTGAAGGATCTCGCGTTGCAGATCGAAAACCTGGCGCGTGAAGGGTGATGGGACTATTCGACAAGTTCCAAGCCCTGGTGGCGGCCCGGCGCGAGCTCGACGCGCTCGGCATCGATCCGTTCGGCGTGGAAATCGAACGCATCCTCTCGCCGACCGAGGGAATCATCCATGGTCGGCACACCATTCTCGCAGGGACCAATAACTACCTCGGCCTGACCTTCAACCCCGAGTGTGTCGCGGCAGCGCACCGGGCGCTTGACGCCGAGGGTACCGGCACCACCGGCTCGCGCATGGCGAACGGGAGCTACTCGGGCCACCGACGGCTCGAGGAGGAGCTCGCGGCGTTCTACGGCATGCGCGATGCGATCGTGTTCTCCACGGGCTACCAGGCGAATCTCGGCATGCTGGCGGGGCTCACCGGGCCGAACGACGTCGTGCTGCTCGACGCCGATTGCCACGCCAGCATCTACGATGGCTGCCGCCTCGCGGGCGCGGAGGTCATCCGCTTTCGCCACAACAATGCGGACGACCTCGCAAAGCGCATGCGCCGGCTCGGCGCGCGCGCGGCGGACACGCTGATCCTGGTGGAAGGCATCTACAGCATGCTGGGCGATCGGGCGCCGCTAAAGGACATCGTGGACGTGAAGCGCGAGCATGGCGGCTATCTGCTGGTGGACGAGGCGCATTCGCTGGGAGTGCTGGGCGAGCGCGGTCGCGGACTCGTCGAGGAACAGGGGGTCCTTGCGGATGCGGACTTCGTCGTGGGAACGTTCAGCAAGAGCCTCGGGGGCGCCGGTGGCTTCTGCGTGAGCGATCTCCCCGCGCTCGACCTCGTTCGCTACTCGAGCCGGCCGTACATATTTACGGCGTCCCCGTCGCCCGCCACGATCGCCTCGACGCGGCAGGCGCTCTCCATTCTCGCAGCCGGACGCGAGCTCCGGGCGCGCCTGCGCCGTAACTACGAACGCCTGCACGCCCGATTGACGGCGATGGGTTACACGCTGGGCGCGCCCCCCAGCCCGGTGATCGCGGTGGTGCTCGGCGACAGGATCGAGGCGCTGCAGTTCTGGAGGCAACTGCTGCAGCGTGGCGTATACGTCAACCTGATGCTCCCGCCGGCCACGCCGAACGGCGTGTCGCTGATCCGCTGCAGCGTCAGTGCCGCGCACACACCGGAACAGATCGACACTGTTTGCGCGGCGTTTGCGGATTTGGGGGCGATGACCGGAGTCGGCCTCGCGGAGCGCAGCACCGGAACCTGAACCGCAAACGACCGCGGGTGTCCTGCCGGATGCGAATCCGCACGGTGCCGCTGGCCGGGTCCGCCGGATCCGTCCGTCGCCGCCGCACGATCCGGGTCGGAGTCATGCATGAAGCTGTTCGTTGCCTTCAGCCGCGCCTACCCTGCCCAAAGCGCCTTGGTGCTCGGCTCCCTGATACTTGCCGGTCTGTTCGAGGGGCTGGGCCTCACCACGTTGCTGCCGCTCGTGGGTTCCCGCGCCGGCGATGCGGCAGGCGGCGCACAATCCGGCGTCGGCGGCGTGGTGGCGCGGTTGCTGGGCAGCATCGGGCTCACGCCGACCGTCGGCGTGCTGCTCGTGATCGTCGTCATCGGCATGACGTTGAAGAGCGTGCTGGTGCTGGTGGCGAACCGGCAGGTCGGCTACACGGTGGCCCACGTCGCCACGGACTTGCGCCTTGGCTTCATTCGTTCCCTGTTGTCCGCCCGCTGGGAATACTATCTGCGGCAACCGGTGGGGGCGCTCGCCAACAGCCTCGCGACCGAAGCGACGCGCGGCGCGGAATCGTATCTGTACGGCGCGACCGTCATCGCCCTTGCCATCCAGGCGGTGGTCTACTCGACGGTCGCGTTGCTCGTTTCATGGCAGGCCACGCTGGTCGCGCTTACCGCCGGCACCGTGTTCGTCTTTCTCCTGAATCGCCTGGTGCACATGTCCCGCCGCGCGGGCGCGAAGCAGACAAGGTTGCTGCGCTCTCTCCTCGCGCGGCTTTCCGACAACTTGCAGTCGGTCAAGCCGCTCAAGGCGATGGCCCGCGAGAAATTCGCCAATGCGCTGCTCGAAGGCGACACGACGAAGCTCAACCACGCGCTGCAAAAGGAGATCTTCAGCAAGGAAGCGCTGCGGGCATTGCAGGAGCCGATGCTGGCCATCCTGATCGCAACGGGTCTCTATGTTGCCCTGGTGCGGTTCGGAATGTCGCTGGCGTCGGTGATGCTCCTCGCATTCCTGCTGGTGCGCGTTCTGCTGTACCTGAGTCGCATGCAGCGCGAGTATCAGAAGATGGTCACGAGCGAGAGCGCCTACTGGTCGCTTCAGTCCGCGATCGACGGAGCCAGGAAGGAAAGCGAGAATCCGCCGGAGGGCGTCACGCCCGAGCTGCGGCATGCAATCCGGTTCGAGAACGTCGGATTCCGGTATCGGGATCGCTGGGTCCTGCGCAACGTGGCGCTCACGATACCGGCGGGCGGAATCACGGCTATCGTCGGCGCGTCGGGCGCCGGAAAGACGACGGTGGTCGATCTCGTCACCGCGCTCTTGCGACCGCAGGAAGGCGAAATCTGGGTCGATGATCTGCCGTTGCAACGCGTCGACTGGCGCGCGTGGCGCCGGATGATCGGCTATGTGCCGCAGGATACGGTTCTGCTGCACGATACCGTTGGCAACAATGTGACGCTGGGCGATCCGGAGTTGACCCGAGCCGATGCCGAGGCCGCCCTGCGCGCCGCCGGAATCTGGGACCTGGTTGCCGGCCTGCCGGAGGGCACGGAAACCGTCGTGGGCGAGCGCGGCGGGAAACTGTCCGGAGGCCAGCGCCAGCGCGTGGCGATTGCGCGCGCCCTCGTGCACAAGCCGCGCCTGCTGATCCTCGACGAAGCCACCAGCGCGCTCGACCCGGAAACGGAGGCGGCGATCTGCCAAACGCTGAAAGAATTGCGCGGCGAGCTGACCATTATCGCGATATCGCATCAGTCGCCGCTGGTCGATGTCGCGGATCGCGTCTATCGGATGGGCGACGGCACGGCATCCCTGGTGGCCGACATCGACGGCGTGCGGCCCTCGCCCACGACGTTGGCGGCAACAGGTTCCTGATAGCGCCCGCGCTGCCTCAGCCGCAGTGCTCCAGTTTGTCCGACGGGCGCACCCACTGCACGGTCTTGCCGAAGAGTGAAACGCCCACGTAACCGCGAATACTGAGCGAGCCGTCGTTCTCCAGGCGCATCGTGCTGCTGAAGGTCCGGCCGTCATTGGGATTGTAGACCCGGCCCGCGCTCCAGGTGTTCTCATTCGCGCGCCGAAAGCCGGTGAGAATCGTCAATCCGCACAGCGGGCGCTCGCGCAGCGCCGCGTCGGGATTTTTCCGGTCGCGCTTGGGCTCCCCGCTCGACAGCGGCTTCTTCAGCCAGTAGATGCGCCCGCACAGCAGGCCGTCGCAATCCTCGATCCACACCGCCACCTTCTGCTTGTCGGCCTCCCGGCTGTCGACCCACAGGCCGCGGACCTCTTCCGTGACGGCGCGCTCCGACGCGCCGCTCGCGGGCGACGCCAGCGCGAAGGCCACCAGCAAACATCCCGCGGCACGAGTCCACGTTCGAAGAACGGCACGGTCGACCGGCGCGTGCATCGCCCGGACGAGGGCGCTCGCTTTGGGCGCGGCGGCGAACTCAGCCGCCGCGCGCGCGCGCATTCGGGGGGAAGGTGCCGAACACCAGGTCCCACAGCGGCGAGCTGACGCCGTAGCGCAGCCCCTCGGCCCCGTAATGATGCTGCAGGTGATAGACCTTGAGGAAGTGCAGCAGCGGCGAGGTCATCGGAAAATGATGCGTGGCATAGTGGATGTAGTCGTACACCAGATAGCCGATGATGAAGAACGCGCAGAACGGCTCGATCCACGGCGCGGGCACCGCGAGCCGGAAGATCTGGTACAGCACCACCATCACGATGACGGCTCCCGCAGGAGGCATGACCAGGCGGGTCTTGTCGCGGGGAGTGGCGTGGTGCACGCCGTGGAACAGGAACACGAGGTACTTGCCGATCCGGCTCTGCGCCGGGTAGTGGAAGATGAATCGATGCAGGCAGTACTCGGTCAGCGTCCAGACGACGAGACCGAGTGCGCCGATCGCCAGCAGGCCGTCCGCCGGAAGGTCGTGGAGGGCCCGGCTCCTCCACAAGAGGTAGGCGGCAACGGGGCCCCAGAACAGCAGCGGAACGATCGGATGGACGTGCGTCAGCGCTTCCAGGAAATCATTCCGGAACAGCCTGACGGATTGCTCCGCTCGCTTCGGCTTGGGGTCACCCGCCATCGGCCTACTCCAACAGGGGAAATGCAATATTAGCAGGTGGATGCACAACCCGTTCATCCGGCGAGCCAATGGCCCAGGTCGCGGCCGAGCAGACGAGACAGAAGCAGGACGTCGGATTGGTGCGTCTCGCGCACGATGGCGGCCATCTGCGCCGTCAGTGGCGCCGGCGACGCGGGGATCTTGTTCCAGCCCGTCACCCGCTTGATCAAGCTCCGGCGACTCGAGCCATCCGCATTGTACTTCCGGCTGCGGCGCTGCAACGTGTCGATCATCTTCCCGCCGCGCGTCGCCGGCACGTACAGTAATCGCTGCAGCCAGCGGTACCGATACATGCGGCTTTCGTATCTTCGCTCGAAGTGTGTCTGGCCGTCGTAGTCGACGCGCAGGAACTCCAGGGCGCGCCGGTAGACGCCGAGCGGATCGGCCATGAGATCGTCGAAGACGACGATGTGCGATCGATCCCGCCCCGCGACGTCGAACAGCCGCTGCACCTGCGCACCGAACTTCGCGACCTCGCTGTACATCAGCAGCCGGGCGTCGAGGCAATGCTTCGGGACCTCCTCCCCGCGCGCGCGCGCCGGCTCGAGCGCCCAGGCTTTCCCGAAGTCCGGCTCGTCCTCCTGCAGCAGGAACCGCATCCGAAGGTGATAAGAAGGCAGCATCGCAAACGGATCGCGGACAAGTGCGATGAACCGCGCGTGGGGATTGATGCGCCGGATCCGTTCGATCGCCTCGGGCAGGTAGAGGTATGACACGGATCCCTCGCCCACGGCGCGGTGCCCGGGACCATGGTGGGCGAAACAGCGATCGAGGTAGTCCCGCTCGAGGTCGATCGGTGAGGGGTCCTGACTGAGCCGCGCGAAGTAGTGGGGCTCCTTCGGCTGCGAGAAGCATATCTGCGGGTTTCGCGCGAGATAGCGGCAGAACGACGTCGTGCCGCAGCGCGGCGCGCCCGCGACGAAGAAATCTGGGAAACGGGAAGGTTGGGTCATCCGTTGGTTCCAGGGAATCGCGCGCGCCGGCCGCCGCGCGTGCCGTCGATTGCTCCGGATTGAAGCGCTCGGGATCGAGGCCGTCTCATGTTCATGGGCTTGTTCCAGCCGCACCGAAACTGCAGGTGGACGAGGTCGGACACACGATCACGCCGGCAGCGACGTCTACCGGAATCCGCCCAGGCGCCACGTCCGCCAGAGCGCGCCGACGGCCCCCAGTCGCGGAAAACGACGCATGAAGGGTGTGATCTCGGTCTTCACGCCGGAGTGTCGCTCGATCTTCCAGGCGAGGTACGGCAATCCGCCGTCGAAGGTGAACGAAGCCTTCAGCAGGCGGAGAATGCTGAGCGCCTTGCCTTGCACGCGGCACACGGCCCACCCGCAGGCGCTGGACCAGCGATCCCACCGGGTACTTGGATTGCGATAACGCCCGGCTGGGCTGAGCTCCCACCCCTGCTTCCGGGCCAACGCGTGCGGCAGCGCCTCCATCTCGGCCGCCGCATCAGCATACAGCGCACGAATCCTTGCCGGGCGCTCCGAGCGCAGCTCCGCCGCATAGGTGAGCCGCAAGCCGCGCGTCCACAGGGCCTCGGCGTCGAACTCGGCCGGCAACCGGGGCAGCGTCCGCGCCGCAAAGGTTTCGACGGCGGCACCGAGTGCCCGGACCACGCGCCGACGGACCGTATCGTTGGCGGCGTACAGCAGCCCACAAGGTTGCGCAAACCGGCCCCACAGGTAGGGATGAAACCAGTGCGCCATGCCACGCTCGAACTGGTCCAAAGACACCACCGCATACTTTGCGCGCGCGGTCCGGCCGGCAAAGGGCAGCTCGAGATAGTAGACATTCGGCGGCAGCGCGCGATTCGCCAGCGCCGGCAGCAAGCTCCCGTAGGCCGCGCGATACGCGTCGACCAATACGTAGAGGTCGGCGATGCCGCCGGTGTCGTCGTTCGACCGGCGGCAGGAGCCGTAGAAGAGCACCGCCTGGGTGTGCGATCCAAAGCGCCGGCGCAGGACATCGCCGAGCGCGACCACGGATCCCGGAGCGCGCGCCGCCAAGTGGCTTTCGACAACTGCTTCCAGCGGAGCATTCATCGCAGCTTCAGAAACGCCGCGGTCCCGCCGCTCCCGATTGCCAGCGGCGTGCCAATCGTTGGGAAAAAGATCTCGCCGTCGACGAAAAACGCGCTGTCGAGCACGACCTCGAGCCGGTGCGCGTTGCGGCTTTCGTATCCGTTCGCCGGCGTAACGTACCGGTTGCGCCGGCCGCGCAGGAGGCCGGGCAGCGCCTTCAACCAGTGGCGCGGACTCGCGCGAACGCAGGTGTAATGCAGCGGCGCAATCTCTTCGCCCCAGTAGGGACGCAGGCCCAGGACCAGCCGCTCCAGCGTGGTGACGTACATGATCTCGCAGTCGAAGGTCGTGGGCGATGCCCAGTCGACCGCCACGGTGATCGGCACGGGTGCGACGATGGCGCGTTCGCCGCGTGCCATGGCGATGACGAAGCGTGCCATCGTGACTCCCGGCCCGATTTCTCCGCGCAAACCGAGGGTGTGCACATTGCGCTTGCAGTATTCGATGCCCTGCGCGATCGCCGCGGCGCCGAAGAACATCCCGTAGATGGGCGCCCGTCCCGCGCCCGGGTCGATCCGCATGACCGGGCGCTCGATCACGGTCAGACCGTCGCCACCGCGAGCGGCGCATTCGATCAGCGACTTCAGCGCGTGGTTGTGGCCGCCCTGCGTCCCGACGTCGCCGGCCGTCATGTTGGCCGTGCCACCGCGCAACACGGCAAGCAGCGGCAGGCGGGGGAACGGATTGTGCGTGAAGACGGTGTTGAGAACCGCGCTGACGGTGCCGTCGCCGCCGCTGATCGCGATGGCGTTGACGCCGTGTTCCGCCATTTCGCGCAACACCTGCGCGACGGCAACCGGATCGGAGACATCGCGGCACAGAACGTCCGGATGAGCGCCGAATACGCGGCGCATCGACGCCGCGCCAGTGAGATTCGCCCCGCTTCGAGGATTGTGCACGACGCCGATCTGCAGCGCCGTCAGGCGCGATGCGGAATCGCGCGCCCCGGCATCTATCCCCCGCATGACGCAGATCCCATCAGGCCTTGCGCGCGGTGGGAGCGTGTGCGAACACGCGCACGGCCAGAACGCGCTCATCCACCGTCTGGCCGATCTCCGTGAGCCAGGACCTGATCGTTCCCCGCTGGCGCCGGGCTCGACTGGCCTGCAGCAGACGCACCAGAAGAATCGCTGTCGACAGCAGGGTCCACACGACGACCGCCAGCAGGCCAAGGTCCGGCCGGCCGATGGCGAGGCTCAGGGTGAGCATGATCAGGTTCGGATTGCGCCGCGCGACGATCAACCGGAAATACGAGTCGAAAGGGCGCCACGTGAAGATGGAAAACGATGCAATCCAGCGTTGGAACGCGCCCTCGCAAAGGCGGCCGCCGACATACCCGACGAGCAGGATGAGATAGAGCAGGACCAGGGGGACGCCGGTGACGACCGGGGGGTCGAGCGCGAGGCCCACGCCCCAGGCCACGTACCAGATGGGCGGATGGATGAGATCGATGCCGTGGTCGAAAATGTTTCCCAGCCGGGTCGACGTTACCGTGACGCGCGCGAGCTTGCCGTCGACGGTGTCGAGGAAGGTCATGATCCAACCCGCCAGCAGTCCCCAGCCGAACTCGCCGCGGGCGAAAAGCACAGTGGCGACAACGACCAACAGCAGGCTGACCGCGGTAACCTGATTGGGCGTGATCCTCATGCGGACGCACCACCGGGTGACCCACTGTGCCGGAATCGGCCACAGCCACTTGGTGACGAGATCCGTGACGCCCTTGTAGGCGCCGGAAAACGTAAGCTCCTCGAGCGCGCGCCGATGCTCCGCCGTGACCGGCAGGACGCAGGGGCGATCCAGCTTGAGCAGTCCTGCCTCGAATCCCTGCGCCACCTGTTCGATGGTCACCGCGGCGACGCCCGTCACCGGGGACCGCGGCGGTCTGCCGCTCAACAGTTCGCCCAACGCGGGGGCGCGTTCGGCGGTTACATGGGCCGCCACCGGCAAGGATCGGCCGGCTGCATCGACTTCCAACAACACGTTTCGTACCGCGACGAGTCCCCGGAGCACGCGAGCGTCGTAGAGGCAGTCGCCGCGGAGCATGAGCAACGTGCAATCCGCTGGCAACGCGTCAAGGTCCTTCCGCCACAGGACGATGCCTTCGCCACGCAATTGACGTTCTATCCGCTCGGCGGGAGTGAGGCCCCACAGACGGACCGGGCTGTTCCCCAGCACCACTGCATGCAGCATGTTGTCTTCGAGGTAGAACCGAGGGAACTTCGGTTGGTTGGCAGCAGCGCCGCATCATATACTAGCCGCATGGGCACGGTAGAGCTCGAGATCGATGCGGGAGAGCGTCCTATCGTGCCATCGGACGCCGACTTCGTGCTCGCGCACGTGTCCGATCTGCACCTGACTTCTCTCGACGGGATGAGCCTGCGCACGTTGCTCGACAAACGGATCCTCGGATACGTTTCGTGGCGAGTTCGGCGCCGCCGCGAGCATCGGACCGATGTGCTCGACGCCCTGCGCGCCGATCTGCAGGCAGAACATCCCGACCACATCGCCGTGACCGGCGACCTCACGCATCTGGGTCTTCCACGGGAGTTCCGCGAGGCCGCAACCTGGCTCGCGCGCCTGGGTCGGCCGGAAGGAATCACCGTCGTTCCCGGCAATCACGACGCGTATGCCCCCGAATCGTGGCGGGAGACGTTTGCGCAGTGGTCGGCCTACCTGCAGGGAGACGACGCTGGTGCGATCACGGGCTCCGACGATGCGTTTCCGAGCTTGCGGATACGGCGCCACGTGGCCCTGATCGGCTTGTCGACAGCGCGGCCCTCGGCGCCTTTCCTGGCCACCGGACGTCTGGGGGAAGGCCAACTCCGGCGGCTGGATCGCATCCTGGAGCAAACCGCCGGCTCCAGCCTGTTCCGCGTCGTGCTGCTGCATCATCCTCCGGCAGCGCGCACCGTGGGCTGGCGCAAATCCTTGCTCGATGGAGCCGCGCTGCGCGACGTGCTCGCCCGGCGCGGAGCGGAGTTGGTCCTGCATGGTCATGCCCATTTTTCCGCCGCCACGTACCTCGATGCGCGACGCGGCCGGAACCTCGCGATCGGCGTGCCCTCTGGATCGGCGATCGGCGACAAAGTCGATCGGTACGCGACTTACCACGTGTATCGCATCGAGCGCCGCGCATCCGATTGGCGGCTGCGAGTGTCGGTGCGAGCCTTCTCGCTCGATCGCGGACGCTTCGTTCCCGAAGATGGCCGGCGCCTGCGTATAGCGCTTGCGACGGCCCCGGCGTGACATGTCGGCGGGTGTGGCCGCCCGCGTGGGAGCTCACGGTCGCGACACAAGTTAGGCGCGCGCGGGGCGATCGAGCATGTCGGGCGGGGCCGGGATCTCCAGCACGTTGTTCATCGCCCCACTTCAGTTGGTTGGGGTCTCGAGCGTGCGTCTCAGTTCAGATCACTGTCCTTGTAATACTTGGTCCCCTCCAGCGCCAGGCCTTTGTCCGTGACCCGTAAAGCCAGACCCCCGGTCCCACGGCGACCGCGCCCTGGTAGGCGGTACCTTTGTCGCCGGCCTTCGCCGCCGCGGTCGCCTGTCCGCCAAACTCCCAGCCGGAGTTGACGAAATCGTTGAGCGCTTTCTCGGTTTCGAACACCCAGACCAGCTGGTGATCTAGGAGCCTGTCGGACTTACTTTCACGTATGCGACGGAGGCGCTTTGGCGGTAGTTCGAGGCGTGAGCCCGAAGCCATAGCGGGACTATGGCAAGGGCGAACAACGAAGAAATGCCGCCAAAGCGCGCCGTCCCTCCGGGTTGCGGGTCAAAAAGCGCGTCTGCTGCGTTGCTCGGCTTACGAATATTCCCGATATTCGCTGCGCCTCGCGCCTTGCATCCATCGCTTCTTGACCGGCAACGCATGCGCGAAAGTAAGTCCGACAGGCTCCTAGCTCAGCACAATGGAGGATGGGCGCGATCCGCGCGGAGTCGGCGGCACGCCCGAGTCCCGCCCTCCGCAGGGTCCGCCAGCACGATTTCAGCGGCGATTGAATCCACGCCAACGCGCCCCGATTGGCCCGGCAGCACGATTGATTCTTGACAGAAGAACTGCCCAACGGGTCAAATATTTGATATCTTGAGCCCAATTAAGCGGCGCAGGTCGATAGCTGGCCTCGGTTGGCAGTAGGCGTTACATAGATAGGGGGATTGACAATGATTCGCAAGACTGTAATCGGAGTGTTCGTCGCGGCGGGTTTGCTTGGCGGCATCCAGGGCGCTACCGCGCAAAATCCAACGGCGAACAACCGTGACACCTGCGTGTTTTCATCCTGGTGCTGGACCTACGTACGGGTCGCGCCGAACGCGGCCGGGCAGCCCGTAGCAACTCTTAGCGGCAACGAATTCCGGATGCAGAAGAAGCTGTCTGGCGTCACGCTTGCTTGGATGCTTGTCGAGAGCCCCGACTACGAGTTTCGTGACGACAGTGTCGTCATCACGGGGTCCAACGCGGCGGGCTCGTCCGCGCAGTTTCCACGGCGGCAGTTCTCGGCAAACCACTTCCCGATGGACGACCTGAACACGAACGACCTCACGTATACGTATGACGTTCGCGTCTACAGGAAGGGATCGCCGCCGGGCTCGACGCCGGTCACCGTGAGCGGGTCCATCGTAAACGCGTTCAACTAGCCGTCCGTTGTCCGCCGCCCGCGCTCGTCCGCGGGCGGATCGGACATCGACCGGCGCCACGTTGGCGGTGCCGGCCGAGGATCCGACGTGCGGCCGGTACTTGCGCGGCGACAGCACGCGCCGAACGTTGTCGAACGTGCGCGTCGCGCGCAACGACAACAGGCTCGCCGCGGAGCCGGCGATGCGTGATCAGGCGTTCGAAGCAGCGGGCAATCGGTTCACCCGCACTTCCCGGAATCTCTAGTTCTTTGGCGCTTCTTCGCCGGCATCGTTCGAGGCTGGCTCAAACGCACTCCCAGGGCGGTACGCCAGCAATAGCATATGCGATCGCTCGGCCAGCACCGCGAAATAGCCGGCGATCGTGGCCACCGCAATGTCGGGCGTAGTTTCGTGCGCGATGCAGCCCGCGAGCACACCGACCGCGGCATGTGACCACAATCAGGATCGTGAGCTTGGTGCGCATTCCGATGATCGCGCGGCCCGACCGGTCGACTGGTGAAGCGTGTGGCTACCGTCCCGCCCCGAAGTGCTTTCGCCTGTGTGCTTCAGACGCGAAGTCCTCCAATTCGGGGTCCATCGCGCTGCGCGACGAAACGATCCCGATGGGCTTGCCGTCCTGGATGACGGGCAGGTGGCGAAACCCGTTTTGCTGCATCACTAACAATGCGTACCCGAAGGGCTTGTCCGGGCCGACAGTGTGCGGTGCGAGGGTCATCACGTCGGCAAGCCGCGTGGCATCCGCGTCAAGTCCCCGCGCGACGACGCGAAAGACGATGTCGCGTTCGGTAAAGATACCGACGAGACGATCATCCTCGACTACCATGACCGCGCCGACGTTCTTGGCTGCCATCAGCATGGCAGCTTTGGTGACGAGGGTCCCAGGCGCCGCCTTGATAGCCTTTCGTCGCTCCATGACGCTTCTGACCGGCATATCGAACATACAACTCTCCCGTCCCCGCGCTTGCAAGAATGCGGGGCATGCCCTCGTACCCATCCGCCGGTGCAAACCGGCTGCGAGCCTGGAAGTCCGCTCTCCTGATTCACATCCTTCTCGGACGACGCTACCCCAATCGCCGACGTGGAAAATTGACCAGGATCAATCCTGAATGGCGATGCGCAATACGTGAGGAGTCGGCGCCGGATGGCGCGCGCGGGAAAGGACGGAGAAGGTCGGTTGCTAGCCGGCGACGCGGGATCGGCACCGGTGCAACGTTCTCGCAAGGCGAACCGCGTCCGGCGAAGTACCGCGTCGAACAGTCGAACGGGCTAGCTCGGTGCGGGCCCGATGGCAGCGGCCGTGCTAAGAATCAGGATACCCTGCACCTTTTCCGATCATTAGGCCAAATCAATCCGATAGCGCCAGTTCCGCAAGCGCCCGCCTTTAACGCACGGGCCTCACTGCACCAACGCATTCAGGATGCTAACGAGAATCCGGGGTACCCGATGCGGGCCGCGATTGACATCGGCCAAGAGCTCTTCGACCGTGGCAGTGCCAGGGAGCCCTGCCCACTTCGCCATCTGCTCGGCGGTCGGGCTGAGGTAAGCCATGCTCCAAGACTCGAAAGCCCGCACATCGACTTCAGCCTCGTAGAAGACCTTGACGGAGTGATGCCTGGAGTCGCTCGCGATGCTTGCCATCAGATTTGTATACGACGTCTTTGTCGCCTTCGATGATCTGAAAGAACACACCGTCGACATAGACCAGTGCGCCGGTGACGTTGCGCGTTTGATTGCCGGTTCGCGCATCCGTGAGAATTTCCTCGAGGCCGGTGACCGTCATGGGCTCCGTTGCTTGAGAGGAATACATGATCTGATGGGGCATTGGCGCACTCGCTGCTCTTCGGGCCCCTACTGCGACGGAACGTAGGGTCATGGGAAAGTAGCATAAGAACGCGAAGATTTGGCAAGCTTCCTGACGTAAGCGTCAGCCGAATCCCTTTGGCCCGATGTAGGCGTGGAAGGGAAGTCTTGCCGCATTACCCATTGGAGCGTCAGACAGTTCGCGGCCAGGACCAGGCATACGCTTCTGGCAGAAGCGGATGCCACGCGGCTTGCGGGGGGGGCGGCTTGGGTGCCGAGTCGCATAGCGTGGACTGGCGTCGACTTCCGCGGCAATCGATGGGTGCCCGGGGCAAGAGGTCCCGGCGATTGAAAAGGAGCCGGTGGCACGACTTATGCTGTTGCCAAGGGCCGAGGATCCGTTATTCGCCGAATGGCGAGCTTGCCCATGGAAACGCGTACGTCGACGCCTGAAGGTGGCCCACCCTCTGAACTGCGCGGCAGGACGGCGGAGGAGGAATTTTGCCGGTCCTTGCCACGCCAGGATCCAATCGCGGCGCAGAAGCTCCTGTGCGAAGCACTCTCGAGGCTTGTGTCGAATCGCGAACCCGACGAACACCAGCTCGGCGCACTGCTCATCTTCGATCGGCATGCACATCAGATCAGCAAGCGACTGCTAGTCCAATACGCCGAAGGCGATGCGCAACTACGCTCGCTCGATCGTAGATTCTTCATTTCCGCGCTGCGGTTAAGCCGGTCGTTCGCGCAGGTCTACGAATGCTTCCTGGGACACATCGAGCATTCGGCCGACAAGTCCTGGCGCAATAGTGCAGGACTGGTCCTGGTTCAGTTGTTCCGCCACCGGCAGGTGGAACTCCTGCTGCGGCTCTTTCGCTACAAGAAGCGCAATTCTGAGCAATGGCGGCAACTCCACGCGGCATACCAAACTGCGCAGGCGCAAGGCTTGGCGAATGATTGCGTGCCGCGCGGCCTTCCCGAGGACAAGTCTGCACCCAAGCAAACGATCGAGCAGCAGTTCATCCAGATACTCTTGGTTGGTGCGATGAACACCGGTCAATTTTCGCCGCGCGAATTGCTTTGGGCGAGCAACTGGTTTGGACGCTGGTGCGGTTTGCTGACATTGCAGTCCACCGGCGCCAACGACGGGACTCGTCGTGAACGCAATGGATTCGTGGTGGATCTCCGCAGCGTGGAAGGACCGAAACGGTTCTTCCTCGGGGAGAGCGGAGACTTCGTGCATCTTGATACTGCGCCATTGATGGGAGCGATCGACAAAGAAGTCGCAGCGCTGAATGACGCGCCCACGGCTCCCGATTCGCCGGTATCGACGGAACGGGACGGCCGGAACGCGCTGCTCTCCAAGCTCAGAATGCTCTTTGCGCCGGATCCGGTTTACATCACGAGGCGCGGCGATCGCAAGCCTGTCGCCTATTCGGTACAGGCAATCTCCGGTCTTCCGCACATTGTCCAAATGCTGCGCGAGGAGGCGCAGGGGAAAAAGGAGCAGAGGGCGACTTTTGCGGCGCAGCTCGAGGAAATCACCATATGCCCGACCAGTGGACATACGCGCATTTCGACCTCCATGCTGGGCGCCGCCGGTCTTGCGCCATTTTCGATCGCGACCACATTCGGCGCGAGACCGCAGGCATGGCAAGTCAAGGACCGCAGCGATTCTGGATGTCGCATGCGCGGTCAGACCTCCGATCTGAACGGCCTGATCCCGGGTTCATTGATTGCCCTTCGGGAAAACGAAAATTCCCAATGGACCGTGGCCGTGGTGAGGCGGCTCCGCAGGCTCATGGTCGACCACATCGAGATCAGCGTGGAACACATCGGACGCAAACCGCGCTTCGTCAAGATGGTGACCGACTACCATCCCGTTTCATCGGTCAACGACGTACCGAGCAACACGCAAAGGTGCTTCGGCGCGCTGTACCTGCCGGCGAGCGACAAGCATCCGACCATGCCGATCAAGACCCTGGTTGTTCCCGCGAGTGCGTTCAACGCCGGGCGTGCCGTAACGCTCCTGTCGTCCACAGCAACCTATACGCTGCGTCTCAACACGCCACTCGAGCAACAATCCGACTTCGTTTGGACGTCGTTCGCGGTGATCGACAAGGCAGTAGCGACATCGCAACGGATGCTCAGTACGACGGCAAGACCGTCGCGCTGACCTCAGGCGTGGGAGGCCCACCGGTCCTCTGGCGCGCTTCTTGCATATGGTGCAACGGTTGCACCTTCCCAGTATGCGAATTCACCCCGTTCCCGGCGAATTTGGCACCAAACACCCTGGCCACGAAGTCCGGGCGCGCGGTGCCGATCGCGTTCATGACCGATGCGATGCGAACACTTTTCTCGCGCAGATTGATCCTGCTAGGGCGTCTTCGGAGGCGCTATCCGCCCGATCGATAAACGCCGCTTGCACGTGTGCAAGGAAATATGTCTGCAGCGCACTTGCTCGTCGCGAATGCCGGATCGGAACGACGCTGCTAACGACGAATCGTGGAAAAGCTGCATAGCCTGTTGCGCCGCCATTTGCGATGGTTTGGCCGCGCCAGCCCCGCGCCGGAAGCCGTCGTCGCTGGAAGCGAAACGCGCTATCTCTTCGCACGGTCACAAGACAAGTGGTCATCGGAATTGCCGGATCGCGAGCGGCAGGCACAACACAAGAACACGCCTGAGGCGATACTGCGGAAACGGATGGCGGCGCTGACCGCGAGCGAGGCCCGTTTCCACAGTCTGATGTTGCTCGGTTCGGACTGGCACTGGAACCAGGATTCGGAGTTCCGCTTCACTGCGGTCAGCGGCAATCTCGCCGACCCTGTCGCAGCAACTATCGAAACACACCTTGGTCGAACGCCGTGGGAGCTGCCGCAGGTCGAGCCCCCCGACGATGGATGGGAAGCGCACCGTCGGTGTCTCAAGGCGCACCAAACGTTCCGCGACGTCGTTCTGCGTCGGCCACGGGAAGACGGCGGCGGGAGCTACGTCTCGATCAGCGGCGAACCGCTCTTCGCTGAGAACGGCACATTCCTCGGATATCGCGGCATCGGGCGCGACATCACGAAGCAAAAGCTCATCGAGGCGAACATCAGCCGGCTTGCCCGCTTCGATCCGTTGACGGGTCTGTACAACCGAACAGCATTCTTCGAACGGCTGGATCATGCACTCGCGGTCGCGCGTCGCCATGACCGCGCCATCGCCTTATTGTTCGTGGACTTTGACCGCTTCAAGGACGTCAATGACGCGTTCGGCCACCTTTCCGGCGATGAGGTGCTCAAGGTGATGGCGCGGCGGCTCTCGAAAGCGATCAGGGACACCGACACGGTAGCCCGGCTGGGAGGCGACGAGTTCATCGTACTCGCCGAAGACGTCGCCAATCAGGTCGACGTCAATGAATTCGGGCTGCGCCTGCTTGAGGCGTTGTCTGAGCCGTTGATGCTGCACGGGCAGGAGTGCCGACTCGGCGCAAGCATCGGGGTCGCAATGTTTCCCAACGACGGCGAGGATGCGGCGACTATGCTCAAGAACGCCGACGTCGCGATGTACCGCGCGAAGGAATCCGGTGGCAACAGCCTCGCGTTTGTCTCCGAGGTGGGCGCCCGGCCCGCAACGGAGCGAATGGTCCTCGGAGCAAGCCTTCGCCGGGCGCTCGACAGCAACCAGCTGCTGCTACTCTACCAACCAAAGGTTTCGATCCGGACCGGCGCGCTCACCGGGGTCGAGGCGCTGGTGCGCTGGCAGCACCCCGAGCGCGGCCTCGTGCTGCCGGGAGCATTTGTCCCGCTGGCCGAGGATTCCGGCCTCATCCGTCAGATCGCGCGCTGGGTACTGCACCAGGCGTGCGCTCAGGCTTGCCAGTGGCGTACGGAGGGTCCTGGCCCCATTCGGGTCGCGGTCAACCTCTCGGCCCGTCAGTTCGTCGACGGCGGCCTCGTGATCGAGGTTGCACATGCCCTTGCCCAGACCGAGTTGCCCGCGGATCTGCTTGAGTTGGAGATCACCGAAAGCATGATGATGGCACACCCGGAGCGCGCCGCCGAGACGCTGCTCGAGATCAAGGCGATGGGAGTACATGTATCGATCGACGATTTCGGCACCGGCTACTCATCGCTCTCACGACTCAAGAAGTTTCCCATCGAGAGTGTGAAGATCGATCGGTCGTTCATCGCCGATGTCGCGGTCGACCCCGACGATGCTGCGATCGTTTCCGCCGTGATTGCGATGGCCCACAATCTGCGTTTGAAGGTCGTGGCAGAAGGTGTCGAGACGTTGGAACAGATTCGCTTTCTGCGCGAGCGCAATTGTGACGAGGTGCAGGGATATCTGGTCAGCCGTCCGATCTCGCCGGAACAGGTCCGCGAATTCGCCCTGCACCGTGCTGCCAACCAGCCCGGTGCCATCGCTGTCGGCTGAGCGGGCGAGCGCTGCCAGCGAGTTTCAAGGGCGCGCACCCAACCGAAGCGCTCAGGGCTAGACCCTAACTCAAGTGCGTCGATCGGCCGGTGAGAGATCGAAAGATCTCCCGCCAGCTTGGCGATTTCCCCCGTCGCTTCCAGTCCGCGGCCATGGAGTTGGTCGTAGGGCGCCAGCGCCTCGAAGCTTGGATGACTGGGATCGATACCGTCATATTGCATCGGCACCGAGGTCGCCTAAGGATTGCCCAGGTAGTCGCGCTTGCCGATCTCGATGCCGTTGTGGCGCAGGATGTTGTATGCGGTGGCGACATGAAAATAGAAATTCGGCAGTGCCTGGCCGAGCAGGAATTGCATGCCTTGATAGCGCGTTTCCTTGTCGCCCCGTTTGATCACGATTTCCTTGTCTTCGGTGCCGTCGATTTGCCCCGGTGTAGTGGTCTGTATGAAAGCGATGGCTTTGGCGATGCGCGCCTTCAGGTCGGCCAGCGTTTTCTCGTTGTCTTCGTGCACCGGGATGTCCACGCCGGCCAGGCGCGCGACCGCGCCTTTGGCTGTATCGCAGGCGATTTGAACTTGCGATCTCATGGGCAGCATGTCGGGGAACAGGCGATAGTTAGTCAGTGTGGCAGGATCGAGCTTTCTGGCGTCGACATGCGCCTGCGCCTTGTCGAGGATGCGATGCGCAGGCGATGGGGCAATGGGAACACGGCGGTGGCTTCTCCGTGGACGCCTCGGTGCGCATCGAGGCCGCCGACCGCGCCGGGCGCGAGCGGCTGCTGCGCTACTGCGCTCGGCCACCGTTCGCCCTCGAACGACTGCGCGAACTCGATGGCCACCTTCTTCTCTACGACAGCGCCAAACCCGGTCCGGGCGGAACCGCCCGCTGGTCCTGACGCCGCTGGAACTGCTCGACCGGATGGCGGCGCTGGTGCCGCCACCGCGGATCCATCGCCACCGCTACTTTGGCGTGCTGGCGCCCAACTCACCTCTGCGCACTGCGGTCACCGCCCTCGCGCCAGCCGCGACCACCGCGCCGCGCGCACCCAACCCGCAACCCGCCGCCGAACCGGCGCATCGTCGCGCTGCCCGCTACACCTGGGCGCTGCTGTTGGCCCGCATCTACGAAGTTTTCCCGCTCGTGTGTCCCAACTGTGGCGGCGCGATGCGCATCATCGCCTTCATCACCGACGGCCCGACCGTGCGCGACATCCTCGTTCACCTCGGTGAGCCGATCACGCCACCCACCGTAGCGCCGGCCCGTGGCCCGCCACTTTGGGAAATGCCGCCCGCAGGGCAGCGCGCGATCGATCCCCAGGCCCAGCCGGCACCGGCCTACGAGTTCGATCAGCGCGTCGCCTGGTAGACCACCGACCGTCCGTCGTCTTGGCGCGGCGACGCGCCGGCTCGCGCCTGCGGCGCTCATGCACAACCGGCGCGCACGCGGCGGGCGCGAGCCACCCGCGCAACGCGGGAAAACACCCCCACGGCGACGCCCAACTACTCCATCTCCCCGTCGGCCCGCCCGCGTCAACCCGTGATACGCTGCCTCAGCAGCCACCTCGTGGGGTTGGATTACCTATCCGTTGCAATTGCACGATATGTCGCCGCTACGGCGTGCTGTGGGCCCATGACTTTGAAGGCGAAGGCATGAGTGTCTCGGGTCCGACCCAAGCCTACATCCGGGGCAAATCGATCGGGTTTCATTTCTGCCCCGCATGTGGCTGCGTGGCATATTGGCGATCGCTGGAACCTAACGAAGAGGGCGCCGCCGCATCGCAGTCGAACCTGCGGCTGGCAGAACCGGAGGCGGTGGCGCAGATTCCCATTGACCATTTCGACGGGCTCGAGAGCTTCGAAGACCTGCCACGAGATGGGCGATGTGTCGCAGATTATTGGTACTGAGCAATCGTTGCTTAGAGGGAGACTTCTTTTCGCGACGAGTGACCGGTTGTGTTGGCCGATCTGAGACGGAGACGCTCCCGGATAGCAGACGTTGTGGCGAACGTCTGCATTGGGGATGCATGACTCGCTGTGGTGGACCCTTTGCAGTCCTATTTTGGGTTGCGCGAAGTGGCGCGGATCGGCTCAAGCCTCGGGCAAATCGAGCTTGAATCCGACACCGTATACCGAGTGAATGATGTCGACACCCGGCGCGATCTCGCCGAGCTTGCGGCGCACGTTCTTGACATGCGTGTCGACGGTACGGTCCAGCACAATACGGCCGTCGTCGTAGACGCGATCGAGCAGTTGATCTCTCGAGAAGATCCGCCCCGGTTGCGCGGCGAGAGTCGTGAGCAGACGGAACTCGACCGGCGTGAGGTCGAGACGCCGGCCGTCGAGCGACACCGCAAACGCATCCGCGTCGATCGTCAGCCGTGGGGCAGCGTCGGTCGCGGCCGGCCCCGTCCGCCGCAGCACGGCCTTCACGCGCGCAACGACCTCGCGCGAACTGAAAGGCTTGCAGATGTAGTCGTCGGCGCCGAGCTCGAGTCCCAGCAAGCGGTCGATCTCCTCGACGCGGGCGGTCACCATGATGATCGGCGTCGTCGTGAAAGCGCGCAACTCGCGGCAGATCGCGAGACCGTCCTTGCCCGGCAGCATCAGGTCGAGCAGCACGAGATCGGGCGAGGACGCGCGCACTTCGGGCACCGCGGCCAGCCCGTCGGCGACGCAGCGGGTCTCGAAGCCCGCCGCCTGCAGGAAGTCGGCCAGCACACGGGCGAGCTTGGGCTCGTCCTCGACGATCAGGATTGTGGCGGCCATCGACCTTCACCTTCCCGCCGCTGCCCTTGCGGCAGCCATGTCCGTATCCAGACGCCGCCCAACGGCGACGGCTTGGCCTCGATCGTCCCGCCATGGGCGATCACGATCGCGCGGCACAGGGCGAGCCCCAGCCCGGCGCCACCGAACGCCCGGCTGCGCGAGGGCTCGACCCGGAACAGGCGCTCGAAGAGCTTGGGTAGCTCATCGAGCGGAACACCGGGCGCGGAATCCATCACATCGATTTGCACGTCGCGACCTTCGGCATGCACCGCGATCGCGACACGTCCCCCGGGATCGGTGTAACGGATGGCGTTTTCGAGCAGGTTGTTGAGCACCTGCAGAAGTCGCCGCGGGTCACCACTGACGACGACTGGTGCCGTCCCGATGCCGCTTCGGTCCAGCGTGAGCCGGAGCATGGCCGCCCGTTCACTGAAGGTGTCGACAGCGTCGGTCACGAGCCGCGCGAGGTCGACGTCTTCGAACTGGAAGGCGCCGGGGCCGAGATCCGCGACTGCGAGATCGTAAAGGTCGTCGACGAGCGCGCCGAGCGTGGCGACTTCGGCCTGCAGCGACTTGATCGCCTCGGGCGTGCAGACGCGGACCCCGTCCTGGAGCGCTTCAAGCTCGCCACGCAACACGGCGAGCGGCGTGCGCAATTCATGCGACACGTCGGCCAGGAAGGCGCGACGCGTAGCCTCCGACTCCCGCAGCGTAGCCGCAAGGCGATTGAAGTCCTCGACCAACTGACCCAGTTCGTCACGCGATTCGGGCTTGATCGCCAGCGTGTACTCCCCTGCGGCGAGCTGATGGGTCGCGTGCGCCAGGCGCCGAATCGGCGAGAGCAGGCCTCGCGCGATCGGAAGTGCGGCGGCGGCGGCGAGAAGAAGGGCGAGTCCAGCGACGATCCAGCCCGTCCGCAGCAACTGCTCGAGAAAGCGGGTATCGGCGCCAGCAAACGGGGGTTCCTGCAGCAACAGCCACCCGACTGTCGTTCCATTGGCGACGACTCGCTGCTCGAGGAGCGGATTGGCGACGGCAGCCGCCGATCCCACTACGGGCTGCCGCTGCGCATCGACCAGGACCAGGCCCGGGGGGGGCCGGTGGGGCGGGGGCGGGGGGAGCTGGCCGGCGCCGAACGCGGGGCCTGGATGTGGCGGCGGTGACGCACCCGACTCGGGCGTCATACCGCCAGGTGGGCGCACTCGCGTGCGATCTGGTAGGCCGTTATCCCGCGGCGCGCCGCGCAGTCCCTTCGGCTCGGGCCGGTGCTCGGGCCGGTCCGGCCGGGTCAACGCCTGCCAGCGCACTTCGTCGCCGCGCAGGAACTCCCAGTTCCCGTGGTCGGCATACGCGGTCGCCAGTGTCTGCGCGAGCGCCTCGAGGCGCCGCTGTTCGCGTGCCTCCACGTACTCGCGAAACCCTCGCTCCAGGCTGAAGTGCATCGCGAGGCCGAACACCACCGCCATCACGACGTTCGTGAGTAGGATCGCGCCGAAGAGCTTGGGCGTGATTCCGAAGCGCATCGTCTTAGGTGGTCTGGAAGGTAGGGGGTGCAGGCTGTTCCCGGGGCGCCTGCATCCGCGGCCATTGTTACGGCCGTACCGGCAGCGCACAAGGCATTGGAAAGCGCTGTGCGTCCGACTCCCAGATTTCTCCCCGATCGGTGGCAGGAATCCCACACGATGCGCCGCGCGAGTCCAAGATGCATCCCAATTGCATCCCATATGGGAGGCCATTATCGGCAGCGTGGAAGGGGCCGGATCGCTCCTCAGATGTGCGCGGCTGCCGCGAAACCCCCAGCGCGGCAGCGCGACTCCCGGACGCTCCGCGCCCGCTTCCGCATCCGGGGCAGGACTCGTGCGAGCACCTGCCGACGTCTCGACCGAATGCAAGGACCGACCATGACACGCTCATTTCGCACCGCGGTGCGCCAGTTTCTCCTGATTGCTTCATTCCTTGCGGTACCCGCGGGCTCCGCCCTGGCTCATGGGCCGATGGGTCCGCCCGGCGGCCTGCCGCCGCTGGCCATGGTGTTGCTCGACGATATGCTCCACGCGAAGCTCGGTCTCGCCGCGGGCCAGGAGGCACTCTGGCTGGTGCTCGACGCCGAGGACGCCACTCTGGACACGCAGATGCAGACTTCGCGCGACGCGCTGCGGGCACTGGTGACGACCGAACTGGCCAAGGAAACGCCAGATCTCGCGCTGATTGAATCGGCCCGCACGACTTCGCGCGCCGCGGTCGCAGCCGCGATGGCGAAGGTGGACAGCGCCGCGGCGAACTTGTATGCGAACCTCGACGCCCAGCAGAAGGCGTTGGTCGTCGCCACGGCGACGGCGCTCCGCGAACAGCGTTCGACGCCGGGAGCACCACCACCGCGGCCCTGAATGGTGGACGGGACGGCACGCAGCACGTCTCGCGCGGCCGTGGCCGGGTAGCACCCAGGGACGGCCCTCCCGACCGCGTCCAGCGCGGCGGCTTACAGAACCGAGGATACGAATGACCGACCGCGTTATGTCTTTCGAAGGCAGGAGCTCAGCCGACGTCGCCGAGTGGCTGGACACTGCGCGAGGTGTCCCGATCATGCGCGTAATCAGGCAGGCCGGCGCGCGCGCCCGAGCCGAGCGCAGCGGCGACACGACCTATGTGCTGGCCGTGCCAGTTGAGCTGGAGGCGCTGATCACGCGCCTGATCGACGCGCGCTTGGCAACCAGGGAGCCACCACGGACCCGTGGCTGCGCGCGTTTCGCAGGCTGGCAGCTCAATCTCATCGACCGGCGCTTGATCGCGCCCGGCGGTGGTGTCGCGTACCTTCCCGGCCTCGAGTTCGCGCTGCTGAAGGCGTTCGTCGAACACGCGGGACGCACCATCAGCCGCGGGGAGCTCGCGACCCTCATGACCCAAGATGGCAAGGCGAGGCTGTCCGGCCGCACGGTGGATTCCTACGTGAGCCGATTGCGGCGACGCCTGCGGCGTGGCGGCGCCACCTCGATCATCTCGACCGTTCACGGCGCAGGCTATCTCTTCAACACCGATGTGATGCGCCGGTGAACACAGCAAACCGCTACGACAAGGCTGGTGCGGAATAAAGAAGAGCTGACTCGCTATCGGCCTGGGGTTCGCCATTGCGACACTTGTGGCTTCCGGCGTGCTGCAGGCGCAGTCTGCGAGTTCTGGGATGGGCCGAGACCCGGCGGCATGGGCGGCGATCCTGACTCCATGGGTGGAGGCCCGCGGCGCGGCGGTGGCGGCCCGAGCGATGCCCGGACCGCTGGTCCCGCATTGCGACCTGCGATCATTCGCCCTTGATATTTGCTTCGCGTATCGACTTGACGCTTGTCCTAGCGCGTCCGTCCGGTTCTGACGAACTCGACCGATGCCTGAAACAGCGGAAGATCCTTCTCGTAGTCGGCCGCATCGGCCCGGTCGATCTGTATCCATTCCCTCGTGCTTGTCACACCGCGGGGCTGAAACGGAACGACGTTGTCCCTCGAAAACTGGAGCTCGGACGCGGTGGCGACGGGCAGCCGCAGTCCGACTCCATTGCCGCTTATGCAGGCAAACAATTCCTCAAAAGGGAGAAGGAGGCAACAGCGAATGCCTTCTTGGCGTCAACATGGGCCTGCGCCTTGTCGAGGATGCTCGACAGGTTGCCAAGGATGTTGACGAATCGCGGAACGCTCGCCTGATACATGGAAATGTTCATGGGAATTCCTCAAAAGGGGAGAAGGAGGCAACAGCGAATGCCTATTCTAGCTGCAGCCGGAATGACCATTCAGCGTCGGACCCGGACGGTCGGGAGCATTGCAGTCCGACAGTCGCTGATCGGCCAGGAGGAACAGTTGCGAATTCCGGCTCTAGGGGACGGGTCGGAAGACGACTTCGCCCCGGCGGGGATCGGCACAGCCCGCCGTGGAGATTGATGCGTTGGACACCATGATGTTGCGACTACGTGTGTGTGGTACTGCTCTCCTCTGCATGATGGCCACGTTTGCTCTGCAAGGATGCCTCCTCACCCGTGTTCTAGAGACCCGAACACAACTGTGTGACGAGCAGCCTCCTCGGGTGATGGTTACTCGGCGACCGGGAAGCGGCCCCCGAGTCCTGTTCGAGAAGCCAACGCTTACTGACCGAGACGTCGTCTGGATCGTTGGATATGAACCCACGGAGATCATGGGCGCTAACGGAATTCGCGAGTTCACTTACGAGGCGCTCCCACTGCACCGGCCGCTCGATCGCGCAGCTAGCCTCGTTGTGCGACTCTCCTTTGCCCGCCTTGAAGGCGAATACAGGCTTTCGGAAGTGGAGCTCCCCGACAAGTTCAATTCCATCCTCCCACCGCCGTTGCTGGACGCTGCAGTCAGGGTTGTGTGCAAGACGAACATCGGCGTCGTTCCACCGAGTACCACGTTTGACCTCGCTTCCCTGGACAAAGCGACACTGCCAACCCGCGATGCTCTGACGCAGCTGCTTGGAACACCAACCGCAGCGATCGCTCGCTCCGATGAGATTTCGTACCAATACTGCCTCGCACCCTGCGACTCCACATCCTCGATGGTGGCGAACTTGCGACTATCGTTTGGCAACTATGGGAAGCTACACCGCGCCGAGGCGAGCTATTTTCGATATTTCGCTGTAATCGACCTCATTTCATCCAGGCCGACAGCCATTATCGAGCTCCATTAGCTTGTCGTTGACGTCGATCAACGCGGTAATGTGGCTCCGACCGCCGCGCGCTCCCGACTGCCGCGCGACCGTCCACTTTCGATACCTGCGTGCGGCGGCCTTGGGTGCACGGAAGTCAGATGTGACGTGTTGCACGCGGCACGGTGAAACTGCCCGCCGCGTACAATCCGCGATGCACACATAAGCACCGTGACACGCCCGACAATGCGCAGACCGTCACCCGCCCCCATTCCGCAAACCCGACTCGGCCGTATCGCGCAGATGGGGCTTGCGGCGGGAGGGCTCGCCGCGGGTGCGGCTGCAGAGGGGTTGAGAAGGTTCGCGCGCGGCGAGGCCGGCGACATTGGAAGCCTGCTGTTTTCCGCTCCCAATGCGCGACGGCTCGTCGCGCGGCTTGCCAGGCTGCGCGGCGCAGCCATGAAGATCGGGCAGCTGGTCTCGCTTCAGGGCGAAGACGTCCTGCCACCGGAATTCGCACAGGCTCTGGCGGTGTTGCGCGCGGGGGCCACGCCGATGCCCACGGAGCAGCTTCGACGCGTGCTCAGTCGCGAGTACGGCAAAGGCTGGGAGCGACGATTCTCAACGTTCAACGACGAGCCCATCGCAGCTGCTTCGATCGGGCAAGTGCATCGCGCAACCACACCAGATGGGCGTGACCTCGCTCTGAAGATTCAATATCCGGGTGTGGCCCGGTCGATTACGAGCGACGTCGATAACGTCGCGGTGCTGTTGCGGCTTTTCAATTTGCTGCCGCTCAACCTCGACATCGGAGGCCTGGCGACCGAGGCCAAACGCCAGCTGTCCCAGGAAGCCGATTACGTCAACGAGGCTCGTCTTCTCGAACGGTACGCGCGACTGGTCGCCGGCGAGCCGGCTCTGTTCGTCCCGGGCGTGCACTGGGACCTGACAACCCCTCGGATTATGGCCATGGATTTCGTGGAGGGAGAGCCGCTCGATGTGCTCGACGACGAGCCGCCAGCTCGGCGTGACGCCGTCGGCTCCCTACTCGAGCGCCTACTTTTTCGCGAGCTGTTCGAGTTCCGCGTCATGCAGACGGACCCCAACTTCGCGAACTACCTGTACCAGCCGGCTGGCGGGCGCGTGGCGCTTCTCGATTTCGGAGCCACGCAACGCTTCGGCGCGGCCTTCGTTGCAAGCTACGCGCGCATTACCCGCGGCGTGATCAACGGTGATCGCATCGTCGTCGCCCGCGAGGCAATTCGGATTGGTTACGCGGCGGCCGATGACTCCCCGGAACGCTTGCAGGCGGTGGTGGATGTCATATTCCTCGTGTGCGAGCCGCTTCGCCACCTCGGCCGCTACGACTTTTCAAAATCGGACCTGCCTTCACGTGTGCGCGCGCTTGGATTCGATCTCGCGTTCCGGCGCGGACTCCTGCGATCGCCGCCTCCCGAGACCATATTTCTGCATCGCAAGCTCGTGGGTTCGTTTCTGCTGCTTGCCCGCATCGGTGCGCGCGTCGATGCACGCGCCCTCGTGCTGCCACTCCTGCCGACGGCGTAACGCGCGGGTACCTGCGGAGGCGTGTGCCCAGGTCGTCAGCCGGTGGATTGCACGTACGCTGGTCGCGGTTGAGGAGCGCAAACCGTACGAGTGTCCGGATTCGGCAGGCTCGCTCGTGCGGTTAGGGTCGTTGTGCGACGCATAGGCGATCAGGCGGGTCACGGCCAATTCCGGCCGGTCGATGTCGCCGTGGAAATTTCCCGTGAGATACTATGAAGGGCTGTTCGTGTTTTGCCCCCTTGAGTTAAAACGAGAGTTCCACCAACTCGATTTGACGGAAGGAGAGCGAAATGAATGCGTCTGGAACAGCCCTTCAAGGAAAGCATACGGTAGAAGCGAGCGCGCTGTACATGGCGTTTGAGCTGGGTGAGAAGAATTGGAAACTGGCGCTGGGCGACGGGGTGTGCAGCCCGAGTCGCTATACAGTGGCGGCAGGGGACACCGTGGCGCTGCATGAGTGCATCGCCAAGGCCAAGGCGCGCTGCGCGGTTGCGCCGGAGGCGAGCGTGCACAGCTGCTATGAGGCCGGGCGCGATGGCTTCTGGCTGCACCGCTGGCTCATCGAGCAGGGTATCGACAACATCGTGGTGGATTCTTCGAGCATTGAAGTGAATCGCCGCGCGCGGCGGGTCAAGACCGACCGGCTGGACGGCGACAAATTGCTCTCGATGTTGATTCGCTACCACGCGGACGAGCCGCGGGTGTGGTCGGTGGTACGGGTGCCCACGCCGGAGCAGGAAGACGCACGGCGGGCACACCGGGAGCTGGGGCGGCTGGGGCACGAGCGCACCGCGCACATCAATCGGATTCGTGCGCTGCTGGTGTTAAACAATGTGCGGGTGAAGTACGTGGGCGGGCGGCTGTGGCGGCGCTGGTGGACGGGCCATGCGCAGGAACTTGCGCCGGGTGTGCGTGCCGAGATCGAGCGCGAGAGCGCACGGTTGTTGCTGGTCAAGAAGCAAATGGACATGCTCGAGGCCGAGCAACGCCAGGCGGTGGCCGCCGGCAGCGAACCGCAAGTCGCTGGGCTGGCGCAGCTACGCGGGATCGGGATGAGCAGCGGCTGGGTGTTGGCGAAGGAGCTGTTTGGTTGGCGGCGCTTCCGCAACCGGCGCGAAGTGGCGGGCTGTCTCGGTCTGACGCCCTCGCCCTACGCCAGCGGGGAGAGCGAAACCGAGCAGGGCATTTCCAAGGCCGGCAATCGCCGGGTGCGTACTTTGATGGTCGAGCTCGCTTGGAGCTGGCTGCGCTACCAGCCGCAGAGTGAATTGAGCCAGTGGTTTAGCCGACGCTTCGCCAGTGGTGGCAAGCGCCTGCGACGCATCGGCATTGTGGCGCTGGCCCGGCGTCTGGCGATTGCGCTGTGGCGCTACCTGGAGCACGGGCTGATCCCCGACGGGGCGCAGCTCAAACCCATCGGCGCGTAGGCAGAGCACGTTGTTGAACATAGCGGAGAACGATGCATCGTGAACATTGAAGGTCAACGCGCCCGAAACGGCCGCGGGTCGCCGGCGAGCGACCGTCCGCTAAGATGGGGCGCGTTGGTAACCGGGGTTTGGACCCAGCGCTTCGCGCGCATGCGGTATGTGGTGACCGGCCTGGTGCCGGCACGGATAGAAGTTCGACCGAGCAACGGGCTCGGCGGTGATAACCCCGACCTTGAGTCTCAGATGCACCTTGGGTCAACGACAAGCAAGCACCTGCAACCGAATCATGGATAACGACATCACGACAACCGCACAAGGAGGAGACAATCCACTGAACCACTGAACATCTGAATTCAAGGGGGCTTGACAAACGCCCTCATAGAAGCGGCCGTTCGCGGCAACACGCCGAAGTAGCGGTGACGGTGGACGCGCTGCGGCGGCGTGACGGTGGACGCGCTGCGGCGGCACCAAGGCGGTCGATGAGTTCCAGCGGCATCAGGCGCAGCGAAGCGTTCCTGCCCGGACCGGGCTTGGTGCTCTCGTAGAGCAGGCGCTCGGGATCGAGCTCGCGCAGCCGGTCTAGGGCGAACGGTGGCCGGGCGCAGTAACGCAGCAGACGCTCGCGTCCGGCACGGTCGGCGGCCTCGATGCGCACCGAGCCGTCGACGGAAAACCCGCCCCCATGTTGCCATTGCCCATCGCCCGGGCGTCATCGCGCGGTAGCAGGCCGCGGCGCACGAAAACGCGCAACAGCCGCTGGCGCACCTGCGCCTGCACCTGGGCGATGGCGGTTGCCTCGAGCCCGGTGGCGGCAGTGAAGATGACCCCACCCGCGGCGGCGGCGTCGAACACGCCGTCGATGATGACGCAGTGGAAGTGCAGATGGGCATTGAGGCTGGAACCGAAGCGGTGGATGAAGGCCACCGCGCCGAGGCGCGCCGCGGGATCTGAACCTGGGCTGTGCGCACGCAGGCATTGCTCCACCACGCGCAGGAACAGGCGCAAGACCGATTATGTCGATTTCACAATGCCGGCTTCGGCAAGTGTGTCTTTGGCGGGCCGTCCCCGCGAGGCAGAGCCGCCCTGACGGCGGCGCTCGACTATTTCGTTGGCGATGAGCCGGAGCACGCCCGGCGCCCAGAGGCGTCGTGCGAGCTGGGGCGGGCCCGCGTGCTCCAGGACGGTCGGGCCGAGGACTGGCAACGAATCAGGGAGTGTCTGCCGATCTACCGGGCCTGGGGCCTCGCCGACCGCGAGGTCGTGGCGGCCATCGAAAGGCTTGTCTCCCGTCCCGTTCAGTTCAGCGAGTAGACGGCCGGGCACTTCTCTCCCGCGCTCTCGATGTCGTCCTTGTCGACCCAGCCCACCTCACCATCGAGCCCGTGTGCGCCCACGACCCGGACGCGCACCCGCCCTCCCGACGAGGAGAGCCTTTCAAGGTAGACGTCGTCACCGGAGCTGGTCAGCCGAGGGACGGTGCCCAACGTGGCGTCGCCAGTCGAGTGGGCGTAGAGGGTGGCGACCCGTACGTCCACCTGGACCTTCGCCCAGCCGCACCGCCGGGCGAATTTCTCGCTGGCCGGCTGCTGCTGGGTGATGCAGTTCATCCCTCCGCCGCCCCGCACCACGTTCTCGATGTGGATCTGGACGACCTCGCGTCCGGGGAACAGGTCTTTTAGGACCGCTCGCGCCGCACGGTCTTTCTCCTTGCTCTCGTGCGGGCGGCCGGGCTTCCAGAAGCGCGGGACGAGGACGAGGTCGTTCGTGGGCGCGTAGTTCACGTAGCTCGCGGGCCAGACGGCCAGCATGACCTCCGGCAGCGTGGAGCCGTCCTCCCACCGGTCATAGGCCGCGAAATAGTCGTACTGCCCGTCGCCCGCCTGGAGCACGTCGAGGGTCAGCTTCGGCATGGGGATGCGGACGACCTGGATCGGCTCGCCGGACTGTGTCGTCTGTCCCGAGATGATGTCGTAGACCCGCTCGAGCCGCAGGTGGTTCTGCTCCTGGAGCCAATGGAGCAGTCGTTCGACCGGCGTCACGGCGGGAGCGTTCGGCAGCGTCTCCTGCGCCAGCACGACCTTCGCGGGGGCGACGAACCGGACAACCTCATCGGGGTGTCCGTTCGTGGTGAACAGCGTGTAGACGCCCGTGTGCGGGATGTCGATGCCGTTCAGGCTCGGCACGTGTATGTGCGTCGCCAGCCGACCCCGGAACGTCCCGTTGTCCTCGATGACGCCGGTGGGAACCCAGATGACCTTCCGGACGCCCAGCATCCGTCGATACTCGTTCTCCACGAGGACCTTGCACGCAGGCCAGTCCGGGTTCGGCGCGTAGGTGTTCGGCTGGTCGTAGTCCGTGACCGGGGCCTGTCCTCCGCAGAAGCGGTTCGGCCCCAGGTTTCGCTGGATCACGACCGATTCCACGGCGATCATCGTCCCGTGGCCGTTGTGCGACACGCTGCCACCCTCGTGGATCATGCGCACGCCGGTACTCGGACCCGCCTGGGTGTCGAGCACCGGGACGCTGATGGCGTCGGCCACGGAGCGGTCGACGGCCTCCTCCAGGGTGCTGAGGTCGCTACCGGGCTCCTCGTACCCCCACATGTTGAAGTTCCAGTCGTTGATGCGCAGGTTGCCGGAGGAGTTGCGCGTGAACTGGGGCCCCATGTCCCGGGCCCAGATGTCGCCGTGCTCGATGTGGAAGAAATGGACGTGGGCGAGCGGCACTCCGCGCGAAGCCAGGAAACCCCGGGCGTCCGCTTCGTCCGCGGCGTCCTGCACGGCGAGGTTGACCTGGACGTGTCCGCTCATGGCACGGATCATGTCGGCCATCGGCTCGGTGGACGGAAAGCCCGCCTTGTACTCGAACGTCGGCCACAGCATCCACATGGCCTGGTGACTCTCGTACTCCCCGGGGAACACCCACTCAGGCGACCCGGAGAACCCTTCCACGCGGCTCTGGGAGGCCGCAAACAGGCATACGCAAAGGAACAGGGCGGTCCACGTTCTTTTCACGCCGTCACCTCCAGCTTTCGAGGTTCCCGGCCGGCCGGCAAGCCCGCAGAGAGCCTCTCTCCTGCAATGGCGTCGTCTGAAGATGGAAGTGGACAGCTCATGAGGGCTCGGCGCGCAAGAACCATTGACGCTGCCGAGGCTCCGTGCCACGGTCCGCGCACTTCAGGCACCCACGGCATTGCCTTGCCCTTGAATACGAACTGCCGGCGCGCATCGTGGTAAGCCGGGTCGCGGCCGAAGAAGTTGGTCCACATTCTCTTCAGTTCCTCGACGCGATAGCCGGAGAGCGGCTTGAAATGCTCGTCGGCGATGCGTCGCTCGTACTTATCGCGCAGTTGGCGCCAAAAACACGGATGGCGCGCCAGTTCGTTCGCCCGGAGTGTCAGCTCACGCTCGAAATCCTCGACGCTCTCGCCGAAAGCATCGTCGAGGAGTCCGATCGCCTTGGCGTAGCGGGTGCCGATGGGCTGCAGACTCTCGGTGAGCAGCAGGGCGAGGTCATTGCCCACCCGCCGCGGCAAGGAGTAGGTCCAATACTCCGAGCCGTAGAGCATTCCCATGCCCTTGTAGTGCGGATTAAGCACCACGCCGCGGCGCGCGTACACGTAGTCGGCCGCGAGCGCGAGCATCGCTCCACCCGCTCCCGCATTGCCGCGCAGCGCAGCGACGACAAGGTGCGAGTTCGTGTGCAGGATCTCCCGCACTAGATCGTTGATCGCGATAATGTTGTGCCATGACTCGCGGGCTGGACTGGCGGCTGCCTCGATCGCGTTGAGGTCGATTCCGTTCGAGAAAAAGTCCTCTCCGCCCAGCAGCGCGATCACCCGGGTCGGGCGTCCGCGTGCAAACAGAAAAGCGTCGCACAGCCGAACGCACTGTTCGGTGCTCATCGCACCGTTGTAAAAGTCGAAATGCAGATAGCCGACTTGATCGCGCTCCGCATAGCGAATCTCGCGGTAGGTCTTGTGGTCGACCGCTGCCGCGATCGGCAGCATGGACGTCCGAATGCCTTGCACTCGACGGCCCAGCACCTGAACCGCGGGCAGCTTGATGCCGGCAACCCCGTCCTTGTCCTTCGACTTCAGATGGGTGATCCAGACGGCGCCGTCAGTCGTGCCGCGACAAATCGCGCCGTGCCTTTGGGCCAGAAGCTCGCCCGGCGCGCCTTGCCAACGCTCCTCCTCGTGGACGCCGTAGAGGAAATAGGGCTGACCCATCGAGGCATCGAGCACGCCCGGTGCACTGTCGGCAGCGCGGATCTTCCGTACGATCATCGCGGTCGTATCGCGGGTCCAATCGACTTCACGGTCGCTCTGACGCATCGGCGGCCGCAGTTGGCCGCGCACATCCGGCCGGGCGTAGTCGAGAGGCTCCGGCCGAAATTGTCTCGACTCGAAGCGCGCCACGGCCTCGAGCACTGCACGCACTGCGGCCTCGGTGACCTCGTGCCGGTACAGACTGCTTTTCGTGCTTGGCGGATCCTCGAGGGCAAAGGTGTGCGACGCCCAGATCGGCCCCGCGTCCATCTCGGCCGCGGCCTGCACGATGGTTACACCCCAGCACGCCTCACCCGTCGCGATCGCCCAATCGAGCGATGAAGGTCCGCGATCACCCTTGACGCCCGGATGGACGATCAGGCAAGTGTGGCGGGCCCAAATGATCTTCGGGATCGCGACCTTGAGCATGGGCGCGATGATGAGTTCAGGTGCGTGTTCTTCAACGGCGCCCAGCATGGCTTCGTCACTTGTGGCCAAGGCGACCGAAACGGCATGACCTTGCTCTTTGAGCTCAATCAGAAGTCGCTGGCTGAGGCTGTTGTGCGCCGACGTGATGAACAGGATCCTCATCGAACCGGCGCCTGCGTTGCGTTGAAAACTTGCAGTTTCATGTGCCTACTCCCGACCTGCCTTGGCGACGGCAGATGGGAGCAGGCTAGGTGCGCATTGCGTGCAGCAAATCCGTACTCGCACCTGGATTTGCGGTGGCGCTACCTAGTTTTCCGCTGTTTGTCGAATATTCGACAACTTGGGGTACTCGCCGACGTCGGCGCGTGAGGCTCATTCCGGCCAGAACCGGACAAACGTCGGTTGCACAGCACTCGCCCGAGAGCGGACGGCATTGCGGCCATCGCCATCATGTCGCCTCGGTCATTGGAGAGTTGCAGCTCTTGTCGCTCGCCGGCTGGGTCGTGCCTGCGGCCCATATCTGGCCGGCAGCGGCAACGCGTTGGCTGGTTCGGCATCGTCGGTCAGCGGTGCTGCGCTGCGTGCGCAGCGCCCCGTCGCACAGTTCTTCGCCTCGGCACGACGTCGCAGCGCCGACCGGACTGATTCGGAGAGGCGCAGCATGTTCACCGGCAGCAGCACCACGTGCAGAAGCAGCACCGGACTGATTTCGGCCAGAGCGCCGTACGAGATGAACGCGATGTTGCTGGCGATTGCCACCACACGCAGCGACACCATGTCGCGCATGCAGAAGGTCGCCAGCACCAGCAGCGATGCGAGGTAGCCGACGGGTTCGTAGGCGTTCATGGTTACCTCGCCTCACGCGTCATTCGCGCTTCTGACCGCCAGGTTCAGTTCGGTGCTGGTGCGGCTCAGATGGCACGTACATGGCGCGCACTTCGGCCAGGCTCTGGCGAGGCGAAGCCGCTTTTGTCGCCGCACGCAACGCCAGCGTGTGTTCAGCGGTGACGGCGCCCAGGATGGCACCGATCGTTGCACGGACCCCGCCCAGCATCCGTCGGTATGTCTGCTGCAAGTGCAGTACGTGAGCCATCATGGCCTCTACGGCAGATGCACCCAATATTTGGTCGCCACTGCGGTGTTGCAGTGGCAAGATCGAAGGGAGCAGGCTAGGCGTGCGTTGCGCGGAGCGAATCCGCATTCGCACGCAGAATTGACGTCGCGCTACCTAGTTTTCTGCGGTCTGCCGAAGATTCGACAACTTGAGCACCGCTTGCGCGCGCGATGCGACGCCGAGTTTCGCCAGCACATTGGCGACGTGATGTTCGACCGTGCGTTCCGATCGATGCAATCGGCTCGCGATCGCCGCGTTCGACAGGCCCTGGCACAGCAACTCGGCGACCTCGCTCTCGCGCCGCGTGAAACCGAGCGGATCGGAGCGAGCGCCGATGTACGGCCCGCGCCGAAGTCCAAGCGCGCCGAGCTTGCGCAGGCGGCGGCGCGTGATGTCGGCCGCGGGCCTGGCACCGAGTGATTCGAAGCGATCGAACGCGGCGCGCAGTGCGGCTTCATCGCCAGCGAGCAAGGCGAGCGCCTGCTCGTACACGCAGCCGAGTTCGGCCCAGGCATCCGCCGCTGCCTGCCACTTGCCCTCGATTTCGAGTCGATAAGGCAACGCGATCGCCGTCTGTAGCTGCGGCAATTTCGCGCCGCAACGAGGCAGCCAGACGAGCAGCGCTCCGAGCTGCGACGGCTCACCGCTTTCGATAGCGTGCGGCAAGGCCGCAGTGATGATGTGCTCGGCCGCCTCCAGGTCCCCGCGCAACCAGGCCGCCTCGGCGCACAACAACGCGACCGACGCCGGTCGCATCTCAGTCTGCGCGGCGGTGCCGAGCGCGCGAAGTTCTTGCCACTCGCCGGCGTCGTTTGTTGTGCCTACCAGCGCGCGCAAGCGCGCCCACAAGAAGCGCACCGTGTTGCGCTCGCGCGGCAGCAGCGCCGGCATCGCGTCGAGCCGTTCGAGTTCCTCAGCGGCATCACGCCAGCGGCCGACGTCGAACCAACCAAAAAGCCGCCGCAGATAAAGCGCCGCGACGATAAAGTCGAGGTCGCGGCGCAACGCGAATGCAAGTCCTTGTTCGGCGTAGTTCAGCAGGCGTCGATAGTCGTGGTTGACCAGCGCCATACCGGCGAGGTTCACGTACGCGAGCGCGACCTTGTGATCGAGACCGTGCTGCTGCGCCAGCGCCAGGCTGCGTTCCAGCTTAGCCAGCGCACCTTCCTCGTACTTGAGCGAGAGTTCGACCGAGCCGCAGATGTTCAGCGCGTACGCCAGCACTTCCGGTTCAGCCACCTGCTCGGCCAGAGCCAGCGCGCGCCGGCCCCACTGCAGCGCCTCAGTCGCGCGCGCGCGCACCGTCAGCACTGCGGCCATGTCGGCGCAGGCCCACGCGAGTTCACGGCCCGGTGGCATCTGCTCGAGCAGTTCAATCGCCTGCTGCGCGTAGTCAAGCGCTTCAGGCCGGGTAATACGCAGGGAGGCCAACCGCGAAAGATTCCATGCCTGTGCACGCCGGTCGCCACTTGCACGATGTAATTCGAGCGCTTGTTCACGCGCTGCGGCAGCGTCGTCGAGTGCCTGGATCAACGTGCACTCGATAGCGCGCGCTTCCAGGATGTCAGCCAGTGCCTGAGGCGCCAGTCTTTTCGCATGTCGTAGCGCCAGGCCGTACAGAGCGGCCGCGTCGCGATGCGCCGAAGCAGCCGCGGCGTCGCGCGCGGCCCGTGGTGCCAGTTCGACGACCGCATCGACCAGACCCGCCTGTTCGGCATGATGCACGCGTCGCGCCAGCAGCGCCGCGGCATCCACGCGGCGACCCAGCGCCGCGAATACCTGAGCATGCAACTCGCTGCGCCGCTCGAGCGACAACGACTGCTCGATACAGACGCGCGCCAGTTCGTGCCGGAAGCGCAGCGATTCCCTGTCACCGATGAGCACTCCACGTTCCAGACATTCGTCCAGACTGCCGTCGATCGCGATGGCGCCCGGCCCGTGAAGTTCCTCGAGCAAGCTACGCTCGATCTGATGGGGCACCACGCTCGCCTGTTGTGCCAGTGCGCGAGCGGCCGGCGTCAATCCCCCCAGCCGCGCCAGCACGGCGTCGCGCACCGAGAGCGGCACACCACTGCCGTCGCCGGCCAGGACTTCAGTGACGAAGAACGGATTGCCGCCAGTGACGCGATACAAGTCTTGCGGTGAAGGCCAAGCGTGCCCGGCCATCCGCGTCACCGCATCTTCCGACAGCGGCGCGAGCATGATCCGGTGCGTACTCGCACCCGGCAGGCTGCCAAGCACTTGTCGCAACGGATGTGCGAGTGCGAGTTCGTCGTCGCGGTACGTCAGCACCAGAGCTGTACCCACGCCATCCAGGCGCCGGCCGACGTATCGAACCAGATCGAGCGTCGCTGCGTCGGCCCAGTGCAAGTCTTCGAACACGAGCAGCGTGGTCGTCTGGCGCAGCCAATCGAGAAATGCTGGGAAAAGGCCGTTGTACGTTTGGCCTGCGTGCAGTGCCTGGCCTAACGACGGCGGGAGCTGCTCAGCGAGATCGACGAGCGGCCCGAGCGGTCTTGGGGTGAACATCGCCTCGCAGCGGGCGACCAATGTGCGTACTCGGGCGTCGTGTTGGCGCGCGAATCGGCCGACCACAGCGCTCTTGCCGATGCCGGCTTCGCCGGCGACAAGTACGCAGCCCCCGTGGCCGCGCCCAGCGTCCGCGATCGCCGCGTTCAGCGTTGCGAGCGCGTCCTCACGCTCCAGCAGCGGTGCTTCACGTCGCTTCTGCAAGGGTCCAACAGGGGCGACGCCACGGACAGCGGGATTCCTGCGTTCGAACAGTTGCGGCGATCTTCGCCATACCTTCTGGCTCCAGACACCGAAGGCTAAAGGCTAAAAAGGTAGAAAACCAACCCTACCAGATGTGCGTTGGGCAGCGTATCACGGTTTGATACGTAGCGGGCTGCTGCGAAAGCAGGTGGCTGCGGGAGGTTTTAGCTCTTCGCGCGGTGCATCGAGCGGCTCCGATGGGGACATGGGATGTGTCGGGCCAGTCCAGGCATGAGCAACCCCGCCGTCGGCCGAGGCGAGGGACGGCGGTTTTGACTACCCGGCGATGCGCTGATCGAGCTCGTAGGCCGGAGTGAGCCGCGTCAGGTTTGTTCTCACCTGCTGATGAGTGTTGCGACGCCCCTTTGCCGCGATCCGAAGGGCAGCTTGCATCAGTTTCAATGCCCGCTTCCGGCTCCGCGCGATGTCGGCAGTGGGTCGACCTTGGCCGAACGCGAATGTCAAAGTGCGGCCGACCGCGTCCATACGGCGAGATCGCCGACAGCGGTCGTTCGATGGCCCTATCGACCCGTAGCGGACGTACGCCGCGAATCTATCCGAGCCGGTAAGGCTGGACGCGCCGTGATTCCCCGACGTTACTCCTCCTTCCAATGCTTGAATCGAGGGCAGTTTGCGCCATCGAGGTAATGAACTTGGCGGCCCGCCAGATTGGGCGGCGCATCGGTGTTCGAACAAAGCCCATTGACGGTAAAGCTGACCGTCTTGTCGTTGGCGTTCCGAAAACGACGCCCCATCCACCAGACGCAGCGCCCGCATCGCGGGAGAACTGCAGTAGGGGTGGCGTTCGAGCACACGACATCCTCCATCGCGTCCGACCTTGTCACGTGAACCGACGATTCATCGCTCACTGTGGAAGCCGCATCATCGACATGCGGCGATCCATCGGCGAGACTCGGCCCCGAGTGTCCGCTGCGACGCAGAAGGATGTCCATGAATGGCATCCAGCAAGGTTCATACCAACCGCGGGACGTGGACTTACCGTCATCTACAAGTATCGCCCGCGTTTTCTGGGGCAACCATTGTCGAGCAGGACTCAGCGGGCGGGCACTCTGCATCTCGAACAGCTGCTATTGCCCGTCAGCGAAGTCCATGAGCGTCCGATTCTCCAGTGCGCGATAGGCAGCAGCGGGTCGTAACCGACCGTTCATCAAGGCCCTAAATCCGGGCGCAGGTCGGTGCCGCCGAGGGTCGCGTGAGCTAGAATCGCACGCTTGCGACGGACCGTATCGCGGGACGCCGCTGGCTCGCCGTTGTCATGACCACACGTCCCGACGCTGGTACCGCGTTCGACTTCGCTTTCGCGCGCGACGTCGATACCGCGGCCGCGGCCCTCGCTCCGCTGCGCGAGCGCATCGCGGCGGCGCATCGCGCCGACGAAGCAGCGACCGTCCTCGCGCTCGTCGCCGAGGCCCGCCTCTCGCCGCCACAGCTCGAGAAAACACAGGCGGTGGCAACAGCGCTGGCCGAAGCCGTGCGCGCCGAGCGCGCTCGCGCAGGTGGCGTCGACGCACTGATGCTCGAGTTCTCGCTCGACAGCCGCGAGGGCGTAGCGCTGATGTGCCTCGCCGAAGCGTTGTTGCGTATCCCGGATGCCGCCACGCGCGACCGGCTGATCCGCGACAAGCTGAGCCGCGGCGACTGGCGCGCGCACGTTGGCGCGTCGCCGTCGCTGTTCGTCAATGCCGCGGCGTGGGGATTGCTCGTTACCGGAAAGCTCGTCGACACGCGCAGCGAAGGGGCGCTGGAGCAGGCGATGGCATCGCTCCTGCGCAAGGGAGGCGAGCCGCTGATCCGCAAAGGTGTAGATCTTGCGATGCGGTTGCTGGGTCGCCAGTTCGTCACCGGCCGCACGATGACCGAGGCGCTCGCCAACGCGCGTGAGCGCGAAGCGCGCGGCTACACGTTCTCGTTCGACATGCTGGGCGAGGCGGCGCTGACCGCGGCCGACGCGCAGCGCTATGTCGACGCGTACGAAGCCGCGATCCACACGATCGGTCGCGCGGCGAACGGCCGTGGCGTTATCGCGGGGCCCGGCATCTCGGTGAAGCTCTCGGCGCTGCATCCGCGCTACGCGCGATCGCAGCGGGAACGAGTCTTCGCGGAACTCGGGCCGCGGGTCGCAGCGCTGGCGCGCCTCGCGAAGCGCTACGACATCGGGTTCAACCTCGACGCCGAGGAGGCTGACCGGCTCGATCTGTCACTCGATCTTCTGGCGTGGCTCACCCGGGACCCGGACCTCGCAGGCTGGGACGGCCTGGGTTTCGTCGTGCAGGCCTACCAGAAGCGGGCCCGGCCGGCGATCGACTGGGTCGTCGCGCTCGCGCGGGAGCGCAAACGGCGGCTGATGTTGCGCCTGGTCAAGGGCGCGTACTGGGACAGCGAGATCAAACGCGCGCAGGTCGACGGCCTGCCGGGCTATCCGGTGTTCACGCGCAAGGGGCATACCGACGTCGCGTATCTCGCCTGCGCGAAGGCGATGCTCGCCGCGCCGGATGTACTCTATTCGCAGTTCGCGAGCCACAACGCATTCACGATCGCCGCCATCCACACGCTCGCGGGCGACGCGCGTTACGAGTTCCAGTGCCTGCACGGGATGGGCGAATCGATCTACGACGAGGTCGTCGGCCCCGGCAAGCTCGGCCGTTCGTGCCGGATCTACGCGCCGGTCGGCTCGCACGAGACGCTGCTCGCCTACCTCGTGCGGCGGTTGCTCGAAAACGGCGCCAACAGCTCGTTCGTCAATCGCATCGTCGATCCGGATGTAAGCATCGCTTCACTCGTTGTCGATCCCGTTGCCGCGGTGGAAAGGACCGGTGGTGCGCCGCATGCGAACCTGCCGGCGCCGATAGCGCTCTATCCGGGGCGCAGGAACTCGCAGGGTGTCGACTTGTCCGACGACGCCGCGCTGCGGACGCTCGCGGTGGATCTCGGCGTCGCGCCCTCGTACCGGGCTGCCGCGCCGCTTGTCGCTGGCAGCGTCTCCGCATCGGCCGCGGAACAGCACCGCGTACCGGTGGCGATCGTCAATCCGGCGGATCGCGATGACGTCGTCGGCACCGTGGTCGAGGCGACGCCCGACGACACGGCGCGCGCGATCGGCGTCGCGGCCGCTGAGGGAGCGCAATGGTCGCGGACGCCGGTAGCCGAGCGCGCGGCATGCCTCGAACACGCAGCCGACCTGCTCGAAGCGGAGCGTGCGACGTTCCTCGCGCTTGCGGTGCGCGAAGCCGGCAAGACATTGGGGAACGCCATCGGCGAAGTGCGCGAGGCTGCCGACTTCCTTCGCTACTACGCTGGCGAAGCGCGACGGGAACTCGCGGCGCCAACTGTATCTGCGCTGGGGCCGATCGTCGCCATCGCACCGTGGAATTTTCCGCTGGCGATCTTCGTCGGCGAAGTCGGCGCCGCGCTAGCCGCGGGCAATCCGGTGCTCGCGAAGCCCGCCGAGCAGACACCGCTGATCGCGCACGAGGTAGTGCGCCTCCTGCATCGCGCCGGTGTCCCACCCGCCGCGCTGCAATTCCTGCCGGGACGCGGCGAGACCGTCGGTGCGGCGCTGGTCGCCGATCCGCGCATCGCCGGCGTCGTGTTCACCGGCTCGACCGACGTGGCGCGGAGCATTCATCGGACACTCGCCAAACGCGACGACGACCCGGTGCTGATCGCCGAGACGGGCGGCCAGAACGCGATGATCGTCGACAGCTCCGCCCTCGCCGAGCAGGTCGTCGCCGACGCCCTCGCGTCCGCGTTCGACAGCGCTGGCCAGCGCTGCTCGGCGCTGCGGGTGCTGTGCCTGCAGGACGACATCGCCGGCCACATGCTCGAGATGCTGAAGGGCGCGATGCGCGAGCTGTCCCTCGGCGACCCGCGACGCCTCGCGACCGACGTCGGGCCGGTGATCGACGCCGAAGCGCGCGCGACGCTCGTCGCGCACGTCGAGCGGATGCGCGGGCTCGGATTCCAGGTGTTCGAATTGCCGCTGCCGGCGGCGCATGCACGCGGCACGTTCGTCGCGCCGACGCTGATCGAGCTGCCGGACCTCGCCGCGCTCGCGCATCTGGCGCGCGAGGTCTTCGGGCCGGTGCTGCACGTCGTCCGCTGGCACCGCGACGAGCTCGCAGCGCTGATCGGGAAGATCAATGCGATGGGCTACGGCCTCACCCACGGCATCCACACGCGGATCGACGAAACCGCTGCCGAGATCCTTGCGCTCGTGCGTGCGGGCAATGTCTACGTCAATCGCAACATGATCGGCGCGGTGGTCGGCGTGCAGCCATTCGGCGGCCACGGACTGTCCGGCACCGGGCCCAAGGCCGGCGGACCGCTGTACCTGCGGCGGCTCGTGCGCGGCGCGGCGATGGCCGCGGCACCAGGAGCGCCCATCGCTCTGCCCGGCCCGACCGGCGAGTCGAACACGCTCGAGTTCCATGCGCGCGGTGTCGTCGCGTGCATCGCCGACGACGAGCACGCGCTCGTCGCGCAGGCGAAGGCAGCACGCGCGGCGGGGAACACGCCGCTCTTGCTGCGCAATCCCGTCTCGCTGCGGGCGCGCGACGGCCTTTCCGATGGACGCGTGATCCTTGCCGACACGCTCGATCCCGCGGCCGTGGACGCCGTCCTGCTCGCCGTCGCTCCCGATCGCGCGCGCCGCGTGCACGCCACGCTCGCGGCCGCCGACGGCAAGATCGTTCCGGTGATCGTGGCCGGTAGTGACGGCAACTACGACGCGGCGCGGCTCGTCGTCGAGCGTACGGTGACCGTCAACACGGCAGCGGCGGGCGGCAATGCGGCGCTGCTGTCGCTCGCCGAGGACGGTTGAGCGCGCGCTGGCTGCGACGTTGCGCGATCCTCTACGGCAGAAGCCGATGCGCTACTTCGACGCCGAAACAATCCGCGACCGGCTTCCCTGGCCCCGGATGCTTGATGCCCTCGATGCCATGCTGCAACAGGACATCGCGGCGCCGCTGCGCGCAAATTATCGGATCGAGGTTCCGGGCGCGCCCGACGCCTCGCTGCTGCTGATGCCGGCGTGGCGGACGGGCGCACGGATCGGCGTCAAGCTCGTCACCGTGTTCCCCGGCAATCGCGACCTCGGGCTGCGCGCGGTGAACGCGGTCTACGCGCTCTTCGACGCGCGCGACGGCGTGCCGCTCGCGCTGTTCGACGGCGAGGAGCTCACCGCGCGGCGCACCGCGGGCGCGTCGGCGTATGCGGCGCGATTCCTTGCCCGCCGCGATGCACGGCATCTGGTGATGGTCGGCGCCGGCCGGCAGGCGCGCGGCCTCGTCGAGGCGCACCGGGTCGTCCGGCCGATCGAGCGTGTCAGCCTGTGGAGTCGCACACCCGGGCATGCGGACGCCGCTGCCCGCGACATGGCGCGCGACGGTTTGCCGGTCGTACCGGTGCGCGATCTCGAAGCGGCGGTACGTACGGCCGACATCGTCTCGTGCGCGACGCTGTCGACGCTACCTTTGGTACAGGGGGAATGGCTTGCGCCCGGCGTGCATCTCGATCTCGTCGGCGCATTCCGCGCCGCGATGCGCGAGACCGACGACACGGCGATCGCGCGCGCCGACGTGATCGTGGTCGACGACCGTACGGCCGCCCTGGCCGAAGGCGGCGATCTGGTGCAGGCAATAAGGAGCGGCGCGATTGCGGAGGCGTGCATCGCGGCGGAATTGCGCGACTTCGCGCGTGGTGTCCACCCCGGCCGCACGCGCGACGGCGAGATCACGGTGTTCAAGTCGGTGGGCTTCGCGCTCGAAGACCTGGCCGCGGCGAAGGCGGTCGTCGATGCGGAAGACTCCGGTCGCGTGGCGCTGGCATGACCCGACGCGCGAGGGTTCGTGCGCGGGCGCTGGCTGCGATCCCCGATATGCCGGCGACGGTCGAAACGCGCGCGCTGGCGCTCGACGAGGCGACGTATGTTCATGCGATCGGCGCCGGCTGGGCGCCCGCGGGCACGCTGTACGTCGCGACGCGGCTCGGCGGCCGCCACTGAGCCGGCCACCGCGAACCGGCGGTGCGGCGTCACTGCATCGACGTATCTGGTGGACAGTGGCGTGACTCGTAGTCCTCGATGAGCGCGACAAGCTCGTCGAAGCGACGTCCCGTCGGCGTGTCCGGATCGGTCGCCATCAGGTCCTCGAGCTCGTCGAGCGCGGCGAGATACGCGGATTCGCTTGTCAGTTGAGCGGGATCGAGCAGATGCGGCATGGCGCAGCTCCTTGGCGATTCGGGATGACAGGGAGGACGCGCATGCGCTGCGCGGGCTGTCGCCTCCCCCGCGGGGGTGACCGGCGACGCACGGCGCGCCCTCAACCGAATGATCGCCGTGGCGCCGGCGAATCGCTATTCGACGTTCGGATGAGACGCAGCGAGAGCGTACCGGTCAAAGGCGAACGCCGTCTGGCAGCAGCGCCCGCGTCTCGGGATGACGCTTCATGTACGTGCGCACGTACGAGCACCACGGCTCGACCTTGAGCCCGTTGGCGCTGGCGTAGGTCATTGCCGCCTCGACCAGCTGCCCGGCGATGCCGCGACCTTCGAGTCCGGTCGCGACTTCGGTGTGGTGCATCCGCATCACGCCGTCGACCAGGTGGTAGTCCGCACGGCACAGCAGACCGTCCACCGTCGCCTCGAAGCGGGAGGCGGCGGTGTTGTGGCGGATTTCAACCCGGCGTTTGTCGTCGTTCACGCAATCCCTCGATGCGCAATCGGCAATCGTAGCGGGAGTCGGTTACTGCATCCGCACGTAGCTCCCCGGCGCATCGCCGAGAGGCGGATAGCCCGCCTGCGGCGCTCCCATCGCGGGCGGTGCGACCGGCGCGCCGGAATAGGCGGCGACCCAGTCGGACCAGCGTGGCCACCACGAGCCCTCGCGCGGCGGCGTCTCGGCCACCCAGACCTCGGGATCGACGTAGTTGTCGGCGTTGCGCTTGGCCGCGACGCGGTAGTGGCGGCGCGGATGACCCGGCTCGGATACGATGCCCGCGTTGTGGCCGCCGCTCGTCAGCAGGAACGTGATGTCGGTGTCGGTCAGCAGGTGGAACTTGTAGACCGAATGCCACGGCGCGACGTGGTCTTGCTCCGTGCCCACGGCGAACAGCGGCGTGCGGATCGAGGTCAGTGCAACCTGCTTGTCACCGGCGCGGTAGCGACCCTCGGCCAGGTCGTTGTCGAGGAACAGGTGGCGCAGGTACTCCGTATGCATCCGATACGGCATCCTTGTTGCGTCGGCGTTCCATGCCATCAGATCGGTCATCGGCGCGCGCTCGCCCATCAGGTAGTCGTGAACGATCCGCGACCACACGAGGTCGTTCGAGCGCAGCATCTGGAATGCACCCGCCATCTGCTTGGTGTCGAGGAAGCCTTGCTCCCACATCATGTCTTCGAGGAACGAGAGCTGGCTTTCGTTGATGAAGAGCGTGAGCTCACCGGCCTCCTTGAAGTCGGCCTGCGCGGCAAAGAAGCTGACCGTCCTGAAGCGCTCGTCGCCGTCCCGCGCCATCGTCGCCGCGGCGATCGCGAGCAGCGTGCCGCCCAGGCAATAGCCGACACCGTGCACCTGCCGGTCGGGCACGATCGCGCCAATGGCGTCGAGCGCCGCCATCACTCCAAGCTTCCGGTAGTCCTCCATCGACAGATCGCGGTCTTCCGGCCCCGGGTTCTTCCACGACACCATGAACACCGTGTGGCCGCGCTCGGTCAGGAACCGCACCAGCGAATTCGACGGCGATAGGTCGAGGATGTAGTACTTCATGATCCATGCCGGGACGATCAGCACGGGTTCCGGCCGCACTTTCGCGGTCGTCGGCGCGTATTGAATCAGCTCGATCAACCGATTGCGATAGACGACCTTGCCCGGCGTGACCGCGACGTTGCGGCCGACCTCGAACTGCTCCGCGCCGACGGGCGGGCGCCCGCTGATCGCGCGCTCCCAGTCCTCGACGAAATTTTGCGCGCCGCGGACGAAATTCATCCCGCCTTCGCGCCGCGTGCGCTCCAGCACGTCGGGATTGGTCAGCAGCGTATTCGATGGCGAGAAGACGTCGAGAAACTGCCGCGTCGCGAACGCCACCATCTCCTCGTCCCGTTTGGCGACACCACGGACGCCGGTCATCGCGTTGTGCCACCATTGCTGGCCCAACAGGAACGCCTGGTAGATGTAATCGTAGGGCGGGTTCTGCCACGCTTCGCCCGAAAAGCGCCGATCCTGCGGCAGCGGCACGATGCACGGCTCCACGCCTTCCCGGTGGAACACGCGGCGGCTCGCGTAATTGGCAAGGCGCATCGCTTTCTTCAGCGCCTTCTCGACGAGCTGTGTCTGCTTGCCGGGCGCGAACGCGATGTGTGCGGCCCAGTCCATGTACGCGCCCATCATCGCCATCGGCGAAAGGCCCGCCGTGAAGCGGGCCGTCGCCGCGTGCACCGAGCGGTCGACGACGTCGGCGAACGCCGTTGACGCGTACGAATCACGGATGAACGACGGCTCGGGCGGCGCGGCAGTGGTGGGCAGCGCGGCGGGTTTGGCGGTCCTGCGCGGCTGGCGCTCTGCTGGTCCGGCTCGCTTTCCGGGCTTGCGGCGTGCGCGTCCAGATACCGGGCCTGTGGGTTCGTTCGCGGCCGGGGCGGTTATTGCGGGCAAAAGGTTGCTGCGTTCCGCGTCCATGGCTACTCCTTGCGCGGGGTGGGTTGGATCACTGTCTGCCATGCATTTTGAGCCGTTTGCCCGTGGGGCCGGTTGACCGGAGTCATGGTTTGCTGCGGTTTTCCCTTCCCGCCGGGTGGAAGAGGTACGAGTCCATCGCCAGCACGCCGGCCTCGAAGCCATCCAATATGCGTTCGACCCGCGCTTGCCCGCCGGCGGCGCTCCAGGCGACGTGTAGCGGCAGGAAATGCTCCTCGGTCGGATGGGCCCGCGCGGCCTCGGGTGCGCGCTCACGGTAGGCAATGAGTGCGTTGGCGTCGTGGGCGCGTAGCCGGTCGTCGATCCAGCCGGCGAAAGCCTGCGCGTATTTCATCGGCTCCTGCCGGCGCGGGTTCGCCATCCAGTCGCGCAGGTTGTGCGTCATGTGGCCCGAACCGACGATGAGCACACCATCGTTTGTGAGCGGCGAGAGCGCGCGCCCGAGCGCGACATGGTGCACGGCGCCAAGCTGGGGCTGCACCGAGAGTTGCACCACCGGCAAGTCGGCATCCGGATACATCCACAACAGCGGCACCCATGCGCCATGGTCGAGACCGCGACAGCCGTCGACGCCCGCAGTGATGCCGGCACCTTTCAGCAGCGTGACGACCTGGGTTGCAAATTCCGGCGCGCCCGGAACCGGGTAACGGAGCTTGTAGAGTTCCGCAGGGAAGCCACCGAAATCGTGGATCGTTTCCGGTTTGGGGTTGCCGGTCAGCATCGGCACCGACGTTTCCCAGTGCGCCGAGACCATCAGCACGGCGCGTGGCCGCGGCAGCGTGCGGCCGAGCTTCGCCCACGCCGTGCCCGCGGCGCCCGGCTGGATCGCGGCCATCGGCGATCCGTGCGAGAGGAAAAGCGTGGGGAAGGAATTCATCTTCGCTCCGATCGCGGGCCTGCCGGCTTGGCGTCGATACACTTTCGGGCAGACGCGTTCGCCGGCTCGCGTCTCGTTTGACCGATCCCTCGGCCTTCAGTGCCGTCTCGACCGCGGGCCGCGTGGCGGCCCGGGTTGCAGCAATGTTGGCGGTTTCAGGCGCGACCCAGCGCGGGTGACGGCTCCGCCGGGCGCAGCGCGTAGGCGCCGTCGCCCAACAGCGCTTGTACGATCAGCGTGATCGTCCAGAAGGCCGGATACTCCCAGCCGCCTTTGGGCGCGCTGAACAACCAGCCGTTGCCAGAATGTACCCATGTGGCGCCCAGCAGCACCGGCAACAGCGCAAGCGCGACGACGCGCGTCTTCACGCCGAGGATGAGCAGCATGCCACCGACCAGTTCGGCTGCGAACGTCGCGTAGCCGAGGACGCCCGGCAGGCCAAGCGACTCGAAGAACTGCGCGGTGCCGGGCAGCGTGAACACGAAATACTTGAGCAACGCGTGGGCGACGAACATCGTGCCCAGCGCGAGGCGCAGCAACAGCGCCGCGGCGGCGATTTGGCGTGCATCGTTCATGGTGTGACTCCTGTCCGTGGAATACGCCCAAGGGCGCGACGAAACGAATGATGAAACTTGCCGTTAATATGATAAATACGTGCCTAAGCGATATATTATTGCGAAATATGCAATAATCGATCCATGGACCGCTTCTCCGCCATCGCCGCATTCGTCCAGGTGGTCGAGTCCGGCAGCTTCGCGCGCGCAGCCGAGCGCCTCGATGTCTCCGTGTCGTCGGTTTCGCGCCACGTCACTGAGCTGGAGGCCCACCTCGACGCGCGGTTGCTCAATCGCACGACGCGCCGCCTGTCGCTCACCGAGATCGGCCGCATCTTCCACGAGCGATGCGTGCAGCTGCTCGCCGATCTCGAGGAGGCCGAAGAGTCCGCGGGTGCCGGTACGATTACGCCGCGCGGCACGCTGCGGCTCACTTGCTCGATCACGTTCGGTGCGCGCCATCTCGCGCCGGCGGTCACCGCATTCATCGCGCGCTATCCCGAGATGCGTTTCGACGTCGAGCTCTCCGACCGCGCCGTCGATCTGGTCGAAGAGGGCTTCGACGCCGCGGTGCGCATCGGGGCGATCGGCAGCCAGAATGTCGTCGCCCGCCGGATCGGCGCGACGGGCCTCATCTGCTGCGCTGCGCCGTCCTATCTCACGCGCCACGGCGCGCCGGGTACGCCCGAGGAGCTCGCGAAGCACGCGTGCTTCACCTACGAGTACGTGTCGCGCAAGGGGACGTGGCCTTTCGTCGACCGGCACGGGCGCGATCGGAGCGTCGCGGTCACCGGGCCGGTGCACGCGAACAATGGCCGCTTCCTCGAGGCGCTGGCCGTTGCCGGTCTCGGCATTGCGTACGAGCCCGATTTCATCGTGGGCCCGGACGTGCGCGCCGGCCGGCTCGTGCCGCTGCTGCGCGATTTTGCGCCGCCACCCGCAGGTATCCACGTCGTGTACCCGAGCCGGCGCCACCTGTCGGCGAAGGTGCGCGCGTTCACCGATTTCCTGGTCGAGCGGTTCGCGACAGCCGAATGGACGCTTGACACCGCCGTGGGGGACGCGCGGCACCGCGGGGGAAGTGCACGATCGCGCCGTTCGAGGTGAACGGACTGCCCGCTGGTCCGGCGTGGGTCGCTTTGCCAGAGCGAGATCGATCGGAGTACTCTTTGCGAATGACGCCGCGACGACCGCGCAGGGGTGTTGTGTGTTTCGGCCGAACGAATCCATCCTTGGCAATGCAGACGCGGGACCCTTCTCCATGAGTGACGACACAGGCACCGGCAATCGGGGCGGACAACCTCCTGGACCGGCGTCGGAGCTGCGAATCGGCGCGGAGGTCAAGAGCCGGATCGTCGAGACCAAGGCCACCTGTCCGTTCATCGGGACCGCGGTGTCCGCCGGCGACCTTCCCGTGCGCAACGATGCCGACAACCCGCTGGCCAGCGTTGATGACGTACGAGCATTGGGTAACAGCGGTGGCGGTGATCTGGGGGAGGTGCTGCAACTGTTCGCAACCGGCAACCATCTGCTGATGCGGGGCAGCTCGGGGAAGCTCGATACGAAAACACCGCCCGGACTCTTCTCGCTGGAGTTTCCGGGCTCGCAGGGGTCTCATCCGGGGCATAGCGGCATCCTGCAGGGGGATCCGCGGACGTTGGCCTCCGGCAGGCTGAGCCGCGCCGACTTCGAGCGGCTCACGCGGCGCGCCAGAGGTGGATTCGTCACACGGTCCGACGTTGCGCATTTCATTGCCGAAAACCTCCACCGGGATCCCGACGCGAAAGTGTTCGGTGCAGCGACGGCGACTTTATTGCTGGGCGACCTCGGTTCATTTGTTCGCAGTATCGGCCCGACCTTCGTGACGAGACTCGTCGGATCCGGGGGAGAAGCGGTCGAAGCGCACCGGGATCTCGAGGCGAAGCTCACCAAGTTGCTGGGTGAGGACAATCTCGTGGGCGCCGCCGGCGAATTCGGCCTGTTGTTCGCGTTTCTCGCCAACAAGCCCAATGCCAAGGTGGTCGACGGTGAACCGGCAATCGCCGTGAGCGACCTCCAGGCGATGTTCGTGGACAAGCGGTTTCCGGAGGGCTGGAGGAACTGGAGGAAGACGCGCGTAGACTGGGTCAAGAACACCACCGCGCTCCTTGTCAGCGCGGGCAAGGAATATCTCCGGCTCCAAAAGGAACATTCCTGAGCGGTTTAGGGCACGTTCAGCTTCTGCGAAACAACTGTCCATCGCGGGACCGAGGTGCAACGTGAGCGATGAATCAGGTTCGGCGACTCCAGGCCACGACGCAGAGACGGCGCCCGCAGAGCGGCGACGCTCGGTGTGGGTGTGGGTCATCCTGGTCTATGCAGGCATTGCGTTGCTCGGCGGAACCTTGTTCGCCGCCGGGGAGTTCATGGGCTATCGGCCGGGCGGAAAATCCGCCACGCCCCTCAGTCCGATGTACTACGCGGTTGCCGTGACCAGTGAAGTTGTGTATCTGATCGGTGCGCTCGCGCTCTTCAATTTGCGCGCGCGGGCGGTGCCTCTGTTTGCGCTCGCGTTGGCGTTCAGCGTGGCCGATATGCTGGTCCTGCGCTCCGAAGGGTGGGGCGCGCTGCCGGATGACGCGCCCGGCGCGGAGCCCGGACAACAGCTCGCCACCGCGGTTGGCAGCGCGGTAGGTTTTCTGGTGTTCGCTGCAACCCTCGCTTACGCGGCGCGCCTGCGGCGGCGCGGTGTCCTGCGCTGAAGGCGAACCGCCGGGTGCCGCGCGCGCTCACGCCGGCGGCGAAATGTACCGGTTGAGCATTTCGACGCTGCGGCGAATGCCGAGCACGCACATCCACAGCGACAGTGGCGCGAAGACCAACACCAGAATCAGTACGATGACCGCGATGCCCACCGCGTCTTCGCTCGACGGATCTAGCGAGGTGAACAAAAATAGCACAAAGATGATCGCCATGATGATCACCGTGAGCGCCGCGACGAGCGACAGGATCAGCCCCAGGATTCCGAAGGTGATGCCGCGCGTCTTGCGCGTGGCGAGGATCGGCGCGACCAGGCTGTCGTGGGAGAGCTCGTAGTACCAATTGTCGGCGCGCTGGTCCGAGCGTAGCAGTCGGCGATCGACCAGCTGCCGCAACGTCGCGGGCTCCAGCTTCAGTATGCGTCGGATCTCGCCTTGTTCGAGGCTCAAGCGCCGGCCTTCGGGGCTGATCAGATATTGCTCGCAGAGGCGCCGCACCTTCTTGCGCGTGCCGCGCGGGTCGATCGTGTCGATCACGTTGCGGTAGAAGTCGCGCAGCGTGGACGCCAGTCCGTGTTCGCCACCGAGATCGGCGAGACTGATTTCGACCGCGCCGGAGCCCTTGTGCTGTCGCTCCCCCACCAGCGATTCGACGCGCTGGCAGATCAGCTGCAGGTGGAACGGTTCGACGGTGTTACTGGCGCGCGCTGCGTTGCCGCCGGTGCGTTGGGTCAGGTAGGTCAGGATCGAGCGCACCGTATCCGGACGATAGTCGAACGGCTGCGTGCCCAAAGCGGGATCCTGCACGCGTGCGGGGCCCTCGAGCGCGGTGACGGCCGCATCGACCGACAGCGGCGTCAGCCGGAACCGGTGATCCAGAATCTGGGGGATGTTGTCGGCGGCTTCTTCGAGCGAGCCCAGATAGTCTTCGCGCAGCGAGATCACGATCCGCATCTCCGGGGGCGCGTCGGACAAGCCGGCATCGAGCGCTGTCTCCGCATTGCTTCGTTCCGGCCGCACGCCGCGGACCAGATGCCCCAGCTCGCGCAGAAAATCCGCGCGCGTCTCGCTTGCGTGCAGCGTGAACAGCTCCTCGAATTGATCCAGTATCAGCACCGGCGTCAGCAGCCGGTCACCCTGCCAGAACTCCGTCGTCTTGAAGAAATGCCACAGCGATACGGTGCTGCCCGGGTTGTATTCGAGGGGTTTGCCTGCCGTGGCCTGCCGGATGAAGTCGGGCAGACTGCGCAGGGGACCCTGCTTCACGTCGTTGACGCGCACGAACAGCGGCAGGTAGCCTTCGTCGCGCAGCGGCTGCGCCACACCGGCCTGCACCAGCGAGGTCTTGCCCAACCCCGATTTGGCATACACGACGACCAGCCGATGCGCAAGAATCTGGTCGATGAGTGTCGCCGCCTCCTTTTCACGACCAAAGAACACCGCCCGCGAAACCGCATCGTCGGCGAAGGGCTGCGCGCCGGGATAGCGGGTGCGGCTGCCGGTCACTGCGACTGCCTCTGGCGCCGCTGGAAATCGCGGCGCATCGTCGATACCAGTGCCGCGACGTCGGTATCGAACTGTCTCTCGCGCAGCGGCATCTGCTGCCGATCGGAGAGTTCCTCGAGCCGTTGCTCGGGGGCTTCTTCATCCGCCGCGAGCGGAATGAGGTAGGCCCCACGGAATCGCTGTGCCTGGTCGCGGGCGATCGCGATCTCCTTGTTGACGTAGCCGACACGCTTGCGCACGAGTGCCGCCGTCTGCAGCACCAGCACGTAGTCGGCCTCCCGCAGCGAACTTTCGATCATCAGGTTCCAATCATCGCCGCCGCGCAGCGCGTCCTGGTCCAACCAGGGCTCGAACCCGGTCGCTTGCAGCGAGGCAAACAAGCGTGCCGCCAGCGCGCGGTCCTCGCTCGCGTAGCTGACGAACACGCGCGGCCTGGCGCCGATGGCTTGCGGCTGCGCCATCACGCCACCTTCGGCCGCAAGTCGGGCCTGCAGTTCGGTCATGAAGCTCACGATATCGTCGTCGCATACCTCGACGCGGGTCCCGCGCTGGTAGAACAGCACGGTCTGCTCGCGGTCGAATTCGGGCATGCCGTGCAGCAGCGGCTCGAGCGCAACGGCGTTGCCGGACCGGCCTTGCATCAGGCTGCGCACCAGCGCCTTCAGCAGCACGCGCAGATACCAGTGGCGAATGCCGAATCCGACGAAGAGCAGGCTCACCCCGGGTCGCTGTAACGCACGGCGCAAGCTGTCGGGGAGCGGCGGACGTTCGGAGATGACCGCGATCAGGAAATCGAGCAGGTCGTTTTCGCTGATCACCAGCGACTGCGGGTCTTCGAACGTTCCGAACAGGTGATACACGAGCGGCGTGCTGGCCGCGCCGGGAACAACGAACCCCGGGTTGTCACCGCGATCGCCGCGCAGGTTGTAGCGGTAGCTGATAGGCGCCTTTTGCGCCTGTTGCAACGCATCCGCCAGCAGCCGGTCGTGGCAGGTGGAGATGATCAGCGGAAACGGCGCGCCGGCGAGCACGCGATGCACATTCGACGGCGTGAGCGGCGCGGACGCGTAGAACTTCGCCGCCAGCGACCGCAGGCTGCTCGGGCCAAAGCCCTCGGCATCCTCGTATTGCTGCGCCACCCCGGCGAGACTCGTCGCGGTAACCGTGCGATTGTCGTCCCGAAGTTCGGCGATCAGCCGAGCCAGCAACGCGTCCGCATACGTGCGCGGACTTGCGTTAGTGGAGGGCGCGCCATCCGGCGAACTGTCGGCCGGCACCTCCGGGCCGAGCACCAGGATGCATTGCCCATGCCGCAGGCTGCTGACCAGATTGGTCCAGTGCCGCTCTTTCATCGGCGAACGAGCCGGGGTGCCGCTATCAGCGGTCGCCGGACGAATGGATCCCCATCAGCCAATTGTACAAGGTCGCGCCAGTTCCCCCGTTTGGTTGGGACCATCCCCGGCGTCGGTGGGCGCGCCGCGGCGAGCGCCATGCTCGAAGCCGACGTCGTTCGCGCGCGGGAGGTCGCTCGCCGGAGCGGCGGCAGTGATCAGTAACGTCAGGCCGCGGCGTCGAACGCCTTCCTGATCCAGGCGATCAGTACCGTGTCCACCTCGTCCGGGGAGGTGAGCTTGACCTTGTAGTTGCACATTCCGCCGGGCGGCAGCGCAACGAGGCGGTCGGTCGCGGCAACGCCAGTCATGTTGAGTCCGACCTCGACGCGCGTCTGGGTCGCCGGCCCGAGCATCGCGAACTGCTTCCGACGGCGCAGGCTCACGTAGGTCTTCTTCGGCACGATCTCGAAGGTTCCGAACTTCGTGATGGCGACCATCACCCTGTCGTGGATCGGACGCAGCGCCGCCTTGGGTCCCGAGTACAGGCCCGCGACGACCTGGTCCAGCGATTGTGCCTCGCCCACTGCGGCATCGGGCCCCGCGGAGTTCAACACGTGGTGAATGAGCGTGTTGGCATCGCCGTGACCCATGCCGAGGTCGCGCTTCAGCATCTCCCGCAATTCGCCATGCTTGGCGAGGCCGCTCTTGCGCACGATCTCGGCCAGTTGCGGCAACGACTTGCCGGTACGCTTCTCGATGTTGGCGAGTTGGGTCGCGAGGGCTTGGGCCGGGTCAGCCATGAAAGTCTCCTTGTGAAGGCGAGCGGTCGATGAACGGATGGCGCGAGCGCGGCGGGGCGATGCGTCCCGCGGGAACGCGCGATCGGCAGCGGCTATTTCTGGCGTTGCATGCGGATGCGCCAGGCCTCCTTCCAACCGTCCTGGGCCTTTATTTCGGCGATGACGAAGTACGCGTCATTGCCCTCACGCCGCAAGGAGCTCCGGTAGGTCTGCTCCTGCTTGCCATCGCTGTACTTCTCCTCGGGGAACATCAGCGCGCCGTCCTTGACCGCCATGGTGCCGTGGCTGTTGCCGCCGAGCATGTTGATGTAGAGGTAGTGCACGGTCTTCGACGGCGCGTCGAAGTAATAGATCGTTTCGCCGCCGTAGGGTGCGGGACCGCCAGTGACCGTGTGCCGGTCGCGCAGAAACTGCCCGCCGTAAATCCATTCGAAGCAATGCTCGTCGGTCTGCTTGCCGTCGGTAAACGTGCCCTTCCAGCAACTGCCGGCGAGAAAGGCCTGCGACTGGAAGTGGGCGGCCGGCTCTGCCAGCACCATGCCGGGTAACCAGACGACGAGCATCAGCAACGTGCGCATGTTCTATCTCCTCTTGAGCTTCCTGCGTCGGGCATGGGCGCCTGCTTCGCTTAGTAGACGTACGAAATGATCACGGAGCTGGCCGACCGTCGCGTCGAACATCGCAACGTCGCGATAGGTGCGTGCGAGCATCACGCCACCTTCCATCGTTGTCAGCACGAACCCGGCAAGCGCGCGCCGGTCCACGTCCGGCGGCAGGCGCGCCCCGGCATCGACCAGGCAGCGCTCGATCGCGTCCACCCACGCAGTGAAGTTGGCCGCGAGCCGCGTGCGCACCGGCGGATCGGGCTCGTGCAACTCGAGCGCCAGGCTGCCGATCGGGCAGCCATAGGTGCAGTCGGTCTGGACGATCAGTTCGCGGTATTTCGCCAGCAGCGCGAACACGCGCTCGATCGGATCGGCGACATCCTGCCACACGGGGGCGAGCAACATTTCGTCGATGCCGCCGTGATACAGGTCGAGCACCGCGAGCAGGACATCCTGCTTGCCCGGGAAGAAATGGTAGAGGCTGCCGCTGTGGATTCCCGCGCGCTGGAGCAAGTCGGCAACGCTGGTCGATTGGTAGCCCTTCTCCCAGAAAAGCTCCATCGCTGCGACGACAATACGCGTGCGGGTTGCAACGCCAGCGTCAATTTGATCGATCATTCAAATCAGCATAGGCCGATTTGATCGATCAATCAGTCGCGCTAAACATATTGCTGGCAGAGCGAGGGACCCCTTCGGGCCGGGTCGCGGCCTTAAAGGGGCGCTGCAGTATCAGATTGTCGACGCCTGCAGCGGTGTGATCGATCCCAGCGGCAGCCGCGCATGCCGTCGTACGGAGGCGAGCGCTAGCGCCTGGATCGCGCATGCGGCGAGCGCGCAAAGTCCGGCGATGAAAGGGAGCGCGTCGTCCGGGCCATGGCACGTCCGCGCCGCACCGCAAACGAGAGACGGGGCGCATGCGAGCGCCAGGACGTAGAGGGCGATGCAATAGTTGACGTGTCGCCGCCAATAGGGCTGGAGGAGCGCACGTCGGCGTTCGGCTCGGCGCACGACGTTGTTCGTGATTGCCACGGCGACAACGGAGAACACGCCGACGATGGCGAGGTCCGTCGGGTGGCGCCAGGTGAAAAGCCCGAGCACGCCGAGGTTCGTGCCGGCGTCGACGAAGGCCAGAATCAGCGCGAGCAGCGCCGCCGGAATGAGGCAAAGCGGATAGAGGAGGAACATGCGCCGCTTCCCGATGTGGCATTCGCCACCCCTGCGGTCGATTCTAGCGGAACCCGCAGCACTTCCCCAATCGGCAGCCCGGCGGCGCGACGAACGGTGTTGCGATCATGTAATGCCGGCGATTTCGGCGCGACCTACCTGCCGGATGATGGATGCCGCCACGCCGCGATTGATCGCGCTTGTCGGGTTTCCTTACAGTAGCTGTATCCCACGTCAAGTCTCAGACAGAAGGTAATCCCAAGTACATGAATAAATGAGACAAAAAAGTATCTCCGTCGAGGCATGCAAGTTGCTGGTGACAGTCTGCCAAGCGTGTAGGGGCAGCCAGCGCGGTGAGGCCAACGCATCACCACCAACGACAAACCATGGGCCGACAAATGCCAGTAGGGAATCTTCTGCGACGGGTGACGGTGGCCGGCGCCACGTGCCTGGCGCTGTGCGCCTTTTCCGGCTCGCAAGCCGGGGAACTTCATCCGACCGGATTCGCGGTCGGTTCCCAGACCTTCGGGCTCAGCATCGACGGTGACGCCGCCGCGGGGGGGTTTGTCGGGACCTGGGATGGCGACCCGATCCAGTTCTGGTGCGCCGAACTGACCCAGGGCTTTGGCTTTGGCTACAGCTACGACTACACGCCCTCGATCCCGAACAACGCGACTTTTGCTCTATTGGGCCAACTCTTTGCTGAGGCCTACGCGGTCGCGTTGAGCGATGCCCAGCACTCGGCGGCCTTCCAACTTGCGATCTGGGATATCGTGCTCGATGGCGACCTCGATCTTGGCGCCGGCGCATTCATGGTGACCAACAGCAACGCGCACGGGGCGACGGTTGCGCTGGCGCAAGGCTGGCTGGACAACCTCGGCAGCTTCACCGACAGCCACACCATTGTGCTGCTGCAAAATGACAGCACGCAGGATTTCATCACCCACCTGCCGCCACGCGATTGCTGCGATCTCGTCGTTCCAGAGCCGGGGCCGCTGGCACTCATCGGTGCGGGGTTGGCTGCGATGTTCATGATCGCGCGACGTCGCAACGAGCGGTCGCGCGGCGTGACGCCATGCGCGTTCGCGTGTAACGGCCGGCGATGCCGTAACGTCGTCGAAGAACGATTGCTTTCCTGTGTTGCGACGGCCGCGTCCTCGGACGTGGCCTTTTTTTGTTCTTCGCCGGATTTCGGGAACACGCAGACGACGGTTCGGCATTGACCCGCGGTGCGCCGCAGTGAATTGGCGCGTGGTGGCGCAACGCACGTCGTCGCGCCGGTACCCGGCTCGCGGCGGCCACTGAACCCGACAGATTGCACGCCGCCGCAACACGCTCGTCACGGCTCGCTCGCGTGCGTTTCCGATCCTTCGGGCAATCAACGAAAAACCTTAGGTGACGAGGGCACGCGGGCTGCGTTGCGCAAGGGCGAGTAAGGCCCTCGCTCGAAAGTCGCTTCCGGCGCGACCCTAACCGCGCAAGGTCTTGTTGAAGAATGCGATCGTGCGCTGCCAAGCCAGCTTGGCCGCAGCCTCGTCGTAGCGCGGTGTCGTATCGTTGTTGAAGCCGTGCTGCGTTCCCTTGTACATGAACATTTCGTAATTTGCACCGCCAGCTTTCAGCGCCTTTTCGAAAGCGGGCCAGCCGGCATTGATCCGCTCGTCGGTCTCCGCGTAATGAACCAGCAGTGGTGCCTTGATTTTCGCTACGTCTTCCGCCGGTGGCTGGTTGCCGTAGAAGGGCACTGCCGCACCGAGGTCGGGGAGGCGCGTCGCCAGCAGGTTGGCAATCCCGCCGCCATAGCAGAATCCCACCACACCGACCTTGCCGCTGCACTCGGGAAGGCCCTTCAGATAGATCGCCGCGGCGACGAAATCCGCCCTCGTTTTCGCCTGGTCGAGTTTGGAGAAGAGCTCGCGCGCCTTGTCCTCGTCGCCGGGGTAGCCTCCCAACGGGAAGAGGGCGTCGGGCGCGAATGCCAGGAAGTTGTCGAGCGCCAGTCGCCGGGCAATGTCTTCGATGTGCGGGTTGAGCCCGCGATTCTCGTGCACCACCAGCACACCGGGTAGCTTTCCGGTCGCGTTGGCGGGTTGCACCAGGTAGCCGCGCGCGTTGCCGTAGCCCTCGGCCGAGGTGAATTCCACGTATCGGGCGTTAATGCGCCGGTCGTCCTTCGCGACTTGCTGTGCTTCGGCAAAGCGCGGGTTGAGGGCGTCGAGCAGCATCGAGGCGGTGACGCCGCCGACCGCATAGCGTGCGACGCCATTCAGGAACCCACGGCGATCGACAAGCCCATGGACGAACTTGTCGAACCACTGCAGAACTTCAGGATCGAAATCGCCCGCCTTCTTTCGTTCCATGGGAGATTCTCCTTGACGCTGAACTGTGCGCCGGCATTCAGAACTCAGAGTCGGCGCAGACCCGGGGGTTGCATTCTGCCTTCGACTCGCTTGGCGCGTCGCAGTTCACGCATTTCCGCTTCGGGAGCCTGACCCGATTCTTCCGCTCGCTTTGCGGATGGGGCATGGCGGCTTAGGATATGCGTCCGCCACACGGTAACCGGAGAGAGGGGTTCAGCATGCAACAAGCACGCCTCGGCCTTGTGTACAGCGTGATCCTCGGCGCTGTCTTGCTTGCATCGTGCGGCAAGTCCGAACCCCCGCCCGCGCCGAAGAGCGAGCCACCGCCGCCTGCGGCACCCGCGGTCAACGCCGAGATGAATCGGCTCGCCGCCGAGGTGTACGTCTATGCCTATCCGATCGTGCTGATGGACGTTACACGGGAGGTCGATACCGCAGGCGCCCCGCCCGACGCGTTTCGCCACAAGCGCTCCATTCCGGACGCCTCGGCGACCGATGTGGCGAGCCCGAATGCCGATTTTCTGTACTCGCAGGCATGGCTCGACTTGTCGAAGGGACCGGTCACCCTCTCGGTGCCCGACACGCGCGGCCGTTACTACCTGATCGCGCTGCTCGACGCCTATACCAACGTGGCGGCCTCGCTGGGCAAGCGCACGACCGGGACCGAAAAAGAGCAATTCGCGATCGTCGGTCCGAACTGGAAGGGCGCCTTGCCGAGTGGCGTCTCCGAGGTCAGGTCGCCGACGGAACTCGCATGGCTGTTCGGTCGGACCCAGACCGGCGGCGGGGCGGATCGCGACGCGGCGTCGAGGATTCAGGATCAGTTCAAGCTGACGCGTCTGCCGGACCGCACCAAGGCTGGCGCGAAGACGGCTCCGACGCGACCCGCGGCCATCGACGTGAAGACCGCGCCGCGCGAGCAGGTCGCACGGATGGACGCGGCAACCTTCTTTACGCGATTCGCGATGCTGCTCCCCGGCAACCCTCCCGCCGCCGACGACGCGCCGATGCGGGAAAAAATGAAAAAGCTCGGGATCGAGGCCGGGCATCCGTTCGACGTCGGGAAACTCGACCCCCTCGCGGCAAGAAGCGTCGAGGAGGGGGCGAAGTCCGCGCTCGCCGCGATCGTTGCGGCAGCGAAGAAAGACACTGGCGCCGACATCAGATACGGTTGGACATTCGATCGCGCCCTCGGTCGCTGGGGCACCGACTACGGCAAGCGGGCCGTGGCGGCGTATCTCGGGCTTGGCGTCAATGCGCCGGAGGACGCCATTTTCATGGCCACCCGCCTCGATGGGGGCGGACTTCGCCTCGACGGCGGGAACCGTTACGTGCTGCACTTCGACAACGGCAAATCGCCGCCCGTGGATGGGTTCTGGTCGGTGAGCCTTTACGACGACAAACAGCAATTCGTCGCCAATGCGCTCAACCGGAACAAGCTCGATAGCACGAGTCGCCTCAAGACCAACGCGGACGGATCGCTCGACATCTACCTTCAGCATGCCGATCCAGGCCCGGACAAACAGTCGAACTGGCTGCCGGCTCCGAAGGGCAGTTTCAACCTGATCCTGCGCATGTATTGGCCCAGGCAGGAAGTCATCGACGGCAAGTGGACCGCGCCGGGGATTCGCCGCGTGACGTGAGTGGGAGCCGCGGCAACATCGCGGCAAGCGCCGTCGACGCGGACAGCGATCGCGCCGGCATCCGACGGCGGGTGATCAATGCCGATTGGCGCGCCGCCAATTGCACCACTATCTGAGGTGGAGACGCCCCGAGAGATAACGGGTCGCGGCGGCAGCCTCGAAGCGAGTCCCGGCGAGCCCGACGTGGCCATCGGGGCGCAGCAGGTAGAAGGAGGGTTGAGGAATCTGCGCGCGTGCGAGATCCCGGTCATTGGCAGTATCGCCGGTAATGCCGTGGATGCGCACCAGGTCGCCGAGCCCGGGCACTCCGCCCGGGGGCAGCGGTTGCCCGATCAGTATCAGATTGAAACACGTGTCGTCGAGGCTTGCGAACATGTCCTCCATGGGGCCGCCTGGCCGGAGCTTGAGGCGCAGCCACGGAAAGCGATCGCCAGCGTGCGGAGCCGCGTCGGGCAGGCCCGCAAGCGTTTCCGAGAGCGGACTGTCGGGGTAGCGAATGCCGATCTGGGAGATCGTGCGAAAGGCGAGCTTTCGAATCGTGTCGCGGCCCATCGCAAACGCCATGATCTTGGTCAGTAGCCGTGTGCGGAACAGTCCCGCCAGCCAAAGGTCGGAGACGATCAGCGAAAACGCCCGGTCGGTCGTGCGGAGCAGCCGTTGGGCCACCGGGATGCGCTCATCTTCGTAGGTGTCGAGCAGTGGTGCGCCGGCACGTCCCGCGACCACGAGGGCGAGCTTCCACGCCAGGTTGTACGCATCCTGCAGGCCGGTGTTCATGCCTTGCGCGCCGACCGGGCTGTGCAGGTGCGCCGCGTCGCCCGACAGGAAGCAACGGCGGTCGCGAAAGCGCTCGGCGCGCCGATGATGGATGCGGTAGGTGGAGAACCAGCTGCATTTCTGAAACGACAGCTCCGACCCCGCATACTTGCGCACCGAAGGAACGACTTCGTCGAACGCCAGATCGTCTCGTCCGCGTAAGGCCGGCGGCAGGATTCCGACAAGGCGCCAGTGGTCGATCCCGCGCATCGGGAAGAACAGGTGGAATCCTTCGCGCCACAGATATACGTTGAGCTCGTCGTGGACCATCGGTCCCGTTGCTTGCGTATCGGCGACGAAGAACACATGCTCGTAAGGCGCGCCGTGAAAGGCAATCCCGCAGCGCTCGCGCACGGCGCTGCGCGCGCCGTCGCATCCGGCGACCCAGGCGGCTGTCACTTCCCGTATCGTTCCGTCCGAGTGCTTGAGTGTTGCGGTGACCTGATCGGTCTCCTGCGCCAGACCGACGAGCTCCGTGTTCCACTGCACGGCCAAGTCCCACTTGCGAAGCGCATCGCCCAGGAGCCGTTCGTTATCGTCCTGGCCCAGGATCAGGAGAAAGGGGTACGGACTCAGATCGCGCCCGATGTCACCCAATGGGATGCGCGCCGCCCGCCGCCCTTGCGCCCAGATGTTGGCACCGGTGGCACGCCTGCCGAGCTCGAGTGCACGGTCGACGATGCCGAGGTGCGAATAGATCTCGAGCGTGCGCGCCTGCACGCCCAGTGCTCGGGTCTGCAGCGTTGGTCCTGCGTGTCGGTCGATGATCAGTGCACGAACGCCTCGTCGACCGAGTTGATTCGCCAGCATCAGCCCGGTCGGGCCGGCGCCGACGACGAGGACGTCAGCATCCATGCGGGCCCCCTATGGATGGAGAATCGAGGCGCTAAGGTTCCCTAGATGCCTCGTTTGACGCGCTCCCATTCCCGCTTCAGGATCGCCTGCGCCAGGCGCGTGATGTTCTCGACGTCCGCATCGCTGTCGGAGTCGCGCGAGTCCTCCGCCTTTATGCGCTCGAATGCCGTCTCGATGGTTCGGTAGAGCTCCTGATGATCGGCTTCGGTGGGATTGATCAGCAGCCTGATTTTCCACTGGACAAGCACAATGCGTTCGAGCTTCGCCAGCATTTCCGGGTCGGCAGCGATCGGGCCCATCCCTTTGTCCCAGTTTTCCTTCCATCTCGACTTGACCACCAAGGCGGCGACGAGAAGCGAGATCAGTTCGGCAAGAAGGTCGCGCAGTGCCTCGATCCATTTCTGTCGATTCGCCGACAGGACGTTGGCATTGAACTGACGCCTTGCCACCGAAAGGGTGACCAAGGGCCCGACTACGGAAGCCACGAGGGCGGTGCAGGCGGATATCAGACTTATCAGCAGGGAATCCACGGCTTCGTCGGGCGGCAGTGCGTCGATCCAAATTTATCATCCCCTGACGCACTCCGACAGCTCATGGTTAAATACCGTCCCCCGGGCGGCCCGCGTTCGCCGGTTCGGGGTAGTCCAAGGCTTCGCGTGCGAGTCGTGCGTCGGCATCCGTTCCCCGTTTGCAAACCGATCCGGACCCCTCCTGCTCATGAGCGAACCGTCAGTACCCCCTCCGGCTGAAGAAGCAAAGAAGCGCCTGCGCGAAAAGGTTGACAAGCTGCTCGCCCAGGATCCGTGCAAGAGCGAAGCGAGCATCGTGTTGAATGGCCGCACGATGAAATACAACGCGGTCGCTGCGTTCGTGCCGGTGACAGCCGGAGGTCTCGACGACAAGCGCGGCGAGCCCGAGGCGGCCGTGTTCACGACCTCCTACTTTCTCGCCGACGCGGACCCGAGGGCGCGCCCGGTGTGCTTCGTCTTCAACGGTGGACCCGGCTCGTCGTCGATCTGGCTGCATCTCGGTGCACTGGGGCCAAAGCGCGTTGCCATTCGCGAGGACGGCACGATGCCGCCGCCTCCGTATACGGTCATCGACAACCAGGAATCGTGGTTCGAGCACTTCGACCTGGTGTTCATCGACCCGCCGCACACGGGCTACTCGATCACCGCCAGCGAGGAGGCGAGGAAGAAGATGCTCAGCGTCGACGGCGACGTGAACGCGCTGGCCGATTGCATCCGCGCGTGGCTGGGGCGTCACCGCCGCTGGAGTTCCCCCATCTATCTGGCGGGCGAGAGCTACGGCACGACGCGCGGCGCGGCGCTGACCGAGAAGCTGCAGGACCTCGGCGTGGCGCTGTCCGGCGCGATTCTCGTATCGTGCGCGATCGATCTGCAGAGCATCGTCTTCGCGCCGCGCAACGACCTTCCGTACGCGCTGTTCCTGCCCGCGTTCGCGGGTATCGCCCAGTATCACGGCAAGCTGGCCGGGCCCCTCGCCGAATCGCCGGCAGCGGCTCGCGCCGCGGCGGAACGTTTCGTGGTCGAGGATTATCTGGCCGGGCTGCACGCCGGGGCCCGGCTGTCACCCACGGCGCGGCGCCGCGTCGTCAAGCGCATCGCGGAGCTGACCGGACTCGCTCCGTCGCTGGTCGAGGAGAAGAACCTGCGCATCAGCGATCACACGTTTTTCTTCGAGCTCCTCCGGGATCGCGGTCGAATCGTCGGCCGCCTCGAGGCGCGTGTCACCGGGCCGATGGCGGCGAGCCGCACGCGGGACTGGGAATTCGACCCCGGCGTCGAAGCGATTGCCGCTCCCTACACGATGGCGGCACACGCGTACATGAGCGAAAGCCTCGGCGTCGATGTGCAGGCCCGATACGAGGTGCTGTCGATGGATGCGCACAAGCAATGGAACTGGAATCGCGGCGAGGAGAAGGGCAACGCTTTCGCCTGCACGAGCCCCGACCTCTCGCGCGCACTGCGGCGCAATCCGCACTTGAGAGTGCTGGTCGCCAGCGGTCACTACGACCTGGGGACGCCGTACAGCGCGAGCGACTGGTCACTCTCGCAGCTCGACGTGCCGCCCGACGTGCTCGCGCGCGTGGAGCACCACTACTACGACGCCGGCCACATGATGTACACGCGGGAGGCCGACATGATGAAACTCAAACGCGACCTCGCAGCGTGGCTCGCCGGGCCGGAGAGCTGATCGCTCCCTTCATCTGTCGTTACCCAGACTTGATCTGGCAACGATCGTCAGATCGTCATTGCCCTCGACAGACCGAGATCGGCCACCTCCGGCCATTCCTGCGTCAAAACATTCACGTCGGGAACGGCCGGAGTCAAGGTGGAGCAGCCATAGCTCGCGGTTGCAGGCGCGGCGATGGAATCTCCATAGCCGACCTTCAAGGATCAGCGACGCCAGCCAACATGAAGAGTTGCTCGAACGGCCGCGGGCTAGCGAATCGACGCTATCGACCCAAACTCGCCGTTGGCGATGTTCTGTCCGACTGGCCGCAGTACTTTGTAAGCCGCCGTTCGCTGAATCCGTCGAGAAGAACAGAATTCGGTGCAAGCGGTCATTGCAGGACTTCTACCAGAGACGTGAGCAAAATTGCAGCCGACCGGCCGCTTTCAAGAATGCGACAGTGCGCGAACGACCCTTCTCGGTCATACGCCAAACGACGCTGACCGTCCGCTTCGCCGCGACACCGGCCATTCGGTCGCCTGTCACCAATGGGCGAGTTCGGCCAAGAGCAGCCGTACCGCGAAGTTGTGGAGAGCGGTCGTTCGGCCCCGCCGGCGGCCCGTGAAGCGGCCGTTCGGAGCCCTGAAGATGGTCAGTCTTCTTTGACGAAGTCGTGCTTGCCAACTCCTTGAACCAGGAGGTAGCGGCAGGGTGTGCTTCCCAGGTTCGACACGCGGTGTGCGGTTGGGGGCGTGACGGTTGCCGTCTGCCCGACACCGATTTCGTGCCGCCCAGCGGGACCGCGCGTTTCGACCACGACCGTGTTTTCCAGCCCGTAATAGTGGTCAGCGACCTCGGTGTGATGGTGCCAGGGAATGAATTCGCCGGGATCGAGCGTGTACTCGCGCACCAGGACATCGGCGCCTCGTGCCACGAGGTGGATATGGCGCACTGTGTAGGGCTGTAGCTGCTCCGGCATAAGCCTATCCTTCGTACAATTGCGGGTGTTGCCACCCAACTGACTCTGGACCGCGTCGTCGCGCGATGTCAAACCCGACCAAGTATCGCATTCTTCCGCCCGTGTACTTAGACGGCGCGGTTCTCGGCATGGTAGCACTGCACTTTCTATTGCCGGGGCCGCAATGGTCGGACGTCAGCCACACCACAGTGGTACCGCGCGCGGGAAGCAATGGCGCGCTGCTCGCCGAAAATGCCGGCAGCGCGAAATGTCGCAGAAGCGCATTAAACGCGAGGAGATGACCATGACCCCGACGGAAACCGACCTGCTTAGCATCTGCTGTGCCTGCACGTCGACGAACGGCATATTCAATGTCAAATGCTTCGGTGCGAAGGGCGACGACCCGGTCGACGACTTCCACGCGATCATCGCTGCGCGCAATGCCGTCAATGCCGCCGGCGGAGGTGTTCTGTTCTTTCCCAGCGGCAGGTTCGTCGTAAGCGATACGATCGAGCTGGGCGCGAACACGACGGTCCTCGGTCTGGGCGCCAGCTCGGTGCTTCTCGCGGAGTCCGGCGGGGCGTGCTTCAACATGCTGCGCGTGCGCAACGGCGACGACGTGCGCGTACGCGATCTCGTGCTCGACGGAAACCGCGACAACACGCAGCCGCCGGACAACCCGGAGAGCGAGAACGTCGGCTGCGGGCTCTTCGCCCCGGTCGGCCAGGGTCAGACCGGTCTGTCAATCCGCAACGTCATCGTGCGCAACCACCATGGATCCGGTATCAGGGTCGTCGGCCCCAGCAACAGCGACGACCCCTACAAGCTCGACCTAAACGAGCTCGAGGTCATCGGTTGTCGGATCTTCCACTGCGGCGGGCGCGGCGTCATGGTCACGCGTGCAACACGGGCCCGCATCGCCGACAACGTCGTTCGCAACTGTACCGCGGTCGGAATCCAGATCCTGGTGAGCCGCGCCGCGGTCATCGACGGCAACGTGATCGAGGAGACGCTGCAAAGACCCAACACGCACAGCGGCCACGGCATCGACGCTGCCAATTGCTTCGATTACGTTATCGCCGACAACGTGGCGAGCGGCAACGCGCGCTGGGGCATCGTCGCGTCGGGGGCCGCCGGAATCTTTCCACCCGATGTCGCGATGTCGCAGCGCTTCGTTGTGGCTCATAACGTTTGCCGGAGCAACAAGGTCGGCGGCATCACCATCGATCCCACGCTTCCGACGGAGCACGAGCATCATGATCAGATCCAGGACTCTTTCGCGACGGTCGCGTCGAACGTGTGCGTGGGTAACGAAGGCCACGGCATCCACACGACGCACGCAGGTTACCTCGCCGTGCGCGGCAACATCTGCGACTGCAACGTCGAGTCCGGCATCGCCGTCAACGCATCGCGGCACGCGGTGATCGCGGACAACGTCCTGACAGGCAACCACCGGTTCGGCGTCACCTTTGCAGGTCCCGGCGTGAAAGGCGTGGGTGAGCACCTGCTGGGCGGAAACGTGTACGACGGGAACAAGCGCGGCGAGATCCACATCGCCGATGATCATCCTGCGATCCGGCAACTACAGGACCGCTGGCCGATTGGCGAATCGGGCGGCATGAACCTGCCGGTCAAGACGAGCGGCGGCGACCCGACCGGCCCGATCGACGGCGTGCTGTATCTCAACACGGACGAAGACAGGCTCAAAGTTTACGCGGATGGTGCGTGGCGCACGCTGCAGAGCACGGCCGGTACGACGTGGTAGCGAACCGATCGCGGTGTGGCTCGCTCGTCACGGCACAGCGGGCCGCTTCGAGTAGGGCGCAGGCATCAGCCGCATCGGTCTTGTTGCGCTTGACGTAGGCGGGGATGTAGGCCGCCTGCAACAGGCGCACCTCGATGCCGAGACCGTTCAGCCAGCGCGCCCAATGGTGCGCCGAGCCGCACGCTTCGATTACCACCAGGCCCACCGCCCGGTTGGCGAACCAGCGCTCGAACTGCGTGCGCGTGAGACGATGGGATTCGACCACCCGCCAGGAACCATCGGCGACGGCGAGTTGGAACACCGATTTCGCCAGATCCACGCCACAACGGGCAAAGCGGCGGTAGCATTCATGTCGGACTCCTTTTGATTGATCGCTGACACCCCACTTCCCATGAGGCCAGCCTGGCGGCTGAACCCGCCAGACTTCGCAACTCACGCGCCGTTCCCGGTACCCGGTTCCCCGAACTCAGAACGCAGACCTTAGCCCGTTGATCGCCACCGAGATGCCGGTCACCAGCTCGATGAGCTGCGTTCGGCGTTCGAAGCACTGCAACAGGATGCTACGCACGCCGTGCCAAGAACTCCGAACGATGGGCGCAATAAACAACGTGAGACCACCGCGGAACCTCGACCGGCCGCAATCGGGCCAGGACCAACGATCACGTAGTTAGCGCACAAGGATCGACTGCGGCACCGTGACATCGAGCGCGCGCGCCGTGGAGCGGGGGCGCTGACATCCATGCCCGGGTGTGACACATCAACCGATCGATCCCATGGGCCCCGGATAGCTCACCTCCTCGAGCTTCCCGGCGTCCACGTCGTAGATGAATCCGCGCACAGTGACCGCGTCCGGCCCGCTGGTCGGGATCCAAGGGTGGTTCAGGATCGAAGACATCCCCCGTCGCACGTCCCACGCGAGGCGTTCTGTTTGCTTCGGATCGCGTGGGCCATCGAGCGGTTCGATCGGGCCGCGGAAGGCGTGGAAGGCGGACGGCATCGACGCGGATTTGTTGCAGCTCGTGAAGGCGCGACCCGTTGCCTGGCCAAGCAGCTTCTCTGCCGCCGGGTCGCCTTCCAGACCAGCCTTAAGCAAGTCGTCCGTGAAGGCGAGCATTCCGCAACGGGTATGGTGGATCAGGATAATCTCGTTCGTATTGAGCAGGTGATGCGAGATGATGAGGCAGCGGATCACATCGTCCCCCACCACGCCGCCGGCGTTGCGGATGATGTGCGCGTCGCCGGTCTGCAGGCCAAGCAGGTCCTCTACGTCGAGCCGCGCGTCCATGCAGGCCACGACCGCGACGCGCTTGGCTGGCTGAATCAGCTGCTTTCCAGGGTAGTTGGGCTTGTGCATCGCCTGCCCCGTCGCGTACTGCTTGTTGTTCTCCAGATAACGATCAGTGTTCGAATTTGCCATGGTCCCTCCTTATTCAAATAACGGAGCCGGGCAAATACGGCGGTTCGCGCCGGTCTCGCCGCCTGCCATGGCGGCGTGAAAATACTACTGCAAAGCTACTTCAGTCGCGAATTCTCGGGACCCGTCCACTGGCCTGGGCGTGAAGACGATTCCGTCGCCGCGGTCCCTTGAGGGATCGGTAAAGTGGCGGCAGCCGATGCAAGGAGACACCGCAGGATGTCAAGCCAACTGGGGCGTTGGAAAACGATGTGAGGGGCCGCTCTTCGCTCAAACCACGACCACTTCGCTCGAGGTCCTCGAACCAAGTGCGCCGTACTTCGAACGACGAACGATGACAGAAGCGAGATGTCTGTCACGCCGATCAACCGGAATCCGCAAAGCGGCCATACGTTGAAGTTGCTGAGACCAGTCGTTCAGTGTCGCTATCGACCCAACCCGGTCACTCGCTTAGTCCCAAAGCGGCCATCCAAATTTGAGGGAGCGGACCTCGACGAATCAAGCTGCCCGATGCTTTGGGGCAAATTGCGGACGGCGCGCCTCGAAGGCCGCGAAGCGGAAGAACAAGTGCACGGCCGTCAGTCGCAGCTTGCGCGTGCGCGCGGTGATGCCGCGGGCCACCTTGGCGTAAATGCTGGTGGATTGCGGGCTGCGGTGGCGCAGTACCTGGCCGATCTCGGACAGCGATGCGCCTTGCCGCAGCATGTGAGCGGCCAGGGCATGCCGGAACTGATGCGAGCCACGATGCGGTGCGTTGACCTCGGCCCGCTCGAGTGCGTAGCGCACGATCGAACCGACGCCGTCCGACCCGTCCAGCAGAGCGCGGACGGGCACCAGAGAGCGAAGGAAGAGGTGCCGGTCCTCGCAGGGCGGCCGACCGTGCTCCCGATACGCGGCGATGGCAGCGCCGACATCGGCGAGCAGCGGCAGCAGGCTCTGCCGTTGACCCTTGCCGCGAACCCGCAGTTGCGCCTGATCCCAAGGATCGACAAGGGCTTTACCTGGGCGCGATGGCTACATCGCGCCCTTTTTACAGCTACGGCTTAGCGTCGCACATTGAGCGCGCGGCTCCGCAGGTCGTATGACTCGAGAGTTCCGTGCGTCGATTTGGGATACCGCGACGCGCCGACGAACGGTCCTTGATATCGCGCGAGCTTCCTGTAAGGCTTTGCATGTTAGCGTGTCGGGGCAGGTTGTCGGACCAGTGCCGATGTCCGTTACCCGCCGCATCAAAAACGAAGCGATAACCGGCTGGGGAGTGGTAATGAGGGGGTTAATCTTGTCAGCGTACGCCGTTGCGTCTGCAACGGCTGCGTCTTCGTCGCAAGTTGCAGAGTGCACGCGCTCGAGGAGGTTCCGGTGAATGCTGCTCGCCGAATGCGGATCGCACTCGGAGTTGCCGGGGTGTTGGCGTTCGCGGTCATGCCTTCGGATGTGCATGCCGGCCCTCCTCCTATCGCCGACTTCGAAGGCGTGCTCGTGAAGGTCGATCCCGGCGCTGGTGCCAGCAAGCTCGCCGGCCAGACCGAGTGCACGGGCAACTATCCGCGCCGTGGTATCGCGAAGCTGCAGTGGTCGATCGCGCAACCTCGCGGGACGGAGCAACGTGTGCTGGTGTCGATTTACGGCTTCCGAGAAGGCCGCTTTGAAGCTACGCCGCCGTTGCCACCGGATCAGACCACGTACACCTGGGATCGCATCCACGGTCAGGCGGTACACAGCTGGATCGTCCTCACGCGGCAGGAAAACACCTGGGTCGCAAGCCCGCAGGAGACGTTCGAAGGTCCGGGCTGTGTGGCGGACATGAGGACCGGGGCGCTCCGGTGAGGGGGACGAAATGGTGGGGACAGTAGCCGAACAATAGCCAACAATGATTTTGGCGCCGGGGCGCCACAAGGGGAGGTCACAATGAACACGCAGAAGAATGCTTCGCGGGCTCGCGGGCTGCGAAATGGGTTGATCCGCGCCATCGCGGCGCTGGCGCTGGTCATGCCGCCTGCGGGGTCGGCATACGCGGGCGTGATCATCACCGACATCAACCCGAACACCTCTACCAATACGAACGCCAACGCATCCAGCGGCGGTCGTGTGAACGGCCTTGCCGCGGATCCCGGGAACAACCAGGTGTTCTACGCGGCGAGCGAGTACGGCGGCCTGTTCAAGTCGACCAATGGCGGCGCCAACTGGGCGCGCCTGAACGGACACCTTCCGGTCGTGACCTGGGACGTGGCCGTGACGCCGGGCAACGGCAACCGTGTCTTCGCAACGTCCTGGTACGACGGGCGCGTCAACACGTTGGCCGGCATTTCGGTGAGCAACGACGGCGGCAACACGTGGACGAGACCCGCTTCCGCCACGCCGCCCGCGGCCTTCAACTGCACGGCCGCGCGTCGCACCGAGTCTTCGGCGTTCGGCATCGCCATTCGTCCGGACTCAACCAACAATATCTTCGTCGGCACCAACTGCGGGGTCGCGATCTCGACCGATGGCGGAACGACGTGGAATTTCGTCGACCCCACGCCCGCAACCACGGCTTCCGACGTGTGGGACGTGGTGGCACAGGCGGGGGGCATCATCGATGTCTGCGGCGACGACGGCCACCTGCGTTCGACCGACAACGGCACCACTTGGACCGCCGGTGGCGCGCTGCCCGCGGGCCGCTGCTCGATTGCCGTGTCGCCCGACGAAACCTATGTCGTCTTCGTGGCGGCAGCCGACAACAACGTGTACGAATCGGACAACGGCGGCACCACATGGACCAACCTCGGAAGCGTGGCTTCGCAGGGTCGCATCCCCTTTGTGGTCACCAACCAGCGTGCCAATGATGCCGCAGGCAACAACCTGTTCGATCTTTGGTACTCCGATACGCAACTGTTTCGCGGTGCCTGCACAACGCCCAACCCTGCCGCGCAGGGCGGCGCGAATCGTTGTCCTACATCAGCCGCGTGGACCAACCAGCAGAACGGTGCGCACTGGGACGCCGGCCACCTGGTGTTCGACACTGCCGTTGCCGTGGACGCCTGTCCTCGCGTGTATTCGACCGACGGCGGCGCGCATACGAACACTGTCGCGGCGAGTCCGGGCTGTCATACGCCCACCTGGGTGCGCTCCAACCAAGGACTGCACGCGCTGTGGGCGTGGGCCATGTCGGTGCGAATCGCGCCGGCGATGCGGGCGAAGACCTGTACTTCGGCAACCAGGACAACGGGACCTTCGCCAGCATCGACGCCGGGGCCGCTGCGCCGACATGGACCAATCCGAACTGCTGCGATACGAACGACGTGCTCGCCGATCCGGCATGGGTGCTCGCGACGACGTGCTGCTTCGGCGCCGGGAGATTCAAGAAACCGCCTAGAGCTCGCGGCCCCCGGATATCACCGGCAACGCCGAGATCAACATCTATCCCACCGGCAACATCCCCGGTTCACGTTCAGGCAGCCGCCTCGCTCGAATTCGCCGCGAACAGCGTGGCATGTTGACGACGGTACCGGCCTCGACATCACCACCAACATCAACGCCAATCCGATCGTGTGGACGTCACTCGGCCAGCCGGGCAGGCGTCACGCCCTGCAGCGTCTGGTCGGCGGTGAACGGCGGCACGACCGTTTTCTATTTGCAGGCCGGGCAGTGCCGGGAGCAGGCAACGACAGCGTCTGGCGATACAACGGCACCGCGACCGGAGGAACGTGGAACCGCATCGACAACAACGACGGAGTGACCGGCGGCTTCCGGCGTCTTCGCCGCGAATCCGATCAACCCCAACCAGCTCTACGCGTCGACGACCTGGACACCGCAGGACCGCAGATGCGTTCTGCTCTATGGCGGAACGGTCCGGGACGTCGATGCCGAGCTCGAATTGACCCACATGACGGGGGGCGGCGTATTCAAATATCTCCAACCAGCGCGGTCCGCGCACGACAAACGGCAGCGCGGGTGCGTGTTCCAGGGCTATCCCCAGCCGA
>CAWAFI010000004.1:0-118846 GCA_963781285.1 uncultured beta proteobacterium
TAGGTGGCGAATTCGTAGTATGAGGTAATCCGCCTGTGCGGTGCAGTCTTGCATGCGCTGGCGATGATGGTACCGTTCACTTCATGCGCGAACTCCTCATCCTCGCCATCCACGTGCTGGTTACCTTCGCGAAGCTGCTCCGCCCAGATGGTCTACGCGCCGTCGCCGCAGAGTCTCTTCTACTGAAACATCAGCTTCTCATCAGCAGTCGATCCAGGCAGCGCGCGCCGAATCTGACCACGCTCGATCGCTTCGTACTTGGACTGACCACGCTGTTCGTGAGCCCGCGCCGGATTGCGAAGCTTGGCGTGCTCGTCAAGCCGGCAACGCTGTTCAAGTTCCACAAGGCGTTCGTGGATCGGAAGTACCGCCTGCTCTTTTCCTCTTCATCGCATCGCCGCCAGCCCGGTCCCAAAGGTCCTTCCGCAGAACTCATCGCGGCGATCATTGAGCTGAAGCACCGCAACCCGAGGTTCGGCTGTGTACGTATCGCTAAGCAGATATCTCATACCTTCGGCGTCGTCATCGACAAGGATGTCGTGCGCCGCGTGCTCGCTAAGCACTACCGACCAGGCGACTCCGGAACCAATGGCCCCTCTTGGTTGACACTCATTGGGCACGTCAAGGATAGCCTCTGGAGCGTCGACCTGTTCCGCTGCGAATCCATCCTCCTACGTAGTCACTGGGTGCTGGTGGTCATGGACGTGTGCACGCGCCGGCTGGTCGGTTTCGGCGTCGAACGCGCCAATATTGACGGGGTCTCCGTCTGCCGGATGTTCAATCACGCCATCGCAGGCCAGCGGGTACCGAAACATGTCAGCACTGATCATGACCCGCTGTTCCGCTTCCACCGGTGGATGGCCAACCTGCGCGTCCTTGCGATTGAGGAGATCAAGTCGGTTCCGTACGCCCCGGTCTCGCATCCGTTCATTGAGCGGCTGATCGGCACCATCCGCCGCGAATATCTCGATCACCTGTTCTTCTGGAACGCGATCGACCTGACGCGAAAGTTGGACGCATTCGCGGATTATTACAACACGCATCGCGTGCACCGATCCCTTGCCGGCACCACGCCGGCGCGACGCGCCTGCGCATCATCCCCGCCGCCGGCGCGTGCTGCTCTTCACCAATATGCTTGGGAGCAGCATTGTCACGGTCTGTTTCACACACCGATTCCAGCTTGAGTACGAATTCGCCACGGTCAGGCACCGCAGACTCCCTGAACAAAAGGGAGTCTGCGTACCCGGCCGCAGGTTCGAATTACCACGCACCGCAACGTCGCCACTGCAATCCCGAGCCCCAAATCCGGGCATCGTGATCGCCAATCCGACCAACTTGACCGAGGTTTCCGACGCGCCGCAAACGCGGTCATCATCCGTCGGATTCACCGGTCAACATCGTCGGACTCGGCGGTCATCATCCGTCGGAAACCTCGGTCACCTTCCGTCGGAATACACACCGGAAGGCGCCATGACCGCGGTACGGGCGTACGCCTAGATTCACGGCCATGTGGCAGCGGCGGTACGCATTATTCTGAGCCCGATCTGCATGCTTGGACCAGTGGTCACGGATGCTTGCTCAGGCAGCGTCGCTGAGTGGCGAAACGAAGCTACGCAATTGTCCGCCAAGGTCGCAGTTCGACCTACCCCTGCATGCGCCGGCATGCGTGAACTCTCCCCTCGCACACAGGGAGTTGAAACACGACCGTCGACTGCACCCGTCGGGCGCGGTGTCCCGCCACTTCGACCGTTTTTATCAGAGGCGGGAAATGCGCGTTCCGAATGGTGCTGAAAGCAGGTACAGCCTCACGGGCACGCTGTCGTAGATCGTACGGACTTCGCACCAGGATCGGCTCAGTCGCATCGCCCCGCCAGGCTCTCAATGATCAAGGCTATAAGGCGGCAAGGTCGTCAGGCGGGGGTCCTCCACATGGCCTCCGGTCGTGAAGTGGTAGAGCGACTGAAACGACACGTCATTGAACCCCATTACCTGATGCACCGGGTCATCGAAAAAGCAGCCGATTCCGGTAGCGCGGACGCCAGTCGCCTCCGCCTCCAAATAGAGCACCTGGCCGATCACCCCTGTCTCCCAGAAAAGTCTCCGATAGAACCACGGTCCGTGCCGATACAGGCTTGATGCGAATTCTGCGATCATCCCCAAGGAAAACGCACTATCGCCGGCAATATCCTGATGACAACTGACCTCGGCAGCCAATTGCCGCACGTCGCCCTCTTGGAGGAGAAAAAGGGGCAAGTCCTCTGGACAGCCCGGCGGTGAGGTCCACGCAAATTGCTGGTACATCGCCCGCCTGAGCGAGCCCAGCTTCTCAGGATCACGAGCCAGCATGTAGAGACCGGGAGCAAGGCCGTCCACCCGATGAATGAACAGGGCGAGATGAATGGACGGTCCCCAGGGCAGGACGTCCCAAGGCATCGGACGTTTGCACAGATCACGCTCAACCCGTGGCATGACGCGGGCCAGCATCGTGAAGAAGCTGCTGACAGAAATCGAGGTCTTGCCATCGAACGCAAGCGCGCTTCGCCGCTGCCGGATCACCTGTCCAGCCCTTGGCTGACCCGGATAGACGCTCGCCGCATGGACACTCGGGTCAATCAGGTTCGCCACGCAAGGACGGTCGTGATTCAGTTCAACGACCCTCCGTTCAGTGCTCGATTTCCACGATGTGACTTCCACCTGGTCGAGGATCTCCCATGGCACGGGATCGTCTCGGCTCAACCGGTTGGCCTTGCCGTGCCAAGTGCGTCGTGTCAACTCGCGAACAGCATCGGGAGCAAACGACAACGGAAGGGAAGTTGCCTTTCCCGTGGCAAGACCGGCAGCTTGATCGGCGGGCCAGACGACGGAGAGACAATCAGGGTGCTCCGGTTCTGCACCCTCGAAATCCTCGGCTCGATCGACACCCAACAAGTCGGCAACCGTGTCATCCGCCAGGCCGTCCAGCAGCACCATGCGCCAGCCCAGGGTCTGCGCCGCAATGCGAGCGCTGCCGATCGCATGTCCGACGTCATGTTGACAGTAGCGAAAGGCTCGCTCGCCGTACTTCCACGTCTCCCGCCAGTTCACTGAGGTAAAGCCGACAAGAAAGGCCGTCGGACGGAAATTCCTGCATGAGCGAATCAAAGCTCTCTTGCGGCAGCTCTGCTCGGAGCTCCAGCGCATGCTCCTTGGCCGTATAGTGATAAAGACCCGGGATTGGCGAAAGACTTTGGACCTTGTCAATGAGCAAATAGCCTTCGGTAGGATGAAGGTTGCCGCTCGACGGGTTGGTTCGAAGCGCCCAGCGCAGCCCACCAGCCTGCTTCCATGCCGAAATGGCCAGCGAATATTCAAAAAAACGCGAAAGCGAGCGGACGTTGACCGGAGCGCTAACTATTACTCCACCGCGATACAAGTCTTCGTAGAGCGGCGAGAGTGGTGCGTCGTCAGGTTTCAGCAGCGGCAAGGCACTGAACGGCGATCCTTCGTATCGTCGAAACGGATCCGGCTGATTCGCCCAGTCCATGTAGCCGAGCGCGCGCGCGTAGCGGAAAAAATGGTGTTTCGTCTCCTGGTGGTACCCGATGACCACTTCCAGGGGGTCGAGTGCTTCTGCACCACGTACCAGATCTTCCTTCGGCGGATAGTTCACAGCCAATACGCTCCTCGCCACAGAATCTACGTGCCTGCTTCAGTATATTCCCCGTCCAAACGAGCCGCGGCGCTGCAGCCTCAGAGGTCCACATGCTCGGATTGCACGTCGACGCTGCGTTCTGCGAAAATCAACAATTCGCCATGGACACGAAGGCTTGTCTAGAAACGTTGTGCCGGCAAGTGTCAACTTTGCTTTCTTTTTGGGGCGGGGTACCGATATGTCTCTCGCTTCATTTGTGCAGGCTCATGCCGCCCACGCCGATTGGCGTGTGGCCCTGGCCCATTGCCAGAGGCAACTTCAAACACAGATCGCCGCGCGTGCCGCGCAGCAGGGTGATTCCGCCCCGTTCACGCTGGGCTGGTGTTATCTGAGCGACTATTACGCGCCGGCGGCCGAGGCGATCCTCGATGAGCTGCGGCTGCGCTTCCCCGGCGTGGCTTGGGTCGGCACGGTCGGTGTGGGCGTGGCCGCCAGCGGCGTCGAATACATCGACGAGCCGGCCCTGGTGCTGATGCTCGCGCCGCTGCCGCGCAAATCGTTCCGATTGTTCTCGGGCCTGCAGCCGTTGCCGGCCGCATCGTCCGGGTTCATGGCCCATACCGCGCTGGTCCATGCCGAAGGCACCACGCCCGACGTGCAGGAGTTGATCCACGAGCTGAGCGCGCGCACGGCCACCGGGTATCTGTTCGGCGGGCTGTCGTCGGCGCGCAACCGTCCGGTACACATGGCGGATGGGGTATTCACCGGCGGTTTGTCCGGGGTGGCCTTCGGCCCGGAAGTCGGCCTGGTCTCGCGCGTGACCCAGGGCTGCCAGCCGGTCGGACCGTGGCGCAATGTAACCGAGGCGGAGCGCAATTTCGTGGTCAGCCTGGACGGCAAGCCCGCGCTCGATTGCGTGTTGCAAGATCTGGGGCTGGACCGGGACCGGCCGGACCACGAGCTGTCGCAGGCGCTGTCCACCACGCTGGTGGGCTTGATTACCGCCGCCGAGGACGTGCCGACGCGGCCCGGACAGTTCGGTCGCGGATACCATCGTGCGGCACCTGGTGGGCGTGGACCGGCAGAACAAGGTCCTGGCGATCGCCGAGCAGATCGAGCCCGGTATGCGCCTGGCTTTTTGCTCGCGCAACGCGGAAGCCGCACAGCTCGATCTGGTGCGCATAGCGACGGAAATCCGTGCCGAACTGGAGAGCGGCGAGGCCCGTCATGTGGCGGGCGCGGTATATGTCAGCTGCTCGGGACGCGGCGGCCCGCACTTCGGCGCGCGGCATGCCGAGTTGCAGGTGGTGCGTAATGCCCTGGGCGACGTGCCGCTGGTCGGCTTTTTCGCCGGTGGCGAGATCGCAAGGCATCACCTCTATGGCTACACCGGGGTATTGACGGTGTTTACTGCACCAGCCTGAGTATTGGGCGCAGTTTCAACGACCAGGTATCCCGCAGCGCTGGGACCTGCGGATTTACAGTCCGCCCAAGAGAATCGAGCTCCATGATCGCTTGCCACGCAGACCACATCGGCAGCCTGCTCCGCCCGCCGGAACTCGTTTTGGCGCGGGAGGACGCCGCCTCGTGCCGGATCTCGCGGGCCCGGTTCAAGGCCATCGAAGACCGGGCCGTGGAGGACGCCATCAGGCTTCAGGAGGGCGTGGGCCTGCCAGTCGTCACCGACGGCGAGCAGCGCCGGCTCTCCTTCCAAAGCCAGTTCGCCGAATCCGTGAGCGGTCTTGGCGACTGGGACCTGAACGCGTTTCTGTGGGGCGACTGGCGCGGAGATTCTTCTAGCGTCGGCGATCGGACGATTGAGCGCCCGGCAGGACTTGGGGTAGTGGAGAAGCTTCAACACAGGCGTCATGTGTCCGTGGAAGAGTTCGTGTTTCTGCGTGCGCGCACGACCCGCATTCCGAAGATCACGCTGCCCAGCCCCAGCCTTTGGGCGAACTTCTGGTCTGCGCACCGCTCTCGCGCAGCCTATCCCACGTTGGAAAACTTCCTCGCCGACGTGGTGGACATCCTTCGCGAGGACATCGCGGAGCTCGTGCGGCTCGGCGCGACCTACATCCAACTGGACGCGCCCCACTATGCACTACTGCTCGACCCAGTGACGCGCAGCTTCTACGAATCCCAGGGCTGGAGCACGGAGCGCTATCTGGACCGCGGCATCGAGATGGACAACGCCGTCATCGGGGATTTTCCCGGCGTCACATTCGGCTTTCACCTGTGCCGAGGAAACCAGGACAGCCGCTGGCTTGCGAGCGGCGGGTACGAGCGGATCGCGCGAACTGTCTTCCAACGCATCCGGGCGCAGCGGCTCCTGCTCGAATACGACGACGCGCGTTCGGGATCGTTCGAACCCCTCAAGGAGGTACCGGAAGACAAGCTGGTGGTGCTTGGACTCATCACCACCAAGCGTCCTCGCCTTGAGCCGATGGATGAAGCCACGCAGGCGAGCGCTTCATTGCTCTGTGGCAGTAAGCCCGGAAAGCGGCTCCGGCGGCGATCGGAAACGCATCACGCCGGAGCGAACGAAGCCAGCGCCGCGTGAGACCGCCATGACATGGCGCGCGGTCGCTGCGCCCGCGCTGGGCGCGGTGGGTCCGGGTGATCATTTACGTAACGGATGTGGACGGCATGTACCGACGCGCCATGGCACAAGGCCTGCGACCCCAGTTTGCCCCGCGCGAGGCGGAATGGGGCGAGCACTATTTCCACATCGCCGACCCGGACGGCCACGAACTGAGCTTTGCGAAACCCTCGTCCGGTAAGGTTAGCAAGTGGGATCTGGTGCAAAGTCTGCACGACCCCGGCGAAGCTTACGGGCATTTCGTAAGCGTCAACACAAAATCGTAACATGCCCATTTTTGAGGGGCGTGAAAATGCCAAGAATGGTGAAGTGCATCAAACTCGGGCGGGAAGCCGAAGGCTTGGATTTTCCCCCCTATCCCGGGGAACTCGGAAAGAAAATATTTGACAACGTATCGAAAGAAGCCTGGCGGCAATGGCTGGAGCACCAAAAAATGCTGGTGAACGAGAATCGCCTCAATCTGGCCGATGCCAAAGCGCGCAAATACCTGGCGGAGCAGATGGACAATCATTTCTTCGGCAGCGGCGCCGAGGTGGCGGCGGGATACGTGCCTCCATCCAGCAAATGATCGGGACTACGGCGAGTCCGACCGTCGGCAACGCTTTGGTGAACAGAGTGCGTCTACGTGGTCAGGGGTTCATCAGCTTTCGAACAAGCGCAAGAAACAGCACTCTAATGTTCCGAAATCGACTCTTGCACCTTGTATTCCGGTTGAATGTCGAAGAGCAGTGTGGCGTGCGCCAACCTCAGCGCCATCTCGGCTTCGGCGGGGTTCGCGCATAGCGAGAAGATGAACCCGAGGTAACTCGCTCCGTCCGGGGGCGGAGCGATGATTTGACCGACCTGCGCCGTGATCCTGATCCCGGTGATGCCAGGCACCTCCAACGCGCTTCCCAGGTTACGTACGCCTCGGTAGATACCGCGCCGGGGGATGGGAATCATCATCACGCCGGCACCTTCCCGGGATGAACTCAACGCCACGGGTTCATTCAGCGCGTGGCGCAGGATCAGTTCCTCAAGGGTGATGCCCAGTACGTGGTTGAGGGCGGTGCCGCACAGGCCCCCGATCGAGCGGGCCGCCACCTCCAGCAGCCACACGCCTTCGGCGTTGACTCGCATTTCGGCGTGTACCGGCCCGGTGACCAGTCCGGCCAGTCTGCATGCGCGCTGAACCGCGTGACGTATTTCCTCCTGGGTCTGGTTGGGCAGGCGGGAAGGCGTGACGTAAATGGTCTCCTCGAAATACGGCCCATCCAAGGGATCAGGCTTGTCGAACCACGCCAGGGTGTTAAGTTTCCCGTGATCGAGGATGCTCTCCAGCGCATATTCCCGACCCGGAATGAAATCCTCGACGACGAGACCCAGGTCGGCCGCGTCGCGGTCCGCCTTATTCTGGATGCCTTTCACCCAGCTCACCGCCTGCAGGTATGCCTGAGCGTTGTCGGCCCGGATCACGCCGCGGCTTCCCGAAAGCCTTCTTGCCTTGACCACGACAGGCCACTTCAGTCGCGAAAGCAATTCGGCCGGATCGGCGTCGCTCGGCAGATGGCGAAAATCGGGGCACAGTAATCCGCCCTCTTTTTGCATCTGCCTGAACGAGAGCTTGTCGCGCACCCGGCGCACGGCCTCGGGCGAATTAGCCACAAGGCCTAGGCGTTCATTAAGCAGTGCGGCAAGCTCCAGCCCCGGGTCGTCGACCGCCAGCACGGCGTCGGGCTTGTGCTTGAGCGAACGCAATACGACTTCGAGCGCTTCGCCGGGCCTGTCGAAATGCACTGCCATGATCGGATCGAGTCCCCACCCCGGGGCGAGCCGGTGGCAGTAGTCGGCCGCGGTGATCATCTCGACGCCCAGCTTCTTTCCCGCCGCAATGAACGCCTCATTGCGGTATGAGGTGGTGGGGAGCAAGAGCAATACGCGCTTCATGATTCCCGTCAGCAGCTGCGGACCGCGCGATTGGGCGTGCAGACGGTGTCTTGCCGTTTCGCTTCTCGATCCAGCCCGCTCACTTGCTGCTTAGAAGCTATGCAACTGCTGCGTCGTGGGTTCTGCACAGCAGTACCAAGGCTCCGAAAGGTGCGGCGATGGACGAGCCGAGGTTCAGGTGGTCGAGCGGCGGAGCGATCCTGCCGAGCGATTGGTGAGCCATCGCCCAGATTCGCTCGAATACCCGGCGGCGCGAAAGCCCCTCTTCCTCGGCTCTCGCGACAAACGCCTGAACTTGCTGCTGCAGCGCATCGACGCGGGTGTCTCGGTGTCGCCAGCGGTAACCCAGAATCCTCGCATCGAAATCCTGGATCAGGTCGCGGAAGCCCGCCAGTTTCAGCAAGTACGATCCCTCCGGAACCAGAAGGCGAATGCAAAGCTGGATCGGCGGCACGCTTTCGACCAGCTCCAACTCGATGAGCCGGCGCAACAGGTCGACGTAGCCCTCGAGCGTGGTCCACGGCGTGAAGGCGACGAAGGTCGGCGCGAAAGCGATGCCCGCCTGGCGCAGCAAGGCCACCGCACGGCCGAAATCCTCGGCGGAATGATTCTTGTCGAGGTATTCCAATATTCGGTCGTCCACCGCTTCGACGGCAGACGTGACATACAGGCATCCGCAGCGCTTCAGTTCTGGCAACAGCATGGCATGTTCGATGAGATGCTGCACTTTGATCGTGGCATCGAAGCTGAGGTCCGGAAATTCCGCGTGCAGCGCCCGCGCGAGCTTCAGTGCATGGGTCGGACCATTGAGAAAATCGGGGTCGCCAAAGGAGATGTGTTCCGCGCCCATTGCCACCTGGCTGCGGATGTCGGCAAGCACCACAGGCACCTGCACGATGCGGAATTTTCCCTGGTACACGGGCACCACCGGACAGTGGCGGCACCAATGCTTGCAACCCCGGCTGCCCTCGGCAAAGCCCACGACCTTGGCGCTCCCGTCCGGCATTTGCAGATGGGCGTAGCGGGCAAGGGGCGGAAGCCCGGTTCGATCGGGCGTGAGAAACTCGATCCTGGCGAGACTGATGACCGGCTCGCTCTGGACCTCTGCGCGGCGATCGCTTCGAAGGCGCTCGGCGAGGCTCAACAACCTCGGTTCGAATTCGCCGCCGAGAACAGTCCCAACGCCGAGTTCTCGCAGGAGCGTTTCATTCATTGGTGCGTACAGACCGTAGACGCACAAGTGAGCCGCGGGGGCGAGCGCGTTGATGCGCGGGATCGCTTCGACCGCGATGCGGGTGGCGGTGTGCATGCCGACGTAGACCGCCACGAGGCCGGCGCCGGCGAGAGTGCGGGGATCAAGCGTTTGCAGCGAAAGGTCGATGCACGCCACCTCGAAGCCCGCCCTTTTCAGCCATGCGGCGGGCTCTGCGAGCGCGAACGGCTGGCGCCCCAGTTCGTAAGGATTGATGAGCACCGCCTTGAACGGCGCATCTCCTTGCGCGCGCCCCACGGTCTCCAAGGCGCACGCTGGCGAGCGTGGCGGGAACTTTTTCGGGTGCGTCAAACATATTGCGGCACGAGGACTCGGGATCCAGGTTCGCCCATCCTCACGCTTGATGCCAAGTGATTACTTCGACTTTGGGCGTTGCTCAATTGGGCCACACGCGGGCTCACGGCTCGCTCCCGCTCCCTCCATGCGCTTGAGGTACTGCCGCCACATTTCTTCCTGGCGGAGTCCGTAGTCGTAGAGAAGATCCCAGGAATAGATGCCCGTACTGTGGCCGTCGGAGAAGGTGAGTAGGATCGCGTAGGTGCCGACCGGCTCGATGTGCGTGATCTCGACGTTCCTCTTGCCGACCTGCAGGACCTCCTGGCCCGGCCCATGGCCGCGCACCTCCGCAGACGGCGAGTAGACCCGCAGAAACTCGCAGGGAAACTGGAACGTGTTGCCGTCGGCAAACGAGATTTCCAGCATCCGGGACTTCTGGTGCAGCTTGATTTCCGTAGGGTTGGGGGTGTTCCTGTCCAGTTCTGCCATGGCAGTGATCCTTCATCGCATTAATCGCGTCGCTCGAAAAGAGCTGGCGCGCCGCGATCCGGATCCCAAGATCATAATCCACATCAGTGCGGCGCATATCACCGCGCACACACGCGGGCACTTGCGCCGCGTGAGACGCCTCTTTACAGGCGTTTTCACCCCGCTACCGCCGTGGGCTTTCCAGCGGTTTCTATTCGAGCCTCGCTCCTCGAGCGCGAGGCCGGTGCCGCGAACCTCCATTTTTCATGCCCGCGCTTTCAGCCGCTCGTGGGACGCGTGCGGTGATGGGATACGGGCCGGAGCCGGGTCAAAGTTTGTGGCTCCCGATCATCAGCCGCTTGAACACCGAGTAATGTTGCCTGATGCCGTCACCGCCGGGAGTACGCTCAACCGTAATCCACACTCCGGCGCTGAAGCTGTCGCACAACTCGGCGGTATAGGCGGCTTCCTCTTCGGCAACGGCGCCGGCCGCTTCCAAGGTCGGGGCGCCGAGATCGTCCACGAAATGGCGAACCAGGCGCTCGATCACTTGTTGGTATTCGGACTTGTCCATCTCCACGACTTCGGCGATGGTGCAGCGTCCGCAGGTGGCGACACCGACGAATGAAGTGAGGCAATGGCAATTGGGCGTGCGGTGGGTGACACCAGTGGGATCGCACACCGCGTAGCTACCGGACACGACCCATTCGCCTTCCCGCGCGGCGCCCTCCTGGGAACAAACCAGGCTGTCGGAGGCGTCCAAGCGGATGGCCTTGAGGAACTTCATGGCCAGGCTCTCTCGTCAAGTAAACGGTTCTGAAGTCGAAGTTCTGGCTTCGATCCACCTTCCCTACCCCCCGCCGACTACCCGCAGGCATGGGGCGCTGGCGATCCTCGATGAGTTGTCTGCGCGCAAGGCCGCATGGCGCACGGTGTGCGTTGCACGGGAACGGCGAGCGTCATAGTGGAAGTGGAAATGTGTCCACGAGTTCCTTGAGCCGCTTGTTTGCGTCGTGGAGAATCGACGCCCCGTCGCCGCACAGTAGGATGTCAAATTCCAAGTTGAGCAGGTTGCGCACGCTTCGCTTGAGGCGCGCGGGATCATCCATCACCTTCTCCCGCAGCAGGCCGCAATGCCCGCTCGGATTGCCGATCACCGCGTCACCCACGATCAAGAGCTTCCTCTCCGGCCAGTGCAGCGCGATTTCTCCGGGTGACTTGCCAGGGACGGCAACGATCGTGAACGGACCCACCGTCTCGCCGACGTTCAATGACCCATCGATTTCGGCGCCCTGGCTGCGAGCATGCGCGGCGTCGTCCGGGTGAATGAGCGTCCTGGCGCCAGTGCGGGCACGCACCAGATTGGCGGCCCGTGAGTGGTTGCGATTGGTGAGCAGAATTTTCACGGCGCCCATCCGGGCGATTTCGGCAAGGCACGCATCGGTGGGTTGTACCGGATCAATGCAAAGGTTTCCTTCCGCGCGGCGAACCAGATGGCCGTTGAAATGGTACCCGTGGGGTTCGGAGAACCACGCCCAGGTAAAAACATCGGTGACGATTTCATCCATAGCGCAGCTTCCTTTTCAGGACGGATGGCACGTTGCGGTTGATTCGTTGCGTTGCGCGCGCGGGAACAGATTGGATCAGAAATCGCCGGACCCGCTGGATTCGCCTCCCTCGAGCGTGGAGAAGCGCACTGGCAGGATCTCGGTTATCGTCAGCTTGCTGTCCCGCTCTTTGGTGACCAGGATCAGTTGCTGTGCATCGGGCAGACCGGCCGGAATCACCATTCTGCCATCGGGTTTTAGCTGCTGAATCAGCAGCGGGGGAATGAGGTCGGGCGCCGCCGTCACGATGACCTTGTCAAATGGCGCGTGTTCAGGCCATCCGTAATAGCCATTTCCGATCTTGAGCTCGATGTTCGTGTAGCCCAATCGGCCAAGGCGTTGTTCCGCCTGCCGCGCAAGCTCTTCAATGATCTCCACGCTGTACACTTTGCGCGCGAGCTTCGCGAGGATCGCTGCCTGGTAGCCGAGTCCGGTACCGATCTCGAGGACCGCGTCGGTGGCGCTGAGGTCGAGCAGATCGGTCATCAGCGCCACGATGAACGGTTGCGAGATCGTCTTGTTGAAACCGATCGGAAGCGGAGTGTTGGCGTAAGCATAGGGTTGAAGCTCGACGGGCACGAACTCATGCCGCGGCACGCTGCCGATCGCCTCCATGACCGGCTTGGCAAGCGCTGCTTTGCCGATCCGGGCACTGACGTAAATCGTCTCGGCGGCGACTTCCGCGAGCATCTGTCGGCGCAACGCTCCGAAGCTCTCCGTACTCATGCGAAAGACATGGTTCGCCACCTGGTTGCCGCCCAGGAAGCCACGGCGCGCACCGCGCGCAAACTGTTTCCGCTGGTCGATGCTGCAAACGACCAGCCGACGGCCGATGTGCTGACCCAGCGCTTGGAGGTGCATGAAAGGACCGCTTGGATGCTGCGCAGCCTGCTCGAGGATTGAATGGGAGTGACCCGGCCTGACTGACGAAGCGATCAGAAGATCGATCCAGCGTACGGACTAATTTGGCAGCGTACTTGATCTATATATCCGTACCAGTATAATACACTCATGAAACCGGTGCAGTTCCTGGGAGACTCGCTACAGTGCTTGCGCGATTTTCCGTCGGACGCGACGCAAGACGCGGGTTATCAACTCGACAAGGTGCAACGTGGTTTGCAGCCCGACGACTTCAAGCCGATGCCGACGATTGGCAAGGGCGTCGAGGAAATCCGGATCCGGGATGACTCGGGGATCTATCGCGTGATCTACACCGCCAGGTTTGCCGATGCCGTTTTCGTGTTGCACGCGTTTTAGAAGAAGACGCAGCGCACGTCGCAACGCGACATCGAGATTGCGAAAGCTCGATTCAGGGAAATGATGAGGGATCGAAGATGACCAAAGCGAAGCTTTACGCAAGCGTGTGGGACGCGCTCGCCGATACGCCCGAGCAGGCGGCGAATCTGCGCGCACGCGCCGAACTGATGCAGCAGATTGCGGCCATTGTGAAGAAGAACCGCTGGACACAAACCGAGGCTGCGCAACGGTGCGGAATCACCCAGCCTCGAATGAATGATCTGCTGCGCGGCCGCGTGTCTCGCTTCTCACTCGATGCGCTGGTCAACATTGCCACCGCGATCGGCCGCCGAGTTCACATGGAGCTGGAGTCGGTCTGAGCCGCTCGCGTCTTGCCGACTCCGATTCGAACGATCGACCCGCGGATTTATTGCTACAGCTTGCCAAAGTGCGTCATGCGCAGCTGCGAAGCGCTGCGACGGCAACTGAATATGTGGCGCAAGAATCTAGCGTGAAGCGAGAATGACCAGCGGATTTTTTGCTACATTTTTGTATACAGCGCCAATGGAAAGATTTGAGGAGTTCTGCTCAAGCTTCTGATTTGATTGGCTCCCCGACCAGGGCTCGAACCTGGGACCTGCGGATTAACAGTCCGTCCGGTCATCGCCCGGAAAGCCGCGCCAGTCAACGATCTTGGCCAAAATGGCCGGTAATATTTTCGGCCGATTTCCGCTATTTTCCCCTCGAAAGGCTCAATTCGGCGTTGGGATATTACCGGGGTTTGTCGCGCTTGACCGTATCCAACGAGGACCATTCCTGACGGGACTCCAGGGAGTCGCCCGGCGTCCTGCAGCCGCAGCTCGCCGAGGGTCTTGGAGGCGCCGCTCACGGTCCTTCCCAGAGGGTGCGAAGGGGAACAGCGTACAGACCGTCGCCGAAATCGATGCCTGCTTCGCCGTCGTAAAGCACAACACCGCTAGCGAAACGCCTTCCCGCCGCCTCCTTAAGCTTCCGCAAGCCACGCAAATCGCGCTCGGCGACCGAGGCGGCCGCCTTGACCTCGACTCCGGCCACTTGTCCCGCGCCGCGCTCGATCACGATGTCCACCTCGAAGTCGTCGCGGTCGCGGAAGTGAAAGAACGACAACGGCTCGCTGCGCCCGCTTGCCTGCCGCCTGAGTTCCTGAAGAACGAAAGTCTCGAGTAGCGGACCCAGCATGTCGCGCTCTCGTTGAAGTGTTGCGGCATCCACGCCGAGCAGCGCGCACGCCACTCCGGTATCACCTATGTGCAGCTTGGGCGTTTTGACGAGCCGCGAGAGCCGATTGCTGTGCCAAGGCGGCAGGCGTTCGACTAGGAACACTCGCTCGAGCAGCGTAACGTGCTCGTGGATCGTTGGGCGCGTGAGCTGGAACGGCGCCGCCAAATCGCTCACATTCAGCAGGCGCGCCGTATGACTCGCAGCCAGCGCGAGAAGGCGTGGCAGCGTGTCAAGGGAGCGGAGGCGCGACAGATCGCGCACGTCGCGCTGGATCTGGGTTTCGACGTAGTCGCGGTACCAGGCGCTGCGCCGCGCCGCCGTGCGCCGGGCAAGCGCCGCCGGGTAACCGCCCGCTGCAATGCGCTGGGCCAGGCCTATGCCGAGGCGTTCGGTAACCCGGCTACGGAACCTGCCGCTGAAGAGCGCATCGAGAAAGCGCGGCGTGGCGCCAGCGAGCTCGCACTGTGCAAGTGGGTGCAAGCGCAGGATTCCCATGCGTCCGGCGAGCGAATCGGCAAGCGCAGGGATCAACAACACATTGGCAGAGCCGGTCAGGATGAACCGCCCAGGGACCCGACGCCGGTCGACAGAAGCCTTGAGCGCTGTGAACAGCGCGGGCGCGCGCTGCACCTCGTCGAGAATTACGTGGGCCGGTAGTTCTGCGACGAAGCCCACGGGGTCGCGTTCCGCTGCGGCGCGCACCGCGTCCTCGTCGAACGAGTAGTAGCGGTAGCCGCGCTTCTCTCCCACCAGGCGCGCCAACGTCGTCTTGCCACTCTGCCGGGGCCCGTGGATCAGGACCACCGGCGTGTCTGCTAGCGCCTCGCGCACGCGGGGCGCTAGCAGACGAGGAATGGGATCGGATGGGCTGGCCATGGCGAATGCTAGACCGATGCGCCGGCTGTATGCAAGTTTGCATGTCGGCTGATCGATAGTTCAGAGATCGGCTAATCGCAACCCCAGTCGGCGGCTAAACGAAAGGTGCTACGGCCCACGTCGAACGGCGTGCCGAATCTGGGCATTCCGATGACACACCCGATCTGCCCCTTTCCCCGCGAAGGCGAGTGTCCGACGGGTGGCGGGTACCCACTGAAGCCGTGCCATGCGTCCGGTGACGCGCCCCTCTCTTGAGTTCGGTGCGCGCTGTCAGGAAAGCGCAGCATCAGCGGGCCCTTGACCCGCACCACTGACCCCACCAGAATCAGGCTCGCGTGATTGAAGAGCCTATCCTTTGATGGAGCAGCGATGGCCGTGGTTGCGCCAAGCGAGGAATTGCGAGCGTTCTTGCTCCGTATTTACGCAGCGATGGAGGCCGACGATGCGGAGACGTTGCGAGAGATGTTCTCCGCCGGCGCTTACGCGCTCATGATCGGAACGGCCCCGGCGGAATGGTGGACTCGGACGGACGGCATAGAGATCGTTCTTCGCCAGTCGCGAGAGCTGCGCGGGGTCCGGCTATTGCCTGGAGAGCCAGTGGCGTATTTCCAGGGCGATGTCGGCTGGATCGCCGACCGGCCGCGCTTGGTCTTGCCAACCGGGGCCGAGGTGCAACTTCGGCTCACTGCCGTGTTGGCCATGGAGCGCGGCCATTGGCGTGTCGTGCAATGGCACAACTCCATTGGCGAGGCTGACGAAATCTCTTTCGGCCGATCGCTGACAAAGAGCATCGAGGCGATAGAACACAGCGTCCGCAGAGACCGACCGGATTTTCGGCCGGCGTCCGCTCCGGACGGCACCGTCACCATAGCCTTTACCGACATTGAATCGTCGTCGGTTCTGTTGGACCGCCTCGGGGACGCCGCTTTCGTTCGCCTGCTTTCATGGCACGACCGCATCGTACGCGACGCCGCGGAACAGCAGAACGGTTTCGTTGTGAAGGCGCAGGGCGACGGCTTCATGCTGGCGTTTCCTTCAGCGGCGTACGCGCTGCGGTCGAGCGTGACAATGCGCAACCGAATTGCGGAGGGCTTTGAAAATCTCCCGGTCCGCATACGCGTCGGGTTGCACTCGGGCGAGACCGTGAAGCATAGCGACGACTTTTATGGCCGCACCGTCGTGATTGCCGCGCGTATCGGCGCTTTGGCGTTTGGAGGGGAAATACTTGCGTCGGACCTGGTCTATGCCCTGGCGCGGGGGTTAGGGACTTTTGCGTTTGGAGAGCCGCGAAAATCTACCCTGAAGGGGTTGGCGGGCTCATTCGATCTCTATCCGGTGATTTCTTGAGCATGCAGAGCGGCTAGCAGGCTTGTACCGGCGAGGGGGTGATCGAATGATCTTGCGCCGCTACATACAGCACGTGAAGGACCAGAACTACGATGCTCCGTACTTCGGTGATTCGCGATCTCCGCTTGCTGCTGGACGCGGCGACCCTGGACGTCACCGAAGAGACATCGGGTTGCCATCTGCGAGATGACGAGCTCGCGATCGTCATTGGCGAGTCGCATCAAGCGAGCGGGTGTGAGAGTGCCGACTGCTCTTCTGATGTCGTCAAGACCTGCGCCACGCTTCGATTCCGCGACGCGTGCGCCACCGACGGATCAAGAGTCCGCCGCTCTCTGCCTTTTATCTTCTTGAATAATGCTGACTTAGCGCAAGGCGCGGTAAAAAATATTACCGGGAATATTACCGAGACTGGGCGCTCGAACGAGCCTAACCCATTGAATATTGGCTCCCCGACCAGGGCTCGAACCTGGGACCTGCGGATTAACAGTCCGTCGCTCTACCAACTGAGCTATCGGGGAACAAGCCCACCATTTTACTTTTTCCCTTGGGTTCGGGTCAATTCGAAGCTTCGCCGGACCGGTGCGCCACATCGGCGTCGGGATGTTCGTCGGCGAGGTCTTGCAACGATACGACGTCACAGCCCGGGAAGCGTCGAGCCTGCCTCGGGAAGGCTGTGGACCACACGGCCCGCTTATTGCTTGTGGTCGGTCCGATACGGCTTCGATTATGGAAATTCGGACCTTTTCCCACCGTTTGGACGGCGGCTGGTCGACCGCCCTCCCTGCGGCGCTCGATTCCGAGCGCACCCTGCTGATTGCCTTCGGTGCCGCTGAATATGCCGACGCGCCGGCTGCGCTGGCAGAGCTGACCGACGCGTTCCCGCGTAGCACGATCGCGGGCTGCTCGAGCGCCGGCGAAATCCACGGCTGCGCGGTTGCCGACCGGACGCTCGTTGTGGCGGCCATTCGCTGGGAGCGCACCGAACTTGCGTTTGCCGCAACGCCGATCGCATCAATGGCTGACTCGGCGTTGGCGGGCATGCGCCTTGGCACGCGCCTGGCGCCGCATTGTCCGCGCCTCGTGCTGGTGCTCTCCGATGGATTGGCCGTCAACGGCACCGATCTCGTCCGTGGTCTCGCGGAATCGCTGCCGGACGACACGATGATCGCCGGTGGCCTCGCCGCCGACGGCGACCGCTTTGCGCGTACCTGGGTGCTTGTGGATGGAGTGCCCAACAGCGGCCATGTGACGGCCGTCGGCTTGTCCGGGCCACTGGAGTTGGGCGCGGGGTCGCAGGGGGGCTGGGATGCCTTCGGCCCCGAACGCCGCGTGACGCGGGCGCACGGCAACGTGCTTTTCGAGCTCGACGGCAAACCGGCGCTTGCACTGTACAAGGAGTACCTCGGAGAACTGGCCTCGGGACTCCCGGCGATGGCGTTGCGGTTCCCGCTTTCAATCCGCGAGGATTGGGGCACCGGCGTTCCGATCGTCCGCACGATCCTCGCCATCGACGAGGCGACGCAATCGATGACCTTTGCCGGCGACGTACCGACCGGCTGGCGCGCACGGCTGACGCGCTCCAGCCACGATCGCCTGATCGCCGGCGCGATGCGCGCGGCCACCGATGCGACCGCTGGAATGCCGGATGCGCCCGCGCTCGCATTGGCGATCAGCAGCGTCGGCCGCCGCCTGGTTCTCGGCCAGCGCATCGAGGAGGAAACGGAGGCCGCGCTCGAAGCGTTGCCAACCGGATCGCACCAGATCGGTTTCTATTCGTATGGCGAAATATCTCCCGGTGGACTCGCCGCCTGCGAACTCCACAACCAGACGATGACGCTGACGACGATCCGTGAAGCCGCTCCATAACCTGCTGCGCCGGCAGCTCCACCGACTGGGCCTCGCCCCGGGCCGGACGCCGGACGATGACGCCTGGCGCACGCTGCTGGACCAGGTCAGCCAGACCTACGGCGACGCCGACCAGGAACGCTACCTGCTCGAGCGGTCGCAGGACATTTCGTCGCGCGAGATGCAGGAACTCAACGCTGCGCTCCAGCACCAACGCGACACGCTGGAGTCGCGGGTGCGCGAGCGGACCGCAGCATTGGCGGCGAGCGAGGCGCGCTTTCGCAGCTTCACGTCGCTGGGCTCGGACTGGTACTGGGAACAGGACGAGCAGTTTCGTTTCATCGCGATCAGCGGGAACCTCGCGGAAGTGACCGGCTTCTCGGTCGAGGAGCATCTTGGACGGACCCGCTGGGAACTGCCCGGCATCGAAGCGCCGGAAGGCGGCTGGGCAATGCATCGCGCGCGGCTCGAATCGCACGAGACGTTCTACGACCTTGTGATAAAGCGCGCCCACCCGATGCGCGGCTTCAGCTACGCGGCAATCAGCGGCGAGCCGGTGTTCGAAAACGATGGCCGCTTTGTCGGTTATCGCGGGATCGGGCGCGAGATCACGCAGCAGAAGCTCGCCGAAGAGAACATCAACCGCCTCGCGCATTACGACACTCTGACAAGCCTCTTCAACCGCGGGGCGTTCTTCGAGCGGCTGAACCACGCGCTGGCGCTCGCACGGCGGCACGGGCGCGTGCTCGCCGTGCTGTTCATCGATCTCGACCGTTTCAAGGACGTCAACGACGCCTTCGGCCACGTCAGCGGCGACGAGGTGCTGAAGATCATGGCGCAGCGGCTTGCCGATTCGATCCGTGCGTCCGACACTGCAGCGCGGCTCGGCGGCGACGAATTCATCGTACTCGCCGAGGACGTGAGCCGAAAGTCCGACGTGAGCGAATTCGCGCAGCGGCTGCTGGATGCGCTGTCGGAGCCCTTCACGCTGCACGGACAGGAATGCCGGCTGGGCGCCTGTGTCGGCATCGCCATGTGCCCGCACGACGGCGACGACTCGGCAACGCTCCTCAAGAAGGCCGACGTTGCGATGTACCGCGCCAAGGAATCCGGTCGCAACGGGATCGCCTACTTCTCCGAAGTGGACAACCGGCCGGCCGAGGAACGGATGGTCATGGGTGCCGGCATCCGCCGCGCGCTGGATACCGATCAGCTTCGGCTCCTCTACCAACCGAAGGTGTCGGTGCGCACCGGCACGATGACCGGCGTTGAGGCGCTCGTGCGCTGGCAGCACCCGGAGCGCGGCTTGCTCCTGCCCGATGCATTCATTCCATTCGCCGAGGATTCCGGGCTCATCCGGCACATCGGGCGCTGGGTGCTGCACACCGCGTGCACCCAGGCGCTCGCATGGCAGGCCGATGGCGACGGCCCGATCCGCGTGGCGGTCAATTTGTCCGCCCGCCAGTTCAGCGACGAGCGGCTGGTGATCGAGATCGCCCATGCGCTGGCGCAGACTGAGCTGCCAGCACACCTGCTCGAGCTCGAGATCACCGAGAGCATGATGATGGAAAACCCCGACCGCGCCGCCGATACGCTGCTGGAGATCAAGGAGATGGGCGTGCACGTGTCGATCGACGACTTCGGCACCGGGTATTCGTCGCTCGCGCGGCTGAAGAAATTCCCGATCGAGAGCGTGAAGATCGACCGCTCGTTCATCCGCGACATCGCCGTGGATCCCGACGATGCCGCGATCGTGTCCGCCGTCATTGCGATGGCGCACGGCCTGCGCCTCAAGGTAATTGCCGAAGGCGTCGAAACGCAGGATCAGCTGCGGTTCCTGCGCGAGCGGAACTGCGACGAGATCCAGGGCTTCTACTTCAGCCGGCCGGTCGCGGCGGCGGAAATCCGCCTCTTCGCCCAGCGGCACAGCGCGAGCCGCCTGGGCGTCGTCGGCACCGCCGATTGATTCGGGCCGGCAGCGCGTCAGCGATAGCCGTGCAGATGCGGCGCGGCGAGCTTCAGGTAGTGGAACATCGACCACAGCGTGAGGGCCGCCGCGATCCACAGTGCGACGGTGCCGACGAGCGGCGTCGAGACGCCCGCGATCACCGGCTCGTGCAGGAGCAGCGCGACGATCGCCGTCATCTGCGCGACTGTCTTCAGCTTGCCGATGAACGCGACGGCGACGCTCTTCGTCTGCCCGAGCTGCGCCATCCATTCGCGAAGCGCCGATATCGCGATCTCGCGCCCGATGATGATGATCGCGAGGTAGGTCTCGGCCCGGTCGAGCCACACCAGCATGATGAGCGCCGCGGCGACCATCAGCTTGTCGGCGACGGGATCGAGAAACGCGCCGAACGCCGTCGTAAGTCCCCACTGGCGCGCGATCCAGCCGTCGAGCCAGTCGGTGATCGCGGCGCCGGCAAAGATTCCCATCGCGGTCCAGTTCTTAGCCGCCGGCGCCAGCCACGCGTCCGGCAAGTAATAGACGGCGACGAAGACCGGGATCAGGAGGATCCGCAGCCAGGTGAGCAGTATGGGAACGTTGATCGGCATCGCTCGCGCTACGGCGCTTGCGGCACGGCGGCGCACGGCGATTCTACCGCGGTGGCGCAGCGCTGTCCGTCGGACTGCTCAGTGCAGCTGCGCGAAGATCTTCTCCGCCAGCACCCGGCTGATCCCCGGCACGCGCGCGAGGTCGTCGACGCTCGCCGCCTGCACGCCCTTCAAGCCACCGAAATGCGCGAGCAGCGCCTGGCGCTTGCGGACACCGACACCGGTGATCTCCTGCAATGTCGAGGTCGTCCGCGCCTTCGCGCGCCGTGCGCGGTGGCCCTGAATCGCGAACCGGTGCGCTTCGTCGCGGATCTGCTGCAGCAAGTGCAGGCCGGGATGTTCGGCCGGCAGATGAAGCACGTCGTCGCGGTCGGGAAAGACGATGTCCTCGTCGCCCACCTTGCGTTCGGGGCCCTTGGCGATGCCGATGAGCCGCGTGTCGTGCAGCCCTTGTTCCGCCAGCACGTCGGCGGCAATCGCCACCTGTCCCTTGCCGCCGTCGATGACGAGCAGGTCCGGCGCCGGATATTCGCCGGTGACGATGCGCGCGCAGCGGCGCGTCAGCGCTTCGCGCATCGCCGCGTAGTCGTCGCCGCCGACGGGCGGCGTGACATTGAAGCGCCGGTACTCGCCGCTCTGCATGGCCAGCCGGTCGAAGATCACGCACGACGCGACTGCGCGCTCGCCCATCGTGTGCGAGACGTCGAAGCACTCGATGCGCTGCGCCGCCGCCGGCAGGCCGAGCGCCGCCTGCAGCGCCGCGAGCCGGTCTTCCTGCGTGGACTTCTGTGCGAGCTTCTGCCGGATCGCGAAGCCCGCATTCTGCATCGCCATCGCCAGCCACACGCGCCGTTCCCCACCTGGGTTGGCGACGATTTCCACGCGCTGCCCCGCCTGCGCCGACAGCACATCCGCGAGCGCCTGCGAGTCGCCCGCATCCGGCGCAATGATCGTCGGCGGCACCGGGAGGTCGACGTAGTGCTGTTCGAGGAACGCCGGCACGACGTCGGGCAGCAGGTCCGCATCGGCGTGCTGCGGAAAGAACGTGCGGTCGCCGACGTGGCGGCCGCCGCGGATCATCACGACATTGACGGCAACCAGACCCTGCTCCGCCGCCGCGGCGACGACGTCGATGTCGCCCGCCGTGGCGCTCTCGACGAACTGCCGCGCCTGGAGCTGCGTCAGCCGCGAAATCTTGTCGCGCAGCCGCGCCGCGCGCTCGAACGCGAGCGCCGCGCTCGCTTCTTCCATCTGCGCCTGCAACTGCGCCAGAACCTCGTTCGCCTTGCCTTGCAGGAACAGGACCGCACTTTGCACGTCGTCGCCGTAATCGGCCTCGGACACGAGACCGACGCACGGTGCGCTGCAGCGCGCGATCTGGTGCAGCATGCACGGTCGCGAACGGTTGGCGAACACGATGTTCTCGCACGTGCGAAGCTGGAACACCTTCTGCAGGAGCGCCATGCCTTCGCGCACGGCGCCGGCGCTGGGGAACGGGCCGAAGTAGCGGTTCTGGCGGTCGAGCTTGCCGCGGTGGAAGCGCAACTGCGGAAACGTCTCGCCGGTGAGGCAGACGTACGGATAGCTCTTGTCGTCGCGGAACAGGATGTTGTAGCGCGGCTCCGCGGCCTTGATCAGGTTGTTCTCGAGCAGCAGCGCCTCGCCTTCGGAGCGCGTCACCGTCGTCTCGACGCGCGCGACCTGGGACAGCATCAGCGCGATCCGAGTCTCGTGCGCGCTTTTCTGGAAGTAGCTCGATACACGCTTCCTGAGGTCGCGCGCCTTGCCGACGTAGATGGTCTCGCCGGCCGCGTCGAACATCCGGTAGACACCAGGGCGATGCGGCAGCGACCCGATCAGCTCGCGCGCGTCGAACGGCGGCGGCGTGTCCGCCGCGACGGTCGGTGGGTCCGGTGTGGTCATGGGTCAACCGCGCACGCCCGGACGGCCGAGGTGGGCGGCAATCGCGTCGAATACCGCCCGGAACATCGCCGGCGTCAGTCGCCCGGTGTTCGTGTTGTAGCGGCTGCAATGATAGCTGTCGAAGAGCGCCGCGCCGCGCGGCAACGAATGCCGCGCACCATGGACGAAAGGAAACGCCACCGTCCTCTGTCCGAGCGCCCGCAATGTCGCTTCGTGCGCGATGCGGCCGAGCGCGAGGATGGCGCCTCCGGAAGGGAGCACTGCGAGGTCGGCGGCGAGATACGCGTTGCATTCGCGCGCTTCGGCGGGCGTCGGCCGGTTGGCGGGTGGCAGGCACTTGACCGCGTTGGTGATCCGGCAATCGGAGAGCATGAGGCCGTCGTCGCGCGACACCGCAACGGGCTGCGACGCATAGCCATAGGCGTGCAGCGTTGCGTAGAGGAGGATGCCCGCGTAATCGCCCGTGAACGGGCGTCCGCTCGCGTTCGCGCCATGCAACCCCGGCGCGAGGCCGACGATGACGAGCGATGCATCATCGGCGCCAAAGGGCGGGACCGGGCGGCAGAAGTAGCCCGGGTGGTCGGCGCGCACGGCATCGACGAACGCGGCGAGCCGCACACAGCGGCGACACTGGGGATCGTACGCGGCCGACGGGGGCGCTTCTGGCAGAATCACGCCTTTAATGAGAGCGGCACGCATGGGGCGCGCATCGTAGCATGCGGCGTTCGCTCCTCCGGCGGCCGGGGAATCGTCGGGCGGCGATGCGCCGTGCCTGATCGCCGATGCCTGATTTCTGATCCCTGATTCCCGACATTGGAGACCGATGCTCCCCGTCGAATTCCAGCTGGAACTTCGCTCGCGCCTGCCGGCACGGCCGAACAGCAAGGGCAATGGCCGCAAGCCACCGCTTCTGTTCATCCACGGCGGCTACTGCGATGGCTGGTGCTGGGACCGCCATTTCCTGCCCTGGTTCGCCGATCGAGGGTACGCGGCGCACGCGCTGTCGCTGCGCGGCCACGGCGCATCGGGCGGACACGAGACGTTGTTCGTCGCGGGGCTCGACGATTACGCGGCCGACGTCGAGCACGTCGTGTCACGGCTCCCCGTCCCGCCGGTTCTGATCGGGCATTCGATGGGCGCGGCGGTCATCGAGCGCCTGATGGCTACGCGCCCGGTGCGCGCGGCCGCGCTGCTTGCGCCGGTGCCGCCTGCAGGGCTGCTGACGCTCGCGGCCCGCCTTGCCACCGAGCGTCCCGACTACCTGCTGCAGATGAGCCAGTTCGATCCGACGCGGCTTTCCGCACACGTACTGGAGACGCTGCGGCCGTACTACTTCAGCGACGAGGTCGATCCGGCGATTCTTGCCGAGGCGACGCAACATCTCGGCATCGAATCGCCGCGCGCGCTTCTCGACCTGTCGTTGCGCCTGCATTGGCAACTGCCGGAGCGCGGCGGCCCACCGGTGTTCGTGCTGGGCGCCGACGGCGATCGCATCTGCACGCCCGACGAGGTCCGCGCGACGGCGCACCACCACGGCGTCGATGCGACGATCCTGCCGGGACTCGCGCACATGCTGATGCTGGAGCGCAAGTGGGAGCAACCGGCCCGCGAGTTGCTCGGCTGGCTCTCGACGTTGTGATGAACTTCGCTTTCGGTCGGTAGACGCCCCGAAAGACGCTAGGTTCGCGCGTTCGCCGGAACCACGGAGTCGTGCGGCTTGACCGCCATCGTGCTGATAAACGAGGCAAACTCCGGAATCGGCAGCGGCTTGCTGATCCAGAACCCCTGGAAGCAATGGCACCCGTGCGCTTCCAGAAAGTCGAGTTGCGCCTTCGTACCCACGCCCTCCGCCACTACCTTGAGGTTCAGGCCGCGCGCGAGGCCGATGATGGCCTCGGTGATCGCCGCATCGCCGGGATCGGTCTCGAGGTCGGCGATGAACGAGATGTCGATCTTCAGCGTGTCGATCGGGAAGTGTTTCAAGTGCGTCAGTGACGAATAGCCGGTGCCGAAATCGTCGATCGCGACGGTGAAGCCTTCGTTGCGGAGCTGGTGCAGCACCTTGCGGATCGCGTCGAGGTCGTGCATCAGGCTGGTCTCGGTGACTTCGAGCTCGATCCACGACGGCTCGCAGCCGACGCCGCGCACGATTTCGGATATCCGCTGCGCCAGGTCCTCGCGGTAGAACTGCCGCGCGGAAAGGTTCACTGACACCCTCAGCGGCATTCCGCCGCGGCGCCACGCGACGCACTGTTCGGCCGCCGATTTCAGCACCCACTCGCCCAGCGCGTGAATCAGGCCCGACTCCTCGGCCAGCGGAATGAATACCTGTGGCGGCACGTGGCCGTGCTCGGGATCGTTCCAGCGCAGGAGTGCCTCGGCACCGATCACCGCATGGTCCGCAATCCGCACCACGGGCTGATAGTGGAGCTGCAGCAAGCCGTCCTTCAGCGCGGTGCGCAACGCGCTTTCCAGCGTGTGCTGCTTCAAGCGCCGCTGCGCCAGGTCGGCGTCGAGGAACTGGTAGGTGTTGCGTCCGAGCTCCTTCGACCGGTACATCGCGACGTCGGCGTGCTTCAAGAGTTCTTCGGGGTCGTCGGAATCGTCGGGATAGACGCTTATCCCGATCGAGGAGGTCACGTAGATGTCGTGCTCTTCGACCTTGAACGGCTGGGCGATCGCGTCGAGCAGCTTCTGTGCGATCCGACCCAGTACCGACGGGTCGTCGAAATCCTCGACGATGACCATGAACTCGTCGCCACCGAGCCGCGCCAGCAGATCGGTCTCGCGCAGCGCGGTAGACAGCGCCTTGGTCACGCCTTTCAGCAGCTCATCGCCGATCCGATGGCCCAGCGTGTCGTTGACGTTCTTGAAGCGGTCGAGGTCGATGAACAGCACACCCACCCGGCGGCCACTGCGTTTGGCTTGGGCGATCGCCTGCGTCAGCCGCTCGTGCAGCAGCAGACGGTTCGGCAGGCCGGTCAGTGCGTCGCGCGTCGCCATGTACTGGAGCCGTTCCTCGGCCTGGATCCGTGACGACACGTCCTGCACGAATGACAGGATCGACGCAATCCTGCCGTCATCGTCGAGCAGCGCCGAGTGGTACCACTCGCACCAGATCGTGTCGCCGTCCTTGCGGCAGTTGCGCGTCAAGCCGGTTGCACGCGGCTCCTCGCCGGAGGTCAGTGTCGCGAGCAGCCCGGCGACCGCCTCGCGATCGGCCTCGTGCAGCAGCGGGTTGTCGTCGATCGGCATTCCGAGCACCTCGTCGCTGACCCAGCCGAAGATGTTCTCGGCCTGGGGCGACCAACGCACCAGCCGGAACTCGCGGTCCCACTCGAGCACCGCGAGCGGCGTGTTGCTGATGTGCGATGACAGCATCCAGTTGGCGCGGCGCAGCGCATCCTCGTTGTTCTTCTGGTCGTGAACGTCGGTGTGCACGGCGTAGATGCCGATGACGTTGCCTTCGCCGTCGCGGTTCGGTGCGTAGTGGATCGACTCCCAGCGCGGCTCGCCCTCGGGCTGCACGAGCGTCTGTTCGGTCGCCACCACCTCGCCGTTCAGCACCCGTTGCAGCAGCGGCTGCAACTGCGCAAAACGCTCCTCGCCGATGACCTCCTCCACGCGCCGGCCGGTCAGGTCCTTGCGGCTCGCTCCCAGCCACTCCTCGTTGTGGCGGTTGAGGAAGCGGAACCGGTATTCGCGGTCGATATAGGCGACGCGTGCCGGCACGTTGTCCATGATGAGGCGCAGTTCGGCTTCCGACGCGCGCAACGCTTCCTGCGCCTGCTTCAGCCCGTGGATGTCGTTCATCAGCACGAACGCGCCGTGCACTTCGCCCGAAGGCGCGGCGTCCGGCACGACGCGGATCGTCATCCACCGGCGCACGCCGTTGGCGCCGGGCACGAGGCGGTCGAACGCCGTCGATTCGCCGTCGAGCGCGCGGGTCAGCATCGCTTGCGCGCTCTGGTAGATGCCGTGACCCACGACATCGCGCAGCCGCAGTTCGGCGACCTGCTCGGCAGTCAGGCCGAAATACTGGAGGAAGGTGCGGTTGACGTAGTGGCAGCGCTCGTCGCGGTCGATGTAGGCGACCGGCGCCGGAACGCCGTCCATGATGACGCGCAGCTGCGATTCGCGCGCCGCCAGCGCGTCCTGCGCTTCCTTGAGGTCGGTGATGTCGTGGCCGACGACGTAGACACCCTGGATCGTGCCGTCGAACCTGTGGTCCGGCACCATGCGGCCGCGAATCCACCGCGTGCGGCCCTGGGCGTCGATGACCGCACGCTCGTAGACCAGCGTCTCGCCGGCGAAGGCACGATCGTGGAACGGCGCCAATGCCTTCGAGGCGTCGAGGCCGATCACCTCCTCTGCGAGCTTGCCGATGACCGCGGCGCGGTTCAGGCCGTTCAACTGCAGGAACGACTCGTTGACGAACGCGTAGCGCCGCTCGATGTCGAGGTAGACGACCGGCTCTGGGATGTTGTCGGTGAAGAGCCGCAACTGCTCCTCGCGCGCGGCCAGCGCCTGCTCCGTCGCCTTCAGGTCATGGATGTCGTATTCGGTGCAGTAGAGGCCGCGCACCTTTCCGGTCGAGTCGAGGTCGGGCGCGACCCGGCCATGCACCCAGCGGCTCTCACCGCTGGCACTCTTGCCGATGCGTTCGTAGTCGACGTGCTCGCCGGCGTGGGCGCGTACGAGAATCGGCCGCAGGAACGACGAGACGTCGGAGGCGAGCACATCGTTGGGTGATTTGCCGTAGATCTCGTCCTGCGGCCGGGACACCCAGTTGGCGAACGCCTGGTTGACAAACGTGTATCGCAGCGCCCGATTGAGATACGCGATCGGACCGGGAATGTTGTCGGCGAAGAGTCGGAGCTGTACTTCCTGCGCCTTCAGCGCGTCGCGAATCCGGACGTCGTCGTCGATATCGGTGATCACCGCGAAGGCGCCGCCCACGCGACCGCCGAGGTCGCGGTCCGGGAACAGCGACACGCGGACCCAGCGCAATTCTCCGTTGGCCTTGCGGTCGCGACGCTCGTAGGAAACCGTCGCGCCGGCGAAGGTGCGCTCGATGTAACCCTGCATCTCGGCGAACGCCTCGCCCGCGAGCAGGTCGCGCACCGCGTGTCCGAGAAGGTCATCCGACGGCACGCCGATCCACTCGCCGAACGGCTTGTTGGCGAAGCGGAGCTTCAGCTGCCGGTCGAAATACAGGATCGGCGATCCGACGTTGTCGGTGACGAGCCGCAGCCGGTGCTCGCGCTGACCCGCCTCGAGCTCCAGCCGTTTCAGGTTGTCGACATCGGCGTACGTGACGAGGAAGCCGCGGATGTGCCCCTGCGGCGTGCGATCCGGGTAGTAATCGACGCGGATCCATATCGGCGGCCGGCCGGGTGCGACCAGCTGCCGCTCGTAACCGGTCCGCTCGCCGCCGAGCGCGGCGTCGATGTACGCGTTGTAGAGCTGGTAGACGTCGCGGCCGACGATTTCGATGTCTTCATGGCCGATGACCTCGTCGTGCCGCTTGCCGGTCCACGTAAGGAACGCGTTGTTGGCGAACCGGTAGCGCTGATTGCGGTCGATGTACGCGATCGGCAGGCCGAGCGCGTTCAGCTTGCGCTGCGACAGCGCGGTCAACCCGTCCCGCACGAGCAGCTCGCTGGCCGTCTGGGCGACGGTGGCGAGTTCGAGCCGGTTCAGCGAACGCGACAAGGCCATGGCGACGAGGGCTTTCGAGGGTACGAGCTCTGCTTCTACGCTACTGACCAGGAACGAGGCCCGGGCTCGCACCCCCCGAGCGGCGTCGCTGGTTCTCCGCACGCATGCTGCGCTTCATTCTGTACGGAACAAGCAAGGATCGGGCCTGATGACGATCTTCCGGCCTATACGAAGGACGTCAGGCCGCCATACCTGCCGTCATGGGTCCATCGCCGCGTCTTCCTCGACGGCCGCCGCCCGCCCGCGGCAATCGCCAGGATTGGCCTGCCGGTCGGGAGCGCCCAAGGCCTGCGGACCCGGTGTCCGTCATTATGGTACGCCTGGCGGCACGGGTTCCGGCATCGACCGGGTGGCGACGCGACCGGAGCCGCGCCTCCAATCGGCTAGAATTTCCTGATGCGCAGCATCCGGGCGGTGGCGTCCGGGTTCGTCGCAGCCGACACCAAAGGACCGACCATGACCCCCTTGCTGCCCAGCATCTCCTCGGGCCGGCGCATCCACGGCGCACTATCCCGTACAGCACGACACCGAACTGGTCGGCGCCGCGGTAGGCTCGTCCAGGCGCCGTCATGGCCATCGTCGACGACATCGCCGGATTGCGCGGTATTCTGACCCGCTCCCGCGTCATCGCGGTGGTCGGGCTGTCGGCCAACTGGTACCGACCGAGCTATTTCGCGGCCAAGTACATGCAGGAGCACGGCTACCGGATCGTTCCGGTCAATCCGAATTACACCGCGGTGCTCGGTGAAAGGTGCTATCCCGATATCGCGACGATTCCGGGGCGCGTCGATATCGTCGACTGTTTCCGCAAGCCGGACGAAATGCCCGCCCTCGCGCGCGAGGCCATCGCAAAGGGAGCGAACGTATTGTGGATGCAGCTCGGCATCAGGAGCGACGACGCAGCCCACATCGCAACTGCCTCCGGCCTCGACGTCGTGCAGGACCGCTGTGTCAAGATCGAGCACGCGCGCATCATGGGCGGGCTCAACTGGGCCGGCGTGAACACCGGTGTCGTCTCGGCGAAGCGACCCCATGGCTGACCACAAGTTCGGCTTCGATACCTTGTGCCTCCACGCCGGCCAGATCCCCGATGCGGCAACGGGCGCGCGCGCGTTGCCGATCTACCAGACGACGTCGTTCGTCTTTGATTCGGCCGATCACGCCGCGTCGCTGTTCAATCTGCAGACGTTCGGGAACGTCTATTCGAGGATTTCCAATCCCACGGTCGCGGCGCTGGAGGAACGCGTGGCCGCGCTCGAGGGCGGCCGCGCGGCGCTCGCCGCCGCGACCGGCATGGCGGCACAAGCGGTCGCGCTGCTCACACTCGCCAGGAACGGCGATCATATCGTCGCCGCGCGCACGCTCTACGGCGGAACCTATTCGCAGCTCGCAACGACGTTCGCGCAATTCGGCATCGACGCGACGTTCGTCGACGCCGACGATCCTGCCGCCTTTCGCAGTGCGCTCAAGCCCGCTACGAAGGCGCTCTACGCCGAAACGATCGGCAACCCCCAGCTGAACGTCTGCGACATCGCGGCACTCTCCGAGGTCGCGCACGATGCCGGCATCCCGCTCGTGATCGACAACACGCTGGCCTCACCCTACCTTTGTCGCCCGTTCGAGCACGGCGCCGACATCGTCATTCACTCGGTGACCAAGTTTCTCGGCGGCCACGGCACGACGATGGGTGGCATCGTCGTCGAGTCGGGGAAATTTCCGTGGGACAACGGCAACTTCCCCCAGATGACGGAACCCTCGCGCGGCTACCATGGCGTGCGCTTCTACGAGACGTTCGGCGACTTCGGCTTCACGATGAAGGCGCGGATGGAGACGATGCGCACGCTCGGGCCCACGCTTTCGCCGCTCTCCGCATTTCTGCTGCTGCAGGGGATCGAGACGCTGCACGTGCGGATGCCGCGCCATTGCGAATCCGCGCTCGCCGTCGCGCGGCATCTCGCGACCCATCCGGCCGTTGCCTGGGTCGGATATCCGCTGCTCGCCGGTAACCGCTACGAGGCGCTGGCAAAGCGCTACCTGCCGCGCGGTGCGGGCGGCATCCTCACCTTCGGTGTCAAGGGCGGCCCGACCGCGGGCGTGCGGTTCATCGAGGCGGTGCAGTTTCTGTCGCACCTCGCGAATGTCGGCGATGCGAAGACGCTGGTGATCCATCCCGCGTCGACGACGCACCGGCAGCTCTCCGAAGACGAGCAGTTGGCTGCCGGGGTCACGCCCGAGATGATTCGCCTGTCGATCGGGCTGGAAACGCTCGACGATATCCTGTGGGACATCGACCAGGCGCTGGACCAGGCATAACGCTGATGCGACCGGAGGCCTCAACGCCATGATGCGCTACGCCGCGATCCCCTGGCCGGCGGCGGGCCTGTTCGTCGCCATCGCGCTGGTCGGCCAGGAGACGCTGCTCACCGCGCTCGGCAGCAATCCGTCGCTCGCGCAAACCGCGTACCGGATGCTGGTCTGGACCGTCGGCGCGGTGTCGCTGGCGCTGCTCCTGCTGCCGCCGCGGCGACCGGCCTACCTTCTCGGCTTTCTCGTCTGCGCGGGGCTCATGGGCTGGGCGCTGTGGCTGCAATACGGCCTTGACCTCGAGCCGTGCCCGTTATGCGTGTTCCAGCGGATCGCCGTGATCGCGACCGGCGTCGTCTTCCTGATCGCCGCGATCCACAATCCGGGTCGGGGCGGCGCTGCGATATACGCCGGATTGACCGTGATCATCGCGGGCATCGGCGCCGCGCTCGCCGCGTGGCACGTCTGGATCCAGGCGCAACCCCCGGGCGCCGTGGCGGCCTGCGGGATGGGGCTCAACTACATGCTGGAGACGCTGCCGCTGACCGAGGTAATCGGCCGCGTGCTCAAGGGCAGCGGCGAGTGCGCCGAACAGGGCTGGCTCTTCATGGGACTGGCGATTCCCTCGTGGACATTCGTGTTCTTCATCGCGATGATCGCCTGCGCGTTCGCGCTGATCCGGCGCGATTGACCGAACTTATCCGCCGGGCATCACGCGCGAGGTTTGAGCTCAACGGCAGCGTAGCAGTGCCGCGCGGCCGCTGCGGGAGATAACCGGCGCGCGGTGCACTTTTGCGCGCGCCGGTTTATCGGAACGCGGCGGCCGCGTCCCAACACTCTCATCTACTTGGGCGCCATGCGTATCGCGCCATCGAGGCGAATCACCTCGCCGTTCAGCATCACGTTCTCGACGATCGCGCGCACCAGCGCCGCGAATTCCGCCGGCCGGCCGAGGCGCGGCGGGAACGGAACCGCCTTGGCGAGCGCTTCGGCGATCTCCGCCGGAATCTGCGCAGCCATCGGCGTCTCGAACACGCCGGGCGCGATCGTCATCACGCGGATGCCGTGCCGCGCGAGATCGCGCGCTAGCGGTAGCGTCATTCCGGCGACCCCCGCCTTCGACGCCGCATAGGCAGCCTGTCCGACTTGCCCGTCGAATGCGGCGACGGAGGCAGTGTTCACGATCACGCCGCGCTCGCCTTCCGCGTTCGGCGTGTTCTTCGCCATCGCGTTCGCCGCGAGCCGCAGCACGTTGAACGTGCCGATCAGGTTGATGTTGATCGTGCGAACGAAACCGGCGAGCGAGTGCGGGCCTTCCTTGCCGACGACTTTCTCGCCGTAGACGATTCCGGCGCAGTTGACGAGGCCGTGAACGGCGCCATAGCTGTCGATCGCGGCGGCTAGCGCCGCAATCGCGCTCGCTTCGTCGGTGACATCGGTGCGCACGAACTTCGCTTGCTTGCCCAGTTCCTGTGCCAGCGCCTGCCCTTCCGCGTCCTTCAAGTCGGCGATGACGGCGTTGCCGCCACCCTCGACGACCATGCGCGCCGTCGCCCCGCCCAGACCCGACGCACCACCCGTGACGATAAACGTGCTGCCTCGCAATTGCATCGCCCTGTCTCCTATTTCGCTTGCGCCTTGAACACCGTCATCGCCGCCGTAATCAGCCCGGCGAGATCGGCGAGATTGGCCGGCACGATCACCGTGTTGTTGGTCTTCGCGATGTTGCCGAACGCCGCCACGTACTGCTCGGCCACCTTGAGATTCACTGCCTGCAGCCCGCCGGGGGATTCGATTGCTTCGGCCACCTGCCGAATCGCCTTCGCATTCGCCTCGGCGATCGCGAGCAGCGCCGCGGCGTGGCCCTGGGCCACGTTGATTTCGGATTGCTTCTCGCCTTCGGATTTGGCGATCGCCGCGGCACGGGCGCCGTTGGCGAGGTTGATCTGCTCCTGCTGCTTGCCTTCCGAAGTCGCGATCACCGCGCGCTTTTCGCGCTCGGCGGTGATCTGCGCCTGCATCGCGTGCAGGATCTCCTTCGGCGGGGTCAGGTCCTTGATCTCGTAACGCAACACCTTGACGCCCCAGTTCGCCGCCGCCTGGTCGAGCACCGCGACGACGAGGCCGTTGATGTGCTCGCGCTCTTCGAAGGTGCGGTCGAGCTCCATGCGGCCGATCACGCTGCGCAGCGTCGTCTGCGCGAGCTGCGTCACCGCCAACACGAAATTGGACGAGCCGTAGGACGCGAGCTTCGGGTCCGTCACCTGGAAGTACAGGATGCCGTCGACCTGCAGCTGCGTGTTGTCCTTGGTGATGCAGATCTGGCTCGGCACGTCGAGCGGGATCTCGCGCAGGTCGTGCCGGTACGCGACGCGGTCGATGAAGGGAATCACGAAGTTGAGTCCCGGCTGCAGCACTGCGTAGAAACGGCCGAGGCGCTCGACGATCCACGCGTGCTGCTGCGGCACTACACGGAGCGCCTTGGCGATGACGATGAGCGCGACGACGAACAGCGCCACCGTGAACAACGACGAACCGAACCACATGATGAGGGTCTCCAGTTGCGCCACGTTCAGTGATGTGCCCCCACGCTTGCGGCTGCCGCCCGAGGAGAGCAATTCGCCGCGGCCTCCGCAATGCCCTGCCCGACGCGTTGCATCGAAGGGTCGGCCGCCACCCGCGTTCGCAGACACGCCCTTCGTGCCTGGGCTTCGCCCTGCTCGCGCGGGCGTCCTTGGGGCGGCCCGGCGGCGCTCATGGCACGGGCTTCCGGTCGGACAGCACGAGCACCGAGCCGCGCGTGGCGACGATGTACATGGTTTCGCCGCGCGGCACGCCGGGCGCCGCGAGTTCGGCATCCCAATCCGACCCGCGGTAGGCCACGCGTGCGCTGCCATCCGGGTTCCACGTCTGGACGTGGACCGTCTGCCCGACGTCGAGCGACGGCTGCAGCGGCGGCGTTGCGCGGGCGAGCCGCCAGCGATGCGCGGCAATGGTCAGCACGACGCCGAGCACACCGGCAACCGCGAACTGGACGGGCACCGCCGCGCCGAGCCAGGCGGCTATCCCGCCCAAGGCAACGGCGACGCCGATCGCCAGCAGGTAGAACGTGCCGCTGACGAGCTCGGCGCCGATCAGCAGCGCCGCCGCGATCCACCAGATCCAATGGCCGCCCAACGTCGGTCCCCTCCCTTTCGCCACAAGCATAAGACATATTCGGGGGTTTACATTCGTCCCGCCGCTCCCATCTGTCCTTCGCACGCGGACTTGCATGCGCCAGCCCCGCACGTGGCCGCGAATGCGGTATAATTATCGTTTTTAATCAAGCGCTTTTGCGCTGATTTCGCCACGCGAACGAGGTTGCCATGCCGATCTACGAATATCGATGCTCGTCCTGCGGCCACGAAATGGAAACGCTGCAGAAGCTCTCCGAGGCGCCGCTCGTCGCCTGCCCGTCCTGCAACGCCGACGCGCTCGTCAAGCAGGTGTCGGCCGCTGGCTTTCATTTGAAGGGCACCGGCTGGTACGCCACCGATTTCCGTGGCAGCGGCAAGCCCGCGGAAAAGAAGGCCGACGGCGAGTCGAAATCCGCCAATGAACCGAAGGCCGGGAGCGAAGGCGCGGACAGGTCCGGAGACAAGACAGCGACGACGGACAAGTCCGGAGACAAGACAGTGGCCGCGGACAAGTCCGGCGGCAAGACGGCGGCCGCGGACAAGTCTGGTGACAAAGCAGCGACACCCGCCACCGCTTCCGGTAGCGGCGCATCCCCCGCGAGCTCCTGACGTCCCGCCGCTGCCGCTCCTCTGCTCCATGAAGCGCTACCTGATCGCCGGCCTGCTCGTCTGGGTGCCGATCGGCATCACCATCTGGGTGCTGCATTTCCTGGTGAGCACGCTCGACCAGACACTGCTGCTCGTGCCGGAGAGCCTGCGGCCCGAGGCGCTGGTCGGCTTCCACATTCCCGGATTGGGTGTGCTGTTGAGCTTCCTGATCCTTTTCGTTACCGGCGTCATCGCGGCGAATTTCTTCGGCGCGCGGCTCATCGGTTATTGGGAATCGCTGCTCGGCCGCATCCCGGTCGTCAAGTCCATCTACTCGTCGGTGAAACAGGTCAGCGACACGGTGCTTTCGGACCAGGGCACGGCATTCCGCAAGGCGTTGCTGGTCGAGTTCCCGCGGCCCGGTTGTTGGACGATCGCGTTTCAAACCGGCACGCCGGCCGCCGCCGTCGCTCATCATCTCGCCGAAGAGCACATCAGCGTCTACGTTCCGACGACGCCGAACCCGACCGGTGGCTATTTCATCATGGTGCCCGTCTCCACCGTGCGCGAGCTCGACATGTCGGTCGACGAGGCGCTCAGGTACATCATTTCGATGGGCGTCGTCGCACCCCACCTCCGTGGCCCCAAGGCGACGAAGCGTGGTGTACCCGTCGCGGCAGCGGCGACTGCCGCGGATCCGGCCGCCGCGCACCCCCGAAATTGACCGGGCGGGTGCGCTGCGCCGTCGCGCTCCGTGAGGGCGATGGGGCGCTCAGCCCGCCCGACTGGCCACCGATGTGCCACGAAACTTCCACTGGCTGGAGAATCCCTTGAAGCGCACCGATTACTGCGGCTGCATCGAGCGCCGCTACCTCGCCCAGACGGTTACCGTGATGGGCTGGGTGCACCGCCGCCGCGACCACGGCGGCGTCATTTTCATCGACCTGCGCGACCGCGAGGGTCTGGTGCAGGTGGTCTGCGACCCGGACCGTGCCGCGACGTTTGCCACCGCCGAGAAGCTGCGCAACGAATTCGTGCTTTGCGTCACGGGCCTCGTGCGACCGCGACGCGAGGGCACGGTGAACCCCAACCTGGCCACCGGCGAGATCGAGATCCTCGCCCACGAGATCGAAATCCTGAATACCGCGGTGACGCCGCCCTTCCAGCTCGACGACGAGAACCTGTCGGAAACGGTGCGTCTGACCCATCGGGTGCTCGACCTGCGCCGCCTGCCGATGCAGAAGAATCTGATGCTGCGTCACCGGGCCGCGATGGCCGCGCGCCGGTATCTCGACGCCCGGGGCTTCATCGACATCGAGACGCCGACACTCTACAAGTCGACCCCGGAGGGCGCGCGCGAATTCCTCGTGCCCTCGCGGATTCATCATGGTCTGTTCTACGCGCTGCCGCAGTCGCCGCAACTGTTCAAGCAGATGCTGATGATCGCGGGCTTCGACCGCTATTATCAGATCGTCAAATGTTTTCGTGACGAGGACCTGCGCGCCGACCGCCAGCCCGAATTCACACAGATCGACATCGAGACATCGTTCCTCGACGAACAGGAAATCCGCGCCATCATGGAGGGACTCGTGCGCGCGATGTTCAAGGACGCGATGGACGTCGACCTGGCGGACCCGTTTCCCATCATGACGTATGCCGACGCGATGCGCGATTACGGCTCGGACAAGCCGGATCTGCGGGTGCCGTTGAAGCTGACCGAACTCACCGATCTGATGAAGACGGTCGAGTTCAAGGTGTTTCGCGCCGCCGCCGACCTCGCGGGAGGACGGGTGGCCGCGCTGCGCGTGCCGGGCGGCGCCACGCTCACGCGGAAGGAGATCGACGACTACTCGGCGTTCGTCAGGATCTACGGCGCCGGCGGCCTCGCCTACATCAAGGTCAACGACGCGAGCAAGCCGAACGAGGAAGGCCTGCAGTCGCCGCTCGTGAAATTCATGACACCGGCGGTGCTCGCGGAGATCGTCGCGCGCACCGGGGCGGCGACCGGAGATCTCATCTTCTTCGGTGCCGATCGCGAGAAGGTCGTCAACGATGCATTGGGGGCGTTGCGCGCCAAGGTCGGTCACGATCGCGGCTTCGCCGAATCCGGCTGGAGGCCGCTGTGGGTCGTCGACTTCCCGATGCTCGAGTACGACGACAACGCGAAGACGTGGGGTGCACGGCACCATCCGTTCACCGCGCCGAAGGACGGGCACGAGGAGTTCCTCGCGACGGATCCGGCCCGCGCACTCGCCAAGGCGTACGACGTGGTGCTGAACGGCTGGGAAATCGGCGGCGGCTCGGTGCGCATTCACAAGCCCGAGGCGCAGGCAAGGGTGTTCGAGGCGCTGAAGATCAGCCCCGAGGACCAGCGCAGGAAGTTCGGCTTCCTTCTCGATGCGCTTTCCTACGGTGCGCCGCCGCACGGGGGAATCGCCTTCGGCCTCGATCGGATCGTCACGCTGATGACGGGCGCCGAGTCGATCCGCGACGTGATCGCCTTTCCGAAAACACAGCGCGGGCAGGACCTGCTGGTCGACACACCGTCGGCGGTCACCGAGCAGCAGCTGCGCGACCTGCACATCAAGGTTCGGCCGTCGGATTCGATCAAGGTGGCGTAGGAATCCTGTGCCGATGTTCCTGCGCTTGCAGTAGACTTCCGGCCATCATGGCACCGGCCGTGCCGCTCTTCCGTCGCTTCGCCGTAGCCGCGGTGCTCACCGCTGCGCTGACCATGGCGCTGCCGGCCGCGGCACGATCGTCCGGCAGCGTGCCGGAGGTCGCCTATGCCGACCTCCCGCAGGAAGCCCGCGCGACCTATCGGGTGATCCCGAAGGGGGGCCCGTTTCCCTATGACCGCGACGGCGTGGTCTTCGGCAACCGCGAGGGAATCCTGCCGGCGAAGCCGCGCGGCTATTATCACGAATACACGGTACCGACGCCGGGCGTGGAATCCCGCGGCGCGCGGCGTATCGTCTGTGGCGGTGCCGCGACGGCACCCGACGCGTGCTGGTACAGTGCCGATCACTACCAGTCGTTCCGGAGGATCCGCGAATGAAGGTTCCCGATCTCCACGACCTGGAGCTGTCGGGGGTCCACGCGTGGACGGGCGATTCCCACGCGATCGCGGCCGCGGCGGCCGCCGCCAAGCTGCGCGTGTACGCAGCCGACCTCAAAGCGGTCAACAGCAAGGCGGAACTGCTCGCGGCGGTGGCGAAAGGACTGAAGCTCCCCGAGCATTTCGGCAACAACTGGGACGCGCTCGCCGACTCGGTCGAGGATGGCGATTGGCTCGGCAAGAGCGGCTGCGTGATCGTCCTCGCCCATGCGGGCCCCTACCGCAAGGCGCACGGCGTCGACTGGACGACGTTCGAGGACATTCTCGCCGAGGCGGCCGATTACTGGCGCGAGCGGCACAAGCCGTTCTGGGTGTTCGTGAGCTGAGCATCGTCACGGCGCTGACCTACAAGATTCCGGTGTCCGCGCTGGTGCTCGTCCATACGCCGGAACTTTCCGTGCTGCTGATCGAGCGCGCCGACGCTCCCGATTACTGGCAGTCCGTGACGGGCAGCCAGGAGCCCGGCGAGACGTTGGCGGATACCGCAACACGCGAACTCCGCGAAGAGACCGGCATCGACGCCGCAGCATTCGGAGGCGTTGTCGATTGGCACGTAGCGAACGTCTACCAGATCTTCCCGCGCTGGCGCTACCGCTACGCCCCCGGCACGACGCACAACACCGAGCACGTGTTCGCGCTCGAGGTGCCGGCGCCGGTACCGGTGCGGCTCGATCCGCGCGAGCATCTGCGCCATGCGTGGCTGCCGTGGCGAGAGGCAGCCGAGAGATGCTTTTCGTGGTCCAACCGCGACGCGATCCTGCTGCTGCCGCAACGAGTCGCGCGATCGCAAGGAGCCTGACATGATCTCGACGCCGCTTCGCCGCGCCGTGCGCGCCGCCACAGTGCTCGCGCTCCTGGCGGCGAGCGGCGCCTCGGGCCAGACGCCCGCGCCGGCGGCGCCGACGCAGCCGGTCGTCACGGTGAGCGCTGCCGCAACCGCGAGCGTCGCCACCGATCGCGTGCAGGCGTGGCTGCGCGCCGAGGCCGAGAGCGCCGATCCCGCCGCCGCCGCGCGGGAGGTCAACGCGGCGATGGGCAAGGCGCTCGCGCGGGCAAAGGCCGTTCCGGCAGTGAAAGCCGCAACTTCCGGCTACTCGACGCAACAGGTGCTCGACAAGGGCAAGTCATCGCGCTGGCGCGTTGCGCAGACGCTCACGCTGGACAGCGGCGACTTCGTCGCGACGACGTCCCTCATCGACAAGCTGCAGAACGAGGACGGGATGCTCGTTTCCGGCATCGCGTTCTCGCTGAGCGCGGAAGCGCGCCGCCGCGCCGAGGAAGGTATCACCCAGGAAGCGATCCGCGGCTGGCAGGAGCGGGCGCAGCGCGCAGCGGAGGGGCTGGGGTTCGCCGCGTGGCGTCCGGGCCACGTCACGGTGCAGACCGGCGACGCGCCCCGTGTATATCCGACGATGCGCGCCGCGGCGAGCGTTGCCGGCGCCCCGCCGGTGGTGCTGGAGGGCGGAAACGTCGACGTCTCGGTCACCGTCACCGGCGACGCGGTGCTGCAAGAAGCAAAACGTTGACCGGGCATCACTGCGAATCGCGTGGGCCCACCATCTCGTCGGGCCGGACCCACGCGTCGAACTCCTCTTCGGTGACATGGCGCAGCGAGAGCGCCGCCGCCTTGAGTGTAGTCCCCTCGCGATGCGCCTTCTTGGCGATCTCCGCTGCCTTGTCGTAGCCGATGTGCGGCGCGAGCGCCGTCACCAGCATCAGCGAGCGTGCCATGAGTTCGGCAATGCGCTCGCGGTCGGGCTCGATGCCGCGCGCGCAGTGGACATCGAAGCTCGTCATTCCGTCGGCCAGCAGCCGGATGCTCTGGAGCACGTTGTGCGCGATCAGCGGCCGGTAAACGTTGAGCTCGAAGTGGCCCGACGCGCCGCCGATCCCGACCGCGACGTCGTTGCCCATCACCTGCGCCGCGAGCATCGTCAGCGCCTCGCACTGCGTCGGATTGACCTTGCCCGGCATGATCGAGCTGCCCGGCTCGTTCTCGGGAATCCTGATCTCGCCCAACCCCGAGCGCGGCCCGCTCGCGAGCCAGCGCACATCGTTCGCGATCTTCGTCAGTGCCGCCGCCAGCGATCGCAACGCGCCATGCAGGTTGACGAGTGCATCGGCTGCGGCCATTGCCTCGAACTTGCTCGGCGCGGTGACGAACGGAAGCCCCGTGTACGCGGCAATCTCGGCGGCGACGCGCACAGCGAACTCCGGATGCGTATTGAGCCCCGTGCCGACGGCGGTACCGCCGAGCGCCAGTTCGCAGACATGCGGCAGCGCGGCGTCGATGTGCCTCCTCGCCTGCCCAAGCTGCGCCGCGTAGCCGGAGAACTCCTGGCCCAGGGTCAAGGGGGTCGCGTCCTGCAGGTGCGTGCGGCCGATCTTCACGATGCCGGCGAACGCGCTCGCCTTGGCGGCGAGCGTCGTGGCAAGGGCGGCGAGCGCGGGCAGCAGGTCGCGCGTCACCGTTTCTGCAGCCGCGATGTTCATCGCTCCCGGGAACACGTCGTTCGACGACTGGCCGCGATTGACGTCGTCGTTGGGATGCACGAGACGCCCTTCGCCACGCGGGCCGCCGAGTAGTTCGGACGCGCGATTCGCCAGCACCTCGTTGACGTTCATGTTGGTCTGCGTCCCCGAGCCCGTCTGCCAGACGGCAAGGGGAAATTCACCGGCGTGGCGCCCGGCGAGCGACTCGTCGGCAGCGGCGACAATCGCGTCGGCGAGCCGCTCGGGCAGGACCCCCAGCGCGACGTTGACGCGCGCGGCAGACCGCTTGACGATCAGCAGCGCGCGAATCAGCGCCTCCGGCATCTTCTCGGTGGAGATCCGGAAATGCTCGAGCGAGCGCTGCGTCTGCGCGCCCCAGAGCCGGTCGCCTGGGACCTCGATCGGGCCGAACGCGTCGCGTTCGATGCGGGTGGCGGGATTCGTCATGGGTCGCTCCACCGGCGCGAATCGGCGCCGGATCCGGATTGTTTCACCAAACGCCGCAATGGAAAGAGGTCCTTCGCTGATTTGCATGACGATCGGTGGCCATGTTCAGCGGCGAATGCCTGTCTGGCGCCCGGGCGCCGCAAACGCCGACCTACGGATACCCGGCGCGGTTTCGGTCGTCAACCCACGACTCCCTTGCCGCGCCACCCGTGATGGTCGGCGCGGCGCACGTGCGCCCGCCATGCCTTCGCCGCTTCGCCTGCGGTGCGCCGGCGACCTCGGCGAGCAGGGAGGAGCGGGCGCGCAGTGCGGCGCAGTGACGACGGCGCCCGGACGCCGGACAGGCGTTCGCCGCCGAACCCGCACCAGTCGTCGCGCGAATTGGCGAAGAACCTGAAGAAAAAGGGCGCCCCGGGCGCCCCTTTCCCGTGCTGTCGCCGCGTTCTATTGCGCCGGCGTCGGCTCCGTCGGGGCCGGGGCCGGCGGGGGGGCGGCAGCGTCCTCGGCCGCGGCTTTCATCGACAGCCGCAGGCGACCCTTGTCATCGGCCTCGAGCACCTTGACGCGCACGACCTGGCCTTCCTTCACGTAATCGGACACCTGGTTGACGCGCTCCTTTGCGATCTGCGAGATGTGCAGCAGGCCGTCCTTGCCGGGCAGCACCTGGACGATCGCGCCGAAATCGAGGAGCCGCAGCACCGTGCCCTGATAGATCCGGCCCACTTCGACCTCGGCAGTGATGTCCTCGATGCGCTTGCGCGCGATATTGCACGCGTCGGCGTTGACCGACGCGATCGTGATCGTCCCGTCATCCTGGATATCGATCGTGGTGCCGGTCTCCTCGGTCAGCGCGCGGATCACCGCGCCGCCCTTGCCGATCACGTCGCGAATCTTTTCCGGGTTGATCTTGAAGGACATCATCCGCGGCGCGTGCTGCGAGACCTCGGCGCGCGCGTGCGGCAGCGCTTCCTGCATCAGCCGCAGGATGTGCATCCGGCCCTCGCGCGCCTGTGACAGCGCGACTGCCATGATCTCCTTGGTGATGCCCTGGATCTTGATGTCCATCTGCAGCGCCGTCACACCACGGTCGGTGCCGGCCACCTTGAAGTCCATGTCGCCCAGGTGATCCTCGTCACCCAGGATGTCGGTCAGCACGGCGAAGCGGTTGCCTTCCTTGATGAGTCCCATCGCGATGCCGGCGACGTGCGCCTTGGTCGGCACGCCGGCGTCCATCAGCGCCAGGCTGGCACCGCACACCGAGGCCATCGACGAGCTGCCGTTCGACTCGGTGATCTCGGAGACGACGCGCATCGAGTACGCGAATTCCTCGGCGGTCGGCAGCACGGCGAGCAGCGCACGCTTGGCGAGCCGGCCGTGGCCGATCTCGCGGCGCTTCGGCGAGCCGACGCGTCCCGTCTCGCCGGTGGCGTAGGGCGGCATGTTGTAATGGAACATGAAGCGGTCGCGATACTCGCCCATCAGCGCGTCGATGATCTGCTCGTCGCGCGCGGTGCCCAGCGTGGACACGACGATCGCCTGCGTCTCGCCGCGCGTGAACAGCGCCGAGCCGTGCGTGCGCGGCAGCACGCCGGTGCGAATCGAAATCGGCCGCACGGTGCGCGTATCGCGGCCGTCGATGCGCGGCTCGCCGGAGAGAATCTGGTTGCGGACGATCTTCGCTTCCAGCTCGAACACGAAATTGTTGACCTGGTTCGCGTAGCCCGGAGGCGCATCGGCCGGTATGCACTCGGCCGCCACCTGCGCATAGATATCCTTCAGCCGCTGTTGCCGGGCCTGCTTCGAGCGCAGCAGATAGGCTTCGCGCAACGCCGCATCGGCCACCGCGGTGACCTTGGTGATCATCGCCTCGTCCTTCGCCGGCGACTGCCATTCCCACAGCGGTTTGCCGCCTTCCTCGACCAGCGAGTGGATCAACTCGATCGCCGCCTGCTGCTGCTGGTGACCGAAGACGACCGCGCCCAGCATCACTTCCTCGGGCAGCTCGTTGGCTTCGGATTCCACCATCAACACGGCTGCTTCGGTGCCGGCGACGACGAGGTTCAACGCAGAAGTCGTGAGCTCGGTCTTGGTCGGGTTGAGCACGTACTGGCCGTCGATGTAGCCGACCCGCGCCGCACCGATCGGGCCGTTGAACGGAACGCCGGAGAGCATCAACGCCGCCGAGGCGCCGATCATCGCTGGAATGTCGGGGTCGATTTCCGGGTCCACCGACATCACAGTCGCGACGATCTGCACTTCATTGTAGAAGCCGTCCGGGAACAGCGGTCGAATCGGCCGGTCGATGAGGCGCGAGGTCAGGGTCTCCTTTTCCGACGGGCGACCTTCGCGTCGGAAAAAACCGCCCGGAATCTTGCCTGCGGCAAACGTCTTTTCCTGGTAGTCGACGGTCAGCGGAAAGAAGTCCTGGCCGGCCTTCGCCGCAGTGCGCGCAACTGCGGTCACCAGTACGACGGTGTCGTCGAGGCTCGCCATGACTGCGCCGCCGGATTGGCGGGCGATCTCGCCGGTTTCGAGCGTCAGCGTGTGACGGCCGTAGGGGATGGATTTCTTGATCGGGTTCACGTGGTCCTCGGATTATTCAAATGACAATGGCCGCGCATCGCTGGCGCGGCCACTGGCGTTGGGCGGGAGATGGGTACGGCGACGGCTGCGGGCCCCCGGCGCGGTTCGCGGCGACGCATCGCTCTTTCGCTTAACGCGAGTCGATGGCGTCGATCGGATCCGGCCTGCGCGACCCTGGCTCGCCTATTTGCGGAGCCCGAGCTTTTCGATCAGCGTGCGATAGCTGTCCGTGTTGCGCGACTTGAGATAGTCGAGCAGCTTGCGGCGGCGCGACACCATCCGCAGCAGCCCGCGCCGCGAATGGTGATCCTTGACGTTGGCCTTGAAATGGTCGTTCAGGCCGTTGATGCGGGCGGTAAGAAGTGCAACCTGCACTTCCGGCGAGCCGGTGTCGCCCTTGAGCCGCTGGTAATCGGCGATGACCTTCGCCTTTTCTTGCACGGTGACTGCCATTGCTTTCGTCCTTGTCTCGTTCGGCGCTCTGGCCGCATTCGTTTCGTCTGCGAAAGGGCGAAATTATAGCCCGAAAAAAGCTTACGATTCAACCAAATGACGGGCTTAAGGCAAGCGGCGACCGTTTTGTGCCGCATTCTGACTTCGCCTAGATCCATGCGTTACATGCGGCGCGAATGATTCATCAACGGTGCAGGTTTCCGTTCCACGCCGATGCCATAAATGCAACACTCCTTCGCCAATTGCGTAGACTACAATTACGATATTCAACGCGCGAACCGCAATCCGGGTTTTGTTTGAATCCAAGCCTGACAAAACCACGTTTTCAACCGAGTTTAACGCAATATGCAATTTTAATGTCATCTGGCATGCCACGGTTAAGTTCTTGACTTTTCGCCATTTTGTAGAGTACCAATCGGGACGGATGCAAGAATAGGCCCGACAAAACAGGTACTTGGTGCCACATTCCATTTGCGAACCGTGGACATTGACGCTATTCTTGCCCGCGGTGTCAGCATCGGCTGACGGCGCATCGAACTGCAGGGGAAACCATGAAAAGGTTCGCAGTTTTCGCAGGGGAAACCACGAAAAGACTCGCAGTGTTGGCGGCGTTGGCAATGGTGGCGTCGCCCGCAGCAGCGATTTTCACCAACGGCGGCTTCGAAGTGAGCTCTTTCGCCGGGTGGACGCAGACCGTCGGCACGAACCTCGGGCTCACCGGTGTACCGCCGTTCACGAGCGGGAGCCTCAACATCGGCGCGCCGGGCGGGCACACGTTCGATGGCGCGTTCGTCGGTGCCGCCGTCGATCCGCAAGCCCCAACGCTCGTCCTGCCGCGCGCAGGCACCGTTACGGCGCGAATAGGGAGCACGATCGTTGGCGGGTTTATCGATTCGATTTCGCAACAGGACGCGATCACCAACGCCGACCGCGACGCGGGCGACAATCTGTTGCACGTACGCTTCAGCTATGCCGCGGTGCTGCAGGATTCGGGACACCCGGACAACCAGCGCCCGTTCTTCTTCGTGCGCCTGCGCAACATCACGAAGGCCACGACGCTGTTCGAGGACTTCACCTACGAACAGCAGCCCGGCAAGACCTTTCTGAGCGGACCCCCGCCGTGGCGTTATACGAACTTTGCCAACGTCGACATCGTCGTCCCCAACGCCGATCTCGGCGACACGCTCGAGATTCAGGCATTGGCCTCGGACTGTCAGCCAACCGGGCACGCGGGCTACGTGTACCTCGACGGATTCGGTTCTTCGGTGGTGCCCCCGGGCCCGGGGGCCGGACCCACCACCCCGATTCCGACGCTCTCCGAGTGGGCGCTGATCGCCCTGTCGCTCGGGCTTGGCGTCGTGGCGCTCTACTCCCATCGCCGGCGCTCTACGCCGAAGCTCGGCTGAGTTCGCCGCTCGTCCTGCCAAGGCCCTCTGCGGAGGGCCTTTTTTCTTCGCGGATCGCACAATGGAAATGACGCGCCGGGTTCGCGTCGGGTTGCTGGTCATTGCAGTCGCGCTGCTCATCACCGGATTGGCCGGCCCGGTCCGCCGCGCGTGGGATGACCACGCCCGCACCGCAGCAGCAAAGGCACTGGCGGAGCAGGTTGCGCGTGAACGCGCTGCCGCCGCCGCGGCGCTCGCGGCCAACCGGACGGAAATCCTGGCCAGGTTGCGCGCACAACTCGAAAGTGGTGACTTCGCGGGCGCGATGACGGCTGCAGGCGCCTACCTGCAGGCCGGCGACCCCGAGATCCGGCAGCTATTCACGCAGGCAGCCACTGCAGAGAGCCAGCGCCAGCGCACCGATCATTACCGCGCGTTGGTCGAGCGCGATTGCACCGAGGCAAACGTACGCGCGCAAATGGCAAAGCTCTTGGCGCCCTCAGGGAACCCGGCCGCGGAAACGGTCGCCGAGCCACCGCTGCGTCTCACGCGACTCGCTGGCGCGACGGCCCGCGATCCGGTGCAGGCGCGCCTGCGCGAGCCTCCGGATCATGAACACGAGGGGTCGAAGGGCGAGCACTCGGCTGCGACGAAGGCGGATGATCACGCGGGTGCCGCGAAGACCGGCGATCGCGCGCGCGCGAAGCCACACGATCAAGCAGAGCATGAAAAGGCCGACTGGATCACGCGCCTGCGGGAGGAAAATCGGGCCCGGCCATTGCCCGACTATGTAGCGATTCTCGACACACCGAAGGCGGACGAGATGATTTGCGTGTGGCGCGTGGATGGCACCCGGAGCGAGGGCAGCCGCAACCTGCGTTACACGATGGACGTCTGGCTCGCGCCGACCCCCGACGGCAAGAGGCTCGCGGCTGATCCGCTCGCCTATTCCGAGCGCCCGCTCTGAGACAGCGGCCCCGCATCGCGCGCCGACGCATCGTCGCAGCGCAGCATCCGCTCGGCAACGAGCAGACCCTCTTCGCAGCGGACAACGCCCATCAGCACGCCTGCTTCATCGTAGGCGCGATAACGCTCGGTGGCGCCCGGCGGCGCCACGAATGTCCTGCCGCAGCGCAGTCCCGCGGCCTGCGCGGAATCGAGATCCAGTCGCGGCAGCTTCGAAAGGAGGCAATCGACGGGTCGCAGCAACTCGTTGCGCGCCGCCAACGGCATTGCCTCCAGGACCTCCAGCGTCACCGCGTCGGTGACCGAAAAGCCTGCGCTCCCCGTGCGTCGGAGCGCCGCAAGGTGCGCGCGGCTGCCGAGCGCGATGGCGATGTCTTCCGCGAGCACGCGCACGTACGTGCCCTTGCCGCACGCGACGCGCAGCACCGCGAACGGCGGCGCCCAATCGAGTACGTCGATCGCGTGGATTTCGATCTTGCGCGGCGTGCGCACGATCTCGATGCCGGCACGTGCATATTCGTAGTATTTGCGTCCGTGATGCTTGAGCGCGGCGTGCCGGGGCGGCACCTGATTAGTGGTCCCCACGAAGCGCGGCAACGCCGCCTCGAAATCGGCGAGCGTAAATGCCACCGGACGCTCGTCCACGATCTCGCCCTCCGCGTCGCCGGTTGTCGTCGCAACGCCGAAGCGCACCGTCGCCACGTACTCCTTGCGCGCGTCGAGCAGCGCCTGGGCGAACTTGGTCGCTTCGCCGAAGCATATCGGCAGGAGGCCCGAGGCGAGCGGATCGAGCGTGCCGGTGTGCCCCGCTTTCTCCGCGGCATAGAGGCGCTTCGCGCGCTGCAGCGCGGCGTTCGATGACATCCCGGGCGGCTTGTCGAGCAGCAGCACGCCGTCCACCCGCCGGCGCAGTGGCCGGGGGGAACGGACCGCGGACCTCGTCATCAATGCGGCAACTTGCGGTCGGCGGCGAGCGCGTCGTCGATCAGCTGCGACAGGCGCATTCCGGCCTCGATCGAATCGTCGTACGCGAAATGGATCTGCGGAACCGAATAGAGCTTCAGCCGGTGCGACAGCGCCGACCGCAGGAAGCCCGCGGTGTGCTGCAATGCTTCGATCGCCTCGCCGGCATGCTCGCGGCCGGCGAGGTGCGTGACGAAGACCTTCGCGTGCGAGAGGTCCGGCGACACCTCGACCGCCGTGATCGTCACGCGGCCGACGCGCGGATCCTTGACGTCCTCGCGCAGCAGTTGCGCCAGTTCGCGCTGCATCTGCTCGCCGACCCTCTGTGCCCGCTGGCCTGTCTTTTTCACCGTGCCCGGCCCGCCGACGGCGGCCATCTCCCGAACTATCATTCCCGCGCCCTGCGCCTGCCGTTGCGGATCCGCGCGTACGCGCAGACCTCGCAGTGCAAACCTACAACGTGCGCGAGACTTCGACGATCTCGTAAACCTCGAGCTGGTCGCCCTTCTCCACGTCGTTGAAGTTGCGGATCGACAGCCCGCACTCGAAGCCGCCCTTCACCTCGCGCACGTCGTCCTTGAATCGCTTCAGCGAATCGAGCTCGCCGTCGTGGATCACGACGCTGTCGCGCAGCACGCGCACCCGCGAGCCGCGCTTGACGACACCCTCGAGCACATAGCAGCCCGCAACCGTGCCGACCTTCGAGATCTTGTACACCTCGCGTACCTCGACCAGGCCGGTCTGCGTCTCCTTCTTCTCCGGCGCCAGCATGCCGGACAGCGCCGCCTTCACTTCGTCGACCGCGTCGTAGATGATGTTGTAGTAGCGGATGTCCACGCCGCTGTGCTCGGCGAGCTTGCGCGCCGCGACGTCGGCGCGCACGTTGAAGCCGATGACGACCGCTTTCGACGCGAGCGCCAGGTTGATGTCCGACTCGGTGATGCCGCCCACCGCCGCGTGAACGATGTTGACCTTGACCTCGTCGGTGGAGAGCTTGGTCAGTGCCTGCGTCAACGCCTCGTAGCTGCCCTGCACGTCGGCCTTCACGATCAGCGCCAGCGACTTGACGGCGTCCTCGGCCATCTGGTCGAACATGTTCTCGAGCTTCGCCGCCTGCTGTTTCGCGAGCTTGACGTCGCGGAACTTGCCCTGGCGGAACAGCGCGATCTCGCGCGCCTTGCGCTCGTCGCCGAGCGCCATCACGATCTCGCCCGCCAGCGGCACGTCGGACAGGCCCTGTATCTCCACGGGGATCGCCGGGCCCGCAGCGGACACGCTGTGACCGGTCTCGTCGGTCATCGCGCGGACGCGGCCGAACACGGCGCCGGCGAGCACGATGTCGCCGCGCTTCAACGTTCCCGAGTGCACGAGCACCGTCGCCACCGGACCCCGGCCCTTGTCGAGCCGCGACTCGATGACGATGCCCCTCGCCGGGGCGTCCTTCGGCGCCTTCAGCTCCAGCACCTCGGCCTGCAGCAGGATCGCGTCGAGCAATTGGTCGATGCCGGCGCCGGTCTTCGCCGACACGGCGATGAACTGCGTCTCGCCGCCATATTCTTCGGGAATAACGCCTTCGGCCACCAGTTCCTGCTTGACCCGCTCGGGGTTCGCTTCCGGCTTGTCGATCTTGTTCATCGCGACGACCACCGGCACGTTGCCGGCCTTCGCGTGCGCGATCGCCTCCTTCGTCTGCGGCATCACGCCATCGTCGGCCGCGACGACCAGAACGACGATATCGGTGACCTTGGCGCCACGGGCGCGCATCGCCGTGAACGCCTCGTGGCCCGGCGTGTCGAGGAACGTGATTACGCCCTTCTTCGTCTGCACGTGGTAGGCGCCAATGTGCTGCGTGATGCCGCCCGCCTCGCCGCTCGCCACGCGCGCGCGGCGGATCGAATCGAGCAGCGACGTCTTGCCGTGGTCGACGTGTCCCATCACCGTGACCACCGGCGGCCGCGGCTCGGCCTCGGCGCTGCTTGCCTCGGAGGCCGCGAGCAACGCGTCCGGGTCGTCCAGCTTGGCCGGGATCGCCTTATGCCCCATCTCCTCGACCAGAATCATCGCGGTTTCCTGATCGAGGACCTGGTTGATCGTGACCATCTGGCCCAGCTTCATCAGGGCCTTGATGAGCTCGGCTGCCTTCACCGACATCTTGTGCGCGAGATCGGCGACGGTGATCGTTTCGGGGATGGAAACTTCGCGGACGATCGGTCCTGCGGGCGCGGGCGCGCCGGCCTCGGCGCCCTCCTCGTCGTGCCGGCGGTGTCCGACCTTCGGCTGCCGCCAGCCCGTGGCGGTCGGTGTGCCGCCGGTGACGTCGCCGCGCAGCTTGAGCGCGCGGCGGCGCGCGGCCTCCTCCTGAAAGCCCGTACCGCTCTTCTTGACCGTTCGCGCCTTTTCGCCGGGCTTCGCCGCCGGGCGGTGCAGCGTGCCCTCGCCGGGTGCCTTCGCCTTGACCGGCGCCGCGGCCTTCGCCGCCGCCGGGGCTTCGGCGGCCTTGGCCGCTTCCGCCGCTGCCGCTTCCGCCGCCGCCTTGGCCGCCGCTTCCTCGGCTTCCTTCTCCTTCTTGGTCTTGCGCTTGACCGCCTGCTGCTGCTTCTGCTGGATCTCTTCCTGCTGCCGCGCGATCAGCTCGTGCGCCTGCTTCTCCTCGGCTTCGCGGGCTGCAAGTTCCTCCGGTGTGATCAGGGGCGCGGGCGGCGCTTTCGGCGCCTCCTCGACCGGCGGCGCGGCCTCGGGTTCGTCGCGCTTGACGAACACGCGCTTCTTGCGCACCTCGACCTGGATCGTGCGTGCCTTTCCGGTGGCGCCGGCGGCCTTGATCTCGGTCGTCTGCTTGCGCGTCAGCGTGATCTTCTTCTTCGGCTCGCCGGCGGCGCCATGCTGTTTCTGCAGGTATTCGAGGAGCTTGGTCTTGTCGACCTCGGAGAGCTTGTCCCCCTCCTTCTTGCCGGCGACCCCGGCCTTGACGAGCTGCTCCAGCAGCACGCCGGCCGGCATCTTGAGCTCGGTCGCGAAGAGTTCGATCGTCGTTTGCGCCATGGGCTGCTCCCGCTTCCTTAGTGCTGCGTACCCAGTGCCGAAGCGGCGGCCGCGGCGTCCGGTGCAGCCTCCGCCGGCACCTCCTCGAACCAGTGCGCGCGCGCCTTCATGATCAGGTCCTGCGCACGCTCGGCGGAGATGCCGGTGAGTTCGGTCAGCTCGTCGCCGGCGAGATCGGCCAGTGCGTCGCGCGTCGTGATGCCATGTGCCGCGAGCGCCGAGGCGATCTCGGTGTCCATGCCTTCGAGGTTGAGCAGCGCTTCCTCGACGTGCTCGACGGACTCCTCGCGGGCGATTGCCTCGGTCAGCAGGGCATTGCGGGCGCGGCTGCGCAATTCGTTCACGGTATCCGAGTCGAAGCCCTCGATCTCGAGCATCTCGTTGATCGGTACGTACGCGACTTCCTCGAGCGAAGTGAAGCCCTCGGCAATCAGGATGTCGGAGACTTCCTCATCGACGTCGAGCTTCTCCATGAACAGCCGGCGCAGGCGCTCGCCTTCGGCCTCGTGCTTCTGTGTCGATTCCTCGACGCTCATCAGGTTCAGTTCCCAGCCCGTGAGCTCGGAGGCGAGCCGCACGTTCTGGCCGAGGCGGCCGATCGCGATCGCGAGGTTCTCCTCGTCGACGACGACGTCCATGCTGTGCTTTTCCTCGTCGACGACGATCGACGAGATCTCCGCCGGTGCCAGCGCGTTGATGACGAACTTCGCCGGGTCCTCCGAGAACAGAATGATGTCGACCCGCTCGCCGGCGAGTTCGTTGGTGACGGCCGTGACGCGCGAGCCGCGCATGCCGATGCACGTGCCCTGCGGGTCGAGCCGCGGGTCGTTCGACTTGACGGCGATCTTGGCGCGGATGCCGGGGTCGCGTGCGGCGGCCCTGATCTCGATCAGACCTTCTTCGATCTCGGGCACTTCCAGCTCGAACAACCGCATCAGGAACTCGGGCGCAATCCGCGACAGGATCAGCTGCGGACCCTTCGCCGTGCGGTCGACCTTGGTGACATAGGCGCGGATGCGATCGCCGACGCGCAGCATCTCCTTCGGGATCAGCTGGTCGCGCGGGATGATGCCCTCGATGCGGCCCGATTCGACGATCGCACTGCCGCGCTCGATGCGCTTCACCGTGCCGGTGAGCAGGTTGTCCTGCCGCTCGAGAAAGTCGTTCAGGATCTGCTCGCGCTCGGCATCACGGATCTTCTGCAGGATCACCTGCTTCGCCGCCTGCGCGCCGATGCGGCCGAACTCGATCGGCTCGAGCGGCTCCTCGATCACGTCGCCCAGCTTGAGGTCGGGATCGCGCTCGACCGCGTCGGTGATTGCGAGCTGGTAGGCCGGCTCCTCGTGCTCCTCGTCAGGCACGACAGTCCAGCGCCGGAACGATTCGTAGTCGCCGGTTTCGCGATCGATCGACACGCGGGCGTCGATCTCGTTGGGGAATCGCTTCTTGGTTGCAGACGCGAGCGCGGACTCGAGCGCCGTGAAGACGATTTCCTTCGGTACGTTCTTCTCGCGCGCGAGCGCGTCGACCAGCAGCAGCAGTTCGCGGTTCATCTCGCTTTTCTCCACTCGATCTTCGGCACCAGCCGCGCCCGGGCGATTTCCGCGAACGGGACCGTGACCGTGCCCGCGGCGGTTTCCAGGACGACGCCGCCGTCGCCGCAACCGCGCAGGACACCCTTCAGCTTCTTCGCGTTGTCGATCGGCTTCACGAGGCGAAGCTCGGCCTCTGCGCCGGCAAAGCGAACAAAATCCGCCGCTTTCTTGAGCGGCCGGTCGAGTCCCGGCGACGACACTTCGAGCCGCTCGAAATCCACGTTTTCGACGGCGAAGAGTCGTGTCAGGTGGCTGCTCACCTTCGCGCAGTCCTCGACGTCCACACCCTTCGGCTTGTCGATGAAAATGCGCACGAGCCGACCCCCGGGAGACGTTTCCCAATCGACCAGCTCATACCCCAGCGGGGGGAGCGTGCGTTCCAGCAATTCGCCCAACTGGTTCATTGCCTCTCAGAATTCATCGCGCCAAAAAAAAATGGGCTGTGCCCAGCCCATTTCTCTTGCTTATCCAATCAAATATAACAGAAATCCGCGCAAATTTGAAGGGCGCGGCACTTTCGACACGAGGCGGACGGGCCGAGCTGCGGGGTCCCCGGGCGGCCAGCGCCCACGCCCATCCCCACCCGGAGCCATCGCTTGCCGGCGCCCCGGACGGCGGACGCTTCGCCGACAACCGCCGCCATGCCGCGCCGGACCGCGCTAAGATTGCCCTGAATCCCCAAACGGAGCCTCCGATGCCCGACCCGCAACCGATCGCGAAGAATGCGAGCACCGAACTCTGCCTGCTGCCGGCACTCGCCAATCGGCACGGGCTCATCACCGGCGCCACGGGCACCGGCAAGACGGTCACGCTGCAGGTGATCGCCGAGCGGTTCTCCGCCATCGGCGTCCCGGTGTTCATGGCCGACGTCAAGGGTGACCTGGCCGGAATCTCGCAACCCGGCGCCACGTCGCCGAAGTTCCAGCAGCGGTTGAAGCTGATCGGCGCCGCCGGACCGAAATTCGCCGGCTGCCCGACGGTGTTCTGGGATGTCTTCGGCGAGCAGGGCCACCCGGTCCGGGCGACGATTTCGGATCTCGGGCCGCTACTGCTCGCTCGGATCCTCGCCTTGAACGAGACACAGGAAGGCGTGCTGTCGCTGGTCTTCAAGGTCGCCGACGACCGCGGCTTGCTGCTGCTCGATCTCAAGGACCTGCGCGCGCTGCTGCAATACGTCGGCGACAACGCGCAGGAATTCCAGACCAACTACGGCAACGTGTCGGCGGCATCGATCGGCGCGATCCAGCGCGGGCTCCTCGCCCTCGAGCAGCAGGGTGCCGACAAGTTCATCGGCGAGCCGATGCTCGATATCGACGACCTGCTGCAGACGGGCGACGGCGGCCGCGGTATCGTCAATATCCTGGCCGCGGACAAGCTTCTCACTGCGCCGAAGGTCTATGCGACGCTGCTTCTGTGGCTGCTGTCGGAGTTCTACGAGCGGCTGCCCGAAGTGGGCGACCGCGACAAGCCGAAACTGGTGTTCTTCTTCGACGAGGCGCACCTGCTGTTCACCGACGCGCCGAAGAATCTCCTCGACAAGATCGAGCAGGTCGTGCGGCTGATTCGCTCCAAGGGCGTGGGCGTCTTCTTCGTCACGCAGAACCCGCTCGACGTGCCGGAGACCGTGCTCGGTCAGCTTGGCAACCGCGTCCAGCACGCGCTGCGCGCATTCACGCCGCGCGACCAGAAGGCGGTGAAGGCCGCAGCCGGAACGATGCGCGCGAACCCGAAGCTCGACAGCGAGAAGGCGATCACCGAATTGGGCGTCGGCGAGGCGCTGGTGTCGTTCCTCGACGAAAAGGGCCGTCCCAGCATCGTCGAGCGTGCCTATGTCCTGCCGCCCGCGAGCCGCCTCGGACCCATCACGCCGGACGAGCGGCGGGCCACGCTCGCGGCATCACCGGTGGCGGGCGTCTACGAGAAGGCCGTCGATCGGGAATCGGCCTACGAAAAGCTCAAGGGCCGCGCCATGGCTGCACCCGCCGGCGGCGAAGGAGCCGCCGCGCCTTCCGCGGGCGGGGGCTGGATGGACTCGGTAAAGGACTCGCTCGGCGGCTTGATGACCGGCAGCGGGCGCAAGGACAGCATGGTCGAGGCCATGGCCAAGAGCGCCGCGCGAACGATCGGCTCCTCGGTCGGACGGGAGATCGTGCGCGGCGTATTCGGATCGCTGCTCGGAGGCGGCCGCCGTCGCTGATCACGCCGGCCCGCCGCGCGACAGGTTGATTGCGGCGTCTCAGGGCGCCGTCCGGCGCGAGGGCGGCAGCGCCGCCCTGCGCCGTGCCGCGATCACATTACCAGGTGTTCTGCCCGCCCTGGTTGGCCTTGTTCGGGAAGAAGTACAGGTATTCACTATTCACCGGGTTGAACCCGTAGCTGCTGACGTTGAGCCCGTCCGGGACGAGCTGGCCCGTGCCGCAATCGGTGATCCGCATCGTGCCCCGGATGGCGCCACCGGACAACGTGCCGTTCGGGAATAATGGTCTTGATCGCGCCCATCGCCGGAACCGTCAGGTTCTGGACCTGGAGCGGCTCCTGCGGGCACGGTCCACACACCACCCGAATAGGTGTATCCCGTCTCCGGATTGAGGACGATCTGCGCGCACATCGAGTCGCCAGTCGTGTTCTGCAGCTCGACGTGGAAATTGTAGCTGTTGGTCGTCCAACGGCCGTATATCGTGCTCTCGCGCACGCGGATCTGGAAGCTCGTCCCTCCGCCTGTCCCCACCCCGACGAAGATGCCGCGCTTGTTCTGCGTTGCGCCGTTGGTGGGTGTAAACGTGCGGATGATGCAGCGCCACCCGTCGCCCGTCACGTCCAGACCCGGCGCCCGGTCGGCCGCGGCCAAGCTGCAGTTGCTGTTCGCTTCCGGTGGCGCAAGCGTGCCGCCCGAGTCGGTTACGGCTACCGCGCCAACGACGTTTGCGCCGAGGTCGCCGTAGGGGTCGAGGATGTCCACGACATACGTCTTGGCCGGTTCCGCTTCAAACGTGAACCAGCGCGTCTCGCTGACGCCGATCGGCTGGAACAGCGACGTGCCGTCCGGAACGGTCACCCGCGCGTTGGCAACACTCGTATTGACGAGCGGGCTCAACCGCTCCGGGGGGCGGCTGGCCGTATTGAAGTTGGTCCCGCCCGCATTGGGGTCGCCGGCGAAGGCGGCTGTCGACGCGACGCAGAGCGACGCGATGAGGAGTGACGTGTTTGCCGCGCGGCGGCCCGCACGATCCAGTCTTGCAAGTGCATTCATGATTTCCTCGCCTGTCGGATGTCGCGGCGCCCCGTCCGCAAAACGCGATCTTACCAGATGAGCAAACCGATTCCGCGGGAGCGCATTCCGGTCGCGAAGCGCGAAAAAAGGGGCCCTCCAACATGCCCATGCGCTTCCCAAGCATCTGCAAAAGAAGAGCTTCATGACGGTATGACGTTACCCCGCGGGCGCCGCAGTGACTTGGCGCGTGGTGGCGCAATGCATGTCGTCGAGCGGGAACCCGGCTCGCGGCGGCCACTGAACCCACCAATGGCCGCACACGAGCCACCCGTTTGGCGCCGACTGCGCGACAACGCGCCGTCGTCACTGCAGCGCACCGCTCTCGTGCATCACGCCCTTACTCGCCGACATCGGCCGCGTACCGCGAGGGAAGCGGCGAAGGCTTGGCAGGCGCTCGTGCGCTGCGCCGACCGTCGCGGGTGGCGCGGCAAGGGAGACGTTGGGTCGCGACCCCCGCCGCGCCGGGGAGCCGCAGATCAGCGCCAGCAGCGCTCGGGCGCCGAACAGGCGTTCGCCGCCGAACCGCGCATCGATCGCCACGCAATTCGGCGACGAGCAGAAGAAAGGAGAGGCCCCTTTCGGAGGCCTCTCGATGCTGCGAACGTACCAGCATTCCGGCAACTGCGCGTTCATTCACGCTCCCGCTAGCAGAATGCAAGCGGAGATGGGTCGGCGCGAAATCACGTCAGAAGCTGTTCGCCGTGCCGTTGTGGGCTTTGCTCGTGAAGAAGTACAGATACTTGTCGGTCACCGGATTGTACGCGTAGGTGCTGACGTTCAACCCATCCGTGTTCAGATTCCGGGAAGTCGGGCAGGACTGCAGGCGCATCGTTCCTCGCAAATCAGAGCTTGCGCCGACTGCGGTGCCATTCGCGATGACGACCTTGTTCGCGCCATACGCCGGGACCGTCAAAGTACTCACGTGGATCGGCAGACCACCGAACGCACCCGCGCTAATGTGAGACCGGCGTTCGGGAACAGAGCACGTAGATACACATCGAATCGGCGGTCGTGTTCTGCAGCTCGACGTGGAAGTCGTAGCCGTTGGTCGTCCACCGGCCGTAGATCGTCGATTCGCGGACTCGGATCTGCCCGGCATTGTTCGTTCCGAAGTGCCCCACCCTGATGAAAATCGAGCGTTTGTTCAAGGTAGTCGCGCCGTCCGGATAATAGGTGCGGATGACGCAACGGGGCCCGTAATTCAGGATTCCGGGAGCGATTTCCTCCACTCCTCCTCCGTCGCCGACAGAACCACTGATACCGCAGTTTACTTGCATCTCCGCCGGCGGAGTTGTCGTGCCGTCCGACTCGTAGATACCCATCCCGGTAAAGGAACCGAGAACCTTGTCGGCATAGGGATCCATCGCCTCGACGACGTAGGTCTTGCCAGGCTCGACTTCGGTGTAATACCACTTTGCGCTTTCCGTACCCCAGCCGATGAATACATTCGATCCGTCCGGGATCAGATACCGCGCAGTTGAAACCGTGTCGTTGTTGGTTGGTCCGATCTTTGTGTCGCGCGACGTCGTGACAACGCTTGCCCCGCCACTACCTGCATTCATGTCGGCGGCCAGCACGGCCGCACTCGCCAGGCAGAATGATGCACACGCCAGCGACAGCTTTCCTGCTATGCCGGCGCCTTTCCTCGAACTGGAAAACGAATTCATGGCTCCCTCGCTTGTTGGACGCAGTGGAACACTGCAAGGCGAAGATGATCGACGTTCATGACAATGTCAAGCCGCGGCGCCCGCGTAGGCTACATTGTGTGCGTGAGCGGATTGTTGCGACATGATGATTCCCGCTTGGCGCATGCCCCGGGACCAAAGCCGTCGGGCGCTCACGCCAGGCGATACCCCGGCGCGGTATGTTGCACATGCAAACGTGCGGCACAAACGAAAGGGCCTCAACAGTAGAGGCCCTTTCGAGACGTCGAGATTGTCGCGGGCGTGGCCCCGCGCACGCGACTACCAGCTGTTGCTGTTCGCGCCGTTGTTCGCCGTCGTGGGGAAGAAGTAGAGCAACTTGTCCGTCACCGGGTTGTAGGCGTAGGTGCTGACGTGCAACGCGCCCGTGTTCAGGTTCACGTTGCCGAAGCACGCATGAATGCGCAGCGCTCCCCTGTTGTCGCCTGCGACCTGTGTCCCGTTGGGAATGACGACCTTGTTGGCGCCGTATGCGGGGATCGTCAGCTGCGACGAGTGTGGTGATGTGCCGTTATAGATCGTCCCTGAATTCGGATAGAGGTTGACTTCCGCGCACACCGGCTGGCCGGTCGTGTTCTGCAGCTCGGCGTGGAAGTCATAGCCATTGGTTGTCCACCGCCCGTAGATCGTCGACTCCCGAGCGCGGATCTGGAACGACGGGAAAGCGCCCAACCCAACGACCTTGATGTAGAGCTTGCGCTTGTCCTGCGTGTTCGCGAACGCCGGGAAATTCGTGCGGACGATGCAACGGTATCCAAAGTTCGAGAGCCCGGGAGCTGCGCTGTTGGCCCCGAATCCGCTCGTGCCACAGAGCTGTGTCGTCTCCAGTGGTGCGCTGATACCGTCGAGGGCAAAGACGCCCAACCCATCAACCGAGCCGTTCGGGTAGTCGCCGTTGGGGTCGAGCGCCTCGATCACGTACGTCTTGCCTGGCTCGATGATCAACTCATACCATTTTTCGGTATCCCCGGACCAGGTTTGGAACAGACTCGAGCCGTCGGGCACGAGGGCACGCGCGCCATCGGGGGTAACGTTGTTCGGTCCGATCCGCGCTGAAGGTGTACGGGGCACGCTGGCAAAGTTGCTGCCCGATACCGGGGCGCCGGGTCCCTGCCCCTCATTCGATGCCCCGGCAAGTGCCGTCGAGCACGCAAATACTACCGTCGCGAGCCCAAGCGACAGCTTGCCGGCCACACCGGAGCATTTCCTCAAACCGGAAAGCACGGCCATATTCCCTCGCTTGTTGACGCAGTGAAACACTGCGGTTCGGGAGTTTGTCTCCGCGGCGGAGGCTCCGTTGAAAGCGCGTGACGGCGCGGGTGCGGCCCGCAACTGCCACTACCAGCTGTTGCTCGTCGCGCCGTTGTTCGCCGTGTTGCTTACCACGTGCTCCGCGTCTTGCCCTCGTTCGCCGTCGACGTGAAGAAGTAGATGAATTTGCTCGCCGGAACATTGAACGCATACGACGATACGTGCAGCGCCCCGGGAATGAAGTTCAACGGCGACGCGCAGCCGCCGATGCGCATCGTGCCCTCGGTGTCGCTGCCGACCGATGAGCCATTGGCAACGACCGTCTTGGCCGCACCGAACGGTGGCACCGTCAAGGGTAGTGATCCGACCGCCCCGGTCCAGCCGGTGACGGGGCTGTATGACAGTCCGGAGGCCGGATAGCCAGTCGCCTCCACGCACATCGCCTCGCCCGTCGTGTTCTCGATCTCGATGTGATAATCGAAGCCGCCGGTGAGCCACCGTCCATAGATCGTCGCCTCGCGCGCCCGGATCTTGACCTGCGCGCCGCCACCGGTCGCCGGATCCATTCGCGTCACCTTCACATACACCGGCCGCTTGTCCAGAAACGTGTGGTCCGGCACCGCGGTGCGGATCACGCAGCGGATGCCGTCGCTTGCCACCGCCACCGCGGGCGGCCGTGGCCCGTTCCCCGCCGTGCAACTGACACTCGCCTCCGGCGGCGCCGACGTCCCGTTCACGTCGAACACTCCAAGGCTGCCGATCGCATTGGCGGCCAGATCGCCGTCGACGTCGACCGCTTCGACCACGTAGGTCTTGCCCGGCTCGACACCCAGCGCGAACCATTTCGTGTCCGGATACGGCCCGAACGCCTGCTCGAGCGAAGTCCCGTCGGGGACGAGCAGTCGGGCCGCCAGAGCGAAGCGTTCGTAGGCACCCATGTCGGCGGCGGCACCGACGACTCGCGGTGCCCCGCGCTGGTCGGTCGCCAACGCCAACGGGTTGCTGCCGGCATTGATCGCCGGACTGCCGGCAAGCAGCGGATGCGTACGGGTCAAGCCCCCGTTAAAGCCCAGGGGACCGAGCGCCGGGTCCGTCGCCGTCAGATTGCCACTTCCCACAACGGATATCGTGCTGCAGCTCGCGCTCGGCGTGCAGATCGTCTCGATCAGCGAATTGGTGGCGTCGACCGTGAACGTCGGGATCGTCGCTGCATTGCCCGCCAGATCCAAGGTGGTCGCCGCGCTGTTGGCCAGGATCGACGACACCATCTTCAAGGTTGGGGTGGCGGCATTGCCCGCCGATGGCGGGTTGGTCGGTCCGGTCGAAATGAGTATCCCGCCGGTGCGGCTGGTCGCCGCAGAATTGTTGCTGACGGTTGAATTGTCCAACTCGAGTGCGACGTTGCCGAACACGACCAATGCACCGGCGGTTGCGGCGACGCTGTTGCCCGAGACCGTCGAATCGATGATCTTGACCACCATCGCGTTCGCAGGGGTCTGCAAGTTGGGATCGCTGTTGATCAGGTGGAGACCACCGCCCCGCGTCAGGTCGCTGCCGGTGCCGTCCAAAACGCCGTTGTTGGAAATCTCCGAACGCACGATGGTCAATGATTTCGCGAGCCCGCGAAAAGCCCCCCCCTGGTAGTTCTGCGTGGCAACGGTAGGGTTTGGCGCATCGACGAAGTTGCCGACAATTCGGGTGTCGCTAATCGTGATGTCGGCAGAGGAAGACGAATAGATCGCCCCGCCTTGTCCATTGAGGGTCAGGGGCTGCGCTCGGTTGCCGCTGAATACGCTGTTCGAAATGCTGATCGAAACCGGCGTGGTGTAGGTCCCCGGGCAACGTTCATAGGCGGCCAAAGCGCCGCCGACGGTATTGGTCGGGCCGAAGATCGGTTGCACCAGGTTGTTGACAAACTGCGAGTTGCTGATCGCCAGCGACTGACCGGAATACTGGATCTGAAAGGTAACGCCGCCGCCATTTCCGGCCACGCTGTTGTCGATCAGCACGGAATCGAGCGCGAGGCTGTGCTCCGAGAAGATCGCCCCCGCCGAAAAGCTCGTGGTGCGGCGCCCGTTCGTGATGCGGAGGCCCGAGATCGACACCAGATAGTCGGACCCGTCCAGCGCAGGGCAAGCGGGGTCGGTCGCGAAGATCGAGAAAATCCGTAGGTTGGCGTTGCCGTCGATCGTGAGGTTGGTCCAGCCCGGGCCGACGATCGCGAGCGGCCCGCTGATCTGAATCTGCCCCGACGTCAGGACGATGTCACCGGTGACGCTGAAATTGATCGTGTCCGGACCCGCGGCCGCATTGGCATCCAGCACGGCTTGACGCAGACTGCCGGCGCCACTGTCGTTGGTGTTGGTGACGGTGAAGGTGGCCGCGTGGGCGGTCGCCATGGACAAAGCGAATAGGGCTGACGCCAAATAACCGTTCACGACCCCTCCCTGGGTATCGGCGTGCGATTCGGTCGGTTTCGGAGCTCCCCGGAATCAGCGAAGTACGCGACGGTCAAGCGGTTGTGCCCCCGCGGGCCGGCCGGGCTTGCACTGGAAGTAGGGTCAATATAGATTCAATTCCGGCAAAAATGCAACTGGCGTCTGTCGGCGGATAGCGCAGCGAAGACCATACGGTGACGTTGCGCCGCTATACCCGCGACACGCGAGGCGCCTGGACGGCCGTAGCGCGGGACCGTGCGGGACGGCGCCGCAAATGAAAAGGCCTCCACGGTGGAGGCCCCTTCGAGATGTCGCGGGCGCGGCCCGCACACGGCTACCAGCTGTTGCTGGTCGCGCCGTTGTTCGCCGTGTTGGTGAAAAAGTACAGAAACTTGTCCGTCACCGGGTTGTACGCATACGTGCTCACGTGCAACGCACTCGGCACGAAATTCACCGGCGTCGGACAGGCCCCGATCCGCAGCGTCCCCTTGTTGTCGTTCAGCGCCCCCACCAGCGTCCCGTTCGGAAACACAAACTTGTTCGCCCCAAACGCCGGGATCGTCAGCGTCGTCTGCATCAACCCGCCGCTCCACGTCCCGCTGTAGCTGTCCCCCGCATTCGGCAGGAACAGGATCTGCGCACACAACGCATCCGCCGTCGTGTTCTCCAACTCGACGTGAAAGTCGTAGCCATTGGTCGTCCAGCGCCCGTAGATCGTGCTCTCCCGCACCCGGATCTGGAAGCTCGGCCCCGCCACCGTCCCCACCGCAACATAGATCCCGCGCTTGTTCTGCGTGTTGCCCACCGTCGGCGGAAACACCCGCACGATGCAGCGGATGCCATCGCTCGCCACCACCAGCGCCGGCGCCCGCGCGTTCGCCGTGCAGTCCACGTTGGTCTCCGCCGGCGCGCTCACCCCACTGCCGTCGGTCACGTTCACCGCGCCAATCGTGTTCGACGCCAGATCGCTGTACGGATCCACCACCTCCACCGCATAGGTCTTCCCCGGCTCGGTCCCGAACACGAACCAGCGCGTCTCCCCGCCGCCGATGTTCTGCAGCAGCGACGAGCCGTCCGGCACGATCACCCGCGCGTTGCCCACCGCCGTGTTGGCCAGCGGACCCACCTGCGCCCAGCGCCGGCAGCGCCACCAGCCCCAGGCTCGCGAGCATTCCCACCACCCACGTCGCCATCTTCCGTGCTCTCATGATCCGCCCCTTTGCAAAGAAACCAGTTTCATCCTGCGCTCATCATTACCGCCGCTCGCGCGGCAATGCCAAGCAGCCAGTCGTATAACACTTCTTACTTGGTGCGCGTCCTGCCGTCGTTCGCTGTCGACGTGAAGTAATAGACGAACCGATTGCTCACCGGATCGAACGCGTACGTGCTCACGTGCAGTCCGCCCGGGATCAGGTTCGTCGGCGACCCGCAGGCGTTGATGCGCAACGTGCCTTCGCTGTCGGTGCCGACCAGGCTGCCGCTCGGGATCACCTGCTTCACCGCGCCGAAGGCCGGCACCGTCAGCATGAACGGGGCGATCGATCCCGACCAACCTGGACCCGCTGTATAGGTGAGGCCCGACCCCGGATAGCGCGCCACTTCGACGCACATCGGATCGCCCGTCGTGTTCTCGACCTCGACGTGGTAATCGTAGGTGGCCGTGTTCCAGCGGCCGTAGATCGTCGCTTCGCGCGCGCGGATCCGGAACCGCGGACCGCCACCCGCGGCCGGATCCATCTGCGTCACCTTGAGGTACACCGGCCGCTTTGCCTGCTGCATGCCTGCCGTAGGTAGCGCCGTGCGGATCACGCAGCGGATCCCGTCGCTGGCGACGTCGACGGCGGGCGGCCGCGACCGTTGCCGCTCGTGCAGTCGACAGTCGCTTCGGGTGGTGCCGACACGCCGTCCGCAGCGTAGACGTTGATCGCGCCAATCGCGTTCGCGGTGAGGTCGCTGTTGATGTCGGCCGCGTCGACAACGTAGGTCTTGCCGGGCTCGACGCCCAGCGCAAACCAGCGCGTTTCCGGATACGACGCGAACATCTGTGTGGATACCGTTCCGTCGGGAACCAGCAGCCGTGCGGGCGTCGTGCACCCGGTCACGCACGATGCGGCGACGGCGGCGCCCATGTCGAGGACGCCGGCGCCGCAATACTTGATGATCGACGTCACCGCGGCGGGGTTGTTCGTGCAGTCGCGGCTGGTGCCGGTCGTGAATGCCCTTGCGGTCGCCTGGAGTTTCGCGTTCACCTGGTCCGGCGTCAGCGCGGGGTTGAGGCCAAGCATCAACGACGCAACGCCGGCGACGTGCGGCGCCGCCATGCTGGTGCCCTGGTAGTACTGGTAGATGGCGGACGCCGGGATCGTGGTTCCGCTGTTGAGCGTCGACAGGATGCTGTTGGGGTCATAGAGAACGGACCACTCACCACCGGGCGCCGCGATTTCGACGGTCGTCCCGAAGTTGCTGTAGAACGCACGGCGGCCGGTACGACCGATCGCCGCGACGGTGACCACGCCGTTGCAACCCGCCGGCGTGAAGCTGAAGGTATCGAAGTTGCTGTTGCCCGCGGAAACGACCACAACCGTGCCGTTGGCGCGCGCCGTGTTGATCGCCGTCTGCGTCGCAACGTCGTCGATGGGACACGATAAGCCCGAACCCAGAAATCCGCCGAGGCTCATGTTTATCACACGTGCGGGGGTCGCGTTCGCCGGCACTCCCGGCACCGAACCGCCGGACGCCCAGACGATCGCGTCGACGATGTCGGAGGTCCAGCCGCCGCATTTCCCGAGCACGCGCACCGGCAGGATCTGGCTCACCCAGTTGATGCCGGCGACGCCCGCGGCGTTGTTGGCCGCGGCGGCAATCGTTCCCGCGGTATGCGTGCCGTGCCAGCTCGAATCCTCCGCCCCACCGCCTCCGCAATTAAAGAACCACCCCATGGTCGGATCGGTGCCGGCGTCCTCCGCCGCCGTGATCCAGTCGCCGGGATCGTGCGCATCGGCGTCGCGGCTGCTGATGCATGGGGCACTGAATGGGTCGGATGTCGGAAGGCAGCCCGCAGGCTGCGCCGGCGATCCGTCATTGGCCGTGAGATGGTCGTATATGAAATCGTAGCCGTTCGAGACGAGGCGCGGGGCGAGGTCCGGGTGATTGGTGAACCCCGTGTCGAGGACCGCGACGACGATGCTGGCGGCGCCGGTCGTGGTGTTCCAGCCGGCCGGCGCGTTGATGCCGCCGATCGCCTCGAAGAGGTCCCACTGATTAGCCGTACAGGGTGTCGTTGGGGACGAGGTGGTGACGCAGGATCCGGTCGGGCTGAGCGTATTCGACGTCGGGCTCGAGCGCGATCTTGGCGGCGGCGGCTTCGGCTTCCGCCGGCGGTAGCCGCCGCGAGAGCCGGAACACGTATGCGTCGCCCGCCATCGCGCGGCCGAAGCGCACTGTTTCACCCAGAACCGTGGAAAGTCTATCCAACTTCACCTGATCGGGCGCCAAGCCTGCACGCGCGGCGCTGATCAGCGCCGGATCGCGGTACTTGACGATCAACCCGCTGGTCGCGATATCGACGCGCGTCGCGACGCTATCGTCCGCCGCGAACGCGGCGCCGCTGGAGGCCAGCGCGAACAGGGCAACGAAGCCAAGGCGCTTTGCGAGGACGCGAACAAGCGGGACGAGCGACTCCCTAGAGACTTGATTCATTGTTTCCTCGGCTTGGCAGCGACGCGGCGAAACGGAGTGTAACGACAATTGCCGCCGTATTGCCACCCCTGCCGTCGCGATCGCGTTCACGGCTCGATTCCTGTGCGGTACAAATGCGACGGCACTGACTATCTTGATCGGCGTCGGTGCGCTGCGTCGTGTCCGCCTGCGATCGCGCTACCACGTGCCGCGCGTCCTGCCGTCGTTCGCGGTCGACGTGAAGAAGTGGATGTAACGATTGCCCGCCGGATCGATCGCGTATGTGCTTACGTGCAATCCGCCCGGCAACAGGTTCACCGGCGAGCCGCAGGCGCCAATGCGCATCGTTCCCGCGCTGTCGACGCCCACCAGGCTGCCATTCGGGATCATCTGGTTGGCTGCGCCAAATGCCGGTACCGTCATCGTGAACGACGCGATCGACCCCGTCCAGCCGGGTCCCGGCGTGTAAGCGAGTCCCGACGCCGGATAACGCGCCACTTCGACGCACGTCGGATCGGCGGTCGTATTCTCGACCTCGACGTGAAAGTTGTAGCCGTCGGTGAGCCAGCGGCCGTAGACCGTGCTCTCGCGTGCGCGGATCTTGAATTGCGAGCCGCCACCGGCTGCCGGATCCATCCGCGTCACCCTGAGGTACACCGGTCGCTTGTCGAGTAGCGTGCCACTCGGCGGCGCCGTCCGAATCACACAGCGCAGGCCGTCGCTCGCGACATCCACGGCCGGTGGACGCGGCCCGATGCCGCTCGTGCAGTCGACGCTTGCCTCCGCCGGCGCCGACACGCCATCCAGTGCATACACGCCGAGCGTGCCGAGCGCGTTGGCGGTCAGATCGCTGCTCGGGTCGACCGCCTCGACGACGTAGGTCTTCCCCGGCTCAACACCCAGCGCAAACCAGCGCGTCTCCGGATAAGACGTGAACGCTTGCTGGAGCGACGTGCCGTCGGGCACCAGCAGCCGCGAGGATGTCGTCGCGCAGGATGCGCAGGCAGAGGCGACGGCGGCCGCCATGTCGACGATTCCGGCGCCGCAGTACTGCGCGCCGACCGGCGCAGGAAACGTCGCCGAGCAATCGCGGCCCGTGCCGGACGGAAACGCGCGCGCGGTCGTCTGCAGCTTGGACAGCACCTGCGCGGGCGTGAGCGACGGGTTCAGTCCCAGGATCAGCGACGCGACGGCAACGACGTGCGGCGTCGCCATGCTCGTTCCCTCGTAGTACCGGTAGAACGGAATTCCCGGCGTCGTGACGCCGGTGTTGAGCGTCGACAGGACACCATTGCCGTCGCCGCCGCCGGGGGCCGCGATCTCGACCGTCACCCCGAAGTTGCTGTATGCCGCGCGGGCGCCGGTACGCTGCGTCGCGGCGACCGTGATCACGCCGTTGCAGCCCGATGGCTGGAAGTTTCCCGCGTCGGCGCTGTTGTTGCCTGCGGCGACAACGACGACCGCGTTGTTGACAAGCGCAGTGTTGATGGCGTTCTGAAACGTCAGGCTGCACTTGCCGGAGCCGCCGAGACTCAAGTTCATCACGCGTGCCGGCGTCGGATTCGCGGGGGCACCGGGGACGAACCCGCCCGACGCCCAGACGATCGCGTCGGCGATGTCCGAGTTCCAGCCGCCGCACTTTCCAAGCGCGCGCAGCGGCAGGATCTTGCCCAGCCAGTCGATGCCGGCGATTCCGGCGGCGTTGTTGGTGGCGGCGGCAATCGTGCCCGACACGTGCGTTCCGTGCCACGTCGAGTTGATTGCCGGGCAGCCGAAGAACCAGCCCAGCGTCGCATCGGTGCCGTTACTCTCGGCGTTGGTGATCCAGTCGCCCGCATCGTGCGCGTCGCCGTCGCGGCTGCTGACGCAGAACGCACCGAAGGGGTCGTCCACCGGCGTGCAGCTGGCGGGTTGCAGGGGGAAATTGTCGTTCGCGGCCAGGTAGTCGTAAATGAAGTCGTACCCCGCAGAGACGAAGCGCCCGGCGAGGTCCGGGTGATCGGTGAACCCGGTGTCGATCACGGCGACGATGCCGCCGGCCGCGCCGATCGTCGTGTTCCAGCCGGCCGGCGCGTTGATGCCACCGACGGCCTCGAAGAGGTCCCACTGCGAGGCGTAGCTGGTGTCGTTGGGAACGAGCGTGTGCTGGCTTCGAACATCCGGCTCGGCGAATTCGACGTCGGGCTCGAGGGCGATTTTCGCGGCGGCCGCTTCGGCCTCGCCGATTGTCATCCAGCGCCGCAGCGCCAGCACGTAGGCGCCACCGGACATCGCGCGGGTGAGCTGCACCGTTTCGCCGAGCACCGCCGAAAGCCGATCGATGGCCGCGGGCGCGAGAGGCAGATCGGCGAGCGCAGCCGCAGCGGTCGCGGGGTCGCGGTACTTGACGATCAATCGGTTCGTTCGCGGCGCGTTTGCGGCGGCCGCCGCAGCGATGCGCCGGGACGTTGCGTCGGCGGCTGGCGCGACGACGTTCGCGTACAGAACCGACGCGATACCGCGAATGCGATTCACGGCGGCGCGCGCTTCGACAAACAGGAGCTCCGGTTGCAGCGCAATCATGAAGGCGCCGTCGCGCGTGCGCCCCGCCTCGACGAAACCTGTCCCCAGCGTCGCGGCAATCGCTTGTCGCGTGCCGCTCGGGAGCATCTGCTCGTAGACCGTCGCACCCGCATCATCGCGAAACTTGACGACGATCGACGAGATGCCGTCACCGGCAGCAAACGCGGCGCCGCTGGCTGCGGTTGCAATCATTGCAAGAAGGCAGAGCCGCCCAAAGACGGCGCCAACACACCTGGTGCGAAATTCCCGAAACCCTTCTCTCATTGCTTCCTCGGAGCGGCAGCGACAAAGCCCGCCCGAGTGTAGCGAGTCGGTGCGGCGCATCGGCAACCGCTCGTCAGGACGAAAGCGTCGCCTGTGTGTTCGTGACGTCAGGATCGTGCTGAGCGACCGGGCGATGATCGGGCGCAGCGAAGAACGCCCGCCCCTCCCAATGCAGGACGGCTGCCGCTCAAGCGTCCGCTGGCTTCGCGTATTTCCATTTGCGGTGGATCCACAGCCAGTCGGCCGGGCTGCTGCGGATCTCGCGCTCGAGCGCCCGCGCATACTGCTCGATCACCTCGGTGCTCGGGCCGGCCGCGTACGGCGGCTCGGCGATCACCGACAGGCGCATCGTGTAGTGACCGCGGCGCACCCGGTGCATCTCGACGAACATCACGGCCGCCTGGAGAATGCGCGCGATCGCGTCGGCGCCGACAAAAAACGCCGAATCCTGATCGAGGAACCGCGTCCAGTACTTGGGCTCATTCAACGTCGGCGTCTGATCCGCGACCATCGCATAGACATGGGTTTCGCTGCGCCGCCTGATCAACTCGCGCGTCAACTGCTTGTGCGGGATCGGCGTGCCTCCGAAGCGCGCTCGCGCGTCGCGCAAGAAGCGGTCTATCGCCGCGACCCGTTGCCGTTTGTAGACCGGAAACATCGGCTCGTCGAGCACCGTGTTCCCCGCAAGCACCTGCCATTCCCAGTTGCAGAAGTGCGCAGTCAGCAGCAGTACCGACTGGCCAGCCCGCGTCCGCTCCAGGATCAGTTCGGGATTTTCGATCGCAACGCGGCGCCGCAGTGCGTCCGGCGTCGCGCCGTAGCTCCAGAGGACCTCGGCCAGCAGGTCGCCGAGATTGCGGTACGATTGCTTCAATATTGCCGCGCGCGCCGCGCTTGTCTTTTCGGGAAACGATCGCCCCAGATTCGCGGCCGCGATCCGCCGCCGCCAGCGCAATACGTAGAACATGAGGAAGAACACGGCATTGCCGATCGCGTACAACGTCGGCAGCGAAATCCGGGAGAGGAGCTTGAAGAACCAGCGCATGACCGCGATGCCGGCGGAAACGTCGTCCCGGGCGGCGAAAAGCCCGTGAGCGTAGACGAGTTTTTCGACCGGAGCAATCTCCATGCAGTCGCGCCCGTCGGCGACGGCATCGAGCTCTGGTGGTGCGCGCTCGAGCGCACACCGGACGAAGCGGGCCGGCTCGCCGCATGGTTGAGTCCCGCGGAGCACGCGCGGGCGGCACGCTTCGGCACCGATACCCTGCGGCGACGCTGGATCACGGGACGCGCGGCGCTGCGCTTCGTGCTTGGTCGCACGCTGGGCGTCGCGCCCGCCGCCGTTCCCATCCGCCGCGGCGCCCGTGGCCGGCCCGAATTGACGGATCGCGGCGTCGTGGTCGATTTCAACGTGTCGCATACGCGCGGTAGCGCACTGATTGGTGTTGCCGCCGGCTGTTCGTCGGACACGCGCATCGGTGTCGATGTCGAGCGGTCCGATCGCGACGTGGGCGCCGACCGCCTGGCACGGAAGTTCCTCACGGCAGGTGAACGATCCGCGATCGCGGAGCTCTCACCCGACCTGCGCCGACAACGCTTTCTGCGCTACTGGACCTGCAAGGAGGCGATGAGCAAGGCAACCGGCGACGGACTGATCGCGCCGTTCGGCAAACTCGAGGTCGGACTCGATCCGGGGCCTCACCTTCGCGCCGGCCCGCCGCCCTATACGCCTGCGGCATGGAACCTCCTCGCCGCGGCGGTGCCCGCCGGCTATCTCGCCACGATCGCGGTGTGGCACCGGGGACGTTAAGGACCCGCTGAACAAGTCCCACGTTACAGCGAATTCAGCCGTCGGGTTGTCTTGCGTACTTCCATCGCTTCTGGATCCAGAGCCAATCCGCCGGCGCCTCCACTACGGCCTGCTCGAGGCGGCGCGCGAAGCGCTCCATGATCACTTCGTCCTCCCCCGCCTCGTACGGAGGCTCCGCCAGCACGTCAAACCGCACCGCGTAGTGGCCGCGGCGCACGCGCCGCATCGCCGCATACAGCACCGGCGCATCGAGGAATTTGGCGATCTTGTCGGCGCCGACGTAAAACGCGGTGTCCTGATGCAGGAACCGGGTCCAGTGCGTACGGTCCTGCCGGCGCGGCGTCTGGTCGGCGATCAGCGCATAGCCGCGCGGCTGTCCCGCCCGCGCCATCAACTCGTAGACGAACTCGTTGCGCGGAATTACCTTGACGCCGAAGCGTTCGCGCGCGCTGCGCAGAAACCGGTCGACGCCAGCAAGACGCTGCGGCTGGTACACTGCGAAGATCGGCAACCCGAAGCGCGCCCCTCCTGCGAGCAGCAGCCATTCCCAGTTGCAGAAGTGCGGCGCGAGGATCATCACCGACTGCCTGGCATCGGCACACCGTTTGACGATTTCCGGATTCTCGAAGACAACGCGGCGGCGAAGCGCATCCGGGTGTGCGCCGAACCCCCAGATCGCTTCCATCATCATGTCCGCGCTATTCCGGTACGACCGCTTCATGATGGCCGCGCGGTCGGCGGGCGTCTTGTCCGGAAGCGCGTTGGCGAGGTCCCGCTCCACCTGGTTACGCCGCCAACGCGCGATATGGAACGTGAAGGCGTAGAGGAACCGACCGCACGCGTACAGCACGGGCAGCGGCAGATACGTGAGCATCTTCAACAGCAACCGCATGCGAATTGATGGCCGCGCGCTTGTTGCGGCCGCCCTGCCTCCGATCGGGATGGCGAACATAGCCGAGACGATCCCCGTTGGCAACACGCACGCGCGCGGCGACCGGATCACTCGTCGTGCGGGACCGGCTGCTGGTGGCGCGTTCCCCCCGTCGCGGCGCCGCTCGGGCAAAAGACATGTAGTCTTGGGGCCGGTAGGCGTGCCGATTGACGCTGCGGGGCCCGGATCGTAATCTCAAAATCGTCGCCGGCAACGGGTAGCGCAAAGCACGAGGATCCGGCGACCGGAAGGACATCATGAGCGCAGTCGTATCGCTGCAACGGCAGGACAACATCGGCGTCATCAGCGTTGACAATCCGCCGGTCAACGCGCTCGCGCGCGGCGTACGCCGCGGGCTGCACGACGCGTTTGCCGCCGCGAAGTTGGACGGCGCCATCGAGGGCGTCGTGCTCCATTGTGCGGGGCGCACGTTCGTCGCCGGCGCGGACATCACCGAATTCAATTCCGGCAGCATTTCCGATCCGGACCTGAACGACGTGATAGCGACCATCGAGGATCTCGGCAAGCCGGTTGTCGCGGCGATTCACGGCACCGCGCTGGGCGGCGGCTTCGAACTCGCCTTGGGCTGCCACTACCGCGTCGCCCTGCCGTCCGCCAAGGTCGGCCTGCCGGAAGTGACACTCGGCGTGCTGCCGGGCGCCGGCGGCACGCAACGGCTTCCGCGCCTCATCGGCGCTGCCGAGGCGTTGGAGATGATCGTGTCCGGTGTCCCGATCGAGGCGGCTGTCGCCAAGGACAAGGGCGCAATCGATGCGATCGCCGACGGCGATCTGTTGCCCGCCGCAGTCGCGTACGCAAAACGGCTCGTCGCCGAGCATGCCCCGCTAAGAAAGGTGAGCGAGCGCGCGGTCGACACGGCGGCCATCCCCGCCGGCTTTTTCACCCATGCCCGTGCTGCTGTCGCCAAGCGGGCGCCGGGCGCGTTCGCGCCGGCGCGAATCGTCGATTGCGTGGAAGCAGCCGTCGAGAAGTCGTTTCTGGATGGTCTCGCGTTCGAGCGCGGGCAATTCTTTGCGTGCCTGCGCTCCCCGCAAGCGGCAGCGCTGTTGCATCTCTTCTTCGCCGAGCGCGAAGCCGGGAAGATCCCCGGCCTGCCGAAGGACGTCGCGCTGCGGCCCGTTCGCAAGGTCGGCATCCTGGGCGCCGGCACGATGGGCAGCGGGATCGCGATGACCTTCCTCAATGCCGGAATCCCGGTGATGTTGCTGGAAGTGAACGCCGAAGCGCTGGAGCGTGGCATCGGAATCATCCGCCGCAACTACGATGCCACGGCGTCCAAGGGGAAGTTGTCCGCAGCCGAGGTGATGCAGCGCGTGGCGCTGCTGTCCGGTACCTTGGACCATGCCGACCTCGCCGATTGCGACCTCGTGCTGGAGGCCGTGTTCGAGAGCATGGAGATCAAGAAGGGTGTCTGCACGAAACTGGGCCGGATATGCAAGCCCGGGGCGATCATCGCGACCAACACGTCGACGCTCGATGTCGACGCGCTGGCGGCGGCGACCGGCCGCCCGGCCGATGTCGTCGGAATGCACTTCTTCAGCCCGGCCAACGTGATGCGCCTGCTGGAAGTCGTGCGCGGGGCGGACACCGCACCGGACGTGCTGGCCACGGTAATGGCGCTGGCGAAGACGATCCGCAAGGTCGCCGTGGTCTCGGGCGTCTGCTATGGATTCATCGGCAATCGGATGCTGGATCCCTACCTGCGCGAGGCCGAGTTCCTGCTGCTCGAGGGCGCAACGCCGCAACAAATCGACCGCGCGCTCGAAGGCTTCGGCATGGCGATGGGGCCGTGCCGAATGATGGACATGGCCGGCATCGACGTTGGCGCCAAAGTCCTGATCGAACGCGGCAAGGAGGGCAGGCTGCCCGACGATCCGGATTACCGCATCGTCTGCTCGCGACTGTTCGAGCTCGGCCGCTTCGGGCAGAAGAGCGGCCGTGGCTATTACGCTTACGACGGGCGCAATCCACGTTCGGATCCGGAGGTCGACGCGATCTGCGCCACGCTCGCGACCGAGAATGGGATCGCGCGCCGCAGCAGCATCGGCGACGAAGAAATCGTCGAGCGGTGCCTCTATCCGCTGATCAACGAAGGCGCCAAGATCCTGGAGGAAGGCATCGCCTACCGCTCGGGCGACATCGACGTCGTGTGGATCGCCGGCTACGGTTTCCCGGCAATCAGGGGTGGTCCCATGCACTACGCCAACACCGTTGGACTCGCCCACATCGACACGCACCTTCGCACCTACGGGCAGGCGCGCGGCGACGTCTACGGTTATTGGACGCCAGCGCCGCTGTTGGCCTTCCTCGCCGCCTCCGGCGGAAAGTTCGCCGATCTGCCGCCGCGATGACCCGCCGCGGCAGTACCGGTCCATGACATCAATTCCAACCGGGATATCACCATGAGAGAAGCCGTCATCGTTGCCACCGCCCGCACGCCGATCGGCCGTGCCTTCCGCGGCGCCCTCAACAATATCAAGTCGCCGACCCTGATGGCGCACGCGATTCGCCATGCGGTCGAGCGCTCCCGCGTCGACGGCGCTGAAATCGAAGACGTCGTCGTCGGGACGGTGCTGGCGGCCGGCACGGCCGGAATGAACATCGCGCGCAACGCGGCGCTGGCCGCCGGCGTGCCGGTGACGGCCGGCGCGCAAACGATCGACCGGCAATGCTCGTCGGGCCTGATGGCGATCGCGACCGCCGCGAAGCAGATCATCGTCGACGGCATGCAGGTCATCGTCGCCGGCGGCCAGGACAACATTTCGGCGGTGCAGAACCGGTATTTCGACTGGGTGCAAGCAGAGAAAGATCCGAACGTCACCGCGCACGCACCGCACGCCTACATGCCGATGCTGCTGACGGCGGAAAATGTCGCCCGCGTCTACGGGATCAGCCGTGATGCGCAAGACGAGTACGCGCTGTCCTCGCAGCAGCGCACCGCCGCAGGGCAGGCTGCGGGACGCTTCGACGCCGAGATCGTCCCGATCGCGGCGACCATGGCGATCGTCGACAAGGAGACGAAGGCCGTTTCGTACAAGGAGGTGACGCTCGCGAAAGACGAGGGCAACCGCGCGGACACGACCCTGGAAAGCCTGAGGAGCCTGAAACCGGTGATCGACGGGGGCACCGTCACTGCCGGCAACGCGAGTCAGCTCTCGGATGGCGCGTCCGCCTGTGTGGTGATGGAGCGAAAGCTTGCGGAGCAGCGCGGATTGCAGCCGCTCGGCCTCTACCGCGGCATGATGGTCGCCGGCAACGCACCGGAAGAGATGGGCATCGGCCCGATCTACGCGGTGCCCAAGCTGCTGGCCCAGCACGGCCTCGCCGTCGACGACATCGGGCTGTGGGAGCTGAACGAGGCGTTCGCCTGCCAGGCACTCTACTGCCGCGACAAGCTCGGCATCGATCCCGCGAAATACAACGTCGACGGCGGCGCGATCTCGATCGGCCACCCGTACGGCATGACCGGCGCACGCCTCACCGGGCACGCGCTGATCGAAGGCAAGCGCCGCGGCGTGAAATACGTCGTCGTCACGATGTGCGTCGGCGGCGGCATGGGCGCCGCGGGGCTGTTCGAGGTTCTGTAATACGATTCACGAGTGTGCGTAACGCAGGAGTTCGAAGTTCGTCGTTCCCGCGAAGGCGGGAACCCAGCGTCTTTCGACGAACGCCACGGGGTCCCCGCCTTCGCGGGAACGACGGGCGCTTTGCGGTAGCTGTCGACAGCTAATGAACTTCGTCCGGGCCAGCGTCAGCCGCCATTTCCTGAAGCCGTCGCTGCGCATGATGCGCGACAGTCTCGGTGCCGGCACCGACTATCGCGCCATTCGCGCGATGTCGGCGCGCTTTGACGCGATGCTCGCCGAGGACCCGGGCGAATTGCGTACGGAGATCGTCGCGCTGCCCGAATGCAGCGCGACGTGGATGACGGTGAAGGGAGCACGCCGCGACCGCGTGATCCTGTACGTGCACGGCGGCGCCTTCATCGCCGAAACGCCGGCGGCGCACACCGCGCTGCTCGCGCGCATGTGCCGCGGAACGCGCGCGCGCGGCCTGATGGTCAATTACCGTCTTGCCCCCGAGCATCCGTACCCGGCCGCACCGGACGATTGTCTTGCCGCCTATCGTTTCCTGCTCGAAACCGGTCAGGACCCCGCGCGTATCGTCATCGCCGGCGACTCGGCCGGCGGCAATCTCGCACTCGTGACGCTGCTCCGCGCGCGCGACGCCGCCCTGCCGTTGCCCGCCGCTGCCGTGGTGCTCTCCCCAGTGACCGATGTGACGATGAGCGGCGACTCGATCCGGCGCAACGACGGGCACGACCCGATGTTCACCGCCGCGACGTTCGCGGCGCTCGCACCGCTCTACCTGCCGCGCGAGGAGGATCGCAAGGATCCCTATGCGTCGCCATTGTTCGGTGATCTCACGGACCTGCCGCCAGTGCTGCTGATCGTCGGCAGTTCGGAGCTGCTGCTCGACGACTCCGTCCGTTTCGCCTGCAAGTGCCCCAGCGCGACGCTCACGGTCTGGCACGACATGCCGCACGTGTTCGCGGCGTTTCCCTTCCTTCCCGAGGCGAACGACGCGGTCACGCGCATCAGCGCGTTCGTGAACGATCGGTTCGCGGCGGCGCCGGCCGGGATCGATGTCGAGGGGCCGGTTCCGGATGACGTCCCCGGTGCCGACGAAACCTCGAACCGCATCGCACCCGTGGCACCCACCCGGGCGACACGCGTGCCCGGCATCGGGGCGGTCTATCTGACACTGGCGATACTCGGTGCGGTGCTGGCCATCGCCGTGGCGCTGCCGCGGTTCGTCGTTCCCGGAACAGCGCCACCGGGCCTGGTACTCGGGCTCGCCCGGGGTACCGTGCCGCCGCTGGATGCGCTCGTGGCGGGGGCCGCGCTGCTCCTGTTTCATCGTGGCGGAAGGCGTGCGCCTCGGAATGAGCCGCCTGTGGCTCCCGGTTGCGGCCACGATCGTTTTCGGCGTGGCCTGCGGGCTGCCATTGTTCCTGTTCCTGCGGCAGCGAAGACGCAGGAGCAAGTGACAAAAGGTGAGTGATAATTCAAACGGGACGCTACGCCTGCGCGGAGTGCGTACGTGTTCCGCTGCCCGGGGATCACATTGATCCGTTTACAGCGTTGGTGCCGGGCCCTACCATGGCACCTCCCTTTGCGGAGGCAGCGATGAGCGTCAGAAATCTTCTGGATCTGAGCGGCAAGGTCGCGATCGTCACGGGCGGCTCGCGCGGCATCGGCCTCCAGATGGCCGAGGGGCTGGGCGAGATGGGCGCGCGCGTGGCGATCACCGCGCGCAAGCAGGACGAGCTCGACGAGGCCCGCGCGCATCTCGAGCAGATGGGCATCGAGTGCCTGACTGTCACCGGCGATCTTGCGCACCACGCGTCGATTCCCGGCATCGTCGATGCGGTGATGACCCGATGGAAGCAGATCGACATTCTGGTCAACAACGCCGGCTGCAACTGGGCCGCACCGGCCGAGGATTACCCGGACGACGGCTGGCGCAAGGTGATGAGCCTCGACATCGATGCGCAGTTCTTCATCTCGCGCGAGGTCGGCAAGCGCACGATGATTCCGCGCCGGAGCGGCAAGATCGTCAACATCGCCTCGATCGCCGGGCTGCTCGGCAATCCGCCTGCGTGGGGCATGGGCACGATTGCCTACAACGCCAGCAAGGGCGCGCTCGTCAACATGACGCGGGCGCTCGCCGCCGAGTGGGGGAAGTACAACATCAATGTCAATGCGCTCTGCCCGGGCTTCTTTCCGTCGAAGATGACCAAGGTCACGCTCGACCGGATCGACCGCGATGTGCTCGCGATGACGCCGCTTGGCCGTTTGGGCGGCGCCGAGGATCTGAAGGGCGGCGTCGTGTTCCTCGCGTCGGAGGCCTCGCGCCACGTCACGGGGCAGGTAATCGCCGTCGATGGCGGCGTCACGGTGATCTGACGTGGGCATGGAATCGTCCACGGCCGCGAACCCGGGGGCGAAGCTCGTCGCCCCCGCCCACCCGTTCGACGAGGCGGGCCTCGCCGCATATCTGCGCGCGAACATCGCCGAGTATTCCGGCACCCTCGTCGTCGAGCAGTATCAGGGCGGACAATCGAACCCGACTTATCGGATCACGGCCGGCGGCCGGCGCTATGTGCTGCGTCGCAAGCCGCCGGGAAAGCTTCTGCCATCGGCGCACGCCGTCGAGCGCGAGTATCGCGTGATGGCAGCGCTCGCCGGTACCGGCGTTCCGGTCGCGAAGATGCACGCGCTGTGCGAGGACGCCTCCGTCATCGGCACGGCGTTCTACCTGATGGAGTACGTCGAGGGGCGGATCCTGTGGGACCCGACGCTGCCCGGCATGACGCCGGCGTTGCGCGCCTTGCACTACGACGAGCTGAACCGCGTGCTCGCCACGTTGCACCAGGTCGACTACGCGGCAGCGGGCCTTGCCGATTTCGGCAAGCCAGGCAACTATATCGAGCGCCAGGTCGCACGTTGGTCGAAACAGTACGAGGCCGGCGGCGCCGAGCGGATCCCGGCGATGGACGCCCTGATCGAATGGCTGCCGCGACACGTTCCCGCCGGCGACGAGACCTCGATCGTCCACGGCGACTTCCGTCTCGACAATGTGATCTTCCATCCGACGGAGCCGCGCGTGCTGGCCGTTCTCGACTGGGAGTTGTCGACGCTCGGCCATCCGCTTTCCGACTTCGCCTACTTCATGATGGCGTGGCGGCTCGCCCCGCAGCAGTTCCGCGGGTTGAGGGGCTGCGATTTCGCGGCGCTGGGCATTCCGACCGAGGACGACTACGTCGCCGCCTATTGTCGGCGAACGGGTCGCAGCGGGATCCCGAACTGGGAGTTCTACCTGATCTTCAACATGTTCCGCATCGCCGCGATCCTGCATGGCGTGCTCGCCCGCGCGCTGCAGGGCAACGCAGCCAGCGCGAACGCGCTCGAGCAGGGAAGCCGCGCGCGCGCTCGTCGCCGACGTCGCGTGGGACATGGCACAACGACAGGAGCAATGACATGGATTTCGCGCATTCGGCCAAGGTGAAGGATCTCGCGGCGCGCCTTCGCACGTTCATGGACGACAACGTCTATCCCGCCGAGCCCGTTTTCGCCGCCGAGGTCGAGGAAAACCGCCGCCGCGGCAATCCGTGGGTCGCCACAAGGATCATGGACGAGCTGAAGGCGAAGGCACGCGCCGCCGGCCTGTGGAATCTGTTCCTGCCGGAATCCGATCTTGGCGCCGGGCTCACCAACCTCGAGTACGCGCCGCTGTGCGAGATCATGGGCCGGTCGTGGATCGCGCCGGAGACGTTCAACTGCAACGCGCCGGACACCGGCAACATGGAAGTGCTGGTCCGCTACGGCACCGAGGCGCAGAAGAAGCAGTGGCTGGAGCCGCTCCTGCGCGGCGAGATCCGCTCCGGCTTCGCGATGACCGAGCCCGACGTCGCGTCGAGCGATGCGACCAACATCGAGGCCTCGATCGTCCGCGACGGCGACCACTACGTGATCAACGGCCGCAAGTGGTGGACGACCGGCGGCCCCGATCCGCGCTGCAAGATCCTCATCTTCATGGGCAAGACCGATGCGGCGAACCCGGACCGCCACAAGCAGCAGTCGATGATCCTCGTGCCCGTCGACACGCCGGGCGTCCGGCTCGCGCGGGTGCTGCCGGTGTTCGGCTACGACGACGCGCCGCACGGCCACGCCGAGTTCGATTTCGAGAACGTCCGCGTGCCGGCTGCCAACATTCTGCTCGGTGAGGGCCGCGGCTTCGAGATCGCGCAAGGGCGTCTGGGACCGGGACGAATCCACCATTGCATGCGCCTGATCGGGCAGGCCGAGCGCGCGCTGGAAGCGATGTGCCGGCGCGCGGCGACGCGCGTCGCGTTCGGCCGCCCCGTCGCCGATCAGACGGTGACGCAGGAGCGCATCGCCAATGCCCGGATCATGATCGACCAGGCGCGGCTCCTCGTGCTGCACGCGGCGTGGAAGATGGACGTCGCCGGCAACAAGGCGGCGAAGAAGGAGATCGCGATGATCAAGGTCGCGGCGCCGAACATGGCCTGCCAGGTCATCGACTGGGCGATGCAGGTGCACGGCGCGGCCGGCGTCTGCGACGACTTCCAGCTCGCGTTCTTCTACGCGCAGGCGCGCACGCTGCGTTTCGCCGACGGCCCCGACGAGGTTCACCGCAACCAGATCGCGCGGCTGGAGCTCGCCGAACACCGGCCGCCGCGCGGCTGAGACCGGGTCAGGCGCATGCCCGTACCCCGGCGCTGCGGGTCACTCGGAGAAGTCGGTGAGGTCCTTCGGCGTGATGCCTTTGCTCTTGCAGAACACAACGTAGCGGTCGAGCATCGTCTTCCAGTTCTCGATCGCGAGGACCTTGCCATCGGCATCCAGGTAGATCGAATCGCCAACCTGGATATTCAAGGTGATGATCTCGCCGTCGGTGCGCCCGACCGGCGTGTGTACCGATGCCGCCGTCTCGTAGACGACGCTGCCCTCGACCGCGGTCCAGTCGTGCTCCTTGTACGCCCACTTGCCCTTGATCGTGTACACGATCACGATGCCGCAGTGATGATGCTTGGGCAATTCGACGTTGCCGGGGGCCTTCAACAGCGTGACGAAGGTGCCGGAAATCGGGTCGGCCTTCAGTGCCTTGATGAAAACCTTGTCGCTGTAGGGTGCGAACGGAATCCAGGGATAGGATTCGGCGTCGATGTAGCTCGTGGTGACCTTCTCGTAATTCATCATTCTGGATTCCTCGTTGCGGTTGTGGGGCGCGCCAATGGACCGTGAGACCTGCGCTGCGAATATCGTCGTTCCCGCGAAGGCGGGAACCCAGCGTCTTTCAACGAACGCCACTGGATCCCCGCCTTCGCGGGGACGACGGAGACTTGCGGTCGCTGTCATGCATTTCGGCAATCGTCAATAGCATGCGACGGGCAGCTTCCTCGCGCAATGCCCGCCGGAGCCGGCCATGAAAGCTTAGTCGCGGCTGGCCGGCGCCGCCCCACCCGCGGCGGGTGGCTGGCCGCGCCTGGGGTCGGCAGCGCATGGTCGCGCGACATCCCGCGTACCCACCCGGGGCGAGGGGCGTGCCGCCGGGCTTGAGTGCGCTAGAGTCCACACCTGTCTGGACATCGCGCCGTGAGGATGCGTCCGGCACGCCAGTATCCAATCCAACATTCCAATCCCGAGGGGAAACCTGCGATGAGCAAGAGCATACCGCCGCTGGACCTGATGTTCCTGCTGACGGAATCAGCGAACAATCCGAAGCACGTCGGTGCGGTATTGACGTTCAGGCTCCCGGCGAGCGGCGGCACGCGGATCGTGCGCGAGATCGCCGACGCCTATCGCGCGACGACTCCGATATCGCCGTTCAATTACGTGCCGGAGCTGTCGCTCACCGGAATGCCGCGCTGGAGGGTCGTCGACACGGTGGACATGGACTATCACGTCCAGCACATCGCGCTCCCTCCCGGCAGCAGCAGCGAACGATTCCTGCATCTGATCGAGGACCTGCACGAGACCGTGCTCGACCGCAATCGCCCGGGATTTCGGGTCCACATCATCGAGGGCCTGCCCGACCACGCGTTCGCGATCTACCTCAAGATCCACCATGCGATCGTCGACGGCAAGTCGGCGATGATGCGCATCGTCGCCAGCATGAGCGAGGCCGCCAAGGCGACGCGGATCGAGCCGTTCTACGCCGTGGAATTCGCCACGACGCGCAAGCCGGCGCCACCCAGGGGCTTGGTCGACCGAATCGGTGCGCTGCGGGCGACCGCGCAACGGCAGACGGTGGCCCTCAAGGACCTCTACGTCGGCGTGCTGAAGAAGGGGTTCACGACCTTGCTGTCTTCGGGAAAGGCGGGTGGTAGCGTCCCCTTCACCGCCCCGCGTACGCCGATGAACGAGGCCATTCGCACGTCGCGCACGTTCGCGATGCTGTCGCTGCCGCTCGCGGAAATGCGGGACGTGGGGAAGGCTTTCGGTGGCACGCTGAACGATGTCGCGGCGACGGTTGCGGACGCCGGACTCCATCGCTACCTCGCCGAACGCGGCAAGAGTCCCGCGCGGCCGCTGGTCGCGCTGTGCCCGGTGTCGCTGCGCGACCCGAGTGACACCGAGGCCACGACCAAGGCGACCGCGATGTGCGTGCCGCTCGGCGCCCCCTCCGCGTCGATCCACGCAAGGATGGAGCAGATAATCGCCGCCATCCGCGCCGCCAAGGAAGACATGCGCGCGATGTCGACGGACACCGCGATGCTCTATGGTATCTCCGCGTTCGGCCTGGCCGAAGCCGCCGAATCGACGCAACTGGCGAGCGTAACCAAGCCGCTCGCCAACTTCGTCCTGTCCAACGTGCCCGGCGTGCAGACGCCGCTCCATCTCAACGGCGCGCGGCTCACGGGCATGTATCCGATTTCGGCGCTGGGCGGCGGCATCGGCGTCAACGTGACGCTCGTGTCGTGTGGCAGCTCGATGGACTTCGGGTTCGTCGCCAATGGCGCCGCGATGCCGCAACTGCCCGATCTCGCGCGCCACACGCGCGAGGCGTTCGACGAGCTCAAGGCGGCTGCAGCGGCCCTGCAGGAACCGGTCACCACACGGAAACGCGAAAAATCTGGCGCGAAGCCGGCAGTGACGCGCAAGGCACCAGGGGCAAAGTCGGCCCGCGGTATCGGCGCGAGGAAGCGAACAGCCCGAGCGCGATGAGCCGTCAAGCGGGAAGCCGGGGGTCTGCTATTGCGCACGGACGATCGCGGCCGGCTTCCATGAGCCGTCGAGCACTTCCGGCTTCGGCCAGTAGATGCGCATCGTCACGTTGAATTCGCCGTCCGGGGCGGGCAACCAGTTCGCATCCTTGTCCTTGCCCGGCGAGTCCTTCTGGAGATAGAGGTCGAGCGAGCCATCCTTGTTGCGCTTCAGAGGCATCCAGCTGCTGATCGCGTAGCGGTTGATCGGGTTCGCCACGAAGAACGACTGTGGGTTGTACATCGTGACCGACCAGAAGGCATTGCTCGGCGGTATCTGCCCCTTGTCGAAATGCAATACGTAGCGGTTGGCGCCGGAGAGTGGCTTGGCGTCGCCGTCCACGTATGCCGATGGGTAGAGGGCGTCAGCCGGCAGATTGGCGCCCAGTCCGACCAGCGCAACGACGGCGCGCGTGCCGTAGTCGGTCCCGTACGCGCCCAAATTGGCGGGAAAACTTCGCCAGCCGTTCTGCGGCTTTCCGGACTCCTTGGCCGCCGCCTGCAATCTCTCCAACGCGATCGACACCGATTTTTCGAGTCCGCGGGCCACTGCCGGGTCGAGCTTGCCCGGATCGAATGACTGTCCCGGCACGACCCCGATCTTCTCTAGCCTTGCGAGCTCTGGAGCATCGGCAGCCGGCGGCGGGTTGCCTTTCATCAATGCGGCCAGCCGCCCGAAAAACGTGGCGGCGCTCATCTTCGCCACCTGCTCCACGGGGGGCGTCTTCATGTCGACATCCGAACTCACGACGCCTGGTGGCGGCGTGTAGCGCTTGCCGAACGCGGACAGTGGTGTGAGCTTGTACTGCCTCTGCAACGCGTGGACCGCGGCATAGTCCTTCGGTCCGTTGGTCTGGGTGCGGCCGATTATCCAAACCATGTCCGTCGGCGCCCTCAGCTCCCGGACTCCCTTGGGCAGCGTGCCCTGCCAGCGGGGACCGACAATCGCGTAACTGCCGGCCTTGGTCCCGGTCGTACGTTTTCCCGGCGACGCGAACACGTTGGTCCAGGCATCGAGAATCGGCATCAGGTAGTAGCGACCCCGCGTGTCCGGCACCGAAAGGACCATCGGTTCTTTGGAAAGATCCAGCCACGCCTCCGAGTACAGCGTATCCACGTTGGCCCGGACGACGTCCTTGAACGAGGCATCCGGAAATGCCGCCACGTTGACGAACTGATTGACCGGGGCGGCGAAGGCTGCCGGCGCCGCGACGTTGCTCGTCTTCTGCCGGGTCACGTCCATCAGCACGAGCGGGAGACCGTAGATCACCGCCTCCACGCCGAGTTTCTGGGCGTCCTCCTCGAGCGCCTTCGCTGCTGCGGCCCTGGCGGCCGTTTCGGCGGCCACTTTGTCGCTCTCGGACTTGCCGTTCGGCGCCGGTTGCGACGTCCCACCGCAGGCGTTGAGCGACAGGCAAAGCACTACCGCGAAGGTCACTGCGCCCCAATTCAACATGCTCATGCTCCCTTCTCCGATCCGGAAAAAGATACTGTCGACGTACGGTAGGTGCGACGCGACGTGACGTGCGCTAGGATTGCTTCGCCGCGACGGCAGCGCTCACGGCATTTCTGCTTCTCAAGAAGCCAACAAAGAGGACTGCGTAGACGAGATCCACCGAGCCGAGCGCCAGCATGTGCCACGATGCAACGCCGGCGATCCAATACGCAAGAACGATACCGAAGACGAGGAACTTGCCGATCGCGCCAATTTCCACCAGCACCGTCTGCGTCAAGTCACGGCTGATCCGATAGTAGATGTAGCCGAAAAGAGCCACTGCCGCAAGGAAGAGGTGGAAGTAGAGCGCGGGATCTGGCATCGGAGTCAGTCCCAGCGCGGGAAACAGGGACTGATACGCAAGCCCGCAGATGCCGGCGACCGCCCAGTTGTACCAGGCAGCGCTAACGAACATCCGCCGGTAAGCGTTTTCGCTTGCAGCAACCATCGTGACGTCTCCGGTATTGCGAATTCGGAACTGCGTCGTTGCGCTATTTCACCAGAATATTGATCGCAAGGGCACCTTCTTCCACACCCACGAGGCCGCCCCCGTTCTCCTGGATGGCGTGACGCGCGCCCTGAACCTGTCGCGCTCCGGCTTCGCCGCGCAATTGCGTGACGAGTTCGTAGATCTGGCCGAGGCCCGTCGCGCCAAGCGGATGGCCCTTGGATTCGAGCCCGCCCGACGGATTGATCGGAATCCGGCCGCCGATCGTGAACTCGCCGCGCTCTGCCGCCGGGCCGCCGCCACCGAAGGGCACGAAGCCGAGATTCTCGGACTGGATGATCTCGCCCATCGCCGACGCGTCGTGCACTTCGGCGACGTCCATGTCCGCGGGGCCGAGGCCGGCATGCTCGTACGCAGTCAGCGCCGCGAGGTGACCGATGGTCTGTTTCGGGTCATCGACCGCACGGTGGGTGAAGCTGCGAATGACGCTGGCGGCCACTCGCACGGCGCGGCTCTTGTTCGCACCAATTCGCTTGAGCCCTTGCTCGTTGCAGACGATGGCGGCTGCGGCACCGTCGGACAATGGGGCGCACATCGGCAGCGTCATCGGATAGGTGATCGGCGGCGCGGCGAGCACTTCGTCGATCGTGAACGGCTTCCGGAACTGCGAGTACGGGTTGTGTACCGAATGCTGGTGGTTTTTTGCCGACACCGCCGCGATCTGGCGCTGCGTCGTCCCCCACGTCTTCATGTGGTAACGGCACATGGCCGCGTAGATCGCCATGAAGCGGCTGTAGGGCCGGTCCGACTCCGAGCCCGGCGGCACTTCGACGCCTTCACCGAGTTTCGCCAGCATCTTGAAGTTCTCCTCGGCGCGAGACACGTCCCACCCCGCCTCGAAGATCGCCATCGCCTTGACCTTGTCGGGAATGTTCATTTTCTCGGCGCCCAACGCGAGGGCAACGTCGCAGCTACCCGCCCTGACGCTCTGCAACGCGAGGTGAAATGCCGAGCTGCCGGACGCGCATGCATTCTCCACGTTGAATACCGGAATGCCTTCGATGCCGATCTTGCTGAAAACCACCTGACCGGGAATCGAAATCTGGCCCTGCAGCGGTCCGTTGGTCATGCCCGAGTAGAAGGCAGTACCCAGATCCGCGATCGCGCAGCCGGCGTCCTTCAACGCCCCTTGCAACGCTTCGCCGGCAAGATCGTCGAGCGAGCGCTCCGGATGCCGTCCGAAAACGGTCATTGCACTACCAACCACGTAAACGTTGCTCATGTCGTTTCTCCCGAGGGGGTTGGTCTCAGAGACCGAAGCGCTTCAGGACGGCGCCGTAGGATGTCGGCAGGATGCGGGCGACCGCTTCGGTCAGGGCGGCATTCTTGCCGGTGACAATGCGCTTTTTCCCGCGCGCAACTCCGTCGACGATCGCACGCGCACAGACCTCGGCTGGCGTGACCAGGCTCTTCGCGACGCTGGCCATGATGTTCCGCTCCACGTCGCCGGCGAATTTGCCCAGCGGGGCCGACTTCTCGATGTTGGTCTTGATGCCGCCGGGGTGCACGGATGTCGCCCTTACTCCGGTCCCCTCCAGCTCCCGCCACAGGCATTCCGTAAATCCGCGCACACCGAACTTCGTGATGTGATAGGCAGATTGTGCCGGTACCGCCACCAGGCCGAAGACGCTGGAAATATTGACGATATGGCCTGCGCGCTGCGTCAGCATCATCGGCAGGAATGCCTTGGTGCCGTAGATGACGCCCCACAGGTTGACGCCGAGCACCCATTCGAACTCCTCGATCGTCATGTGCTCGACGGTCGCCGCCAGCGACACGCCGGCATTATTGAACAGGACATGCGCGGTGCCGAGATCGCGCTTGACGTCGTCGGCGTGCGCGAACACCTGCTCGCGCGACGAGACGTCCAGGCGGTAGCTCCGAACGTCCGCGGCGCCGCAGAGCCTGACGGTTTCTTCCAACCCCGTCGCGTTAACGTCCGACAGTGCCAACCGCGCGCCGCGCTCGGCCAGGAGCCGCGCCAGCTCCCGGCCAATGCCGGAACCTGCTCCGGTGACAACCGCGACCTTGCCCTGATAGATGTTCATCTCATGTTTTCCGTGAATCGGCCGAGGAGATCATCGCTGCATGCTCGGCGCGCCAGCGTCGCCCTTCAGATCTTGCGTTCCCGGCCCGCCCAGTAGCGCTGGCGCAAATCCTTCTTGAGCACCTTGCCCGCGGCGCTACGCGGAAGCGCGGCGACGAAATCGACTGTCTTCGGCGCCTTCACGCTGCCCAGCTTCTCCTTGCACAACGCAATCAGCTGCTCGGCGGTGGCGCTGTGGCCGGCATTCAATTCGACGACGGCCTTCACGGCCTCACCCCACTTTTCGTCGGGCACGCCGATGACCGCGCAATCCTGCACCGCCGGGTGCGACCAGATGACCTGCTCGACTTCGCTCGGGTACACGTTGAAGCCGCCGCTGATGATCATGTCCTTCATCCGGTCGGTGATGTGCAGATAGCCCTCGGCGTCGAGGTGGCCGACGTCGCCGGTGTGCAACCAGCCGTCGATGATCGTCTCGGCGGTCTTCTCCGGCTGCTTGTAATAGCCCTTCATCACCAGATCGCCGCGCACGCAGATCTCGCCCGTCTCGCCTTGCGCGACGGGTTGGTTGTTCGCGCCGAGGATCTCCACCCGGATCAGCGGGTTCGGACGACCGACCGATGACAGGCGGTCGTCGGAGGCGAGTTTGCCGTTCACGAAATGCTCTTCCGGCCGCAGGTTGGAGATGGAGGCCGGCGCTTCCGTCTGGCCGTAGCCGCCCATCATTACCGGGCCGAACACTTCGATCGCTTTCTTCAGTTTCTCCACCGACATCGGGGCCGCACCGTACAACAGATAGCGAAGCGACGAGAAATCGCATTTCTCGATCCCGGGAATGTCGAGCAGCCGGTAGATCACTGTCGGCGGAAGGAAGAACTCCGTCACTCGATGCTTTGCAATCGCCGCCAGCAGCATCGCCGGGTCCGGTTTGGTGAGCACGACGACGGTGCCGCCGCGCGCCGTGCACGGCATGGCCAACAGGCCCGCCGTATGGGTCATCGGTGCCGCCATCAGGTTGACCGGCAACTCGTCGGCCCGGTAGTGGACCATGATCATGTACTGGGCGACGAATGTCTGCGCGCTGCGATGGGTGTTCATCACGCCCTTCGGCATGCCGGTGGTGCCCCCGGTCGGCGACACCATTGCCACGTCGTCCATGGCATAGGCGACTTCCGGCCGGGTCGCCGGCTGATCCTTGACCCAGGAGGCGAGCGCGGGGGCGTTGGGGTGTTCGTCGTCGATGCACACCCAGAGCTTCACTTTCGGCAGCTTCGGCCGCAAGCCATCGACGTACGGCGCGAACATCTTCTGGAAAAAGATCGCCTCGCAATCGAAGGCGTCGAGGATGAAGAAGTTTTCCTCGGCCGCGCTGCGCGGGTTCACCGGAATCCACGCCATGCCGGCGCGCCACAGGCCCAGCGTGCAGGTCCAGGCGATCGGATCGTTCGCCGCCCACACGGCACCCTTGGCTTCGCGGCCGAAGCCCGCGGCGAGCAGCCCGTTGGCGATGCGGCAGGACAGCTCGCCGATCTCGGTGAACGAATAGCGGCGTTCATCCATGACATAGGCGGTGCCGCGCGGATTGCCGCGCCAACCTTGGTCGAAGAAGTCGATCATCGCCATGCTAGTCCTCCTGTTGTCGGCGTCAGGCCTCCCGCCGGGCCGCCCCAAGGGAGGCCTTGCTCCCCCTCGGGGGGCAGCGAACAAATGTGAGCGTGGAGGCTCATCGTCAGGCCTCCCGCCGGGCCGCCCCAAGGGAGGCCTTGCTCCCCCTCGGGGGGCAGCGAACGAATGTGAGCGTGGGGGCTCATCAATTGGTGGTGACGTGCGCGCGCGCAAGGCCGCGCTGTTCGAGAAAGCCCAACAGGTACCGGTGGCCGAACGCCTGACAGGCGGAGCCGAAGCCCACGCGCTTCGTCTCGCCATCGAGCAGCTTTAGCACCGCTGCCGTCTGAATGGCTCCGGTCGTGATGTAGGGCGTGATGCTGTTGACCACGGCACGCACGCTTGCCAACTGGCCGCGTCCGAGCGCGAAGTCGACCGACCGATTCATCGTGGTCCGCTCGCGCGGCGGCATCGAAGGTGTGGTCGAGCCGACGATCTGGGCGATGACGGCGTCCTGCTGCTGTTTCGGCAGGTCCTTGTACTCGTTCTCCCATTTCTCGCCCAACTGCAAGACCATCTTCATCGCGGGATTGTCATAGAAGCCGACCAGCGACCGGCAATAGCGGACGCGCGGATCGCGCTCGTAGATCACCGGCAGCGAGGTGCCGCCCCATGGCAGGCAGAAGACAGGCGTCAGGAACTCCGGCGCGGACACTTCGTAGCCCTGGTTCTTCGGGTGTTCGATCAACTGCTTGTCCCACAGGTATTTCTGTCCGTGGCGGTACAGCTCGAAGATCGACGACGTGGAGCCTACCGAGACCCCGGCGCCTTGCATCGGGCCGCGCGACAGGCTGGCGGTTTCGAGCATGTCTATCCCGGGTGTTTCCAACGCAAGCTCGGCGGCGATCTCGGAGACCGTGTACATGTACGAGACCGACGGTGCACACAGCAGCCCTGCCTCGGCATACGCGCTGCCGAATCGATCGCGGGCCTCGAACATGAAGCTCTGCTCGCCGGTGGTGTCGAGATAGTGGCAGCCGGCCTTGAGCGCGGCCTCGACGCCGACGAGACCGAAGTTGACGAACGGCCCGACGGTGTTGCAGACGACCTTGGCACCGCGAAACGCCTTGGCGAGCGCGTCGACCTTGCTCTCCGCCTCGACGATCTCGTAGGTCGCCGATTCCAGGCGCACCACGCGCTGCGCCATCATTTCCTGCGTGCGCTTAGGATTGCGGGCGACTGCGGTAAACGGGATGTTCTGGTCGATCAACCAATCGATGATCAGCATGCCGGTGTAGCCGGAAGCGCCGTTCACGACGACGGGGTACTTGGCCATATCAGAGTCCTTGGTGTGCGATTGAATGGAGCGAGAGCGGCAGCGGATCAGTTCCGCGTCCAACCATCTTCGTAGAGGCGTGATGCGAGGACGCCGAGCCGCATCGTCAGCATGTAGTTCTCCCCGTCCTCGATCAGTGCCGAGCGCGTGTCGCGGAAGATCTTCTCGATCGGATACTCGCGCGACGTGCCGTTGCCGCCGAAGAGCTGGAAGGCCTCGTGCACGACCTTCATCGCTTCCTCGGTGACGCTGACCTTGGCCTGGGCCGTAACGTAGGGATGCGTGCGCGGAGAGGTGCGCGCGTATTCCAGGGATCGGCGAGCGATCGCGCGCGCCAACTCGACGCGCCGGGCCATGTCGCCCAGGCGATAGCGCGTGAGCTGATGCTGGATGATCGGCGCCCCGCCCTGCTTGCGCTCGTGCGCATAGGCGAGCGCGTGCTCGAACGCTGAGCGCGCGACGCCAGTGAAGACCTGACACATGTGCGTGCCGGCGTACGACCACGCGGCGCCGAGGTTGCCGTAGTACTGGTCCTCGAGCGCTATCGCGAAGCGCTTGGGGATACGCACGTCGTCGAAATAGATCTCCCCTTGCGGCAGTGAGCGCTGGCCGATTTTCTCCAGCGGCTTGCCGCGTGAGACGCCCTTCAGGTCGAGGGGCACGATGCACGACAACCCGTGCGGCAAACCGTCCTCGCCGAAATATCCGTTGCCGTAGTCAGCGGCGATGTAGCACAGCGCGACCTGCGCGACGGCGCCATTCGAGACCCACGCCGAGCATTGGCCGTTGAGGATGATTTCGCTGGCGGTGACCCGCGCGGTCAGGTTGCCTTTGTTGCCCGCTGCACCAGCCGGCCAATCCTCGCGATAGAGTACCTGCACGTCCGAACCGCGATCGGGCTGCGTGATCAGCCAGCAGCCGATCTTCCCGGCGCACAGTTCGATCAGTTCACGATTGCCGGCCGACGCAGCCATCACCGCCGGAAAAGTGGCCGCCGCCAATGAGATGCCGAGACCGGCATCGCCCCATCCCATCTCCTCGCCCATCAGCGACTCGATGCGGATCGCGGTGGCCGGCTCGAACTGCGCCAGAAACGACGGATCGAGCCCGAGCTTCGCGGCCTCGGCGAACACCGTCCAGTACGGCGATGCCGGCGCGATCGCCTCCTCGGCGGTCATCTTGTCCAGCTCGCGGCCGATCGGCCGCAACAGGTCCTTCGCGAACCGATGCACCGTCTCCTGGATCGCGCGCTCCTCTTCGCCGAGCGGCGGCTCGAACCCCGACAGTCCCACCGACGGCAGGTCCAGCGTGTCATGCAATCGAATCATCGTCGACTCCCATTGGTTGCGTGTGCGGCCATCCGCAGGAGGCAGACCTGCGCCGAGGCAAGCCCGTATCCACACATTACGGCCAAGGCCCGCGCGACACCCCCCCTGTGCAGGGGAGGGTCACCGGTCACCTACCGGGGATGACAGAGGTGGGGCGGTGCTCGCCGCGCTCAGCGCGTCCAGCCGGCCCGAGCGCCGACGAAGCGAGCCACGCTGTCCAGCGCCGCAGCCGCCTGCGGCAGCGTCGCGATCGCCTGAAAGACATGCGGCATGGCGCGCCAGATCTCGAGCTCGACCGGCACGCCGCACGCGTGTGCCCTTGCGGCGGCGCGTTTCGACTCGTCCAGCAGCATCTCGGTGCTGCCGACCTGAAACAGCAGCGGCGGCAGGCCGGAAAAGTCGCCGAATACCGGCGAGACCGAAGGGTCGAGAAAGTGTTCGGGCTGCGCGTAAAGCGGCCGCAACAGGGCCACCCCCGCGGCGAGCGTAAAGATCGGGTCGTGCGCTTCGTTCGTCACGAGGCTCAAGCTGCTCAACGTGAAATCGACTAACGGCGACATCAGCACCGCGCACGCCGGCATCGGTTCGCCCGCCGCCTTGATTCGCAGCAGCGTCGAGAGCGCGAGATTGGCACCTGCGGAATCGCCGGCAATGACGATTTCGCGCGCCGCGCAGCCCTGCGCCAGCAGCCAGCGATAGGAAGCATGGCAATCGTCGGCGCCGGCGGGAAACGGGTGCTCGGGTGCCAGCCGATAGTCGACCATCAGCGCGCGCGCACCCATGCGGCGGCACCAGCGCGCGGCCAGGCCCGCGTGTGTCGCTGGAAAACGGAACGCGAACGCGCCGCCGTGGAAATACAGCAGCGTGCGGGCGGGCTGTGTCTCCGGCACCTCGATCCACTCGGCGGCGACGCCGGCGCAGTCGACGGGCGTGCGCCGTGCCTGCGGATCGACGACGCCGAAGCGCGCGTCCATCAGCGCCTGCCGCTCGCGCATCGACGCAATGTCCGCGTCGACGCGCCAGTGCCGTTTCACGGTCGTCCGCAGCATCAGCGCCAGCATGAAGCGCTGCCACGGAGCCCTGCGGTCGTCGATGAACCGCGCATAGGGCGGCAGCCCGGCGCCGCGCGCCGGCTCGTTACGCATCGTCTTTACCTCGGCCGTCGCCGGTCACGGTGCCGGAGTGGTCACTGCGATCCTGGCGGCGGCCTTCTTTCGGCGCGGCGCGGCCTTCGCGCGCGGCTTAGCCACGACGTGAGCGCCCTCCCCGGACGTTGTCGGCGCCGGCAATGCGTCGATCGCGGCGACCAGTTCGTCGAAGCTCTGGCGCAGGCAGTCGGCGTAGAAGCCCGGATCGGGCATCATGTTGCGGCACGCGACCGCGGTGATCCACATGACGCCGTTGTAGCTGAAACCCGTGTGATTGAGGCCTACGTAATCGGTCGCGATGCTGACGGGATAGAAATGGACGAGGCGTGCGCCCGCGACGTAAAGCGTCGCCTCCGGACCGCGCACGTTGGACACCGTCACGTTGAGCTGCGGATAGATGTAATAGCGGATGAACGCCTCGGCGGCCAGATGCGGCAGTTCGTCGAGGATCGACTTGAGGAAGCCGCGTCCGAGCGCGTCGGATCCGCGCTTCGCGGCCTCCGCGTCGTCGTGGACGGCGGCAAGCCGGGCGAGCGGGTCGGCGATCTCCGAATGGAGCGCCACGGGAACGCCGCCGACCTGATTGCCGGACTCCGACGCCGCACCCTCCTGCCGAACGCTCATCGGCATCAGCGCCATCAACGATTTCGCCGGCAACTCCTCCTTGCTCGCGAGATACTGGTTGAGCGCACCCCCAACGACCGTGAGGAACAGGTCGTTGATCGTGATCCCGTCGAGCCGCGCGCGCGCGCGGCGCATCGCGTCGAGCGGCAGCGCTACAGCCTCGACGACGCGATTGGCCGAGACCGGGTGGTTGAAGCGCGTGGCCGGCGCCCGGACGAAGCCGGGCAATGCCGCGACGCCTGCCTGCGCGCCACCGCCGCCGCCGACTTGCTTTGTGACTTGATCGACGGTGAGACCGGCGATCTTTCCCAGCGTCTTCACGTACAGCGACGACAGGTTCGCCGTGCGGCCCACACCATGGGCGACCGCCCGCGAGTAGAGCTCGATCGCCGTCGGGTCGCGCTCGGCATAGATCGTCTCGTGCGACGGCAGTTCCGCTTCGGACTCCGGGGCGAGAGAATGCACCGCCCGCAGCAGCTCCACCCCTGCCTGTCCGTCGACCGACGCGTGGTGGAATTTCATGAACAGCGCAAATGATCCCGCCGGCAGTCCCGAGATCTTGTCCAGCCCTTCGATCACGTAGACCTCCCACAGCGGCCGGCTGCGGTCGAGCGGACGCGAGTGCAGCCGCGCGACCTGGATCATCAGCTGCCGCCAGTCGCCCGGCTGCGGCAGCGCGATGTGCCGGATGTGGAACTCGAGATCGAGATCGGGATCGTCGATCCAGTACGGGCGATCGAATCCGTGCGGCACGGTAACAAGGCGCCGGCGGAACAGCTCACTCAGGTGCAGGCGGTCGCGGAAGTAGTTGAGGAGGTCCTTGAAGCGGACCTTGGCCCCGGGGGCTGTCGACGGGTCGTAGATGCCGAGCGCGGCGACGTGGTTGTAGACGTTGCCCCGCTCCGTGTACAGGAAATAGCTGTCGGTGCCGCTCAGTTGTTGCATCGAATTCTCCCCTGGTCCCCTGTGCCGCGTTTCGGGTCACATGGCAGCGGCCGTGCCGCGCTCGGTGGTGCGCGTCGCCTTGCCCCGCCGCACGTCGCGAAGCACGCCGCGGCGATCGACGTCGCGCCGACCGATTTCGACGAACTTCGGAGCCTCGCGCCGCGCCTCGAACACGCCCAACGCAGCCCCGAGCTCGTCGCAGGAGGCACGCAGGCAATCGGCGTAGCGCGCGGGGTCGGGCAGCATCGTGCGGCAGGCGCTCACGCCGATGGTCATCGCACCGTGGTAGTAGCCGATGACGTGCGCCAAACCGGCCACGTCGTGCACTGCGGCCTGACCGTAGTAGGCGACGAGCCGCGCGCCGGCCATGTAGAGCGGAACGTCGGGCCCGCGGATGCTGGCGATCGACGTGTTGATCACCGGCGAGAGCCTGCTCCCGAGCCGGAAGCGCCGCACGATATCGCCAGCGAACCCGATCAGCATTGCCGGCACCAGCTCGGTCGCGTCGAGCAGGAGCCGCCGGCCGAGACGCATTGCCCGCTGCGCCTTGCGGCGTCTCGTTTCGGCGACGGTCGCCGTGAGACGCGCGACGGGATTCTCGAGGTTCGAGTAGAGCGGCATGATCGCCGAATCGGCGAACGTGCGGCTGGCGTAGACGTGCGTTTCGGATCGGCTGGCGATCGGCGCCTCGGCGACGAGGCTCGCGCCGGGAGACTCGAGGCGACCTTCGAGATACCTGCGCAACGCACCGCCGATGATCGCGATCGCCACATCGTTGACCGTTGCGCCGGGCACGCAGTCGCGCAGGCGCTCGATGTCGGCGACGTCGAAGCGTACGCCGTCGACGACGCGATGCGGCGAGACCTTGCCGTTGAACCGCGTGCGTGGAACCGGATCCTCGTGCACGCGGGCGTCAGGCGTCCGGCGCGGCGAGGCGTAGGCGATGAGGCGCCCGATCTGCCCGGCGCCAAGCGCCAGCGCCGATCCGACATCGGATGCAAGTTGGCGGACCAGTCCGGCGGGCCGGCTCAGCGCGTCGATTGCCGTGCGCAATGCCAGGTCGACGACCGTCGGATAGCGATCGAAATACGGCGCACGTTTCGGTGGCGAGGCGCGGCTGTCGGGCGAGAGCTCGTGCAGCGCCGCGAATAGCTGACCGCCAAGCGCGCCACCGAGGGCGGCATAGTGCATCTTGATCGCCAGCGCGAAGCTTCCCGGCGGCAGCCCTGGAATGTGGTCGAGCTCCTCGATGACATAGCATTCCCATAACGGCCGGTTGCGGTCGAGCGGGCGGGCGTGGAGGCGCGCGACCTGCGTGCAGAGCTGGCGCCAGTCGCCGGGCTTCGGCAGCGCGATGTGGCGCAGGTGGAACTCGATGTCGAAGCCCGGATCGTCGATCCAGTAGGGGCGCGCGAGCGACAGCGGCAGTGTCACGAGCCGCCGCCGGAACGCCGGCGAGCGGTGCGCCCGTTCGGCGAAGAAGCGCTGAATGTCGTGGAACTCGACCTTGCCGCCAGGCGCCGACGACCGGTCGTAGATCGTCAGCGACGACACATGCATGGGCAGGCCGTCAGACTCGAGATCGAGATAGAGGTTTTCCGGGCCCGTCAGCTGTTCCATCTATTCTCGTTTCGTCGTCTGTTGCGCCACGCCACCATCGAGATCCACGCTAGGCCATCATAACTGATCGCCGTGTAATTGAGACCGACACGTCGCCCGTCTCGCGGTTCCGTTAAATGGGGGATCGCTCGGCCCGGAAGCGCTTCCACAACGCAGCCACGTCCAGCGGCTGCCAGCGTTTCGCCGCCGACTTGGCCAGCCGATGCGCGATCACGTAATAGACGAACGCATCGAAGCCCATCCCGACGTGCGACGCCTTGACTTCGATGTTCTGCACCAACGCTCCAGGGCGCGCGCGCGCGTTCTTCCAGGGGACAACGCCGTCGGCCTTGCAATAGAACGCGGTAATCGGAACACCCTCGAGCGGTGTTGCCAGCGCGCGGAGCTTGCGCGCGAACTCCGGTTCGGAAAATCGCATCTGCGTCACCCATTCGTATATGCGCCAGATGCTGACTTCCGTGGGATTGCCGTTGATCGGGCTACCCAGCGTGATGACGTCGCGGATCAGCTGCGGATAACGACGCGCGAGCTCTTTCGCGTAGACGCCACCCAGGCTCCATCCGATCAGGCTGATCCTGCGGTCGCCCGATTCGATGAAAACTTCCTTCAACCGGTGCTCGATCAGCGCTTCGATGTCGTAGGCATGATCGTACGAGAAACCGTAGTTGGTCCCGAGCCCCCAGGGGTAGGCGCGGTAGCCGACCTGCGTCAGAAACCAGCGCAGCAGCGATGTCGACTGGTCCGTCGCCAGGAAGCCCGGGAAGACCAGGACCGCATGACCGTCGCCGTTCGGCGCGCGCGACAGCGCGAGCGCGCCGGTCGGAAGTGCCGCAGCGTCGACGAATCCGAAGCAGGCGTCACGAAGGGCATCGAACCACGTCAACCGGTGTTCCGTCGTCACGCGCTCCATTCCCTTCCGGCAGATGCGATCCGCCCGGTTCCGGCGGCGATCATCGGGCGGTCGGCAGCTTCAAAAATAGCGCTTCAAAAGGCCAATCAGCGTCTCGAAATGGCGTCCGTAGGGAGGGCGGAAGAAGCCGAAGCCATTGAGCGCAGCCTGGTGCAGCACCGGTTTGTCCTTGGAAAACGTCCGGAAGCCCTGCTCACCGTGGTACGCGCCGATGCCGCTCGCGCCCACACCGCCGAACGGCAGGTTTTCCTGCGCGACGTGCCAGCATGCGTCGTTGACGGTGACGCCGCCGGAGATGGTCGAGCGCAGCACCTGGTCGCGGTGCCCATTGTTGTTGCCGAACCAGTACAGCGCGAGCGGTCGCGGGTGGCGGTTGACGTAGGCAATCGCGTCGTCGAGCGTGTCGTACGGCAGGATCGGCAGCACCGGCCCGAAGATCTCCTCGCGCATCACGGCCATGTCGTCGTCGACGCCGACGAGCAGCGTCGGCGACAGCTTGCGTCCCGCCGCTTCCGCCCTTTCTCCCGCAGGCGCTATGCGGATCGCCGTCGCGCCCTGCGCCTGCGCGTCCTCGACGAGCCGTGCGAGCCGCTGGTAATGGCGGTCGCTGACGATGCTGGTGTAGTCGGGGTTCGCGGCTTGTGACGGATACATCGCCGTCACCGCCTGCTGGAACACGGCGACGAACTCGTCGACGCGCGCACGCGGTACCAGGATGTAATCGGGCGCGACGCATGTCTGTCCCGCGTTGAGCAGCTTGCCGAACGCGAGGCGCGGTGCCGCAACCGAGATGTCGCACTCCACATCGATGATCGCCGGCGACTTGCCGCCCAGCTCGAGCGTGACCGGCGTCAGGTTCTCTGCCGCAGCCAGCGCGACCTGCCGTCCGACACTCGTGGAGCCGGTGAAGAACAGGTGATCGAACGGCATTTTCGAGAATGCGCGCCCGACTTCGACGTCGCCGGGCACGACGGCACATTCCTCCGGCGGCAAGAACTCGCCGACGATTCGCCGCAGCAGCTCGGAGAACTTCGGCGTGAGCTCGCTCGGTTTGATCATCACGCGGTTCCCCGCGGCGATCGCCGCGGCCGCAGGCAGCATCGCCAACTGGTACGGATAGTTCCAGGGGCTGATGACGCCGACTACACCGAGCGGCTGCGGAATCACCTCGCTTCGGGCCGGCAGCATGTGCAGCGGCGTGGCCACACGCCGGGGCTTCATCCACCGCCCGACGTGGCGGTGCATGTGGCGGATCCCGGAGAGCACCAGAAAGATTTCGGCGAGATCGGTCTCGTGCCGCGACCGATGGCCGAAATCGGCCGAGATCGCCTCCGCGATCGCTCCTTGATGCTTCTCGGTGAGCTGCAGCAAACGGTTCAGGCGATCGCGACGCACGTCGCGGCCAGGATTCATATCGCCAGCAAAGGCAGCTCGCTGCGCCGCGAACGCCTTGCTCATCTGGCCGATGATCGACGCCGTATCCGTGGGGGCCGTCGTAGGCCGGACAACTTTGGGGTCGACGCGATCGTTCATGGGCGCTCCGGGTTCGAACCGAGGGGCAAAGGTCAGATGTAACCGCTCTTTCGCGCGTCGGTCAACATCAGGTGCCGCGCAAGTTTGCGGGAAATCCGCTTCAGGTGATACATCGGCCTCGCAGAAACCCGACGTCGGCGTCGTCACGCGGTTTCGGGTACGCTATCGCTCTCGATTTCGTCCGGTGCGAGAAGCTTGCGCCGGGCGCATCGCCCGTCAATGGCCGACCCGCAGCTCATCCTTAAGACCACCCCGCCGCGCGCGCACCGGATGGCGGTCATCCGGCCGCGGCTGCAAGCCGTCTGGGACGAGGTCAACGATCGCACGACAGTTGCCGTCTGCGGTCCCCGGGGATTCGGCAAGACGACGCTCCTCGTGCAATGGCGGCGTCATTGGCTGGAGCGCGGCGCCCTCGTCGGCTGGGTCACGCTCGACGAACAGGATGCCCCGGAGCGTTTTGCCACGGCATTGCTGCACGCGATGCGCGTCGCGAGCGGGCGGCCGGCGTTCGACACGATCGCCGCGCAATACGCGGGCCAGCCCGATCGGGCGCTCGACATGCTGACCGGTCTCCTGTCCGAGATCGCAAGCCTGGCGGCACAGACCGTGCTCTTCCTCGACGAAGCGGAACGCTTGCCCGAGCATACCGTCCGCGAGTCGCTCACTTACCTGCTCTACAACGCTCCGCCCAACCTGCACCTGGTCATCGGCAGCCGGACGATGTTGCCGCTGCCGACGGCGGATCTTGCCGCGCACGGCAATTTCGCGACGCTGAAGGGTCCGGATCTTCGGTTGGAGCTCGACGAGTCGATCGAAATCCTGGGCAAGCGATTCGGCCCCCGGCTCTCGATCGACGACAGCGCGCGGCTGCACGAGATCACCGAAGGCTGGCCGATCGGCCTGCAGCTTGCGATCGCGTCCATCGAACGCGAACGCGACCTGCACACGGCAATCGATGCGCTCTCCGCGCGTCATGGCGACATCGAGCGCTATTTCCTCGAATCGCTCGTGGCGCGGTTGCCGGTCCCCGTCGTCGAATTCCTGATCCGGATAGCGATTCTCGATGACCTCTCCCCCGAGTTGTGCGCGGCGGTCGCGGGAACCCCGTTCGCCGGCGAATACCTGAGCCTGCTCGCGCGCGAGACGCCGATCGTCATGGTGGCCGAAGGGAAGGACTGGATCCGGCTGCATCCAATGGCCAGAGACTTCGCACTCGGCGGGTTCGAGAAGCTGCCGCAAGGCGAGCAGCACGCGTTGCACCGCATCGCCGCGCACTGGCTCGCCGAACGGGGGTCCTATGCCGAGGCGGCGCGCCACGCCCTTGCGTCGGGCGACGCAGCGCTCGCGCGCTCGCTGGCAGGGCGCTGCCTCTTCGGCCTCATCAAGGAAGGGAGGCTCGGCGAAGCGCGGGCATGGCTCGAGAAGATTCCCGAGCACGCGCTCGCCGACGATGCCCGGTTGCAGCTGGACGCCGCGTGGACGATGGCATTGGGCGAGCGCCCGGCGCACGCGCAGCGGATAACCGAGCGGGTGATGCGCGACGTCGACGCACCGGACACTGTTCGGTTCGAGGCCGCGCTTATCTACAGCAGCGCGGCCGGGTACGCCGACCGGCCAGGGACGATCGCCGCGGTCATGGAACGTTGGCCCGAACCGCCGGCCGGGATCGACGACCGCGACTACCTCATCGCCCACGCCAACACGCTCGCCTTGCTCGCGCTCTACCGTGGCGCCACCGATACGACGCGTCGACTCGAAGCGCGAGCCTGATCGATCCCGGTCAGGAGCCGCAGCGCCTCGCCTACGGGCTGGGTCTTGCCTTTGTCGCGACCAGCCATCTATGGGACGGCAATCCCATCAAGGCGGAGGAGCTGCTGCGTCATCCGCTGGAACGCGCCGAGCGCGGCGCCGGGCGCCGCAGCGTCGTTGCGGCGATCCTGTCGGCAGTGCTGGCTGCCGCCGTCTGCGAGCGCGGTCACCCGGCGCTCGCTCAGCCGCTGCTCGCGAATCGACTGGACGTCGTCGAGCGTTCGGGCATGCCGGACGCGATCGTGCTGGCCTACGGGGCGCTCACCAGCGTCGCGCAGAGTCAGGGCGACGAGCGGCGCGCGCTCGACGTGCTCGCGAGCCTCCAGGCGTTCGGAGAATCGGCGCGGATGCCAAGGCTCGCAATGACGAGCCTCGCCGAGCAGATCCGGCTCCATGCGTGGCGCGCGCGCACGGAGACTGTCGCGGCGCTCCTGGCGGCGCTGGACGGTATGGCCGCCGTGTTCGCGGAGCCGGATTATGCGGTGTTCCAGCCGCTCTACGAGTTGAAGGTGGCGATCGCAAAAGCCTATGCGGGGCTGGCGAACCTCGATTTCGACGCCGCCAGCAGCAGCCTCAAGCGCGCCGATTCACTCGCGGCGCAGCTCAATTACCGGCGCGCAGAGCTGACGATCAAGGTGCTGCGCGCGGTGGTCGCGCACCAGCGCGGCGACACCAAGGCGTTTGCGCTGCTCTCCGAGGCCACGAGTCTTGCCGCGATCGGCGGCATAGAGCGCCTGCTCGCCGACACTCATCCTTTGGCCGAAACGATGGCGAAGACCGCGCAAGCCGGCGCCGCCGCCTCGGCCCACGCCCCACTGAAGCTCGCCGAAGCCACACCCGACGCGCGTCCCGCGCCGCCTCCGCTGCGCCGCCCGGTCATCCCGCTGGGTGGGCTGCTGACACCCAAGGAAGCCGAAGTGTTGCACCTGCTGACCTCCGGCATGTCGAACAAGCTGATCGCCAAGACGATGGACATCAGCGACGAGACGGTGAAGTGGCACTTGAAGAATCTCTTCTCCAAGCTTAGCGCGGGCACGCGCAAGCACGCCGTCGACCGCGCGCGGCTGCTCGGCCTCATCGCCGCGTGAAACGATGGCGCAAGATCGGTGACAATGTCGGCAGGTGGAAGCGCCATCCGCGGGCAAGCGTCCGCCACGCACGGAAACGAACCTCTCGGGTGCCGGGGTGTCTCTGCCCGCTGTCTTGCACCGCTGACAGATATGTATTACAATTGGTCCTATGAAGATGCTCACTGTACGCTTGCCGGAGCCGGTCGTTGCAGAAATCGAGGCCGAATCGCGTGGCCGCGGGATCTCGAAGTCCGACGTCGTCCGCGAACGACTTCAGCTTGCTGCCGGATCGGCACGGCGACAGCCTGCCACACTCGACGCCATCGCCGATCTCATCGGATCCGTCGACGGCTTGCCGGCCGATATGAGCACGCGAAAGAAGCAATACCTGCGAGCCACCGGCTATGGCCGGAAACGTCCTCGTTGACGCCGGATTCGTGGTAGCGCTGCTCAGCCGCCGCGACTCTCACCACCCATGGGCTGTGGCGCAGGCGCCGCAGTTCGCCCCACCCTGGAGCACCTGCGAAGCCGTTCTGTCCGAGGCTTTCCACCTCCTCGGCCCGCAGGGCAGGCCCGGACTGAGCGCGCTGCTCAGCCGCCGTTCGGTGCGCGTTGCCTTTGATCTCGCAAGAGAGCTCGAGCCCGTGCTGAAGCTCATGCAGAAGTACTCGAACGTGCCCATGAGCCTCGCCGATGCCTGTCTCGTGCGTATGACGGAGACGCTCGCCCGTCCCATCATCCTCACGACCGATGCTGATTTCCGCATCTACCGCCGCCAAGGCCGTCACGTCGTTCCATGCGCGACCCCGCACTGAGCAGGCGCGCCCTGTCAGGCTTGCCGTGCGGCGGCCGCTTCCAATCGCTGCCGCGCGACCTTGCTCGCCGCGCGCTTGTAAACGACGCCGACACGACTGCTCCGGCCAATCCGGGCGCGAAACTCTTCGTGCCGGTCGACACCTTCGAGGAACGCGGTGCCGAATCAAGCCTTCGCCGCGACGGCGGCTGCGCGCTTGAACCTTGCCGCGGCCGACTTGGCTACCACGTTCGTGGGTAGCAGGAAATACGACAACGCCGGGATCAGCACCAGCGCGCCGATCATGTTCCACACGAACATGAACGTGAGCAGGATTCCCATGTCGGCCTGGAACTTGATCGGCGACCACGCCCAGGTGATGACGCCCGCGGCGAGCGTGACGCCCACCAGCGCGACGACCTTGCCGGTGAACTGCACCGCCTTCTTGTAGGCCTCGGTAAGTGGCAGTCCCTTGCGCTGTTGCGCGAGCTGCACCGACAGCAGGTACAGCGCGTAGTCGACGCCGATGCCGACGCCAAGCGCGATCACCGGCAGTGTCGCCACCTTGACGCCGATGCCGAGCGCCACCATCAGCGCTTCGCACAGGATCGACGTGACCATCAGCGGCACCACCGCCACGATCACCGCGCGCCAGCTCCGGAACGTGATGAAGCAGAGCACGATCACCGCCGCGTAGACGTAGAGCAGCATCTCTCGCCACGCCTTTTTCACGACGATGTTGGTCGCCGCCTCGATGCCAGCGCTGCCGGCGGCAAGCAGGAATGTGCGGTCCTTGTCGTTGTGCTCCGCGGCGAATTCGTCGGCGGCCTTCACCACGCGGTCGAGCGTTTCCGCCTTGTGGTCTGACAGGTACGCGATCACCGGCATCACCGAGCAATCCGTGTTGAACAGGTCGGGATTGTTCGACGAAGCCTGCTGGGCGGCGTAATTGAGCACGTCCTGGTTGCGATTGATCGTCAGCCATTTCGGGTTGCCCTCGAACGACCCCGCCGTGATCTGGCGCGCCGCGTCGGCCAGCGACACCGTGGTCTGCACCCCCGGCAGCTGGCGCAACGTCCAGCCGAGCCGGTCGGCGTCGATCAGCGTCGCGTACTTCAGGCAGCCTTCCTTGTCGGTCTTCACGATCACCGCGAACTGGTCGGAAGAGAGCGCGTAGTTGCTCGTGATATAGGCGTTATCGCGGTTGTAGCGCGAATCCGGGCGCAGCTCCGGCGCGCCGGGGTCGAGGTCGCCGATCTTGAGCTGCAGGCTCGCCGCAAAGCCGACGACCGCCAGCGCCGCGGACACGCCGATGGCGCCGAGCGCCCACGGCCGTGTCGTGAAACGGTCGAGGAAGAGCCAGAGCTTTCCCAATCCCTTGCCCCGGGTCTCCTCCTTTTCCTCTTTCAGGCTGCGCTCGGCGGCCTTCCGGCTTACCCCAGTGTACGACAGCAGCACCGGCAACAGCAGCAGGTTGGTGAAGATCAGCACGGCGACGCCGATGCTGGCCGTCAGCGCCAGGTCCTTGATCACCGGGATGTCGATCACCATCAGGACCGCGAAACCGACGGCGTCGGCGAGGAGCGCGGTCACACCGGCGAGAAACAGCCGGCGGAACGTGTAGCGCGCAGCGACCAGCTTTTGCGTGCCACGGCCGACGTCCTGCATGATGCCGTTCATCTTCTGCGCGCCATGCGAAACACCGATCGCGAACACCAGGAATGGCACCAGGATCGAGAACGGATCGAGCTCGAAGCCGAAGAGTGCGACGAGACCCAGTTGCCAGACCACCGCGACGATCGAGCAGGCGATCACCAGTGCCGTGCTGCGCACACAGCGGGTGTAGAAATAGATGATGACGGTGGCAATGAACGCCGCGATGCCGAAGAACATCATCACCTTGAGCAGCCCGTTGATCAGCTCCCCGATCAGCTTCGCGAAGCCGATCACGTGGACCTTGATCTTGGGCGTCTCCTTGCTCAACACCTTGCTGTCGAGGGCCTTCGCGAGCTCGTACTTGTCGCGGATCTTGTCGTCCAGGATCTTCGACAGGCCGTGATAGTCGATGCGCTTGCCGGTGCCCGGCTCCTTGTCGAGAAGCGGGACGAAGATCATGCTGGACTTGAAATTGTTCGCCACGAGGCTGCCGACGATGCCCGAGCGCGCGATGTTCTGCTTGAGCTGCTCGACCGTCTTCGGTGAGCCGTCATAGGAGTCCGGCATCACCGGCCCACCGCGGAAGCCGTCCTCGGTCACTTCGGTCCAGCGCACCGCCGGCGTCCACAGCGATTTCACCCACGCCCGGTCCACGCCAGGAGTTAGATACAACTCATCGTTGATCTGCTTTAGCACCTCGAGGTATTGCGGGTCGAAGATGTCGCCGTCTGTGTTCTCGACCACGATCCGGAGCGCGTTACCCAGCCCGCGCAGGTCCTTCTGATAGGTGAGATAGTTCTTGATGTACGGCTGGCCCTGCGGAATCATCTTCTCGAAACTCGCGTTGAGGACGAGTTTCGTCGCCGCGAAGTATCCCAACGCAACCGTCGCGAGCGCGCAGACGATAACGAAGACGAGCCGATTGTTGAAGACCAGCCGCTCAAGTCGATTGCCCGATTTCTTGTCGAAGTCCTCCAGCTTGCGGACCACCGGCATCTGGTCGAGATCGTCGGAAACGCCTGCCATGATGATTTCCTTGTGCTCTCAGCTCAGCGCAGCGTCAGCTCGGTGACCGCGACACCTTGCGGCCCGACCCGCGCGAGACGGCCGTTGCCGGCATCCGCAATGCCGGAGATCGGCACCGTGGTCGGCAATGATGCGGGTTTGAACGTGCGGCCGCCATCGGTGCTCACGGCGATCCGGCCGCCGACATCGGCCAGCATGATCGCCCCGGTCGCCGTCGCAAGCCCGCTGACGATCGTCGCTGGCAGGCCGGCGTCGACCTTGGCCCACGTCTTGCCCCCATCGTCGGTGCGGTACACATTGCCGCGCAATCCAAACACCAGGGCCGCCGACTTGTCGCCGACCACGCCGAAGTAGCTGCCGTTGTACGGGGTCGGGAGAGCCTTGAACCGCTTCGTTTCCGGATCGAGCTTCAACACGAGGCCGCCTTCGCCGGCGATATACAGGCCGCCGCCCGCCGGACCGATCGCGTAGAGATTGAGGAGCTTGGGATTGTCGGTCTCGTCGAACAGCGATTCCCAATTCTTGCCGCCGTCGCGCGTCCGGAAGAACAGGTTGTATGCGCCCACGACGTAGCCGTTGTTTTCGTCGGCGAACCACACGTCGAGGAACGGTTTGTCCGCGCCTTGCTCCTTGTTGCGCCTCGCTTCCTCGAGCAAACGCTTGCCTTCGGCCGACTTCGGATTGGCGTCGACCTGACCCTGCATATGCTCCATCAGACGCTCGTTGGCCCTGACGCCGTCGAGCTGCGTGGTCCAGGTAATGCCGCCATCGCCGCTGTGCAGGATCACGCCGTCGTGGCCGACCGCCCAGCCTTTCTGGTCGTTGACGAAGAACACGGCCGTCAGATCCGAGCTCACCGGCACCTTCGCCTGCGTCCAGGTCGCGCCGCTGTCGTTGGAGTAGACGATGTGGCCGCGCTGCCCGACCGCGACCAACCGCGGGCCGGCACGCGCGACGCCCTGCAGCAGGCTCTTCGCCGCCAGCGGGGACATCTGCGCCGGCACGTCGAGAGGGTCGACGAAACCGGCGCCCACCGCGAGCGGCCCATACGCCAGCGCGGCCAGCGCCGCGAGCGACACCATCGTCGACCGGATAATCGTCATCGCCAGTGTTCCTTCGATCCGGGGAAACGCGCAGTCGAAGGGAGCGGTCGGCCGCGCCTGTTCGCCCGGGCGGGATCGGATATCAACGCGGCAAACGGGCCGCGGCCGAATTACTCCCTTCGCTCCGCGGGGCTCACTCGTAACGAGCGACGCCCCGCGGGCAATGCATCAGCGTACGCCGGACCCGGCGAGGGTCTCCGGCGCCCACTGCATCGGCGGCAGCGGATCGCCGAAGCGGGGCCCGCCGTAGCCGCCCTGCAAGCCGGAAACGGTGTAGGCGCCGACCGCGAAGTTGTAGAGCATGTAATTGTCGATGTTCATCGCCTGCTGGTCATAGAGGAAGAGCCCATTGCAGAGGCCGCCGACGAAGAGCTGGCCCCGCGCATCGTACTCGTCGGAGGCCAGCGCCACCCAGCTGTCCTCGTCCAAGTAGAACGTCCGCTTGGCGTAGATGTGGCGCTTGCCCGGCTTCAGGGTGGCCTCGACGACCCAGACGCGGTGCAGCTCCCAGCGCAGCAGATCCGGGTTGACGGCTCCGGGCTTCATGATGTCGGCGGGTTTTGACGCGAAGAAGCGATAGCCATTGTAAGGAACGTACAGCTCCTTCTTGCCGACGAGCTTCCAGTCGAACCGGTCCTGCGCGCCGTTGAACAGGAAGGCTTCGTCGTACGTCGCCACACCGGCCGAGCCGGGATTCGGCGTGTCGTACGAGATGTCGGGCGCGAGCTTGACCCGGCGCTGACCGGGCAGGTATTGCCAGGCACGCCGGGGTTGCGCGAGCGGATTGACGTAGTCCAGCCCCATCAGCCCTTCACCCGCGCGACGCGCCGGACCCGTGTACATCAGCTTCAGCTTCCAGTATCCATCGGTGGGCTGCGCGGCATCGGTCTTCTTCGGGTCCTGGAGCGGATACTCGAACCACGCGTCGGCGGTCAGCGCCAGCGTCGGGACGCCGGCCGAGTCGACGTTCCAGTTGTCGTACTTGGAGGTATACGCGTAGCCGGAGAAGCGCATCAGGTGATTCCACATCGCTTCCGAGCCCGACTTGGGAATCGGGAACGGGACACCCGGCAGCGCGTTTTCCATCCCGAGCCCACCCTCGATCGACTTGGCGCCGGTGGCGTTTTTCAACGTGTTGTCGAGATAGCGCTTCGGATACGCGACCGGCCGGTGCGTCGGGTAGACATCGATGCGCCAAGACGGGTTGCGCTTAAGCAGCTCCTGAGCGCCCACCGACAACTTGTCCGCGTGCGCGGCAATGTCCTTCCCAGTGATCGTTAGGCGGGGCTTCTCGCCCGCGAACGGATCGGCCCGCAATCCCTCGCCCTTCTTGAAGCTGGCCGGCGGCGTTGTCAGCCCGCCGGTATATTCGGGAATCGTGCCGTCCTTGTTGCCGGCCTTCTCGGCGCCGACCGCCGTCAGCGTCGTGCCGAGCTGCTTGGCTTCGTCGGCCGACACCGCGGCCCAGGCGCTGCTGGCGCAGAGCGACGCGAGTGCCACCGCGATCAATGATTTGCGCAACATGATCTGCCTCCTTAGAACGTTGTCTTGAACGTGAGCGACACCCAGCCGCGATCCGATAGCGTTGCGAAAGCGCCGTTGAAGGGATTCGCCGCACCGGTCGGGTCGATTGTATAGTTGCCGTAATAGCCGGTGTACTTGAGGTCGACGCGGTATTTCTGGTAGAGATCGGCCGCGACCCCGACGGCGTATGTGCCGCCGTCTTTGTTCCCGCCGAGCGCGACCGAGGAATTGCCGGAGATCCCCTGGCTCCAGGAGATCGGCAACAGCAAGTCCATCCCCGGCAGCACCTGGAACCACGTCGGCGTGAGGTTGATCCCGAGACCAGCGTAGTTGCGGGTCGGCTTGTTGATTCCAGAGTAGTTGTCGCGGCCAAGGAACACCGCTTCATTCTGGGTGACGCTCTGCCAGCGCATCGCCGTCAACTCCATGGCCCAAGTGGCAGTGTCGAACAGCGGCGTCTGGGGAATTATCCCGATGAGATTGATCAGGCCGTGCCAGGTGTCGCCCAGCGCACCCGGCGTGCCATCGGTCGGAACGGCGGTGGTGGCAATCGCACCCGGCGAGGTCGGCACAAGCGGCGCCGGCAGCACCCGCACGGGATCGCTGACCAGCGGCATGTTCTGGCGGAAGCTGATTTCCGCGCCAACGCTCACCCCTGCGATGTTTTTCGAGAACGTGATGCCGTACATGTGGATATCGTCGCCGTAGGCGAGGTTGTACGTTCCGAACTTGCCCTTGGTCGTGAGGTCGGCGACGTTGGTCGCGTTCCTGTTGATGATGCAGGCTCCGGGCGCGACGACGATCCCGCCAATCGCCGTACAGGTCGCCGCTGGCAGCGCGGCGAAGCCCGGCGTCAGCACGACTTGTGGAAAGATGTCCGTCGCATTGCGGTAATAGAAGCCGAGCGTGCCATCGAGCCACTGCGGGCTCCAGCGTGCTGACACGCCCCAGTCGCCAAGGCTGCCGCTGTACCGCGACGGCGGAACGGCCGTGCGCGTTCCACGCGCGCAGGAGCGCTGGCGAACCGGGTACCGACGCGGCGAACGGGTTCGCGCCGACGATCGTTGAATCCCCGCCGAATTGCAAGGGGTCGTTGAGGCCGAGGTAGCTCCCCGATTCGGGCAGACGCACCGCCTGCCAGTTGTAGAACCATTGTGCGGCCAGCGAGAGCTCGGCCATCGGCTGGACCTGCAGCGTGACCCCGCCCCTCGGCCGGAACAACTCCTTGGCTTCGGCGCCCGGTGTGCCAAGACCCTTCCAGACGTCGAGCGAATTCTGCGCATAGGAGATGCCATGGATGGCCCCGCCGAGGAGCAGGCTGTCGCCCCAGTACACGGTGTGCTGGCCGGCCTTGACGTTGACCGGGATGCCACTGATGTCGACGTTGGCGAACACGAACGCATCCAGCCATTCGCCGGACGGGCCGTTCGCGTAGCGATTCGTGTACGGGCTCAGCTGCCCCACGATGGGGCGTCCGTCGAGCAGCGTGTTCGACGTGGCAGTCGACGTGTTGTCGAGGCTGCTGTAGGCGCCGTCGAACCAGAGGGCGGCGCTAACGCGGAACCCGTAGGTCTTCTGGTAGATGAAATCGAACTCGGACAAAAGGTCGAGACGGTTCGTGACGATGGAATTCTGCGAAAAATTGCGGTCGCCGTCATCGGAGTTCACGGCCCTCAGAATGTGTTGGTCCTGGCCCTGAGTACGGTAGCCGAGGTTGTACCGGATCGTGTTGTCCCAGCGCATCGCGATGTCCTCGTTTGCCAGGGGAATCTCGAAGGCGAGCGCCGCAGTCGGGGCGGCGAAAGTCGCCATCAGCGCCCCTTGCAACACAGCGCGACGGAACCGGCGGCCGAGCATGGCTTTGTTGTTCGAATGGCTGCGGATCATGTCCCCTCCTGGCAAATTGGAATTCAATCGACGACGGATAGTAATGCAGCGAACGTGAAAACGCCCCCCCTCGGGGAGGGGGGCAGGACTGGTGCGGGTTGAAAACGATCGACAGGCCGCGGATGGCGCAGATTGCCAAGCCTCCCGGACCCTCCTTGCAACAGCCCTTCCGGCTCCCACCCCTCCATTGGCGCTCAATTCAGGCTGAAACGCGGAAATTCGCGGGTGCAACGGCAACATACGCTTAAGAGAGAGCCTTTTCCAGTCCCTGCAGGCCGCCGCGGCTCGACGGGTTCAGTAATCGGCGAGCATTGTGACCCGCCTGCCACATTTCTTCAATTTGCGCTGCAATCTCCGAGGCGCACGGGCCGCAAGACCCGCGGCCGGCACCTGGTCCGACGCCCCCCCAATGCGATACGTCATGCTCGGCCGGACCGTTCCTGTGTCGAGCGGGTCTGGCAATACATTCCCTGTGCTGCGCCATGCGCGCGACGCGCTGCAGATGGGCAAGGACCGTAAACGACGAGCCGCGTGTGCGCGGACCCGTCGCGGCGACCGCGTTGTGCCGGCCGGCGCCCCTGTCCAGGTTGACAATGTAGCCTCTGGAAGCTACCTTGGAGCCATGCATGCCGTTGGTCTCAAAGCCCTGAAAAACAGGCTGAGCGAGTACGTGCGCCTCGCGGCGCGCGGGGAAACCGTCCTGGTGACCGATCGCGAGCGCGTGGTTGCCGAGATCGTCCCGCCGCGCGAGGGACGGAGCCTGCTCGTGGCGGACGCAAAGCTGGCCGAGGCCGTGCGGCGGGGCTGGGTGACCCCACCGCTGCTGGACTCGCCCGAACCCCCGCCGCGGCTCCCCGTGGCCGAGCTGCGCGACCTGCTGCGTGAGCTCGATGGGGACCGGTCGGAACGGTGATCTACCTCGACACGTCGGTCGCGCTCGCCCATCTGCTGGCCGAAGACCGTTTCCCACCCGCCTCTTTGTGGCGCGAAACGCTGATCTCCAGCCGTTTGCTCGAATACGAGGTGTGGGTTCGCATCCACGCGCGGCGCCTGGGTCGCTCGCATTCGGACGCCGCACGTCAGCTGCTCGGCCGTGTCGCCCTGCTCGAGCTCGCGCCTCCCGTGCTCGCCCGCGCGTTGGAACCCTATCCGCTTCCCGTCCGGACACTAGACGCGCTGCATCTCGCTTCCATCGAGTTCATCAAGGCCCAGGGTCAGCGGCTTTCATTGGCTTCGTACGACGAACGAATGCTGGCCGCGGCACGACGCCTCCGGATCCCGATTGCGCGGCTCTGAAGGTGGATGTCTGCGGCTGTGTGCAGACGTGATCAACCGGGATCCGGGCGTCCTGCGGCCCGCGAGGATCCGGAAGCGCTAAACGCTGTGCGCGGCTCGAGCCCACGCGTGAACAGCGCGATCATCCGCTCGCCGATCTCGGCGGCCGTCAGCGCCCCACCCTCGCGATACCAGAAGCAGAGCCAATGCAGCGCGCCGAATATCGCGAACGCGCTCATCCGCGTGTCGCACGGCGCGATCGAGCCGTCGGCGATCCCTTGCTGCAGAATGCCCTCGAGCGTTCTCTCGAGCTTGCTCCGCCCGCGCAGGATCTCGGCGCGCCCCTGCACACCGAGCGCATCCGGTCCGCTGCGAATCAGGCAAGTCGCGAACTCGGTCGTCACGATGGCGACATAGCGTCCGATGAAGTCGCAAAAGCGCTCGAGCCCGGTGCCCGGATGCGCCTGCGCGGCGCGAATTGCCTCGTCGAAGAGCGCCGTTCCCCGACGCTGGCATTCGAGGAGGATCTCTTCCTTGCCGCTGATGTAGTAGTAGAGTGCGGGCTTGGTGACGTTGAGGTGCTTCGCGATGTCGGCGAGCGAGGTCTCGTGGTAACCGCGCTCGTTGAAGAGCCGCACGGCCATGCTGAGCAGCGCCTCGCGTTTGATCCGGACCTGCTCGTCGCGGTCCGGAAGCGTCGCGTTCCAGCGCTGTCCGGTGCGGGCGCGCGTGGCGGTTCGGGACGAGGATTGGGCGCGGGGCGGCATCGTGAGCTTCCCGCCGGCCTTTCGACGAGACGCGGCGAGATTACTATGGTCCAATATATTTTACCATCGGGTAAGTTAACTTGCACAGCAAGCGCTGGCTCGTGCCGCGTCGATGCCTGAACCCCACCGCATTGGGGAGGGGGATTGACACCGCTTTTACAGTAGCATAAGCTTTTTACCGATCGGTAAAATTTATTGGCGAGCAGCCCGCCCCACGGTCGGGGCGTGGCGCACGCGCTCCAAAGGAGATCGCACATGACGCACAAGGTATTCGTCGTCGGGGTCGGGATGATCCCGTTCAAGAAGCCGGGCGACAGCCTGCCCTACCACGAGATGGGCGCCGCAGCGATCCGGCTCGCGCTGGCCGACGGCGGGGTCGGGTTCGACGCGATTCAGCAAGCCTACGCGGGCTACGTGTACGGCGATTCGACGTCCGGCCAGCACGCCGTGTACGAGGTCGGCATGACCGGCATTCCGGTCGTCAACGTCAACAACAACTGCTCGACCGGGTCGACGGCGCTGTTCCTTGCGCGGCAGGCAGTCGAGAGCGGAGCGGTCGACTGCGCGCTCGCTTTCGGCTTCGAGCAGATGCAACCGGGCGCGCTCGGAACGCACTTCAACGATCGGCCGAACACGTTCGAGCGCTTCGACCATCTCTGTGACGAGTTGGCGGGCGGCAAGGAGCTGCCGCTCGCGCTCCGCTATTTCGGTGGCGCCGGGCAGGAGCACATGCAGCGCTACGGCACGAAGCTCGCGACGTTCGCCAAGGTCCGCGCCAAGGCGAGCCGGCACGCCGCGAACAATCCGCTCGCGCTCTTCCGCAAGGTCGTGTCGGAGGACGAAGTGATGAGCTCGCCGACGATCTGGCCCGGGGTGCTGACGCGGTTGATGGCCTGCCCGCCGACCTGCGGCGGTGCGGCGGCAATTCTGGTGTCCGAGGATTACGCGCGCCGGCACGGTCTGCGCACGAACGTCCGGATTCTTGCCCAGTCGATGGTCACCGACCGTCCGGTGACCTTCGAGTCGCGCTCGATGATCGACCTCGTCGGCTTCCACATGGCCAAGGAGGCGGCGCAGCAGGTCTACGACAAGGCGGCTGTCGGCCCCGACGACATCGATGTCTGCGAGTTGCACGACTGCTTCGCGCAGAACGAGCTCATCAGCTACGAGGCGCTCGGGTTCTGTCCGGAAGGCGGAGGCGAGAAATTCGTCGAGGCCGGCGACAATACCTACGGCGGCAAGGTCGTCACCAATCCATCGGGCGGGCTGCTCTCCAAGGGTCATCCGCTGGGCGCCACCGGCCTCGCGCAATGCTACGAGCTCACGCATCAGCTGCGCGGCACGGCTGAAGCGCGCCAAGTGGACGGAGCGCGGCTCGGCTTGCAGCACAACCTCGGCCTCGGCGGCGCAGCGGTGGTCACGCTCTACGGCGCCCACTGAGGAACGCGCATGATCGACCGGAAACACATCGGCAGGGTCCTGCCGAAGGCGGTGCTCGACATCGAGAAGGGACGGCTCCTGTTTTTCGCCAAGGCGATCGGCGAGACCAACCCGGTCTACACCGACGAAGCCGCGGCGAAAGCTGCCGGCTACCAGTCGCTGCCGGCGCCGCCCACGTTCATCTTCGCCGCCGAGCTCGACGCCAACACGCTGGTGCCGGCAATGAACGAGATGGGCGTGAATCTCGACCGGATCCTGCACGGGGAGCAGCAGTTCACCTACTTCGCCCCGATCTGCGCGGGCGACACGATCACCGTCGAATCCAAGTTCACCGACGTCTACGACAAGAAGAACGGGGCACTTGAGTTCCTCGTAAAGGAATCGGTAGTCACCAATCAGCGCGGGACGAAGGTGGCCGAGATGCGTTCGGTCGTCGTCGTCCGCAATTAGAGGTTCACGTCATGTCCGCGGTCACCTTCGCCAATGTCAAGGTGGGCGACACGCTGCCACCGCTCACGCTGCCGGCGCTCGATCGCACGACGCTCGCGCTCTTCGCCGGAGCGTCCGGCGACCACATGCCGCTGCACATCGACGTCGACGCTGCCCGTAAGGCCGGGATGACCGACGTCTTCGGGCACGGAATGCTGTCGATGGCGTATCTCGGCCGATTGATCACGAACTGGGTGCCGCAGACCGCCGTGCGCAGCCTGAACGTGCGCTTTGTCGGCATCACCCACCTCGGCAACATCGTGACCTGCACCGGCAAGGTCGTCGAAAAATACGAGAAGGATGGAGCGAGGCTCGTCCGTGTCGATATCCAGGCGGCAAATCAATATGGCGACCTGAAAACCGCCGGCGAGGCGCTCGTCGCCCTCGCCTGAGCAAGCGAACGCAACAGGAGAACATTCGATGGCAAAGCTGGACGGCAAGGCCGCGCTGGTGACCGGATCGGGGCGCGGGATCGGGCGCGCGATCGCGCTCAAGCTCGCCTCGGAAGGCGCACGGCTCGTGATCAACGACCTCGATCGCGAACCCGCGGAGGAAACGACCGCAGCGATCAAGGCGGCCGGCGGCGATGCCGTCGCGTGCGTGGGCAGCGTCACGGCGCCGGATTTCGCCGAGCGGTTCATCAAGACCGCCGTCGACGCCTACAAGGGTGTCGACATCATCGTCAACAACGCCGGCTACACCTGGGACAACGTGATCCAGAAGATGACCGACGAGCAGTGGTACGCGATCCTCGATTGCCACCTGACCGCGCCGTTTCGCATCCTGCGCGCGGCGCAACCGGTCATCCGGGCGCTGACCAAGGCCGAGACGGAAGCCGGCCGTGAGGTGTACCGCAAGGTCGTGAACATCTCCTCGGTCGCCGGACTCGGCGGCAACGCCGGACAGGCGAACTATGCGGCGGCGAAAGCGGGCATCATCGGAATGACCAAGACCCTCGCCAGGGAATGGGGACGCATGCGCGTGAACGTCAACGCCGTGGCCTTCGGCTTCATCCGTACCCGGTTGACCGAGATCACGGCCGATTCCGACACCAAGGTCAACATCGACGGCCGCGACATCAAGGTCGGCGTCAATCCGGACCTGATGAAGGCGATGGAAATGCAGATTCCGCTCGGCCGCGGCGGCACGCCGGAGGAAGCCGCCGGCGCCGTGTACCTGTTCTGCATTCCGGAATCGAACTACGTCTCCGGCCAGACACTGGTGTGCGGCGGCGGATTCTCGCTGGGCTGAGAGTCGGCATCAAGGCAGGAGATCGCAATGCTGGAAAATTATCGCCCTTCGTGGATGACCGAGGAGCACGAGCTGCTCGCGGCCACCGCGCGCCGGTTCACCGAACAGGAAATCATTCCCAACGACGAGCGCTGGCGCAAGCAGCACCGCGTCGACAAGGAAACCTGGAAGAAAGCCGGCGAGTTGGGCCTCTTGTGCACCGACATACCTGACGCCTACGGCGGGATGGGTGGCGACTTCGGCCACGATGCGGTGATCTACGACGAGCTTTCCCGCGCGACCGAGTTCGGCTTCAGCGGCGGGCGCGCCGTGCATGCGATCACCTCGCACTACATGCTCAACTGCGGCACCGAAGAGCAGAAGAAGACGTGGCTGCCGCGGATGGCCGCCGGCGAGGCGATCGGCGCGGTCGCGATGACGGAACCGGGCGCAGGCTCCGACCTGAAGGGTGTGCGCACGCGCGCGGAGCGCCGCGGCGACAGGTACGTGATCAACGGGTCCAAGACCTACATTTCAAACGCGCTCAACATGGGCATGCTGCTGGTCGTGGCGAAGACCGATCCGACCGCCGGCTCGAAGGGAATATCGCTGATCCTGATGGAGCCCCATGGCACACCGGGCTTTTCGGTCGGCCGCGTGCTCGACAAGATCGGCATGCAATCGCAGGACACGTGCGAATTGTTCTTCCAGGATTGCGAGGTGCCGGTCGAGAACGTGCTCGGCGGCGTCGAAGGCCGCGGCATGTACCAGCTGATGGACCAATTGCCGTACGAACGCGCGATTCTCGGTCTCATCGCCGCCTACAGCATGGAGCGCGCCGTGGCGCTGACGATCGAGTACACGAAGGACCGCAAGGCATTCGGCCAGCCGATCTTCGATTTCCAGAACAGCCGCTTCAAGCTCGCCGAGCTCGCCACGAAGGCGACCGTGGCGCGCGTTTTCAGCGATTTCGTCGTCGCGCAGCGCATCGCCGGCACGCTCGATACGTCAACCGCCTCCATGAGCAAGTGGTGGAGCACCGATGTGCTTTGCGAGGTCGTCGACGAGTGCCTGCAGCTCTTCGGCGGCGCCGGCTACATGAACGAATATCCTATCGCGCGGATGTACGCCGACGCGCGGGTGATGCGGATCTTCGGCGGCACGAACGAAATCATGAAAGAGCTGATCGCGCGATCGCTCTAGCGGCCGCGCATGCGGCAGGGAGAAAGGGCCATGGGTCCGCTGCACGGCTTGCGCATCGTCGAGTTCGCCGGCATCGGCCCGGGCCCGTTCTGCGGGATGGTGCTTGCCGACCTCGGCGCCGACGTGCTGGTCGTCGACCGCAAGGTCCCGAATGCCAACACGCGCGACGTTTCGTTCTTCAACCTCGGCCGCTTCGCGTTGCTCAACCGCGGCAAGCGTGCGGTCGCGCTCGATTTGAAGCAGCCGGCCGGCGTCGCTGCGGCGCTGCGCCTGATTGCGGCGGCCGATGCGTTGATCGAAGGCTTCCGTCCCGGCGTCATGGAGCGCAACGGCCTCGGTCCCGACGTCTGCCTCGCGCGCAATCCGCGCCTTGTCTACGGACGCATGACGGGCTGGGGCCAGACGGGGCCGCTCGCGAACGCTGCGGGCCACGACATCAACTATCTGGCCCTTTCCGGCGCGCTGGCGCTCGGCGCGCCGCCGGGCGGGCATCCATGGGCGCCACCGACACTGGTCGGCGACATGGGCGGCGGCGGGCTCGTGCTTGCGCTCGGCATTGTCAGCGCGATTCTGGAGGCGCGAACGTCGGGGAAAGGGCAGGTCGTCGATGCCGCGATCACCGACGGCTCGGCGTTGCTCACGACGATTTTCCATGCGTTCAAGGCGTCCGGCATCTGGCAGGGACCCGGCCACCCGCACGTGCTCGATTCGTCGGCGCCTTTTTATGACTCGTTCCGCTGCGCCGACGCCAAGTGGATCTCGATCGGCGCGCTGGAGCCGCAGTTCTACGCGTTACTGGTCGAGAAGTGCGGCCTTGCCGATGATCCGGCGTTCGCGATGCAGTGGAATGGTGCCGCATGGCCGCAGATGAAAGAGCGGATCGCGACGCTGATCGCGACACGTACGCGCGACGAGTGGTGCCGGTTGCTCGAAGGAACTGATGTGTGCTTCGCGCCGGTGCTCGATCCCGACGAGGCGGCCGCGCACCCGCACAACCGCGCACGTGGGACATTCGTCGACGTGGACGGCGTCACGCAACCCGCACCCGCGCCACGTTTCAGCCGCACCCCGGCCCAAGTGCGCAGTCCTCCTCCACCGCCCGGGCAATCGGACGACGCGGCCCTCGCGGACTGGGGTTTTGCGCCCGCCGAGATCGACGCGCTGCGCGCGCCGACTCCTGCTTGACGCAGCGTCATCCGAAACAGTAAGTTTTGCTTTCGGAACGCGTCCCAGCGTTCCCGAAAGGGTTATCCGGGCATGTCCACGGTGCTCGAATCGGCGTCGCTGTCGTCGAGCAGCCCCGATTCGATGTTTCTCGCCACGAAGATCGTCGGACCGCGCGGTCGCGAGCGTTCGGTGGCGCGGCCGCGCCTCGTCGCTCGACTCGGCGTTCCCCCCTCGTGCCAGGTAAGCCTGATCCACGCCGCGGCGGGATTCGGCAAGACGTCCTGTCTCGCGCAATGGAAGGGCGCGCTCGCGCTCGGCCGTGCAAGATGTTCGGGGAATGGATGTCGCCCAAGGCGGAGTCTTGACGAATAGGCCGCTCACGGCCCAGTTCCAGACGGTCGCCTTCACATCTCAATTTGCCGGGAAGATACTATGAAGGGCTGCTCGTGATTTGCCCCCTTGAGTTAAAACGAGAGTTCGACCAACTCGATTTAACGGAAGGAGAGCGAAATGAATGCGTCTGGAACAGCCCTTCAAGGAAAGCATACGGTAGAGGCGAGCGAGCTGTACATGGCCTTCGAACTGAGTGAGAAGGATTGGAAGCTGTCGCTGAGCGACGGGGAGCGCAGCCCGAGCCACTATACGGTGGCGGCGGGGGACACCGCGGCGCTGCTCGAGTGCATCGCCAAGGCCAAGGCGCGCTGCGGGCTTGCGCCGGAGGCGAGCGTGCATAGCTGTTATGAAGCCGGACGCGACGGCTTCTGGCTGCACCGCTGGCTCATCGAGCAGGGTATCGACAACGTGGTGGTGGATTCGGCGAGCATTGAAGTGAACCGCCGCGCGCGGCGCGCCAAGACTGACCGGCTGGACGCTGACAAGTTGCTCTCGATGTTGATTCGCTACCACGCGGGCGAGCGCCGAGTGTGGTCGGTGGTGCGGGTGCCCACGCCGGAGCAGGAAGACGCGCGACGAGCGCACCGGGAACTGGGGCGACTGGGGCACGAGCGCACCGCGCACATCAATCGGATTCGAGCGCTGCTGGTGTTAAACAATCGGCGGGTGAAGTACGTCGGCGGGCGGCTGTGGCAGCGCTGGTGGACGGGCCATGCGCAGGAACTTGCGCCGCGTGTGCGTGCCGAGATCGAGCGCGAGAGCGCGCGGTTGTTGCTGGTCAAGAAGCAAATGGACATGATCGAGGCCGAGCAACGCCAGGCGGTGGCCGCTGGCAGCGAACCGCAGGTGGCTGCGGCTGGCGCAGCTACGCGGGATCGGGATGAGCAGCGGCTGGGTGTTGGCGAAGGAGCTGTTTGGTTGGCGGCGCTTTCGCAACCGGCGCGAAGTGGCGGGCTGTCTCGGGCTGACGCCCTCGCCCTACGCCAGCGGGGAGAGCGAAACCGAGCAAGGCATTTCCAAGGCCGGCAATCGCCGGGTGCGTACTTTGATGGTGGAGCTCGCTTGGAGCTGGCTGCGCTACCAGCCGCAGAGTGAATTGAGCCAGTGGTTTAACCGACGCTTCGCCGGTGGCGGCAAGCGCCTACGGCGCATCGGCATTGTGGCGCTCGCCCGGCGTCTGGCCATTGCGCTGTGGCGCTACCTGGAGGACGGGCTGATCCCTCAAGGGGCACAGCTCAAAGCCATCGGCGGATAGGCAGCGCACGTGGTTGAACATAGCGGAGAACGATGCATCGTGAGCATTAAAGGTCAACGCGCCCGAAACGGCTGCGGGTCGCCTGCGAGCGACCGTCCGCAAAGATGGGGCGCGTTGGTAACCGGGGTTTGCACCCAGCGCTTTGCGCGCATGCGGTATGTGGTGACCGGCCTGGTGCCGGCACGGATAGAAGTTGGACCGAGCAACGGGCTCGGCTCTATACATCCCGACCTTGAATCTCCAATGCACCTCGGTTCAGCGACAAGCAAGCACCGGCAACCGAATCATGGATAACGGTAACGACGACGGTATCACGAGGAGACAATCCCACTGAAGCACTGAACATCTGATTTCAAGGGGGCTTGACAAACGCCCTCATAGAAGCAGCCGTTGACGAGGCGGCCGGCGCCGGCGATCCGAAGCCGCCGCCGGGCCACTTCCTACGCGCCGTTGCCCGATCCGCCCCGGCTCCCGTCGATACGGGGCGGTCGGCCTGCTTTGATCGTCTCTCGCCCGCGGCCGCGCGCTCGTCGCCGGGGCTACTCCACCGCGATCGTGAGGTCGGTGCTCCAGGTGATATCGACCTTGTCGCCCACCTTGACCTGATCGAACACCTTCGGATCGACGACCCGTCGGCTGTATTTCCACCCGTTCGGCCCGACAACGGTGATCGACGAATTGCTCTTGTCGAGTTCGGCGATAGTTGCCGTCATCGTCCGCACCATCGACGCCGAGCCCCCAGGCTGCGCTTCCTTTCCCATGGTGGAGGACGCGTCGGCGGTATCGACCGCCGCCTCGCCCGCCGGCTTCAGGCGCACGATGACGTTGTTGTTATACGTTGCCTTCACCTTGTCCCCCACCTTGAGCTCATCGAAGCGCTTGGCGCTCGCGGGCACGTCTAGGGCGACGAACTTGCCATCGGCCGTCTTGATGTTCACGGCGCGTTTGCTCTTATCGATCGTCTCTACGGTGCCGGCAACGGTGACGGTCTGTTTCGGGAGCTCTTTGACCTGCGCCCAACTGGGCAGGGCGAGGGCCAAGATCACCACTGCGAACGCGCTCAGCATCGTCGTTCCTCGCTTCATGTTCTCTTCTCCTATTGGTTGCCCATCGCTGGGGGCAGATGAAGGTGAGTGTCGGGTCTGACTGGCGTCGGTGTTGCCCGGCTTTTCTGTGACCTAAACGCCAGCTTCATCCTTTTAGACCACGGCTATCGCTGCGGGAATCGGCGCCGCGCTGATTTGCGTGTAGGAGCGTGTCCTACCGGTTCGCGTGGAGATACTCGAGTGGACATCGCCATGCTGCCGATCGGCGACGGGCTTACGCTGGCTCGCAAGCGTTAGACGATGGCCGAGACGGCGTGGCGAAGCGCGCCGCGGGGTAGAATGCAATACGCGCTGTACGCCTTGCAGCGCCATTGCGTTTGAAGGAAGGATCCCACCATGAGCACGATCCCGCGCGCAGCCGTTGTTCTTTGCGCTTTCTTCGCAACGCTTTCGTGCGCGCAGACGCCCGCCACGCCTGCAACGCCCCCGGCGACACCCGCACCCGCCGCGGCACCGGCGCCAGTCGCATCCGACAGCGCAATGGAAGGGCTCGCCGCCGTGTATTCCGACAAGCTTCAGGGCCGCAAAACGGCGAGCGGACAGTGGTTCGACCAGACGAAAATCACCGCAGCTCATCCGACACTTGCATTCGGTACGACCGTGAAGGTCACCAACACCAAGAACTCGAAGTCGGTGAACGTCCTCATCAACGATCGCGGACCGACGCAGGCCGGAAGAGTCATCGACCTGTCGCGCGCAGCGGCAACGAAGATCGGCATCGGTCCGAACGCGATGGCCCCCGTAAAGCTCGAGGTCGTCGCCAAGCCCACCGCGAAGAAAGGCAAGTGACCGGCGGCATTGATCGCTTCTCGTGCAAGGGCAGGGGCGTGTGCCCATCGTGCAACACCCGGCGCATGGTGGCGACGGCGGCACATCTCACCGATTACGTCTTGCCGCCGCTGCCGGTACGCCAGTGGGTGCTGGCCGTGCCCAAGCGTCTGCGCTACTTCCTGCAGCGCGACGCCGATCTTCAGGGTGCTGCTCTGCGCCTGTTCCTGCGGGCGGTGGAGCAACACCTGCGTGCGCACAGCCCCGGTTCAGGCCCCGCGGCACGCCTCGGTGCCGTAGCCTTCATCCACCGCTTCGGCTCGACACTCAATGCCCGCTTGCACTTTCATTGCGTCGTCATCGACGGCGTGTTCGACGCCACCGCCGCGGGCGGGATTGTCTTCCACGCCGCCATCGGGCTCGGTGCGCCAGCCGTCGCCGCGGTGCAATCGTGCGTGCGCCGGCGCTTGCTACGCAGCTTCGTGCGGCGCGGCCTGCTGCCGGGCGATGACGCGCGGGCGATGGCGCAATGGGAACACGGCGGTGGCTTCTCCGTCGATGCGTCGGTGCGCATCGAGGCCGCTGACCGTGCCGGATGTGAGCGGCTGCTGCGCTATTGCGCCCGCCCGCCGTTGGCCCTGGACCGGCTGCGCGAACTTGATCCCGAGCGCCTGCTCTACGAGAGCAACAAACCGGGTCCGGGCGGGAACGGCCCGCTGCTGCTGACGCCGCTGGAGCTGCTCGACCGCCTCGCCGCGCTGGTGCCGCCGCCGCGCGTCCACCGTCACCGTTACTTCGGCGTGCTGGCGCCGCACTCACCTCTGCGCTCGGCCGTCACCGCCCTCGCTCGGGCAGCGACGACCTCGCCGCCCGCACCCAAGCCGCAACCCGCCGCCGAACCGGCCCACCGCCGTGCCGCCCGCTATGCCTGGGCGCTGTTGCTCGCCCGCATCTACGAAGTTTTCCCGCTCGTGTGTCCCCTGTGTGGCGCCGAGATGCGCATCATCGCCTTCGTCACCGACGTGTCCGCGATACGCAACATCCTCATCCACCTCGGCGAGCCGACCGCGCCACCGCGCATCGCGCCCGCCCGCGGCCCACCGCTATGGGACCTGCCGGATGCCGGGGCGGGCACCTTCGATCCCCACGCCCAGCCGGCACCGGTGTACGAGTTCGATCAACGCATCGCTTGGTAACCCCGATCGTCCACCGCCCGCCGCGCACGACGCCGAGCAGGCGCGTGCCTGCGGCCGCCGGGTACGCGGCGCGATCGCGCTGCCGCTTGCAAAACACCCGCACCCGGTGCCACCGTGGCCCCGCCGCGACGCCGGAGCGCCTCGGCTCCCCGTCGCTCCGGCCAAGTCAAGACGTGCTAGGCTGCTCGCGATGACGCGTCGTGGCGTTGGAT
>CAWAFI010000005.1:0-528219 GCA_963781285.1 uncultured beta proteobacterium
TTTTGGCCACGCAGGGCCTCCCGACGGCGCGCGGGGGCGAGGAGAGAGCATGCGACCTCCGCGAGATGTCATGAGGACAATTTTCGTCTCAAGAATACGCGATGCGCCAAATCAATCGCTCCACAGCTGCGAAAGCGATCCGGCGAAAGCTCGCAAGCTCCGTATATCGTCACGGCGCACCGTGCAAGTGCGCAGCAGCCGGAAGATTCTGGGACGCAGGCGACCGCTGTTCAGCGAAGTCGCGAATGGCCGCCTCTCTACAACGCGACAGGCGGCAACGGGTCGATCTGAGCCGTTGACCTCGTGCACAAATCGAAGATCGACGCACGTCGTACGGCGCACTCCGCACTCAGTACGAAGTACTCAGCACTTCGTTCCTAGACCACGGCACCGTTGCATTCGTGCCTCGTGCCCAGGACTACTTATGTAGTGCCTCAGACCTGATCATCGCGCGACGTCCTTGGCATTGCTTCGCGGTACCATGGGCAGGGACTGGGAGCGGCGTCCAAGATCGCGCACCGTCACCGTTTTGAAGTGCGGCCGTTCGGCGGCAGTTTTCCAAAATCGCCAACGGTTATTCGGCAATGGCGGCTTCCACCGAACTCTGCATTTCTCGGCGAATTCAGCGAACATGAGTCCAATAGCATGACAGCGTTCCAGGGGATCATCGCCGCGATCGCGGCCATCGTGCTGTTCCTGCACGGCCTCCAGGGCTTCAGCCGAGAGGTGCAGGCCGTGGGCGGCGCGGCGCTGCAGTCGTGGCTGCCCCGAGTGACCGAGAGCCGCTGGCGCGGCTTCCTGATCGGCGTGGCCGCGACGGCCGTCGTGCAGTCGAGCAGCGCGATCACGTCGCTCGCGGTGTCTCTGGTGGATGCCGGCGTCATCAGCTTCCGCGGCAGCCTCGGCATCGTGCTTGGGGCGAACGTCGGTACCACCGCGACAGCATGGCTCGTCTCATTCAAGCTGACCGGCATCGGCCCGTTCTTCATCGTCGTCGGCGCGTTGCTGTCGGCGCTGCCCGTGCGCGTAAACGCCATCGGCAAGGCCGTGTTCTACTTCGGCCTGGTGTTCTTCGCGCTCGATCTCATCTCGACGGAGCTCAAGCCCGTGCAGGCGCACCCGTGGTTCCAGAACGGGCTGGCCATGGCGACGACGCCCGTGATCGGCCTGCTGATGGGGATCGTGTTCACCGCCGTGATCCAGTCGAGCAGCGTGACCACCGGGCTTGCGATCCTGCTCGTGCAGCAGGGTGTCCTGCCGGCCGAGTCCGCCATACCGATCGTGCTCGGCGCCAACGTGGGGTCCACCTCGACCGCGCTCGTCGCCAGCATCTCGATGCAGCCGGTGGCGCGCGCAGCGGCGATCAGCAACTTCCTGTTCAACGCGGTCGGCGTGCTGCTCTTCCTGCCGTTCATGGAGCAGTTCACGCAGCAGATGCTCGCGACCGGCGAACCCGCTATGGCCGTCGCCTGGGCGCACCTGACGTTCAATCTGACCATCGCCGCGCTGTTCCTCGCGACGCTCGGCTGGGTGGAGCCGCTCCTGCGCGCCTGGCTGTCCGTGGGCGCGGACCGCCGGTCAGCTTGATTCGTCGAACGTCCGGTTGTCGTGGAGCCCGATGGCTGGAGTGGGTCGTTCACGCTCATCCGCTCGCCGGTGCTGAGCGGCGGCTCCACGATCCACAGCGGCCCTTGACGCATGACCGGCTGCTGTACGTCATTCAGCGGCCGCTCGGTCGAATCGCTTCAATGCCGGCGACCGGCCAGAAGCAGCCATACGGCGAAGTCGCTGAGAGCAGTCGTTCGATCGCGCTATCGGACTGAAGTCTCATCCCGTCTGGTGGAGCGGTGAGGCGCTGCAACGGCTCCAACCAGATACAGAAGGCGCTCACTTTTCGTGCGTCCGCAGGTATTCCTCACCCTTGGCCGTCACGGCGACGACGCCCGCCACGCCGTTCTCCGCATAACCGCCAGCAACGAGCGCGCTCACAATCACCCACGCCTCAAAGCGCAAGGAAATGCCTTTCGCGCACCGCCTCAAGGCGTCAAGCTGTTCGCCTGTCAAACGCGTGGTGAACGATACAAGCGATTGCGAGTGGTCTGCGACTGGCGACGATTTCAGCGCGGGGGATCGGGCCATATCGTGGCTCACCGTGAATAACACCGTCATGGTGCCATGCGGGTTCTATGCGGCGGACTGCTCGCGACAGACGGCAGTTCTTTAGGGACAAACGCATTCTCATCAACAGCGCATCTCGCGACTCGACTCGACAGCGGGCGACCCCAAAATAGGTTGGTGACGATTGCCGTGACGAGATTGAAAAGGGGCGTTGCGGCTTAGTTTGCTCGCCTGTTTGCGCGTGCCGAAGTCGATGGCTCCCGAGCGTGTGCGTTACAAGTTGTGGTGGCGATACCTGAATGTGTGTGTCGAGCGATCTTACGACTACGCGAATTCAGGAATGCAGCTTCCGGCGCAAACCGCTGAACAGGCGTGACTGTTCGAACGGGGAACGCATCTTGCTGCCATCAGACGCAACGGCATTCGTACGCGACAACCATGACCCGCCGGTCAGCCGCGCCACCCAACTCTCCGATAAGCCGACATTCCGGATCGCCGAAGAATTAGTGCGCGGCGGTGGCGCTCGCTGGAAGTCGAGTACACCGCAGCCACGCCCGCGCAGAATGTTCCAATGACCCGTTCCCAACTGATCGACCGGCTTGCCGCATGGCAGCCAGAGCTCACCGTCAAGGACGCTGAACTTGCGGTCAAGGTCATCCTTGACGCGTTGAGCGGCGCCCTTTATCACGGAGGGCGCATTGAGATTCGTGGTTTCGGGAGCTTTAGCCTAAACCACCGATTAGCACGCCAGGGACGCAATCCGAAGACCGGGAAGATCGTGCCGGTCCCGGCGAAGAGATTGCCCCATTTCAAAGCCGCTAAGGATCTGCGCGAGAGGGTAACGGCAAAGCGATGAATGCCAGGTCGTAGGAAACGACTCGTGCCCGTGAGGCAGCGTTAAGCAGGGTTAGCGCGAATGGACTTACGCTGCGTGGAGTTGTTGGTAGTCGCCACGCAGGCCGCGAGGCCATTCAGTCGTTGTCCGGAGGGCCTCTCCCCACGCCGCTGGAGACAGTCGCGAGGGCCAGGCAGAAGGTCCGCTCGCGAGCCTCGTAGGTTTACGTGGCGAACTGGCACCGTCGACGATAAGGCCGAGTGCGGCCAACCCCGGTCGTTGCGCACTGTGCCCCATAGCGGCCATTGATCGGTGCTTGGCGGGCAACGGAGGTGGCCATTCGTGCAAGTCGCCCGCCGCAAATGCGGGCTCTACCGGCTCTTGGCGGTGGATCCGCGTGACGGCAAAGACGGCGGTGACGGCAACGTGCGCGCCGTATTCGAGGTAGTAAAGGCGACGCGGGATCACGCGCCGGATTGCCGCACCGCTCCGGCACGCGGCTTCAAGTGGGCCAGGGTTGGTAGCGGCCTGCTGACCCGCCTCAGCCAATCAAGGTCACGATGGTGTCTTTGAGGCTTCCTTCGACCCAAAGGCCCTTAACCTTGTCGAGCATCTGGAAGTAGTCGCGATCCTGCATCAGGGTCGCGTTCAGCTGTGTCAGCTTGTCGAGGCTCTCTGCGTCGAAGTACCAATAAAGACTGGCTTGGCCGAACAGCTCGACGCCGGTCTTCATGTTCAGCGAATGGCGCTTGTTCACATAGGAATTGACTTCAATGGCGAACTGCACCGCGGCTGGCATGTCTGCCACGGTCTTCACCGTGATCCTGCGCTCGAAATGGAACATGGACTTTTTCCTCGTTGTGAATGATGGACTTTGGAGCCTAAAACGGACCGATCATGCGTCCGACGAAAATTCAATCCCATCGGCTACACGCTACGCGCTGAGTCCGGCAGTTACTTGGCGCGCATAGTTAAGCGTATAGGCCCATTATTCCGCGATAGCAAGCTACACGAATGAGACTGATTACACGAATGTCGCGCGTGTCATCGCGGCGACAGCGGGTCCTCGTTCGAGCCGCGCAAGGAGCGGCGCACCGCGCAGCGGCTGCTGGATGGTCTGGTGCAGGACGGTTTCACCGGCTCGTATCCGACGGTGCAACGGTTCGTCAAGGCCTGGCACGAGGAGCGCCGGCATAGCCCGGGCACTACAAGGGAGCGCTGACGCCGCTGTTCTCACCAGAGCCGAAGCCCGGTGGTCGCGAGAAGCTCCTCGCCGCGCGCGAACTCTACGGCGCATGCTGGCCGAGGAAATGCGACGGGACAACGTGCTCACCAGCCCCACCGCCGTGCGCGACTATTTGCGGCTGCTTTTTCGGGGCAGGGAATACGAGAGTTTCGCCGTGCTGTATCTTGACTCCCAGAATCGGGTCATTGCCAGCGAAGAGCTGTTCCGCGGAACCCTTAGCCAGACGTCGGTGTATCCGAGAGAAGTTGTAAAGCGGGCACTCGCGCAGAATTGCGCGGCTGTGATCTTTTCGCACTGCCGCCCCAGCGGCGTCGCCGAGCCCTCGCGGGCGGACGAACTGCTGACGAGCACGTTGAAACAAGCGCTCGGTGTCGTCGATATCCGCGTTCTGGACCACATGGTGGTCGCAGAACACGCGGTCGTCTCCTTTGCCGAGCGCGGACTCTTGTAGGTCAGACAGGGTGCGCCAATAGGCGCACCCTGTTCCTCTCCTTGAAGAACGATGCCAAGAAGACCGTGTGTGCCAAACAGTACACAAAGTCGTCCGGTTGGGCTCACGTGCGGTGCCAGTCAGGACGCGCAGTTCCGGAAACGACACCGAGCAGACGGCCGACACGAATCTTCTCCGCGTCTGCTCAAGCGCTTCCGCGAGTTAGCGCCTGCGCACCGGACCATGCCGCCTGCACCTCGGCGATCAGCGCCGCTGAGCGTTCTTCGTAGCGTGGCGAAAAGTGGAACGGCACGACCGCCTTGGCTCCTACGTGGCGCGCGATCTCGCCGGCCTGGCGCGCCGTCAGGTGGTTCTTGCGCGCCGCATGCTCCACGTCCTCGTCCAAGAAAACGCCTTCGATGAAAAGCACGTCCACCCCGGCGAGCAGTTGCGAAAGCGTTTTCACGTTCGCCTCCGTGTAGCGGAGGTCCGTAACGTAGCCAATGCGCTGGCCGGGAACCACGTCGAGGATCAGCTGGCTCAGTTCACTGACTTGTCGCGTCACGGCGTGCTCGCCCTGCCGGTCACGCCATCGCACCACAATCGGCGTCTCGCCCGGTGCACCGGTCAGAACCGCCTGTTTCAGTTCGCGCAACCACGAACCCGTCGATAGCCCGAGTGCCGTGACGCGATCCTTCCCCACATTGACGTGCGCTTTCTCCTCGATTGCATACGCGAGGCACGCGATATCGTGGTCGACAAAGCGGCCACGAACGCGAAACGTCGTTTCTTCGTGCAGCACGTCATCGCGTAGTTCAAACGAAGCGCACGCTTCGCGTTCGAATCGCCTGCGGCTCGAAAAGCGGGCACGCTGCCCGCGACCGTCTATCCCGACTTCATGCACGTCGATCACAAGCTCGACCTCGTAGCGGTGCACCACGTTCCAGGTGTACGCGCGCAGCTTGTGTTCGACCTGGGCGACAAAGTCGGGCCCGCCAAACAGCACGACCTGGGCCTTGCGCCCGAGCACGACCCGCAGCAGATGGTCGAACCCGGAAAAGTGATCCATGTGCGTATGGGTGACAAAGATGTGCGATAGGCGCATCAGCTTGCGCGGCGGCAGCACACTGATGTCGCCGAGATCGAAAAGCAACGCGCGCCGTTCGTCGCGGAAGTCGACATACAGGCCCGGGTCGCCGAACGCGTCGTTGACGAGAGCAACCTGGAAGAGAGCGCGCATGGATTGATTACTGCGGAGCAGGAGTTGCCGTTCGTGAGCCGAGCCAGGTAGGCACCGTGAAGCGACGGTAGGCGCCCGACGGCTTGGTGCCGGGCGGGGACGCACCTGTCGAACGATGGGATAATGTCGTCATGAATGCACCACAAAAGCTGCCGCCCCGCGGTCGCTTGCAAGAGCTTCTGGCGATAGCGGAGAGCCAACGCACCGACGCCCAGTGGGATGAGATCCATGCGCTTGAAATTGAGCTCTCCTCCGCCAATCGGGAGCAACCTCAGGAGCAAGGCGCTCGGCGAAACACCCCTGCAACCGCCGCCGGTCAACCCAGGCCCGGTGGCGAGCGCGCAATACAAGAAGCCGTTCCAGAAAGCCCACAAGAGGCGACCCAAGCAGAATGCGTCGTGATGCGTGGTCGTCGAGGTCGCTGCGGTCAACAATTCTAGCGGTTGAGCCTTGCACGCTCCTACGTCAGCCTGCTGTGGTAAACACCGTCAAAACGCCGGTGTAGCCGTAGAGGTGATGCCTCGCAATCTCGCCGCCGGCGAAAAACCCGACCAGCGGCACGTCGCCCAGGGCCCTGCGCACCATCTGTAGCTCGGCGTGCCGCGCGCCGAAGTGTGGGCCGCCGCGGCCCGAGCAACTGACATAGAGTGCGCCCGCCATCTGCCGTGCCGCGCCGCTTTCCACTTCGTCGCGGATTTCCGTCGCGATGCGCACCAGGTCAAGCTGTGCGGCTTCTGCGTTGCGCGTGCAAAAAGCCAGGCGCATGCCGGGCTCGATCCGCTCGGCGATCGCCAGGACCTGGTGCTGCCGGTCCACGCCCACCAGGTGCCGCACGACGGTATCCGCGCCGAACTGTCCCGGCCGCGTCGGCACGTCCTCGGCTGCGGTGATCAAGCCCACGAGCGTGGTGGACAGCGCCTGCGCCACCTCGTCATTCGGAGCGTCGCGGTCGAGCTCCAGATCCTGGAACGCGCAAGCGAGCGCGGGCTGGCCGTCCAGGCTGACCACGAAATTGCGCTCGGCTTTGGTTATATTGCGCCACGGTCCGATCGGCTGGCAGCCCTGGGTCACGCGCGAGATGAGTCCCACTTCGGGGCCGAAGGCCACCCCGGACAAACCGCCCGTGAGTACGCCATCCGCTATGTGTAGTGGGCGGTTGCGCGCCGACGACAGCCCTCCGAACAGATAACCGGTGGCCGTGCGAGCGCTGAGCTCGTGCAGCAACTCCTGCAAGTCAGGCGTGCTGCCATCGGCATGGACCAGCGCGGTATGAGCCACGAATCCGGACGATGCCGCAGCGAGCGGCTGCCGGCCGGAGAACAGGCGGAACGAGGCGCGCGCGAGCGGCGCCACCATCAGCACCAGGGCCGGCTCGTCGAAGTATTCGACGCCGCTGGCGGCCACGCCGATACCGGCCGTGCCGACCCAAGCCACTCCTGGCATGCGCAGGCGCAGGTCATTGAGAATCGCCTCGGCCTCGGGCGCGTAATAATCGCTCAGATAGCACCAGCCGAGCGTGAACGGGGCGCTTTCACCCTGCAGCGCGCCACGTGCTTCGATCTGGGTTTGAACTTGCTTCTGGCTCTGAGCCAGGGCCACGCGCGGGCTTCTGCTAGACTGTCCTGAGTGGCCGAGGGCTCGAAACTCGTGCCGGTACTTTGTGCTCCGGTCGTCCTACACCGTCCGGCGGGAGGAGGCCAGATGAAGCGATTGGCTCTGCTGCCGGCATCGGCGCTTTTGGGTCTTGCCTTTGCTGTCGGCACGCTCACCCAGAGCCCGTCCGCACGCACCGCAGCTCCCGCGTCGCCCACATCCGGCGGCTCGAGCGCCGAGACGACACGCCAGCTCTCGGTCGCGAACAAGCCCTGGAAAGGCGATTTCGACGCGATGCTCGAGCGCAGGATCATCCGGGTCAGTGTGCCATACAGCCGCTCGCTCTACTTCATCGACAAGGGCCGCGAGCGCGGCATTGCCGCCGAGCTCATCCGCGACTTCGAGCGCTGGGTGAATCAGAAATACGCGAAGAAGCTCGGCAAGCGTCCCCTTACCGTGATTGTCGTGGCAACCACCCGCGAAAAGCTGTTCCCCGATCTCAACGATGGGTTGGCCGACATCGCGGTCGGCAACCTGTCGGTCACCAAGGAACGGCTCAAGGTTGTCGACTTCGTGGCCCCCGACGACAAGCTCGTCAACGTCGAGATTCTCGTGAACGGGCCGGCATCGCCCGAGATCGCCTCGCTCGACGATCTGTCGGGCAAGGCGATCCATGTGCGCAAGTCGTCCTCCTACTATGCGAGCCTGACCGCCCTGAACGATCGATTTAGGCAAGCGGGCCAACCCGAAGCCAAGCTCGTCCTGGTTCCCGACGCGCTTGAAGATGAGGACATACTGGAAATGATGAACGCCGGGCTCCTCGAGTCGATCGTCGTCGACGACTGGAAGGCAAGAATGTGGGCGCAGGTCTTGCCCAAGCTGAAGCTGCGCGCGGACATCGAACTGCGGCCGCCGACAAAGAGGGGTTGGGCTATCCGCAAGGACAACCCGAAGCTCGCGGCGGAACTGAACGACTTCTACGCGAGCTGGGCCAAGAAGGAAGGCGTGGTCCCGCACCTCCAGCAACAGTACATGAAGAGGATCAAGGCACTGCACAGCGCGTCGGGTGCCAAAGACCAACAGCGCTTCACGGATCTAATCGCCTACTTCAAGAAGTATGGCACGCAGTACCACTTCGACCCCTTGATGCTTGCCGCGCAGGGCTACCAGGAGTCGACGCTGGATCAGCGCAAGAGGAGCCCCGGCGGCGCCATCGGCGTGATGCAGTTGATGCCGGCGACCGCGCAGTCGCTCAAGGTCGGCGACATCACGGTGGCCGAATCGAACATCCACGCTGGCGCGAAGTACATGGATCACTTGATGACCCGGTATCTCAACGACGCCAAGTTCGACGAGCAGAACCGGACACTATTCGCGTTTGCGAGCTACAACGCCGGGCCAGGGAACATCTCGAACATGCGCAAGGAGGCCGAGAAGCGCGGGCTTGACCCGAACCTTTGGTTCAACAATGTCGAGACCGTCACCGCGGAGAAGATCGGTATCGAGACCACGACTTACGTGCGCAACATCTTCAAGTATTACGTCTCATACAAGCTAACGACCGAGGCCCGGGAAACCAAAGAGAAGCTGAACGAGCAGGTCATCCCGGCGAAGAAGTAAGTCAAGAAGCGCACAACGCGCCGCATCACCGTTCATACTGTCCCTCAGTCTGTGGAATGTCTGCTTGGGGCCTGAATTGAAGGTCTGGCTAGGGTTGCCATAAGGAGTCTTTCGTCGGAGGACGGACTTGCCCCCCCGATGTCGAGCGTGACACCCATGCGCGCGGTGGTTGACCGATGCGTCTGTCTTTGAGGGCTTGAACCCGGCTGTTGAGCCTTGTTGCGAAGCAGAAGGTTGACGGAGGAAAAACAAGGCGCCAAGATTCATACTAGTGCAGTGCTGAACGTGGTCGGCGGTTGGTCTCCGACAACACATGCCGCTCGGCGGGACATTGTCATGACTAAGGAAGGCATGGGCGCCAGTTTTACGCCGGAGTTGCTTGGCGGGGTGCCGGAGGCCTTCGTGCAGACCGCTTTGCTTGCCGGCGGCGTTGGTCTGTGGGAGTGGCCGATCGGCAGCGACCGCATGGCGCTGTCTCCTTACCTCGAGACGCTCCTCGGTTACCCGACAGGCGGGTTCGACAGCACCAAGTCGACATTTCTCGCGCGGCTCACGCCGCTCGACCGGCCGCGCTTCGAGCTTGCGCTCGCCGATGCGATTGAACGTGGCGCCGAGTGCGATGCCGAGTTCCGCGTGCTCGACTTTCACGGAGCTCTCCGGTGTTTCGTGGCGAAGGGGCGCGTGATGCGCGATTCGTCGGGCGCGGCGATCCGCCTCGTCGGCACGATGCAGGAGATTCCGGCCGCAGTCGTCACCGAAAGGCGGATGCGCCGACAGCAGGGCGCGCTGCTTGCGCTGGTCTCCAGCGAGCGCGACGACAACCTGACCCTCGACGACGCGCTGGCGCGCATCACGCAGGTGGCGGGCACCACCCTCGACGTGGAGCGCACCAGCGTCTGGTTGTTCACGGAGAACCGCTCGAAACTCGTCTGCAGGAGCCTGTTCCGAAGAAGCCTCGGCCGTCAGATGGCCGGCCCGCATCTGGACGCCAGCGCGTTCCCCACCTACATCCGGGCACTCGAGCAGAATCGTGCTCTGGACGCCTCCGACGCGCAGAACGATCCGCGTACCCACGAGCTGGCTGAGGGCTACCTCATGCCGCTTGGCATCACGTCGATGCTCGAGGCCACGGTGCGCATGGACACCGGCGAGCTCGTCGGCGTCGTCTGCCACGAGCATGTCGGACCGATTCGCCAGTGGGTGCTCGATGAAAAGAGCTTCGCTGCCTCGATCGCAGACATGGTGACCAGTGCGCTTACTGACGATCGTCGCCGACGCCTCACCGCTGCGCTCGCGCGCACCGAGGAGCGGTATCGCACTTACGTTTCGATCTCCACCGAGGCGATCCTGGGGGCCGAGTTCGATCCGCCAGTACAGACGGATCTGCCGCTGGAGCAGCAGGCCGATGAGGTGACGGCGCGCGCCGTCATCGTTGAATGCAATCAGGCGCTCGCGCGAATGCTGGGCGTGGAATCCACGGAACGGTTGCGCGGTCGGGCGATCGCGGGGCTGCTCCCCGAAGGCGTCGCGCGCCGCATCGCAATCGAATGGGTGCGGGCAAACTACTGCCTGAGCGAGCAGGAATTCCAGATTACCACGACCGACGGCCGGTTGCGGTGGGTGCTCTGTTCGAATGTTGGCATGATCAAGGACGGCGCCCTGACCGGACTCTGGTCCACATGGCGCGACATTACCGGGCGGAAGGGGGCGCTCGCCAAGCTCGAGTATCAGGCGCGACACGACCCGCTCACCGGTCTGCCGAACCGAATGTGGCTCGCCGAGCAGCTCAGCGCGCGCATCGCCGAGTCGGAGGCCAACGGCGAGCGGCTCGCACTGCTGCTGATGGACCTCGACCACTTCAAGGAGATCAACGACGGCCTTGGGCATCACGCCGGCGACCAGCTGCTCAAGCTGATCGGGCCGCGCCTCAAGCCGCTGCTCGATGCGAGCCTCGGGGAGATCGCGCGACTAGGTGGTGACGAATTCGCCGTGATCATCCGACGGGCGGGGGACGAAGACGCGATCCACGCGACGGCCGCCGAGCTCGTCGCAGCGCTGCGCGAGCCATTCCTGGTCGGGACGCTGCATCTCGGCATCGACGCGTCGATCGGCGCAGGGATCTTTCCGGTGCATGGCAATGACGCCTCGACACTGCTTCGGTGCGCCGACGTTGCGATGTACGAGGCAAAGCGCAAGGGACTGCGCGCTCAAATTTATTCACCGGCGCTCGACCGCTATTCGCCGCGTCGGCTGACGTTAGCGACGGCGCTCGGCGAAGCGATCCGCATCGGCCAGATCAAGGTGCATTATCAGCCCATCGTTGGCTTGCGCGAGCGGCGCGTTGACGGCGTCGAGGCGCTCGCCCGATGGCAGCATCCGGAATACGGAATAATCCATCCCGATGAGTTCATTCCAATTGCCGAGATGGGCGATCAGATACGCGATCTCACGCTGTACGTGTTGAACGAATCGGTGCAGCAGTGGGCAGCGTGGTGCCACGCCGGCTTTTGCACGACCGTTTCGATCAACCTTTCCACGCATGTGCTGATGGACAAGAGCATCGCCACCGACGTTCGACGCATCCTGCAGACCCACAGCGTGCCCGGCGGGAACGTCCAGTTCGAGATAACCGAGAGCGCGATGCTCACCGACCCGGCGCGCGCCATCGAGACAATTGCCGACCTGAACACCTTCGGTATCTGCTTCTCGATGGACGACTTCGGCATCGGGTTCTCATCGCTCTCGTCCCTCAGACAGCTGCCGCTTGCGAGCCTGAAGATTGACCGCTCATTCATTTCGCAGATGCCGACCAGCGAGCGCGACAGCTCCATCGTGCGCTCAATCATTCACCTCGCGCACGAGCTCGGTCTCAAGGTGGTTGCCGAGGGCGTGGAGGCGGCCGATTCGCTCGCTATGATCACGCGCATGGGCTGCGACCAGGCCCAAGGCTTCGTGATTGCCCCGCCCGCCGAGGGCTCGGTGATCCTCGAATGGGTACGCTCGAACGGCTGGAACTAGCCGCCAGCGGAGTTCGCGCCCTACACGACCGGGTGGAGCGCGGCCCACTTGACTGTCTTGTGCGATGCGTTATGAACGGCGGCTTTGGGTCGAACTGCGATCGCGCTGGGATAAGCGCGGAAGAGGGGGAACTACGATGAGTTAGCGAAACCTCTTATTGAAGTCCAGCTGGTGCAAGTCCAGCCCGGTCAAAGCCGTAGCGGGCAGGCCGGTAGCGAGTGTTGCCATTCGCTGTGTGACTGGCGGGTGCGAAGGGTACACAGTGAGTAAGTAGGCCGTGAGGATTCAGCTCCGAAATCGACCTCATTGCGATGCCGACGCCGTTCGCAGCGCGGAAGGCAGTATCCGGCACGCCGGTATGCGAGGCGTGGCTGGAATCGCCGGAGTCGCTAGCCCGGGGCATGCTTACCAAGGGATTTCCCGCGAACCCAGGAGAGCTTCCTGCCTCTCCCGACATTTGGGCTCGGTTGCGCCCAACCCAAAGCAACCAGGTCCCGTGCGGCACGAGGGGTTCCCCAAGGGAAGCGAATAAGCTCTCAACGAGGAGAACCTGTGGCCAAGGGAAACCGGAGGCGCAGGCAAGGGCAGGCGAGCAGTCTTGCGATTCCATAGTACCGATGAAGGTGGAGAACCGCAGGGCTCCCGCAAGGGGCGGCCACGGTATCCACTGGAGGGAAGGGATGAACAGGTCGACGTATCGGCGCAGCGTCACATGCACGAGACTTTGAACTCGCGAAGGCATGTCAAATGGTTTTGCGCGAAGAGCCGAGCCGCAAGTTCGGTGAGTCGCACCTGACGAACCCACTGCGGTAGTCCCGCACGGTGGGGTCAGTGAGGAGCGAGAGGGGCGACCCTCTCGCTTACTCGGACCGTCGATGATCAGGCCAAGTGGGGGGTTGCCCCTTGGGACAATTTACAGACAGGCCTGACCAGCACAGAATTCACCGTAGCGCTAGTTGGAGAATGGAGTGCGGCAGTTGAATCCACCTCACTTAGGGAGGCCCTATGGAATTCATTTGGTTCATTTTGATTGGCCTAGTTGCAGGATGGCTGGCAGGAAAGGTAATGGGCAGCGGTGGATATGGCGTCATCGGGGACATCGTCGTCGGGGTAATAGGCGCGTTGATCGGCGGCTTCATCTTCGGCATGTTGGGTATATCCGCAGGTGGAGGACTAATTGGGAGCTTGGTTGTCGCGACGATTGGTGCAATCATTTTGCTGTTTTTGGTACGTCTCATTAAGAAGGCTTAAGTGCCACCTAGGGGTACTTCGACTATCGGCGATTCGTCGAACATTCGTGGGCGCAGTGGGCGCGAATCTCGTCGCGGTCCCCCTTGCGGCCTCACTATCCCGTAGTCGATATTGCTGCGCGCGGATCAGGTGAATTCAGTGATAGATCGGCGCGCGTTGATCGGAGAGTTCGCGCTGCTCCCGGTGGTCGCCGAAAAACTTCTTTAGGTGGAATGACCATCGCGAAAATGGCAGAATAGCTTGTCGCTTTGCGCGGGGTTTCTTTTCGGTCGCGAGCCGAGGACCTTCGGTTATGTGGCAATGGTTCTTAGACATTTGAGCGCAGTTCTTGGCGGTGACTGGCCACCTGGCCGGAATCATCGGCGCAGTTGTCGCCTTTATCCTTTGGCGCAATCGCGGCATTCGTGACAGGCTCAACGAGGCGTGGATGACGTTGAGGGCAGCGAGCGACAGCGCCGAAACGGCCCCGCCGAGTGTCATCGAGAAAACGCTCACGTCGCATCTGAATGCTCGCCGACCGTGACCGTCACGAAGAATCCGCGGGCGCGGATACTTGCCCGCTGGTGTGCGGTTGGTCCGCAAACGACTACATCCTCAATCCTACGCAAGGAATCGTATGGCTGCAGCCAATGGAGTTCTAGTCGCCTACCGGTCCGTATTGGCGTCAATCATCGCTGTCGCGTCAACCGGCGTCTTCGCAACGTCCGGACCACTCGACATCGCGACGGACACCAAGCTCAAGGAAGATCACGTTGGTGCCATCACGTTCGTCGCGGACTCGGTCACTCTGAATTGCAACGGGCATCAGGTAAGCGCACCGGGCGAATTCCAAACAATTCTTATACAGGAACGGGCAGGGATTACAGTCAAGAATTGCGACATTACTGGCGCTGTCTTCGGCGTATACGTAATCCGCTCCACGGATGTTGTGATCAAAGACAACATCGCATTTGGCAATGAAGGTACGGGTATGTTCTTCACCAGCTCCGATGGCCTGATGATCAAGAACAACGTCGCAACGAATAATGGGATCGCCGGGATGGACGTTCAATTCGTGACTAACAGTACCGTTCACCACAATACGTCCAGCAACAACAACTTGTTCGGATTCTTGATTCTCGTTGACAATGACAATGTCTTCAAAGGCAACATCGCTACCGGTAATACAGCGTTTGGATTCATACTTTTCTCCAGTTCCGGAAATCTGCTGCAGAAGAATTCAGCCTGCGGCCATCAGATAGACTTGTTGCTCGACACGATCCTGCCAGGCGCGAACGTCTTTAAGAACAACAATTTCTGTGTTATTGAAGAGCAAAGTTCTATCGTTGGAGACCAATAAAGGAACGTTAGCCGCGCGGCGCCCTGCGCCCAAGCCGGGATGCCGAAGAAGATGCAGGAGCGGATCAGGAGGGCCAAGACGTGAGCCTCGAAGATGCCGCTAAGGCAGTGCGCAAGTTCCTCATGGTGATTGAGGAAGCGCAGGACATGATGACCGCGCGAGCGACCGGAAGCGTGCTCGACGACTGTCGTGCGACACGCCGGCGAACTGTTCGACATCGTGGAGGAGGAGCTAAGAACTCTTGATCGCAGCAGGCACGCTAGCTTGTTCGCCGCGGCGCCGGTACTGCGGCACAGAAGCAACGTCTCAGTCCGGGCCAATTGCAGTCGCTCGTTTGCGGCGCTCAATTCCCGCTATTGGCGTACCATGGTTGGACTTCCGTTCGTTGACGGGGTGATTGACAGTGATGGATCGGCGCCGGTTCGTTGGCATCGCTTCGGTGGGTGCCCTCATGCTGTCATCTCGCACCAATGCGCAACGGGCTGAAAAGCTGCCGCGGGTCGCGCTCGTTTTTAACAGTACGCCCGTCGGAGGACCGGCCGTTCGCCGCCTTGACCAGGCGTTCGTGGATGGCCTGCGTGAACTCGGGCTCGTCGACGGCCGAAATATCAGGATCGAGCGCCGCTCGGCGGAGGGGCGCTATGAGCGCTTCCCGATCCTGATGCAGGAACTGTTGGCATCGCATGTCGACGTCATCGTGGCGATCGGCCCCTCGGTGGGAGCAGCGAGGCGCGCGACCAACACGATTCCGATCGTAGCCGTGGGCACCGATAGTCTTGACGCCGAGGGGGGTGGTGTCGCGAGTCTTGCCCGGCCGGGTGGGAATCTCACCGGGCTGAGCAGTGAGGTAGGCGTGGAGGTGATGAACGGCAAGCGGCTGCAACTGCTTGCGGAAGCTGTTCCGAAGGCATCACGGGTGGCCTTTCTCGGCGTAAGCAGCAGACCGAGCGATCGCCGCTGGCGTCCGGCCACTGAGGCTGCCGCTCACGCGTTGGGGCTGACACTTTCTTGGGTGGGTGCCGATGCCCCCGAGGAGTTCGAGGCGGCGTTCGCGGCGATCACCAGAGACCGCGCAGACGCGCGCTTCGTCGATGGCACCGCTGTCAACTATGCCAACACGCGTCGAATCAACGAGCATGCGACGAAACTGCGCCTGCCCGCCATCTACACGTTACGCGAGGGTCCCGAGGTGGGAGGGCTGATGTCCTACGGGTCGAATTTGGCCGATCAATTCCATCGCGCGGCCATGTTTGTCGACAAAATCCTCAGAGGCGCCAAGTCCGGAGACACCTTTAAGTTCGTTGCAGTTAGCCGTAAGCGAGCGCACGGAGTAACATTTGCATAAATATCGGGAGGTGGCACATGAGGAAATCGTCTGTCGTTCACTCCGATCCTGATGTCATGGGTGGCACCCCAGTGTTCGTCGGTACGCGCGTCCCGGTTCAAGCGTTGATTGATTACATTGAGGGTGGGCATTCGCTGGAGGAGTTCCTTAATGACTTCCCCACCGTGAGTCGGGAGCTCGCATTGGGTGCCTTGGAACAGGCAAGAGCTCACCTGGTCGCCGATGCGCGTGCCTCTTGATGAGTGCGTTCCCCGAGGCCTACGCGCGGAGCTTCCCGGTCATGACGTCAAGACCGTTGCTGAGGCCGGCTGGGCGGGCGCCAAGAACGGCACGCTGCTGCAACTTGCGGCCACGCAGTTCGACGTTCTGCTCACTGTCGATCGCAACCTCGAGTATCAGCAGAGCTTCTTGGGCCTTACGATTGCGGTGATCGTTGTTGATGTTCCGAGCAACGATATCGCCATCCTTCGGCCTCTGATGCCTGCCGTGCTTAAAGCGCTGCCCAACTCGAAGCCGGGAACCGTCACGCATGTTCACGGCTGACAACGCTCAAAGTGATGCGGGCGCACCGTCGCGGCGACGAATCCGTGATTGTCTAAGATGCTCTTAGAAATCTTTACGAATCAATTCGAACGTTCGTGCGAATTTCTTAGACGTGCGATCTGCAACGCTCGGAGGCAGAACGAAAAACGTGCAAAGGTCTCCCGGATTGTGATTCCGTTTGTCGTGGATTCGAATCCCATCAGCCACCCCATCCATCTTCTGTATCCGGCATAGCGGGCACCGACTCGCACGCCGTCGTCCAGGGTGATTCTGAAGCGGTGCAAGTCTTGCCGGTCTTAACACGCGGCCTGTCCACGCCGGTCTTCCCGTTTCCTTTGTGCAAGCGCCGAGGTGTGAATGGACCGCGAGATTCAAGCGAAACGGGCTGAAGCATTCAAGGCGCTTCACGAGAGATCGGGAATATTCGCAATTCCCAATCCCTGGGACGTGGGCTCGGCCAAGATGCTGGCCATGCTGGGGTTTGAGGCGCTCGCAACCACGAGTGCGGGACTTGCATTCTCCCTTGGGAAGCCCGACGCCGAGGGAGCGATCGATCGCGACGAAACCCTCGCCAACGCCCGGACCATTGTCGAGGCAACGACGTTGCCGGTATCGGCGGACTTGGAGAACGGATTCGGCGATGACCGCGACACCTGCGGTGAAACCATTCTGATCGCGGCGAAGGCTGGGCTCGTCGGCGGATCGATCGAAGACGCGACCGGGCGTGTCGACGATCCGATCTATGCATTCGACTTGTCCGTCGAGCGCGTCAGGGCCGCGGCGGACGCCGCGCGGTCTTTGCCCTTTCCGTTCATCCTCACCGCGAGAGCGGAGAATCTGATCAACGGTCGCCCGGACTTTGACGATACGATTCGTCGCCTGGTCGCGTTTGCCGAGGTGGGCGCCGATGTCCTATACGCCCCGGGCCTCAAGACGCGAGAGGAAATCAGCGCCGTGGTACGCGCGGTCGCGCCGAAACCCGTGAATGTCGTCATGGGTCTCTCCGGACCTGCGCTTTCGCTCGATGTGCTCGCAAGCCTGGGCGTGAAACGGGTAAGCCTGGGTTCGTCCCTTGCGCGTGCCGCCTATGGCGCGTTCCTTCGAGCAGCGCGAGAGGTCAGGCAGCAGGGAACGTTCGACTTCGCGCGCGAGACGGTGCCCTACGCCGAAATCAACACCATGTTCAAGCTTTGAAGATTGGCGTCAGGCGTCCGGCTTGTTCATTCGAGCACTGCGCCGCTGCAGCCAGCCGACCGCAACCATCAGCATGAGCGAGATCGCAATCAGCATCGTCGCAGCAGCCGCGATGGTCAGGCTGATATTGTCGTTGATGCCGGCGAACATCTGCCGCGGCAGCGTGCGCTGGCCGGGTCCCGCCATGAGGAGCGCGACAACGACTTCGTCGAACGACGCCGCAAACGCGAATACCGCTCCGGAGGCCACGCCAGGCAGGATCAGCGGCAATACGACGCGACGAAAGGTCGTGATTCGCGAAGCCCCGAGGCTTTGCGCGGCACGGATCAGCGTGCGGTCGAAGCCCGAAAGTGTCGCCAGGACCGTGATGACGACGAAAGGCACGCCCAGCGTCGTATGCGCCAGAATCAGGCCAAGGTAGCCGTCGGTTAGCCCGAGCGGCGCGAACGCGAAATAGACGCCGACCGCGACGATGATCACCGGCACGACCATGGGCGAAATGAGGATTGCCAATATCAGCGCTTGGGCGGGAAAGCGCGCGCGCCAGATGCCGAGTGCCGCGACCGTGCCCAACACCGTCGCCAGCACGGTTGCGGAAATGCCAACGATCAGGCTGTTCTTGAGCGAGGGTAGCCAGAATGACGAGGTGAAGAAGTCCTGGTACCAGCGCAGGCTGAAACCTGGCAGCGGGTAATAGAAGAACGATCCAGAGGAAAACGACAACGGCACGATGATCAGGATGGGCGCCACCAGGAATACCAGCACGGCCCAGGTCAACAACTTGAGGGCGATATCGGTGATCCGTTCTCCGATCGTTTCGGTGCCGGTTTTCATCGCATCAGCCCAGCCGCATCCGCTCGACACCGATGAGACGGTTGTACACGGCGTATAGCGCCAGTGTGGCGGTCAGCAGCATGACCGACAGGGCGGCAGCCATGCCCCAGTTCACGGTCCTGCTGGCGTAAAAGGCGATGAAGTAGCTGATCATCTGGTCTTCGGCGCCGCCGACCAGGGCCGGAGTGATGTAGTAGCCGAGCGCCTGGATGAACACCATCAAGCAGCCGGCGCCGATCCCGGGCAGGGTCTGCGGCATGTAGACGCGCCAGAACGCGGTGAACGGGCGTGCACCCAGCGATGACGCGGCCCGCACGTACGACGGAGGAATGCCCCGCATCACGCTGTACAGCGGCAGCACCATGAACGGCAGCAACACGTGCACCATCGCCACATACACGGCGAAGCGGTTGAAGATCATCTTCAGCGGCTCGTTCACTATGCCGAGCGACATGAACAGGCTGTTCAGGACGCCTTCCTTCTGCAGCAGCACTACCCAGGCGACGGTGCGTACCAGGAGCGAGGTCCAAAACGGGAGCAGCACCAGGAACAGCAGCACGCCCGCGCGCCCAGGCGGTTGCGCGGCGATCACGTACGCCACCGGATACCCCAGTAGGAGACAGACCAGCGTCACCATCGCAGAAATCCAAAGCGTGCGTCCCAGCACGTCGCGAAACACTCGCTGCTCCGGTGGCGCACCGGTGATGGAACCGTCGGCGTCGCGGCGCAAGTCCAGCGCGCCCAGCAAGTAGAAGTCGGTGACGGGGCCTCCGGCGCGACGGAGCGCCGCCCAGGTTTCGCGTTCGCCCCATTTGGGATCGATGGCGATCAACGCCTCGCGGGTCGATCCGGATAGCTCGGCAGCTAACTGGCGCCCGGTGGTAAAGAGCAACGTCCGGAAGCCGGGAACGTCGTAGTTGAGCCGCGTCGCTGCGCTGGCCAGAGTCCCCGCTTCACGCGCCGCGCGGATGTCCGCGATCAGCGCCGTGTAGGCGGTCTCCGGTGGCAGGTCGTGCCCGTCCCAACTCTTCAGCGCAGCGGATACCGTGGGCAGGATGCGGGCGATGTCGGCATCGAGCACTCCGTGCGAGAGCATGGTGCCGATCGGCACGACAAAGCACGCCGCGAGGAAAACGAAGAGCGGCAGCACCAATGCCGCCGCCCGCAGCTGCTCGCGGCGGCGGCTCTTCCTCAGCGCGCGGCGCAGGTTAGCGGCGTCGTTGTCGACGCTCGCCAGCGCTGCATGGAGCGACGCCGCCGCACCGCGTAGCATCGCTCCCTCGCGTGCGTCAGACGTCTATTTGGCGACCCAGGCGTTGAATCGCTGGGAGAGTTTGTCCAGGTTCTCCAGCCAGAACTTGTCATTGATGTACAGCGCCGACGCGATGTTTTGCGGTGCGGTGGCGAGATTCGGCAGCACGTTCTTGTCGATCAGGGCCGTCGACGCCTTGGTGGTCGGGCCATAGGGGATCTTCGGCGGAAGGTTCTTCTGGTTCTGCGGATCGTTGACGAACTGGAGGAACGTCTCGGCCTGTCCTTTGTTCGGCGATCCCTTCATGATGACCCACGAGTCGATGGTGTAGAGATTGTTGGTCCACACGATCTTGAAGTTCTTCTTGTCCTTGTCGTTCGCTGCGGCGATGCGCCCATTATAGGCGTCCGTCATCGCGACCTCGCCTGAGGCCAGCAGTTGCGGCGGTTGCGAACCTTTTTCCCACCACACCAGGTTTGCCTTGAGCTGATCGAGCTTCTTGAACGCGCGCTCGACGCCTTCGTTGGTTCCGAGCGTCTTGTAGACGTCCTTAGGGGCGACGCCGTCGGCCATGAGGGCGATTTCCAACGTCGTCTTCGGCCCCTTGCGCAATGCGCGCTTGCCCGGCCATTTCTGCACGTTCCAGAAATCGGCCCACGATTTCGGCGCATCGCCCTTGATCTTGTCGCCATCGTAGGCGAGGATGAAGCTGTACACGATGGCGCCCACGCCACAGTCGTTGACCGCGTCGGGCAGATACTTGTCCCTGCCGCCGAGCTTGGCCCAGTCGAGCTTGTCGTAGAGCCCCTCCTCGCACCCGATGAGGAGCTCCTCCGATTCGACCTGAACCACGTCCCAGTTGTTGTTGCCACCCTGGACCTTGGCCCGCAGCGTGCCGACGCCGCCGTCCCAATTCTCCTCGACCAGCTTGATCTTGGTCTTTTCCATGAACGGCTGAAAATAGACGTCTCGCTGCGCGTCCTGATAGGCCCCACCCCACGAAACGACCGTCAGGTCGCGTGCCGGCGCCGCCGCGGACAGCGCGAGCACCGTCGCAGCCAGTGCCACCGTCCAGATGCCATTACTTTGCATATTGGTCTCCTTTTCCGATAAGACGTGAATCGGCGTTAGCGCACTAGCTCTCCTGCGCAAACGCGCGGCAATGTTCGGGCGTCCAGAACACCTCCACCGCCGCACCGATGTGCGGCAAGCTGTGCGCCTCGGAAATGGGGCGCTTCACCATGAACTCCTCGTCTCCCGTCAGCGCGACCCGCGCGCGTACGTGGTCGCCGAGATAGATGATCTCCCGCAGCGAACCCGCCAGACGGCAGCCGGGATGCCCGTCGATTGTATGCCCGGCGACGCGGATTTGCACCCGCTCCGGCCGTAGCGATACGGTGACCGCGCCACCGTTTGGCACCGGTTCGACCAGCGTACCGTCGATCGGGGTATCGCCGACGGCGATGCGGATCGTGCAGCGGCCGTCCGTCACCGCCTCCAGCCTTCCCTCGAGGCGGTTGTTCTCGCCGATGAAACGCGCGACGAAGGCATTCTTCGGATACTCGTACATTTGCTCCGGGGTGTCGAGCTGCTGGATCCTGCCGCGATGAAATACCGCGATCCGATCGGACATCGTGAGCGCCTCGGCTTGGTCATGGGTGACGTAGACCATGGTCACGCCGAGCCGCTGATGCAGCCGCCGGATCTCGAGCTGCATCTGCTCGCGCAGCTGCTTGTCCAATGCCCCCAGCGGTTCGTCCATCAGGATCAGCTTCGGCTCGAACACCAGGGCGCGGGCCACCGCCACGCGCTGCTGTTGGCCGCCGGAGAGTTGGGCCGGTCGCCGCGGACCGAAGCCGCCGAGCTGCACCATGTCCAGCGCGCGCTCGACCCGTTTCTCCAGGTCGGCCGCTGGCACGCCGCGCACCGAGAGCGGGAAGCCGATGTTTTCGGCAATGCTCATGTGCGGGAACAGCGCGTAGTTCTGAAACACCATGCCGATGTTGCGTTGGTAGGGTGGGACACGTGAAAGCGGCTTGCCCTCGAGCAGGATTTCGCCGGCGGTGGGCGTTTCAAAGCCCGCGAGCAGCATCAGCGTCGTCGTCTTTCCCGATCCCGAGGGCCCGAGCAAGGTCAGGAACTCGCCCCGCTCGATATCGAGATGAAGTTCCTCGACGACGCGGGTGACACCGTCGTACGTCTTGCCGATGCCGACAAAGCGAACGATAGGTTCGGTCGCGCTCATTGGATTACCTTCGTGCTGCACACTCCGGTATTCGCCCTTGTGGCGGCCCGGCGGGCTCATGGCGCCGCGTTCACGCGAGACCCTTTTCCTTCACCATCGACCATGCATCGTCGAGCGCCTTGCCAAAGCAGGCCATCATCTCGTCGATCTCGGCCTCATTGATGATCAGTGGCGGGCTGAAGGCGACAATATCGCCAGGCATGTTGCGCAGGATCGCGCCGTGGTGTTGCGCGCGGCGCACGAGATAAGCGGCCACACCGGCCTTGGGATCGAAGCTCTGTTTGGTCGGCTTGTCGCGGACGAGCTCCACGGCGCCGATCAGCCCGATGCCGCGCGCCTCGCCGATAAGCGGATGGTCGGCGTAGCTGCGGATTCCCGCCTGCATCCGCGGGCCGACCCGCCGCACTTGGGCGACGATGTCGCGCTCTTCGTAGATCTTGAGAGCCTCGAGCGCTACGGCCGCGGGGACCGGATGCGACGAATAGGTGTAGCCGTGGCCGAAGATACCGAGCTTGTCGCTCTGCGTAACCAGGATGTCGTAAAGCGTGTTCGAAACCAGAGTACCCGAAATTGGCAGATATCCAGCCGACAATCCCTTGGCGACGGTGATCATGTCCGGCTGCAGGTTGAATGTCTGGGAGCCGAACATGTAACCGGTGCGTCCGAAGCCACAGATCACCTCGTCGGCGACGAACAGGATGTCGTATTTCTTCAGGATCGGCTGAATGCGATCGAAGTAGGTCGCCGGCGGCACGATGACGCCACCCGCGCCCATCACCGGCTCGGCGAAGAACGCTGCGACGGTGTCGGGACCTTCGTCCAGGATGAGCTGTTCGAGGTTGGCGGCGAGCCGCGCCGCGAACGCCTCCTCCCCCTCGCCTGGCCGCGCTCCGCGATAATAATGCGGGCAATCGGTGTGCAGGATGCGCTCGATCGGAAGATCGAAATCGTCGTGCGCGAAGGCAAGCCCGGTCAAACTGGCGGTGGCAATCGTCACGCCGTGGTAGGCGCGCTTTCGCGAAATGATCTTCTTTTTTTGCGGCCGGCCGAGTGCGTTATTGATGTACCACGCCAGCTTGATCGCCGTGTCGTTTGCCTCCGAGCCGGAGTTCGCGAACAGCACCTTGCCCATTTGCGCCGGGGCCATGCGGATCAACCGCTCGGCGAGCTCGGTGCTGATCGCCGGGACTTTCCCCGCAAAGCTGTGGTAGAACGGCAATTCGCACATCTGCCGGTAGGCTGCGTCGGCGAGCCGCCGTTCGGAAAAGCCCAGCGATGCGCACCACAGCCCGGCCATGCCCTCGAGATAACGCCGGCCCTCGTCATCGTAGACATAAACGCCTTCGCCACGCGTAATGACGAGCGGACCCTCCTTCTGCACCGCGCGCAGGTTCGTCGCCGGGTGCAAGTGGTAGGACTGATCGCGGCGCGCGGCCGGCGTGGTTAGCGACATCGGGATATTCCTCGTGGATCGGCCGGCAGGGTGGGTGCCGCAGCGGAGATTGTTTACGACGGAGGTAGTCGCGTCAATGGTGGCCCGGCAGAGGCATCGAGGGTATGCTGCGAGAGATCGGAAGCGGCGCGGGTTGGGGGCAGCCGTGGCAAAGGTTGGCTTGTAGCCCGTCGTTTGCCCGTGAGACAATTCGTTGCTAACGGATTGTGATTCCGGTTGTCGTGGGTTCGAATCCCATCAGCCACCCGATTTTCATCGCTGCAATCCCGCCGCCCGGCGGGATTGTCGTGTGCGGAAGGGCATCCATGCGCCGCACTTTCCGGATTTCGCTGTGCCTCGCTTGCGTATGCTTGTTGCAGTCCTGCGCCGAGCCCAGGCTCGAGTGCGGGACCGATCAGGTCAAGCGCACGCTAGCATCGATCGTGCACGACCATTTCCTGCGTGTTGCGCTGGATCGCTACGCCTTCGCACACGACGCCGACAGGACGGCCCGGTTCCGGAAGGCGGTGAGCGTCACGGCCCGGGACGTGCGGCAAGTGTCCTGGGACAAGGACGCCGGTCAGCTTACGTGCGCCGCCAGCGTGGTGATCGAGGCGCCCGGACCGGATGGTCGCTCGACGATACGGAAGGCAACGCTCGCCTATCGGGTAACGGGAGGCGACGATAACCAATTCTTCGTCGAAGTCGCATATCCCGATCTGGTGGCCGTGGTTTCGATTTGAGCGGAGGGTCACGACAACCCGCCGCGACCGTCGCCTCGGGCATCGTGTTACCACCGCGAGCGAATCGCCGTTCAGAGGACGATCTGCGACCCCAGCTCGACGACGCGGTTCGGTGGCAATCGGAAATAGGCGACGACGCTGGTTGCATTGCGGTACATCGTGATGAAGAGCTTCTCCCGCCAGTAGGCCATCTCCGAGCCCAGCTTCGGGATCAGCGTCTCGCGGCCGACGAAGAACGAGGTGTCCATCATGTCGAGCCGCAGCCCCTGCTCGGCGCACCATTCGAGCGCTTCCGGCAGCTCCGGCTCGTCCATGAAGCCGAAGAACACCTTGACCTTGTAGAACTGCGCGTTCAACGACTCGACAACCACCCGCTGCGAATGCGGAACGTGCGGAACATCGAGCGTGACCGCGGTCAGCAGCACGACGCGCTCGTGCAGGCTCTTGTAGTGCTTGAGGCTGTGGAGCAGCGCATGTGGCACGGCGGCGACGTTGCCTGTCATGAAGATCGCAGTGCCGGGCACCTTCGCGCAGTCGAGCGAAGCGCTGCGCGCGAATTCCGGCAACGGGATCGAGTCCGTTTCCAGACGCGAATGGAGCAGCAGGCGACCGCGCTTCCACGTCGCCATCAGAACGAAGACGGCGAGACCGAAAGCCAGCGGGAACCAGCCGCCGTCGACGATCTTTCCGAGGTTGGCGGTGAAGAAGCCGGCGTCGATCAGCAGAAATACTCCGAAGAGCGCGATACTCGCAGGTAGGCTCCAGCGCCACATCGTGCGCGCCACGACGAACGCCAGCACCGTCGTGATCGCCATCGTGCCGGTCACTGCGATGCCGTAGGCGGCGGCCAGGTTGGTCGACGACCCGAAGCCCAGCACCAGCGCGACCACGCCGAGGAACAGCGCACGGTTGATGCCGGAGAGATAGATCTGGCCGATCTGGTGGCTCGACGTGTGCTCGACATCCATCCGCGGCGCGTAGCCCAGTTGCATCGCCTGCTGAGTGATCGAAAACGCGCCGGAGATCACGGCCTGCGACGCGATGATCGTGGCGACGGTCGCGAGCCCTACCAGCGGATAAAGCGCCCAGCTCGGTGCCAGCAGGTAGAACGGGTTGGCGATCGCCTCTGGATTGACGAGAAGCAGCGCGCCCTGCCCGAAGTAATTGAGCGCCAGCGCCGGCAGGACCAGGCACGACCAGGCAAGCCGCACCGGCGTGCTTCCGAAATGCCCCATGTCCGCGTACAGCGCCTCCGCTCCCGTGACGACGAGCACGACGGCGCCCAGCGCGAAGAATCCCAGCGTGCCATGCGTGGCAAGGAACGCGACCGCGTGCACCGGGTTGATCGCCGCCAGCACTTGGGGCGCGTGCAGAATGTTCAGCACGCCGAGCGTGGCGAGGGTGAAGAACCACACCAGCATGATCGGGCCGAACAGCGCGCCCACGCTGCCCGGTGCCGCGTTTCTGGAACGCGAACAGCACGATCAGCACGAGGAGCGTGATCGGGATCACGTAGGGCTTGAATGCCGGCGTCGCGACTTCCAGGCCCTCGACCGCCGAGAGGACCGAGATGGCCGGGGTGATCATGCCGTCGCCGTAGAAGAGCGCGGCGCCGAACAGGCCCAACAGCATCAGCACCCGCGCACGGCCGCTGTTCTTGTCCTCGCGCAGCACCAGCGCCATCAACGCCATGATGCCGCCCTCGCCCTTGTTGTCGGCGCGCATGATGAAGACGATGTACTTGATCGACACGACGATCATCAGCGACCAGAACACGAGCGAAAGGATGCCGAGGATGCTCGGCTGGTCGATCGGCACCGGATGGTGCGCGCCGCCGAAAACTTCCTTCAACGCGTAGAGAGGGCTGGTGCCGATGTCCCCGTAGACGACCCCGAGCGCCGCAAGCGACAGGGTCGCGAGGCGTGCGCGCCGGGATGCCGATACGTGCGGCGCGAGTGCTTCGATTGCGGGGGTGGCCATCGCTCCCTCAGGGCTGGAAGCGATAGCCGACGCCGGTTTCGGTCAAGAGATGCCGCGGCTGCGCCGGATCGGCTTCGAGCTTCTGCCGCAGATGGCCGACGTAGATGCGCACGTAATGGTTGCTCTCGACGAAGCTCGGGCCCCAGACTTCGCGCAACAGGTGGCGGTGCGTGAGGACCTTGCCGGCATTGGCGATCAGCAGGGTGAGCAGGCGATACTCAATAGGCGTCAGGTGCACGATCTCGCCGTTCCTGCGGACCACGCGGTTCGCCTGGTCGACCTCGACGTCGCCGAACTGGAACACGGTGGTACCGTCGGTTCCGGGCGTTGCCTGGCGGCGCCGCATCGCCCGGACCCGGGCGAGCAGTTCGCCCACCCCGAACGGCTTGGTCAGGTAATCATCGGCGCCGGCATCGAGCGCGGCGATCTTGTCGCTCTCGTTGACGCGCGCGGACAGGACGATCACTGGAGTTGACGACCAGCCCCGGAAGCCGCGAATGAAATCGATACCGTTCCCGTCGGGAAGGCCGAGGTCGAGGATGACGAGGTCGGGCTTGCGCGTTCCGGCATCGACGAGGCCCTGCTTGAGCGTTTCTGCCTCGACGACGTGCCAGCCTTCGGATTCCATCGCGGTGCGGACGAAGCGCCGGATCTGGCGCTCGTCTTCTACCAGCAGAGCGGTCGGTGAGGGTTCGGTCATCGCGGCCGCTCCACGCGGGCGAGGCAATCGCCAGCGCTTCAGGCATGCCGCACACGTTGGCGGCGACGGGCTGACGCCTATTATCGCTGGAAACGGCCCTGGCGCGGAACAGGCGAATTGAAGCGCGGCCCCGCCATTACGTCCAGGCGACTTTGTGTCACGCGCAGGCGCGCGTGACTCAAGTTGTTGGTGGCGCGACCGATTCCACGGGAGCCGCTGGTGGGGTACCGAGCGGGAGCGTGAACGAGAACCGCGCCCCACCGGCCGGGTTGTTCGCTGCCCAGATCCGTCCGCGATGTGCGTCGACGATGGCCCGGCTGATCGCGAGCCCGAGCCCAACCCCCGGCGTTGTCGGCTCGCGCGTGCCGCGCGTGAACTTCTCGAAAATGAGGTCTTCCTGACCCCGCGGAACTCCCGGTCCGTTATCGCTGACCGTGACCAGGAGATCCCGCCCGGAGACCTCGGCCGTGAGTTTGACCACCGTGCCCTCGGGCGTGTACTTCGCGGCGTTTTCGAGCAGGTTGTAAAGCACGCGCTCGATCAGCGTTGCATCGAACTCGACCAGCGGCAAATTTGGCGAAAGTGCGATCTCGACGCGGTGTCGCGTAAGCGCCGCCTGCGCGGACTGGAGCGCGCTGCCAACCACCTCCTCGAACGGAAGCCATTGCCGGTTGAGCTTGACATCGCCACTCTGGATCCGGGCCATTTCGAGCAGATTGTTGACGAGCGCGCTCATCCGGCGTGCTTCGTCGGTGATCGCCCGCGTTGTGTCGAGCTGCTCGCGGGACAGCTCCGGCTTGGTCAGGGCAAGTGACTCGGCGAGCCCGACGAGCGCAGCAAGCGGCGTGCGAAGGTCGTGCGACAGTGCGGCCAGAAGCGAATTGCGCAGCCGTTCCGATTCCATCCGCAACAGCGCCTGCTGGGCTACTTCCACATAGTGAACGCGCTCGAGGGCGATGGCGGTCAGCGCCGCGAACGTGTCGAGCTGGCGCTTTTGTTCCGGCACCAGCATCAACCGACGGCTCTCGGGCTTGATCGCAAGCACGCCGCGCGTGCGCATCGGCGCCCGGAGCGGCACGTACAGGAATTCGCTGCCTGCCAGGGTGTCGGTTCCGAGGCCGGCAGGCTGCGTGTTGTCGAACGCCCATTGTGCGGTGCCCAAGTCGACGCCTAATGGCGGCGGGCGGTCCCCGGGGAAATGCAGGCGATCTGTTTCGTTGAGAACCAGAATCGCCACATCGGCCCGGAACGTGCGGGCGATGAATCCCGTTGCCCGTTCGACGACCTCGCCGGTCTGCAACGGGCTCGACAGGTCGCGGGCAAATTCGTACAGCGCGCGCGAACGTTCCTCACGATGCATCGCCACCCGAGCCTGATAGCGTAGCCCCGCGGTCATCTGCCCGATGATGAGGGCGACTGCGAGCATCACCACGAAAGTGACCAGGTATTGGACGTCGCTCACTGCGAACGAAAGGCGCGGGGGTACGCAGAAGAAGTCGAATGCCGCGACACTCACGAAGGCAGCCAGCACCGCAGGGCCGCCGCCGAGCCGCCAGGCGACCAGCGCGACCGTGAGCAGGAACAGCATCACGATATTGGCGAGGTCGAAGTAGGGCAGCAGCGCCACGGCCACGAGCGTCGTCGCGAGGCAGGCCAGGATCGCCCATACGAACCGCAGCTTCTTCGCCGTGCGCCGCGGATCCTCGTCGGGTTGCTCTCGCGCATCGGATCGTCGGGATTCCGCGGTCGGCGATTCGGCGCGTCCGATCTCGATCAGGTCGATTTCCGGTGCCAGCTCCGCGGTGCGCCGGGCAAGGCCGCGGCCCCACGGCCAACGGCGCGTTGCGCCTTGCCGCCCGACGATGACCTTCGAACTGTTGTGCGTGCGGGCGTAATCGACGATCGCGGCGGCGGGGTCGCTTCCCGACAGGATGGCCGTTTGACCACCCAGCTCCTGCGCGAGCTTGACCGTGCGCAGGATCCGCTCCCGTTCCGCCGGCGGGAGCCGCAGGAGCCCCGGCGTCTCGACGTACACAGCGGTCCACTCGACGCCGAGTTGTCCGGCGAGCCGGGCAGCGCTGCGCACCACGTGGTCGGCGCCGAGGCGGGGCCCGACGCAACAGAGCAGCGATGCTTCGGTCTTCCACACCGGCTCGATCGCCTTGTCGGTGCGATAGGCTTGCACGTCGTCTTCGACGCGGTCCGCCGTTCGGCGCAGCGCGAGTTCGCGCAGCGCCATCAGATTGCCCTTGCGGAAGAAGTTGCGCGCCGCGCGCTCGATCTGCTCGGGGACGTAGACCTTGCCGGCCTTGAGCCGCGCGAGCAGGTCATCGGCTGGGATGTCGACCAGCATCACCTCGTCGGCGTCGTCGAAGAACGTGTCCGGCACCGTTTCCCAGACCTGGATCCCCGTGATCCCGCCGACGACGTCGTTCAGGCTTTCGAGGTGCTGGACGTTGAGCGTGGTGAACACGTCGATGCCGCTTTCCAGCAGCTCCTCGACGTCCTGCCAGCGCTTCGGGTGGCGCGAGCCCTGGACATTCGTGTGGGCGAGTTCGTCGACGAGGATCAACGCCGGCCGCCGCCGGATCGCCGCGTCGAGGTCGAACTCGCGCAGCGTCCGGCCGTGGTAGCTCACCGCCGCAAGCGGGAGCGGCTCGAGGTCCTGCAGCAGCGACTCGGTTTCCTTGCGGCCGTGCGTCTCGACGACGCCGATCACGACGTCCTTGCCCTCGTCGCGCAGCGCTCGCGCGGCGACCAGCATCGCGTAGGTCTTGCCGACTCCGGCCGATGCGCCGAAGTAGATGCGCAGACGGCCACGCTGCTCGGCAGCCTCCTGTGCCTTGACCTGGGCGAGGAGGAGGTCGGGATCGGGGCGTTCGTTTTCCACGGTGCGGCAGCGACGCGACGGTCTGGCGTCAGGTTAGCACGTCGGCAACGCCGGACCGCTAACCCCTCGCCATCACGCGCGGGTCGCCGCTCGCGCCCGCGATCAGCGCGCTACACGATCGAGTGCGAGATTGAGATCGAGGACGTTGACCCGGGGCTCGCCGAGGAGACCGAACGTCCTCCCCTCGGTGCTGGCATCGAGCAGCACTTGGACCTTGTCGGGCGCCAATCCTCGTGCCTTCGCGACGCGGGGCAGCTGATACTGGGCCGCGGCGATGCTGATGTGCGGGTCGAGGCCGCTGCCGGACGCGGTGACGAGATCGACCGGCACCGGTGCGGTGTTGCCCGGATCGGCATCGCGCAAGGCCTTGATGCGATCCTTCACTGCATCCACGAGCGCCGGGTTGCGCGGACCCTGGTTCGAGCCCGACGATGCTGCCCCGTTATACGGATACGGCGACGTTGCCGAAGGCCGGCCCCAGAAGTATTTCGCGTCGTCGAACGGTTGTCCGAGGAGGCGCGATCCCACAGTCTTCGCATCCGCAACGATCGGACTGCCGTTCGCGGCGCTCGGAAACGCAATTTGGGCGATGCCGGTCACGAAGAACGGATAGAGGACGCCGGTCAGCAACGTCAGCACGGCGAGCATGCGCAAAGCGGGCAGGCATTGAGTGAACATGAACGTTCTCCGTGAATCAGGCGAGGTTCGTCGCGACCAGGATCATGTCGATCAGCTTGATGCCCACGAACGGCAGGATGATGCCGCCCACGCCGTAGATCAGCATGTTCCGGCGCAGGATCGGACCTGCGCCAACCGGCCGGAACTTCACACCCTTCAGGGCCAGCGGAATCAGGGCCGGAATGATCAACGCGTTGAAGATCACCGCGGACAGGATCGCGCTTCCGGGCGTAGCAAGATTCATCACATTGAGCGCCTCGAGCACCGGATACGTGCTCGCAAATGCCGCCGGAATGATCGCGAAATACTTGGCGACGTCGTTGGCGATCGAGAAGGTCGTCAGCGCACCCCGCGTCATCAGCAATTGCTTGCCGATCTCGACGATCTCGATCAGCTTGGTCGGATTCGAGTCGAGGTCGACCATGTTGCCGGCTTCCTTCGCTGCCTGCGTGCCGGAGTTCATCACCACGGCGACGTCGGACTGCGCGAGCGCCGGCGCGTCGTTGGTGCCGTCGCCGGTCATCGCCACCAGCTTGCCCTCGGCCTGAATGTCCCGGATCAGCTTGAGCTTCGTCTCGGGCGTCACTTCGGCGAGGAAGTCGTCGACGCCAGCCTCGGCGGCGATCGACGCCGCGGTGAGCTTGTTGTCGCCGGTGATCATGATCGTCTTGATCCCCATCCGGCGCAGCTCGGCGAAGCGCTCCTTGATGTGCGTCTTGACGATGTCCTTCAGCTCGACCACGCCCAGCACGTGCCGGCCCTCGGCGACGACGAGCGGCGTCGCGCCGCGGCGAGCTACTTCGTCGACGCGGGCATTGATCTCGGGATCGAGCGTTCCGCCCTGCGGCACGACCCAGTCGCGGATCGCGTCGATCGCGCCCTTGCGGATTTCGCGGCCCTGGAACGTCACGCCGCTCATCCGGGTGTGCGCCGAGAACGGGATGATCGTGAACTTTCCCGGCTCGAGCGCCGGCGGGGCGATCCCGAATGCCCGTTTCGCGAGCACGACGATGCTCTTGCCCTCCGGTGTCTCGTCGCCGAGCGAGGCGAGCATCGTTGCCTCGGCCATGTGCTGTGGCGTGATTCCCGCGACCGGGTGGAGGGCCGAGGCCTGGCGGTTGCCGTGCGTGATCGTCCCGGTCTTGTCGAGCAGCAGGACGTCGCAGTCACCCGCCGCCTCGACGGCGCGGCCCGACGTCGCGACGACGTTGGCGCGCATCATCCGGCCCATCCCTGCCACGCCGATCGCGGAGAGCAGCCCGCCGATGGTCGTCGGGATGAGGCACACGAGCAGCGCGACCAGCACCGTGATCGTCACCGGTGTGCCGGCTTTGGCGACCTCGACGCTGTACAGCGAATACGGCAGCAACGTGACCGTCGCAAGCAGGAACACCAGCGTCATCGCGACGAGCAGGATCGTCAGCGCGATCTCGTTCGGCGTCTTCTGCCGCTTGGCCCCTTCGACCATGCCGATCATCCGGTCGAGGAATGCTTCGCCGGGATTGACGTTGATGCGGACGATGATCCAGTCCGACAGCACGAGCGTGCCGCCGGTGACCGTGTTGAAGTCGCTGCCCGCCGCGCGGATCACCGGTGCGCTCTCGCCGGTGATCGCGCTTTCGTTGATCGATGCCACGCCTTCGATGACGTCGCCGTCACCGGGAACGAGATCGCCTTGCTCGACCAGCACGATGTCGCCCTTGCGCAGGCTCGCGGACGGCGTCGATGTCCGCGGCGGCGTCGCGCTGCGGCTTGGCGAGCTTCTTCGCGATCGTGTCCTTGCGCGCGCTCTTGAGCGAGGCAGCCTGCGCCTTGCTGCGGCCTTCGGCGATCGCCTCGGCGAAGTTCGCGAACAGCAGCGTCACCCAGAGCCAGAGTGTGACGGCGAGAATGAAGCCGGCGGGGGCCTCGCCTTTCCCGGTCAGCGCCTGAATCCAGAGGATCGTCGTCAGGATGCTGCCGATGTAGACGACGAACATCACCGGGTTGCGCCACTGGTAGCGGGGCGTCAGCCGGCGGAAGCTGTCGATGAGCGCCGTCTTCATCGCGTCGCGGCTGACGAACCACGACAGCGCGGTCTGCTTGGCGGCTAGAGTTGCCATGTCGATTCCTCGGGGAGTGGCGACCGGTCAGTTGCCGGCGTAGATGAGCAGATGTTCGACCACGGGGCCGAGTGCCAACGCGGGAACGAACGTCAGTGCGCCGACGGTGATCACGGTGCCGATCAGCACGGACACGAACAGCGGCGTATGCGTCGGCAGCGTTCCCGCCGACGGCGGCACGCGCTTCGCGGCGGCGAACGCGCCGGCGAGTGCCAGCACGGGAATCGCGAGCCAATAGCGGGCGAACAGCATGCAGATGCCGAGCGCCGTGTTGTAGAACGGCGTGTTCGCTGAAAGCCCGGCGAACGCGCTGCCGTTGTTGTTGCTGGCCGAGGAGAACGCGTAGAGGATTTCCGAGAACCCGTGCTCGGCGGGATTCGCGACCCCGGCCTTGCCGGCGTCCACCATGACGGCGACGGCCGTTCCGCAGAGCACGAACAGCGGCGGCAACAGGATCGCGATCGACGCCATCTTGATCTCGAAGGCGCCGATCTTCTTGCCGAGATACTCGGGCGTGCGGCCGATCATCAGCCCGGCAATGAACACGGCGACGAGCGCGAACATGATCATCCCGTACAGTCCCGGAGCCCACGCCGCCGTAGATCACTTCGCCGAGCTGCATCAGCCACATCGGCACCATGCCGGAGAGCGGCATGAACGAATCGTGCATCGAATTGACCGAGCCGTTCGACGCCGAGGTCGTGGCGACGGCCCACAGCGCCGGAGTTGGCGACGCCGAAGCGTACTTCCTTGCCTTCCATGTTGCCGCCGGGATTCGTCGCGGTTGCGACCTGATCCGCGCCGAGCCCGGCAAGCACCGGGTTGCCCACGCCCTCGCCGATGTAGACCGCGACGAGGAGCGGGATGAAGACGAGCGTCATCGCGGCGAGCAGCGCCCAGCCCTGGCGCGTGTCGCCGATCATCTTGCCGAACGTGTAGCAGAGCGCCGCGCCGATCAGCAGGATCGACAGTACCTCCAGAAAGTTCGCGAGCGGTGTCGGGTTCTCGAACGGGTGCGCCGAATTGACGTTGTAGAAACCGCCGCCGTTGGTGCCGAGCTGCTTGATCGCGATCTGCGACGCCGCGGGGCCGAGCGGAATGCGTCTGTTCGGTCGCCGTCACCTTCTCGGTGACCGGATTGCCCTTCTCGTCCTTGAGCGGCTGGCCCTCGGAATCCTTCTTCGGAGTGTCGTACGTCACCGGCTGGACCAGTGTCGCGGTCGCGTACTTGTCGAACGTCTGCGGCACGCCCTGGCTCACCAGCACCAACGACAGGACGATCGACAGCGGCAGCAGGATATAGACCGTCGAGCGGACAAGGTCGATCCAGAAGTTGCCGATGCCGCCCGACCTCCTTGCGCACGAAGCCCCGGATCAGCGCGACAAGCACGGCCATCCCGGTCGCCGCCGAGACGAAGTTCTGCACGGCGAGTGCCAGCATCTGCGTGAGATAGCTCATCGTCGATTCGCCGCCATAGCCCTGCCAGTTGGTGTTCGTGGCGAAGCTCGTCGCGGTATTGAACGCCGAGTCCGGGCTCACGGCCGCCATGTCCTGCGGATTGAGCGGAAGCCACTGCTGCAACCGTTGCAGCCCATAGACGGCAAGTGCACCGGCGAGGTTGAACCACAGCATCGCCAGTGCGTACTCGATCCAACCCATGTCGCGCGCCGGGTCCACGCCGGCGCCGCGGTAGATCAGCCGCTCCAGCGGGCCGCCGATGCGCTGCGCCCGGGTCGCGCGGCCTTCGTATACGGCAGCCATGTACGTGCCGAGCGGCTTCGCGAGCAGCAACAGAACCGCGACGTACAGCCCCAGTTGCAGCCATCCGAAGGTCGTCATGAGAAGAGCTCCGGCTTGAATAGCGCGATGACGAGATAGACGAAGATACCGATAGTGGCGATGCCGCTCAGCCAATAGACCCAGTTCATGACTGGCCTCCGTGTGCGTTGTGTTTCGGCGCCATGGACGCGATTAGCGCGGCCGCTCGGAAGCGATTCGCAGCCGCAGAAAGCAGGAGCACGTGCGAGAGCCACGCTTTCATCACCGGCTCCTGTTGCCCATAAGGCTTGCGCAGAACCGGACCAGGCCCGCCGACAAGGCGAAGAACCCGACGATCACGGCGATAAAGACGATATCCATGTCGATCTCCCATTTCCGGCACGAACTAGAAACATCTTTTTAAGGTTACACCGACGGCAGGGTCATCCCCTGACATGCGTCAAAGGAGCACCAGACGTTCCTATGGCGGGTCGAAATTGCGCGGCCGGGGCGTGCCCGTTCGGCGGGCCGCGGCGTTTGGCGCGAATGCCTCCAACGATTGCGACGGCCAGAAGACCGCCAAACATCAGAAACAACAGAGCGAGACGAATAAGCACCCAATCGTGCATGGTCTTTCCTCTTTGCTGACTCGATGTCGCCAATTTACGCGGCCACAGGTAAAGAGGCCGTTCAATTTGAGCGTCATGGTGTAAAAAGCGCGTAAATGAAGACGCTCGAAGCCGTGCGGCACTTTGTCACATGCGGCGTGGCAAGCGGAGGATGATCAGGCGTTGTTTACACCTTCTTTAGGAACGATCTATCGATCCTGACACAACGTTTATACGGGGCGCGTTAGGCTTCTCGTGTGAACCCACAAGCTTTCAGGATTCGACGATGCTGAACCCAACTTGCGCCACAACGCGCGGCGCGACGCGACTCCGCCTTGGCGCGACCGCGGGAGGGTCGCGCAACGCCATCGCCACGATACTGGCTCCGGCCGATATCCTGCTCGATCTCGACGTGCCGACCAAGAACCGTGCGTTCGAAGAAATTTCCCGATTCGTTGGCGCGCGGCACGGACTGCTTGACCTGGACGTGTACGCGAGTCTCCTCGAACGCGAGAAGATCGGCTCTACGGCACTCGGCCACGGAATCGCCATCCCGCATGCGCGCGTGAAAGGGCTTCGGGACCCGATCGCCGCATTCGTCCGCCCAAGAATGGCGATTGCGTTCGACGCGCCGGACGGCAAGCCCGTGAGCGACATGGTTGTTCTTCTGGTGCCACAGCGCGCCACGGACAGGCACCTGCTGCTTCTGGCCGAGGTCGCAGAGATGTTTTGCGATAAGTCTTTTCGAGACGACTTGCGTACATGCGTCCAGGCCGCCGAGGTTCATGCCGCGTTTGCAGGGTGGTGCGGCGTGTGAGCGTCTCTAGCTAGGAGGACTCGCATGGATACCGTGACGCATTGGTTGTGCCCGCAGGAAATCGCGCTTGATCTCGACACTCCCAGCAGGTGGGAGGCGCTGCGAGCGGTCAGCGCCATGATCGAGCGCTCGCAACGGCTAAGTGCACCGGCGGTCTTCCGCGCGCTGTGGCGCCGAGAAACGGCAGCGTCAACCGCCGTCGGGAATGGCTTCGCCATCCCGCATGCGCGTATCACGGGGATCGCAGAACCGGTGACGGTCTACGTGCGTACGAAGGCTCCGATGAAGTTTGGCGCGCCGGATGGCAAACCGGTGTCCGAGCTTTTCGTCATCCTTGTTCCCGCCGATGGCGCTCACGCGGAGCACCTGCAACTGTTGGCGCTGGTCGCGGAAGCGTTTTCGGATGGCGGATTCCGCGCCCGCTTGGCTGCAGCCTCGGACCCGCAGAACGTCCGGTCTGCATTTGAGCGTTGGACCAACGAAAAGCAGTTGGACGCGATGGAAGCCTCATCTACCTAGCAGCACGTTGCGTAGAATGGTCTTGCGATCCTTCCATTTGCAAGGCTCGTGAAAAGAGGTCGGCAAGGCCGACGTGCTCAACGCACGCCCGCTCGCTGAACTCGCGCGCCTGCTTCCACGCGGGCGCGGCGCGGCGACGAAGGAGCGGCGGGCTGGGGCGCGCTGATTGGGCGAGGCAGCCGCATGCGCACCGCATGATTGGCGCCGACGGTTTTGGGCGGGATGATGCTGGCGTTTGCCGCGGCCGTTGGCCCGCCTGCCATGGCACAACAGGAGAAGACCATGAGCCTCACGATTACCTCGACCGCATTTGCGCCGAACGGCCCCATCCCCTCGCTTTTCACATGCGAGGGGAGGGACGTTTCACCACCCCTTGCTTGGACCGGCCTGCCGGCGGGCACGAAGAACCTCGTGCTCATCGTCGACGATCCCGACGCGCCGGATCCCGCCGCGCCGAAGATGACGTGGGTCCATTGGGTGCTCTACGGCATCCCGCCGACTGCGATGGGACTCCCGGAGGCGGTGAAGCCGGCGGCGCTTCCCGCCGGAACGCGCGAGGGCAGGAACGATTTCGGCCGCACCGCGTATGGTGGGCCGTGCCCGCCGATCGGCCGGCATCGCTACTTCTTCAAGCTCTACGCGCTCGACATCGCGCTGCTCGACCTGAAGTCGCCGACGAAGACCGGGCTGGAGCAGGCGATGCAGGGACACGTCCTCGCGCAGGCGACGCTCGTCGGCACGTATCAGAAGACGCGGTAGGATCCGCCGCCGGCGCGTCACGCGTCGTAACGGCGCCGGAGCCAGTGGTCGAGTGCGAGCTTCCCCGGGCCGTAGACGAAGGTCACGAGCAGCAGCGCGCCCCACAGGACATGGTCCTTGAGGCCGGCCGGGCTCAAGTCGGGGTAGGACGTCGCGGCGACGATGTTGAACACGAAGAGCGCAAGCGCTGCCGCGCGTGTGGCCAATCCCGCCGCGAGCAGCACGGGAAGCCCGATTTCGGCGGCGGTCCCGAGGACTGCCGCGAGATACGGCGGCAGTACCGGGACGTGGTATTCGTTCTCGAACAGCGCGAGCGTGCCGGCCCAGCTCGAAAGCTTGATCAATCCCGACATGAAGAACACGCGGGCGACATAAAGACGCAGCACCAGCGCAAACAACGGTTGCAGCTTGTCGATCAGGCCGGCGCAGCGCGCATACAGGTGGATGGCGCGTTGCGGCAGCGGCGAGGCGAGCGCAGTCATGATGGTGTGTCCTAACGGCGTTGGCGATGTCGATTGGTCGCAGGCGTTGCGGGCACCTGACAGCGGGCTCTAATCAGCCATCACGGAGGCGATCGTTCCCGTTGCGATGTGGGTCCGCAGCGCCTGGCCCAGATCGAACGTGGCACACGTGTTCTGCGCGGCTTCGATAGAGGCACCGAGCGGCGACCCGGCGGCCAGTGCCGACAGCCACGCATGCAGGCCGGCGTCGATCCGTTCGACGCAGATGCCTTGAACGTCGCGGCGCACGAGCAGCGCGACCGGGCCCTCGTCAAGCGACACCCGAACGTCGCCTTCGTAATCGGGCTGGTTCACCTGCCAGATTCGATAGATCGGGAAGTTCGACGCGACGACCCGGCACGACGGTGCAAGAACGAGCCGCAGCGCCGGCAACCGCTCCGGCGGCGCCGCGGCGAGTGCGGCCAGCACGGTTTCGGGCGCGCAATCGTGGTCGGGCGCGCGGTTTGCCTCGTCGATCGCCCACTCGAGCCGCGCTACGTCTGGGAGATAAGAGAGATCTGCCGCCGGCGCATAGCTTTCGAGAAATCCCGCGAAGGCGTCGCCGTAGACGTTGAGATCGCCGCAAGTCGATGGATGCAAACGGACGAACGCGTCGACTGCCGCGTGGAAGAACGGTGCGCCAACGAGCCGCTTCACGACCGGGTATGTGGCGCCGAGTGCGTTCCGGTAGTTGGCGAACACCGCGATGCGGTAGATGGCGATGCGCTCGTCGCCGCGCGCCGGCGGGGCGAGCGCGAACGGCGGCGGCGTTCCCTCCGCACCGAGCAGCGCAGCGGCGAAGCCCTGCTGCAGCTCACGCAGCGAGGGCATCGCGTGCGTCCAGCATGGATTGCGCGGTCGCGGCCTCGGCGAGCAGCGTGGCGAGCGGCGGAATGTCGGTGTCCCATTCGATCAGCGTCGGCCGCGGGCCGAAGCGCCCAAGCGCGCGGGCGTAGAGCGCCCAGACATCTGGATGCACCGGGGCGCCGTGGGTGTCGATCAGGCACGCTCCCGCGGCGTCGAATCCCGCCAGATGGATCTCGACGATCGCTTCCGGCGGCATCGCGGCGAGATAGGCATCCGTATCGAAGCCGTGGTTGACCGCATTGACGTAGATGTTGTTGACGTCGAGGAGCAATTTGCAGCCGGTCTGCTGCGCGACGGCGGCGACGAACTCCCACTCGGGAATCGTCGCATCGGCGAAGGCGAGGTACGACGACACGTTCTCGACGGCGAGTTCGCGGCCCAGGAAATCCTGCACTTCGACGACGCGGGCGCAGACATGTGCCAGCGCTTCCTCGGTGTATGGCAGCGGCAGCAGATCGTTCAGATGGCGGCCGCCGACGCCGCTCCAGCACAGATGCTCGGAGACGAGTGCGGGTTCGGTGCGCGCGACGAGCCGGCCGAGTTTGGCGAGATGGGCCCGGTCAAGGGGGTCGGTCGATCCCAGCGACATTCCCACGCCATGCAGCGACAACGGGTAATCGCGTGCGGATGCGGTCGAGCGTGGCGAGCGCAGGCCCGCCGTCGGCGTAGTAGTTCTCGCTGTGGATCTCGAGCCATGCAATGCGCGGGCGCTCCGCGAGCACCTGCTGCACGTGCGGCGCCCGCAGGCCGATGCCGGCCGCGGCGCCGATCGGGGTCCGGGAACGCATCGCTAGGCACCCGGCCGGGCGGCAACGCTCCGGCCGGGGCGATCGAGCGGTGTTGCCCGTCAGGCCTTCGGCGGGCTGGTCTTGCCACCGACCTTTTCGCACGAGCCCTTGGCCACGTACTTCCATTCGGTCGGATCGTTGTCGGCCTTGGCGCCCAGTCCGGCGCATGCATGCTTCGCGGTGCCGCAGTCGTTCTTGCCGGCCTTGGCGACGCCGTAGCACTTTTCGGTCTCCTTCGGCTGGGGAACGGGTTGAGCCGCGACGGTCGCGGCAAAGCTGACGGCGATAAGTCCCGCAAGGGCGGCCTGGATCGTGGCTTGGTGGTTCATGGCGATGTCTCCTGTTGACGGCGTGGAAGGGGCGGACTAGGGGCCTGTCGGACAGGCTCCTGGCACCCGCCTGGTGCAATGGTCGGCGAATCTGCGCCGAACTTACGCGCCCCATGCAGATACCGTGACAGGCGGCGCCGGCGCGATGGTGTCGCGAATTCTGGATTCCAGTCAACTGCGGTACCGACGCATCGCCTCGCGCAGGTACGCTGCCTGCCGTTGGAAGTTCCGGCAGGCGTCGCACAACAGCAAATGACAGCGCAGCAGCAGGCGGCGGCCGAACGGCAGCGGCGCGTCTTGCTGCTGCGAGATGAGCCGACTCGCCTCCTTGCAGCTCAACATTATGCCCAAGCTTCGATTCCCTGACGTTGGCTTGCGGTCACGCGGCCGCGCCGGATTTGGTGGCGAACCAGCGCTGCTCCAGGCATTCCCGGAGCGACATCCGGGCCCGATACATGATCACCCACAAATTGGTCGAGGTTATCGAGAGCTCCTTACAGATCTCGTCGGACTCGAGTTCCATGACCTCGCGCATCATGAACACGCGGGCCGTGTTCGGCGGCAGCTTGTCGAGGCAGAATTGCATCACGTCGAAGAATTCCTTGCGCTCGAGGTCGCCCTCGGGGTTGCCCCAGCTCGCCGGCGGATTGTCCCAATGGCCCGTTTCGTTGAACAGCGCGTCGAAGTCGTCGATCTGGCATTCCTCGTCGAGCAGCGCGAATTGCGGCGCGCTTTGCTTACGCCGGATCGCATCGACAATCTTGTGCCTGAGGATGCCGGTGAGCCAGGTCTTGACCGAGGACCGTCCCGAGAAGACGTCCGCGCCCTGCAGTGCTGCCAGCAGCGTGTCCTGCACGACGTCCTCGGCCAGTTCGTCGTTGCGGAGCTGCAGGCGGGCGACGCGCAGAAGGTAAGCGCGATGCGCGTCGAGCTCTGCGGTGAAAGCTGAGGTTGCCATCGGCGCCGAAAACGGCAGCGCCATGATACCGGCGTGCGGCGCGAACTCAAACCGCGCTCAGGACACCTGCACTTCTTGCCGCGCTCGAAGACCGGAAGCGCCGTTCATTGGGCTCTCCAGCCGCCGTCGATCTCTGCGCCTTGCGCGGATCTGCTTCCCGATGGCGCGGGCTCGAGGGCTCAATACCGCGCGTTCCCCGGCGTTCTGGGGAACGGGATCACGTCGCGGACGTTGCCAAGTCCCGTCGCATACGCCACCGTCCGCTCGAAGCCCAGGCCAAACCCGGCGTGCGGCACGGTGCCGTACCGGCGCAGGTCGCGGTACCACTCGTAGTGCCCCTTGTCGAGCTTGGCGGCGGTCAGGCGCGCGTCGAGCACGTCGAGGCGCTCCTCGCGTTGGCTGCCGCCGATGATCTCGCCGATGCCAGGTGCCAGCACGTCCATCGCCGCGACTGTCTTGCCGTCGTCATTGACGCGCATGTAGAACGCCTTGATCTCCTTCGGATAGTTCATCACGATTGCCGGCTTCCTGGCATGCTGCTCGGTGATGTAGCGCTCGTGCTCCGACTGGAGATCCATGCCCCACTTGACCGGAAACTCGAAGCGCTGCTTTGCCCGCTCCAGAATGCGCACGGCCTCGGTGTAATCCATCCGCAAGAACTCCGAGTCGACGATGCCCTGCAGTTTGGCGATTACACCCTTTTCGATACGCTCGTCGAAGAATGCCATGTCGTCGGCGCGCTCGGCGAGCACGGTCCGGAAGATGTGCTTCAGCAGCGCTTCCGCCAACGCGGCGTTATCGGCGAGATCCGCGAAGGCGATTTCGGGCTCGATCATCCAGAACTCCGCCAAGTGCCGGCTCGTGTTGGAGTTCTCCGCGCGGAACGTGGGTCCGAACGTGTAGACCTTGGACAGCGCCAGGCAGTAGGTCTCGACGTTGAGCTGTCCCGAGACCGTCAGAAACGTCTCGCGCCCGAAGAAATCCTGCGCGAAGTCGATCCTGCCTTGCGGCGTGCGGGGCAGATTCATCAGATCGAGCGTCGATACGCGAAAGAGCTCGCCCGCGCCCTCTGCGTCGGACGAGGTGATGATCGGCGTGTTGACCCAGACGAAGCCGTTGTCGTGAAAGAATCGATGAATCGCCTGCGCGATCGTGTGCCGAACGCGCGTCACCGCGCCTATGACGTTGGTGCGTGGCCGAAGGTGCGCGACGTCGCGCAGGAATTCGAGCGTGTGCGGCTTCGGCTGGATCGCGTAGGAATCCGGATCCTCGACCCAGCCGACGACTTTGATGGCACTGGCCTGCATCTCGAAGGGCTGGCCCTTCGCCGGCGAGGGCACGACAATGCCCGACGCTTCGACCGCGCAGCCGGTGGTCAGGTGCAGAACCTCGTCCGCGTAGTTGGGGAGCGCGTTGGGGGCGACGACTTGCACGGGGTGAAAACACGAGCCGTCGGACACGTGCACGAACGAGATGCCGGCCTTGGAATCGCGCCGCGTGCGCACCCAGCCCTTGACAATGACAGGGCTGTCCGCGGGCGCGCGGCCGGAAAGGACGTCCGCACAGGTCAGAGCAATCATTGGGAACCCTTTTCGAGCACGTATTCTAACCTCGTGCTCGGCACTCCCGGGCGGTGGTGCAGGAATGCCGGCGGACGCTGATTGCGCAAGTCGTCGAACGCAAGATGCCGGACTATGCGCTCTGCGGCGCGCTGCGCGCGTTGACCGCACCGATGGCCGCCGAGTCAGGCGCGACGTGGCGGCATGCCTGTCGTGAACCGGTTAGAATCCGGGCGCCATGCGCTTCACGGTTGCAACCTACAATATCCACAAGGGGTTCTCGCAGCTCAACCGACGGATGGTGATCCACGAGCTGCGCGAGCGGCTGGTGGGTCTCGACGCCGACATTCTGTTCCTGCAGGAAGTGGTCGGCGTCCACGAGCGGCACGCGGCGAGGCATTACGACTGGCCGGCCAAGCCGCAGCACGAGTTCATCGCCGACACGGTCTGGCACGAGGTCGCCTACGGCCGGACCGCGATCTACCGGCACGGCCATCACGGCAACGCGGTGCTGTCGCGCTTCCCGATCGTCGCGCACGAGAACCTCGACATTTCGGCGCACGCGTTCGAGAGCCGCGGCCTCCTCCATTGCGAAATCCGGCTCTCCGCGCGCGGACCGACGCTCCACTGCATCAACGTGCATCTCGGGCTCTTCGAGCGCGGCCGACAGTGGCAGATTCGTGCGCTGTGCGAGCGGATCCGCGCGACGGTGCCGAAAAGCGCGCCGTTGGTGATCGCCGGCGACTTCAACGACTGGCGGCACAAAGCCGGTCGTGCGCTGATCGCGGAGCTCGGTGTGCAGGAGGTCTTCGAAGCCGTGCGTGGCCGCCCGGCGCGGACCTTTCCGTCGGTAATGCCGGTGTTTCGCCTCGACCGCATCTACGCGCGTGGCCTCGTTATCGTCGATGCCCACGTCCACTATGCGTTCCGCAAGGGCCGGATGTCCGACCACGCGGCGCTCGCCGCGAGATTCGACACCGCCAAGAAGGCGCGATGAACGGTTTTGTGCCGGGCAACCGCGTGACGCTGCTGCGCAGCGGCGGCGAATACTTCCCGGCGCTGGCAGGCGCCATCGACCGCGCGGAGCGGGAAGTCTGGCTCGAGACCTATATCTACGCCGACGACGACGCCGGGCGCATCGTCGCGGCGGCGCTGGTCCGCGCGGCGCGGCGCGGCGTCCAGGTGCGTGTGCTGGTCGACGGGTGGGGGGCTCGGCACTACCTGACACGTGCGCTCGAGACCGATTTCGAACGGGCCGGCGTGACGTTGCTCAAGTACCGGCCCGAGGTCGCGCCGTGGCAATTCCGCTCGCACCGGTTGCGGCGGATGCATCGCAAGCTGTGCCATATCGACGGGCGCATCGCGTTCGTCGGCGGAATCAATGTGATCGACGACGTGAACACGCCGGGGCACAAGCCGCCGCGCGTCGATTTCGCGGTCGCTATCGAGGGACCGCTGCTCTCGCCGATCGTCGGCACGATGCAGCGCGTCTGGGCTTTGAACGAGCTGGTGCAGTACCAGAGGAGCGAGGTGCCGCTGTTCCCGTCCAAGTTGCGCGGCCGGCGCGCCGGAGCGCAGACGGCCAAGTTCGTCATCCGCGATAACCTGCGCCATCGCCGCGACATCGAGCGCGCCTATCTGGCAGCGATCCGCACCGCCAAGCGCGAGATCCTGATCGCCAACTCGTATTTCTTCCCGGGGATCCGCTTCCGGCGCGCGCTGATCGCCGCCGCGGCGCGCGGCGTCCGGGTGACGCTGCTCCTGCAGGCGCGCGTCGAGTACGCGCTGTTGCATTACGCATCGCGGGCGCTGTACGGGCAGCTCCTTGCCGCCGGCGTGGAGATCCAGGAATACCACCGTTCGTTCATGCACGCGAAGGTCGCCGTCGTCGACGACCGGTGGGCGACCGTCGGGTCGTCGAACATCGACCCGTACAGCCTGCTGATGGCGCGCGAGGCGAACGTCGTCGTCCGTGACCCATACTTCTCGGACCAGTTGCGCGCGAGCTCACGCAGATGATCGAGCACGGTGCGCGGCCGCTCGGCCCGCAGCACTGGGCGGGCCGGCCGCGTCTGTACAAGGCGATCGTCTGGATCGCCTACGGTATCGTGCGCGTCGCAATGGGTCTGCTGGGCTACGGCGGCAACGAATGGTTCCGCGGCCGGTCCACGTATCGCCGGCGGCCGGCGTCCGAGCGGCAGCGCGAGGACAGTTGAGCGCCGGCATGCGGCGAGTGGGCGGCCCGCGTGCCGGTCGGGCCATCGCTGCCTGCTAATATTCGGAACCTGTCTCACCCATATCCACGGGTGCGACGGGATTCCCGCATGCGCCACTCGTCCGGCTCGTCGCTGCCGCTGCCCGGCCCCGCCAAAGGCGGCGACTGGCGCACCATCGGCACGTTGCTGCCGTACCTCTGGGCGTACAAGGGCCGAGTGCTCGCGGCGATCGCCGCGCTGATTGCCGCCAAGGTCGCCAACGTCGGTGTTCCGGTACTGCTGAAGCAGATCGTCGATCGCCTCGACCCGGCGACGGCAATGCTCGCGGTCCCGCTCGCGTTGCTCGTCGCCTATGGCCTGTTGCGGTTGTCGACAACGTTCTTCACCGAACTGCGCGAGTATCTCTTCGCCAAGGTGACGCAGCGCGCGGTGCGCACGATCGCGCTCGAGGTCTTCGGCCACCTGCACGCGCTGTCGCTGCGCTTCCACCTCGCGCGGCAGACTGGAGGGCTTACCCGTGACGTCGAGCGCGGCCAACGCGGCATCTCGACCTTGATCAGCTTTACGCTGTTCTCGATCCTGCCCACGCTGGTCGAAATCGGCCTTGTCTCCGCGATCCTGATTGCCCGCTACGACTGGACCTTCATCGCGATCACGTTGACGGCGCTCGCCCTTTACATCGCGAGCACGGTGCTGATCACCGACTGGCGGACCGGGTTCCGCCGGCAGATGAACGAGCTCGACTCGAAGGCGAACACCCGGGCGATCGACAGCTTGCTCAACTATGAAACGGTCAAGTATTTCGGCAACGAGGCGTGGGAGGCGCGGCGCTACGACGAGAGCCTGCAGCGGTGGGAGAAGGCGGCAGTCAAGAGCCAGACGTCCCTCTCGCTTCTCAACGTCGTGCAGAGCGCGATCATCGCCGTCGCGGTGACGCTGATCATGTGGCGCGCGACCGTCGGGGTCGTCGACCGCACGATGACGATCGGCGACCTCGTACTGGTAAACGCGTTCATGATCCAGCTTTATATCCCGCTCAATTTCCTGGGCGTCCTCTATCGCGAGATCAAACAGGCGCTGGCCGACATGGAGCGGATGTTTGCGCTGACGGCGGAGAACACCGAAGTGGCCGACGCCCCAGGTGCGCCGCCGCTCGACGTCGGCGCCGGCGAAGTGCGCTTCGAGCGCGTCGAATTCGGGTATGAGCGGAACCGCCAGATCCTGTTCGACGTGAGCTTCACGATTCCCGCAGGAAAGACGGTGGCCGTCGTCGGGCCGTCCGGCGCGGGCAAGAGCACGCTATCGCGCCTCCTGTTCCGGTTCTACGACGTGACCGGCGGGCGCATCGTCGTCAACGGACAGGATATCCGCGCCGTGCAGCAGGCGAGCGTGCGCGCGGCGATCGGCATCGTTCCGCAGGACACCGTGCTGTTCAACGATACGATCGAGTACAACATCGCCTATGGCCGCCCCGGCGCGACGCACGACGAGATCGTCGCCGCGGCGAAGTTGGCACAGATCCACGATTTCATCACGAGCACGCCCGAAGGCTACGCAACCGCGGTCGGCGAGCGCGGTCTGAAGCTCTCCGGCGGCGAGAAGCAGCGGGTCGCGATCGCGCGTGCCGTGCTGAAGGATCCGCGAATCCTGATCTTCGACGAAGCGACGTCCGCGCTCGATTCGAAATCGGAGAAGGCGATCCAGGCCGAACTGAAACGGATCGCCGAGGATCGCACCACGCTGACCATCGCCCACCGCCTGTCGACGATCGTCGATGCCGACCTGATCCTCGTCCTCGATCACGGCCGCATCGTCGAGCGGGGGACGCATGGTGCGCTTCTTGCTCTCGACGGCGTGTATGCGCGGATGTGGCAGCTGCAGCAGACCGAGTCACGCGACGAGGACCGCGGCAGCGCGCCGGAAAACGCTTTGTCGTCCGCGTCGCCCGTCGGCGCGTTGATGCCCGGCGCGGCGATCGAGGCGGCGACCGACCCGGAATCGCCAGTCGCGCATTGAGGTGGCGGGGGGCGGCCGGTGGGCTCGCCAAATCCATGATTTAGGAAGGGTATTGGCTCCGGCAGTGGGCTTGTGCTATAAAGCCGCTGGACTTCAGGCCTCACTTGATGATGCAACGCTTGCCAATTGTTTTTTCTGGGCTAATTGCGATTTTCGTCGCTTCGGCGCCGAACGCCCAGGGCCCTGTTGTTCTCGACCCAGCGAAGCTGCGGTTGGCGTCGGCCAACGCACTGGTCTTCGACACGACCGAGAATCGCGCCGTCTACGTCAAGGCGGCTGACGATGTGACGCCCATCGCGTCTTTGACCAAGTTAATGACGGCCATCGTCACATTGGAAGCCAGCCAGCCGCTCGACGAGCCGATCGCAATCGACCTCGATGACCTCGACTACCTCAAGGGCACGCGGTCGCGCCTGCGGATGGGGACCGAGCTTTCGCGGCGCGAAATGCTGCAGCTTGCTCTGATGGCCTCCGAAAACCGCGCGGCATCGAGCCTTGCCCGCCACTATCCGGGCAGCACGCCCGCATTCGTCGCGGCGATGAACGTCAAGGCGCGAGAGCTGGGGATGACGCGCACGCACTATGCCGACCCGACCGGCCTCTCCGCCGAAAACGTCTCGACGGCGAGCGACCTCGCGCGGCTCGTCAACGCCGCTGCGCAATATCCGCTGATCCGCGAATTCAGCACCACCGGCAGCCATTACGTCGAACTGGAACCCACCGGCCGGCTGCTCGGCTTCAGCAACACGAACAACCTGGTCAAGAATGCGGAGTGGGACATCCAGCTCTCGAAGACCGGCTACATCCGCGAGGCCGGCAAGTGCCTCGTGATGCTCGCCACGATCGCCAGCAAGCCGTTCGTGATCGTGCTTCTCGATTCGGCCGGCAAGTACACGCGGCTCGGTGATGCGCACCGTGTTCGCTACTGGCTCGAGACCGGGCAGACGCTTCCCGCCCCCGTAGTGACCAGGGCCGCACCCAAGTCGATGAAAGCGAAGGGCCACATGACGGGGACCCTGCTGCCGGTAAAGATCTCGCAAACCTCGAAGACCGGTAAGTCCGCCAAGGCACGCGGCGGCTGATCGAAACCTCGCACCGGACGGCCGCCCGGGTTTGCCCGCGCGGCCTTTGTCTTTTTCCGGGCTGCACCTCCAGAGGAGTCCCCTGGAGGCCGTCGCGGCGTTGCGGCGCCAGCACCTGGCGGGGAGAACGTACGGCGCAAACCCGGGTCGAAAGGCGATATGCGGCACGAGGTGATGGAGCGAAATACCGGCGTAAGCCCATCGCACCATCAGGCGACCAACCGAGCACGGAAACTCACTGGAGAACGCGATGGACCGCCGCCATTTTCTTGCTCGCTCGCTCGTCGCTATTGCCGGCACGACTGCGCTGCGCAGTACCCGTGCCGCCGACACGCCGCCGCCGCGAATCGACAAGGTCGTGAAGACCGAGGACGAGTGGCGCAAGCTGCTGACCCCCGCCCAATTCGCGGTGTTGCGGCAGGAAGGAACCGAGCGGCCGTTCACGAGCCCGCTCAACGACGAGAAGCGCAAGGGGACGTTCGTCTGCGTAGGTTGTGCGCTGCCGCTGTTCGATTCGCGCACCAAGTACGACAGCGGCACCGGCTGGCCGAGCTTCTACGACTGCATCAAGGGGCACGTCGAAACGAAAACCGATTACAAGCTGTTCATCCCGCGCGTCGAGTACCACTGCGCGCGTTGCGCCGGGCACCAGGGCCACGTCTTCGACGACGGCCCGAAGCCGACCGGTTTGCGCTACTGCAACAACGGCGTGGCGCTGAACTTCGTTTCTGCCTAGGGCCACCAGGAGGCGCTTCCGCCACCGGTAGAATGGGGCCGCTGCCCCTCCCCCGCCGAGCGTCCAATGCTTCGTACCAGCGCCGTTGTTGTCGCCATCGCCATTGTTGTCTCCGGCGCCATGCCACCCGTCGCTGCGCTCGCCGAAAGCAGCACGGTCGCGAAGCCGTTCGTACACACCATCCGGCCGCGCCAGATCGCAGAGGAATGCTTCAAGCTGCCGGCCGGCGAGACGATCGGGTACGCGTTCGAAGCCACGTCACCGGTGGACTTCAACATCCATTACCACCGTGGCAACGACGTCGAATATCCGGTGAAGGGCGATCAGATGCGCCAGGCGGATGACCGGTTCTCGGCGCCGGTCAGCGAGGAGTATTGCCTGATGTGGACCAACCAGACGTTGCAGATGGTCACGGTCAGGGGCGACCTCAAGCGCTAGAGACACGCGTCGTACGCCGGTGCTGCGCCAGCATTTCCTTCGCGTGCGCGCGCGTCTTGGCGGTGATCGCGCTGCCGGCCAGCATTCGCGCCAATTCCTCCACCCGTGCCGCGATGGTGAGCGGTTCGACCTCCGCGCGCACGGTACGATCGTCACCGTGCTTGACCACGCGGAAATGCGCATCGGCGAAGGCGGCGACCTGCGGCAGATGCGTAACGCAAAGCACCTGCCGGCGATGGCCCAGCGACTGCAGCAGGCGACCCACCGTGGCCGCAACCGCGCCGCCGATCCCGACGTCCACTTCGTCGAAAATCAGCGTCGGCACCTCGCCGACGTCGCTGGTTACCACCTGGATAGCCAGCGCAATGCGCGACAGCTCTCCGCCCGACGCGACCTTCGCCAGCGGCCCCAGCGGCTGCTGCGGATGGCTCGCGACCCGGAACTCGACCTGCTCGTTCCCGTAGCTCGCGGGCACGGCGAGCGCTTCCAGCCCGATCTCGAGGCGGCCCCCTTTCATCGCGAGCTGCTGCATTGCCTCGGTCACGCGGTTTTCAAGCTCGTGCGCGGCGAACTCGCGCTTGCGCGACAGTTCGTCGGCGAGCGCACGCCAGCTCGCCTCGGCCGCGGCGGCGCGCCGCGCCAGGGTTTCGGCGTCCGCGGATTCGGTGAGCGCGCGAATCCGCGCCTCGGTTTGCGCCAGCAGCTCCGGCAGCGTCTCGGGGCGCACGCGGTATTTGCGGGAGACGTCGTGAATCGCGGCGAGCCGCTCCTCGACGCGGGCGAGCTCGGCGGGATCGAGGTCGAGCTTGTCGCGGTAGGCGCGGAGCTCGCGGGCGGCTTCGACGAGCTGAATACGTGCCGGCTCAAGCAGGAGGACGATCTCCTTCAGCGCCGGATCGTGAATGGCGTTCGCGTCTAGGTTCGCGATCAGCGCGGACAGCCGGCGCGAAAGTGCGGCATCGGCCTCGGCAAGCTCCTCCTCACCCGCGGCCGCCGCGTCGAGCAGCGCGGCGGCGTGGGCGAGCCGCACCTGCGTCTGCGTGAGCGATGCCCACTCGTCGGCGGTGACCCCGAGCGTCGAAAGCTCGCGCCGACGCGTTTCGAGCAGATCGCGCTCGGCGGCCGATTCCTTCGCCGCGACACTGGCCGCATCGCGTTGTGCGACTGCGGCACGCCACTCGCGCCATGCCGTCGCAGTCTCGCGCGCGAGCGCTGTGAAGCCGCCGAAGCCGTCGAGCAGCGCGCGCTGCGCATCCGCCCCGAGCAGCGATTGGTGCGCGTGCTGGCCGTGGAGGTCGACCAGCATCTCGCCGACGTCCTTCAGCTGCGCGAGCGTTACCGGCTGGCCGTTGATCCAGGCGCGGCTCTTCCCTTGCGCATCGAGCGTGCGGCGCAGGAGCAGCGTCGCGTCCTCCGATGCCTCACCTGCCGCCAGGTCCTGTTCCGCGAGCCAGGCTGCGACCTCCGGACGTGTGCCCGCGTCGAACGCTGCGGCGAGCTCCGCGCGCTCGGCGCCGGGCTTCAACTGCCGCACCTCGAAGCGGTCGCCCAGGAGCAGCGCCAACGCACCGAGCAGGATCGACTTGCCGGCGCCCGTCTCGCCGGTGAGCACCGAAAATCCGGCGTCGAGCTCGAGATCGAGCGCCTCGACGACGACGAAGTTGCGGATGGACAGGAACCGCAGCATCAGGGGCGCAGCCGCTCCGGCGTCTCGCTCCAGTGCAGCTTCTCGCGCAGCATCGCGAAATGGTCGTAACCCTCGGGATGCAGGAGGCGCACCGAATGGGCAGCGCGCTGGATCGAAACCCGATCGCCCTCGTGCAGCTGAACGTGCGCCTGCCCGTCGCAATGCGCCCAGGCATCCGCGCCGCGAAGGAGGGTAATGGTGATGGTCGCCGCGTCGCTGATCGCAATCGGACGATTGGTGAGCGCGTGCGGCGCCACCGGCACCAGCAGCAGCGCGGGCACCTGCGGATCTACGATCGGCCCCTGCGCCGACAGCGCATAGGCGGTCGATCCCGTCGGCGTCGCGACGATAAGACCGTCGGAGCGCATCGCGTAGACGAAGTGGCCATCGATCTCGACCGCGCTGTCGATCATTCCGCCCGAGGTCCCGCGATTGACGACGACGTCGTTGAGCGCGAGCACCGTCTGCTCGACGTGGTCGGCGGCGCGGTGCACGGTCGCCTCGAGCAGCGTGCGCCGTTCCTCGACGTGACGGCCGGCGAGGATCGCGGCCAGGGCGTCCTCCATGTCGGCGAGCGGAATGTCGGTCAGGAAGCCGAGCCGGCCCTGGTTGATGCCGATGAGCGGCACGTCGAACGGGGCCAGCTCGCGCGCGATCGACAGCATCGTGCCGTCGCCGCCAACGACGACCGCGACGTCGGCGTGGTTCCCGAGCGCTCCCGACGCCGCCGTCGGATAGCCGGGGAGCGGCGTGTGGCGCGCCGTATCCGCCTCCAGCACGATCGTGTGGCCGCGCGCGGAAAGAAACGCGGCGAGCCGGGACAGCGGCTCGGCGATGCCCGGGCTCGCGTAACGCCCGATCAGCGCGACGCGGCGGAAGCGGGCGGTTACGGGCGCGGACATGGTCGCGATTAAAGCACAGGCGGTCGCCCGGCCAAAGCCGACGGACGGACGAAGCAGAAAAGGGGACCCGCTTCGCATCTCCGAAGGGGGGCAGCGGCGATTTGGGCCGACCTTGTTGCCGAGGGTCGCGATCAGGACTCCCGAAAGTTGACGCCGACCCCTACAATGGGCGCCATGCTGGATCATCGCGCCCAACACCTGCTGAAGACCCTGGTCGAGCGCTATGTCGCCGAAGGCCAGCCGGTCGGATCGCGGGTGCTCTCGAAGCAGTCGGGGCTGGAGCTCTCGCCGGCGACGATTCGCAACGTGATGGCGGATCTCGAGGAGTTGGGCTACATCGCGAGCCCGCACACCTCCGCCGGACGCATTCCGACCCCCAAGGGCTACCGCTTCTTCATCGACAGCCTGATGGTCGTGCAGCCGCTGGAGGACGTCGAAATTCACCGGCTCGAAGGCGAATTCGTTGCCGACCGGCCGCAGCAGCTCGTCAGCGCCGCGGCGTCGCTGCTGTCCCAACTCACGCATTTCGCCGGCGTGGTGATGACCCCGAAACGGCGCGAAGCCTCCTTCCGTCACCTCGAGTTCCTGCGCCTGTCCGAACGGCGCGTGCTGTTGATCATCGTCACGTCCGAGGGCGACGTGCAGAACCGGATCCTGCACACCGACCGGCCGTACACACAGTCGCAGCTCGTCGAGGCGACCAACTTCTTCAACCGGCATTACGCGGGGCAGCCGTTCGCGGCGCTGCGGGGACTGCTCGCCGACGAGTTGAAATCGCTGCGCGAGGACATCGTCGGCCTGATGGCCGCTGCCGTCGAAGTCGGCGGTGCCGCGTTGCGCGAGGGCGAGGAACTGGTCGTTACCGGCGAGAAGAACCTGCTTTCGGCCTCGGATCTGGCGTCGAACATGGACCGCCTGCGGCGGCTGTTCGACCTGTTCGAGCAGAAGACTTCGCTCCTGCACCTGCTCGACGTGTCGCAACGGGCACAGGGCGTGCAGATCTACATCGGCGGCGAGTCGGGGCTGGTACCGCTCGACGAGTGCAGCGTCGTCACCGCGGCGTACGAGATGGACGGGAAGGTGATCGGCACGCTCGGTGTGATCGGCCCGACGCGGATGGCCTACGAGCGCGTGATTCCGATCGTCGACGTAACCGCGAAGCTCCTGTCGAATGCATTGACGCAGCAGATGACCGACTGATGGTCGAGGTCCCCGCCGCTCCGCACCCGAACGCGGCGCTGATCCGGCGCTTCTACACGGCGCTCGACCGTCACGACGCGGACGCGATGGTCGCCTGTTACGCGTCGGATGCGACGTTCTCCGACCCGGTGTTCCCCGACCTCGACGCAAATGGCGTCGCCGCGATGTGGCGGATGTTGTGCGCAAGGGGAAAGGATCTTTCCGTCGTTGCCTCGGAGATTGCGGCCGACGCGACCACCGGACGTGCGCACTGGGTCGCGACGTACACCTATTCGGCGACCGGCCGGAAGGTCGTCAACCGGATCGATGCGGCCTTCACGTTTCGCGACGGCCGCATCATCGGTCATGTCGACCGTTTCGACCTGTGGCGCTGGAGCCGCATGGCGCTCGGCGCCAAGGGGGCGCTGCTGGGGTGGGCGCCGTTCGTGCAGAACGCCATCCGGGCGCAGGCGCGCAAGGGCCTCGCCGCATGGCGCTTGCGTGGCGGCAGCCCGGCGTGATCGCGGCGGCACCGGCTCCCCGGGTCGGCGCGGCCGCAAACGCGAACTGCGGCGCCTGCGGCACCGCGCTCGCCGGCGCGTACTGTCACGCCTGCGGACAGCCCGGGCCATTTGCCCGCCAGCGGCTGTCCGAAACGTTGCTCGGGCAGTCCGGCCGCCTCGTGCACACGCTGCGCATGCTGCTGACCCGGCCGGGGGAACTCGCGCGCGAGACCGACGAATGCCGCGACCGGGCCTCGATCCGGCCGCTGACGCTGCTCCTCAACGGGGTCGCCTTCACCTATCTCGGTGCTGATGTTTCGCCGGACGTACGGCGACGCGCTCGGGCAGGCACTTGCGAAGGGCCTTCTGGTGACCGGCGTCGGGCTCGTGATCGACACCGCTGTATTCATCGCGGCGCTCAACCTCGCGCTCCGGACCGTCTGACGCGAATGGCTCGCTTCGCTCCTGAACCGCCGTTCGAGCATGACCGCGCGCCGAGGGTCGGCGTGTTGCTCGTCAATCTCGGCACGCCCGACGCGCCGACTCCCGCCGCCGTGCGGCGCTATCTTGCCGAATTCCTGGCCGACCCGCGCGTGGTGGAGATCCCGCGCGCGGTCTGGCGGCCGATCCTGCATGGCTGGGTCCTGCGCACGCGGCCGTCGCGGTCGGCCCAGAAGTACGCGCTGATCTGGGGCAAGGATGGCTCGCCACTGCTGCTGCACAGCCTGAAGCAGAAGACACTGCTGATGGGGCTGCTCGGACAGCGTCTGAAGGCCGCGGGTCTGCCCTCGGACATGGTGCCGGTCGAGTTGGGGATGCGCTACGGCAATCCAAGCATCGCCGACGCCTTCGACAAATTGAAGGCTGCCGGCTGCGACCGCATCCTCGTTGTTCCGCTCTATCCGCAATACGCGGCGAGCTCGACGGCATCGACGTTCGACGCCGTGTACGCGCATGCGCGGACGCTACGACGAATGCCCGCGTTGCGGGCCCTAGACGCCTTTCACGACGACCCGGGCTACATCAAGGCGCTGGCGCAGAACGTCAACGACTATTGGACGAAGCACGGGCGCCCCGAAGTGCTCGTGATGAGCTTCCACGGCCTGCCGCGTCGCGTCCTCGATCTCGGCGATCCGTACCATTGCCACTGCCACAAGACCGCACGGCTGCTCACGATGGAGCTGGGACTGGAGCCGAAACAGTGCGCCGTCACATTCCAGTCGCGCTTCGGCGCGGCCGAATGGTTGAAGCCCTATACGGCGGACACGCTGGTCGCCCTCGCCAAGGAGGGCAAGGGCCGCGTGGACGTCGTCTGCCCGGGCTTCGTCGCCGACTGTCTCGAGACCCTCGAGGAAATCGGCATCGAAGGCCGGCAGGCGTTCCAGCGCGTCGGCGGCAAGGAGTTTCATGCGATTCCCTGCCTCAACGAGCATCCGTTGTGGATTGCCGCACTCGCTGACCTCGTGCAGCGGAACCTCGCAGGCTGGCTTGGCGCTCCCCCGGACGCAGCGGCGCGCGAAATGACATTGCTGCGCGCGCAAGCGCTGGGCGCGACGAAATAGCGGGCCGTGGCCTGATACGAGGCAGCTCGGGGCAACGTGCGCGGCCACGACGCCACGGTTCGGGCATTTCGACGCCGCCGTAGAACGGGAACCCCAATGCCCCGACTGCTCCGGAAGCTGGAATCAGGCGGGGCGGCATCTTTAAGTAATTGATTAGACGTTGTTTTGACGTGGATCTTCCAAGGAAGCCCCCGACCGATGGCGAGTTGTTGAAAAGCGAAAGAAAGCCCCCATTGTCCGTACGGGCGCCGAAAAGACGGCAAAAGAGCTGGCACAGGGAACTGCGATGACGACCCAAGGACAACCCGACCTTTCCGCGACGCCGGTGGACGCGACGCCGCCGATGGTGAGTGAGAACCCGTCGCCGGACGTGATCCCGGAGCTTGCACCGGCCGACCCCGCGCCCGATATCGGGGCATTGCTGAAGAAGGCCGAAGACGAGGCCGCCGAACTGAAGGACGCATGGCTGCGTGCGCGCGCCGACGTCGAGAACATCCGCAAGCAGGCCGCCAACGACCTCGCCCGCGCGCACAAGTACGCAATCGAGCGCTTCGCTGGCGACCTGTTGCCGGTCAAGGACGCGCTCGAATCCGCGCTCGCCACCGGAAACGCGACGGCGGATGCACTGCGGGCCGGCGTCGACCTGACATTGAAGCAACTGGTCGCGGCGTTCGACAAGGCGCAGGTCACCGAAATCGATCCGACCGGGGCGCCCTTCGATCCGCACCAGCACATGGCGATGACCATCATCGAGGGCGACGCGCCAGCGAACACCGTGGTCCAGGTGTTCCAGAAAGGCTACCGCCTCAACGACCGTGTGCTGCGGCCGGCACTGGTAGCGGTAGCGAAGCCGAAGGAAGCGCCGGACCGCGGCGGTGAGGCTTGACGTGCGCGTTGACGACACCATCTTGTGGTGAACGGTTCGAACAATCGACCTGAAGGAAACGAACATGGCAAAGATCATCGGCATCGACCTCGGCACCACGAACAGCTGTGTCGCGATCATGGAAGGCGGCCAGCCGAAAGTGATCGAGAATTCGGAAGGCGCGCGGACGACGCCGTCGGTCGTCGCGTACCTCGAGGACGGCGAGATCCTGTGCGGCGCGTCGGCGAAGCGCCAGGCGATCACCAACGCCAAGAACACGGTGTTCGCGGTGAAGCGCCTGATCGGCCGGCGCTTCGAGGAAAAGGAAGTGCAGAAGGACATCGACCTGATGCCCTACAAGATCGTCCGCCATTCGAATGGCGACGCGTGGGTCGAGATTCGCGGCAAGGCCGTCGCGCCGTCCCAGGTCTCGGCCGAAATCCTGCGCAAGATGAAGAAGACCGCCGAGGACTATCTGGGCGAGGAAGTCACCGAGGCCGTCATCACGGTCCCGGCGTATTTCAACGACTCGCAGCGGCAGGCGACCAAAGACGCCGGCCGCATTGCCGGCCTCGATGTCAAGCGGATCATCAACGAGCCGACGGCGGCCGCGCTCGCGTTCGGGATGGACAAGAAGGAGGGCGACCGCAAGATCGCCGTGTACGACCTGGGCGGCGGCACGTTCGATATCTCGATCATCGAAATCGCCGAGATCGAGGGCGAGCACCAGTTCGAGGTCCTGTCGACCAACGGTGACACGTTCCTTGGCGGCGAGGACTTCGACCAGCGCCTGATCGATTACATCGTCACCGAGTTCAAGAAGGACCAGGGTGTCGACCTCAAGAACGACGTGCTGGCGTTGCAGCGGCTCAAGGAGGCCGCCGAGAAGGCGAAGATCGAGCTCTCCTCGACGCAGCAGACCGAGATCAACCTGCCCTACATCACGGCGGACCAGAGCGGGCCGAAGCATCTGACGATGAAGCTCACCCGCGCGAAATTCGAGTCGCTGGTGGAGGACCTGATCGAAAAAACCGTGGAGCCATGCCGCATCGCGATCAAGGACGCGGGTGTGGCGCTGTCCGACATCGGTGACGTGATCCTCGTCGGCGGCATGACACGGATGCCCAAAGTGCAGGAGACCGTCAAGGCGTTCTTCGGCAAGGAGCCGCGCAAGGATGTGAACCCGGACGAGGCTGTAGCGGTCGGCGCGGCGATCCAGGGCGGCGTGCTGAAGGGCGACGTCAAGGACGTGCTGCTGCTCGACGTGACGCCGTTGTCGCTCGGCATCGAAACGCTGGGCGGCGTGATGACCAAGCTGATCCAGAAGAACACGACCATTCCGACCAAGGCGCAGCAGGTCTTCTCGACCGCCGACGACAATCAGTCGGCGGTGACGATCCACGTGCTGCAGGGCGAGCGCGACGTGGCCTCCGGCAACAAGAGTCTCGGCCAGTTCAACCTGGAAGGGATTCCGCCGGCGCCGCGCGGCATGCCGCAGATCGAGGTCACCTTCGACATCGATGCGAACGGGATCCTGCACGTGTCGGCGAAGGACAAGGCGACCGGCAAGGAGAACACGATCAAGATCAAGGCGAGCTCGGGCCTGTCCGAGGCCGAGATCCAGGCGATGGTGAAGGACGCCGAGGCGCATGCCGACGACGACCGGAAGCAGCTCGAGGTCGTGCAGGCGCGCAACGCACTCGACGCGCTGGTCCACAGCGTGAAGAAGTCAGTCGCGGAGTATGGTGACAAGGTCGGCGCCGACGAGAAAGGGAAGATCGAGGCTGCACTCAAGGACGCCGAGGAGTTGCTGAAGGAGAAGGACGCGGCGAAGGACGCACTCGAAACGAAGGCCGAAGCGCTGGCGAAGGCCGCGCAGAAGCTGGGCGAGATCATGTACGCCCAGGCACAGCAGCAGGCCGAAGCCGCGACCGCCGCCGCCGGCGGCGACGGCGGCGGCAAGAAGGAAGAGAAGGTCGTCGACGCCGAATACACGGAGGTCAAGGATCGGAAGTAATTCGTTTCCGGTCCTTTCCCTCCTCGATATTCCGTCGCGGATCAAATGTCGCGCTGCCCCTTGCGGGTAGCGCGGCCGTTTGCGTTGGGGCAGGCCTGACCCTTTATCGGTCCTGAACGAACGCGGCAAGCAGGGGAATTGATGGCCAAACGTGACTACTACACGGTGCTGGGCGTCAATCGCGACGCTTCCGAGGAGGACATCAAGAAGTCCTACCGGAAGCTCGCGATGAAGCATCACCCCGACCGCAATCCGGACGACAAGGGCTCCGAGGAGAAATTCAAGGAGGCGAAGGAGGCCTACGAGATCCTCTCCCACGCCAAGAAGCGCGCGGCCTACGATCAATTCGGGCATGCCGGCGTCGATCCGTCCGCCGGGTTCGGTGCGGGAGCGGGGGCGCGCGGCTTCGGCGGCGGCGCGGAGGGCTTCGGCGGCTTCGCCGACGCGTTCGGTGACATCTTCGGTGAAATCTTCGGTGCGCAGCGCGGCGGGCGCGGCAACGGCGTTTATCGCGGCGCCGATCTGCGCTACAACCTCGAACTCGGGCTCGAAGACGCGGCACGCGGCGCCGAGGTGAAGATCCGCATCCCGGCGATGGAAGAATGCGCAACCTGCCACGGCAGCGGCGCCAAGCCCGGCACGCAGCCGAAGCAGTGCCCGACGTGCCATGGGCGCGGCGAAGTGCGCGTCTCGCAGGGCTTCTTCTCGATCCAGCAGACATGCCCGACATGCCACGGTACCGGCAAGATCATCCCGGACCCGTGCGATACGTGCCATGGCGCTGGCCGCGTGAAAGAGCACAAGACGTTGTCGGTGAAGATCCCGGCCGGCGTCGACCAGGACGACCGCATCCGGCTCTCGGGCGAGGGCGAGGCAGGAATGAACGGGGGCCCGCCGGGCGATCTCTACGTGGTCGTCAACCTGAAGCCGCACGCGGTGTTCCAGCGCGAGGGCGGCGACCTGCATTGCGAAATGCCGATCGGCTTTGCGACTGCGGCGTTGGGTGGCGAGATCGAGATCCCGACGCTCGACGGGCACGCGAAGATCAAGATCCCGGCGGAAACCCAGACGGGGCAGGTCTTCCGCCTGCGTGGCAAGGGCATCAAACAGGTCCGGGGCTCGCAGCACGGCGATCTCTTCTGCCATGTCGCCATCGAAACGCCGGTCAAGCTCACCGCGCGACAGAAGGAATTGCTGCGCGAGTTCGAGGGGATCAACCAGCAGGATCCGGGCGCGCACAACCCGCGCGCGAAGTCGTTTTTCGACAAAGTGCGTGAGTTTTTCGCGTCCTGAGCGCGAAGCGCGCGCGTCGCCGGTCAGCGCGTTGCGAACGCAGCATTGCAACGGGCTGCGCGCCGCGAGTTGCGGCCGAACTGTCTGTTGAACCGAGACCTGACCTGCGACGTCGCCGTCATCGGTGCCGGCGCCGCCGGCATGATGTGCGCCGCGCAGGCAGGCCAGCGCGGCCGTCGTGTCGTGCTGATCGAGCATTACCCCGTACTCGGCGAGAAGATCCGCATCTCCGGCGGCGGACGCTGCAACTTCACCAACATCAATGCCGGTCCCGACAATTTTCTGTCGCAGAATCCGGACTTCTGCCGCTCGGCGCTGTCGCGCTATACACCGCGCGACTTCATCACGCTCGTCGATCGATACCGGATCGGGCATCACGAAAAGAAGCTGGGGCAGCTGTTCTGCGACGACACGGCACGCGACATCATCGCGATGCTGAAATCCGAGTGCGACCGCGGCCACGTCGAGTGGCGAATGCCATGTCGTGTCGACGGTGTGGCGCACGACACTGATGCGTGGCGCATCGCGACGCCGGCGGGCGCGGTGCGCGCGGCGTCTGTGGTCATTGCGACGGGCGGTCTGACCGTGCCGAAGATCGGTGCAACGCCATTCGGCTATCGTGTCGCCGAGCAATTCGGGCTCCCGATCGTGCCGCCACGACCCGCGCTGGTCCCGCTCGCACTGCATCCGGACGCGCTGGCGCGCTACGGCGACCTCGCCGGCGTGTCCCTGGATGCGGAGGTATCCTGCAACGGCGGCCGCTTCCACGAGCGTCTGCTGTTCACGCATCGCGGGCTGTCCGGTCCGGCGATCCTGCAGATTTCCTCCTACTGGAATGGCAGAGACATGCTGACGATCGACCTGCTGCCCGGAATCGAGGCGGCGGATTGGTTCGCCGGGGTCCGCGCGTCGACCGCGCTCTTGCCCAACGTGCTGGCTGAGCGATTGCCGCAGCGTTTTGCACAGCAGTGGTGCGCGGCGCACGATGCTTCGGTACCGGTGCGGCAGCTCTCGGAACAGCGGCTGCGCGAGCTGACCACACTGCTTCACGCGTGGACCGTACTGCCGGCGGGGACGCTTGGTTACAACAAGGCGGAAGTCACGCTAGGGGGTGTGGACACGCACGCGTTGTCGTCGAAAACGATGGCGGCGCTACGGGTGCCGGGCCTGTATTTCATCGGCGAGGTCGTCGACGTGACGGGCTGGCTCGGTGGCTACAACTTCCAGTGGGCGTGGGCATCCGGACATGCGGCCGGGCAGTTTGCGTAGGCCGTTCAGTTCGGCTTACGATGGCCCACGTGCGTTGCCGTGCGCTCAAGGAGCCGTTGGTGTCCGTTCGCCTCGTTTGCGCAAGCCTTGCCTTCGCCGTTACCGCAGCCGCCACCGCCCAGGTCCGGATCGGCCTCATGGTGTCGGCGACCGGACCGACGACCGCGATAGGCATCCCGCAGCAGAACACCGGCACGCTGCTGCCGACGACAATCGGGGATGCCACGGTCGAGTACATCCAGCTTGACGACGGCGGCGACACGACGCGCGCCGTGCAGAACGCGAAAAAACTGCTGCAGGAGTACAACGTCGACGCACTGATCGGCCCCTCGACGACGCCGAACGCGCTCGCCATCCTCGACTTGGTCGCGGAACGGAAAGTCCCGCTGCTGGCGACTGTGGGCACATCGAGCGTCGTCGAGCCGATGGACGCGAGGCGCCGCTGGGTGTTCAAGACCACGCAGAACGACGATCTCATCGCCGCGGCGCTGATCAAACACATGGTGAAGGCCGGCGTGAAGACCTTCGGCTTCATCGGCTTCAAGGACCCGTACGGCGAGAATTGGTACAAGGTCTTCGCCCCGATGGCAGAAAAAGCTGGCATCCGGCTCGTGGCCACCGAGTACTACCAGCGCACGGACCCCAGCGTCACCGGTCAGGCGCTGAAGCTGATCGCGGCGAATCCGGGCACCATCCTCGTCGCCGGCGTAGGCGGTCCCGGCGTGCTGCCGCAGATCACGCTGCGCGACCGAGGCTACAAGGGCACGATCTACCAGACGCATGGCGTCGCCACCGACGACTTCATCCGCCTCGGCAAGGACAAGGTGGAAGGCACGGTGCTCGCGGCCGGGCCGATGCTCGTCATCGACGAAATCGGCGACGCGAACCCCATCAAACAGGTCGCACAGCACTACATTGCCGTCTACGAAAAGCAGTACGGGCAGAAGCCGGCGACGTTCGGCGCGAACACGTGGGACGCCGGGATCATCCTGCAGCGCGCGATTCCGGTCGCGCTGAAGCAGGCGAAGCCCGGTACCGAGGCGTTCCGTTCGGCACTACGTGACGCGATCGAAAGGGAGCGCGAGATCGTCGGCTGTCAGGGCGTGTTCAACATGTCGCCGACGAATCACAACGGGATGGACGAACGCGCGCGCGTGCTCGTCACCGTCAAGGACGGCAAGTTCAGGCTCCTGCCCGAATGACCCCAACAATCGTCGGAATCCTGCTCGCCGCCGGTCGCGCGGCGCGGTTCGGCGGCGCCAAGCTGCTCGCCGTACTGCCGGGTGGCGATGTCACCGGCGAATGCGTCGGCGCTGCCGCGGCGAGGCATCTGCTCGCAGCGGTTCCGCAGGTCGTGGCTGTCGTGCGGCCGGACGATCCGGCCCTCGCGGCCACGCTCGGAGCCGCCGGGGCACGTGTGGTCCGCTGTCCACAATGCCGACGACGGCATGGGAGCCAGTATCGCCTGTGCGGTGCGGGCGACACCAGACGCGGCGGCGTGGATTGTCGCGCTCGCCGACATGCCGTGGATCAAGCCGTCGACGATCGCGCGTGTCGTGGCGGCGGTCGCGGAGGGTGTGCCGGTGGTGGCGCCGTTCCATGCCGGCGAGCGCGGGCATCCGATCGGGTTCGGGAGAACGTGCCAAACAGCACTTCTCGCGCTGACCGGTGACGAGGGTGCCAAATCCGTCGTCGCCGCACATCACGATCGCGTCGTGCGCATCGACGTCGACGATCCGGGCATTCTGCGCGACGTCGATGTTCCGACGGACCTGCGGCCCACGACAGACTGAATCGTCTCTATCCCCCCGGCTGCCACATGTCGCTCTGACGGCCGACAATCCGGTTCTCCGTTTCCTGCATCCGGTACCAATTGCGCAGCTCGGGCTCCTCGAGCGGGTGCGAGATCAGGAAGCCCTGCGCTTCCTCGCAGCCGTGACGTTTCAGGAAGGCGAACTGGGCAGCGGTCTCGACGCCCTCGGCGATCACGCGCAGGCCGAGCGAATGCGACAGGGCGACAATCGCCTGCGTGATCGCCTCGTCATTGCGGTTCTGCTCGAGCCCGTGGACGAAGCGCTGGTCGACCTTCACCGCCTGGATCGGTAGCCGCGCCAGGTACGACAGGCTCGAGTAGCCGGTGCCAAAGTCGTCGACGGTGATCGACACGCCGCGCTGCTTCAGCTTGACCAGTGTCGCAACGGCCTTCTCCGGGTGCGTGATGATGACGCTCTCGGTGATCTCGAGGTCGAGGTAATGCGCCGGCAGGCTGCTCGCCGACAGCGCCTCGTCGACGATTCCGAGCCAGCTGTCGTGCTGCAGCTGCTGAACCGACAGGTTGACCGATAGCCGCAGCATCATCCCGTGCCGGTGCCACGCGACAACCTGCCGGCAGGCGTCGCGCAGCACGCGTGCACCGAGCGCCTGGATCATCCCGGACTCCTCGGCGATCGGGATGAACTCGGACGGCGATATGACGCCGCGCTCGGGATCGCGCCACCGTACCAGGGCCTCGACGCCGACGGCGCGGCCCGTTTGCATCTCGATCTGCGGCTGGTAGACGAGGAAGAATTCGTCGTCCATCAGACCGCGCCGCATGTCGGTTTCCAGTTGCAGCCTCAGCTGGACGCGCGCGTTCATGTCCGCCGTGTAGAAGCGGTAGGCGTTGCGCCCGGCTTCCTTTGCCGCGTACATCGCCGTGTCGGCCTGCTTGATCAGGCTCACCGGGTCCGTCGCATCGAGCGGGTACATCGAGACGCCGATCGACGAGGTCAGCGTCGGCGTCTGGTCCGCGAGCCGGAACGGCGCGAGGAAGGACTCGCGGACGCGGGCGAGCACGGTCATCGTTTCGAAGGTCGCATGCGCCGGGTCGAGCCCCGGCAGGATCAGCACGAACTCGTCGCCTCCGAGCCGCGCGACGGTGTCGGATTCACGCACGGCGGAAGTGAGCCGCTGCGCGACCGCCTGCAGCAGCTGGTCGCCGGAATCGTGGCCGAGCGTGTCGTTGATCCGTTTGAAATGGTCGAAGTCGAGGAACAGACATGCGACGTGGGTACCGTCGCGCTGCGCCTGCGCGAGGATCTGCTTCAGGCGCTGGTTCAACAGCGACCGGTTGGGCAGACCCGTCAGAATGTCGTGCTGTGCGAGCTTGTACGCGTGCGCCGTGGCGATCTCGAGTTCCTTCGTCCGCTGCGCGACCTTGTCCTCGAGCGTGCGCTGGTACGTCGCGACCTCCGCCTGCGATTCCGACAGGCGTTGCGTCATATGGTTGAACGTGTGAGTGAGGAGGCCGAGCTCGTCGCCGGAGCTGGCCGGCACGTAGACGTCGAGCTTGCCCGAGCCGACCGCACGTGCCGCGCGCATCAACCGTCGCATCGGGGCGACGAGGCGCCGCGTCAAGAGCAGCGTCGCGCCGATCGCGAGCACGACGAGCAGGCCGACGACCGAAAGCGCGCCGATGACGTGCTTGCGGAACTGCGCCAGCTGCCGCTCCGACGTCATGCCGATCCGGATGTATCCGGCGGGAGCGCGGGCCGCGCGCAGCTGGCACGCCCGCGGTCTCGGCGGGGACGTCGCCGTTCGCATCGCCGATGCCCGCGGCCGGCGTCGGCACGAGGCTCGCGATCGGCGCGATCAGTTCAATGTACCGCCGGCCCTGGATCATGTAGTCGGTCGAACCGATTGCGCCGGGCGCCGGGAGCGGCGCGTCCCTTGCGAGGGCGGGCAGCTCGGCGTTGCGCAGCGAATCGGTGAACCGCCGCTCCAGGATCGGCTGGAGGTTCGCGTCGAGTACGCACACGTATGCAACATCGTCATCCGGATTCAGGTTGCCGAGGACTGCATCGAGGCGCTTGCGGTCGTTCGTTCCGAATCCGGACTCCGACATCTCGGCCAGCATGGTCACCATGGTCGAACCCTGTGAGCGCAGCTCGCTGTCCTCGACGCGGTACTTTTGCCACAGGTAGAAGCCGGTGGTGGCGATTGCCGTCAGGAAGATGAGCCCGACGGTGAGCAGGTTGAGCTTCGTCAGGAGTCCCATCCGCACCGGCGGCAGGTTGAGCGGCGAAATCGTGTCGGTCGCGAGCGGCCCGAGGTGCCGGCGGAGGCGTTTCATGTGAACGCTCGCGCGCGATGGTCGCGCCACGGCGCGTGTCGCCACGCGCCGGCCCCGCCGGAAACGCTCGTCCGCGCGCACCGCGCACATGCTTCTCGCGGCGGCGCGGCGTGAGCCGCCCGCATACCGGTCTCCGTGGCGATCACCTTGGTCTTGTGCGTTCGCGCACCGCAGGCGCCGCGTGCTTACGGCAGCTCATGGCAATCTGGGGTGCATCGCGGACATTCCCTTTGGTCCTATCGGGAATAGGGGATTGTAAGCATACACCGTGCCACTCGTTTCGTTGAACACGGTGTTACGCGATCTGGCACGTCCGCCGCAAACGCTTGCGGTGAGGCGACAGCCTGTCTCGAGCAGTGACCAAGGACGCACGGCGAATCGATCCGTGGCTGCGGGCGCAGGCGACGCACTTCGGCGCGTCCTTCGACAGGCCCGGGCCGGACGCGTGACCGAGTCGATTTGCGCCAGATTCTCAACTCGCGACAGGGATCTTGCCGATGCGTTGCTGCCACTCGCGCGGACCGGTCTGATGCACCGAGGTGCCACTAGCGTCGACGGCCACGGTGACGGGCATGTCCCTGACCTCGAATTCGTAGATCGCTTCCATGCCGAGGTCGCCGAACGCGACGACGTGCGAGCGCCGAATCGCCTTGGACACGAGGTAGGCGGCGCCGCCAACCGCCATCAGGTAGGCCGCCCTGTGCCTGCGGATCGCATCGATCGCGACCGGGCCGCGCTCAGCCTTGCCGATCATCGCGATGAGCCCGGTCTGCGCGAGCATCATCTCGGTAAACTTGTCCATGCGCGTCGCGGTTGTCGGCCCCGCGGGGCCGACGACTTCGTCGCGCACGGGATCGACGGGGCCGACGTAATAGATGACGCGGTTGCGGAAATCCACCGGCAGCCGCTCGCCTTTCGCCAGCATGTCGGCGATGCGCTTGTGCGCGGCATCGCGGCCGGTCAGCATCCGGCCGTTGAGAAGCAGCGTCTGTCCCGGTCTCCACGTCGCGACCTCGGCCGGTGTGAGCGTATCGAGATCGACGCGGGTCGCAGCCGCGGAGGGTTCCCAGCGCACGTCGGGCCAGCGCGAGAGGTCCGGCGGTTCGAGCCGCGCCGCGCCGCTCCCGTCGAGCGTGAAGTGCGCGTGTCGCGTGGCCGCGCAATTGGGAATCATGCCGACGGGCTTCGATGCCGCGTGCGTCGGATAGTCGAGGATCTTCACGTCCAGCACGGTCGACAGGCCACCCAGACCCTGGGCGCCGATGCCCAGCGCATTGACCGCGTCGAAGAGCTCGATGCGCAATTCCTCGAGCGCATTCTTCGGCCCGCGCTTGCGCAATGCATGCATGTCGATCGGCTCCATCAGCGCTTCCTTCGCCATCAGGATCGCTTTTTCCGCCGTACCGCCGATGCCGATGCCGAGCATCCCCGGCGGGCACCAGCCGGCGCCCATCGTGGGCAGGGTTTTCACGACCCAGTCGACGATCGAGTCGGACGGGTTCAGCATCGTGAACTTCGACTTGTTCTCGGAGCCGCCACCTTTCGCGGCGATCTTCACCTCGACAGTGTTTCCGGGGACGAGATCGAAATGGACGACCGCCGGCGTGTTGTCGTTCGTGTTCTTCCGCGCGCCGGCGGGGTCGGTGACGATCGACGCGCGCAGCTTGTTGTCCGGATCGGTATAGGCACGCCGCACGCCTTCGTTGACCATTTCGGCGACCGGCAAGGTGACCCCGTCCCATTTCACGTCCATGCCGACTCTTCACGAACGCGACGACGATCCCGGTGTCCTGGCAGATCGGGCGGTGGCCTTCTGCACACATTCGCGAATTGGTGAGGATCTGCCCGATGGCGTCCTTCGCCGCGGGCGATTGCTCGGCGGCGTAGGCCTCGCCCAATGCCTCCACGTAGTCTTGCGGATGGTAGTAGGAAATGAACTGCAGTGCGTCGGCGACGCTGTCGATGAAATCGTTCTGGCGGATGGCGGCCATGGGGATCCTCTGGAGATGACGGTCAGTGGTCGGTGGCGGCGCGTCGAGCGTCCGCGGAGCACGATCGCGGATCGGGCGTGAGGGCCGCAAACCAAAGCCCGCCAGCCAAGGCATTGATGTCACATGGGAGTTTATCATCCGTGCGTGCCGTACCGCGCCCAACGGGCGCAGCCGCGTTGCCATTGTCATCCGGCCGACAATGCGCCGGAGTCGCCCCGGCGCATTCGCGAGGTCTCTTGCCCATCCTGCTCCTCCCTTGCGCCATGTCAACGCCGGCGCGTTGCACGGGGTGCGCGCTGTTGGTTAGACTGCGATGTTTGCCAATTCCAGAGCCGGCCCCGGTCCGCGGGTGCCGGCATGCCCCAACGAGGAGAGCGAAGCATGTCCACGATCGAGTCGGTTTCGAACGAGACCCGGATCTTCGAGCCGCCGCGCGCATTCGTCGCGCAGGCCAACGTCAAGAAGGCGGATTTCGATGCGCTCAATGCCGCCGCCGAGAAGGATTTCGCCGGCTTCTGGGCGAAGCACGCCCGCGACGAGATCCTGTGGCACAAGCCGTTCACGAAGGCGCTCGACGAGTCGAACGCGCCGTTCTACAAGTGGTTCGACGACGGGCAGCTCAACGTCTCCTATAACTGCCTCGACCGCAACCTCGCCAACGGCAATGCGGAAAGGGTCGCGATCATTTTCGAAGCGGACGATGGCTCGGTAACGAAGGTGACGTACCGGGAGCTCTACCACCGCGTCTGCCGGCTGGCGAACGGGCTGAAGTCGTACGGAATCCGCAAGGGCGACCGCGTCCTCATCTACCTGCCGATGTCGATCGAGGGCGTGGTCGCGATGCAGGCCTGCGCGCGGATCGGCGCTACGCATTCGGTCGTATTCGGCGGGTTCTCGGCGAAGTCGCTGCAGGAGCGGATCATCGACGCCGGCGCCGTCGCGGTCATTACCGCCGACGAGCAGGCGCGGGGTGGCAAGCATCTGCCGCTGAAAACGATCGTCGACGAAGCATTGGGGATGGGCGGATGCGAGGGCATTCGCCATGTGATCGTCTACAAGCGGACCGCCGGCAATATTCCATTCTCGGCACCGCGCGACGTCTGGCTGCACGAGCTCCTCGCGCAGCAGGCCGACACCTGTGAGCCCGAATGGGTTGGCGCCGAGCATCCGTTGTTCATTCTCTACACCTCGGGCTCGACAGGGAAGCCGAAAGGTGTCCAGCACAGCTCCGGCGGCTACCTGCTATGGGCAATGCTGACGATGCGCTGGGTGTTCGACATCAAGCCCTCCGACGTCTTCTGGTGTACGGCCGATATCGGCTGGGTAACCGGCCACACGTACATCACCTACGGGCCGCTCGCGGTCGGCGCGACCGAGGTCGTGTTCGAAGGCATCCCCACGTATCCGGACGCGGGCCGTTTCTGGCAGACGATCGCCAAGCACAAGGTCTCGATCTTCTATACGGCGCCGACGGCGATCCGGTCGCTGATCAAGGCCTCCGGCGTCACGCCGGCGACCGCGCCGACGAACTACGACTTGAAGAGCCTGCGGCTGCTCGGCACCGTCGGCGAGCCGATCAATCCCGAGGCATGGATGTGGTACCACACGAACGTCGGCGGCGGCCGCTGCCCGATCGTCGACACGTGGTGGCAGACCGAAACGGGCGGCCACCTGATCAGCCCGCTGCCGGGCGTCACGGCGCTCGTCCCCGGCTCGTGCACGCTGCCCCTGCCCGGGAATCATGGCGGCGATCGTCGATGAAACAGGACACGACGTCGAGAATGGCCACGGCGGAATACTCGTCATCAAGCGGCCCTGGCCGGCGATGATCCGCACGATCTGGGGCGACCCCGAGCGCTACCGGAAGGCCTACTATCCAGAGGAACTGGGCGGCAAGCTCTACCTCGCCGGCGACGGGTCCGTGCGCGACAAGGCGCACAGCTATTTCACGATCATGGGCCGCATCGACGACGTGCTGAACGTTTCCGGCCACCGCTTGGGCACGATGGAGGTCGAATCGGCGCTGGTCGCGAATCCGATGGTCGCCGAGGCCGCCGTGGTCGGCCGTCCGGACGACATGACGGGCGAAGCGGTGTGCGCATTCGTGGTCCTGAAGCGGTCCCGGCCGGTGGGTGACGAAGCGCACAAGATCGCGAAGGAGTTGCGTGACTGGGTCGGCAAGGAGATCGGTCCGATCGCGAAACCCAAGGACATCCACTTCGGCGACAACCTGCCGAAGACGCGCTCGGGCAAGATCATGCGCCGCTTGCTGCGCTCGATCGCGAAGGGCGAGGCGATCACGCAGGACGTTTCGACCCTCGAAAATCCGGCGATCCTGGAGCAGTTGAAGGAGTTGAGCTGATCCGCCTGCGCCAAAGGCGTGATCCGGTGCCCCTCGTTGGCTGATCTCGCTTCCACGCTGTTCTGGCTCCGGCTGGCGCAGCTGCTGCTCGCCATTCCGTTGCTCGCGCTCGCGGGGCAGGGAATCGTGCACGTGCTGGCACGCATGTTCGGGCAGGATCCGAAGGCAAATTTCTTCTATCGCGTGCTCGAGACAGTTGGCTCGCCGTTTTCGCGGCTCTGCCGGTGGATCACGCCGAGGTTTATTGCCGACCGGCATCTGCCGCTGGTGGCGCTGTCGCTGCTTCTGGTCGGCTACGCGTGGGTGACGTTGGAGATCGGCGCCGCCTGCGCGCGGCACGGGCTCACTGCTGCGCAATGCCTGCACAGTCGCTCCTAGCCGCGATGCCGAGGACCGTAGTCCGCTGGTTCTACAATCACCTGGCGGCCTGGTGCGTGCTCTTCCGGCAGCGCGACCGGCGCGCTCGCAGTATTACAGGAAGATGCTCGCGCTCGATCCGGACGACGCGCTCGCGCTCGCCTGCGATCGGGTTCCACTATGCGCAGCAGGGAAGGAAGCGCGAGGCGCTTGCGCATGTTCGACCGCGTCGTGGCGTTGCAGCCCGACGATGCCGAGGCGCATTTCAATCGGGGTTACCTGCTGCAGGAACGAAACGATCACGATCGCGCGATGGCGGCGTTCCGCCGCGACGCTCGAGATCAACCCCGACCACGATCGGGCGCTGTACGGCCTCGCGCTGTCGCTGATCTCGACCGCAGGCGTCCGGAGGAGGCGGTTGCGCCGCTCAAGCGCAATACGAAGCTGCAGCCGATGAGTCCCTACGGGTGGTACCAGCTGGCGCGCGTCCAACATGAGCTTGGCCGGCCCGAGGAAACGCAGAAGGCCCTCGACCAATTGGCCCGATTCGAGCCCAAGGTGGCACGGCAGCTTGAGCGCGAAACGGGGCTGAAGGCGAAAACATTGTCGTAGGGACGACAGTGTGCAGGTTCCCGCGCGGAACACCGCACCGCAGCAATCGCCAGGCAGACCGACGGGTCTTGCGTGGCCGGAAAGGTCGGCTATACTCGCCGAAATTTGGCCGCCCGGTCACCAGCGGGCAGTGCCGGAGCATAACGAGAAAGATCGGGGCCGGGGGACAAGCACAACAAGAAGCGGCACCGGCGAACCGTTCCGGGGTTCACGGATGTTCGTCGTTGTTCATCAGGAGGAGCCTGCCATGCAGTTGACCCAGCAACATCTGGAGTACTGGCACAAGAATCTGACCATCACGGCCATCCTGCTTTTCATCTGGTTCCTGGTCACCTTCGTTCTGGAGCTATTTCGCGCGCGACCTCAGTCGTTCAAGTTCTTCGGCTGGCCGTTCGCGTTCTGGATGGCCGCACAGGGTTCGCTCGTCATCTATGTCGTCATCATCTGGTACTACGCGCGCTACATGAACGAGCTCGACCTCGACTACGACGTGCATGAAGGGGAAGACGAATAATGACGAGCGCGAGTCCAGCAACGCCGGGACAGGCGGAGGCATGTTCGGCGGCTCGCACAAAGCGGATTCAACACGCAGCTCAAGAAGGTGTACACCTGGTACACCGGCGGCTTCATCGCTCTTCGTCGTGCTGCTCGCGATTGCCGAGCAGATGGGCCTGACGCGCGCGTGGATCGGCTACATCTTCCTGCTCGCGACCGTCGGTCTTTACGCCGGCATCGGCGTGATGAGCCGGACGTCCGACGCCGCCGAGTACTACGTCGCCGGTCGGCGCGTACCCGCGTTGTTCAACGGCATGGCCACCGGCGCGGACTGGATGAGCGCCGCGTCGTTCATCGGCATGGCCGGAACGCTCTACCTGACCGGCTTCGGCGGCCTCGCGTTCGTCATGGGCTGGACCGGCGGCTACTGCCTGGTCGCGCTGTTCCTCGCGCCGTACCTGCGCAAGTTCGGCCAGTTCACGATTCCCGACTTCCTCGGCGCACGCTACGGCGGCCACCTTCCGCGGACCGTCGGGATCTTCGCCGCGATCCTGTGCTCGTTCACCTACGTGGTGGCGCAGATCTACGGCGTCGGCCTCATCACCACGCGCCTCACCGGTGTCGCGTTCGAGCTCGGCATTTTCCTGGGCCTCGGCGGGCATCCTGGTGTGCTCGTTCCTCGGCGGAATGCGGGCGGTGACCTGGACGCAGGTGGCGCAGTACATCATCCTGATCATCGCCTACATGATCCCGGTGGTCTGGCTGTCGGTGAAGCAGACCGGCATTCCGCTGCCGCAGCTCGTCTACGGCAAGCAACTCGAGAAGGTCACCGCGCTCGAAGAGAAATTCATCAAGGATCCGAAGGAACTGCAGGTCCGCGACATCTTCAAGGCGCGGGCCGACGACGCCAACGCGAAGCTGAAGGGACTGCCCGGCTCGTACGACTCCGAAAGGGCGAAGCTCGCCGCCGCCGTCGAGAAGGTGAAGGCGGAGAACGCTCCGGCCGAGCAAATGACGGCGGCCGAGACGGCGCTCGCGGCCTTTCCGAAGGACGCCGCGGCCGCGAAGGCGCAGTGGACGAAGGATGCCGGCCTCATTGCGCGCGCGGCGCCGCCGTTGCGCCACGCCGAGGCGTTTCCCGGCAAGGACGACGCCGCGCGCGACGTTTCGCGCCGCAACTTCCTCGCGCTGGTGTTCTGCCTGATGGTCGGCACCGCGGCCCTTCCGCACATCCTGATGCGCTACTACACGACGCCATCGGTGCGGCAGGCGCGGGAATCGGTGTTCTGGTCGCTGTTCTTCATCTTCCTGCTGTATTTCACGGCGCCCGCGCTCGGCGTGCTCGCGAAGTTCGACGTTTATTCGTTCGTGGTCGGATCCGAGTTCGCGAAGTTGCCGCAGTGGGTCGCTTCGTGGACGAAGGTGGATCCAGCGCTGCTGTCGATCGTCGACATCAACAAGGACGGCATCGTGCAACTCGCCGAGATGTCCATCGGCGGCGACATCATCGTGCTGGCCACACCGGAGATCGCCGGCCTGCCATACGTGATCTCGGGCCTCGTGGCAGCGGGTGGACTGGCGGCGGCGCTGTCCACCGCGGACGGCTTGCTGCTGACGATCGCCAACGCGCTGTCGCACGATTTCTACTACAAGATGCTCGATCCGAACGCGTCCACCGCCCGCCGCGTGACGATATCGAAGATCCTGCTGCTCGTGGTCGCACTCATTGCGCGCGACCGTGGCCGCCCAGAAGCCTGCCGACATCCTGTTCCTCGTGTCGGCGGCGTTCTCGCTCGCTGCGGCGGCGTTCTTCCCGGCGCTCGTATGCGGGATCTTCTGGAAGCGCGCCAACAAGTGGGGGGCGACCCTGGGCATGATCGCCGGCCTCGGCATTACCTTCTACTACATGGCGACGACCCAGCCCTGGCTGCGCGGCGTGTTCGGCGTCACCGGTTCGATCGCCGACCACACGTGGTGGGGCATCGGGGCGATCTCGGCCGGCCTTTGGGGCGTGCCGCTCGGGTTCGTGGTCATCATCGTCGTCAGCTTGCTGACGCCGGCACCCAACCGCGAGGTCGCAGGAACTGGTCGAGCATGTCCGGTATCCGAACCTGACCGGCGATACGATGGTGACGACGAGCACGTAGGCGCGGTTACGATGCACGAAAAAAGGCCCGCCGCGATGCGGGCCTTTTCTTGATACCGTAGGCGTTACCGAATTAGCGCGCCTGCCACTCCGCGCTGGAGTGTGCGCCGTACTGCCCGCGCGCGGGCCGCGTCAGGCCACGGGTGGAACCGTCTCCGCGAACGACGGGCGCTTCGCGAGCTTCTCGGCGAGCCGCGCAAGATTGGGGTGCTGTGCGCGCCAGTCGAGTTCGGGCTGGCGCAGATCGAGGTAGCCGAGCGCGCAGCCGGTGGCGATGTCGGCAAGCGAATAGCCTTCGCCGCTGCACCACGGCTTCTCGTCGAGGTCCCGCGCGAGTTCCAGCGACACCCAGCGCGATCTTGTGCTGCTGGCGATCGACCCAGTCATTGCTTTGTTGCCGCGCCGGCCGCCTCCTCTCGAGCACGATGGCCGCCACGGCATCGCAGATGCCGTCGCCGAGCGCTTCCCAGCGCTTGACCGCGATGCGCTGGCGCGACGGCTCGGGAATCAGCCGGCTCACCGGGCTCACGGTGTCGAGATACTCGACGATCACCCGCGAGTCGTAGATCGTCGTGCCGTCTTCCATGACCAGCACCGGGATCTTGCCGAGCGGATTGAATTCGGCAACGTTGTTGCCCGGCGTCCACGGCGAATCCAGGACGAGCTGCGCATTCGATCTTCTTCTCGGCGAGTGCGACGCGGACCTTGCGCGCGTACGGGCTCGTCAGCGAGGCGATCAGTTTGAGCAAGGGGCGGCGCAGAAATGAAAACCGGGCGCAAATTATAGCATCGGTGTTGCGCGCACGGAGGCCAAGCGGTATGCGGCGCCATCAGCCGTTCCGCGCATTCGCGCCGGTGCGATCCCATTCGCCGGCGTGCTACACTCGCACGGGTTTCCGGAGGCCAACTGTCCGCGTCGCGCTCCGATGTCCGCTCCCGATTCCACGCTCACGGCGCTGTCGCCGCTCGACGGCCGCTACGCCGCGAAGGTCGCGAAGTTGCGCGAACATTTCAGCGAGTTCGGACTGATCCGCGCGCGCGTGCGGATCGAGATCGCGTGGCTCGTCGCGCTGTCCGCCGAGCCGGCGATTCCCGAGGTCGCGCCGTTCAGCGCCGCGGCGCGCGCGGCGCTCGAGGCGATCGCGGCATCATTCACGCCGGCCGACGCCGAGCGCATAAAGGTTATCGAGCGCACGACGAACCACGACGTGAAGGCGGTCGAGTACTGGCTGAAAGAGCGCATCGCGGCCGTGCCGGAAATCGCCCGTGTCGGCGAGTTCGTCCATTTTGCGTGCACGTCGGAGGACATCAACAATCTTGCGCATGGGCTTACGCTCGCCGACGCCCGGCGCACGATCCTGCTGCCGGAGCTTTCTGCCATCGCAGCCCGCTTGCGTGAGCTCGCGCACGCCCATGCCGCACTGCCGATGCTCGCGCGCACGCACGGCCAGCCGGCTACGCCGACGACGCTGGGCAAGGAAATGGCCAACGTCTGCGCGCGGGTCGAGCGCCAGATCGCGGCGATTGGCCACGTGCCGATCAAGGGCAAGATGAACGGGGCCACGGGCAATTACAACGCGCACGTCGTCGCCTATCCGGACGCCGACTGGGAGCGGCTCGCGGCGAAGGTCGTCCGCTCCATTGGCCTCGAGTTCAACCCGTACACGACGCAGATCGAGCCGCACGACTACATGGCGGAGCTCTTCGATGCGCTCGCGCATGCCAATACCGTGCTGATCGACCTCGACCGCGACCTCTGGGGCTATATCTCGCTCGGCTATTTCCGGCAGCGGACAAAAGAGGGCGAGGTCGGCTCCTCGACGATGCCGCACAAGGTCAACCCGATCGATTTCGAGAACTCCGAGGGCAACCTCGGTCTCGCCAACGCGCTGTTGCGTCACATGGCGGAGAAGCTGCCCGTGTCACGGTGGCAGCGCGACCTGAGCGACTCGACGGTCCTGCGCAACATGGGCGTCGCGCTGGGGCATGCATTGCTCGGCTGGACGTCGCTCCAGCAGGGGATGGCCAAGCTCGATGTCGACGAGGCGCGTATCGCCGCCGATCTCGACACCAACTGGGAAGTGCTGGCCGAGCCGATCCAGACGTTGATGCGCCGCCATGGCGTTCCCGATCCCTACGAGCAGCTCAAGGCGTTGACACGCGGTCGCACCGGTATCACGCGCGAAAGTCTGCATGCTTTCATCGATGCTCTGGCGATTCCCGCCGATGCCAGGGCGCGCCTGAAGGCGCTCACGCCGGCGAGCTACGTCGGCATGGCCGCCATGCTGGCGAAGCGGGTCTGACGGCGGCCGGATCCGGGCGCGCGTGCGGTCAGCGCGGCGCTTCGCCGTGGGCGCGGCTCCGCCGTTCCTTGACGAACGTCGTGGCCGCCGGAATCAGGGATATCACGACGATGCCGAGGACGATCAGTGTCAGGTTCTGCTTGACCCACGGAATATTGCCGAACAGGTAGCCGGCATAGACGAGCGACGTGATCCAGAGAAAGCCGCCAACCACGTTGAACGACAGGAACCGGCGGTAGGACATCCCCGCCACCCCCGCGAGGAAGGGTGCAAAGGTGCGAATGATCGGCACGAAGCGGCCGATGATGATCGTGACGCCGCCGTATTTGTCGTAGAAAGCCTGCGTGCGCCGCAGGTGCGCCTGCTTGAACCAGCGTGAATCGGGCTTGTCGAAAACCCGCGGGCCGATGTAGTGCCCGACCGAGTAATTGACCGTGTCGCCGAGGACCGCCGCCGCGACAAGCACCGCAGCGAGCAGGTGAATGTCGAGGCCCGCCGTCGCGACGACGGTACCGGAGATGAACAGGATCGAGTCCCCGGGCAGGAACGGGAATACGACGAGGCCCGTCTCGGCGAAGATGATCAGGAACAGCAGCCCGTAGAGCCAATGCCCATACTGGACGGCAAGTTGCGCGACGGTCTGATCCAGCGCGAGCAGCGAGTAGAAGAGCGTTGTCAGCATGGGAGGAGGGAGCAGGAAAACGGGGATCGGAGCGGGTTTTCCCGCTTGCTCGCCGGCGCCCGTGGTGCGGCTCCGGAGAGCTTCGCCCTGTCCCGGGTTTTCGACCCGGCTCTCAGGGCAGGATCTTCTCCGCTCCGCCCTCTCCGCGGCGCTCGGGCTTGACCAGGTCTTCGCGCGAAACGCCGAGCCACATGACGATGGGCGCCATCACCAGCACCGACGAGTAGATGCCGAAGCAGATGCCGATGGTCAGCGCCAGCGCGAAGTAATGCAGCGTCTCGCCCCCGAAGAAGAGGATCGACAGCACCATCATCAGCGTCATGCCGTGGGTGATGATCGTGCGCGAGATCGTGCTGGTGATCGCGTTGTCTATCACGTGCGTCACGGTGGCCTTGCGCATCTTGCGGAAATTCTCGCGGATCCGGTCGGCGATGACGACCGACTCGTTCACCGAGTAGCCCAGCACTGCGAGCACGGCCGCCAGGACCGGCAGCGAGAATTCCCATTGGAAGAACGCGAAGAAGCCGAGGATGATCACCACGTCGTGCAGGTTGGCGATGATGGCGGCCACCGCGAAACGCCATTCGAAGCGCATCGCAAGATATCCGACGATGCCGAGGGACACCAGAAGCAGCGCGAGCGCGCCGTTCTCGAAGAGCTCCTTGCCGACCTGCGGTCCGACGAACTCGACCCGCTGTTGCCGCGCCGACGGGTCGTCCGCCTTCAGCACCGCCATCACCTGCTCGGAGAGCTGGGCGCTCGAGACGCCTTCCTTCAGCGGCAGCCGGATCAGCGCCGTGTTGGAAGTGCCGAAGCTCTGCGCCGCGTATTCGCCGAGGTTCAGCTTGTCGATCGCCGCCCGCATGTGGGTGAAGTCGACCGCCTTGTCGTAGCTGACCTCGATCAGCGTGCCGCCGCGGAAATCGATGCCGAGATTGAGGCCGTGGAAGGCGAGAAAGAACACGGCGAGCACGAACGTGACCCCCGAGATCACGTTGAACGTGAGCGCGTGCCGCATGAACGGGATGTCGCGGCTGATGCGGAAGAATTCCATGGTGGTCGATTTTCCGGCCGGCGTGGCGTCGACGCCAGCCCGTTTCACACGATGATGATCCCGGCGCGCCCCACGGGGGCAGCCGCCGCGACGGAATGCGGACCCCGGGCGATACTTCGCCGCGCGCCGTCCGCTTCCGGCCTCACTTCGTGGCTCCCGTGTTCGCGGCAGGCTGCCACACCTGGCCGATCGAGATCTTGGCGAGGTGCTTGCGGTTGCCGTAGATCAGATTGACGATGCCGCGCGACACCAAAACCGCCGAGAACATCGACGTCATGATGCCCAGGCAATGGACGACGGCGAAGCCGCGCACCGGCCCGGTACCGAAGATCAGCAGCGCGACACCGGCGATCAGCGTCGTCACGTTCGAGTCGAGGATCGTGCCCCATGCGCGCTCGTAGCCGGCGGACAGCGCGGCGTGCGGGGTGGCGCCCCAGCGCAGTTCCTCGCGGATCCGTTCGTTGATCAGCACGTTCGAGTCGATCGCCATGCCGAGCGTCAGCGCGATCGCCGCGATGCCGGGCAGCGTCAGGGTCGCCTGCAGCATCGACAGAATCGCGACCAGGAGCAGCAGGTTCACCGACAGTGCGATGGTCGAGATGAGCCCCATCAGCAGGTAGTAGGCGCACATGAAGATCGCCATCACAACGAAGCCGTAGGAGACCGAATTGAATCCCTTGTCGATGTTCTCCTTGCCGAGTGACGGGCCGACCGTGCGCTCCTCGACGATCTCCATCGGCGCCGCAAGCGCGCCGGCGCGCATCAGGAGCGCGATGTCGTTCGCTTCGCGCGTGTTCATGCGCCCCGAGATCTGGACACGGCCGCCGCCGATCTCCTCGCGGATCACCGGCGCGGTGATCACCTCCGCCTTGCCCTTCTCGACCAGCACGATCGCCATCCGCTTGCCGACGTTCTCGCGCGTCACCTCCTTGAAGATGCGCGCGCCGCTGCCGTCGAGGTTGACGTGCACGGCCGGCTCGTTGTTGCGTTGGTCGAAGCCCGGCTGCGCGTCGTTGATCCGGTCGCCGGTGAGTACGACCTGCCGCTTGACCAGCACCGGCACACCGTTGCGTTCGGTGAAAAGGTCGCTGCCGAACGGGACTTGGCCCGCGATCGCCTGGTCCAGCGCACCGGATTCCTCGTTGACCAACCGGATCTCGAGGGTCGCGGTGCGGCCGAGGATGTCCTTCGCCCGCGCCGTGTCCTGCACGCCGGGCAACTGCACGACGACACGGTCGGCTCCCTGCTGCTGGATGATCGGCTCGGCGACGCCCAGCTCGTTGACTCGGTTGCGCAGGATCGTGATGTTCTGCAGGACGGCACCGTCCTGGATGCGCTTTTGCGCCTCGGGCTTCAACGACGCGACGAGCCGCAGTTCACCGCCGCTGCCTTCCGCCTCGCGCACGAGGAGGTCGGCATAGGCCTTCTCGATCTCGCCGCGCGCCTTCGTGCGCTCGGCTTCGTCGCGGAAGCGGACGACGACGTTGGTGCCCTCGCGGCTCACGCCGGCGTATTGAACCTTTTTCTCGCGCAGCAGCGATCGGATGTCGGTCGTGTAGCGGTCCGCGGCCTTGTCGAGCGCCGCCTTCATATCCACCTGCAGCAGGAAATGCACGCCGCCGCGCAGGTCGAGGCCAAGGTACATCGGCAACGCGCCGATCGCGGTCAGCCACTGCGGCGACGACGACAGCAGATTGAGGGCGACGATGTAGTTGTCGCCGAGCCTGCCCTGCAGCGCGTCCTTGGCCTTGAGCTGGGTATCAGGGTCGGCGAAGCGCACCTTGATGCCGGTCGCGTCCAGCGTTGCGCCGCGGTACGGGATGGCGGCGGCCTTCAATGCGTCCTCGATGGTGCCCAACAACGCGTTGTCGAGCTTTACCGTGGCCTTCGACGACGACACTTGCACGGCCGGCGCTTCGGGGAAAAAGTTCGGCAGCGTATAGACGAGACCGATCAGGAGCGCCGCGGCGATGACCAGATACTTCCAGAGCGGGTAGCGATTCATGAGGGGTGGGCCGACATTCAACGTTCACGTGAATCGGCGCGAGCTATCCGCTCGACGCGGAACGCCGACCGCGCGGCCTTACAGGGCTTTGATCGTGCCTTTGGGAAGGAGTTGCGAGACCGCCGCCCGCTGCACGGTGATCTCGACATTGGGCGCGATTTCGACTGTCGCGTACTGGTCGCCCAGCTTCGAGATCCTTCCGACAACGCCGCCTGCAGTAACCACTTCGTCGCCCTTTTGCAACGCTTCGAGCATCGCCTTCGTCTCCTTGGCCCGCTTCTGCTGCGGCCGGATGAGCAGGAAATAGAAGACGACGAAGATCGCGATCATCGGCAGGAACGCCATCAGGTCGCCGCCGGGCGTGCTCGCCGGTGCGCTCTGGGCGTGGGCAGAGGTGATCAGCAATTCGAGCAGCACGTGATTGTCCTCCGTGATCGGGTGCGTGCAACGCGGGCGCCGAGACGTCTGCGGTTCGTCGTCGGCGCGATTGTGGGACGTGCGCGGGAAGCCGGTAATTCTACCACGACGCCGCAGGCCGCCTTAGGGCTGTTCACGCTATGTCCACATGTGCGTTGCAGGGCCGAAAGAGCCATGCGCAAGGCGCAAAACGAAGGCGGGCCGGCTGCCCGGCGAGGCTTTGCAACGCAGCGCATGGCTCTTTCGGCAGCAACCCGAAGGGAACGGGCGCCCTTGGCCGCCACTCTTCGTTACTTTCCTCGCCAAGACACCCGGTCTTGGCTTCGTCAAGTGCCTCGATTGGCGGCCCATGCCACCCGTTCGCACTTGCGGATATAGCGTGAACAGGCCCTAACCCCCGGAGGCGGCCTCGGGTAAGTCCGGCACTGCGCGCGCGCGGTCGGCGGCGAAGGTGGCAACATGCGCCGCGAAGCGGTCGTCGATGATCGCCCGGCGCAGCTCGCCGGCAAGCGTCAGGTAGTAGTGGAGGTTGTGGAGCGTGTTGAGCCGGGCCCCGAGTATCTCGTTGACGCGTTGCAGGTGGTGCAGATAGGCGCGCGAGAAATTGCGGCACGTGTAGCAGGTACAGGTCTCGTCAAGCGGTCGCGTGTCGGTTCGGTGCGCCGCATTGCGGATCCTGATGTCGCCGTAGCGGGTGAAGAGATGGCCATTGCGGGCGTTGCGGGTGGGCAGAACGCAATCGAACATGTCGATGCCTGCTGCCACGCCGGCGACGATATCCTCCGGCGTGCCTACACCCATCAGGTAGCGGGGCCGGGCGGCGGGCAGCCGCACGGCCACGTGATCGAGCACGCGCAGCATTTCGTCCTTCGGCTCGCCCACCGACATGCCGCCGATCGCATAGCCGTCGAACCCGATCGCCTCCAGGCCGGCCAGCGAGGTCTCGCGCAGATCCTCGTGCATGCCGCCTTGGACGATGCCGAAGAGCGCATTCGGATTGCCGCCCGCGTCGAACGCGGCGCGCGAGCGCCGCGCCCAGCGCAGCGACAGCTCCATCGACTGCGCCGCTGCGTCGCGCGTCGCCGGGTACGGTGTGCATTCGTCGAACACCATCACGACGTCGGCGTCGAGCGCGCGCTGAACCTCGATCGAGATCTCGGGTGTGAGCAGCAGCCGGTCGCCGTTGACGGGCGAGGCGAACGCGACGCCTTCCTCGTGCACTTTGCGCAGTGCGCCGAGGCTCCACACCTGGAAGCCGCCGGAATCGGTGAGGAGGGGCCGCTGCCAGCCCATGAATCGATGCAGGCCACCGTGCGCAGCGATCACGTCGACGCCCGGGCGCAGCCACAGATGGAACGTGTTGCCGAGGACGATTTGCGCGCCGAGCTCCTCGAGCTCGTTGGGCGCCATCGCCTTGACCGTGCCGTACGTGCCGACCGGCATGAATGCCGGCGTGTCGACCGTGCCATGCGCGAGCAAGAGTCGCCCGCACCGGGCGCGGCCCGACGTGGCGAGGACGCCAAATTGCATGCGAAGCGGTGCGACTTATCGCTTTGGCTCGGTCAGAGCGCCGCGCCGTCAGCGGCGGCGCTCCGAACGGACCACGCGCCGGCGCTGCCCCCAGCCGATTGCCGCGACGAGGAGCGCCGTGAGGGCCAGACCCCAGTCCGACAGCGTCGGGATGCCCGCTCCGTTCGCCGCGGGGCCAGCGGCACAACCGGTCGCCGCGAAATCGAATGCATTCTTCCAGGCGCGATAAAAATCGCCGCTGTAGTCGACACCCGCAGTGCCAAGGGTCGGATATTGCGGCGCAATCGCGACCTGGATAACGCACGCGATCCCGGTAACCCGGTAGGCGATCGCCGGATCCACCTTGCCCCGGGCGTTGGGCTGGGTCCACGCGGCCACGACTCGCGTGCCGGGCTTCGCGTCGTTGCCGCCGGCGAATTTCGCACTCGCCAGCGCCGTAAGGCCCGTCGTGAGCGGATACGCTGCCATCGTCGCGGTGTTGAGCGATCGCGCAGCGTATGGCGTCGCTACGCCGTCGGTCGTGTTCGGGTCGAGCGCCTCGAGCTCGCCCCAGCCATGCGGCGGACCGTCGGTCGTCGGGTTGGCGTCGCTGCGATCCTGGTCGTAGAAGGTCCCGAGCACGACGGGCCGCCCGCTGTTCGCGAAGGCAGCGACGACGGTACCGACACTCGGCGCATTCGCAAAGGTGCCGTCCTCGAACAGCAGAAGCACATCGTAGCTTGCGGTGAGCGCCGCGAGCGACGGCGTGGCGGCCACGACGTCGATTCCGGTAAAGGTGTGCCCGGCGACGTGCGCGTTGAAGTCGGCCGCCGTCTCCCCGAAGTAATGGTTCGACAGTACACCGACGCGCACCGCGTGCGCGGGCACCGCAACCGCCATAGCGGCGAGCAAGACCGCACAGGCGACGGCCCCGCGGAACGGACTATTTTTCATTGAACCGCGGCGCGGCGCCCGCATTGGCTGCGAGGCCGCATTCCGCAACGAATGCGATTGATCACAAGAGTAGCGACTCCGCGCGCATCCGACAAGGTGGTGGGCGGCGAATTCGCGCGTTTACCACGAGCTTTGTTGCAGGAATTGCATTCGGAACGACATTTGTCGCCTTCCGACGACGCTTTGCGGTGTCTCGTTTTGGCGTCAGCGTGGTGTGGCGCGCTCGACCAACATCGCGTCGCCGTAGCTGAAAAAACGGTAACGCTCGCGGACCGCGTGCGCGTAAGCAGCGCGAATCGCATCGCAACCGGCGAACGCTGACACGAGCATCAGCAGCGTGGACCGTGGCAGATGGAAGTTCGTCAGAAGCCGGTCGACGACACGAAATGCCCAGCCCGGCGTGATGAACATGCGTGTCTCGGCTTCGCCCGGCGCGACGCGGCCACCGGCCAATGCGGCGGACTCGAGCGCGCGAACGCACGTCGTCCCGATGGCGATGATGCGGCCGCCCCGCGCACGCGTGGTGGCGATGGCATCGGCGGTCGCGGCAGGGATGCGGTACCACTCGGCATGCATCGTATGGGCGGCGAGATCCTCCGTCTGCACCGGTTGGAACGTGCCCGCGCCGATGTGCAGCGTTACGTATGCGGAGGCCACTCCCGCGCCGGCGAGCGTCGCGAGCATCGCGTTGTCGAAGTGCAGACCCGCAGTCGGCGCGGCGACCGCGCCGGCGTGGCGCGCATAGACGGTCTGATAGCGCGCCTCGTCGTCGACGTCGGCGGCGCGCTCGATGTACGGCGGGAGCGGCACGGTGCCGCAACGGTCGAGATAGTCGTACACCGAGTTGACGCCTTCGAGGGCCAGCTCGAAAAAGCGGTCGCGGCGAGCGACCACGATCGCACGCACCCCGCCGGGTAGGTCGATTGCACCGCCGACACGGGGCGGATGGCTCGCGCGAAGCTGGAAGATCGCGCGATGTGATCCCTGCACACGCTCGAGCAACAGCTCGACGCGGCCGCCGCTAGGCTTGAACGCGGCGAGCCGCGACTTGACCACCCGCGTGTCGTTGAAGACGAGGAGATCGCCCGGAGCGACGAGGCGCGGCAGGTCGGTGAACGCGAGGTCCGCGAGAGCGGCGCCGTCGACGTGCAATAACCGGCTACCGGTACGCTCGGCCGTCGGCACCTGCGCCACCAGCTCGGGCGGGAGCCGATAATCGAAATCGGAAAGCTTGAGGCGGCGCATTGGGCCCCGTCTCAAAAACGTCGCGAGCAGCCCCGGGTGCGCGAAGGCCCGCACTGAGCCCCGAGATAGTACCTAGACGTACATCGAGGGGCGAGCAAGGACACGACGAAGCAATCGGGGCGCACAGCAGTTTTTGAGATGGGTTCTGGTGCCAGGGAGACATTCACACTGCGGGGCTACAGCGACGAAATTCGCCACTTGCCCCCAAACCTGACCCCAGTGTGCACGCGGACGGGCCTTGGCTTGACGCCGCGCTCTTGGTACAGCGCAAGTTCGCGACGAAGAAATAGGTTCTCCGCTTCGACGGATCGCCGAGGTCTTACGGACAGCGCAACCAAGCCGACAAGGTGGATGATTCGAACGAAAACGATCACGCTGCGATCATGCCATAGCTCGGGGAAAGCCGCACCGCGGGGTCAGTTCGCGTCCGAGATCGAATATTTGCGGAGCACAGCTCAATCAAGACCCGCGCGGGTGAGCTCGGAGCGTCGGCTTCTGAAAAGTCCGACCGTCTGCTCTCGAACTGGGACCGTCGACAGCCTGTTGCCAATGTCAGAATGAGCACGGCATGATCACCGCGAAGCGGAGCCTGGTTGCGAAATGGTGCCAGTGCGGCTGCCGCAGACGGATGCAGCGCGAAAGACGGAAATGAAATTCGTCTGGCCTGACATGCTTTGGCTACTGCTGGCCGTGCCGGCGCTTGTCGGCGTGTACATACTCTTGCTGCGGCGACGAAAGCGAGCTGCCCTCAGGTATGCGAGCTTGGGCCTGATACGGCAAGCCTTGACCCCGGGGCACCAGGTCCGGCGGCATATCCCGCCCTTGCTGTTCCTGTTGGCGATGATCGTAACGATTGTTGCGATTGCGCGACCCACCGCCCGCATTACCCTGCCGTCCCTCCAGCAGACAATCATCCTCGCGGTAGACGTTTCGCTCAGCATGGGCGCAACCGATGTCGACCCCAATCGGCTGACGGCCGCGCAGGCTGCGGCGAAGGCGTTCGTCGATGAGCGACGATCCGATGTGCGCATCGGCCTGGTTGCGTTCGGCGGGAGCGCGATGCTCGTGCAGTCGCCGACAAGCAATCGCGACGATCTCCTCGCTGCCATCGACCGGTTTCAGTTGCAGCGCGGCACGGCCACCGGTAGCGCTCTCTATGTTGCGCTTGCGGCGCTGTTGCCCAACGCTGGCATCGATCTGCAATCGCTCGATTTTAGGAGTGGGCCGTTGCGCAAGTCTTCACGCGACGCCATCGGGGATTCGACGCGCAAGCCGGAACCGAAGGAGTCCGCGCCGGTTGCTCCGGGTTCTTTCAATTCGGGCGCGATCATCCTGATGAGCGATGGCCGGAGGACGACGGGCCCGGATCCGCTGGATGCTGCCAAGATGGTCGCGGAGCGGGGCGTTCGGGTCTTCACGGTTGGATTCGGGACAAAAGAAGGCGGCATCGTCGGGGGTGAGGGCTGGTCTATCTATGTGCGTCTCGACGAGGAAACGCTGCAGGCGATTGCCGACATCACCCACGGCGCGTATTTCCACGCGGGCTCCGCCGAAGACCTCAAGAAGGTGTACCAAGACCTCAATGCGCGGTTCGTCCTGGAGCGAAAGGACTTCGAGATCACGTTCCTGTTCGCCGCGGCGGCGGTGGTTCTGCTGCTCGCGTCGTCATTGTTGTCTCTCGTTTGGTTCAGCAGAATTGGTTGACCGGTGGATCTTTTCGACCCGCACTGACGCGACTGCTCCGAGCAGACTTCGGGCGGCCCAGGCCGCCCGATTCGTTTCAGGGATACGATGGCATGATCGATCGAAGGGCCGCTGACCGATGCGTTGGCGGAGATGAATCGCTGAAACCGCATCTCCGCGCACCGCTAGTGCCGCGTCCCACCTTTTCCGGGAGCTCTCCTCTTGGCGGGCACAGCTTCGACCGACAGCGTGAAGCTGCGCTGCTCATTTGAATCGATCGCGCCCACGCCGATGAGCTTGCGAGCGATCTCTACGCCGAGATCGTCACGAATGGACACGACGACGGTGTATTCCCACGGGTCCCCGTCCGCGGGATGTCGGATGCTGCCTTCGATCGACAGCGGCGTGACCGCAGGCGCGGGCGGCGCATCGGCGCTCGCACCATAGCGCAGGTGATGCCGGCACGCCGGGCAGACCATCGCGCTTTCGAGGATGGTCTCCCGGCAGTGCGGACACTTGCGGGTCGCTCCCGGGTCGCCCGGGTGCACCGGGTTCATCAGCTGACAGTGCGCTCCACGAAGTTGCCCTTGCTCATTTTCGCGCCCTTGTCGTCGTCCCAGCCGAATTCAGCTCGACCGCGCATGCGGGCGCCGGCCACGACCGTCAACGAACCGCCCTTCACGTCGCCGGTGACCACTGCGCTCTGGGTCAGTTCAACGCGTGTGGCCTCCTCGACGTTGCCTTCGAGCTCGCCGGCGATCGTGACATTGTCGGCGCGCACGCTGCCTGTCAGTTTGGCGCCGGACTCGATCGTGAGGTCGCCCTGGACGTTGACGTCGCCCTTGAAACTGCCGGCGATGCGTACGCTGCCAGCCCCTTCGATCTTGCCTTCGATAGTGATGTCGGCCGCGATCAGCGATTCCTTCCGCGGCGCGGGAGGCTCGGCACGTGGCACCGGAGCGGGCGCTGCGGCGGCGAGACTGGGACTGTTAACCGCCGCGGGCTTTGGCGGAGCCTGGTACGGGGCCGGTTCCTTCGCTTCGGGAAGCGGGGGTAGGGGGGTCGGCCGCGCGGGGGCCGTGTTCTCTTTCCAGAGGGCCATGGTCAGTCCTATCGTGAGGAAGGACATTAAAGGCTAGCGCTAAATGCCTGTGGAGGCAATGCTATTGTCATAGGATGTCCGACACGACCCGCTTCCCTGACCTGCGCGGCCAGCCCCGGCGCGACTACATCTACTTGAATCGACGAATGAAAATGGCGTCGTTTCACGATACCCCGGGGGTTTGCCACGGGCGGCTTCATTGCGGAGAATACTTCTGGGTAGTCCCATTTCTGGGCCGCCCGTCTTGGCCGGCTGGAGCTTTCTCCGCCGGTTCCCCGTCGATGCCTTTTGGGCGAGAGGGGTTCCATAACTCATGGAGCCAATCATGCCCACACGCCTTGTCCGTTCGCGCGCTGCTGCCTACGCCCGTCAATCGGGTCGCTGCTACTACTGCGACTTGCCCCTCTGGCTGGATGACCCAGTGGCGTTTCGCGTCCGCCACAACCTGACGCCCGAACTAGCGAGATCATTGCGCTGTACGGCCGAGCACTTGAAGGCCCGTCAGGACGGCGGCAATGACGGACCCTGCAACGTTGTTGCCGCTAAGATGACGAGGGCAATTACCTCGAACGATTCGGTTACGGGATCGGGCGGCAGCGGGTGTCAACGTGGACCCATGCAATCGGAAACAATGCCGAGACAAACACTTTGACGTCTGCGATGACAATCGCGTGATGGCTGAATACTCCACTTTGCCATCGGCGGTGAAGTGGATTTCCGGGTAGCTGTTGGAATTGAGGATGGTGCCCAGGGAGGGAATCGAACCCTCATGGCCTTGCGGCCGGCAGATTTTGAGTCTGCTGCGTATACCAGTTCCGCCACCTGGGCACGATTGCACGCCGCCGGCCGCGTTGCCCGGTGGCGGCAAAGCCGGCATTATCGCGGAATCCCGTCCCGCTGCGAAGCGCGGCGATCGTTCCGCGCGCCGCAACCTCGTCTCGCCACCTCTCGTCGATGAGCGCCGTCCGCAACGTGCTGTTCGTCATGTGCGACCAGCTGCGCCGCGACTTCGTGTCGTGCTACGGCCCGTCGCCGGTCGAAACGCCCAATATCGACCGGCTGGCAGCCCGCGGCGTTCGCTTCGACAACGCGTTCGTGCAGGCAGGGGCATGCGGGCCGTCACGGATGTCCTTCTACACCGGGCGCTACGTAAGCTCGCACGGCGCGACGTGGAACCGCGTCCCGTTATCCGCTGCTGAATTGACGCTCGGGGACTACCTGCGCTCCGCCGGACGCACCGCGGCGCTCGTCGGCAAGTCGCACGTGCTGCCCGACACGGAAGCACTGGCCCGTTTCGGGATCGAGGTCGAGTCCGAGCGTGGCGCGCTGTTGCGCGAAGGCGGCTTCGTCGTCGTCGACCGCCATGACGGTCACGCACCGCCCGGGCCGGAGTCGGGCTATGCCGACTGGCTGCGCTCGCGCGGCTACGACAGCGCCGACCCGTGGAGGGATTTCGTCGTCAGTGCGGTCGACGGCGGTCGCGTGGTGCCCGGTTGGCGCCTGCGTAACGCCCACCTCCCTTCGCGTGTCGCAGAGCGCCACTCGGAAAGCGCCTATATGACGGATCTCGCGCTCGACTGGATCCGCGCGCAGGGCGCCGCGCCATGGGTGCTGCACCTGTCGTACGCGAAGCCGCACTGGCCCTACGTCGCACCCGCGCCGTTTCACAAGCTGTTCCGGAAGAAGGACGTCGGACCGATCGTGCACGGGCCGCAGGACGGTACGCCGGACGAGCATCCGGTCGTGCGCGCCTACCGCGAGCACGACGAGTGCGTGAGCTTCGCACGCGAGGAGGTCGCACGCCACGTGCGTCCCGCGTACATGGGCCTGATCGCGCAGCTCGACTACCACCTCGGCCGCGTACTCGATGCGCTCGACGCCGCGGGCCGGCTCTCGGACACGCTGATCATCTTCGCTTCCGACCATGGCGAGTTCGCGGGCGACCGTGGATTGGGCGAGAAGGAGCTGCTCTACGACGAGATCATCCGCGTGCCCCTCATCGTCTGCGATCCCGATCCGCGCGCCGACGCGTCGCGCGGAATGGTCGAGCGACGGTTCGCCGAATGCATTGACGTGGTGCCGACGATCGTCGACGCGCTCGATGCTCCTCCCGCGCCGCACCGGGTCGAAGGATGCTCGCTGCTGCCGTTGACCCGTGGCGAGGCGCAGAGCGAGTGGCGTGACGCGGCGTTCGCTGAACTCGACTACGGCTTCCGGCACGCGCGACGCGTTCTCCGCCGCGGCGTGCGCGAATGCCGCGCGTTCATGGTGCGCACGGAGTTGTGGAAATACGTGCATTGGGAGGGCTTTCGCCCGCAGCTCTACGATCTCGCCGCTGATCCGCGTGAACTTTCCGATCACGGCGCCGATCCGCGCCATGCGGCCATTCGTGCACAGCTCCACGAGCGATTGTTCGACTGGCTCGCCACGCGCAAGCGCCGAACGACCGTTAGCGACGCGACGGTCGACGAGCGCACCGATGCGCATCGCCGGCACGGCATCGAGATCGGCATCTGGTGAGGCGCGCGCGGCGCGCCCGCTGAACTCGCCGGTTTGACCATCGTCGCTCGGCATCGGTTATCCTGTTGCGCAACGGCGGCAGCCGGGCGATGCGATATCGCCGGACCGTACCGCGGCGGACGAGCAGGGGGCGCGTGCGCCGACGACAGGACGAGGAGGCGACGATGGGCGCCACTGCAGCACCGGGCGCGGGCGAGTGGCTGGCGAAGGTCGAGGCGCTGGTTCGCTCACGGGTCGCGCCGTCCCAATGCGCGACGGTCGAGGAGGTCATACGCCGGTACTTCGGCCAGGTCGATCCGGAGGACCTCGCCGAGCGGCAGCCGGCCGACCTGTACGGGGCGGCGCTCTCGCACTGGAACTTTGCGCACAAGCGCGAGGCCGGCCGCGCCAAGCTGCGGGTGTACAACCCGACGATCGAGGAGCACGGCTGGCAGTCGACGCATACGATCATCGAGATCGTCAACGATGACATGCCGTTTCTCGTCGACTCGGTGACGATGGAGGCGAATCGCCACGGCCTCACGCTGCACCTCATCATCCATCCCCTCCTGTCCGTGGTGCGCGACGGCGGTGGCGCGCTCGGCGGCTTTGCGGACGGCGCCGCGGCGCCTGGCGAATCGTTCATCCACGTCGAGGTCGACAGGATCACCGATCCCGGACGGCTCAAAGCGCTCTCGACTGATCTTGCCCGCGTGCTCGCCGATGTCCGGATGGCGGTGGAAGACTGGAAGAAGATGCAGGGCCGCATGCTCGCGATCGTCGCCGAGCTCGAGGAGCGTGCGCCGCCACTGCCGAAGGACGAGCTGGCCGAGGGCAAGGCGTTCCTGCGCTGGCTCGCCGAGAACCATTTCACGCTGCTGGGTTACCGGTGCCACGATCTCGTCACAGTCGACGGCGAGGACGTGCTGCGCATCGTCGCCGGCTCGAGCCTCGGCATCCTGCGCGAGACCGGAACCAGGAACGTCGCGGCGAGCTTCGCCGCGCTGCCGCCCGAGCAACGCGCGTACGCCCGCGTCCCGGAACTATTGATCATCACCAAGGCGAACGCGCGCTCGACCGTGCATCGTCCGGGCTACCTCGACTACATCGGCGTCAAGCGCTTCGACGCCAGTGGCCAAGTGTGCGGGGAGCACCGTTTTCTCGGCCTGTACACGTCGACCGCATATAGCGCGAAGCCGACTGAGATACCACTCTTGCGGCGCAAGACTGCGAACGTCGTTGCACGCGCCGGCCTGGTCCCGGGCAGCCACGCGGGAAAGGCGCTCCTCAACATCCTCGAGACCTACCCGCGCGACGAGCTCTTCCAGACGAACGAGGACGAGCTCCTGCGCACCGCGATGGGAATCCTCCATCTGGGCGAGCGACAGCGCTTCCGCCTGTTCGTCCGGCGCGATCCGTTCGGGCGCTTCCTGACGTGTCTCATCTACGCGCCGCGTGAGAACTACACGACGGAGTTGCGCCAGAAGTGGCAGGCGATCCTGATGCAGGCTTTCAATGGCACGGGCGCGGAATTCAACGTCCACCTGTCGGAATCGATGCTCGCCCGCATCATGCTCACCGTGCGCACGACGCCGGGGGGCATCCCCGCATTCGACGTGCGCGACCTCGAGGCGCGCCTGGCGGTTGCGGCGCGGCGGTGGGAGGACGACCTCCGGGAAGCGCTGGTCGCGGCGCTCGGCGAGGCCCGCGGCAACGAGCTGTTTATTCAGTTCGGCGGCGCGTTCCCGGCGGGTTATCGCGAGGATTTCGCGGCTCGCGGGGCGGTTCCCGATATCGAGATGATGGCACGCCTCACGGTAGAAGCGCCGCTCGGCATGAGCCTCTATCGGCCGCTCGAGGCGGCGCCCGGCGTGCTGCGGTTCAAGCTCTTCCATCGCGGCGGGCCGATACCGCTGTCGGACAGTTTGCCGATGCTGGAACGGATGGGGCTGAGGGTCCTCGACGAGCGTCCGCACCGGATAGCGCCGCAGGCAATGCCGCCGGTGTGGCTGCACGATCTCGGCATGGTGTGGGCGGTCGCCGACGCCGAGATCGAGGTCGATGCGCTGCATGAAGTCTTCGAGGATGCTTTCGGACGCATCTTCCGCGGCGAGGTCGAGAACGATGATTTCAACCGTCTGGTCGTCGCCGCGCGGTTGCGCGCCGAAGAGATCGTCGTGCTGCGCGCATACGCGAAGTACCTGCGCCAGATCGGTTTCCCGCTGTCGCAGGCGTTCATCGAGGCAACGCTGGCTGCGCATGCCGACATTGCGCGGCTCCTCGTGGACCTGTTCAATTTGCGCTTCGATCCCGCGCTCCCCGCTGCTGCGCAGTCGCGGGGGCTGGCGAAGATTCAGCAGATCGACGACGCCCTCGATCGGGTCGAAAACCTGTCCGAAGATCGCGTGCTCCGCCAGTATCTCGTTCTCATCCTGGCCACGACGCGCACGAACTACTGGCGCCGCGACGGAGAGGGGCGCCGCCGCAGCTTCCTGTCGTTCAAGTTCGATCCGGCGAAGGTGCCGGGCCTGCCGGAGCCCAGGCCGATGTTCGAGATCTTCGTCTACGCGACGCGCTTTGAAGGCATCCACCTTCGCGGCGGCAAGGTGGCCCGCGGGGGATTGCGGTGGTCGGACCGACCGGAGGACTTCCGCACCGAAATCCTCGGTCTCGCGAAGGCGCAGATGGTGAAGAACATCGTCATCGTGCCGGTCGGCTCGAAAGGCGGCTTCGTGCTGAAACGCGCGCCGCCCGCCGCCGAGCGCGAGGCGTTCATGAAGGAGGGGGTAGCCTGCTACCAGGATTACCTGCGGGGCCTGCTCGACCTCACCGACAACCGCGTCGGCGAAGCGATCGTTCCGCCGCCCGATGTGAAACGGCACGACGCCGACGACCCGTATCTCGTCGTCGCCGCGGACAAGGGGACGTCGACCTTTTCCGATTACGCGAACGCGGTGAGCCGCGAATACGGCTTCTGGCTGGGCGACGCCTTCGCCTCGGGCGGCTCGGCCGGCTACGACCACAAGGCGATGGGCATCACGGCGCGTGGCGCGTGGGAATCGGTGAAGCGGCACTTCCGCGAGATGGGCGTCGACACGCAGACCACCGACTTCACGGTCGCCGGCGTCGGCGACATGTCGGGCGACGTGTTCGGCAACGGCATGCTGCTGTCGCGGCACATCAAGCTACTCGCGGCGTTCGACCACCGCCACATCTTCCTCGACCCGAATCCCGCGCCCGAAGCGAGCTTCCGGGAACGCGAGCGTCTGGCGCGGCTGCCGCGGTCGTCATGGGCGGATTTCGACGCGTCCCTGATCTCGACGGGCGGCGGGGTCCATGCCCGCAGTGCGAAATCGATCCCGATCACGGCGGAGGTTCGGGCGGCGCTCGCGATCACCGCGGACGCGCTTACACCGGCCGAGCTCGCCAATGCGATCCTCAAGGCGCCGGTCGACCTCATCTACAACGGCGGCATCGGCACCTATGTGAAGGCCGCCGGCGAAACGCATGCGCAGGTAGGCGACCGCGCGAACGACGTGCTCCGGGTCAACGGCCGCGAACTGCGGTGCAAGGTCTTCGTCGAGGGCGGCAACCTCGGCTGCACGCAGCTCGGACGGATCGAGTACGCGATGGCGGGCGGGCGCGTCAACACCGACGCCATCGACAATTCGGCCGGCGTCGACACCTCGGACCACGAAGTCAACATCAAGATCCTTCTCGGGATGCCGATCGCCGAAGGCGAGCTCACCGAGAAGCAGCGCAACACGCTGCTCGCGGAAATGACCGATGACGTCGCGGCACTCGTGCTGCGTGACAACTATTTCCAGACGCAGGTGCTGTCGGTGACCGGTCGCATCGCCGCGCGCCTGCTGGATGCGCAGACCCGCTTCATGCAGTTTCTCGAAAAATCGGGACGGCTCAACCGCGCGATCGAATTCCTGCCGGGGGACGAGGAGCTCGCCGAGCGTCGCGCGCGCGGGCAGGGCCTCACCAGCCCGGAGCGCGCGGTGCTGCTCGCCTACGGCAAGATCTGGCTCTACGACGAACTCCTCGCCTCCACGCTGCCCGATGACCCTTGGGTCGAGACCGCGCTCACGCGCTACTTTCCGCGCGCGCTGCGCGACCGCTACGCCTCGTACATGCCGCGGCATGCGCTGAAACGCGAGATCATCGCAACCCACGTGACCAACAGCATGGTCAACCGCGTGGGCAGCACATTCGTGCATCGCCTGTCGGAGTCCATCGGCGCGCGCCCGCACGAGATCGTCAGGGCCTACCTGCTCGCGCGCGAGATCTTCGCCTTCGTTCCGTTGTGGAAGGCGATCGAGGCGCTGGACGCACGCGTCGATGACGCCGTGCAGTCGCAGATGCTGATCGACACGAGCCGGCACCTCGAGCGTGGCACGACGTGGTTTCTGCGCTCGCGCCGTCTGTCCGATGACATGGCCGCCACGATCGCCCATTTCACGCCGCGAGTCGAGGCGCTTTCCGCGCGCCTGCCGGACCTGCTCGACGCCGGCGATCGCGCGCGTGTCGGCGCGCTGATCGCCGACCATGTCACGAAGGGCATTCCGGAGGAGGTCGCCGCACGCGTCGTCGCGCTCGACACGCTTTACTCGACGCTCGACATCGTCGAAGTGGCCGACAGCACCCGGCGTCCCGCCGAACTCGTCGCCGAAATCTATTTCGCGCTGTCGGCCCGGTTGGGCGTCCCGTGGCTGCGCGAACGGATCGCGGCGCTGACGGGCGACCAGCATTGGCAGCTGCTCGCCAAGGCGGCCATGTCGGACGACTTGTCGGGATTGCAACGGACGATCACCGGTGAAGTACTGACTGGCGGCGGCGACCTCGATTCCGCAATGGCGCTCATCACGGCGTGGCAGGAGCGCAACCACCGGCCCATCGAGCGTGTGCAGCAGCTTTTTTCCGAGCTGCGCGCGGCAAGCGCTACCGACGGGGCGATGCTGTCGGTGGCGCTGCGCGAGCTGCGCAATCTGGCGTAGGGGGGCCGGGCCCGATGCGCGTCACTCCCGGAAGCCGAAGGGGGTGTCGGCGCCGTTGCCATAGCCGAAGGCCGCCTGCGCCGTGCCATTGAGCTGGGTATTCACGTACCAGATCCCGTTGCGGACGACGCAAAGGTCGGCCCTGCCGTCGCCGTCCCAGTCGAACAGCACGGGCTTGTCGCCAGAAACGCCGCCGAATCCGACGATGATGTCCACCAAACCGTCGCGGTTGGTGTCGATGAACCAGAGCCCGTTGCGGTAGATGACGAGATCGACGATCCCGTCGCCGTTGACGTCGCCGGCAAGCGCGACGTCGACCCCCGCGCCACCGAAGTAATAGACCAGACTCGCGATGCCGTTCTGCGCCGTGCTGACGAACCAGACGCCGTTGCGGTAGATGACGAGGTCATCGCGGCCGTCGCCGTTGAAGTCTGCGAGCAGCGGCTGGTCATCGGTCACGCCACCAAAACCGAAAATGGAGTCCGCGGCGCCGTCGCGATTGATGTCGGAATACCAGAGTCCGTTGCGATAGAGGACGGGGTCGTAGCGGCGATCGTTGTCGACGCGGCCGACGAGCGGCACATCGTTCGGAGCGCTTCCCAGCGCGCCGAAATTGACGATTTGATCCGCGCGGCGGTCGCTGTCGAAATCCATGTAGAACCGCTGCATGCTGGGGCGAAACACCGCAGCGCCGGGCAGCACTGGCGGCGATGTCGGCACGCTCTGCGCATTGAGCGGATCGGTGCCGTACTGATACTCGGCGAGGTTGTCGGCGCCGTCGCCGTCCGCGTCGGCAGCGGGCGATGCGCTCGTCGCGTTGCCGAAATACGCCATTTCCCACCAGTCGGGAAGACCGTCGGCGTCGGTATTCCGCGGCACGAGTCTGTAGATGGTGCCGTTGGTGTACCCGGCAGCGTAGAGCTCGCCCGCTTCGTCCTCGCCGAACGCGCTGATGTTGGCCGGGGGGACGAGGAGTTGCTGTTGCGCGGTCCAAACGCCGGAATTGGCACGTGTCGCCGCCCAGGCGAAGTTCGACCCCTCGTCGCCGTAGACGTAGGCGCCGGCGAGCGCGGGAATCGCATTGCCCCGATAGCGATAACCGCCGACGATGGCGATTCCCGTTGGGTGCGGCACGTCGAAGATCGGCGGCGCGTAGTTCGGCGGCGGCATGCAGGGTGTCGGGAAACCCGGCGTGCAGATGTTGCCCTCCATGATGCGCCAGCCGTAGTTGCGACCGGGCGTGCCCGGCCACGGATCGAAATCCACTTCCTCGTGCGCGCCCTGGCCCACGTCGCCGATGAAGAGGTCGCCGGTCACCCGGTCGAAGGTCCACCGCCACGGGTTGCGCAGGCCGTACGCCCAGATTTCCGGGCAGGTGCCGCTGCCTGCGCCATTGCACGCCCCCGCCGCGAAGGGATTGGTCGGTGGGATGCCGTAATACGGCGGCGTGTTGACGTTCTGGTCGACATCGATGCGCAGCAGCTTGCCGAGGCGCACGCCGAGTGTCTGCGCGTTGTTGGGCGGGTCGTTGCCGCTGCCGCCATCGCCGGTGCCGATGTAGAGGTAACCGTCGCGGCCGAACGCGAGCTTGCCGCCGTTGTGGTTGCTCTGGCCCGGGTGTGGAATGACGAGCAGCGTCTTGACGTTGGCGGGCGTCGTGTCGGCGACGTTCGTGTTGTCGGCGCTGCGCTGGTAGCGCTCGATGGTCAGCGCGCCATCGCTGAGCCGCGTGTAGAAGACGAAGAAGCGGCCGTTCAGGTTGTAGTTCGGATGAAAGGCAAGACCGAGCAGCCCGAGCTCTCCGCAGCAGATGACTTTTGCGGATATGTCGAGGAACGGTGTCGGCAGCAGCGCGCCGTTGCGGATGATCCGGATCTGCGCCCGCGGCTGCGTTCCATCCCCCTGCTGGACAACGTAAAGCCGCCCGGAGCCATCACCGGCATTGACGATATCGACCGGCCGTGTGAACCCCGCGACGAACGGCGAGAGGGCGATCGTGCCGTTGTTGACGATCCCGCCAACGTTGAACGGGCTGTCCGGGGCCCACGCCGGGCCGTTCTTGATCTGGCCATTGCTTGGGCCGCCGGTCGCGCCTGCGGTGTCGTACAACGTCGCACCGTTGCCTTCGTCGAAGTGGTAGAGCGCAGCGGTGTACCGGTCCGGCAGGAACGGCGCACGTGGGCGCGAAAAATTCGAGGCGTAGCGCAACCGGCTCGAGATCCGCAGCTCGTCCAGCCATCCGGAGAACGACGGGAACGAAGAGCCGGCGTCGTGCTTCTCCGCGCCAAGCACGAGGAATGGATCGTTGGGCGCGGCCGGCGCGGCGCTGTCCGGGTACGAGATGTCGCCGCCAGGGCCGACCGCCTGCGCTTCGAGATTGCCATCGACGAAGAGCCACAGGTTGCCGTCGCTGGCACGCCGCTGCACGGCGACATGGTGCCAGGCACCGTCCAGCACTGACGACAGGCTGCACAGGGTCAGGTCTCCGGTGCCGCTGCCGGAAACGCCGTACACGACCTTGCCGCCGGCGATTGACACGCCGTACTTCCGGTCGAGGCCGAATCGATCGCGGTCGACGACGATGTTGCCGTTGATCCACGCGATGTTCGCGCCGCAGGTCACCGCCGCCGCCGTGTTTTCCGGCGCAGTGGCCTTCAGCCAGAACTCGAGCGTGAAATCGCCGGCGCCGATGTCGGCTGGCGGGCCGGGCATCGACGTCAGCGGGTCGTCGACCCGGATCTTGACCCGATCGAGGTCGCCGGAGCCGGTCCCGAAGAAGCGCAGTGAATGGCCGGCGGCGAGCACCGGCGCAGCGCAGGCGAGCAGTACGGTGGCAAGGATCGCAGCGGCGGCTCTGCGGGCAGGCGCAGCGGGAATCGCAGGAAAGGGATGGGAGTGCGCCACCGTGCACCTCACGTGAACCGCAGGCGGCGCGAGACGGTCCGCGCCACTGCATTGCTTCCTCGAACCCCTCGAGCAATTGACCGTCGCGCCCTTTCGTAGGCCGGGGACGCGTTATGACAACATCATAAAGGAGGCGCGGGCAAGCCACAAGGGGCCCCCAAGTCGCGTTTTCGCGCGGACGTCTGGGAATGACCTCCCGACGAGGGGCTCGTCGCAGGTCCGGATGGGAAACGGCGCAACGGCAGCGTTGCGCAGGCTTCAGGGCGTGGTCGTGGTACGTTCGTAGGTCACGAACGCGTAATCGAGTTGCTCCGGTCCGGCTGCGACGCGCGCTTCGCGTGCAGTCTCGCGCCACACGCTGCGGTCGAATGCCGGAAACGTCGCATCGCCGGCGTATTCGCGGTGGATTTCGGTCAGGTGCAGCGTCGTCGCGTGCGGCAGCGCCGCGCGGTAGAGGAGACCGCCGCCGATGCAGAATACCGGCGCTGGCAGACGCACGAGGGCGATCGCTGCTTCGAGCGATGGTGCGGTCTCGGCGCCGGAGGCGCGGTACGCGGGCTGCCGCGTGACGACGATGTTCTGCCGATACGGTAGCGGGCGCCCGATCGACTCCCACGTTCGGCGCCCCATGATGACCGCGTGCCCGGTCGTCAGGGTGCGAAACCGCTTGAGGTCGTCGGCAAGACGCCACGGGAGCCGATTACCGTCGCCGATCACGGCGTTGGCGGCGACGGCGGCCACCAGCGCGAGCCTACAACACCTCGTGTGGCCCGGTCCATGCCGGCGGTGTCTCGTGTGCGCACTCCATTCGTGCCGTGCCGCAAGCGCAGCGGTGTCATAATTGCCGCAAAGTATAGCGACCGCCACCGTGTATTACCCCCGTTCGTTCCTCAAATTCATCCTGTTGGGGTTCCTGCTTGTCAGTTTGCCGCTGATTTACGCGCTTGCCGAACTCATCTTTTCGCTCGACCGCCTGCAGCAGCAGGGTCGAGAGGCGGTGCAGCAGGCGGCGCAGGCGGGGCGAGCCAGCCGCCAGCTGTTCGAGCAGGCGGTCACGCTCGAACGCCTGGTGCGGCAGTACTTGATCCTCGACGACAGCGCATTGCTAGAGGACTACGGCCGCGTACGCCAGGAGTTCCGCGGGACCGCGCGAGCGCTGTCACTCCTGCCGCTCGCTCCCGATCAGTTGGCGATGCTCGACTCAGTTGCGGACCGCGAGAGCCGTCTGCACAAGCTGCTGACCGCGCCGCAGCGCCCGGAGAATGCGCAGGCGCAGCTCGCGAGCGGCTATGCGAGGCTCACGGACGACGCGCAGTCGACGCTCGCGGCGACGAACGAGTTGACCGAGCGCGCGATCGTGCGGCTGCAGGACATTGCGGCGGAAGGCCGGCAGAAGTGGCTCTACCTCACGCTGGCGACCGCGGGCATTGCGCTCGCGCTGGCGATCCTGTTCGCAGTGCTCATCGCCCGCCCGATTCGCCAGCTCGACCAGGCGGTCCGGCAGATGGGTACTGCCGACTTCACCCATGCGATCGAGGTCAACGGCCCGCAGGACCTCCGCTACCTCGGCCAGCGTCTCGAATGGCTGCGCTCGCGCCTCTCCGAGCTCGAGGCGCAGCAGAACCGGTTCCTGCGCCACGTTTCGCACGAGTTGAAGACACCGTTGACGGCCGTCCGCGAGGGCACGGAGCTGCTGCGCGACAACGTCGGCGGCAAGCTCGCGCCGGAGCAGCGGGAAATCGTGCGCATCGTTCGCGAAAATACGCTGCAGCTGCAGAAGCTGATCGAAGACCTGCTCACCTATCATCAAGCGCGGGCGATGGAGCCGCAGACGTTGGGACCGGTGTTCATGCCCGACGTGATCCGGCGCGTGGTGAAGGAGCACAAACTCGCGGCGCTCGCACGCGTCGTCACCTTCGAGGCGATGCTGAAGCCCGCACTGGTCATCGGCGACGCCGAGAAGATTCGCACCATCGTCGACAATCTCGTCTCGAACGCCGTCAAGCATTCACCGCGCGCCGGCGTGATCGCGCTCAATCTCGTCCAGCACGACGGGTTCGCCGTGCTCGATGTGATCGATCAGGGCCGCGGCGTGGACGCCGCGGATCGACAGCAGATCTTCGAATCTTTCTACCAGGGCAAGGCGCCCGCCGAGGGCCGGGTCAAGGGCTCCGGGCTCGGACTCGCGATCGCGCGCGATTACGCGCTGGCGCATGGCGGCCGCATCGAGGTTCAGGATCGCGCCGACAGCAAGCGGGGTGCCCAGTTTCGTCTGTGCCTGCCGCTTGCGCTCGGCGGCGAAGGCGTCCCGCATGCCGCTTCGCCGACGGCGCCGCTCACGATCTCGGGGGGCGAATGAACGCGCGGATGCGGCTCGTCGCTATTGCCGCGATGATTGCCGGCTGCGCGACACCGCCACCGCCCCCCTTGCCCGACGAGATACAGGAGCTGCTCACAAGGCCCGCCGCGCCGATGGTCGAGTATCCACCCGTCGAGCCTGTCGAATCGGAGGCGCCGCCGGTCGCACCCGGTCCGGCCCCACCGCCGGCGGGGCCCGCGCCAACGCCCGTCGAGGCACCGATCCAACCCCCGCCGCCGGCGGTGACGCCCGCGATTTCCGCCGAAGCCTTGGAACTCCAGGGTCTGCTCGCGGATCTGCAGCGGTACGGCACACTCCCGCCTGACGACCTCAGGCGCGAGGTCGGTGCCGCGACGCAGACGCTCGCGCGCCAGCGGACCGACGCCAACCGGATTCGGCTCGCCGTGCTGTATACGCTGGCGAGGAGCTCGCCGCAGGACGATCAGCGGGCGTTGCAGCTGCTGGACAACGTCGCCAAGGGCAATCCCGGGTCGCCGGCGATGAAGCAGCTTGCGGCGGTCGTCCAGATACAGGTGACCGAACGTCTGCGCGCGGTCCGCGACGAGCAGCAGAAGGCCGACATCGCCCTGCAGAAGCTCGAGGCCCTGCGTGCCATAGACCGGCAGCTGCTGCGCGATCGGTTCGGGGGAGGCGGAGGCGGTGGTGGCGGTGGCGGGGCTGGGAGCGGCAGCGGCGGTCATTGATAGCGGCGCCCAACACAACGACCATGCAATCCGGCGAGATACTGTTGGTCGACGATGATCCCGACCTGCTCAAGCTGATCAGCTTGCGGCTCACTTCGGCCGGCTATCGTGTCCGCACCGCCGACAGCGGCGAGACGGCGCTGGCGGCCCTTGCCGTGGCGCGTCCCGGAGCGGTGATCACGGATCTCCGGATGCCGGGCATCGACGGTTTGCAGCTGTTCGAGGCAATCCACCGGCAACACCCGAGCCCTCCCGGTGGTTATCCTGACCGCCCACGGCACGATCCCGGATGCGGTCTCTGCCACGCAACGCGGCGTGTTCGGATTCCTCACCAAGCCGTTCGACAGCCAGGAATTGCTGCAACTGGTCGCCGCAGCGCTGCGGCTTGCCGGCGATGCGCCGAGCGATGCCCAGGAAGCCTTCGGCGAGTGGCGTTCCGGGATCATTACGCGAAGCCCGCAGATGGAGGATCTGCTGCGTCAGGCGAGGCTCGTCGCCGATTCCGATGCGAGCGTGTTGATCTATGGCGATTCCGGCACCGGCAAGGAACTGCTCGCGCGGGCGATTCACCGGGCCAGCCCCAGGGGCGACAAGCCATTCGTTGCCGTCAATTGCGGGGCGATTCCCGAGCCGCTGCTCGAGTCGGAGCTCTTCGGCCATGCGCGCGGCGCGTTCAGCGGTGCGGTGCAGGCGCACAAGGGTCTGTTCCAGGCGGCCGACGGCGGGACGATCTTTCTCGACGAGATCGGCGACATGCCACTCGCGCTGCAGGTCAAGCTGTTGCGCGTGCTGCAGGAGGGCGAGGTTCGGCCGGTCGGGGCGACACAACCGGTTCCGGTGGATGTGCGGGTGATTTCGGCCACGCACCGAGACCTCGACGCGCAGAAGGCCGCCGGGCATTTCCGCGAGGACCTCTACTATCGGTTGAACGTCGTCTCGCTGAAGTTGCCTCGACTCGCTGATCGGCGCGAGGATATTCCGCTCCTCGCCACGCACTTTCTGCGCAAGCTGGCCGACCGCTACAAACGCCCGATACCGACACTCGCGCCGGACGCGATGGCGCTGTTGATCGCCGCACCCTGGCCCGGGAACGTACGCCAGCTCTTGAATCTTCTCGAGCAGGCGGTTGCGCTGGCAACGACCAGCGTGATTCCGGCGTCGCTCGTACAGGGCTCCCTGCAGGAGGACGCGAGCGTACTGGTACCCTTCGAGGATGCGCGCAAGCAGTTCGAGCGCGACTATCTCGTTCGCCTCCTCAAGATCACAGGCGGCAACGTCACGCAGGCCGCCCTGTTGGCCAAGCGCAACCGAACCGAGTTCTACAAGCTGCTGCAGCGCCACCGGCTCGAGCCGGCGATGTTCAAGGAAAGCAAGCCGTCCTGAGCAGCGAAGCGCTACCCCGTCTGCGCTTCTTCACCTTAGGCCCGGCGCTCGCGGAGACGTGGGTGGTGCGTATTCGTTTGTCATTTTTTCTGCCGCGCATTGCACATTAGCCACACTAAATGTCGTGAAAAAGCGACACTTAATTGCTTTTTTTTTCAATAGGTTAATGTAATCATCCTGGATAGTGTCGGCTCGCTGCGACAAAGTTCGACATAGGGATGTTCCCATTGAGTGCACTAGTCCGGTCATGAGCACCCACACCGCAGAGGTAGAGCGCAACGCGCAACGACCTTGCCGCCTTGATCGCTATTAGTGGCACGATGATTGCTATAGGAATGGTGGAGTCCGACACCATCGATCAGCAATCATGGACGCTTTCTCGCCCGAATTCGCCCAGCACTGGCTTGTCGGCCAGGCGACAACCCGCGACGACGCGGCGGTCGAATTGTGCGCGGACGAGTCCCCATCGCCCTCCCAACAGGCGGCATTGAGTGCGCTCGCCGACCGGGTCAGCGCCGCCCGCAGCGTCTATTGACGAAGGAAGATCCGCGCGTACACGAATGCTGCATCGAGCCGGCGCCTCCGGCTCCCACGGATCCCGGGCCAGTCCGGGGCTCCGAATACCGAATCCCCCTTGCCCGCTATCTTCCTCCCGGCGGGCTTTTTTTTGGTGGTTCGTCGCGCCACGGCGTGCCCTGATTTGCGAACCGTTGCGCGTCGGCCGCGAGCGGTGATTCGCGATTGCTCGCATCCCCCGGCCTTCGGCATGGGGCCGCTGCTCACCGCTCACACCGCTACCGGCGCCTTGATCGCCGGATGACATCGATAGCCGGCGATTTCGAAGTCCTCGAATCGGTAATCGAAAAGCGAATCGGGCCGACGATGAATCACGAGCTGCGGAAGTGGGAACGGCGTCCGCGCGAGCTGGGCGTCCACCTGCTCGAGGTGGTTGAGGTAGAGATGGCAGTCGCCGCCGGTCCAGACAAAATCGCCGGTACCAAGGTCGCATTGCTGCGCGACCATGTGCGTCAAGAGGGCATAGGACGCGATATTGAACGGTACGCCGAGAAAGATGTCGCAGCTCCGCTGGTAGAGCTGGCAGGACAGCTTGCCACCTGCGACGTAGAACTGAAAGAACGCGTGGCAGGGCGGCAGCTTCATCTGCGGGATGTCGCCCACGTTCCACGCTGAAACGATCAAGCGCCGAGAATCGGGATTCCTGCGGATCTCGGCGAGGACGTTGGCGATCTGGTCGATGGGCTGGCCGTCCGGCGCCGGCCAGCTCCTCCACTGGTACCCGTAGACCGGCCCGAGCTCGCCGTCCGCATCAGCCCACTCGTCCCAGATCGTCACGCCTGCCGCCTGCAGCGATCGCACGTTGGTCTCACCGCGCAAGAACCACAAGAGCTCGTGGATGATCGACTTCGTGTGCACTTTCTTGGTCGTCAACAGCGGAAACCCTTGGGCGAGGTCGAAGCGCATCTGGTAGCCGAATACCGACAAGGTGCCGGTCCCGGTGCGATCAGCCTTGCGGTGGCCGTTATCGCGGACATGCTGCATGAACTCGAGGTATTGGCGCATCGGACGGGATCGCGGGGCGGTGAGGGCAGTTGTGACGGGGGGGAGTAGCCGCGCCTGGATTGTAGCGTGCCGCTGAGGGGTGCCGGAGCCGTGCGCTAGCGCCATTGTGCAGCTTCCGTACGCGCATCCGCGCCTGAAGGGCCGTTCGTCGGCTGTCACCGCATCACCCGTTTGGACGAGTTGACAAGCTGGCGCAAGAGGCTAGACTACGCAACAACGTAACTAGTCTTATAGTTACATAAGGACGTGTGTCGCGGTACTTCCGGAGGTGCGGGATGCGACAGAGTTACGCCCGAGCGATTCCCAAGGCCTGGCGCCGTACCGCCGCGATGTTCGTTGCGCTGGGCGACGCGCACCGGCAGCGCATCCTGCTGATGTTCGAGCCGGGCGAGCGGCTCAACGTCGGCCAGATTGTCGCTGCGTCGACGCTCTCCCGCTCAGCCGTCTCGCATCATCTTCGCGTTCTGCGCGGCGCCGGCGTGCTGCACAGCGAAAAGGTCGGCAAGGAAGTCTGGTACTGGCCGGCCTCCGGTGCGGTGCGCGATGCGCTGACCGCTGTGCTCGAGTATCTCGACCACCCCTAGCGCTCCCGGAGGTCCGCATGCTTGTCTGGATTTTCGTTTCCTTTGCCGGGATTTTTCTTCTCGAACAGGCGTTTCCAGGCTGGCGGTTACCTCGGGTACGGACCTGGCCAGTGCGCGTAGTGACCATCAACGCTGCACAACTCGCGATCGTGCTGCTGGCAGGATTCACTTGGGAGCGCTGGCTCCGGCATGGCTCGATCTTCAAGGTCGGCGAATCGCAACCGGCATGGGTGGCCGGGATCGGCGCCTACTTCATCGCCACCTTCGTCTTTTACTGGTGGCACCGCTGGCGCCACGAAAGCGACTGGCTGTGGCAACACTTCCACCAGATCCACCACAGCGCTCGGCGGCTCGAAGTCGTTACATCGTTCTACAAGCATCCGCTGGAGATGATCGTGAATTCGATCATCGGCGCAGTCCTCGTTTACGGCGTCCTCGGGTTGCCGCTCGAGGCCGGCGCCGTGTACACGGCATGCACGGCGATTGGCGAGTTCTTCTACCACGCGAACTGGCGCACGCCGCGTTGGATCGGCTATTTTTTCCAGCGGCCGGAGATGCACCGGATCCACCATCAATACGAATATCACCGGAGCAACTACGGCGACATCGTCTGGTGGGACATGCTGTTCGGCACCTACGAGAACCCGCCGCACTGGCACGGTCGCTGTGGCTTCCTTCCCGAGGAGGAGGAGCGGCTCGGCGCGATGCTCGCATTCAACGACGTTCACAGCGACCGCAAATCGGCATGAACCGCCGCAGCTTTCTTGCCGGTGCTGCCGGCGCGCTGGCCTCCGGATGCGATCTTTCGTGGCGCGAAGGCATGTTCAACGCGTGTCGCGCCACCCTTCCGCCGACGCTTGCCTCGCACCCGCTGGTGACTCAGGCGTGGCAGGGACTCGATCCCGGCCAGTTTTGGGACGTTCACTGCCACCTGTTCGGCAATGGCGATTCGGGCGCGGGACTGTGGCTCAACCCGGCGATGGAAACCCTCCTCCGGCCGCAACAGTACGTGCAGCGGATGTTCTACCTCAATGCCGGGTGCGTCCACGATTCGCCGGGCCGCGTCGACGCCAGCGTTGTCGATCGGCTGCAGAACCAGTGTGCGGCGCTCCCCCCGGGCGCCAAGCTCGTGCTGCTTGGCTTCGATTGGGCGCGCGACGAACGGGGCGAGCCGATGCGTGAGCACTCGACATTCTATGTGCCCGACACCTATGCCGCCGCCGTGGCTGCGCATGATCCGGCGCGGTTCGAATGGGCAGCATCGGTGCATCCACACGCTAAGGACGCGCTGTCGCGCCTCGATTGGGCGCTGGCGAACGGTGCGCGCGCGGTTAAGTGGCTGCCATCGGCGCAGGGGATCGACCCGGCATCGCCGCGGTGCGACATGTTCTATCGCCGTCTCGCTGCCACGCGGCTGCCGCTCATATCGCATGCGGGCGACGAACGGGCGGTGCGCGGCCACGACGAAGCCCTCGGGAATCCGCTGCGACTGCGGCGAGCACTCGACGCGGGCGTTCGCGTTGTCGTCGCCCACTGCGCCTCTCTCGGTGCCGGGCAAGACCTCGACCGTGGCTCCGGCGCGCCGCTCGTGTCCAATTTCCAGTTGTTCGCGCGGCTCATGGATTCGCCGGCGTACCGTGGGCGCGTATTCGGCGACATCTCCGCAGTCACGCAGGGCAACCGCATCGACGTTCTGGCGACGCTCCTCGAGCGCCGCGACTGGCATCCGCGCCTCCTCAACGGTTCCGACTATCCGTTGCCGGGCATACTGCCGCTGATCGCGCCGGATTCGATGGCCGAGCGCGGACTCCTCGGCCCCGACGCCGTCCCGGTGCTGCGCGAGATCCGGGAGCACAATGCGCTGCTGTTCGATTTCGTGCTGAAACGCAGCCTCGCGTCCCACGGGGCAGGCTTCGCGCGCAGCGTGTTCGAAACCCGCCCCTTCTTCGTCAACCCGGCCTGATGTCCGCTCGACCATGCACCCGCCCAACCAGTTCGACCTCCTCCGCGAGCGCCGCTTCGCGCCGTTCTTCTGGACCCAGTTCCTGGGCGCCGGCAACGACAACATCTACAAGAACGCGTTGATCATCTTCGTCGCCTTCCAGGCCGCGAACCTGACAGCACTCGATCCGAACGCGCTGGTCAATCTTGCGGGCGCCATATTCATCGCGCCGTTCGTATTGCTGTCGGCCAGCGCCGGCCAGATCGCCGACAAGTACGAGAAATCACGGCTCATCCGGTGGATCAAGCTCTTCGAGATCGTGATCATGGTCGTGGGCCTTGCCGGGTTCTGGCGGCACGACCTGACCCTGCTGTTCGCTGCACTGGGGCTGATGGGCGTGCATTCGGCGCTGTTCGGTCCGGTCAAGTACTCGATCCTTCCGCAGCATTTGCGCAGCGACGAGCTGATCGGCGGCAACGGGCTGGTCGAGATGGGGACGTTCGTCGCGATCCTGGTGGGCACGATCGTCGGTGGACTCGTCGTCGCGATCGACGGCACTGGCCCGGTTCTCGCGGGTGCGATCGCCATCGTGGTCGCGGTGGCTGGCTACGGCGTGAGCCGCGGCATCCCGCACACGCCGGCGGTGGCCCCCGATCTCGAGCTCAACTGGAATCCGTTCACCGAGACCTGGAAGAACCTCGGCTTCGCCCAAGGGAACCGCGTCGTGTGGCTGTCGATGCTGGGGATTTCGTGGTTCTGGTACTACGGCGCCATCTTCCTTGCCCAGTTCGCCGGCTTCGCGCGCGACACGCTGGGGGGCAACGAGCACGTGGTGACCTTGCTGCTCGCCCTGTTCTCGGTCGGCATCGGCATCGGGTCGCTCCTGTGCGAGCGGCTGTCCGGGCGCAAGGTCGAGCTGGGCCTCGTCCCTTTCGGCTCGATCGGCCTCACGCTGTTCGCGGTCGACCTGTGGTTCGCAAGTCGCGACCTGCACGCGTCGGCGCCTGGCGGGCTCGAAACCTTCCTGGCGAGCTCCGCACACTGGCGCGTCGCCGCGGACCTCGTGCTGATCGGCCTGTTCGGCGGTTTCTACATCGTCCCGCTCTACGCGCTGATCCAGGAACGATCGGCGCCGTCGCACCGCTCGCGCATCATCGCCGCGAACAACATCCTGAACGCGGTGTTCATGGTCGTATCCGCCGGTATCGCGATCGCGCTGCTCGGGGCGGGGCTGTCGATCCCGGAGCTGTTCCTCGTCACCGGCCTCATGAACGCGGCCGTCGCGCTCTACATCTACGGACTCGTGCCCGAGTTCCTGATGCGCTTTCTGGCGTGGCTGCTGGTGCACACGGTCTACCGCGTCGACAAGGAAGGTCTGGAACACATCCCTGACGAAGGTGCCTGCATCCTCGTGTGCAACCACGTGAGCTATGTCGACGCTGTCGTGATCGCCGCCTGCGTGCGCCGTCCTGTCCGCTTCGTGATGGACCACCGGATCTTCAGGGTGCCGCTGCTCTCGTTCATCTTCCGGACGATGCGCACGATTCCGATCGCGCCGGCGAAGGAGGACGCCGCAATGAAGGACCGCGCGTTCGAGGAAGCCGCGCAGGCGCTGGCCGCGGGCGAGATCGTCGGCATCTTCCCGGAAGGCCGGCTCACCGAAAACGGCGAATTGAACGCGTTCCGCCCCGGGGTCCAGCAGATGATCGCGACCACACCGGTGCCGGTCGTGCCGCTGGCGCTGCGCGGGTTGTGGGGCAGCTTCTTCAGCCGCTCGTACGAGGGCAAGGCAATGCGGCGGGTGCGCGGGATCTTTTCGCGGATCGCGCTGGTCGCGGCCCCGCCGGTGCCGCCCGAGCGCGTGACGCTCGCGAGTTTGCAGGCGACGGTGCTGGCCTTGCGGGGTGACCGGAAGTAGGCGTCGGCGGACGCGAGGGTCCAAAATAGGATGTGCTCACTGCCCTGCGACCGCGTCCGGCCAGGCGGCCGCGACGAGCGCGGGCAGCACAACGCTCGAGGCTCCGCGCAACACGAAGTCGACGCGTTCGGAGAGCCGCGTCGGATTCGGATTGATCTCGACGACGGCCGCGCCGTGGTGCCGGGCATACGCCGGGAGCATTGCCGCCGGGAAGACCTCCGCTGCTGTTCCAACGACGAGGAGCACGTCGCAGTCACGCGCGGCATGCTCGGCGCGCGCGAGCGCTTCGTCGGGCAGCGTCTCCTCGAACCAGACCACGTCGGGCCGAAGGAATGCACCACAGCTCGCGCAGCGCGGCGCTTCGCGCGGGCTCGAATCGTCCCACTGCGCGACGATCGTGCCTTCGCGCGAGCATTTGACGCGCTGGATGTTGCCGTGCAATTCAACGAACTTGGTGCTGCCGGCGGCCTCGTGCAGACCATCGACGTTCTGCGTGATGACGAGGAATTCAGGCACCGTAGACTCGATGACAGCAAGTGCGATGTGTCCCGCATTGGGCTTGGCTCGCGCCACCAGCTCGCGCCGCCAGGCATACCAATCCCAGACCAGCTTGGCGTTGCGCCGGAACGCGGCGGGCGTGGCGAGTTCCAGCGGATCGAATCGCGCCCAGATGCCCGTCTGCGCGTCGCGAAAGGTCGGCACGCCCGATTCCGCCGAGATGCCGGCACCGGTCAGCGCGGCGACGCTGCGCGCCTTGCGCAGGCGACCGATCAGCGCAGCGGGAATCGCAGGTGTGCCGGGGTCGGTCGCCATGTTCGTCGTAGGGAAGCGGCGGCACGCATTCTAGGCTGACACGGGCGTGTTTGCGTGTCCGGACTCTTCGGCCGCAGCGAGGGCGCCCGAAATCGCCGTGCTACACTCGATGCGGTCTCCCGCCGCCACCCTCACCCTACCTGGCCTCCGGCATTTCCCATGTCCGGCAACACGTTCGGTACCCTCTACTGCGTCACTTCGTTCGGCGAATCACACGGCGCGGCAATCGGCTGCGTGGTCGACGGCTGCCCGCCTGGCATGGCGCTCGCGGAAGCCGACATCCAGCGCGAACTCGACCGCCGCAAGCCCGGCACGTCGCGCCACGTGACGCAGCGGCGCGAGTCCGACCACGTCGAAATCCTGTCCGGCGTTTTCGAAGGCAGGACGACCGGAACGCCGATCGCGCTGCTGATCCGCAACGAGGATGCGCGCAGCAAGGACTACAGCGCCATTGCCGACACGTTCCGGCCCGGTCACGCCGATTACGCATACTGGCAGAAATACGGGATCCGCGACCATCGCGGCGGAGGCCGTTCGTCGGCGCGCGAGACCGCGGTGCGCGTAGCCGCCGGCGCGATCGCGAAAAAATGGCTTGCCGAACGCTACGGCATCGTGATCCGAGGCCATCTCGTGCAGATCGGCCCGCATGTCGTCCCGTTTGAGGATTGGGCGCACGTCGACACGAACCCGTTCTTCGTCGCCAATGCGGCAATGGTGCCGGAGCTCGAGGCCTTCGTCGATGCGCTGCGCAAGTCGGGCGATTCATGTGGCGCGAAGATCGCCGTCATCGCGACCGGTGTGCCGGTAGGCTGGGGCGAGCCGGTGTATGGTCGGCTCGACGCCGACCTCGCGCAGGCGATGATGGGCATTAACGCGGTGAAGGGCGTGGAAATCGGCGCCGGATTCCGCAGCGTCGCGCAGCGCGGCTCCGAGCATTCCGACGAAATGACGCCGCAGGGCTTCCTGTCGAACAATGCGGGCGGCATCCTCGGCGGCATTTCGACCGGGCAGGACATTGTCGTTACGCTGGCCGTCAAGCCGACCTCGTCGATCCGCCTCGATCGCCGCTCGATCGACAAATCGGGGAAGCCGGTGATCGTCAACACGCACGGACGCCACGACCCCTGCGTCGGCATTCGTGCGACGCCGATTGCCGAGGCGATGCTCGCCCTCGTGGTGATGGATCACGCGCTGCGCCACCGCGCGCAGAACGCCGACGTCGTCGTCGCAACGCCGCGCATCGCGGCCGAGGCCCCGGCAAGCGTCGCTGCAAAGCGCGCGGGCGGCGCAGCCGTCGACGATCCCGACCCCGACGAGGCGTGAATTGCTGTCTCCTGGTGGGCGGGGATGGGGCGAGTCCAGCTGCCCTGCGCCGCGACGCATTGAGCCGAACGTTCAGCGCTCGATCTTGGTGACCTTGGCGGCGGCAGCCCCGTGCGCGAAGGCAAGCGTCAAGTCGTCGCCGACCGCGATCTGCGCCGTGTCCTGCACGATGGCGCCGTTGGGCGCGGTGACGATCGCATAGCCGCGCCCGAGCACCGCCTGCGGATTCAACTGGGCGAGACTGCGTGCGAGCGAGGCAAGGCGCGTCCCGTGGCGCTCGTGTCCGATCCTGGAGGCGTACCGCAGAGCAGCGCCGGCCAGCGCGAGCTGCGCCGCCTGCGGCCATGGCCGGCGCAACCGCGTGGCAAAGCGATGCGCGAGATGGTCGATCGCCGCGGCCGGGACCGTCAAGCGATGCCGGAGGGCCCGGTCGAGCCGGGCCGCCAGCGCATGTGCGTCGCGTCGCTGCTGCTCAAGTCGCGCGGCCGGGTGTACGAGCCGCCGGGCGAGGCCGTCCAGGCGCTGCATGCGCGTCTCCAACGCTCGCCCTTGAGCGCGTTGCCACCGCGCAGCGATCGCGCCGACATGCCGCAGCACCGCATGGCGATCGGGCGCGACCAGCATCGCGGCGGCGGTGGGTGTGGGCGCGCGTGCGTCGGCGACGAAATCGCAGATCGTGAAGTCCGTCTCGTGACCGACCGCGGACACGACGGGCAGCGTGGAGTCGTAGATGGCCTGCGCGACGGCTTCCTCGTTGAATGGCCACAGGTCCTCGATCGAGCCGCCGCCGCGGCCGACGATCAGCACGTCCACTTCGTTGCGGGCGTTGGCGGCGCGGATCGCCTGTGCGATGCTCGCGGCCGCGCCGTCGCCCTGCACGGCCGTCGGGTAGACAATGACGGCGAGCGCCGGCCAGCGGCGCGAGAGCGTGGTCAGGACGTCACGCAACGCGGCGGCCCCCGTCGAAGTGACGACGCCGACCGCGCGCGGGTAGGAAGGGATCGGCCGCTTGCGCTCGGGGGCGAACCATCCGGCCGCCTCGAGCCGGGCCTTCAGCCGCTCGAATTTGTCGTAGAGCGCACCCCGCCCGGCGAGCCGGACCGATTCGACATTCAACTGAAACTCGCCGCGTGCCTCGTAGATCGAGGGCGTGGCGCGCACCTCGACCGCGACCCCGTCGCGCAGGGTGAAGTCCGCGAACTGCGCCTTGTGGCGGAAGAAGACGCAGCGCACCTGCGCCTGCGCGTCCTTGAGATTGAAGTAGCAGTGGCCCGAGGCGGCGCGCGTGAAGTTGGAGATCTCGCCGCCGACCCAGAGCAGGCCGAGGTGCCGTTCGAGGATGAGCCGCGCCGAGCTGACCAGCAGCGATACAGGTACCACCGGCTGCGCACCGGGCGATGGGTCCTGGGCGGGTTTCCTGGAGCGCCGCGGCACGCCTGGGGTATCGCTCATTGGTGTGCCCCCACGCTTGCGGCTGTCGCCGCTGCGCTGCCCCCAAGGGGGAGCAATTCGCGCCTTGGGGCGGCCCTGCAGCGCTCATTGCGACAATCCTCGGCGGCATCGCCCGCGTGACTCGATGGCGATGTTTGACAACGCGAGCGCAACAGGTCGTTTGTCCAGGACGAAGTTCGCAGTCAGAAACATGATGTTCTTGTCATCGCGATCGTCCGCAGGGGTCCAAACCTTGGCCGTCGATCCGTGCGAAAATTGTGCAACTGCTTGAATTATCGGCGTAAAAAACAGGCGCGAAATTGGGCATGGCGCGGATTGTTCCGTGCTCCCGACCACTTAGCGGCCGAATGTACAAGATATGCACACTATTATCCACAGGATTTGTGGACAACGTTGTGTCGGCTGGATCGGCGGGCGCCCGCAAACCGTTATCTGGCGCGGGATTCGGAGGACCCAATCCGGTCGCGGGGCACGCGGTTCATGACGGCCGCCGCACCGCCGGTTAGAATGCCCGGCAGCCCACGCTTGTTCATGAACAAACCGCAATGAGTGCTGCACCGCCGCAAAAGATCATCGACGGCGTGTCGTCGAATCCGCCGCCCGACCGCGTTGGCGGAGTTCGCCGCATTCCCCCCGGCGACGCCGGTGCGCCGGTATCGAACTTCCTGCGCGCCATCATTGCCGAGGACAACCGTACCGGGAAGCACGGTGGCAAGGTGGTCACCCGCTTCCCGCCCGAGCCGAACGGCTACCTGCATTATGGCCATGCCAAGTCGATCATCCTGAACTTCGGTCTTGCCGCCGAGAACGGCGGCCGCTGCAACCTGCGTTTCGACGACACGAATCCACTCAAGGAAGAAACCGAGTACGAGGAGTCGATCGAGGACTCGGTGCGCTGGCTTGGCTTCGACTGGGGCGCGCACCTCTATCACGCGTCCGATTATTACGACGACCTCTATCGTTTCGCCGAATGGTTCATTGAACAGGGCCTCGCGTATGTCGACAGCCAGTCGGCCGACGAGGTGCGAGCGCTGCGCGGCACGCTGACCGAAGCAGGGCAGGCGAGCCCGTATCGCAATCGCCCGATTGCGGAGAACCTCGACCTGTTCCGCCGCATGCGCGCCGGCGAGTTCTCCGATGGCGCGCACGTGCTGCGGCTGAAGATCGACATGGCGAGCCCGAACGTCAACCTGAGGGACCCGGCCATCTACCGCATCCGGCACGCATCGCACCATCGGACCGGAGACAAATGGTGCGTCTATCCGCTCTACGACTATACGCACTGCATCTCGGACGCGCTCGAGCGAATCACGCATTCGATTTGCACGCTCGAGTTCCAGGACCACCGGCCGCTTTATGACTGGGTGATCGAAAAGCTCGCCGACGGTGGGCAGCTCGCGCGCCCATTGCCTCAGCAATACGAGTTCGCGCGGCTCAACCTCACATTCGTCGTGCTGTCGAAGCGCCGGCTGATCGAGCTGGTCGCGAACGGCCACGTCGACGGCTGGGACGATCCGAGGATGCCTACGCTCGTGGGCGCGCGACGGCGCGGCTTCACGCCGGAAGGTTTCCACCTTTTCATGGAGCGCGTCGGCGTGTCGAAGTCCGACTCGTGGATCGACATCGGGGTGCTCGAGGATTGCATGCGCGAGGACCTCAACGCCCGCGCGCCGCGGCGCATCGCCGTGCTCGATCCGGTTCGGCTCGTCATCGACAACTACCCGGAGGGCGCGTACGAGGAATGCTTCGCGCCCAATCATCCGCAGCGGCCCGAGCTTGGCCGGCGCGCGTTGCCTTTCTCGCGCGAGCTCCTGATCGAGCGCGACGACTACCACGAACAGCCGCCCAAAGGGTACTTCCGTCTGGCGCCGGGTGCCGAAGTGCGGCTGCGCTACGGCTACATCGTCCGCTGCACCGGTGCCGACAAGGACGGTGCCGGCAACGTGACGGCCATCCATTGCACGTACGACCCGGGAACGAAGAGCGGCACACCGGGTGCCGACGCGCGCAAGGTCAAGGGCAACATCCATTGGCTTTCCGCTGCGCACGCGGTGCCAGCCGAGGTCCGGCTTTACGATCGCCTTTTCGCGGTGCCGTTTCCGGGCTCCAAGAATCCGCTGGGCGCGCCCACGGGAGAGGCCGCGGCGGACGCCGTGGCGCACGCGACGATCGTGGCCGGCGAGGACGACGACGAGGAGGCCGCCGAACCGGCTGAACGGAACTATGTCGACGATCTCAACCCCGATTCGAAGCGCGTTATCGTCGCCCGCGTCGAGCCCGCGCTCGCGGCAGCCGCGGCGGAGGAGCGCTTCCAGTTCGAGCGGCATGGGTATTTCGTTGCTGACCTTTCCGACCACGCGCCGGGGCAGCCCGTATTCAACCGTACCGTTACGCTCAGGGATTCCTGGGCGAAACAGTGATGCGCCGCGGCGTCGGGGCCCGGCGTATGCGGCAGCGTCACGCGCGAGCACTGTTCTGTTGCCGCCGGCGGTGCGCTAAGATGGCGCCCTTCGAAATGCTCCCGTGGGGCCTGCCATGAAACGCATCGTGCTGTTCATCGTCACCAACCTCGCGATCGTCCTCGTCCTCTCGGTTGTCCTGCGCCTTCTCGGGCTCGATCGCGCGATGTATGCGGAGACGGGCGTCTCCTACGGCGGGCTGCTCGCATTCTCGGCGGTCGTCGGCTTCACCGGCGCGATCATCTCGCTGCTCCTGTCGAAGCCAATGGCGAAATGGTCGACCGGCGCCCACGTGATCGAGCAGCCGGCGAGCGAGGCCGAGGCATGGCTGGTCGAGACCGTGCGCCGCCTCGCGACCAAGGCGGGCGTCGGCATGCCCGAGGTCGCGATCTACGAGGGTGCACCCAATGCGTTTGCGACCGGCGCGTTCAAGAATTCGGCATTGGTGGCGGTCTCGACGGGACTGCTGCAATCGATGAACAAGGAGGAGGTCGAGGCGGTACTCGGTCACGAGCTCGCGCACGTGGCAAACGGAGACATGGTGACGTTGACGCTGATCCAGGGGGTGGTGAACACTTTCGTCGTATTCTTCGCGCGGATCATCGGCTCGATTGTCGACAAGACGATATTTCGCAGCGAGCGCGGCAACGGGCCTGGGTACTTCATCACGGTGATCGTCGCGCAGATCGTGCTTGGCATCCTCGCGTCGATGATCGTCGCGTGGTTCTCACGTCACCGCGAATTCCGCGCCGATGCCGGCAGTGCCCGTTTTCTCGGTACGCCGTCCCCGATGATCAACGCGCTGCGCCGCCTCGGCGGCCTCGAGCCGGGCGAGCTGCCGCGGGCAATGAGCGGCTTCGGCATCACCGACAAGGGTGGCGTCATGGCGCTGTTCTCGACGCATCCGCCAATCGAGGAGCGCATCGCCGCCCTGCAGAATGCGGGAGCAGGAGCGACGTGAGCCTGGAGCGAGCGCGGCGCGCGACGGCGCAATTGTCGTTGCGTCGCGAACAATGCTGAGTTCGCGCAGGGGCCGGAAGTACGGTATAGGCGGCGCCGCGAGTGCGCGGTAGATGCCTGGAGATTGCGGTGATCGAGTTCTATACATGGCAGTCGTCGAACGGCCAGCGTGCCGCGATCCTGCTCGAGGAATGCGGCTTTGACTATCGCGTGCACAAAGTCGACCTTACGAAAGGCGAGCAGAGGAACCCGGAGTTCCTGAAGATCAATCCTGCCGGAGCAATCCCGGTGATCGTCGATCCCGACGGACCGGGCGGCAAGCCGCTGACGCTGGCGCAATCGGGGGCGATCGATCTCTATCTTGCGGAAAAAGCGGGGCGGTTCATTCCGGTTGAGCCCTCGCGCCGGGTGGCCGCATACCAGTGGTTGATGCAGGCCCTGACCGACTGTGCGCCGACGTCCACGGGCATTTTTCTCAGCACCATCCTGCTGCCGGACAAATCGCCGGCTAACGCGGCGTGGTTCGAGGCACGGCTGCAGCAACAGTTCCGATTGGCTGATGCGCAGCTCGCAACGCGGGAGTGGCTCGCCGACGAGTTGTCCATCGCCGATTTTGCGCTTTATCCGATCTACGCCGTGCGCAAGGCGCTCGCCGATGCGGCGGGCAACCTGCAGCATCTCGCGCGGTGGGGCGTGGCGCTCGCAGCGCGGCCCGGAGTGGCGAAGGCGATGCAGGTCGCCGTTTGATCGTTCGCTCAGCGCGGCGTCTCGCGCAACAGCTGGTACTCGCCAAAGGCGCCGAGCGGCAAGAGTCAGGCCAAACGCGAGGCCGACGAAGAACGCGCGACGCCGGCGATGCGGCGATATGGCGATCCGGACCGTTCACTGCGATCCAGAATCCGGCCATCGAGAGCGTCGTACCGAATGCCAGCGCCGGATCGGTCATTACGGCACCGGCGGCGATGAACACCAAGCCTGTAACGCCGCGACGGCGCGGCGCGACAGCAGCCGGAAGTCGCCGACACTCTCCGGAATGTCGATCGTGCCGATCTGGCCGATCGCGCGGTAGAACGCGCGCGCGGTGGCCTTCTTGAGCCAGTCCTCCTACGCGCGGCTCGTTCGGCGCATCAGCACGACGTCGTGCCCGTCCCGCCACGCGCGAACCATGTCGGGGATGAGCTCCGGCGGATCCTGCAGGTCGGCATCGACGACGACGACGGCGTCGCCGTGCGCGTGATCGAACCCGCAGTCAGCGCGATCTCCTTGCCAAAATTGCGCGACAGGTCGACGACCGCGACGCGCGGGTCGCTCTCGTGCAGCGTGGTGAGGAGCACCATCGACCCGTCGTGGCTGCTGTCGTTGACGTAGACGATCTCGGCGGCGGCGGAAAGCCCGTCGAGCACCGAGGCTCTCGCGCCGGCATCGGGTCGCGGTCGGCTGCAGAAGGGGAGTACGACGCGAACGGCGTCGAAGCGGAACTGTACCGCGTCGCCCTGCGTCTGTCGGTGATGCCGGCTCCGGAGTGCGAGCCACGCCGCCGGAAAAATCACGGCCGGCAGGGCAAACCCGGCCGGCCGTGGCAGCGTGCCCCTGTTGCGGGGAGCGGTCGCCGCGATCCCTACTTCAGGTGATTCGAGACGAGCTTGGTCATCTCGAACATCGACACCTGCTTTTTGCCGCCGAACACGGCGCGTAGCTTCTCGTCGGCATTGATCAGGCGCTTGTTGATGGCGTCCTGCAGCTTGTTCTTCTTGATGTAGTCCCAGATCTTCTTGGTTACGTCGGTGCGCGGCATCGGCATCGAGCCGATGACTGCAGCGAGCACGGACGACGGCGTCATCGGCTTCATGAACGCAGCGTTCGGCTTGCGCTTGGCCGCGGACTTCTTCGCGGGCTTCTTCGCGGGGGCTTTCTTGGCCGGGGCTTTCTTCGCGGCGGATTTCTTTGCGGGTTTCTTCGCTGCGGGCTTCTTGGCGGCGGACTTCTTGGCGGACTTCTTGGCAGCTTTTTTGGCGGTAGCCATAGTTCTCCTTCCTATGAGTGAATGCGGAACACACAACGCCGAACACTCTGAAGCGGACCGTCCTGTCACGGTTTTCCTGCTTCATCGGCGGGAACTATAGCGCAATTCCGAGAGAAGGGAATCCCTGGCGAGCGGTTTTTTCGCAGTGGTGCAACAGGGTGTTGCGCGGCGGGCGGACACCGGTTGCACGCCTTGCACCCACCTCTGGTCCGGTCGCGGCCTCCTTTGCTCGGGCTCGCGCGGCTGCGACATTGCGCCGCGGAGATCGCGGTCCGCCCTCCCGCCGCTACCGCCCGAGCCAGCCCAGGAAGGTCTGGATCATGACAGCGTTGGCGAGATCGACGAAGAACCACCGACGAGTGGCACGACCACGAACGACCTCGGGTTCGCGCCGTGCGCCTTCAATCGCGGTCATGATGGCGATCGCGGTCGGTGTCGCCCCCAGCGCCAGGCTGAAATACCCCGATGGCGACGCCGCGGCGTCGTAGCCGCCACCCAGCACCCGGTGCGCGGCGGAAGGCATCAAGAACCAGCAAACGGCGGTCTGCGCGTCGAGGATGACAAGCAGCGGTCCGGCAGCGTCGAGGCGCGTCCACAGTTGCAGGCTCATGAGACTCATGGCGAGAAACAGCTTGAGCGCCAAGTCGGCGAAGAGCGCGAGCGGCGGCGTTCCATACGGCCGCGGGAGCTTCGGCAACGGCGGGGGGTGTGGAAGGCGCGGCGACAGGCGCAGCGAGCGCGAGCGAGCCAAAATGAACATCCCTGGCACGATGGACGTAACAGGCCTTGGCGCTTGAACGGCTTTCCCGGTGGTGCGACACTGGCGCCGCCGTTTCTGCGGCCGCCATGACACCTGCCTTCCACCTTCCCCGGCTCCTGCTCGCAGCAGGCCTCGCGGTCGCCACGCATGCGGGGGCCGCGGAACCGATGCCGATCTTCGACGCGCATCTGCACTACAACGTAGAAGCGGCTGGCGCCTACCCGGTTGCCGACGTCCTGAAGCGATTCCGCGCGGCGCGCGTTGCGGCGATTCTCGCGACCAGCCGCCCCAACGATGGCACACGCGCGCTCGACGCGGCAGCAAGCAGCGATCCACGGATGGCGCCACGCGTCGTGCCGTTCATCCGCCCCTATCGCACCGATGCCGATCGCCAGACATGGTTCAACGATCCGGCAATCTACGCGCTCATCGAATCCGAGCTCGCGCGAGACATTGGCTGGCGCGGCATCGGCGAATTCCACGTGTTTGGCCGCGACGCGGACACGCCATGGGTGAAGAGAATCGTTGGGCTCGCAGTGGAGCGCGGACTCTGGCTGCACGCGCATTGTGACGACGCGGCGCTCGAGATCCTCTTCGCCCACGACCCACGAGTGAGGATCATCTGGGCGCACTCTGGCTTCTCGACGCCGCCCGCGCAGATCGCGCGCTACCTGGCGCAGCATCCGAATCTCGTGGGCGAGCTCTCGTACCGTTACGATGTTACCGAAGACGGCAAGCTCGCACCGGCGTGGCGCGCGCTGTTCCTCGAGCATCCCGACCGTTTCGTTGTCGGCTCGGACACGTGGGTCAACGAGCGCTGGGCGCGCTACGGCGAGATCATCGAGTACTATCGGGCGTGGCTGGCGCAGTTGCCGGCGGAGGTCGGGGCGAAAATCGCGTCTGGCAACGGTGAGCGGTTGTTCCCCGCACCCGTTTCGCGTTGAGGCGCGCGGCCCGCTCCGCGGGGACCCTGCTCGCAGGCTCGCGTCGTCTCGGCCTCCTTATCCGCTGCAACATGCAATGACCGAGCTGTCGACCTCGTTGCGCCGACTCGCCACGCTCGCACCCCGCTCCGCGGGGACCCTGCTCGCAGGCTCGCGTCGTCTCGGCCTCCTTATCCGCTGCAACATGCAATGACCGAGCTGTCGGCCTCGTTGCGCCGACTCGCCACGCTCGCACCCCGCTCCGCGGGGACCCTGCTCGCAGGCTCGCGTCGCCTCGGCCTCCTTATCCGCTGCAACATGCAATGACCGAGCTGTCGGCCTCGTTGCGCCGACTCGCCACGCTCGCACCCCGCTCCGCGGGGACCCTGCTCGCAGGCTCGCGTCGCCGTTGGCAGCAGCGCCCGGTATTGCGACAATAGCGGCCTTCCCCACCACGCCCTCGGGATCTTCATGCCGTCGCCCCCTCGCCTTGGCCTTGTCCTGATGGCGTTCGCCGTGTGCGGGCACGCGGCGCCGGTGGCTGCGCTCACGTTCCTGACCGAGAACAGTCCGCCGTTCAACTACACCGAGAACGGCAAACTCACAGGCGCGGGGACGGAGATCGTGCTGCAGATCGCGAGTCGTGCGGGCTTGCCGGTGACGACCGAAATGCTGCCTTGGGACATCGCGTACGTTCGCGCGCAGGCCGAAAAAAACACCTGCCTCTTCTCGACCGCGCGGCTCGAAAACCGCGAGCGTTTGTTTCACTGGGTCGGCCCGATCGCGACCAATGTCTGGGCGTTGTACGCAAAGAGCGACTTCGCAGTCCCGATCCGGACGCTGAAAGACCTTTCGCCGTACCGGATCGGCGCGGTGTCGCGCGACGCCAAGGGAGAATTCCTGCGCGAGAACGCGGTGACGAACCTCAAGTTCGTGCGCGACGATCGCGACAATCCGCCGCGGCTGCTTCTGCCAGCGGACAATCCCGACCATATCGATCTCTGGATCACAGGGCTCTACAGTGGTCGCGAAATCGCCAAGGCCGCCCAGGTGAGCGGCTTGAAGCTCGTGTTCATCGCCGCCGAGCAGCCGCTCTACCTTGCCTGCAACCCGCAGACCGACCGCGCAACCATCAAGATGCTGAGCGATGCACTGGAAACGCTGAAGGCCGACGGAACGGTGGCAAGGGTCAACGGCAGCTACGAGAAGAAATTCACGCAGTAGGCTCCGCAGCCAAGGGCGGCCGATGGCGCTTGCCCGTTGCGCAAGGTCGATGCCGACGCACGCGAAGATCGCGCTCCCGTCGCTGCTGTGCGCGGCGCTGATCTGCGCGCCGGCATGCGTCGCAGGCGTGCCTCCCGCCGGTGCGGGCGACGGCTTCAGCCGTGGACTCCTGTTCCGACTGGATCGGCCGGGTGTAGCGCCGTCGTACGTCTTCGGCACCGTACATTCGGGCGATCCGCGTGTCGCGACGCTCGCGGCACCGGTGCGCGACGCTTTCGACGCGGCGCGAACGCTCGCGCTCGAAATCAACATGTCCGACGGCGACACGGCCGAATTCTTCGCGGCCGCGCAGTTCGGCGACGGGCGCCGGCTCGGCGATTTCTTCGATGCGGCAACGGTCGCCGAGATCGGCGTTGCGCTCGGCGCGGCCGCCCCGCCGGAGGCGACGCTCGCGCGGATGAAGCCGTGGGCGATTCTGCTCAAGCTCGCCGAGCAGCCGGGGCCACGCGGCCATCGCGGCGAGACGCTCGACCACATGCTGCGCGACGAGGCGCAACGGCGCAGGATCGCGATCGTCGGACTCGAGCTTCCCGACGAACAGATCGCCGCATTCGACGCGATTCCGGTGGCCACGCAGGTTGCGCTGGTGCGCTTCGTCCTTGCGCATCGCGATGGCCTTGTGCGCGATCACGACGCCATCGTCGCCGCTTGGCTGGACCGGGACCTGGCACGGCTCGCGGCGCTCAATGCGGCGCCGGGTCGCCTGCATCCCGAAATCGCTCCCCACGTCGCCGCCTTGACGCGGCACCTCGTCGACGACCGGTCGGTGCAGATGGCGCATCGACTATTCGTCCCCTTGCGCAGCGGCCGCGTGTTCGTCGCCGTCGGAGCGCTGCACCTTTATGGCGAGCGAGGTCTCCTCGCGTTGCTGCGCGCGCAGGGCTATCGCGTCCGCCGAGTCTACCGCCGGCGCCTGCGCGCAACCGCACCCGAAGGCGTAAGATGACGGTTGTCCGCAGCGCTGCCCCTGACGCTTTTCCCACGCCGTGAAGATCGCCGACCTGCGCATCGACTACATGCGCGAAACGCTCGACGAGCGCGATGTCGCGCCGGACCCGGTCCGCCAGTTCGAGCACTGGTTCGACGAGGCGGTGAAGGCGCAATTGCCCGAGCCGAACGCCATGACGCTCGCGACGACTGGCGCCGACGGCAGGCCCTCCGCGCGGGTTGTGCTGCTCAAGGGATTCGACGAGCGCGGCTTTGTCTTCTTCACGAATTATGCGAGCCGCAAGGGCCGCGACCTCGACGCCCGACGCCATGCGGCACTGCTCTTCTTCTGGCCCGAGCTCGAGCGGCAGGTGCGCATCGAGGGATTGGCCGACAAGGTCGACGCCGCGGAGTCGGCTGCATATTTCGCAAGCCGGCCGCGTCTGGCGCGTCTCGGTGCATGGGCGTCGCCGCAAAGCGAAACGATCGGTGGGCGCGCGGTACTCGAGGCGCGCTTCGGGGCAGTCGAGGCGCAGTACCGCGATGCCGGCGAGAACATTCCGCGGCCGCCGCACTGGGGCGGCTACCGCCTCGCTCCCGACATGCTCGAATTCTGGCAGGGCCGCGCGTCGCGCTTGCACGACCGCATTCGCTACCTCCGCAGCAAGGAACATCACACCATCTGGGCCATCGATCGGCTGGCACCGTGAGCGGCGAGCAGGGGCCCCATGCCGAAGGCAAGGGGATGCGAGCAATCGCGAATCGGGGCCTGAGGCCGACGCGCAAACCTGTGCACGGCACGGCCGACATGGAGGCCGAGCCGTGAGCGGCGAGCAGGGGCCCCATGTCGAAGGCAAGGGGATGCGAGCAATCGCGAATCGGGGCCTGAGGCCGACGCGCAAACCTGTGCACGGCACGGCCGACATGGAGGGCGAACCGTGAGCGGCGAGCAGAGGCCCCATGCCGAAGGCAAGGGGATGCGAGCAATCGCGAATCGGGGCCTGAGGCCGACGCGCAAACCTGTGCACGGCACGGCCGACATGGAGGCCGAACCGTGAGCAGCGAGCAGCGACGCGAGCCTGCGAGCAGGGCCCCCGCGGAGCGGGGTGCGAGCGTGGCGAATCGGCGCAACGAGGCCGGCGCGCAGACGTTCGAATGAATCCGCGGAACGTGGAGGCCGAGGGGGCCTATCGCACGCTCGCCGTACTGATCCCGCTAGGGATCGCGAACCATGCCGTACTCGCGGGCAGCCGTGTCACCGTTTCGCTGGATGCGTTGGCACGGGGTGCGTCGCCGTTTACGGTTGGTGTGCTGATTGCGCTGTACGCACTGCTGCCGATGCTGTTTGCGGTGGCCGCGGGTCGTTTCTCCGACCGCGCTGGCGTACGGCGCCCGATGCTTTTCGGCACCACGGCCATCGCGATCGGAGCGGCGCTTCCCGTGATCTTTGCGGGATTGCCTGCGTTGTTCGCGAGCGCTGCGATCGTCGGTGGCGGTTTCATGACGTTCCAGGTGGCCACACAGAACGCAACGGGCGAGCTGGGAGGCCCGGCGGAGCGCGCGCGCAACTTCAGTCTGCTGGCGCTGGGCTATTCGGTATCGGGTTTCATCGGACCGCTGGTCGCGGGATTCGGCATCGACCATGGCGGATTTGCCGCGACCTTCGCGTTGCTTGCGATCATCCCGTTGGCGCCGCTCGCGGCGCTCGCGAGCGGCCGGCTTGTGCTCCCCGGACCATACTTGCGGGCAGGAGGCGCGCACCGCGGCGGCGTGCTCGCGCTGCTGCGCCACAGGACGCTCTCCCGTGTCCTCGCGATCAATGCGCTCTTTGCGGTCGGCTGGGACCTGCACACCGTCTTCGTCCCGATCTACGGAGCGAAGATCGGCTTGAGCGCGTCCGAAATCGGAATCGTGCTATCGACGTTCGCCGCAGCAACGTTCGTCGTCCGGCTGCTGATGCCGGCGATCGCGCGGCGGATGACCGAACAACAGGTGCTGATCATGGCGCTGTTCGTGGCCGGCGCTGTCTATCTCGCGTTTCCGTACGCGCGGAGCGTCGCATTGCTGCTTCCGCTGTCGTTCTGTCTCGGTTTCGCGCTGGGCACCGGCCAGCCGATGGTGATGGCGCTGCTGCACACGCATGCTCCGCCGGGGCGGATGGGCGAGGCGGCGGGTGTGCGCATGTCGCTCGTCAATTCGATGGCGGTTGCAGTGCCACTGGCATTCGGCGCGCTGGGGACGATGGTAGGGCTCTCGCCCGTGTTCTGGTCGGTCGGCGCGGTTCTCACGGCGGGCGGCTTCCTCGCTCGCCGCGCCACGCGCACGACGTGAAGCGGCATCAGCGTTCGCGGCGCTTCAGTCGCTCGCGGAAGTGCTTGCGGAACTTGGCGACCTTCGGCTCGACGACCAGCGCGCAATAGGGCTGCGCCGCATTGCGTTCGAAATATTGCTGGTGGTAATCCTCGGCAGGATAGAACGGCGCCGCATCCGCGATTTCGGTAACGATGGCGTTCCGCCAGAGCTTCTGTGCGCCGAGCTCGGCGATCACGGTTTCCGCCGTGCGTCGCTGCGTCGGCGTCTGGCAGAAGATCACCGAGCGGTACTGCGTGCCCACGTCGCTGCCCTGGCGGTTCATCGTCGTCGGGTCGTGGATCGTGAAGAACACGATGAGGAGGTCCCGGAACGAGAGCACGGCAGGATCGAACAAGATCCGGACCACTTCCGCATGACCCGTGCGGCCGCTGCAGACGTCCTCGTAGCTCGGGTTCGCCGACTGCCCGCCGGCGTAGCCCGATTCGACCGACTGCACGCCGGAGAGCTCGTCGAACACCGCTTCGAGGCACCAGAAACAGCCGCCGCCGAGGACCGCGGTCTCGGCATTGGGGGAAGAAATCGGGATGGTCATCGTGGACTCCTCGTGACTCGGGATGTGTGGCACCGGTATGTGTGGGTCGTCGCCGCATGGGTGGAGCTTACATCGACCATCTGGGAACGCGCGACCCGGATTTGCCGCAACACGACCCGGGAAGGAACCGGCCGGTGAATCGCGCGGGCCGGATGCGATAATGGCGTCGCATCGACGAGGGGAGACGACGAGATCATGGGCCTGCTGCCGCGGGAGGGAAAGTTTTTCGATTTCTTCAACCAGCACGCGGAGCTCGCGGCGCTGGCGGCAGTCGAGCTGCAGGCGCTTTTCGCCAACCTGGGTGAGCTCGAGATCAGGAGCCGGGCGATCGAAAAGAACGAAAAGCAGGCGGATCGGATCACGCACGAGACCATGCAGCTCCTGCACAAGACGTTCATCACGCCGCTCGACCGCGACGAGATCCACCAGCTCATCACCGGCATGGACGACATCCTCGACCTGATGGAGGACGTCGCAACTTGCGTGTTCCTCTATGACGTCAAGGCCGTCACGCCGGACGCGCAAAAGCTGGCGCAGATCTGCGTTAGCTGCACGCTCAAGGTCAAGGAAGCGGTCGCAAGGCTCGAATCGATGGAGAACGCCGACGCGATCCTCAAGCTCTGCGGCGACATCGACCGCCTGGAGAGCGAGGCCGACTTCGTTTTCCGGTCGGCGCTGGCGAAGCTCTTCCGCGAGGAATCCGATGCGAAGCAGATTCTGAAGCTGAAGGAGGTCTACCAGCTGCTCGAATCGATCACCGATAAGGCCGAGGACGTCGCCAATGTGATCGAGGGCATCGTATTGGAGAACGCGTGAGCGAGGCGGCCGACGCCGAGGTGCAACGCAGAAATTCTTATGGTGCGGAGGTCGCGTCGAAGGGCGCGTCCCCGAGCGATCGCGGGAGGCCGACGCAGCGACGCGACGTTCAAGCGGAAAATGTTCGGAGGCCGACGCGTAACGTGCTTAGGCCGCGGCGTGAAATTCGCGTCCGTGGACGAGGCGGCGTGAACAAGCGGGGCGGATGGTGACCGCCGGCGCCGTGTCGTTCGGGATGATCGTGTTCCTGGTCATCCTGGCGCTGGCGTTCGACTTCATGAACGGCTTTCACGACGCCGCGAACTCGATCGCCACCATCGTGTCGACCCGCGTCCTGCGCCCTCACTACGCGGTCGCGTGGGCGGCGTTCTTCAATTTCATCGCTTTCCTGTTCTTCGGGCTTTCCGTCGCCAACACGATCGGCAAGGGCGTGATCGACGCGCACGTCGTCGACATCTACGTCATCCTGGGAGCGCTCACCGGCGCGATCGCCTGGAACGTGATCACCTGGTGGTACGGATTGCCATCGTCGTCGTCGCACGCGCTGATCGGCGGCCTCGCCGGCGCCGCGGTCGCGAAGGGGGGTGTCGGTGCGCTCGTCGGCAGCGGGTTCCTCAAGATCAGCCTCGCGATCGTGCTGTCGCCGGCGCTCGGATTCGCGCTGGGTGTACTGCTGATGACGGCCGTCGCGTGGATGTTCTACCGGACCGCGCCGCACCGGGTCGACCGGTGGTTCCGCCGACTGCAGCTCGTGTCGGCGTCGCTCTACAGCCTCGGCCACGGCGGCAACGACGCGCAGAAGACGATGGGCATCGTCGCGCTGATCCTCGTCGCGCACGGCTCGATGCGGCCGGATTTCGTGGCGACCGAGATCCCGTTCTGGGTCGTGCTCGCGTGCCAGGCGGCGATCGCGCTCGGCACACTCGCGGGCGGCTGGCGGATCGTCAAGACAATGGGCCAGAAGATCACGAAGCTGAAGCCCGTCGGCGGCTTCTGCGCGGAGACCGGAGGGGCGATCACGCTGTTCCTCGCGACTGCCCTCGGCATCCCCGTCTCGACGACACACACGATCACCGGCGCCATCATCGGCGTCGGCGCGACGCGCAAGTTCTCTGCGGTGCGCTGGGGCGTGGCGGAGCGCATCGTCTGGGCCTGGGTGCTGACGATTCCGTGCACGGCGTTCATCTCGGCGCTCGCGTGGTGGCTCGCGCGGCAGTATCTCTGACGGGCAGCTCCGATGAGGCCCATCGCGTTCGCGCGTGGCGTAGTCGCCCGGCTCACCGGTGTCGGAATGGCGCGCACCGCCGCCGCGCTGTCGTTCACGTCGGTGCTGGGCCTCGTGCCGCTCTTCACCGTCGCGTTCATCTACGTCGCGCGCTATCCGCTCTTCCAGCAATGGCTGGACGCGCTGGAGCGATTTCTCGTCCGTCACATGCTCCCCGCGAGCAGCACCGCTGTGCGCAGCTACCTCACGGAGTCCACGGTGAAGGCGGGCAACCTGCAGGGCATCGGCATAGCTTTTGTTGTCTTGACCGCGGTGCTCCTGGTCGCGACGATCGAGCGCGAGATCAACGCGATCTGGGGCGTGCGCGAGCCACGATCGCTGTTCCATCGCATTTTCGTCTACGCGCTGGGCGTCACCGCGGGTCCTTTGCTGATCGGTGCGGCCGTCTACGGGACGACCTGGCTGCTCGAGGCATCGGTGGAGCAGGTGCCGTTCGCGTCGCGTGCGCTGAGCCTCCTTGCCACGCCGCTCGCGGTGGCGATCACGACGCTGGCCTTCACGCTGCTGTACGCATTGCTGCCGGCGCGGCGCGTGCCGCTGCGGACGGCTTTCTTCGGGGGCTTCTTCGCGGCACTCGGCTTCGAGGTCGCCAAATACGCCTTCCGGTTCTACATCGCGACGGTGCCGACCTATCAGACAGTCTATGGTGCGCTGGCGGCGCTGCCTCTTTTCCTCGTTTGGGTCTACGTATCGTGGGTCGTCGTGCTCGTGGGCGCGGCCGTTACCGCGACGCTTGCCGAGGGCAGCCCGCGCGGTAGCGAGCAGCGTCGACGCTGACCATCGAACGCCTTCCTTGCAGAATGGGCGAGGCCACGCTACATTGCGGACAATTTTGCACGTAGGAGCGGGTGCACCGTGTGGTCTCTCATTCAAGCGGCCGGATGGCCGATCTGGCCGCTGATCTTCGCATCGGTCATCGCGCTGGCGCTGATCCTCGAACGCCTTTGGTCGCTGCGCCAGAGCGTCGTGGCGCCGACGGGCCTTGTCGATCGCGTCCTCGCCGATTTCCGGCAGCACGGGCTCACGCCGGAGCTTCTCGCCCGGACCGCGCAGCAGGGACCGCTTGGGCGCATCCTCGCCGTCGGTCTTGCCAACATCAAGAGCCCTCGGCCCGTGATGCGGGAGGCGATCGAGGAAGCGGGGCGCCTGGTCAGCCACGAGCTCGAGCGCTTCCTGACGACACTCGGCACTATCGCCGCGATGGCCCCGCTGCTGGGCTTGTTCGGGACCGTGGTCGGCATGATCGAGATCTTCGGTTCGCAGTCGGCCACCGGGTCGAACCCGATCCAGCTCGCGCACGGCATCTCGGTCGCGCTGTACAACACCGCGTTCGGCCTTATCGTCGCGATCCCGAGCATGATCTTCTACCGCCATTTCCGCGCGACCGTCGACAGCTTCGGCGTGGAAATGGAGCAGCAGGCGATCAAGCTCGTCGAATTCGTGCATGGCGAGCGCAAGTGACGCGGCGATGAACCTGCGCGGCACCCGGTCCCGGGACGACCCCGAGATCAATTTCATTCCGCTGATCGACGTCCTGCTCGTCATCCTGATCTTCCTGATGGTGACGACGACCTACCAGCGCGTGGCCGAACTGCAGATCACGCTGCCGGAGGCGGACGCCGAGCAGCTGAAGCAGCGGCCGCGGGAGATCAACGTCGGCATTGACGCGCAAGGGCGTTACGTGATCGACAAGACGGTGTTCACGTTCAGCAATGTCGGCGCGCTGGCCGAGGCGCTCAAGCGCGCGGCGGGCGATGCGAAGGAACCCGTCGTCATCATCAACGCCGACGCCAACGCGACGCATCAGTCCGTGATCCACGTGATGGAGGCCGCGCGCATCGCGGGCTACATCCACATCACGTTCGCCACGCAGACGCCCGTCAAGTGACGCGGATGTCCGAGCGCCAGACGCGAAGCGTCGCCGCGATCGGAAACAGCCGCGTCATCCCCGCGAAGGCGGGGATCAAGTACCGCATGACGAAAGTCGCCGGGTTCCCACGCTCCTGGCAGCATATTCGACTCGGGGCCCCGCGGGGTCGCCCGGGCCGTTCGCGCGGTGACGCGCCCTTCGGGCCTTGGCTTCGCCTACCGCGCTCACGGCTGTATTCGCGGGAACGCCGGTAATCGGCGCCACATGACCTTCACGGACCGCCTCGTCGCCGCGTGGTATGCGCCGCGCCCGACCGCGATCGCGCTGCTCTTGGTCCCGCTGGCGGCCGCGTTCGCGCTCCTCTCCGCGGTGCGTCGCGCGCTTTATCGCGCCGGCGTGCTGAAGACGCAACGGCTCCCCGTGCCGGTCGTCGTCGTCGGCAACATCACGGCGGGCGGCAGCGGCAAGACTCCGCTCACGGCGGCGCTCAGCCGCGCGCTCGCGGAGCGCGGTTGGCATCCCGGCATCGTGAGTCGCGGCCACGGCCGCTCGTTGGACGACGGTACGCCGATCGTTGTCGCGCCGGACGCCGATCCCGCATGGGTCGGCGACGAGCCGCTGCTGCTCGCGCGTACGGGCATTCCAGTCGTTGTCGCGCGCGATCGTGTGGCCGCCGGGCGCACCTTGCTCGCCGCGCATCCGGAATGCGACGTGATTGTCGCCGACGACGGCCTCCAGCATTACCGGCTACACCGCGACGTCGAGATCGCGGTCGTCGATACCGCGCGCGGCCTCGGCAACGGCTGGCCGCTTCCCGTGGGGCCGTTGCGCGAGCCACGCTCGCGGCTGGACGAGGTCGACGCCGTGGTCGCGCTCGTGACGCCCGGCGCGCCGGCGCCGCGGCTCGTGCCGAATGCCTGGATCATGACGCTCGAAGGCGCGACCTTTCACCGCATCGGCGCATCCGCAATGACGCAGCCGGCGTCCGTGTTCACCGGCCTCGGCGTGCACGCGGTCGCCGGCATCGGCAATCCCGAGCGCTTCTTCTCCCACCTCTCTGCGATGGGAATAAGAGCGATCGGTCACGCGTTTCCCGACCATCACCGCTTCGTCGCGGCGGATCTCGCGCTGCCCGGCGCCCGCGCGATCCTGATGACCGAGAAGGATGCGGTAAAATGCAGTGCCTTCGCCGACGCGCGCTGCTGGTACCTGCCGGTGCGCGCGCACGTCGACCCGGCGCTTGTGGAGCGCGTCGAGGAGAAGCTTCGTGGATCCGAAACTGCTTGACATGCTGGTCTGCCCCGTCACCAAGGGACCGCTCGTCTACGACCGGCAGAAACAGGAGCTGATATCGAAATCGGCGCGGCTCGCCTACCCGATCCGCGACGGAATTCCGGTGATGCTGGAGGACGAGGCGCGCAGGCTCGAGCCGTCGGAGTACGAGTGAACTCGGTGACGACGTAAGGAGGCGAGGACGAAGCGTGCGCCGCGGGTTCCCGCTCTCTCTACCTCCCTGCTCGCCCGCGGCAATGTTCACCGTCCTCATTCCTGCCCGCTACGCGTCCACGCGCCTGCCCGGTAAGCCGCTCTCCGACATCGCGGGCAAGCCGATGGTCGTGCGCGTGGCCGAGCGTGCGCACCGAGCCGGTGCGACGCGTGTTGTAGTCGCGACTGACGACGAGCGTATCGTGGCGGCCGTCGGGGCGCACGGCATTGCCGCGTGCCTCACGCGCGCCGACCATCCGACGGGCACCGATCGTCTCGCCGAGGCCGCGGCGCTGCTCGGGCTCGCGGACGACGCGATCGTCGTCAACGTGCAGGGCGACGAGCCATTGCTCGAGCCAGCGTTGATTCGGGAGATGGCCGATTTGCTGGCCGCGCATCCCGACGCCGCGATCGCCACCGCGTGTCACGCGATCGACGATGCGGAGGAAGCGTTCAATCCGAATGTCGTCAAGGTCGTGCTCGATGCCCGCGGCTATGCACTGTACTTCAGCCGGGCGACGATACCCTGGGCGCGTGACGCATTCGCGGTGGCCCGCAGCAGGATTCCAGAGGGCCTGCCCTTGTATCGGCACTACGGGCTGTACGCGTACCGCGTGCGCTTCCTGCGCGTGTTTCCGACGCTGGCCCCTGCGCCGATCGAGCGCTTCGAGGCGCTGGAGCAACTCCGAGCGCTGTGGCATGGGCATCGGATCGTCGTCGCCGTCACCCGGGGCACGCCGGCGCCGGGCGTGGACACCGCCGAGGATCTCGCGCGGGTGCGGGCGCTCTATGGCCGTGGTGAAATCGAATGACGGTTCCCTTGCCGCGCATGGCGACACCACAATCTCCGCCAATTGACCCCCGCGCGAATAGCGGACACAATCAATCGCTGCGTTCCCGCCGGCGGACGCAACCGGCGCCGGAGGCGACCTCGCCGCGCCGCGGCCACCGCAACCGTTCCCGCTTCCTTCACGACAAGTCCCACCGATGCGACTGATCCTCCTCGGCCCGCCCGGCGCCGGCAAGGGCACGCAGGCCGGCTACATCACCGAAGCGTACGGTATTCCGCAGATATCAACGGGTGACATGCTGCGGGCGGCGATCAAGGCCGGGACGAAGCTCGGTCTCGCCGCGAAAAAGGTGATGGACGCGGGCAACCTCGTCTCCGACGACATCATCATCGCCCTCGTGCGCGAGCGCCTCGGCGCGCCGGATTGCGCGAAGGGCTACCTGTTCGACGGATTTCCACGGACGATTCCGCAGGCCGACGCGATGAAGAGAGCCGATGTGGCCATCGACTACGTGCTGGAGATCGACGTGCCGGACGCGGCGATCGTCGAGCGGATGGGCGGACGGCGTGCCCATCTCGCGTCGGGCCGTACGTATCACGTCAGGTTCAATCCGCCCAAGGTCGCCGGCAAGGACGACATCACCGGCGAGGACCTGGTCCAACGCGACGACGACAAGGAAGAGACGGTCAAGAAGCGCCTCAGTGTCTACCACGCGCAGACCAAGCCGCTCGTCGAGTACTACGAGCGCTGGGCCGCAACCGGAGATGCGCGAGCACCGAAGTACCGTCGCGTGAACGGCATGGGCGGAGTCGAAGCGATCCGCGACGCCTGCCTTGCCGCCCTCAAAAGCTGAATCCCCTGGCGATAACACTCGCCGACCCGAAATCATGCCGCGACGCAACGCTTTCTATGCACAATCGGGCGGCGTCACCGCCGTCATCAACGCTTCGGCCGCCGGCGTCATCGAGACAGCGCGCAAGCACAAGACGAAGATCGGCAAAGTCTACGCCGGGCGCAACGGCATCATCGGCGCGCTGACCGAGGATCTGATCGACACGAGCCGCGAGCCGGCACGGGCGATCCGCGCGCTGCTGCACACGCCGGCCGGCGCCTTCGGGTCGTGCCGCTACAAACTGAAGGGCCTGGACGAGAACCGCGCGCAATACGAGCGGCTGCTCGACGTGTTCCGCGCCCACGACATCGGCTACTTCTTTTACAACGGCGGCAACGACTCGGCCGACACCTGTCTCAAGGTGTCGCAGATCGCAGCGAAAATGGGCTACCCGCTGATCGCGGTGCACGTGCCGAAGACCGTCGACAACGATCTGCCGATCACCGACAACTGTCCCGGTTTCGGGTCGGTCGCCAAGTACGTCGCGACGTCGATGCGCGAGGCTGCGTTCGACGTCGCGTCGATGGCCAAGACGTCGACGCGGATCTTCGTGCTCGAGGTGATGGGCCGCCACGCCGGCTGGATCACTGCGGCGGTCGGCATGGCCGAGGATCGCGACACGCCGATCCCGCTGGTGCTGCTCTTTCCGGAGATCACGTTCGACGAGGCGAAATTCCTCGCGGTCGTCGACGACAAGGTCAAGCGGTTCGGCTACTGCTGCATAGGCGTGTCCGAAGGGCTGCAAGGCGCCGATGGCAAGCTGATGGCGGAGGCCGGTACGAAGGATGCGTTCGGCCACGCACAGCTCGGCGGGGTCGGCCCGCTGATCGCTTCGCTGGTGAAGGAGAAGCTCGGGCAGAAATATCATTGGGCGGTCGCCGATTATCTGCAGCGCGCGGCGCGGCATCTCGCGTCGAAGACCGATCTCGAGCACAGCTACGCGGTCGGCAAGGCGGCGGTCCTGATGGCGCTGGCCGGAAAGAATTCCGTGATGCCGGCGATCACGCGCGTGTCCGACAAGCCGTACCGCTGGAAGATTACCGAGGCGCCACTCGAAAAAGTCGCCAACGTCGAGAAGATGCTGCCGCGCGACTTCATCACGAAGGATGGCTACGGAATCACGGAAAAGGCGCGCCGCTACCTCACGCCGCTGATGCGTGGGGAGGCCCCGCCGCCGTTCAAGGACGGTCTGCCGCAGTACGTGCGGCTGAAAAACGTCGCGGTGCCGAAAAGGATCGCGACCGAATTCAAGATCTGAAGGGGTCAGGCACGTGCCTGACCCAGGTGTTCACGGAGGCATGCGGTGGGCAGCATCGTCGACTACTACATGGCGCCCGTGTCGCCATGGACGTATCTTGGCCACGACAGGTTCGTCGCCATCTGCGCGCAGCGTGGCGCAACGATCCAGCTGAAGCCGATCGACCTCGGCAGGATCTTTCCGTTGTCCGGAGGTCTGCCGCTGAAGCAGCGTGCGCCGCAGCGGCAGGCGTACCGACTCGTCGAACTGGCGCGCTGGCGCGATTACCTCGGCATCCCGCTCAACATCCAACCGAAATTCGGCGCTTCGGGCGGCGACCTCGCGTCGAAATGGATGGTCGCGGCGCTGGAAACGGGAACGAAACCGGCGCTCGACCTTGCCGGCGCCGTGATGCGTGCGCGCTGGGCGGAGGAGCGCGATATCGCCGAACCGGTCACGCTCGCGTCCTGTGCCGCGGCCGCCGGCCTCGACCCCGCCGCGATCGCCACGCGCGCGCAGGCGCCGGAAGTCACGGCGCGCTACGAGGCCTTCACACAGGAGGCGATCGACGCGCAGGTCTTCGGCGCGCCATGGTATGTCGTCGACGGCGAGCCGTTCTGGGGCCAGGACCGGCTCGACTTTCTCGCCCGCAAACTGGCACAATAGCGCGTTTTTGCGGCGCCGCCCGGACACAACGGACGCTGCCGCAGCGCAGGGAGTGCGAGGCGGCGCGGGAATCTCCGCGCATGCCACGGACAACGGGCCGTTTACAGGCACGGGCCGGCACTCGCGGCGCCTTTTTGCCATTCAACGGGTTAGGGAGAATCAACCATGTCCTACGGGCTCATCTTCGCGCTGGTCTGCGCGACCGCCGCGATCGTCTATGGTTTCGTGTCGGTCGGCTGGATCATGAAAAAGCCGTCCGGCAACGACCGGATGCGCGAGATTGCCGCCGCGATCCAGGCTGGCGCGCAGGCGTACCTCAATCGCCAATACACGACGATCGGCATCGTCGGTTTGATCCTGTTCGTGGTCATCTGGGCCGCATTGGACGGCGCGACGGCGGGCGGCTTCGCCGTTGGCGCGGTACTGTCGGGCTTGGCCGGCTACGTCGGGATGAACGTGTCGGTGCGCTCGAATGTGCGCACGGCCGAAGCGGCGCGCACGGGCTTGAACGCGGCGCTCGCGGTCGCGTTCCGCGGCGGCGCGATCACCGGGATGCTGGTCGTCGGCCTGGGCCTGCTCGGCGTCGCCGGCTTCTACGCGTTCCTGCTGGGTTCCGCGTCTGGCGCGCCTAACCTGATGAAGGAAGGCTTGCACCACGCGATCCAGCCGCTTGTCGGCCTCGCATTTGGCGGCTCGCTGATCTCGATCTTCGCGCGTCTGGGCGGCGGCATCTTCACCAAGGGCGCCGACGTCGGCGCCGACCTCGTCGGCAAGGTCGAGGCGGGCATTCCGGAAGACGACCCGCGCAACCCGGCGGTGATCGCCGACAACGTGGGCGACAACGTCGGCGATTGCGCCGGCATGGCCGCCGATCTGTTCGAGACCTACGCGGTGACGATCGTCGCGACGATGCTGCTGGGCGCGTTGCTGCTGCCTGGGGCGGCCGAAGCCGCGGTGACCTATCCGCTGGTGCTGGGCGGCTTCTCGATCCTCGCGTCGATCGCCGGCTGTTATTTCGTGAAGGCGCGCGAGGGCGGCAAGATCATGAACGCGCTCTACCGCGGCCTGATCGTCGCCGGCGTGATCTCGGCGATCGGCTTCTGGTTCATCACCGATTCGATGATGGGCGGTATGGCGCAGTTCGATCCGAAGCTCACCACGCTGCGCCTGTGGGGCGCCGGGCTGATCGGCCTCGCGCTCACCGCGGCGATGGTCGTCATCACCGAGTATTACACCGCCACCGAGTTCAAGCCGGTGCGCCATGTGGCGCAGGCGTCGACGACGGGCCACGCGACGAACATCATCGCCGGCATCGGCGTGTCGATGAAGGCGACCGCATGGCCGGTGATCGCCGTGTGCATCGCGATCTGGGGCTCGTTCGTGCTCGCGGGTCTCTACGGCATCGCGATCGCGGCCACGTCGATGCTGTCGATGGCCGGTATCATCGTCGCGCTCGACGCGTATGGCCCGATCACCGACAACGCGGGCGGCATCGCCGAAATGGCGAAGCTGCCTGACTCGGTGCGCGCGATCACCGACCCGCTGGATGCCGTGGGCAATACCACCAAGGCGGTGACGAAGGGCTACGCGATCGGCTCCGCCGGGCTGGCCGCGCTGGTGCTCTTCGCCGACTACACCCATGCGCTCGGCTCGGCGCAGATCGACGTCTCCTTCGACCTGTCGAACTACAAAGTGATCGTCGGTCTGTTCCTCGGTGGCCTGATCCCGTATCTCTTCGGGGCGATGGCGATGGAAGCCGTCGGACGCGCCGCGGGCGCGGTGGTCGTCGAAGTGCGCCGCCAGTTCAAGGAGATCAAGGGGATCATGGAAGGCACGGCGAAGCCCGAGTACGGTGTCGCCGTCGACATGCTGACCAAGGCGGCGATCAAGGAAATGATCGTGCCGTCGCTCCTGCCGGTGCTGGTCCCGGTGATCGTCGGCCTGGTGCTGGGCCCGCAGGCGCTGGGCGGCCTGTTGATGGGCACGATCGTCACCGGCCTCTTCGTCGCGATTTCGATGACGACCGGCGGGGGTGCGTGGGACAACGCGAAGAAGTACATCGAGGACGGCCACCACGGTGGCAAGGGCTCCGACGCGCACAAGGCGGCGGTGACCGGCGACACGGTGGGCGACCCGTACAAGGACACAGCCGGCCCCGCGGTGAACCCGCTGATCAAGATCATCAATATCGTCGCGCTGATGATCGTGCCGCTGCTCGGCACATGGGGTTTGAGCAAGACCACGGCCGCGGTGCCTGCGAACGTTGCTGCGCCGGCCGCGATTTCCGCGCCGGCCGCCCCGCAGGCTCCGCCTGCCGCCTCGGCGCCTGCTGGCGCTCCGGCAAAGGACCCGGGAAAGGACGCACCGAAGAAGTAGCGCATCGCACGCGCAATCAAGACGGGCCGGACCGCGAGGGTCGGCCTTTCCATTCGTGCGCCGGCCGACCGTCGGCACGTACAATGGTGGCCGCACATCCGTCCTTCATGTCGGAGCCGCGTCGCCTTTGCCGCGTCATTGTCGCCCTCGTCGCGGCGCTCGTCGTCGCGACGCCCGGCGCACAGGCACAAATCTCGGCGCCGGAGCGGGCATCCGGCTGGACCGACAAGCAGCCGGTGACAAGCCGGACGTTCATGGTGGCGGCGGCCAACCCGCTCGCCGTCGACGCGGGCTACGACGTTCTGCGGCAGGGCGGCAGCGCGGTCGATGCGGCGATCGCCGTACAGCTCGTGCTGAACCTCGTCGAACCGCAAAGCTCCGGTATCGGCGGCGGCGCCTTCATGCTGTTTCACGATGGCGCGCGCAATCGCTTGCTCGCCTACGACGGGCGCGAGACCGCGCCGGCGGCCGCGCGCCCCGATCGCTTTCTCGATCGTGACGGCAAGCCGCTGGACTTGGTCGCCGCCGTCGTGGGGGGACGCTCGGTCGGCGTGCCGGGGACGGTGAAGCTGCTCGCCGAGGTGCATCGGCGCCACGGCCGGCTGCCGTGGGCGTCGCTGTTTGCGCCGGCGATCGCGCTGGCCGAAAAAGGTTTCGCCATCTCGCCGCGCCTCGCGCATCTGATCGCCGCCGAGCAGCATTTCGTGCAGGCGCGCGCCCGTGCCTATTTCCTGCTGCCGGACGGCAGTCCGCGTGCCGCCGGGACGATCTTGACGAACCCTGCGTTCGCGGTGACCTTGCGCCGGATCGCCGCCCGCGGCGCTAACGCGTTCTACGGCGGCGACATCGCACGCGATGTCGTCGACACCGCGAATTCGTTTGCGCCGAATCCAGGCGATCTGACGCTCGCCGACCTCGCGCATTACCGGATCAAGGTGCGCACACCGGTGTGCGGCGACTATCGCACCTACACCGTCTGCGGAATGCCGCTGCCGTCGTCGGGCGGACTTACGGTCCTGCAGATGCTGGGGCTGCTCGAACCCTACGATGTCACGGCGATGGGGCCGGCATCGTTATGGAGCGTCCATTTCGTGAGCGAGGCGGGCCGGCTCGCGTATGCGGACCGCGACGCGTACATGGCCGACCCCGACTACTACACGCCGCCGGCGGGCCTCGTCGATCGCGATTATCTGCGCGCGCGGTCGCGGCTGATCCGCGCGAACGGCAGCATCGGACGTGCACAACCGGGAACGCCGCCGCCGCCGGCGCCGGCGAACAAGGTTGCATTCGGCAACCATTCGGCACTCGAGTTGACGTCGACAACCCATATCTCGATTGTCGACCGGTACGGCAACGCGGTTGCGATGAGTTCGACGATCGAGGATGCGTTCGGCAGCCGGCTCCTGACTGCGAGCGGCTTTCTGCTCAACAACGAGCTCACCGATTTTTCGTTCGCTCCGGTCGACCGGGGCCGTCCCGTGGCCAACCGCATCGAGCCGGGCAAGCGGCCGCGCTCGACGATGGCACCGACGATCGTCTACGACCGCAGCGGGCGCGTGTACATGATCGCCGGTTCGCCCGGCGGCAGCGCGATCGTCAACTACGTCGTCAAGACCTTGCTCGGCGTGCTCGACTGGGGCCTCGATCCGCAGGCGGCGATCGCCCTGCCCAACTTCGGCAGCCGCAACGGCCCGACCGAACTGGAGGCGGGCACCGCCGCCGCGACGCTGGCACCGCGGCTGCAGGCGCTCGGACACGAGACGCGCGTGATCGATCAGACGAGCGGCCTTGCCGCGATCGTCCGCGCGAAGAACGGCTGGATCGGGGGCGCCGATCCGCGACGCGAAGGAACGGTGCGTGGCGATTGAGCGCAGGCCGGATCTTCGGCCGTAACGCGCGACCGGGCGATCAGGTAAGCTTGGTGGACGATGCGGACAATGCGTGACAAGTCCATTGCCGGGGAATTTCGCGAGCCAGCCGTCTTGCGCTGTACGATGACGCGCTGACGGCAAACGTCGCCGTGTGCAAGCGCGTCAACGCCGCGCTCGAAGCATTGACGTCGCCGGACAGTCCGGACCGAGAGCCGACGTGACCACCCCGCGCGCCGAACCCCCTAACGCGATCGTGCCCGCGACGCCGCACCGCATCGTCATCGTCGGCGGCGGCGCCGGCGGGTTGCCTCTGGCGACGAAGCTCGGCGACACGCTTGGACGCCGCGGGCGCGCGACGGTGACGCTGGTCGACCGCTACCACACGCATCTGTGGAAACCGCTGCTGCACGAGATCGCCGCCGGCCGGATGGACGCCGACCTGCACGACGTCGACTACTTCCTGATGGCGTACTGGCACCACTTCCGCTTCCGCGTTGGTGCGATCACGGGCCTCGACCGCGCACGGCGCGAGCTCAAGCTCTCGGCGGTCTACGACGAGGATGGCGCGGAAATATTTCCGGCCGACGTGCTGCCGTACGACACGCTCGTGCTCTGCGTGGGCAGCGTCAGCAACGATTTCGGCATCCCGGGTGTCGCCGAGCGCGCGATCTCGCTCGACACCGCGGCCGATGCCGAGCGCTTCCACCGCCGGCTGGTCGCGGCCTGCCTGCGCGCCGAGGGGCGAGCGGCGCGCGGCGAGTCGCCGACCGTCGGCATCGTCATCATCGGTGCCGGAGCGACCGGCGTCGAACTGGCGGCCGAGATCCGCCACTGCACGCGCGCATTCGCGAGCTACGGACTCGACCGCATGCAGCCAGAGCGCGACGTCGTGCTCACGCTGATCGAGGCGGCGCCGCGCATCCTGCCGCCGCTGCCGGAGAAGATCGCGCTTGCGGCCACGGAATTGCTCGCGACGCTCGGCGTCGCGGTGCATACCGGCGAGCGCGTCGTCGCCATTGCCGACGACGGCGTGCACACCGATGCCGGCGCGGTGCTGCCGGCCGACCTCGTCGTCTGGGCCGCGGGTATCCAGGCCCCACCGGTGTTAGCCACCCTCGACGGCCTCGAGACCAACCGTGCGCATCAGCTCGTCGTCGACACGACGCTGCGGACACCGCGCGATCCCGACATCTTCGCGTTCGGCGACTGCGCCGCCTGCCCGTGGCTTGGCGCCGGGCACGAAGGGACGATCCTGCCACCGCGCGCGCAGGTAGCGCGCCAGCAAGCCACATTCCTCGTGCAGTGCATCAAGGCACGGCTCGCCGGGAAGCCCCTGCCCGTGTTTCGCTTCACGGATTTCGGCTCGCTCGTCTCGCTGGGCGAGCTCTCCGCGATCGGCAATCTGATGGGCCGGCTGGTTGGCGGCAATCTGTTGATCCAGGGACTGATCGCGCGCTGGATGTACGCGTCGCTCTACAAGATGCATCAGGTGTCGATTCACGGGTACCTCCGCGTCGCGATCGACACGGTGAGCCGCGTCGTGCGGCACCGGCTCGAACCCCGTGTCAAGCTGCACTGACGCGTGAAGCAATGCCCACGCGATGAGGGTCGCATCGGCAGCGAACGTTTCACTTCGGCAGGCGCTGCGTCCCGACACCCTTGCCGCGTTTGCCAATCGGGTCGCGAAAAACGCCCGTCATTGGGGACGGTGGGCGCGCCGCCGCGGCTACGGCGCGTACCGCGTCTACGATCGCGATCTGCCGGAATTCCCGCTGGCGATCGACTGCTACGTCGCGGAAGACGCAGCAATCGGGCTGCGCGTGCACCTGCAGGAGATCGACACCGGCTGGGACCAGAGCGACGCGGACCATGGCGCGTGGCTCGCTGCGGTGCGCGCCGCTTCGGCCGCGGCATTGGCGTTGCCACCCGGGGCGGTCGTCGTCAAGCGGCGCAAGAAACGTCTTCGGCGTGAACAGCATGTGCCGACCGGCGCGCGCGGAATGGAGTTTGTCGTCGGCGAATCGGGCTTGCGGTTCTGGGTCAATCTGGAGGCCTATCTCGACACGGGGCTCTTCCTCGACCATCGGATGCTGCGCTCCCTCGTACGCGAGCGCGCGGCCGGACGGCGGATGCTGAACCTGTTTGCGTACACCGGCAGCTTCACGGTCTATGCGGCGGCGGGTGGTGCGGTCGCCTCCGACAGTGTCGACCTGTCGCACACCTATCTCGACTGGGCAGCGCGCAATTTCGCGCTCAACGGCCTCGACCCGCAACAGCACCGGCTGATCCGCGCCGACGTGCTCGAGTGGCTCGACCTGGCCCGCCGCGACGGCCGCCGCTACGACGTCGTCGTGCTCGACGCGCCGGCGTTCTCGAACTCGAAGGCGATGGCGCGAACGCTCGACGTCCAGCGGGACCAGGCGAGCCTCATCGCGGCGGCGCGCGCGCTGCTCGCGCCGGGCGGCGAACTCTGGTTCTCGACCAACCTGCGCACGTTCAAACTCGATCCGGCGCTTGCCGCCGATCCCGCGTGCGCCGACGTCACCGCGCACACATTGCCGGAGGATTTCCGCGACCGGCGCGTGCACCGCACGTACCGGATCGCGGACTGAGACCGGCGCGTTGCGGTCAGGGTTGGAAGGCCTTGACCCCCGCCTGCCAGAACAGGAAGGCGAAGATGTCGGCACGCTCCTCGTATTGCGACTTCTTCGTCGATCCGAAGCCATGGCCCGCGCTGTAGTCGAGGCGCAGCAGGATCGGCTTGCCGCTGGTCGACGCCGCCTGCATGCGGGCCGCTAGCTTGGCCGCCTCCCACGCATCGACCCGTGGGTCGTTTACGCCGGTGGAGATCAGGACAGCCGGATATTTCACTCCATCCTTGACCGCGTGGTACGGACTCATCGCCAAGAGCGCATTGAACCCCTCTTCCGTCTGGACGCTGCCGAACTCGGGAATATTGGGTACGCCGTTGGCCGTGGACTCGAAGCGCAGCGCGTCGGACACCGGCACCAGGTCCACTGCCGCGCCGAACAATTCCGGCCGTTCGGTGATCGAGCGGCCCACGAAGATGCCGCCGGCACTGCCGCCCATGATCGACATCTTGGCCGGCGATGTGTACCGGTTCGCGACGAGCCACTCCGCGCACGCGATGGCATCGCGCCACGTGTTCGGCTTGGTCGCCTTGTAGCCGGCCTTGTACCAGTCCTGGCCGTATTCGCCGCCGCCGCGCACGTGCGCAACCGCCAGCACGCCGCCGCGTTCGAACCATGGCAGCCAAGTGGGGCGGTAGAAGGGCGTCTGCGAGATCCCGTAGGCGCCATAGCCGTAGAGAATCGTCGGATTCGTGCCGTCGAGCTTCAGTCCCTTCTTGTGCACGATGGAGAGCGGAATCAGCGTGCCGTCAGGCGCCTTGGCCTTGACCTCGGTCGCGACGAGATTCGACGGGTTGTCGTACTTTCCCTGCGGCTGCAGCTTCGTGTCGGTGACCTTGGACGTCCGCGGATCGTAGAAATAGAAGCCGCCAAACCGGGTCCATGCGCTCGCTTCGTAGATCACTCCGGGAACGCGGACGTCGGCTGCGAGCGCGCTGATGTCGGCGTCGAACGGCAGGGTCACGGCGAGCGGACCCGCCCCCGCCGCAAACGGCACGCGCAGCAAGTCGCTGGTCGAGCCGTTCATCCGGCGTACGTAGAGCGCATCCTTCGCCGCGGCGAGACCGGTGATGACCGACTCGCTCGGCGGAACGACCACGACCGCCTGCGCGAGGTCGGGTTGCTTCAGGTCGAGCTTCAGCACCTTGAAGCGCGACGCGCCCTTGTGCGAGAGGAGGTAAAGGTCGTCGCCGATCAGCGTCAGGTCGGTCACGTCGTCGTTCGGATCGACGACCTTCTTCCAGTCGGGCTTGCCGGCGGCGAGCGAATCGAGGGTCGCGACGTAAATCGTCTGCTCGCGCTGGGTGCCGTTCAAGACCACGCCGAGCGCGTGGCGGGACCCGGGGACAGTGCCGGCGAACGGAATTGCGGCGGGGTCGACAGTGACGCCCGGCGCGACTCCCGGGCCGAGGATCGCGACGTCCTTTTCGGGATCGCTGCCCAGCGTATGGAGGTAGACCCGGCTGTTGACGTACTTCTCGGTCGCCGGCGCGTCGGGTGCCAGCTTCTGCAGCCGGTTGTAGAGCAGCCGATTGTCGCTGGTCCAACCGCTCGGGCCGAAGTTGGCGCGGTCGATCACGTCGCCGGTCTCCTTCCCCGTCGCGACCTCCTTCACGTGCAACACGGATTGTTCCGACCCGCCGAGCGACAGGCCGTAGGCAATGTACTTGTTGTCGAACGAGGGCGAGAACCAGTCGATCGCGTAATGCTGGCCGTCGGCGCCCTTCATCGCTTCCGGATCGACCAACAACTGCTCGTTCCCGTCGATCCCCTTGCGCACGTAGAGCTTCGGGATGTTCTCGTTTGCGCGACGCTTGTAGTAATACAGGTGGTCACCGTTGACTTGGGTGCCCGTCGTCCGCGCCGCCGCCGCATCACCGTATTTCTGCACCTCGGAGAGCAACTTCGCGCGCTGCGGAATGCGGTCGAGCACACCGCGCGTGTAATCGGCCTGCGCCTTCATCCACGCGGCGACCTCCGGATCCTTCATGCTTTCCATGTACCGATAAGGATCGGCGATGGCGACACCGAAGTAGGTGTCCGTTACGTTGCGCACGGGCGCCACCGGCGGTGCCGGTTGTGCCCATACCGCTGCCATCGAAAAGGCGAGCAGAACGCCGGCAGGCCGGAGCAGGGAGACGGGGCGGAAGGACATGGGAGGATCCTCGAGGTTTCAAAACGCGAAATTATGCCATCGCGCGCCGAGCGAGCGGAGACCGGGAGATATACTGCACATCGGGCCGACGGGACGCTGCCCGCGCCGATGAACGCCGAACTCTTTTCCGCGACGATTCTGCTGGTGCTGGTCATCGACCCGTTCGGCAACGTGCCGCTCGTCGTGTCGGCGTTGAAGAACGTCGCGCCGCAACGGCGCCTCAGGATCGTGCTGCGCGAATGCGCGGCGGCCTACGTGATCCTCGTCGCGTTCATGATGGGCGGGCGCACGTTTCTGCAATGGCTGCACCTCTCCGAAGAGTCGTTGACGATCGCCGGCGGCATCATCCTGTTCCTGATCGCGATCCGGATGGTGTTCCCGCGGCCGGAGGGGATCTTCGGCGATCCGCCGGGCGCAGAACCGTTCCTCGTGCCGCTCGCCATTCCGTCGATCGCGGGACCGTCCGCGCTCGCCACCGTGATGCTGATGGCTTCGCGCGATCCCGCAAAGATCGGGAGCTGGGTCGTCGCGCTGACGGTGGCGATGGCCGCGACGACCTTGGTGCTGGCCCTCGCCGACCGCCTTCAACGCTGGCTCGGCGAGCGGGCGGTGCTCGCATTCGAGCGGCTGATGGGCCTCGTTCTGACGGCGCTCGCCGTCGAGATGCTGTTGACCGGTGTGCGGACGTTCGCGGGCGAGCTTGCCAAATGACGCGGCGAGTCATCCGGCCCAAGCGAAAACCGGGCTGCGGCCCGGTGTCCTACCTTCAAGCGTGCGGCGGAGTCAGTCCTTGAGTGCCTCGAACGAGATGAGCAGCGTGATCTCGTCGCCGACGTTCGGGATGCCGGTCTTCATGCCGAAGTCCGAGCGCTTGATCTTGCCGGTCGCATTGCCGCCGCAACGCTCCTTGCCGGTGCCCGAGGCGGGGTTGCACTTGAAGCGCTCGACGGTCAGTTTCAACGGCTTCGTCACGCCGAGCAGCGTCAGGTTGCCGTCGACCACCGAGGGATTGTCGCCCGAGAAAACGACGCCCGTCGATTGGTAGGTCATCTTCGGGAATTCCGCGGCGTTGAAGAAGTCGGCGGAACGAAGGTGTTCGTCGCGCGAGCGCGCGCGGCTGCCCTTGTCGCTGTCGCCCGTGTCGACCGAAGCGGTGTCGACCGTGAGCTCAACCGATCCGGTCTTCGCCGCGCGGTCGATCGTAAGTTTGCCGGCACTCTTGTTGAACCGGCCGTAGAGGGTCGACACGCCGAGATGGTCGACCGTGAAGTTCGGAAACGTGTGGAACGGGTCCAGCGTGTAGCTTTCGGGCGCTGCCATGACGGCGAGCGGGCAGGCGGCGAACATGAGGGCGAAGAGTCGTTTCGACACGGAGATCTCCTGAAGGGTTGGTTAGCTCAACGATCCGCGCGCGGCATACCACGCAGCAAGGATGGGGAGGGCCGCGGCGATCAGCGCGTACGCGGCGAGAACGGCGGCGCGTATGATCGTCGCGGATCGCTCGGGCGCTGGCAACAGGGCCGCGATGGGAACCGCCAGCAGCAGTGGCAGCGCGTACCACGGGAGCTCGGCCAGCAGCAGCGCGCCAGTGGCGAACAGCGCGGCAAGGAGGCCGATCGGCAGCGTGCCGGCAAAGCCGGGTGCGAGCTTGCGCGAGAGGATGACCTGTACGAGCAGCAACGCCCCGGCGGCGGCCGCAATCGCCACACCCGAGATGAGATAGCCAATCGACGCCGACAGCACGCCGGCGATGCCGGTGGCGAGGCCCAGCCCCAAGCCCGCGGCGCCGGCGCGCAAGCCATCGTTGCGCGTGCGCAACGTCAGGGACACGAGCGCCGCGACGAACAACGCCACGCCGCCACCCACCGCCGCCGCGCCGATCGCGTCGCGCTGCGCAAGGATCGACTGGAATACCCAGACCGAAAGCGCGGCGGCGGCGATGACAACGGCCGGTGCAATCGCGCGCAACCGTTGCGGCAACAGGTCGATCGTCAATCCGGCAAACGGTGCAACAAGGCCGAGAAGCACGGTCTTGCGCGCGACGGTCGGAGGCGAGAGCGAGAAGCCGGTGGACAACGCGACCATCGTCGCATAGCCGGCCACGATCCCGAGCCACGCAAATCGCGTGCGGGCGAGCGCGAAGCCGACGATCAATGCGGCCAGCAGTGGCACCACGCCGCCCTGGAACGCGGGATGGTCTAGGATCTCGGTCACGCAGCTATCCGCTGGCCATATTCTCGAGGAAGACGGGAATGGCCGGCGTGGAATACGGCGGCGCGGACGCAAATAGGCTCCCTGATGACACAGGATGAGTCAACAGCCTGCTCACGATGCCTATTCCTTCGTCTCTATCCGGATGCCCAGGAATCGGGGGCGTATCTTAGCGCAATGCGCCGATTCATCGGGCGCGTCACGCCGGCATCAGCCAACCCTCCTGCCGCTTGACCGCGCCGGCCTTTTCCAGTTCGCCGACGAGCAGCGCGGCGAGGCCGGCGGGCGGCAGGCGGAAGAAGAGGCTGTTGAAATCGCGATAGAGTCCAACCCTGTCGAGATACTCGGGCAGGTCCGCGAGCGGCAGCCGCTCCTTGTCCAGCAATGAAAAGACGAGATTCACTTTGAGCGCGTGCCGCGCGAGCCGCAGCGGATCCGCCTCGAAGGCGGCGACCCGCTGCCGCGCGCGTTCGAGCGCTGTTGCGACGTCGGTAAAGGGCTCGCCATGGCCGGGAATGACGACGCGCAAGTCGAGCCCCGCGAGCATCTCGACCGTCGCGCGCGTCGCCGGCAACGCAGCGGGATCCACCTCGGGCGGCATCACGAAGCCGAAGCCGTACTCCCACAGCGCGTCGCCGGAGATCAGGATCCCGTGCTCCGCGTTATGGAACACGAGCGCACCCATGTCGTGCCCCGGCGCCGCGAGCGCGCGCCACTCGAGATCGCCCCAGACGTGCGTCGAGCCGGCGACGAGCAGCCGATCGATGGCAAAGCGCTCGGCCCGCTGGTCGCAGTAGTCGTAGAGCAATGCCTTCTGATCCCACCTTTCGACGAGCGGCGCCTCGCCCTCGGGGGCCGCGATCGGGCAGCCGTACCTGCGCACGAGTGCGGCGTTGCCGCCGATGTGATCGGAATGGCAATGCGTATTGACGATCCACGCCAGCGGCGCGGCGCCGATTCCGCGCGCCGACGCGAGCAGCGCCTGCGTCAGCGACGCATGCTTGACGTAACCGGTGTCGATCAGTACGTTTCCGTCGCGGCTTTTCAGCACGATGTTGTTCGCCGACAGCCAGTCGCGGACGAAGACGTGCAGTTGCGGCGGAAAAAGCGGGGAGATCATCAAGCCAGCCTGCCGAGAAACTCCCGGATCAACGCGACGCGTTCGGGAAGCGTCGGCGCCGCACGCTCGATACGCACGCGGTCGGGGCCGGCGAAACGGACGCGGCCGTCCTTCTGCACCAGGGTGATCAGCGCTCCCGCATCGAACGGCGGGCTGTTGACGAACTGCAGCGTACTGCGCTCAGGTCCGGCATCGATCTTGGTTACCCCCAGCGGCCTGGCGACGAGCCGCAAGCGGTGACAGGCGATCAGCGCCTGCGCCGGCTCGGGCGGACGGCCAAAGCGGTCGACCAGCTCCTCGTGCATCGCTTCGAGTTCATCGGCGTCGCCGCAATTGGCAAATCGCTTGTAGAGAACGAGCCGCTCGTGCACGTCGCTGCAGTAGCTCTCCGGCAGCAGTGCCGGCAGGTGCAGGTTGATCTCCGTGGTGACTCCGAGTGGCGCGGCGAGATCCGGCTCGCGCCCCGCTTTCAACGCCGACACCGCTGCCTTCAGCATGTCGGCATAGAGCTGGAAGCCGACCTCCATCATCTCGCCCGACTGCGACTCGCCGAGCACTTCGCCGGCGCCGCGGATCTCGAGGTCGTGCATCGCGAGATAGAAACCGGAACCCAGGTCTTCCATCATCTGGATCGCTTCGAGCCGCTTTCTCGCCTGCGCGGAGAGAGCCTCCTCGGGCGGCGTCAGCAGGTACGCGTAGGCCTGGTGGTGCGAGCGGCCGACCCGGCCGCGCAGCTGGTGGAGCTGCGCCAGCCCGAAGCGGTCGGCACGCTCGATGATGATCGTGTTGGCCGTCGGCACGTCGATGCCGGTTTCGATGATCGTCGAGCAGACGAGCAGGTTCACCCGCTGCGCATAGAATTCCCGCATCACGTGTTCCAGGTCGCGTTCGCCCATCTGCCCGTGCGCGACGGCGATTCGCGCCTCGGGCAACAGGTCCGCGAGACGCTCGGCCGTCACGGCGATCGTGTCGATGTCGTTGTGCAGGAAGTAGATCTGCCCGCCGCGCTTCAGTTCGCGCAGCGCCGCCTCGCGCACGATGCCGCGCGAGTGCGCGGAGACAAACGTCTTGATAGCGAGCCGCCGCTGTGGCGCCGTGGCGATGACCGAGAAATCGCGGATGCCCTCGAGCGACATCGCCAGCGTGCGCGGGATCGGGGTCGCCGTCAGCGTCAGTACGTCGACCTCGGCGCGCAGCCTTTTTAGCTGTTCCTTCTGCCGCACGCCGAACCGGTGCTCCTCGTCGATGATGACGAGGCCGAGGTTGGCGAACTTCACGCCGGCCTGGATCAGCTTGTGCGTGCCGATGACGAGATCGACGGTGCCGGCGGCAAGCCCGTCCAGCACCGCCTTCACTTCCTTCGCCGAGCGGAAGCGCGACAGCTCGGCGAGCTTCACCGGGAGATCGGCGAAGCGGTCGGAGAAGACCTGGAAATGCTGCTCGGCAAGGAGCGTCGTCGGCACCAGCACCGCGACCTGCTTGCCGTCGGCAACGGCGACGAACGCGGCCCGCAGCGCGACCTCGGTCTTGCCGAAGCCGACGTCACCGCACACGAGCCGGTCCATCGGCTTGCCGGTGGTGAGGTCGCCGACGACGGCCTCGATCGCCGCCTGCTGGTCCGGCGTCTCGTCGAAGCCGAATCCGTCCGCGAACGCATCGTAGTCGTGACCGTTGAACTTGAATGCGTGGCCCGTGCGCGCCGCGCGTTGCGCGTAGAGGTTCAAGAGCTCCGCCGCCGTATCGTGGGCCTGCCGCGCCGCGCGCCGCTTCGCCTTTTCCCACTGGCCGCTGCCGAGCTCGTGCAGGGGCGCCGCTTCCGGTGAGACCCCGCTGTAGCGGCCGATCAGGTGGAGGTTCGAGACGGGGACGTAGAGCTTGGCGTCATTGGCGTACACAAGCTGCAGGAACTCGGTCGGTCCCTCGGGGAGGTCCATCGTGACGAGCCCGAGATAGCGGCCGATGCCGTGCTGCTCGTGGACGACGGGGTCGCCGATGCGCACTTCCGAGAGGTCGCGCAGCATTGCGTCGACGTTGGAGCGGCGTGCCGCATCGCGCCGGCCGCGGCGGACCACCCCCGCGTAAAGTTCCGCCTCGGTGACGATGGCGAGCTTCGCTTCGGGCCACGCAAAGCCTGCATGCAGCGGCGCGACAGCCAGCGCAAAGCGCACTGCCTCCGTGCCGGCGCCGGTCGCGAACGTGGGCCAGTCGTCGACCACCGGCGCCTTCATTCCGTATTCGGCGAAATACTGCTGCATCGTTTCGCGTCGTCCAGCGCTTTCCGCGCAGACCAGCACGCGCGCGTCGGTCGTCGTGACAAAGTGCTTCAGCGCCGCGAGCGGATCCTCGGCGCGGCGGTCGACTTGGACCGAGGGCAATGCGTAGGCTCTCTGCCGCTCACTTCGGCTCTCTCCGGCGCGCGGCAGGGTGGCTGCGATCTCCGCTGCGGCGAACTCGACCCGCGCGAAAGACTTCAGCAAGCCGAAAAAGGCATCGCCGGCCAGGAAAATATCGGCGGGCGGCAGGAGCGGCCGGGCCTTGTCGCCTCGCAGGAGCTTGTAGCGCGCCTCGGTGTCCTGCCAGAAGTGTTCGATGGCGCCTGGCACGTCGCCGTGCAGCGCGACGGCGGCCTCCGGCGGCAGGTAATCGGCCAGGGTGGCCGTTGCGCCGAAAAAAAGCGGCAGGTAGTACTCGATGCCGCCGGGCACGACGCCGTTGCTGATGTCCTTGTACAGCGGCGACTTGGATGGATCGCCCTCGAACACTTCGCGATAGCGGCTGCGAAAGCGCGTGCGTCCCGCGTCGTCGAGCGGGAATTCGCGCGCCGGCAATAGCCGGACGTCCGGCACCGGATAGAGCGTGCGCTGCGTGTCGACGTCGAACGTCTTGATGCTCTCGATGTCGTCGCCGAAGAGGTCGAGCCGATAGGGCAGCGAGCTGCCCATGGGGAAGAGGTCGATCAGGCCGCCGCGCACGCTGAACTCGCCGGGAGAGACGACCTGCGTGACGTGGTGGTAGCCGGCGAGCCCGAGCTGGGCGCGCAACGCGTTTACGTCGAGCCGTGTGCCCTGCTTGAGGAAGAACGTGAACGCCGCGAGATACGACGGCGGCGCGAGCCGGTACAGCGCCGTCGTCGCCGCCACGACGAGCACGTCGCATTCGCCACGCGAGACGCGATACAGCGTCGCGAGCCGTTCCGACACCAAGTCCTGGTGGGGCGAGAAGTGATCGTAAGGCAGCGTTTCCCAGTCGGGCAGCAACGCGACGCGCAAGCCCGGCGCAAACCAGGGGAGTTCGTCGGCGAGGCGCTGCGCAGCCAACGCGTCGGCGGCCACGACAGCGAGCACGTGCTTGTGCGCCACACACTGCAGCGCGAGTTGCGAAAGCGCGAGCGCGTCGGCCGAGCCGGGAAGTGGGGCGGCGGCGCGCGCTTTATGGCCGGGAGCGGGCAATGCCGGGGCGAGCGAGGGCAGCGCCGCGAGCCTCGAAAGCGTCGCGGCGATGTTAGGAAGCGCGGGCGCGGCGGCGGTAGTGCTGTGCGCGGTGATGGCGGCGTCCGGAGACGCTGCCGCCGCGGCCGCCGTCCCGGCGGCATTGAGGGCCGGTGGCACGTGCAACTGCAAAGCGAATGCGAATTATACGTTGGCGCGCGTGCGATAATCGCCGCGTGCCTGCTTCCGCCCCTGCACCGCGCAGCGCGAGCCCGTACCTGATGCTGGCGCTGGCACCGCTGTTCTGGGCGGGCAACTGGATCGTCGGCCGCGGACTCGCAACCGAGGTCCCGCCGATGGCGATGACCTTCCTGCGCTGGTTTTTCGCGATCCTCATTCTCGCGCCGTTCGCGTGGCGCCATGTGCGCCGGGAATGGCCGGTCGTGCGCGCCCACTGGAGGACGCTCGCGTTCCTTGGCGCGATCGGCGTTGGCACGCACAACGCGCTCGCGTACCTCGGCCTCAATTACACGACCGCGACCAACGGCGTGATCCTGAATTCGTTCATCCCGGTGATGATCATCGCGTTTTCGTGGCTGTTCCTGCGCGAAGGCCTGACGCCGCTGCAGCTGGCCGGTGTCGGCGTGTCGCTCGCGGGCGTCCTCGCGATCCTGTCGCAGGGGAGCCTCGAGGTGCTGGCATCATTTCGGCTCAATGTCGGCGACCTGCTGGTGATACTGTCGATGGCAATGTGGTCGACGTACACGATCTGCCTGCGCTGGCGACCGGCGGGTCTGGACATGCTGACCTTCCTGTTCGTGTTGATGGTCGTCGGCGACCTCTGCGTGCTGCCGTTCTTCCTGGGCGAGCTCGCGTTCGGGCGGCGCATGTCGATCACCGCGGCCAATATCGCGGCGCTCGTGTCTCTGGCACTTTTCGCGTCGGTCCTGGCGTACATCTTCTGGAACCGCGGCGTCGAGCAGGTCGGCGCCACCGTCGCGGGGCTCTTCGTCCATCTGATGCCGGTGTTTGGCGTCGTGCTCGCCTGGCTGTTCCTGGGCGAGCGGCTGGCACCGTATCATGTTGCGGGGATCGCGTTGATCCTCGCTGGCATCGTGATTACGAGCCGACTGGGACGGCGGCCACTGCCGGCGCCGGCGGGAACGGACTAGAGCGTATTCGCAGAGGCGACCGATGACCGATGGCATTGGCGATGCGGACCGCGTCGCGCTGATGCAGCGGCTGGTCGAGCTCAAGATCGAGCACCGCGATCTCGACAGCGTGATCCACCGCCTGGCCGACGACCCCTCTCACGACGAGCTGCAGGTAAAGCGATTGAAACGCCGCAAGCTCCTGCTGAAGGACCAGATTGCCAGACTCGAGCGACAGATCGATCCGGACATCCCGGCCTGAGTATTATCCCGTCACGCGCCCGTACCGGTCCTCGAAGCGAACGATGTCGTCTTCGCCGAGATAATCGCCGCACTGTATCTCGATGACCACGAGTGGCAATGCTCCCGCGTTCTCCAGCCGGTGCTTCTCCCCCACGGGGATGGTCGTAAACCCGCGTGTGTTGACGACGTAGGTCTCGTCACCGCGCGTTACGGTCGCGTCCCCCGCGACGACGACCCAGTGCTCGCTGCGCCGGTGATGCGATTGCAGCGACAGTGCTGCGCCCGATTTCACTTCGATGCGCTTGATCTTGAAGCCGGGGCCCTCCTGCAGCACCGTGTACGCGCCCCAGGGTCGGGTGACGGTCCGGTGCGTCCTGTAGGCGTCGTGGCCGCGCGCCTTCAGTTCCTGGGCGACTTCGCGCACGCGCTGCAGGTGGTCGCGATGCGCGACGAGGACGGCATCCGGCGTATCGACGATCACCATGTTCTCGACGCCGACGGTGGCGACGATGCGGTCCTCGGCATGGACGAACGTGCCGCGGGTTGCAATCGTCACCCGTTGGCCTCGGCCATGGTTGCCGTCCGCATCGGGCGGCGTCATGTCGGATACGGCCTGCCAGGAACCGATATCGCTCCAATCGAACGTCCCGCGCACGACCGCCACACTGCCCGCGGCGGCGGCCGGCTCCATCACCGCATAGTCGATCGAGATGTCGGGGACTGCCGCAAAGCGCTCCGGGTCGATTTCGAGCATCGCGGCATCGCGTTGAGCCGCAAGCGCTTCGGCGATCGGTCGCACCGCGTCGAGCACCGCCTGCGCGTGGCACGCGAATGCTTCGAGAATCGCGGTGACCGTGAAGCAGAAGATGCCGGAGTTCCAGACGTAGGTCCCTGCGGCTGCATAAGCGCGCGCCTTGTCCAGCGAAGGCTTTTCCACGAAGCGCAGCGCTCGATACGCTGGCGGGTCTGTGCCCGGGAGCGTGCCGCCGAGCGCCTCGCCGCATTCGATGTACCCGAAGCCCGTCTCGGCGTGCGTCGGCCGGATCCCGAATGTCGCCAGCATTCCCTCGCGCGCCAGCGCTGATGCGCGTTCAACAGCCGCGGCGAACGCGAGCTGATCGCGTATCAGGTGATCGGCAGGCAAGACGAGGAGCACCGCATCGTGGCCATGGCGCGCCTGCACGTGCAGCGCCGCGAGCGCAACCGCCGGCGCCGTGTTGCGGCCGAAGGGTTCGAGCAGGAACGAAGCGTCGAGTGGCTGCCGATCGCGCAAGCCAGCGTACACGTCGCGGGTATGGAAATACAGGTCGCGATTGGTGACGGTTACAAGCTCGGTGACTCCAGGAAGCGCCAACGCACGCGCGGCGGTCTTTGCGAGCAGCGTTTGGCCGTCGGGCAACGGCATGAACGCCTTTGGCGCCATCTCGCGCGACAGCGGCCACAGTCGCGTGCCGGCGCCTCCGGATAGGATCACGGGGACGATGGGCGTGGCGATGGTCATGCGGCGGAAGGGGAGGGAAGGCGTAACGGCTTGAAACGGTGCGAGTTTACCCCATCTTAACTGCGCGATGCCGCGACCGGGAATTCGCGCATCGCGAGTGGTATCATAGATATCTCAGCGCATTGCACCGGCGCGACAGCGATCGCGTCGCGCCACGACGATCACCGGGGGTGAACTGGTTTCGACGGGGGTTGCAACGCAGCTTGGGGCATGCCGAGGCGCTTGTCCTCGTAAAACTCGAGCACTCGCAAACTTAACTGCGAACGACGAAACGTACGCTCTGGCGGCTTAATCCCGCCGGACCTCGCACCTGGCAGCGCTCGGCCGGGGTGATGTAACTGTCACAGCGGGGACATTCAGAGCGATCGCGCCCGCCCGGGTCACTTGGGCGAGGCGTCAAAACAAGGTGACTGGTCCTGCCGTCGTATGTCCGTCAACGGCGTCGGGGCGAGAGCCCAATGACGCGACTAAGCATGTAGTCCTGACTGCCGAGTGCTTCCGGACGCGAGTTCGATTCTCGCCACCTCCACCAATCCACAGAATGACGGCCCCCACGCGGGGCCGTTGCCTTTTCCAGCTTGTAATGTACGTGCGTGTGTAGGCCCAGATTACGCGGAAGTTCGGGCATGCTTTGTTTCAATCCAGACAGTTGTTGACCGAGGCATCTGGAGCCGGCCTTGCTGTGCTTTGCGGTCCGCCACAGACGTAACGGACGTGGCGAATGCCGCGCTGCACTAGCACTACCTTACGAGCGCAACAGATTAAAGGCTCGGTAGGCGACGTAGGCGCCACCGATGATCCAGGTGACAAAAGCGAAGATGAGTGCCGCCATGTCGCCGGAGTCGCCACCAATGGTGTTCGTTACGAGCTCGGCACCGTAGAAGCCGACGAACCACACCGTCGGCAAACCAAGAACCACGACAATCAGCGCGGAGAACCACGATGGGAAATGCGACGCCGGGCCCGGCACGTGCCTGCTCGGAGTAGTGCGAGCGGGCGCCGGCCGTTGCGCCGGCTGGCCCATGACGCGCTCAATCGCTCTCAACAACTCCTCGAAGTCTTCATGGCCGGCGTCGCCATTCCAGTCGACCAGCCGTGCGACCTGGATACGCCTAAACTCGAGTGGAAGTTCGACCGGTTCAATGAGCGCGGGCACGAGGACGTTACGCTTCGCACCCTCGGCGGCCTCGGTTTTGACCCATTGTGACAACGCCGATGCCTGCGACCAAAGGACTACGACACATCGGGCCGCATTGAGTTCTCCCTCGATGACCTCATCGAATATTCGCCCCGGCGGAATGTGTCGATCCCACCAAACGGACCATCCGCGCTGCGACAGCGCGCCGGCGACTCTTTGGGCCGCAGCTCGATCCTCGCTGGCATAGCTGATGAAAACGTCGCTCATTCCTGGAGGTGATCGCAATGGAACACGCCGGACCGATACTGCCTCCAACCCCTACAGGTGTCTACGATGTTAGAGCGCACCCACCCATGGCCGAGGCCCGCATATGCCCGATCTACTCGCCGGAGCGTTACTGCGCGCCAGCGCGAATTCCCGGTATCGTGTGGGCGCAACGGCGGATGTGTGCACCCCATCGGTGCCCGGCGGCTTGATTCAAGAATATTCGTCTGCCTTATTCGCGATTTCTGAAATGGCATCGGTCACGGTTTGGACCGGACATGGTGGGGCATCACCATCGATCTCCGAGAATCAACTTCGGACGAGTCGCTTCATGGCGAACGACGCCAGGAACAGGGATGCCGCAGGAACTATACCGAAGACGAAAATCATCACCCCGTCGATGTCAGATGCGCCGGCCGACATGATTGCAAACCCGACCAGATGCATGACTGCGCCGATCGTCAAGGCGCGCTGCCGGGTCAGCGTTCGAACCCATTGGTGAACAGGTAACCTCAGCAGCGGTACCGCATTGAACACGAAGCATAGAGTGCCGAGGACGGTCGGCATGCCAACTTCGGTCATGAACATGCTGTCGATCATGACAACGAGCACGACGATTCCGAGTACGTCCATGAACACGTGGTCCACCGGTATATGTTCGACGAGTCGGTCGTGAATGGCGTTGGCGAATCCAGCGGCATCGTCTCGACGGTAGCTGATGAAGACTTTTCGCGTTGTCATTGTTCGCCCTCCTGGTTGAGCAGCAGACCGATGCTTGTCGGAACGCAGGCTATGCGAGATCGTTGGTTGACGTACAGCGAAACCAGATGCCGGCCGATCCCCGAGCGGGTCCAAGCCCCGCAGGCGGGGCTGTCCACGTCGACCGCCGGCCTAGGCGCCCGGGACCACGCGAAAGAGCCACCAGTAAATGCCGGCATAGAGGACCGCGTTCCAGAGCGCAATGGCGAAGCCTGCCACCAGTTCGAGCCGGCGCGGCATTCCCTGTGGATAGACAAGCGCTCCAATGTAGTGTTGAACGAACCCACCTTCGTAACCAGTCTGGTCTGCCGCCGCTCGCAATCGATTCTCCAATGGCGTGAGCGGACAGGTCCAGCCCGCAAGGTTCACGACCGAAGACCACACCACGATTGGCACATGAACCAGAGCCCAACGCTGATTGATCAACACTCCAAAGGCGCCGAAGACGGCAAGCGCGACAAAGATGAAGTGGATCAACAGCACCAGGCTCGCGGCAAGTCGATAGACCACGGGCGGGCACCCGACGGGTCAAGGAAACACATTCTGCGGACCCCTCGCTCCCAACGCAACTGAAGATGTCGCTGCGGCGCGTCAAGCCGCGGTCACGAAGTTGCGGTAAGCTTGCTGCCTTCTGCTCCGCGCAGCCGGAGCCGGAGAACACGTCCGCACCCTGGAGATTCCCATGAAGCCGCTTCGCATCGTACTCGTCGCCGGTCTCGTCGCCTTGGGCCTGACCGCGCCCGCGCTCGCGCAGGACAACAAGTTGCGCCTCATTACCTGGGCCGATTACGTGCCGGCCGACGTCGTCGCACAGTTCAAGAAGGAAACCGGGATCGACGTCGAGGTCACGCTCTCGAACAACGAGGAGATGATCTCCAAGCTGCGCGCGACCGGCGGCGCCGGCTTCGATCTCGCCCAACCATCGCAGGACCGCATCACCGGTCCGCAGCAGGAGTTCGGGATCTACAAGCCGATGGACATGAGCAAGATCAAGACCGAGTTGTTCATTCCGTCGATGCTCGAGGCGACCAAGAAGAATACGTCGCTGAAAGGCCAGGTCTATGGGCTGCCGCACATCTGGGGCACCGACGGCCTCGTCGTCAACACGAAGCTCGCGAAGATGACCGATTACCCGGATCTGTGCAAGGCCGAGTACAAGGGCAAGACCAGCGTCCGTCTGAAGCGGCCGACGCTGCTCGCCTTTGCCTTCGCGAGTGGCAAGGACCCGTTCGCGCTGTACAACGACCCGAAGGCCTACGCCGCGCTGATGGACGAGGTCGGCAAGACGCTCGCCGCGTGCAAGGGCAACATCAAGTTCTTCTGGGACAACAAGGACCAGTTGCTGAACGGCGCCCGTACCGGCGAGATCGTCGGCGCGATGATGTGGGACACCGGCGGCTGGAAGCTCAACAGCGAGAACACGGACATCCAGTACATCGCGCCTAAGTCGGGCGCGCTCGGCTGGATCGACACCTTCGCGCTGCCGGCGAAGGGTCGCAACGACGCCGCCGCGTACGCGTGGATCAACTTCAACATGCGGCCCGAGATCGCGGCGAAGGTGGCGGCGTCGGCCGGCAACTTCACCGGGTCCAAGGGCGCCGATCAGCTGATGGACGCCAAGCTGAAAGCCCAGTTCGCGAAAAGCTTCCCCGAGGAAGCGCTGAAGAACGTCAAGTGGTATCCGGCGGTGCCGCCCGGCATCGAGGATATCGAGGGCAAGGTACTCGATCGCGTGAAGGCCGCGAGCTAGAGCGGACGCCGATCCCGGCGGCATCGTGCCCGACGACGGCGTGCGCGAGCGCGCCGTCGTCGTTTCGTCGCCCGTGCCGACTGCCCCCATGCAGCAGGACCTCGAAGTCGACCGCGTCACCAAGCGTTATGGCACGCAGACGGCCGTCGACGCGCTGTCGCTCGCAGTGGCGCATGGCAGCTTTTTCTCGATCCTCGGTCCATCGGGCTGCGGCAAGACCACGCTGCTGCGCATCGTCGCCGGATTTCTCCAGCCCGACGACGGCGACGTCCGCATCGGTGGCCGGTCGATGCGCGGCGTTGCGCCGAACCGGCGGCCGGTCAACATGGTGTTTCAGCATCTCGCGCTGTTTCCGATGATGACGGTCGGCGAGAACGTCAGCTACGGCCTCGCGCGCCGAGGCGCCGCGCGCGCCGAGATCGCGGGGCTGGTCGATGCGATGCTGAAACGCGTCGGTCTTCCCGGCGCGCAGGACAAGCGCGTCGACCAGCTCTCCGGCGGGCAGAGGCAGCGTGTAGCGATCGCCCGCAGCCTCGTGCTCGAGCCGACGCTGCTCCTGCTCGACGAGCCGCTCGGCGCGCTCGATCTCAAGCTGCGCGAGCACATGAAGATCGAGCTGAAGCAGCTGCAGGCGGACTTCGGCACGACCTTCGTCTACATCACGCACGACCAGTCCGAGGCGTTGGTGCTCTCCGACCGCGTCGCGGTGATGAATGCCGGCCGTTTCGAGCAGGTCGGCACGCCGCAGGAGCTCTACTATCAGCCGCGCACGCCGTTCGTCGCGGGCTTCGTCGGTGCCAACAACCGCGTGGCCGGGCGCGCCGTTCGGGTCGACGGCGATAGCGTCGAATTGGCTACCGCCGACGGGCTCGCGGTCCGCGCGCGAATGAGCGGGGCGATCGTCGCGGGCGAGGCTGTCGAAGCGTTCGTGCGCCCCGAGGTTGTCGACCTGGCGCGTGACGCGGCGGAATTGCCGCCCGCCGCGCAGCGCTTTTCCGGTCGGGTCGAAAGCCTGCTGTTCGACGGTGCCAACTCGGCGGTGCTGGTCCGCGAGGCGAGAACGCGCGCCGAGATCCGGATCGCGCTGCCGCAAACGGGGCGCTTTGCCGACCTCGAAGTCGGAGAGGCGGTCGCCTTCGGTTTCGACGCGCAACGTGCCGTCTGCTTCCGCGCCGGCGGCCATGGCGGTTGAGACCACCGCTGGCCTCGCCACGCCGCGCGCGCGACTTGCGTTGCTGCTTCTGCTTGCCCCGGCGCTGGTGTGGCTCGTCGGCCTCATCGTGCTGCCGCATCTCGAACTGGCGGTCCTCTCGCTGCGGGCGCGCGTGGCGCCGCGCGTGTACGAATGGAGCTTCGGCCAGTACCGGACGTTCGTCGACGAGCCGCTGTACTGGCACACGTTCGTGCGCACGGCCGCGCTTTCGATCCTCGCCACGGCCTGCACGCTGCTGATTGCGTTCCCGGCCGCCTGGTACATCGCCAAGATCGCGCGCGGCCGGGCGAAGTCGGTGCTGTTCGTCCTGTGCCTGATCCCGTTCTGGGTCAGCGAGACGGTGCGCACCCTGGGCTGGATGATCCTGCTGCGCGAGTCGGGCGTGCTGCCGCGCGTGCTCGTCGACCTCGGGATCACCGCGGTGCCCGTCGAGATGCTCTACCACGACGCGACAATCCTGGTGGGCCTCGTCTACACGTCGCTGCTGTTCATGGTCGTTCCGCTGGTTGGCGCGCTCGAGAACCTCGACGATTCGCTGATCGAAGCGGCGTACGACCTCGGCGGCGACGGCTGGTCGATCCTGCGGCAGATCGTGGTGCCGCACGCAGCGCCGGGCATCGCGGCGGGCTCGATCGTCGTGTTCATGCTGACGCTGGGCAACTACCTGACGCCGACGCTGCTCGGCGGCAAGAACTCGCTCTGGTTCACCGAGCAGATCTATGCGCAATTCATCACCCGCTTCAATTGGGAGCAGGGCGCGGCGTTCGGCTTCCTGCTGCTGGTCCTCTCCACGGCGATAGTCTGGCTCGGGCTGAAGCTCACCGGTCAACGGTTCGGCGACGTGATGAGACGCTCGTGATCCCGTCGCTGCCGCGCTCGCCGCTGTCCCGGTACGCGACCGGTGGCTACGTCGCGGCATTCTTCGTGTTCCTGTTCGTGCCGCTGGTTGTCGTGGCCCTATTCGCGTTCAACGACGCGAACTATCCGGCGCCGCCGTGGCGCGGCTTTACGCTGGACTGGTTCGTGGGCGGTAAGGGCGGTCGCACGGGGCTCTTCGCCGACGGCCCGCTGATGAAAAGCGTCGGCACGAGCGTGATCGTCGCCGCGTGGGTGACGCTGCTGTCGGTGGCTGTGGGGACGGCCAATGCGTTCCTGCTCGAGCGCGCGCGGTTCCGTGGCAAGGCGGCGCTGTCGCTGCTGATGCTGGCGCCGCTGGTGATCCCCGGCGTGATCCTGGGCATTTCGATCCTCGCGTTCGCCAGCCGCCTCGCGCAGTTTGCCGACGACGTCTGGGGCCTGGAACTCGATTTCCTGCGGCCGGGGCTGCCGCTGGTCGTGGCCGGCCAGTTCTCGTACATCGTGTCGATCGCGACGTTGACGATCGCGGCGCGGCTGAAACGGTTCGACGCCACGCTCGAGGAGGCCGCATTCAACCTGGGCGCGTCGCGTGTCGCGGTGCTGTGGACGGTGACGCTGCCCTACCTCAGGCCGGCGCTGGTCGGTGCCGCCGCGATCTCGTTCCTGATGTCGTTCGAGAACTTCAACACGACGCTGATGCTGGTCGGATCCGATCCGCCGCTGACGATCATGATGTACGGCCGGATGCGCGAGGGCGCGAGTCCGGTGCTCAACGCGGTGAGTCTGTTCCTGATGACGGCATCAGCGCTGATCGCGTTCGCCCTCCTGCGACGGCCCGTGCGCGACACCGGCGGCGGCTGAGCGCGGGCGCTTGACCGTCGAGGTGCGTTCACATCTTTGAGCCGGCACCCCTTGCGGACCAGGTGAACCAGAAGGAACCTGGTGCGCTGCGGTGTCCTCTTCCAGCAGCTTTCTTGCCAGCGCCCGAATCGTTCCTGCCGGTAATGTGCCTTCTCCGCAGAGCGTTGTTTCATCGATCCACAGTCGCACTGCCACCTCACGGACGACCCTGGCGTCGGCGTGTCCATGCGGGGCCTTCGGCGAAGACGTGCGGTTCTCGCAAAACAGCTTCAATGTGCCTGGCTGCGAGTAGGTGGCCATTGAGAGCTCTACAAGTTTTGCCCGATACTCGAGTTCCCAGCTCTCGAGATCGGGGAATCTTCGTTTGTCCGCGAAGTGCTGCGCTTCGTGGCCCAGGAAACGAATCGCGAACACTTCATCGTCAAGGTTCTTGTACGCAGGGGCCACGGCAAAGAGCGCAGTCTCGGTTGCCCACCCGCCCGCGGATCGGCGACCGCAAGTTGCGTAGTATCCCCAACCCCGCAGTACGAAATCATCCAGCAGATTGACTTTGACCGCCTCCCGGCCCCCGGGAAGATCGACCTGGCGCTCCATAGTGGTTTGTCGTCGCCATAGCATCAGCTCCCGCAGTGGCATGGTCCGGCCAAGCAATGCATGGAATCCGTGACCTTGAACGGCGGCCAAGATGTTGGGTTCCGCATCGTCTAGCTCCGCTGACGTTTCCATACGTCGCGCAATGAGCTGCCCGACCGTCGCGGCAAGATTGCGCTCCGCCGCATCGATCGGGACGGCCCTGATCAACACGCTGTGCCAGTAGGCAACATACGCTTAGGCGAGCGCCGCTATCCATTGGTCGTCCCCGAACGCGAGCGCATGTGGGCGGTTCGCGCCGAATCGATCGAACATGCAAGTTCGGAAGGCCTGCGCCTCCCCGACAAATGCGGCATCAGGGACTTGCGCAAGTATGGCCAGGGCCGAAACCGCATCGCCCTGCAACGCCGAACCGTCGCCTCGGCGACGGCAGCCGCTGCACGTTCGCCCGGCTGGTCGTAGGTTGAAGCGACGGTGGCAGCAGCTGTTGCGCGCATTGGAGCAGTTGAGCAGGCACCGAGAGTAGCGGCCACCAGTCCGATCAGCAATATAACGTCTAATGTTGTCGGACGTGCGAAAGCGGCACAGGAGCGCCGGCGGGCGTTCGCCCTGAACGCGGGGTAAGGCCGCAGGCGGGGTGTCAGGTTGACCGCGGCGAGCCGCAGCAATTTCGGACGTGCCCGACAGGGTCGGGGATCCCATCCGGAACAACGAAAGAGGGTGCCGTTAGCGAGCGACCCCATGCCCAGCCGGACTTTCAGTCAGTTCATCGAGAACAGGGAATCGTCACTTTCGCGTGTACATGCCATCGAACGTCGTGCTCCACTGTCCTTTGGAATCTGTCGACTCCCAGAACTGCCGAACACTTCCATCCGCGTTGGGTGTCCAGGTAATCCGGTGCTTGCTCACCAGCGTGTCGGCGCCGGTGGTTTGTCCCTCGAGCACCATCTTTCCGTCGCGGATGCCACCTTCGAGCAGCAGCAACGTACCGGAAGTGTCAACCCACGTTTGGTGCCAAATTTTGCGCGCGGCGTCGTAGACATTCAGGCTTTCGCCGCTGAAGCCGCGACCGGTTGTGTAGCGCTCGTGAAGGACGCAAACCGTCGTACTCGCGTTCAATGCGGTTGACACCCGCGAGCTTTCCGTCGGGTGTTCGCACCTGCCACTCGCCGAGCCAGAAGTCAAACGCCCGATGCGCTGCGCCATCGCAGGGTCCGGCTGCAGCATTGGTTGTGGCGAATAACCCTGAGGAGAAGACAGCGATCAGGTAGCGGAGACTTCGGTAGACCTTCATTCGTACCCGACGGGGTGTGTGGTCTGGCGAAACAAGGTAACCGTCCGCGTTGAGCACCGTGTAGGGCGCCCGACCCGACACCTGGGCGGGGCGCCGAGTCGGGCACGAGGGCATATCCGGCTACGGCAGCCTTGGCGCCCCCGCGTCGATAATCGACGCGCCATAGTACATCCTGGCAATGCGCGCCCAGTAGGCACCTGCTTCACACATTGGGCAAGCACGCGAGGTGCCGTACATCTCGCAGCTTGTCAGATCGCGGGTGCCGAGCCTGCGCGCGGCATCCCGGATCGCCTGCATTTCCGCATGCGCGGTCGGATCGTTGTCGGTCACAACCGCGCTCACGCCCTCGCCGACAATTCGGCCATCCTTCACGATGACGGCGCCAAAAGCCTGGTCACCGCGCTCGATCGCGAGACGGCGCATCTCGAATGCGCGCTCCATGAATCCCTCGCGCCCGGCTGCACGCGGTTGAACGATCTCGGGTGCCCGATCTCGCGCGGAAATGGGCCCCGCGATGGCTAATGCCATCAGGCCGGAGACACATCGGAGCGCCGCGCGGCGCGTGGCGTGAATGTCGCAGGTAGTGGCTTTCGGCATTGTCACTAGCGAACCTGGCCGCTGACGAGCGAGTCACAGCTCACGCGGTGCATGGGAAATGCGATGACCCGAAGGCTACCGTTGCGCATGCCTTCGATGCGGGCATTGAGTGTTGTACCGCCCTCGAGGCTGTAGGCGATGCGTTGAGGAAAGTCGTGTTGCAGGTTTTCGAACACGGCCTCGGTCTCGCTGATGCGCAGCAGAGGGAACGTGGCTGGGCGCTGTCCGAAAGTTGCGCCAGGAATGCCACCTTTCCATCGGTATGCTCGCGGATCTGCATGAATTCATGAGCCACGGTCTTGCCTTGCTTCACGGTGCGACTGATGCCCAGAAGGGTTCCGCCTGCCAGCGGCATCCATTGCTCCCCGGAACCTGCTTCGGCGCCCTCGCTCTTCCAGCACCCACCGAGCCACGCGAGCTTGGAGAGATCGGAGTCGTTCGCGTAGGCGCCGAGACTGGCGACAACGAGGAAGACGAGGCTAGCTCTCGCATGCGGGCGCGAAATGCCCACGGTATCCTCGCCACCTGCTTGGCTCATCGCCTGACTTCATTCGGTCGAGCGCTACCCGCACGACTGTGCCCAACTCAGGTGCCGCGCCCCCATAACGCACAATAGCGACGCGCGATGAACTCAAGGTTATTCGCGTACCCCGGCCAGTTCTCGTAGCCCGCCAGCTTGAACTCCTTCTCCGCGGCATCCCAGCATTTGCCGTCCTGGGCGAGTTTCTTCATTTCGGAGGATGCGGCCTGCAACAGTGCAAGTTGATCCTGCGCGTCCTTCTTGGTGCCGAGCCGGTCACCGGGGCCGGGATGGCCGGGGATCAGTCGTTCCCAGTCCATCGCCAGTACTCCATTGATGAACGCTTCACTCTCCAGCGGGTAGAAATCGATCATGCCGCGCCCCGGAACCTGTCCGACCGGTATGGTATCGACCACGAAAATGATCTTCTCTTTCGGCAACAGCATCACGAGGTTCGAATCCGAATGGTTGAGACCCAGGTACTTCAGCTCGAGCGTCGTATCGCCAAGCGTGATGGTCCGACCGCTGTCGCTCACCACCTCGTCGGGCAGCACGGTGTTCGGATCGCGCAACTGCTCGAGGCGTTCCTTTGCTCGCCGGTGCGCGATGAATGTCGCGCCCGCGTCCTTGAACGCCTTGCCGCCGGCGATGTGGTCGAAATGATGGTGGCTGTAAATTACGTACTTGACCGGCTTGTCCGTTACCTTGCGGATCTCGTCGAGATAGGTCTGTCCGCCGGTGGGTCGGCCGTAGGCGATCTGGATCGGTCGCGATCACGCCCTCTTTGGTAACGATGAACATCGACTGATGATTGACATTGCGAAAGATATAGACATTGTCGGTGCCATCGACCTTGGTGGTTGCGAACGGCGGGCGGCTCGGTTGCTGCGCCTGCGCCGTGCCGATGATCGAAAGCCCCAGGAAAACTCCGGTCATTAGTGCAAGAACGATCCGTGGCATGAATTGGCCTCCTCGCATATTGGTCATGCAACTCTGCAGGAGCTACGGCCTTGGCCGCGTAGCTGCCCAATAAGTATATGTCGCCGGCTGGCGAACGGTGAAGGGTCACTGCATCAAAGGAGGTATCCCTGCATCGTCGGAATGACACGACCACCCACATGAACCTGCTGGGAGTTGCCGACCGTTCGAGCGCGCAGCAGCACCAAGGAGGGCCTCCGGATCTCGTATCCTTGCTCGATCCGTAGTTCCAGCGTGGAAGCCGAAAAGAATCGATGCTCCAAGAGGTACGTGCCGAGGAATGCCGCTCCGTTCCCCGTCGCGGGGTCTTCGCGCGCTCCATGAGCCTCGAAGAAGAACCTCGCACAAAGATCGTTCTCGGAGTGATACGTCTGTCGGCAGAAGAGATAGATGAGCGGCGGCCATCCCTCGTCAGCCAGTGGAGCAAACATTTGGAGGTCAAGCCGGCTACGCTGGAGCGCGTTCAGACTGCGCAAGGGGACGATGATGGCCGAGGTGCTGCCGGCGGAGAACTGTTGAACCGGGGCCTTGCCCTCGATGTCGTCTGGCGAGACTCCAACTGCCGCCGCGATCCGCTCCCGGGCACATATGGGTCCGGAGATCACCGGCGGCGCGAGAAACCACGCCACCTCGCCCCCATCGGCGGCAGTCTCGAATGTGACCTCAATCTTCCCTACGTCGAGCCTCAAGCGCACCGGCCCGGAGGCATCCGGCGCCACGCGATGGCGAACGACCCACGCCGTACCGAGGATCGGGTGCCCCGCAAAGGCAATCTCCCGAGCTGGTGTGAAGATTCGCACACGGTATCCATCGTCAAATCCGCCCGCCGACGCTACGAATGTCGTTTCCGAGTAGTTCGTTTCGGCCGCAAGCTGTTGCATCGTTTCATCGGACAGGTGATTGGCGCCGACGAAAACCGCGAGCTGGTTTCCAGCGTAGGGTCGTTCCGCGAACACATCAACCACGTAGAAGCGGTGTGACATGGCTTGCGACGTTCTCTGTCCGTCCAACGATAGGTAACCGGCGGCTGCGGCTGCGGAGCGTCCGCAACGGTCCCGGCGAACGCGTTGTTCGACGTCATTGTTTGCAGCCAGCGACGATCCCGCCGTGGAAGCCACCCGAGTCGCGTGCGGCCTCAGCGGATAGTGTCGGAGCTTCTTACATGTCCGTCCACGCCGAATTTTTGAACGGCAAAAAAGGATGAAATCCGCCCTTAGAGGTCATTCATGCTGAATAGAGCCCTGGTACTTGTCCTCGCGACGCTGACTCTGGCTATTTCACCCATTGCTCACGCGGCCCTCATCAGCACGTTCTACGGTGACGACGCCCGAATTCGATCGTGCTCGATGGAATGACGGTTGACGCCGGCTTCCTCGATGGGTTCTCTACTGCCCACAGCAATATCATCGAGACCCGGTCATTCGTTCTCCCGGCTGCGTTCTTCGCACTATTTGCAGATGGGTCGGTGTCGCTGAATGGCACGAGGATTACCGAAGACTCCGGTTCGGAATCCTTTCAGATCGACTTCTTGCGCCTCGACATCGTCACCAGCGTGCCCGAACCCAGCTCACTTGCGCTCTTCGGTCTGGCGCTTGCTGGATTGAGCCTCTTCCGCCGTAAGCGCAGTTAGACCGCCCGTCGTCGCGGACCGCGCGCCGAGTTGCAAGCAAGCGCGCGGTGGTGCCGCCTCCTGCGGGCGAAGCGGGCGGTCGGGCGCAGACCCCTATCGCTTGTGCGGCGGTATGGTCTTGATTGCGGCCGCGAACCGCGAATGAACCACCGAATCAATCGGCCTATACCTGACATCGGTACCTGCCGGGTTCTTACCAAGGAAGTTGTCGTTCTTCCAGTTTTTCGACGGTCGAATTGGTCTCGGAACAAATCCGCCGCCGCAGTTTGGGCATGTCCCGATCGGGATCAAGCCGATGGACCTTTCGTGAGCAGCCCCTCGTAGATACCGGGCGTCGACCCGGGAATCGCGATCGCCCCCACTGTTTTCGCGTAGAACTCCGTCGGACCTACACCGCCGATGATGGCGTATGCATAGCCTTGTGCCCGCTGCGCGTGCAAGGCGGCGAGCAGCAGCGCGCGTCCGACCCCGCGACCGCGCTCATCCGCGACCACGCCCTCCGGTCCGAAGAAATTTCGGGACGTTACGTCGTAGCACGCGAAGCCAAGCATCGCGTCGTCGCGGACAGCGATGAAGCAGGTCACCGGAACCCGCGCGAAGGCTGTCTCCACTTCGGCGGCAGAACTCGCAAAGTGCGCGCGCACCCATTCGATTATGGCCTGTTTCTCGGGCGAAAGGGCGCGGCGGATCGTGACGCTGCGCGCGGCGCACGCCGCGACGGCCTCGTCGAGGCTAGGCAGCGCGTGCAGTCTCACCAGCATGTCGTGCATGACCGTGTCGCGCTCGATCCGCTCCGCAGCAGTCAATGCGCCGATAGGCGCGTCGTCAATCGCTTGCCCAACAAACTATGGTAACAGGCGACCCGTCGCGCGGGAGAAGCCGCGCACGCGAAGCGTCCGTGTTGACCACCAGGAACGGGGGACCGGCGTATGCCGCGTGACTTCCTGCAGCCGACTGCCGATCCATTGGTCCTCTATCCGTTCCGGTTCCGCGACCCGGTTTCTGGCAAGTGGCAACGGGCGCGCTACGTCGCGACGCTCGCTGAAATCATGGCACGTTATGCGGAGTGACAGCTTTGCGGGTTTCCGGAAATTCGCCAGCGTGGCGCGGCGTCATTCAATCCGTGGAGGTGACGCGGCTGGCGCCGCGCGAGCTTAGGCCCGTGCCCATGCCCAATTGAGGGCTTCCGCCGCCTGGCCGATCCGATCCGGTCCGCCGCAGTGGTTGTGCGCCCAGTCCGACCATGTCCAGCAGGCGTTCGAGATCGGACCGAACTCGTTGGCGCACTCCTCCGCGCGCGCCAGCACGAACTCGCAGATCGCGTCCTCAAGACTGAGCCCGCCGGGAATCTCCGTCGTGCGCAGCTCGGCCACCTTCTTGCCCAACTCGATGCAGGCGGCTATCAGCCACGGATTGAAGTCGGTCGTCGTGCCGACGATCCACGGCGGTTCGATGACGGCGATTGACGGCACGACGTAGTCGATCATGAACGGATCGTGTCGCGTCAGATGGCCGAGCGGGTACGTGAGCAGGCGCCGCGCCGGCACCGGCGGAGACTCCGGACCGGCAGGAAGCGCGAGCTGAAGTGGCGGCGCGTTCGGATCGCGTTCGGTGAACACCTCGCGCAGCGTCCAGTTGATCGCCCGCTGCGCTTGTATGTCGTCGCGCGCCACCTCGTCGCCCATGATCTCCACCGCCTGCACGAAGATGTCCAGCGCGCGCGGGATCAGATCATCGGGTATCTCGTCGAGCGGCACCAGTCCACCCGGCCCGAACCGCGACGGAGACGTCGTGACCACGATCACGTGCGACGGATTGAGCTCGAGCGCGGCGCGGAGCGGCACGTCCTCGCGCACGGCACCGTCGATGTAATCGTGCCCGTGGATCCGCACGCGCTTGAACGCCGCGGGGATCGCTGACGATGCGAGCACGGCGAGGTGAAGCGGCGCGGTCCCAGCGGGAGCGACCTCGTCGAATGTCCGATTCAGGATCGCCCCGGTTTCGGTGAAGTAACGGAGTCTCCCGCTGAGCAAATCCACACTTGCCAATCGCAGGAGGGCGCCGGAGGTCGCGACGAGATCCGGATCGAGGTGCTCCTCGACCATGCTCTGCAATCCATCCTGATCGTAGAGGTTCGTGACCTGCGAGAGCACGGAGAGATCGCCCAGATCGAGGAAGAGGTCGATGTAGGCGATTGGCCCGATCAGTACGTTGCCGACAAGAGCGAGCCAGTCCAAGAAGTCATCAGGCGCGCCAGGCAGATCTCCCGCCTCGTCCTTCAGCGCTTCGAGTTCGTCGCTGTCCTGATAGACGTCCGCATCTCCTCTTATAGTGCGCCAGAGCTCCTCAAGCCGCAGGCCCGCGGGTGGCTCGCCTCCCTCGGCAAGCTTTGCGGCATTCAACGCGCCCACGGACGTGCCGGTGATGATGTGCGGGCGCAAGCCGAAGATCTGGTAGAGATAAGAGACCACCCCCACCTGGAACGCCGCCTTCGCACCGCCGCCGCCGAGCACGAGCGCCGCGCGTTGAGCTGCCGCGAGGTCCAATCCCGAGATCGGGGCCGGGATCGGCATATCGGACTGAATCGACGTCGATCCGTTCAGGCGGGCGATGGCCGGATTCCAGATCGTCAGCGTCTTGCGGCCGGCGACATCGGCCTCCGAGCTCCTGACGGTGACCTGCGCCACCGCGTATGGCGCATCGGCATCGAGGAAGTTCGTGTAATCATGCGAAACGTCTCCGGTCGTCGTGGTCGCGGTCTGGCCGTCGCCGAAATTCCAATGGTACGTATGCGGCGTCCTTGGATCGCGGCCGACGCGGAATACCGCCGCTAACGGACGCGTTGGGTCCGGTGCCACGTAAAAGTCAGGCAGGTACCGAGGTGGGACCCCGGCGACGACTTCGATGTCCACAGTTCCGACGTCGAACGCGTCAGCGGTGACCGCCGCGACGTGCAGCTGACGCTTGCCCGGCGCACCCTTGATCTGTAGCACTCGGGGATTCGCCCAGCGCCCATGGATGTAGACATGTATCCGCGATTGGGATCCTTGCGGGCGGGTCCTGACGCGAACTGTGAAATACTCTCCCGAATGCACCTGCGTCCGTTCGAGCACGATGCGCTCGATCAAACGCGCCCGAGTGAGCCGGTGGTGGGGCCGCGGCGGCAGGACATTGAGCCGGCCCCGGTAGCTTCGCCGGATGCCGCGAGAATCGACCGAGGTCAGCTTTACTTCATGCGTGCCAGGGGAAACATCCTTGGTCGCGACGCGGAAGTATGGCGTGGAAGCCGTTTGCCCGAGAGGGCCTTCCCACAGCCATTTCGTGTCTCCGGCATCATCCGTACTGGGCTGATCATTCGCTGAATTGCGAACGCAATAGAACGCCGTGCCGCCCTGGGCGACGCGCGCGAGCCGGGGCACGATTCTCGTCCGCCCCGTCTTCCGGATTGAAGGCTTCGACGGCACGGTCGTTCGCCTGGCCTTGTGGAGCGCCGCCAGCATACACCCGTCCGTCGCGACGGCACCCGCCGCGGCGGGACGTCGCCAACTCACGCGCTTGCAGGTGCCTTTGCCGCAAGCCAGGCGACGCAGCCGTCCAGCGTCGACAGTTTCCGGTAGTCCGCTTCCGGAATATCGACGCCGAACGCCTTCGAAAGGCCGATCGCAAAATTGAGGAAGTCCATCGAGTCGAGATCGAGCTGCTCGCGGAAGTCAACCGCGGGCGCCAGGTTCGACGCGTCGAGCTCGGGCGCGATCTTGCCGAGGACTTCGAGGACGGTCGCGCGGATCCGGTCGGGGGTCATAGCTTTTCGGGCTCCTGCAGCACGCGGTCGACGGCGGCGAGGAACAGCGCGCCGCGGTGGCCGTCGGTCGCACGGTGGTCGCCGCAGAGCGTCGCATTGACGACTGGCCGGGCGACGACCTTCCCATCGACGACCCACGGGCGCTCGGCGACGCGACCGAAGCCCACGAGCGCGAGCTGCGGTGGATAGATGATGCCGAATACGGACTCCACGCCTCGTTCGCCCAGGCTCGTGACGGTGACGGTCGGATCGGTCATCTCGGAGCTCCGGAGCGATAGCGCGCGGGCGCGTTGCGTGAGATCCTGCAGGCGACGCATCAATTCGTCGACACTTGCCTTGTCGGCATCGTGGAGCGCGGGCGCCACAAGGCCACCGCCACGCAGCGAGATCGCGACGCCGATGTGGATCGAATCGCTCTTCTGCGCACGGCCGTCCTGCCAGAAGCCGTTCAGCTCCGGCACTTCGCGCAGCGCCAGTGCCGTCGCCTTCACGAGCAGCACTCCGTAGAGCAGCCGCTCGGCGATCGGTCGCTCGCGATTGCGCGTTGCGAGCCACGCGAGCGCGTTTGCCATGTCGATCGTGGTCGCGAGATAGTAGTGTGGAATCTCGCGTTTCGAGCGGGCCATCGCCACGGCGATCGCGTCGCGCATGCGCGCCTGGCGGTCGGCCGGCTCTGCGACACGCGACGGCTGCGGCACGGCGGCCCGTTCGACGTCTTCGAGCGTGATGCGGCCGCCGGGACCGGAACCCGAGAGCCGCGCCGGATCCAGTCCTAGATCGAGCACCCGCTTGCGCGCAGCGGGCGAGATGCGCAATCGCTCCATAGCTTGCTCGGCCGCTGCGGGAGCGACGCCGGGCGCGACGGCGGGTGCAGCGACACCGCCTGCGGGTGTCGGCGGCGCCATCGAGGCAATCGCGGGCGCCGGTTCGGCTGCGGCTTCCTCCGGAGCTTCGCCTTCGGCGCGGATCACGGCGAGCGGCGTGCCGACGGGCAGCCATTCGTCGTGCGGCTCCACGAGCACGCGCTCCAGCACCCCGGTGACGAACGACTCTGCATCGACGTTGACCTTGTCGGTCTCGATGACGGCGATCGTATCCCCGCGCGCGATCGTCTCGCCGGGCTTCTTGCACCAGGCGACGAGCTTGCCGGCGGTCATGTCGGCACCGAGCTTCGGCATCACGAATCGCGTCATGGCGAATGCCTATCCCAATGCGCGGACCGCGTTGACGACGTCGGCCGTTTGCGGCATCGCCGCATCCTCGAGGTGCTTCGCGTACGGCATCGGCACTTCGGCACCGCAGACGCGCGCCACCGGCGCATCGAGCGCGTCGAACGCGCCCTCCATGATCTGCGCACTCACCTCGGCAGCGAAGCTGCCCGTGCGCCAGCCCTCGTCGACGACGATCGCGCGGTGCGTCCGATTGACCGACGCGAGAACCGTCGCCGTGTCGAGTGGGCGTAGCGTGCGCAGGTCGACGACTTCGGCGTCGATGCCCTCCGCTGCGAGCGCTTCCGCAGCAGCGAGCGTCTTCCAGAGCATGCCGCCGTAGGTGATGAGGGAGACGTCGCGGCCCGGACGCCGAACCGCCGCCTGGCCGATGCCCATCGTAACGGCGTCGTCCGTTTCTCCTTCCCGTGGGTAGAGCAGCGCGTGCTCGAACACGAACACGGGGTCCGGTTCCTCGAGCGCCGCGAGCAGGAGCCCGCGCGCGTCGGCCACGGTGGCCGGCGCGACCGCCTTGATGCCCGGGATGTGCGCATACCAGCCTTCGAGGCTGTGGGAATGCTGCGCCGCCATCCCGCGCCCGCCGCCGGTGGCCATGCGCACGACCAGAGGTACGCTGAACTGGCCCCCCGACATGTGGCGCAGCGTCGCCGCGTTGTTGACGACCTGGTCCAGCGCCAGCAGGCTGAAATTGATGGTCATGATCTCGACGATCGGCCGCATCCCGCCCAACGCGGCGCCGATGCCCGCACCGACGAACGTCGATTCGGACAATGGCGTGTCGCGTATGCGCTCGGGCCCGAATTCCTGCAGCAGTCCGTGGCTCACCGCGAACGCGCCGCCGTAGCGGCCGACGTCTTCACCCATCAGGAACACGCGCGGGTCGCGGCGCATCGCATCGCGGATCGCGCTGCGGACCGCCTCGCGATATGTCATGCGTGTCATGAGCTTGCGCGCGGCGATGCCGTCGCGTATGCACGCGGCGTGTACAGGTCTCGCGTCAGGTCGGCGACAGGTTCCCACGGTCCCGCATCGGCGAACGCGATCGCGCGCTCGATCTCGGCGGCGACGTCGGCTTCCATCGCCTGCCATGCTGCATCGTCGAGCAGACGCTCGGCGCGCAACAGCGCCGCGAACGTTGCCAGCGGATCGCGCCGTTTCCACTCGTCGACCTCCGCATGCGAGCGGTAGAGCTCGGGATCGGCCATCGAGTGCGCGCGGAAGCGGTAGGTGCGCAACTCCAGGAAAGATGGACCGGGTGTGCGGCGGATGGCCGCGGCGGCGTCGCGCACTGCGGCCTCCACCGCCATCACGTCCATGCCGTCGACGGCGCGGGCAGGGATGCCGTAGCTCTCGGCCTTGGCGCGCAGATCGGTCTGCGATTCGGAGCGCGCGAGCGCGGTGCCCATCGCGTAGCGGTTGTTCTCGCACAGGAACAGGACCGGCAGGTGCCAGATCGCAGCGAGGTTCAGCGATTCGTGGAATTCGCCCTCGGCGACGGCGCCTTCGCCGAAGAAGCACGCGGTGACGCGGGGGCGTTCCTGCATCTGGTCGGCGAGCGCCAGCCCCACGGCGATCGGCAGTCCGCCGCCGACGATTGCGTACCCGCCGTAGAAGCGCCGACCGGCGTCGAAGATGTGCATCGATCCGCCGCGGCCCCGGCTCGACCCGTTGGTCCTGCCGTACATCTCGGCCATGACGGCGCCGGCCGGGATGCCGCGCGCCAGCGCGTGGCCATGCTCGCGATAGGTGGCGACGATCGCATCGTCGGAACTCAATGCGTGCATCGCACCCACCGCGACCGCCTCCTCGCCGATGTAGAGGTGGAGGAAGCCGCGAATCTTCCCCTGCGTGTAGACCTCGGCCGATTTCTCCTCGAAGCGCCTGATCAGCAGCATCTCGCGAAGCAGCCGCAGCACGTGATCGCGCTCGAGGTCGGGCAGCACAAGGGGTGCGGTTTCCATCAACTGTTCTCGAGCGTCGACGTGTCGCCTTCGGGCAGTCCCAGCTCGCGTGCCTTGAGGAGCCGGCGCATGATCTTGCCGCTGCGCGTGCGCGGCAGGGTCGCGACGAATTCGATTTCCTTCGGCGCGATGGCGGCGCCAAGGCGTTTGCGCGCATGCGCGAGCAGGTCCTTCGTCAGCGCCTCGGTCGGAGCAAATCCGTTCTTCAGCGCGACGAACGCCTTGACGATTTCCAATGCGACCGGATCGGGCTTGCCGATCACGCCGGCCTCGGCCACCGCCGGATGCTCGATCAACACGCTCTCGACCTCGAACGGCCCGATGAGGTGGCCGGAGGTCTTGATCACGTCGTCCTTGCGGCCGACGAACCAGAAGTAGCCATCCGCGTCGCGCTTCGCGAGATCCCCGGTGAGATACCACTCGCCAGCGAAGCATTTCGCGTAGCGGGCGGGCTCGTTGAGATAGGCGCGGAACATCGACGGCCAGCGGGACCTTCAGCGCGAGCTCCCCTTGTTCGCCGGGCGTGTCGATCGCTGTCGCGGTGCCGTCGGCATTCGTGCGCACGATGGCCGCGTCGATGCCCGGTAGCGGCCGGCCCATCGATCCGGGACGGATGTCCATCGCCGCGTAATTGGCGATCATGATCCCGCCGGTTTCGGTCTGCCACCAGTTGTCGTGGAACGGCAGGCCGAATGCCTCGACGCCCCAGCGGACCGCTTCCGGATTGAGCGGCTCGCCCACGCTGGCTAGGAAGCGCAGTGCCGCCGTCCGGCGCCGCCGCACCGGGTCGACGCCGGCCTTCATCATCATCCGGATCGCGGTGGGCGCCGTGTACCACACGCTGACATTCTGGTCCTGCAGGATGTCGTACCACCGCTCGGCGTCGAAGTCGCCCTCGTCGACGATGCTGGTCACGCCGTTGGTCAGCGGCGCGATGATGCCGTATGACGTGCCGGTGACCCAGCCGGGGTCGGCGGTGCACCAGTAGATGTCGTCGGGGTGGAGATCGAGCGCAAGCTTGCCGGTGATGTGGTGCGCGACGACCGCCTCGTGCACATGCACGGCGCCCTTCGGCGTGCCGGTGGTGCCGCTCGTGAAATGCAGCAGCGCCATGTCCTCGGGATCGGTAGGCGGAATCGTGAACGTGTCGCCCGCGTCCGCGAGCAGCGCGTCGAAGTGGAGCGTGCCGGCGCACATGGCCGCGGTTGCGGCCTCGCCGACGATGAGTACATGCTCGAGATGGGGCAGCGAGCCGCGCAGCGCCGCGATCTTCTTCTGATAGAGGGACTGCGTGGTGACCAGCACCCTGGCTTCGCCGAGCGCGAGCCGGGCGCGGATCGGGCTCGGGGCCGAATGCCGAGAACAGCGTGCAGAAGGTTGCCCGGAATTTCCAGCTGCCTAGCGCCGCGATGTAGAGCGCAGGAATGCGTCCGGTCAAAGCATAGACGCGCTCGCCCGCCACGACGCCCAGTTTGGCGAGGACGTTGGCGAACCGGTTGGACAGCCGTGAGAGGTCGGCATACGTGTAATCGCCGACCGTTCCGTCCTTCCCCAGCCAGCGCAGCGCGAGATGGTCGCAGCGCGGCCCGGCCGCATGCCGGTCGACCGCCTCGTGCGCGATGTTGAGACCACGCCCGCCGGGAAGCCCATCAAGCTGCTTGCGCGCGTCGGTCCACGTAAAGCCGCGCCGGAACGACACGTACTCATGCAAATTCGGCGCAACCGTCAACCCAGCAACGGACTTGGTGATCCGATCGCGGCCCATCACGCTCTCGCTTGCATCGGGCATCGCGCACGCTCCGAAGCTTTCGCCACAGCAATTCCTTCCGCAATCTCGCGGCGGGCTTCGAATCCAGCCTACTGCAATGCCGAAGCGCGGACTTGAGGTAGGTCAAACCCTTGCGCGCCTCCACGCGGCTTGAGCTACAGCTTCCTTCGGTTCACTGCCTCCGCCAAAGCGCAAGCGTCTCGCGCTCGAATCCACCACAGCGCAGCCCTTTTCGGTTGCCGGTTCCTGACCAGACGTTGTGACGCTTTTTCACTCGGACCGCGGGCCCCCGCCTGCTCCTTGGCACCAAGGGTTCCGCGAGCTTGATTTGGGTCAAGATCGCGCCCCATCGGGAGCGCACCATGTCCGAACGAAACCGTTCACCTGGATCGCCCGAAGGAGGAAAAAATGAACCGACGCTCGATGCAGCTTGCGACAGCACTGATGACGGTCTTCATCGCGGCGGGCCCTGCAGGGGCACAGGCGATCGAGGATGAACTCGTTCTCATCACGCCGGTGGCGAAGACCCTGACCGACCCGGAGTTGGCGGATTTCGCCAAGTACGCGAAAGAAACTTGGAACGTCACGGTCAAGACGAGCGCGCTTGCGGCCGGGACCCCGGTTGCCTATGGCCAGATCGTCGAATGGAAGGGCCGGCCCCAGGCCGACATCTTCTGGGGCGGCGAGAGCGCGCTCTTCGACAAGCTCGCCGAGCAGAAGCTGCTCGCGACACTCGACTTGCCGAAGGCGGTCGTCGACGCGATCCCGACGAGCATCGGCAAGCCGAAGCCGATCCCGCTCAGGGATCCCAACGGCTTCTGGATCGGAACGGTGCTGGAGCCCTACGGCCTCGTGTATCACCCGCGGCTGCTGGAGCGCCTCGGCGTTGCGCCGCCGAAGGACTGGGACGACCTGCTCGATCCGAAGTTGAAAGGCAACGTCGCGCAGTGTGCGCCGACGCGCTCGTCGAGCAGTCACGCGACCTACGAGGTGATCCTGCAGCGCGACGGCGACGCCAAGGGCTGGGAGTGGCTCAGGCATCTGGGCGGCAACACCGGCATCTTCACCGCCCGCAGCCGCGACGTGCCTTCGGTCGTGGCGAAGGGAGAGTTCGCGGCGGGATTCGCCGTGCCGAGCTACATGGCCTTCGAAGACCGGCTCGCTGGCTTCGACATCAAGTTCGTCGCACCCAAGACCGCGTGGATCACTCCGGAGCCGATCGCGATCCTCGCCGGCGCGAAGCATCCCAAGGCAGCGCGCGCCTTCATCGAGTTCGTGCTCTCCGAGCGCGGGCAGAAAGTGGCAATGGAGCGCGGGGTGTTCCCGATCACGCCGAAATACCGCGTCCAGGGAGCGGCCGGATCGAAGGCCGAGATGGCAGTCGAGTTCACCGGCGGCCTGCGCTCGTACTTCGACGTCGACGTGACCAACATCTACGATGACGACGTCGCGCAGAAGCGTTACGAGCAGGTGAACAGCACGTTCCGCAAGGAGATCGAGTCAGTCGCGGAAGAGCTGAAGAAGAAATACTGATCCATTTCCGGGGCCCGGAAGCTCTCGCATGCGCGTCGCGGTTCACGACCTCACCAAGCGCTTCGGGCCCCTCGCGGTCGTAAGCGGCGCGAGCTTCTCCATCGCCGAAGGGGAGCTGTTTACCCTCCTCGGCCCGTCGGGCTGCGGCAAAACGACGCTGCTCCGGCTGATCGCGGGCTTTTACGCCCCCGACGAGGGTGAAGTCCGCTTCGACGATCGGCGCGTCAACGACGTGCCGCCGCACGAGCGCGGCATCGGCATGGTGTTCCAGAACTACGCGCTCTGGCCGCACATGACGGTGTTCGACAATGTCGCCTACGGGCTCAGGCTGCGCAAGCTCGGCGGGTCCGAAGTCGGAGACCGGGTCGACGGCGTCCTCGAGAAAGTGAGGCTCGCAGGACTCGGCAAGCGATACCCGGGGCAGCTCTCGGGCGGGCAGCAGCAGCGGGTGGCGCTCGCGCGGGCGTTGGTGCTCAATCCCCGTATCCTGCTGCTCGACGAGCCGCTGTCCAACCTCGATGCCAAGATCCGGGTCCAGGTGCGCGCCGAGATCAGGAAGTTGCAGAAGGAACTCGGCATCACGACTGTCTATGTGACGCACGACCAGGAAGAAGCGCTCACGCTCTCCGACCGGATCGCGGTCTTCAACCTGGGAAAAGTGTTCCAGGTCGGCGCGCCCAAGGAGCTCTACGAGCGGCCGGCCAACCGCTTCGTGGCCGACTTCATCGGCATCAACAACATGATCGAAGGCACGGTGTGCGCGCTCGATGCGGGGCGCGGCGGCCTGGGCGCCGACACCGCGCTCGGTAAGCTGGGAGTATTGGCGAGGGAGCCGCTGAAGGTCGGCGATCGTTGCGTCGTGTGCGTGCGGCCGGAAAACATCGCACTGGACGCTGTCGGAGAGGTTGGCGGGCACAACCGGGTCCGCGGCAGGATCGCCTTCGCCGCGTACCTGGGCAACACGCTGCGCTATGACGTGGACCTCGGGCAGGGCGTCACGTTCAGGACCGACATGCGCGATCCCTGGCACCACGACGAATTGCCGACGGGCACCGAGGTCGGCTTGAGCTTCCCGATCGGCACGACGTTGGCGATCCCGGCGGACATAGTGTGAGCGGGCCCCAATGAGGCTGCCGCGCGCGCCGGCCGTCCTCGGGTTCGCCCTCATCTGGGTGTTCCTGATCATCCTCGTCTTGTATCCGCTGACGCGGATCTTCTATGACGCCTTCACCAACGAAGCCGGGCAGCTCACGCTCGCGAACTTCTACGAGTTCTTCACCGACTCCTTCTACCTGCGCTCGCTGTGGAAGTCGCTGGCCCTGGGCCTTGCCGCGGTGATCACCACGTCGGTGGTCGGGATCGGGGTCGCGTTCCTCATCATCCGCTACGAGTTCCCGTACCGGAACCTCTTCTCGTATCTGACGATGCTGCCGATGATCCTGCCGCCGCTCGTCGGCGTGCTCGGCTTCGTCTTCATCCTCGGCCGCGCCGGCACGGTGAACGTGCTCCTGACCGACTGGTTCGGCCTCCAGCATCCGGTCAACTTCATGTATGGCGTGCACGGCGTGCTGCTGGTGGAGACCGTGCATTTGTTTCCGATGATGACGTTGAGCATTCTCGATGCACTCGCGCGGGTCGATCCGTCGCTCGAGGAGGCGGCGCAAGGCATGGGCGCCAAAGGCTGGCGCCGGTTCTGGGACGTGACGCTGCCGCTAACCACGCCCGGATACATTTCCGGAGCGCTGCTCGTCTTCATCTGGACGTTCGCCGATTTCATCACACCGCTGGTCGTCGGGGTCCAGGATCTACTCGCCCCGCAGGCATACCTGAACATCGTGCAATTCGTCGACCGGCGAATCTTTCGCATGGGCATTGTGATCTCGGCGCTGCTCGTGCTGCTCGCGATCGTGTTCGTGCTCGCCGCGCGCCAATACGTGGCGATCAAGGATTACAGCTCGCTCGCCTACTCGAAGGTGGAGCGGCGCAGGCTCGGGCCGGTTGCGCGCTGGGTGGCCGTCGGCTTCCTCTCGCTCCTGATGTTCGTCTCGTTCATTCCGCAGCTCGGCGTGCTGCTCGCCGCCGTAGGGCGCGGCTGGTCGCTCACGCCGTTTCCGATCCATTACACAATCGAGTTCTTCGAGCAGGTGAGCGTTGAAACGCCGAAGTTCATCATCAACTCGCTGCTGTATTGCGGGATTGCGGTGTTCATGTGCATCGTGATCGGCGTGCCGATGGCGTGGATCATGGGGCGCACGAACGCGCCCGGACGCGGCGCGATGGATGCCCTTACAACGTTGATGCTTGCGATCCCCGGGACCGCGGTTGGCATTGCCTACGTGCGCGCGTTCAACTTTCCGCTGCCGATCGTCGACGTCCCACTCACCGGCATGTGGCTGATCCTCCCACTCGTGCTGGCGGTGCGGCGCCTTCCGTACACGGTGCGCGGCAGTTATTCGTCGCTGCTGCTCGTGCACAAGTCGATGGAAGAAGCAGCCGAGAACGTCGGCGCGACGAAGCTGCGCACGTTCCGCGACATCACGGTGCCCCTTGTCTGGAAAGGGATCTTCGTCGGCGCGCTGTTTTCGTTCATCACGTCGATCCAGGAGGCGTCATCGACCATATTCCTGACGACCGGGGGCAACGAAATGATTCCGTTCGGAATCTTCAGCTTCTACATCGCAGGCTCGCAAAGCCAGGCGGCCGCGCTCGGCGTGATCCTGATTGTGCTCTGCGCGCTGAGTCTCTTCGTGGTCAACCGCATCGCCGGCACACGAGTGGGTGGATTGTTCGGATGAGGGACGGGAGGGAGCGTCATGCCCTGGAATTCGACCTACTATCCGACCTCGATGAAAAACCTTCCCGTTTGGGTCCGCGAGAAGGCAATCGAGATTGCCAACGCATTGCTGGCGGAAGGAATGGAGGAGGGGAAAGCCATTCGCGTCGCCATCGCCAAGGCCAAGGAATGGGCGCGCCACCACGACGGCGGGAGTTAGGCCCTAGTCTGGCCCGGGTTTTCGCGTGCACGTGGCGTCGTCGAGCACAAGTATTTCTCCCGTCACCGGGTTGGGCCTGAAGGCCGCGCAGCCTTTCAATCCCAGTTGGTACGCCCGTTCATAGACCCCGCGAAAGTCCTCGAAGCTGCAGTCCGCGGGCACGTTCACCGTCTTCGAGATGGCGTTGTCGACGTAACGTTGCAGCGCGGCCTGCATCGCCAGTTGCTGCATCGGCGGCACCTGTGACGCGGTGACGAAGGCGGGTGGCAAGATCGTGCCGTTGCCGAACTTCTCGCGGTACAGCCGATGGGCATAGTCCTCGACGGGCACCATCTTCTCGCCGCCGTCGACAAGCCGGATGCGGCGCCGCATCGTGAAAGCGTAGGCCGGCTCGAGACCGCTGGAAACGTTGCCGGCGAGCAGACTGATCGTTCCGGTCGGAGCGATCGCGGTCAGATGGCTGTTGCGGATGCCGTTGCGCCGGATGGAACGCGCGATGTCCTCGGGCAGCGAGCGAATGAACTCCCCGCCCGTGTACTGATCCGCCACGAAACAGGGAAAAGGGCCTCTTTCCCGGGCGAGGTCGATTGAGGCGCGATACGCGGCAACGCAGATCGTGCGCATGATGTCGCCGGCGAGGGTGAGCGAGCGGTCCGACCCGTACGTTATCCCGAGCATGATGAGGGCATCGGCGAGGCCGGTCAGGCCAAGTCCGAGGCGGCGCGAGCCCTTCGCGACGTCGGCCTGTCTGGGCAGCGGAAAATGCGAGAGATCGTAGACGTTGTCGAGCATTCGTACGGCGATGCCGGCGGTAGCGGCAATCCCGTCGAAATCGAGCGAGGAACGAGCGCTGAACGGATCGCGCACGAACTGCGTCAGGTTGATCGAGCCCAGGTCGCAGGCGCCATAAGCCGGCAACGGAATTTCGCCGCACGGATTCGTCGCGCTGATCTGCTCGCAGTACGAGAGGTTGTTCAGGCGTTGGATGCGATCGACAAAGAGCACACCAGGCTCGGCGCATTCGAACGCGGCCCGCACCATGCGCTCCCAGAGGGCGCGGGCGGAAGCATGCCGGTGGACCAGGCACCGCTGCGGTCTCGGGTCTCCCGACCACACGCGATGGATCCATTCCTTCGCGCGCTCGGACTCACGTTCGGCCACGGGAAAGACGAGTGGCCATTCGGCGTCGGCAGCGACCGCATCCATGAAATCGTCGGTCACCAATACCGAAAGATTGAAGCGGCGGAGCGCCTGCGGGTTCCGCTTGGCGTCGATGAATTCCTCGATGTCCGGATGGTCGCAGCGGAGCGTTCCGATCATCGCGCCGCGTCGGTTACCGGCAGATTGGAGGGCGGCGCACATGCTGTCCCACACGTGCATGAACGATACCGGTCCGGAGGCTGTCGCCCCGGACGCGCGGGCTGGCGATCCGCGCGGGCGCAGTGTCGAAAAATCGTAACCGACGCCACCTCCCTCCTGCATCGTGAGGGCACCCTCCTTGAGGGCGTCGAAGATACCCTCGAGCGAGTCGTCGATGCGACCCATCACGAAGCAGTTGAACAAGGTCAGGCGCTGATTTGTACCCGCGCCGGCCTGGATACGCCCGCCGGGAAGGAAGCGGAAGCCTTCGAGCACACCGAGGAACCGCTGCTCCCAGTCGTCCCGATCGCGCGACTCCGCGCCAGCCAGCGCGTGGGCGATGCGACGCCAGGTGTCAACGATGTGGCGGTCGCGCACGCGACCGGGACCTCCCGACCGATATCTCGTCTCCCAGACCTGGCTGGAAATGTCGGCGGTCTGCTGCCCGTGGTCAGGCATATCGACCATCCCAATCATGGCGGGAGGCTTAGGTTCAAGCAGCCGCTCGGCGCTTGACCTGTCGGCCCGCTCATGGAAAGGCGCGCTCGAATGCGCGCAGGAATTCCGGCGTCTGATCCTGCGGGAGGTGGTTGATGCCGGCCGCCGCACTGCGCCCGCCGCCGCTGGCGAACGTGCGGCACAACGCATCGGCGCCGGTACCGGTCGCCTGCGGGGCACGCACGCTGACCGTGTACCCGCCTTCGCCATTCGGGGTGAGAATCGCGTGCGCGCGCGTCGGCTCGCGCAGCGCGAGCTCGTTGCCCAGCGCCCCGCGAACGCGGCGGCTCCACGCGGCGTCGGGCAGGAAGTAGACCGCCGTGCCGGAGCCCACATGCGTCGGCGCGATGCCCCGTGCGAGGGCGAGGTCCCCGCGCCGCGCGTCGCGCAGCATCCGGAAAACCTTCTCTTCGCGGATGAACAGGAGCGGATCGGCGTAGGCGCGCAGCACCTCGTAGAGCGCCGCCGGGTGGATGAGCAGGTCGGCTTCGCAGTCGCCATAGGCATTGTAGGCGAGGCATTCGCCCAGCTCGCGCAATGCGACGAGCTGCCGTGCGTCCGGTGCGAACGATTGCGCAAGCCGGTTGGCCTCTTGCGTCAGGTTGTCGCCGAACGCCGCAACGACCGCCCAAATCCGCTGCGCGCCGCCGAGATGGCGATCGACGAGGATGCCCGTGCAGACGTCCGGCGCGGTGTCGATGTGCGCGCACAGTCCCGGGTGCACCGGAATGTCGCCCGCGTGATGGTGATCGAAATACTCGACCGCCACGCCTCCATCGAGCAGCGTCATGAGCGCTTCGCGGTTCGCGGCGAGCGAGATGTCCAGCGCGGTCACCGTGTCGCCCGGTTCGGCGGCGACCCGTTGCAGCAGCGCGATGTCGCGCTTCGCGCCGGTAACCAGTACCGAATCGAGCGGTGTGACTAGGCGCAGCTGGTGCAGCGCGCACAGGCCGTCGGCGTCGCCGTTGAAAACGTCGAAATGGGTCATGGCTTGCGGTTCGCGCGGCGCGGACTCAAGATGATAGGTGGCAGGCAAAGCGGCGAACAAAGGGGAGGCCGATGGCGAACGACGGTCCGGTACTGTTTGCGCTCGAGGCGAGCCGCACGTTCGGCGCGGCCGTGGCCGCGAGCATCGGCGTAGCCCTGTGCGCCCACGAGGAGCGCGAATTCGAGGACGGCGAGCACAAGGTGCGGCCACTCTCCAGCGTGCGTGGCCGCGACGTCTACGTGATCCACTCGCTGTACGCCGACGCGACGCAAAGCACCAACGACAAGCTCGTCCGGTTGCTGTTCTTCATCGGCGCGCTGAAGGATGCGGCGGCCGCGCGTGTCACGGCAGTCGTTCCCTATCTCGCCTACGCGCGCAAAGACCAGAAGTCGAAACCGCGCGATCCCGTCACGACCCGCTACGTCGCGACGCTGTTCGAGGCGGTCGGCACGGACTGCGTGGTAACGATCGACGTGCACAACCTCGCGGCGTTCCAGAACGCATTCCGTTGCCGGACCGAGCACCTTGAGGCCGGTCCTCTCTTCGTCGCGCACTTCGCGCCGCTCCTGGGGGATTCGGACGTCGCCGTCGTTTCCCCGGACGCAGGCGGGATCAAACGCGCGGAAGCATTCCGGCAGCGACTTGCCGGTGCGCTGCAACGGCCGATTGCCGCGGCGTTCGCCGAAAAGTACCGAAGCGGCGGCGTGATCAGCGGCGAGGCGCTCGTCGGTGACGTCGCCGGGAAAACGGCGATCATCATCGACGATCTCATCAGTGTCGGCAATACCGTGGTGCGGGCTGCGCAAGCATGCCGGAAGCGGGGTGCGACGCGCGTGTTCGCAGCAGCATCGCACGGAGTGTTCGCGAGCGGCGCGGAGACCGTGCTCGCGGACAATGCGGTCGACGTCATCGTGGTTACCGATACGATCGGCGCGGAGCGGGCGGCGGGAACACGCCTCGCGGCGAAGGTGGTGCGCGTAAGCGTCGCCGGGGTGTTTGCCGAAGCGATCAGCAGGCTGCACGGTGGGGGCTCGCTCGTCGAGCATCTGACATCGTAGGCGCGCCGGACCGACGGGCGTCATCGGCACTGCTCGGCGTGTTCGCGTGCAAGGCGCAGATATTCCCGCGCCTGCGCGTGCCAGCGGGAGGCGTCCGCGGGTGAAGTGTCGCGCAGGTGCCAGAGCGAAATCTTGGCGCGCAGACACGCGCGCTGGCATTGATGGAAATGCACGAGCGCATCAGGCGGGGCATCGCCGCTTTGCGCCGTGTAAGCGTCGAAGAGATCTCGTCTCAAGCCGGGCGCGCCCAGGCGCTCGCACTCGAGCGCAAGAAAGGCGAGCTCGTCGACCGGATCGAGGATACGGAACTCGCGCGAAAATTCGAGGCAATCGATGATTTGCGGCTGCGGCAGGAGGCAGATGTGCTCGGGCCGCAGGTCTCCGTGACCCTCGACGATGCGACCCGCGTGCACCCGTTCGTCGAACAGGCCCTGTCGCGTCTCCAGCATCGCCAAGAGCTGCGCGCAGGCAGGCTCGAACAGCTCGGGAAGAACCTTGTGCGCGCTCAGCTCGCGCCGGCTGTCGGCGATGCCGCAGGCGAGGCGCTCGCGGTACGCATCGGGCGTCATTGGAACCGGCGGGCACTCGCGATAAAAGCGGGTGAGCGCGCCGACAACATTGCGGATGTCTTCGTCCCGTACGGCGTTGCAGCGTATCGCATGATCGAGCATCCGGTCGGCGGGCAGGCGGCGCATTCGGACGAGCCAGTCGACGACGGCGCCGTCTTGCCCGAGGTGCATCCGGCCGTCCGCGTCGACGGAGAGCGGCACGATGCCGACGTAGACGCCTTGCGTGAGGCGGCGATTGAGCCGTACTTCCTCGCTGCAATTCCGCCGGCGCGCGGCCTCGGTGCTGAAATCGAGGTAATCGTAGCGTACGGGCTTCTTCAACTTCCACGCCTCGCCGTCGGCGAAAAAGACCCATGACATGTGCGTCTCGACCACCGCCACGCCCCCGGCCCTCTCAGGGTAGCTGTCCGGTCGCGTCAGGAACGCCACTTTCGCCAGGAGTCCGGGATCGGTGGGAGGCCGTGGACCGCTGGTTGCACTTCCACCTGCGGTGTCTGCGGCGCCGATTCGCGCGAGCAACGCGCGCCAAGACGCCGGATCGCGCGCGCGGTCGAGCGGTGCTTCGGCGTCGTACGTCACGACAGCCGCGGCCTCGTCCGCCGCCAGCGGTTCGCGCATGGCGAGCTGATGGTCGAGCACCGCGAGGTCGGCCTCCGACGCGTCGGTGCCGCGCCGGGCGCGCTCGGCGATGCGGGCGCGCAGTGTCGCGTCGGTTGCGGCAAAGGCGACGATTGCGAACGGGATTTCGCGCTCGGCAGCGAAATCGCGGAATGCCGCGCGCTGCCGGCGGGCGAGGAACGTTCCGTCGACGATCGCGATGTCGCCGGCGTCGACGATGGCGCGCGCGAGCGAAAGTGCATGGGCGTAGGTGGCCTGGGTCGCATCCGCCGCATAGAGACCTTGCCCAACCGCCGAGCCGGATTTCGCCCGCGCGGGGAGCCCGTGCAGGCGCTTGCGTTCGATGTCGGTGCGGACCCGAATCGCGCCGGTCAGCTCGACGAACGCCTGCGTGAGCGCCGTCTTGCCACAGCCCGATACGCCGTGGGTGACGATCAACGCCGGGCGCGGCGGCCGGGCGTAGCGCTGCGCGAGGGCCACGTAGGTCCGGTATTCGGTGGCGAGCAAGGACTTGTCGTCACCGAGTCCGAGTTGGCGTGCCCGCAGCGAGGTCACCTTGGCGCGGACCATCCCCCGGTAGGCAAGGTAGAAACGCAGCACCGCGAGTCCCCCGTAGTCCCCGGTGGCCTCCAAATAGGCGTTCAGGAAGCGATGCGCGAGATCCGGGCGGCGGCGGTCCTCGAGGTCCATCACGACGAACGCGACCTCGCTCATCACGTCGATCCAGCGCAGGTGGTCGTTGAACTCGATGCAATCGAAAACCGTCAGCTCGCCGTCGACCTCCGCGATATTGCCGAGGTGCAGGTCGCCGTGGCATTCGCGGACGAAGCCTTCGCGTTTGCGCTGCCCGAACGTCGCCGCCCGCGCCGCGAATTCGCTTTCGGTCCAGTCGCGCAGCGCGGCGAGCGCAGTACGATCCGCCGCATCCTCGAGCAGCGGCTCGATTTGCGCGAAGTTCTGCAGCGCGTAGCCGCGAATGTCCTCGGGCGAACCGAACGCGGCGTCGGCGCCCGCGACGGCGACACTGCCGTGAAATGCAGCGACGGTGGCTGCCAGCGCGTCGATGTGCGCGAAGGTGAGCGCGCCGTCCGCCAGCATCCGGCTGGCCAGCGCCTGCTGCGGGAATTCGCGCATCCTGACGGCGTATTCCAGTACTGGCCCGCCCCCACCAAGCGCCGGGGCGTCGAGGCTGCCGGTAATCGCTACGACGTCGAGATAGAGCGCCGGCGCCAAACGGCGGTTCAATCGCAGCTCCTCCTCGCAGTAGAACTTGCGCGCGGCGAGCGTCGTGAAGTCGAGAAAGCCGAGGTTGACCGGCTTCTTGAGCTTGTACGCGTAACGTCCGGTAAGGAGCACGCAGGAGATGTGCGTCTCCAGGAGGGACACGCGCTCGCATTCCGCGCCGAACACCGTCGGCCGGGCAAGCGCCGCAACGAGGCGCGAGAGATCGTTCGCGTTCGCGGGTGAAGCGGGAGGCATCATCGGCGGACCCGACATAGCTCTACCTTCTCCCTCCCCAATGGATGGTCAAAGCTCATTATCGCCCCGCACGAGCGGAACCCGTCGCCATCGACGTTGACCTTCGTCAATGCCCGGCCGTCGGACCACGCTAGATTGATTTACGCAGCCCACCGCAGGAGGTGCCCGATGGCAGCCAAGACGCTGAAATTCGACCGCGAGGCGCGCGAGAAGATTTGCGCCGGTCTCAACATGCTGGCCGCGGCCGTCAGGGTCACGCTGGGTCCGAAGGGTCGCACGGTGATGCTGGAGAGGAGTTATGGTGCGCCGATAGTGATCAATTCCGGCGTGATCGTGGCGAGGGAGATCGAGCTTGCGGACAGGCTCGAGAACCTCGGCGCGCAGATGGCGCGCGAGGTCGCGGCCCGGACCTCGGAAACCGCGGGCGACGGAACGACGACGGCGACGTTGCTCGCGCAGTCGATAGTCAACGAAGGCATGAAATTCGTCGCCGCGGGTCTCGATCCGATGGACCTGAAGCGGGGCATCGATACGGCGGTCGACGCTGTCGTGGCGGAACTCAAGCACAACTCGCGCCCATGTGCCTCGCGGCAGGAAATTGCGCAGGTAGGCACGATCTCGGCCAATGGCGACGTGTCGATCGGCGACATGATCGCCGAGGCGATGGAGAAAGTCGGCGACAACGGCGTCATCAAGACCGAGGATGGCCGGGGCATGACCAACGAGCTCGAGGTCGTCGAAGGCTTGCAGTTCGACCGTGGCTTCCTGTCGCCGTATTTCATCACCGATGCCGAAAAGCAGCGCGTGGTGCTCGAGGAGGCGGGTGTGCTCGTCCACGACAGAGCGATTGCCTCGATTCGCGATCTGCTCCCGTTGCTCGAGAAGATCTCCGGCGAGGGCCGGCCGCTGCTGGTGATCGCCGAGGACGTGACCGGCGAGGCGCTGGCCACGCTGGTGATCAATACGCTGCGCGGCGTGCTGAAGACCTGCGCCGTGAAGGCGCCGGGGTTCGGCGACAAGCGCAAGGCGCTGCTCTCGGACATCGCGATCCTGACCGGCGGTACCGTGATCTCCGAGGACGCCGGCCTCAAGCTGGAAAACGTGGGCCTCGCGGAACTGGGCCGCGCGCGACGGATCGAGATCGACAAGGACGCGACGACGCTGATCGGCAGCGCCGGCGCACCGGACGCGATTCGCGCGCGGATCGCCCAGCTCCGCAAGGCGAGCGACGAGGCGAAGACCGAGTACGAACGCAAGGAACTCGAAGAACGGGTCGCCAAGCTTGCCGGCGGCGTGGCGTTGGTCAAGGTCGGAGCATCGACCGAAACCGAGATGAAGGAGAAGAAGTCACGGGTCGAAGACGCGTTGCATGCGACGCGCGCCGCGGTGGCCGAGGGAATCGGACCGGGCGGTGGCGTTGCGCTGCTCCGGGCGCGGCATGCGCTCGATACGCTGCACGGGGCGACGCTCGGCCAGGACGCGGGCATCCGGATCGTGCGGCGGGCGCTCGAGGAGCCGTTGCGCCAGATTGTGGCGAACGCAGGGCAGGAACCGTCCGTCGTCCTGGCGAGGGTAGTCGAGGCTGCCGGCAACTTCGGTTACAACGCCGCGACGGGCGAGTATGGCGACATGATGGCCATGGGCATCATCGACCCGACCAAGGTCACGCGCCTCGGCCTGCAGAACGCTGCATCCATCGCGGGCCTGATTCTCACGACGGACTGCATCATCGCGGAGGCGCCGCCCGTTCCCGCGTCAGCCGAAGCGATGCCGGACACCGCGTGATCGATGCCGCGGCAACGCTTGTCTGCTACAATTATCTAAATGGTCCGTGGGGCGCTCTTCCCGTTTCGCCCCGCGCGACATCCGGTTGCACCGGAGAGAAGCATGAGGCAGTCGGCTCCAGATTCACGACGCAGGCCGCGCGGCCGGTCCCGGCCGACGATGACTCGCGGCAGAGCCTCGTCGGTGCCCACGAACCCCGACGCTCATCGGTGGACCAGATGCACGGAGTGCAGTCTCCGGAGCATCTGCCTGCCATTCGACTTGCCGCGCCTGGAACACGAGCGCCTCTCGTCTGCGATCACCTCGCGCCGGCGCTTGGGGCCCGGTGAGGCCCTTTATGGAGCAGGCGACAAGCTCGCCGCCGTTTATGCCGTCCGGTCCGGTTTTTTCAAGACGAGCGTGATTTCCGAGGACGGCCGAGAGCAGGTCACGAGCTTCCCCATGGCCGGAGACATCGTCGGTCTCGACGGCATCGGCGACGAGCATGGCGCAAGCCGCGCGGTTGCGCTGGCCGAAAGCGAGGTCTGCATCATCTCCCTGTTGAGCCTGATGCGGCTCGGCCGCGAGGACCAGCCGATCCAGCACCAGTTTTCCCGGGTGCTGGGCCGCGAGATCGGCCGCCACCAAAGCGTGATGACCATGCTCGGTAGCATGTGCGCGGAGAAGCGTCTCGCGGCCTTCCTGCTCAACCTCTCGCGGAGCTGGCTGGCACGGGGCTTTTCGCCGTCGGACTTCCAGCTGCCGATGACGCGCGAGGATATCGGCAGCTATTTGGGAATCAAGCTGGAGACCGTCAGCCGCGCCCTGGTCAAGTTGCACACAAGAGGTTTGATCGACGCAAACCGACGACACGTCGAGATACGCGATCTCGACGGTCTGGCGAAGCTGGTCGGGCGCTGATTCCGCGGCGCGTGGACGCAGAATCGGCGCGCTCTCACTTCCGCGTCTGCATCTCGCGTTGCCGGCCGCGGCCCGCCAGTTCGGACAGTTCCACCAAGGGCGTCGCGAGATGCGGCAACAGATCGTCGATCGTGATAATCCCGACCAGGATGCCTGCGGCGTCGACGACGGGCATGCGCCGCACGCCCTTTGCGGCCATCAGCCGGACAGTGTCGACGCAGGTCTTGCGCTCTTCGACGGTGACCAATGAATCAGTCAGCAGATCACCGAGCCTGATGCCTTTCGCGTCCAGCCCTGGCGCCACGACCTCCACCACGATGTCGCGGTCGGTGACGATGCCGATCGGCGCGCCTTGGCCCTCGGTCCCTTCCACGACCAGCAGATCACCGACGTGGTGACGCCGCATCAGATTCGCTGCTTCGACGACCGTTGTGTCGCGCGTAGCGCAAACAACGTTGCGATTGCAGATCTCGCCTATTGTCATGACGACCGTCCCCCAATCAGCTCGTTTCTTCGCATCGCTCCGCCGTTAGCGGCGACGGCGCTCGCCGACCCCGGCAGGCTCCTCGATCACCGCGGTATCATCGCCGTCCATTCCTGCCCAATCATCGACGCCGCCTTCGCCTGGGTCCGCCCTCGGCGCATCGCCGACATCAAAGGAGAGCGATGCGGGAAGGGCGTCGTCATAGTCATTGCCCGGCCGCGCGGCACCGCCCAGCTCGGGTTGCGGCCGCGCATGCGGTACCCGTCTTACTGGCTCCGCGGGATGGCGCCTGCTCGGGCTCCGTTTCCGTCTTCCGCTACGGATCGATGATGGCATTGTGTAGCCTCACCAAAACAATCTCTTCGCCGATACGCTTGAGCGATGCCCTACGCAAAAAGCATAGCTCACGCATCTCCTCCGGTCTTGACAATTGTCAAGCGTAGGGCCGACCGAAGCGACGACGTTCGGCGCTCGCAATGATCCGCGGCTATCGATGTGCGCGGTGCCTGGCGCTGACGCGCTTCGCCTGCATGCCTTCTGCGGCGGGCTCGGCGATGAATTGCACCTGCACCCCCTGCAGCAACCGGTCGAATGCGTGGTCCACGACGTTCTCGCGGTTGAAATAGTAGGTGGTGCCATCTTTGGTCTCGATGAAACCGTAACCCTCGTCGGCAAATATCCGCGCTACGGCACCATGCAGCGACGCCTCGTGCTTCTTCACGTCCCCCCGCTGCACCCGGACGACATCCTCGAGCCTGCGCGTAACGGCGTCGAAGGCATCGCGCACCGCTACATATACGTCCTCGTCATGGTCGCGATTGACCACGATCTCGTGGTTCGGGACGCGTAGCGCCACCCGGACGCTGAACCAGCGTCCCTGGTGGTGATGGCGACGCTGCTCCTCGACGGCTACTTCGCATCCCGTGACATTCGGATGGAATTCCTCGAGCTTGGCGACCCGTTGACGGATTCGTATCTCCAGCGCATCGGACTGCGGGATATGGCGCATCGTGATCTTCAGCGGAATTTGCATGTTCACTCCTGGCTGCGGATCGGCCCCGCGGGAGGCGGCCGAGTATTTGCGTGTCCCGTGCGCATCCAGAGTCACGATAACGGATGGCGCGCGCGTGACGCTTGACCTTGGTCAACGCGATGCGGCCTGCGGCCGCCGCACGTGGATGGCATGGCCCTCCTCGCGCGCGAAACGGGTCCCCATCTCCGATGAAAGCAACTCCATCCGGTCCAGGATCTCGTCCCGCTCCGACCCGTGCGCCTGCGCGACCCGCGCGTACGCGAGCGTGACGGGGAAAAGGTCGATGCGGTGCAACTGGCTGCCTTCCATCCGGAGCCGGAACACGAGCGACCAGTCATTGCGCAACTCGCGGTCGACGGCATAGTCGTCGATGAAATCGCCGGTGTCGTACAGGATCGGCTTGCCGGCGTAGATCTCGATGCCCTGAAACACGTGCGCGCTGTGACCATAGTAGATATCGGCACCGAGGTCGATTACCGCGTGCGCGAAGTCGCGGAACAGCGTCGTCGGCCGCAGCCGCATGTTCGGGCCCCAGTGATTGGAGAACACGACGATCGTGGCTCCTGCCGCGCGCGCAGCCCCAATCGCGTCGGCGACGCGGCCAACCGACTCCGGCGCGAGCGACACCGGCAGATACTGCGTTCCCGCGTGGTCGCGCGTTGCCGCGAACGCCGGTTCGTTGTCGGTGAACGCGATCAAGGCGATGGAGGTCGGCGGACGACCGCCGCTCACAAGTGCCGGCCGCGCCGCGTGGGCAGCATTCCGGCCGGCGCCGGCATGTGCGATTCCGGCGCGGTCCAGCGTCTCCAACGTGTCGATGAGTCCCCGTTCCCCGAAATCGAGCGTGTGGTTGTTGGCGAGCGAGCACGCATCGATCCGCGCGGCGCGCAGCACCTCCACCGTCGATGGGTCCGCGCGAAAGTGGAACACCTTTGGCGTGCGCGACCAGGGTGTCGCGTGCGTGGTCAGCGCGCACTCGAGGTTGGCGATACGTAGGTCGGCGTCCGCTAGCAACGGCAATACATCGCCCCATGGCTGCGCGGGCTTCATCCGCCGCAATTCACGGTCGACACCGCGACCGAGCATCACGTCGCCGATGAATGCGACGTCGATCATCGGTTCTGCCTGCGTCGGAAGCTCATTGACCTGGTCTCGGCAGGCGGCCTTCGAAACCGCAGCGTTCCATTCCGGTAGGGGCGGATGAAGACAGGGCGCTCAACACGATGGTCGGGCCCGCCAAGGAACGCGGCCTCGCACCCGGAGCGATTCGCCCGCCCGAGCGCGAGGCCAAGTTGATGTCAAGGCCCGTCGACGAAGGCGTCGCGCGCCTTCACGCCGACGTCGGTGTTGTCGGTGAAGAAGCCGTCGATGCCGACCTCGAGGAACATCTCGAGTTCCCCCTGCAAGTCGCCCCGGCCGTTCGGGTCCGACCCGATGCGCAGGTTGAGTGGCAGAAACTGGTTCTCGACACGGTACGTATACGGATGCACGACGAGACCGACGGCGTGCGCATCATGCACGAAAGTCGTCGCGTTGGCCGGGTCGAGAATGCCTCCGACGACCGGGATGACGTAGCCCTTCGACGGTCCGACGCCGTCCGCGTATCCGGCGATCTCCGCCAAACCGTGTGCGGTGGCCATCTGTCCATAGGTGAGCGTACCGCCTGTGGCTACGACATCGTACGGTTGGCTAGTCGCTCCGCCGAAGAGCTGAACCAGCGGAATGTTGGTCATGTGTGCGAGCCGCTTCAGGTTCGCGACCTCGAAGGATTGAATGAAAACCTGGTCGCGCTTCCCCTCGTAGCCGTTCTTCCGGAGGACGCTGACGAGAGTCTCTTCCATGGCAAATCCGAGATTACGGAAGTACGTCGGGTGCTTGGTCTCCGGATAGATGCCGATCTTGCGGCCCACCACCTTCTCCAGTCCCTTCGCGAGATCGATGACCTGCTGCAATGTCGGGATCTCGATCTGATCGTTGACGCGGGTATTGGCGGGGCGGACGGTCGGGATCCGCTCGCGGGCCTTCAACTGCTTGATTTCGGCCAGCGTGAAGTCCTCCGCCCACCAGGCGGTAACAGCAAACCCGTCGAGGACCTTCGTCGTACGGCGCGACGCGAACTCCGGGTGGGCCGAAACGTCCGTCGTCTCGTCGAGGATGGGCTCGTGCCGGGCGATCAGCTGGCCGTCCTTCGTCATGACGAGGTCGGGCTCGATGAAATCGGCCCCTTGGAACACGGCGAGCGCATATCCGGCGAGCGTATGTTCGGGCAGATAACCGGCGGCGCCACGATGGCCGATGACGGTCGGAGAATCGGTTGGCGCATGGCGGTGGGCGAACGACTCGCCGACGCCGCCGACGAGCGCGAGCAGAAACGCTGCCCACGCGATGGAGCGAAACTTGAGGGCATGATTCATGTCAGGACTCCTCCTCGAGTACATCAGCCTTGTGTCCGCGTTGCTGGATACGAGGCAGGTCAACGTCGGCCCAATCCTTCGACCGGCGCGTCGATCACATCGGCGAACTCGCCCTCTGATCCGCGGGGCCGCAGCCGCTCAACGTGACTTTGCGTTACATAAGAGCGTAGCCGCAATGTCCGTCGCCGTTCTGACAAAAATCAAACGGTTCAATGGACAACATTGTTAGCCATCGCGCGGGTCGATCGGAAGCTGGTGATCCGGGACACCGTAAACCGCCCATTGCCTGGAGGAGTGTGGCGCCGGGCGCCCCGGGGCGCGTCGAACTCCAGTCGTCCGACCATCCGTCGGGCCCGTGCGCTAGGCAATGACCTCGACGTTGACAACGATCAACAAACATGTCCCGAGGCATCGTTAGCATCGTCTTGCCGAGCCTCAGTTCGCTCGCGGAAGTAAAGACAGGAAACGTGGAGATCATGTCGCGAAACGCCGTGAACATCGCCGCCATGATCGTCACCGCCGGATTGACGATCGGTGCAGCGCACGCGCAAGACGCGCAGGCGTTATTGCAGCATTACAGGTGCTACATCTGCCACGACGATCGCGAAACCAGGACCGGCCCGGCCTACGTCGACGTGGCTGCCAAATACAGAGGGAACCCGAACGCCTCCACCCTACTTGTTGTGGTGGTGAGACAAGGAGCCCACGGCGCGGGGCCATGGCACATGCCGCCGCATCCGGAGGTGTCCGAGGCGGACGCGAGGGTGATGGCTCGCTACATCCTCTCGTTGCGCGAGTAGCGGTGACTCCCCGAAATCATGGCCTCGCCCCTCGATTATGGAGACTGGATGTCGCGCCTGTGGGGGGCCTGGTGGACGCGCAGCACGGGCCGAACCGGCGTCGAGGCGGCACGCCGCAAGCGCTTCGACGCGCTCGTGCGATTCGCGCGGGGCCATTCGCGCCTGTATCGGGACGCATACCGCGAATTGCCCGAGAACGGGCTCGATCCGACGCAGTTGCCTGTCATGACCAGGTATGCGCTGATGTCGCGCTTCGATGATTGGGTGACCGATCCCGCGATAACCCGGGCCGGTGTCGAGGCATTTCTCGCGGATCGGACGCACATCGGCGCGCCCTACCTCGATCGTTACGTCATCTGGAAAAGCTCGGGCACCACCGGGGAGCCCGGTATCTATGTTCAGGATGACGAAGCGCTTGGTACCTATCAAGGCCTCATCGCGCTGCAACTTGCCGCGCCACCCTTCATCGGCCGATGTGCGTGGGGCGCAGTCGCGAAGGGCGGACGCGCTGCGCTGATTGCCGCCACCGGAGACCATTTCGCGAGCATTGCATCGTGGGAGCGCGTCTGCCGCACAAGTCCATGGATCAACGCGCGCGGATTCTCGGTGATGCAACCGCTGCCCGGACTCGTCGACGAGTTGAATGCCTATCGGCCCGCTTTCCTGGCGAGCTACCCCACCATGCTTTGTCTTCTGGGCGAGGAGCAGAAGGCGGGCCGTCTTCGGATCGCACCCGAGGTTGCCTGGTCGGGCGGCGAGTACCTTTCGGCAACGGCTGCCGGCGACATCGAACGCAGCCTCGGCTGCCCCGTCATCAACGAATATGGGGCCTCGGAGTGCATGAGCATCGCCGTCGGTTGCCGCGAAGGCTCCCTGCACGTCAATGCCGATTGGGTCGTGCTCGAGCCGGTCGACGCTGAATACCGGCCGGTGCCTTCGGGCGAACCTTCCGCGACGGTGCTGCTGACGAACCTTGCGAATCGCGTGCAACCGGTGATCCGATACGATCTGGGGGACAGCGTGATCGCCAATCCGGACATTTGCCGCTGCGGGAATCCGCTACCGGCGATTCTGGTGGAGGGAAGGCGTGACGACGTGGTCTCGCTGTGCGCGCCGGACGGTCATCGGGTGCGGCTGCTCCCGCTTGCGCTCACGACCGTGATCGAAAGTGCCGTGCAAGCACATCGCTTCCAGCTCGTGCAAACCGGCGCCGACCAGCTGTGTCTGCGGCTGGATTTCGAAGAAGGACCGGCGAAGCGTGCTGCGTGGCATGCGGCGTCGAAGGCGCTGCGCTCGTACCTCGTGAGCCAGTCGCTCCCGAACGTCGGGCTCGCGATCGACACCCGTGGCCCAGTTCCCGATGCGCCCAGCGGCAAGCTGCGAGAGGTCATCGTGGCGATGTTAGGACACACCGGGTGATCGACCTGGATTGAACCTGGCGTTCTTAGGGCCCGCGATATCCGCAGTGATTACACTCAACGTGAATTTCGTGGACGTCCCCATTAGCGTGGCCATGCAGTGCGCCGTCAGCGCAGGTGATGGATCTGCTGGCCGAGCATTTCGGGAATCACCAGCGTGACGCCGCGCGGAGTAACGCGAAAGCGTTGCCGATCCTGCTCGGGATCGACGCCGACAACGAGCCCGTCCGGCAGCTTGCAGTGCTTGTCGATCACCGCACGCTTCAGCACCGCGCCGCGCCCGACCTCGACGTTGGGGAGAATCACCGAGTCCTCGATCGTCGCGTGGTCCTGCACGTGGACATTGGAGAACAGCAGCGACCGCTGCACCATCGACCCGCTGACGATGCACCCTCCGGCGACGAGCGAGTCGACGGCCATGCCCCGGCGGCCGTCGTCGTTGAACACGAACTTCGCGGGCGGCAGCTGCTCCTGGTAGGTCCAGATCGGCCAGTGCAGGTCGTAGAGATTGAGGTCGGGGACAACGTCGGTCAGGGCGATGTTCGCTTCCCAGTAGGCGTCGATCGTGCCGACGTCGCGCCAATAGGGCACGCCGTCGGCAGTATTCACACAGCTGTCGGCAAAGTCGTGTGCGTAGACGCATCCGTTGCGCTGGATCAGGCGCGGGATCAGGTCCCTTCCGAAGTCATGGCCCGAATTCGGGTCGTCGGCGTCGTGCAGCAGCTCTTCGTATAGGAATGCGGCGTCGAACACGTAGATCCCCATGCTCGCGAGTGCGCGGTCGGGCCGGTTTGCCATCGGCGGTGGCCGCGCCGGCTTTTCGCGGAAATCGACGATCCGATGCTGGGCGTCGACGTCCATCACGCCCAGGGAACGCGCATCGTCGAGCGGGACGTCGATGCAGGCGATCGTCATGCGGGCGCCCTTTGCGACATGGTCGTCGAGCATCCGCCGGTAGTCCATCTTGTAGACGTGATCGCCGGCGAGGATCAGCACCTGTTCCGGCTCGTGCCGACGCAGGATGTCCAAGTTCTGGTAGACCGCGTCGGCCGTGCCCTGGTACCACATTGGCTGGACACGCTGCTGGGCGGGAAGAAGTTCGACGAATTCGCCGAAGCGACCGTCGAGAAAGCTCCAGCCACGCTGGATGTGCCGGATCAGGCTTTGCGACTTGTACTGGGTGCAGATGCCGATGCGGCGGATCCCCGAATTCACGCAATTCGACAACGCGAAGTCGACGATCCTGAACTTGCCACCGAATGGGACCGCCGGTTTCGTCCGCCAATCGGTGAGATGCTCGAGCCGGCTTCCCCGTCCACCGGCGAGAATGAGCGCCAGCGCGTTCCTCGCCCGCGCATCGGGCGGGGGCCGGCGGACGTCCGGCGCCTGCGGCGTGAAGCTTTCGGTGAGCACACTCATCGCGGGTCCGGAGCATCGGCCAACGTTGCTCCGCGCCGGGCGCGGACTGGCAACTACTTCCGCAGCAGGCGGTCGACCTCGGCTTCGGCGTCGAGCCAGTCCTGCAGCGCGCCGCCCTCGGCGAAACCTCGCCTTTCAGCGTGGAAGTACGCAGCCTGCTCGATCATCCGACGCCGCGCATCGTTGTCCGCAGACAGACCAACGGCCGCCGCGCCCGCTTGCTGCGATTGCCCGATGCTGCTGGCCTCAGGCGCAGCGGCAAGCACCAGCGGCCCTACTGGCTGGATCTCGGTCCGGGGTTGCGTGGTCGCACTTTGAGTCGCCATGATCTCCTCCTTTTTTCAACGGCAACCGTGCCGATACATCGATTTAACTATAGTCGCGAGGTCAAGCGCCACGTTGACTTTGGTCAATGGCGGGAACCGCGTGCCGTCGTGATCGACTCGCGCGTTGCGCATCCAGGACCTGTTCACACTATGTCCGCAAGTGCGAACAGGCCCTAGGCACGTCCGCGACGCTGCGCTACGGATGCGGGAGCGGCCCGCTGCCGTCTGGCTCGCCGCAGGTGGAGAGAATCGCCACGCGACTGCGGTCCCGCAGGCGTGTCGCAGCGGCCCAATCATGTCCGTCCGGCATTAGCGGTGTGCCGACGATCACCTGGATCACGCCGCGACGCGGAAGCCACTGTCCGTCCCGCAGCACCGACCGGGCGCCGCGGATGGCGACCGGAACGACGGGTGCGCCGCCGGACGCCGCCGCGACGAACGCGCCCATGTGGAACGGGCGCAGGCCGGGCTCGCGGACGAAGGTGCCTTCCGGAAAGAAGGCCAACGACGCGCCGCGGACGGTGAGCGAAGAGAGCGCATGTGCCTCGGCGACGCTGCGTTCGACGTCGAAGCGCTCGACGAAGTGAGTCCCGATGCGGTGCAGCACGAACCGGGTCACGAAACGCTCGGCGAGTTCGCGCTTGGCGACGAAGTCACATCGCTCCGGAAGCAGCGTCATGAGCACGAGGCCGTCCAGGTAGCTCGCGTGATTCGCGACAACGACGAGCGGTCCCGCCGCGGGAAAGTTCTCCGCGCCCGTCACGCGTACGGGAATGCGGGACGCGAGGATGAAGGCGCGCGCGAGCAGCGTCGCGGCATTCCGGCGCCAAGCGCGGCGCGGCAGCACCGCCAGCAGGGCGAAAGTGACGACCGCCATCGGGAGGAGGAGCCCCAATGCGCATGCGCCAAATACGAATGCGCCGAACTGGCGCGACGTCCTGCGCAGACGCGCCGCGGCGCCGGCGAGCGCGAGACGGGCGATCTGCAACCAGAGCGCGCGGGGTCGCGCGCGCACCGTCCCGTGCAGGTAGAGATCGCGGCAGGCCGCGCGCCGGAGTTTGCCGCTCGATGTCTTGGGGACCGTGTGCGGCGGAGCCAGCACGATGTCGTCGGGCGGTGCGCCGTGCAGCGCGGCCATCGTTCCCGCGACGGCTCGGCGCAGCGCTTCCTGTTTCTGCGGATCCGACTCGCGGGTTTCGGCGAGCACGACGACTTTCTCGGTTCCGGCGGCGCGATCGGGAACGCCGAACACGCTCACGCAGCCCTTGCGGATGCCCGGAACGATGCCGATCGCCGTTTCCGCTTCTTGCGGGTGGATGTGCTGGCCGCCGCGAATGATGATGTCCTTCACGCGCCCGGTGACGTAGAGTTCGCCGCCCGCGATGTAACCCATGTCGCCGGTATCGAGCCAGCCGTCGCGGAACAGACGGCGCGTCGCCTCGGGATTGCGAAAGTAGCCGCTGGTCGCCGAAGGACCGCGAAACTCTATCCGGCCTTCGCGGCGCTCGGGCTGCTCGCGTCCCGTCGCATCGACGACGCGGATCTCGTGGCCGGGCAGCGGGCGCCCGCAGGCGACGACGGCAAGCGCCTCCGGCCCGGCGACCGGCTCCGCTTCTCCGGTCCGGGCGAGGCGCAGGCGATCGATGCGATCGATCAACGGGCCCCGGAGCAGCGGCGGAAATGCAAGACCGACCGCATTTTCGGCGAGGCCGTAGACGGGCGTTTGCGCGCGGGCGTCGAAGCCGTTGCGCGCAAAGCGCTCCGCGAACCGGGTCAGCGTGTCCGGCGCGACCGGTTCGGCGCCATTGAACGCGATGCGCAAGCTCGAAAGATCCAGACCCGCGAGGCGCCCGGGGTCGATCCGGGAAGCACAGATCTCGAAGGCGAAATTGGGCCCGGCGGAGAGCGTCGCACGATGGCGATGAATCGCCCAGAGCCAGTTCTCGGGCCGACCGAGAAAGTCACCGGGTGGCATTACGAACAAGGGGATCCCGTAGTACAGACTGCCGAGCCATGCGCCGATCAGCCCCATGTCGTGGTACAGCGGGAGCCAGCTTACGAAGACGTCGGTCGGCGCCACTGCGATCGCGTGCCCCATCGCACGAATGTTTGCGAGCAGATTGGCGTGCGTCAGGATCACACCCTTGGGATTTCCGGTGCTGCCCGACGTGTACTGCAGCAACGCGACGTCCTGGGGACCGGGTCGCGCATGTGTCGCCGGTGCCATGGGCAATGGGCGCGCGCCGAGTTCGGCCACCGCAACGACATGCTTCAAGCGACGGGGTCGCCGCGCGCAGCAGGCGCGCCGCCGTGCGCGCCTCCGGCACGGTCACCAGCATCGTGGCAAGGCAGTTGTCGAGGATGCTGGACTGCCGGCGCAAATGGTCCTCGAGCTGCGAGCGGCGCGCCGGCGGGTAGATCGGGACGGGCACGCCGCCGGCTTGAAGGATCCCGAAGAACGCGGTAAAGAACTCGAGCGACGTCGGCAACATGATCGCAACGCTGCGCCCGGGTTCCAGCCCGCGCGCGGTGAGCCCGGCCGCGACCCGAACGGCGGCGTCGCGAAGCTCGCCGTAGCCGAGGGGTTGCTCGGTTGGCCCGCTGTCGGTTTGGACGACCAGAGTGATGTGCGTACGTTGGGCGCGAGCGTCGGCGTGCCAGTCCAGTACATCGAGCAGCGTCTGCGCGTGGTCCGGAATGTCCGCCGCAGGCTCGACCGGCGTGACCGCGACCGTCGCAGGCGCCACCGAAGTTGTGGGTGGCAACGGCCTGCCGGCACGCACGGCGCGCAAGAGGTCGCGTGGCGATTCGGCGTCGGCCAGTGTGCGCACGGGCAGCCGAACGCCGAACGCCTGCTCGAGGCGCAGCAGCAGCTCGGCCCGCTCGAGGCTGTCGAGCCCGAGCTCGCGTTCGAGGCTGCTGTCGGGCTCGACCTGCGGCGGGGGTCCTGCCCCGGCGCGCGCTTCGCGCACCAGTTCCGTGACGATGCGAAGCAGTTCAGCGAGTGTCGTGGAATCCGACGCGGGTAGCTGCGCGGGGTGATGCGGCATGAACGGATCGGTGTACGGAGCGCGCGATCCGCGTGGGCAGTCACTCGTCGGTGGGCCGGTTTGCGATTTCCGCGCGGACCGCGACGTGCTCGCTATGCGCACCCGGGTCGACCGGCGTCAGTCCGTGCCTGCCGACCTGCCGCGAATCTCCGGATTGAGCAAGAGGTGGTCGATCTCGGCTTCCGCGGTTAACCAGTCATCGAGATCATAATCGCCGGTGTATCCGCGCTGCGCGTAGAGATAGAACGCCGCTTCGCTGATCATCCGGTGCCGCAGGTCCGGGTCGATTGCGTCATGGGCCCCTTCCTCGAACGGTTGATCAGGTTCGTTGCCCGGATCCGGCTCGGCAATCGGTACGCTGCGCGGGTGCGCCCCTCGCGTTCGGGCGGGGGGCGGTATCGGCCTGGGGGTCTTCTTGGCCATCATGCGGGTCGTTGCGCTATCGAAGTTGCCTCCTCGGCACTGGTGTAAGGACCGAGGAAGACGGCCTCCGAATCGAAGCGCGTGGTCTTCGCTTCCGCCGGCCACGACACCACGTAATACCCGCTGGCGTGGTCGCAGGGACCCGCCATCATTGCGGTGCGCTCGTAACATTCGGCATCGAACAAATGCCCGTCGACGACGCGGACGATCTCGACCTTGCCCTGCATCCCACTCTCCACGGACCGGGGCTGCCCAAGCTCCGTTGCCCCGATCACGCGATTCCACGCGCCACCTGAGCCCAGGCGCCCGCCTGCTGGATTCATTTTCGCCGCATTGGCTTGCGCCGGTTTGACGATAGTCAAGCTCGGTCGCCGCCAGCCGGACCTCCGGCCGGAGCGAAGCGGCCCGGTTCGTCCTGCCGTCCCGGTGCTGGGATAATCGAGACACGTGTTAGCGGTGCGCAGGCAAGGCGCGGGAGTGTCGAACCCGCCGGTTCGAACGGCGTCGCAGATCCCGCCGTGCACGACCCGAAGCTCGACGCGCGCTCTTGGGCAAGGAGGGCGGATGGAACGAAAGATGCAGTTCAACCTCTGGTATCTGATGATCGCGATCCTCGGCGTGCTCTGGTTGCGCGAGTTGTGGGTCACCGCGACGCAGGTCGAGCCGATCCCCTATAGCGAGTTCGAACAGCAGTTGAAAGCCGGGCGGATCAAGGAGATCGCGATCGGCAACAACGTCATCACGGGCAGCTACAAGGAGGCGCCTCCCGACGGCCGCACGCGCTTCGTCACCACGCGCGTCGACCCCGAGCTCGCCAAGGATCTCGCGCAGTACGACGTCAAGTTCTCCGGTGTCGTGGAAAGCACGTTCCTTCGCGACGTGCTCTCGTGGATTGTTCCGGCGCTCGTGTTCTTCGCCGTGTGGATGTTCCTCGCGCGGCGGATGACAGGCGGGGGCGGACTGGGCGGCGGCTTTCTTGCGATCGGCAAGAGCAAGGCGCGGGTCTACGTCGAAACCGACACCAAGGTGACGTTCGAGGATGTCGCGGGCGTCGACGAAGCCAAAGAGGAACTGCGCGAGGTAGTCGGCTTCCTCAAGGATCCCAAGCGCTACAGTCGGCTCGGAGGGCACATCCCGAAGGGCGTGCTTCTGGTCGGACCGCCGGGGACGGGCAAGACGTTGCTCGCGCGCGCGGTCGCCGGCGAAGCCGGCGTTCCGTTCTTCTCGATCAGCGGCTCGGAGTTCGTCGAGATGTTCGTCGGCGTCGGTGCGGCGCGCGTGCGCGACCTGTTCGAGCAGGGACGGGCGCGGGCGCCGGCGATCATCTTCATCGACGAGCTGGATGCGCTGGGCCGGGCCCGTGGCGCGTATGGTCTCGGCGGGCACGACGAAAAGGAGCAGACGCTCAATCAGCTGCTGGTCGAAATGGACGGGTTCGATCCGGCGCAGGGCTTGATCCTGCTGGCCGCGACCAACCGGCCCGAGATCCTCGATCCGGCACTCTTGCGTGCGGGCCGCTTCGATCGTCAGGTGCTGGTCGACCGGCCGGACAAGCTTGGCCGCGTGCAGATCCTGAAAGTGCACGTGAGGAAGGTTCGCCTCGGCCCCGACGCGGATCTCGACAAGATCGCCGCGCTTACACCGGGATTCACCGGCGCCGACCTCGCGAATCTCGTCAACGAGGCCACGCTGGTTGCGACTCGGCGCAACGCCGATACGGTCACGCTGGACGACTTCACTGCCGCGGTCGAGCGGATCGTCGCGGGGCTCGAGAAGAAGAGCCGCATCCTCAATCGCAAGGAGCGCGAGATCGTCGCGTACCACGAAATGGGGCACGCCCTCGTCGCGCTGTCGCTGCCGGGCACCGATCCGGTGCACAAGGTGTCGATCATTCCACGCGGCATCGGCGCCCTCGGCTACACGATCCAGCGCCCTACGGAAGACCGATTTCTTATGACGCGCGAGGAACTGGAGAACAAGATGGCGGTGCTGCTGGGCGGCCGGGCGGCCGAGCAGGTCGTCTTCGGTCATCTGTCGACCGGCGCGGCGGACGACCTCGCGAAGGTCACCGACATCGCGCGCAGCATGGTCATGCGCTACGGGATGGACGAAAAGCTCGGCAATCTCGCCTTCGAGAGCGAACCCCAGCGGTTCCTGCCGGAGTTTCCGGGAGTGTCGGAACGACGTTACAGCGAGGAAACGGCGCGCGAGATCGACCGCGCAGTAAGCGATATCGCGCAGATGGCGTTCGGTCGCGCCAAGCGCATTCTTTCGCGCAACCGCACCGTTCTGGAGGACGGTGCGCGAGTGCTCCTCCAGAAGGAAACCTTGTCGGAGGCCGACATCGGCGCCCTCGCCGGCACGCTTGTCCGCGAGACGGCCGACGCGGGCGGCGCCGGCTTTTGATCTGCGTCAACGGCTGCATCAGCGGCAGAGCTACGCTGATCAGCGCAAAGGTGCGGTGTTCGAACAACGCCGCGCAAGCCGGGAGGTGCAATGACCAAAACGACCCCGCAACAAATGCGCGAGCTGAAGCGCAAGCTCGTCGAGGCGCGCAAGGTGCTCATCGACGACGCGCACGAAGAGTTGATCCGCTGGGGCGAGCACCCGATCGGCGAGCTCGCGGGCGAGGTGCCCGACGCCGGTGACGAGTCGGTCGCGACGATGGTTACCGACCTGGACCACGCGATCGTCGAGCGGCACGTCGATGCCATTCGCGACATCGATGCCGCGCTCGTGCGGATGACTCGGCACCGCTATGGACGTTGTGTCGATTGCGATGAGGACATCGAGCCGGCGCGTCTTCTCGCGTTCCCGACCGCCAAGCGCTGCGTCGATTGCCAGAGCCTCCACGAGCGGACCTACGCGCATCGGTCGAGGCCGACGCTGTAGCAATCATCGTCGAGTCGCGGGGCCGCGCCGTCGCCCGGCAGCGATCCATAAGGAGAGCGTGTAGACAACGCCTTGGAAAGCCGGGCTTGACATCTGGCTATAATTTGATGATACTGGAAATATGGAAACGAAACAGGTGGTCGCGGCGCTGAGCGCATTGGCGCAGGAAACCCGGCTTGCGGTTTATCGATTGCTCGTCGAACGTGGTCCCGAGGGATTACCCGCGGGGGCGATCGGCGAGCGGCTGAAGCTGGCGCCGGCGACTCTGTCGTTCCATCTGAAGGAGTTGGCGCACGCGGGCCTCATCGCCGCGCGCCAGGACGGCCGGTTCATCTGGTACCGCGCCGATTTCGCGGCGATGAACGGCCTCGTTGCTTACCTCACCGAAAATTGCTGCCGGGCCAGCGCGGTGTGCGACACCGTGTGCGCCCCGACGCGGCCGCTCGCCGTTGCGATGCCGAAACCAGCACGAAGGAGATCCGCATGAAACGCTTTCACGTCCACGTCGGCGTCGAGGACCTCGATCAGAGCATTCGTTTCTACACCGGGCTGTTCGGCGCCGAACCGACGGTGCGCAAGGACGACTACGCGAAATGGATGATCGAGAACCCGCGCCTCAACTTCGCGATCTCGCAGCGCGGCACCGTTGGAATCAACCACCTCGGGCTGCAGGCGGACTCAGCCGACGAGCTCGCCGACATCCGCAGGAACTTCGCCGCCGCGGGTGCCATCGTGCAGGACGAGCCGGGCGCAAGCTGCTGCTATGCGAAATCCGACAAGCACTGGGTCGCCGATCCGCAGGGCGTCGCGTGGGAGGGCTATCACACGCTCGGCGAAATTCGCTACTTCGATCGCGACAAGGAAGAAGCGTCGGCGCCATCCGAGCGCTGTGCCCCGGGCCGAGGCCGCCGCGGCCGGATGTTGCGTGCCGGCGACGACCCTCGAATCATCGTGCTGCACGCCCGCGAAGGCGGCGCGAGGGGCGTGCTGCCCATGAGCCGCGAGGAGGCACCAGCCCCGGCGGTGGAGTCGCGAATGACCGGCTCGCGCACGTTCAACGTGCTGTTCCTGTGCACCGGCAACTCGGCGCGCAGCATCATGGCCGAAGTGATCCTGAACCGGCAAGGCAACGGACGCTTCCGCGGCTACAGCGCTGGCAGCGCACCAGCGGGGCGCGTCAACCCGTTCGCGATCGACTACCTCCGTGCACAGGGCCTCCCCGTCGAAGGCCTGCGCAGCAAGAGCTGGGGCGAGTTCGCCGCGCCCGGCGCGCCGGTGATGGACTTTGTCGTCACCGTCTGCGACAACGCGGCCGGCGAGGTGTGTCCGGTCTGGCCGGGGCAGCCGATCACGGCGCATTGGGGCGTGCCGGATCCCGCCGCGGTCGACGGCAGCGACGAAAACAAACGTGCGGCGTTCCGGCATGCGTTCCAGACACTGCGCCATCGCATCGGCCTGTTCACTTCGCTGCCTGTGTCGAAGCTCGAGCGACAGGCGCTCGGGAAGGAGATGCACGCTATCGGGCAAGCAGCGCCTTAGAACCATGGCCGGGCCGCGCCCGATCGGGACGTTCGAGCGCAACCTCACGTGGTGGGTGTTCGGCTGCATCATCGCCGGTATTGCACTGGGACAGTCGTTTCCGGCGTTCTCGACCTACGTCGGCGGCCTCAAGGTAGCGGAAGTGAATCTTCCGGTCGCCGTGCTGATCTGGCTGATGATCGTGCCGATGCTGTTGAAGATCGACTTCGGCACGCTGGGGCAGGTGCGGCAGCATTCACGTGGCATCGGCGTCACGTTGTTCATCAACTGGGCGGTGAAGCCGTTCTCGATGGCGCTGCTCGGCTGGATCTTCGTCCGCCACGTGTTCGTCCGCTGGCTGCCGGCCGATCAGATCGACTCGTACATCGCGGGGTTGATCCTGCTCGCGGCGGCGCCATGCACCGCGATGGTGTTCGTCTGGAGCAACCTGTCCGACGGCGAGCCCAACTTCACGTTGTCGCAGGTGGCGCTGAACGACGTCGTAATGCTGTTCGCGTTCGCGCCGCTGGTCGCCTTGCTGCTCGGACTCTCCAGCATCAAGGTGCCATGGGATACGCTGGCGCTGTCGGTCGTGCTCTACATCGTCGTCCCGGTGATCGTGAGCCAGCTTTGGCGCCGCTACCTGCTGGGGGTGGGCGGCCCGGCGCGGCTGGCCACGGTGCAGGCGCAACTGCATCCGGTGTCGCTGGGCGCGTTGCTGGCGACGCTCGTGCTGCTGTTCAGCTTCCAGGGCCAGCAGCTTCTGGCGCAACCGCTGATCATCGCGATGCTGGCGGTGCCGATCCTCATCCAGGTGTACTTCAACGCGGGCCTTGCCTACTGGCTGAACCGACGACTCGGCGTTGCCCATTGCGTCGCCTGCCCTTCGGCCCTCATCGGCGCCAGCAATTTTTTCGAGTTGGCCGTGGCGACTGCCGTCAGCCTGTATGGGCTCGATTCGGGCGCTGCGCTCGCGACCGTTGTCGGCGTCCTGATCGAGGTGCCGGTGATGCTGTCGGTGGTCAGGCTCACTTTGCTGAGTCGCGCCTGGTATGAAGGCAGGAGCAGCGCTTGAAAGGAGAACACATGGACACGACGGACATCAAGGCGATGGTAAGGGAAAAATACGGGCAAGCGGCGCGCAGCTTCGGTGCTGGCGCAAGCGGTTCGTGCTGCGGATGCGGTCCGGGCGACAGCCAGTGCGGGGACCCGATCACCGCCGATCTCTATGATGCGGGGCAAGTGGCAGACTTGCCGCAAACGGCCGTTCTGGCTTCGCTCGGCTGCGGGAATCCGACGGCGCTGGCCGAACTCAAGCCGGGCGAAGTGGTGCTGGATCTCGGGTCGGGCGGTGGGGTCGACGTACTCCTTTCGGCACGGCGCGTGGGCCCGACAGGGAAGGCTTACGGTGTCGACATGACCGATGAGATGCCGGCGGCGGAGACCTCCGCGCCCGGCACCTGACCCGCGCTGTTCCACCGACCGGCAGCGCAACGTCTTGCCGGACCTCGGCGCTTCGCGGCGCGACGTGCAGGGTTGTCGCAAGTCAACACGCGTGGCACGTGGTGCGCCGACAATCATGGCGTCCGGCCCGGACCGCCACGACGGACGAACCATGCATACGCTGGTGCTCGTATCTCATCCGACGCTCGACAAGTCCAAGGCCAATGCGCGGCTCGTCGCGGCGATCCGCAATCTGCCGGACGTCGAAATCCGCCATCTCGAGGCGCTGTATCCGGACGGCCGCATCGACGTCGCCACCGAGCAGGCCGCAGCGGTCCGCGCGGACCGCATCGTGTTCCAGTTTCCGCTCTATTGGTACTCGACGCCGCCGCTCTTGAAGCGCTGGGAGGACGAGGTGTTCGCGTTCGGCTGGTCGTATGGTCCCGGTGGCACGAAGCTCAAGGGCAAGACGCTGCAGCTCGTGCTGACCACGGGCGGCCCCGAGTCCGTCTACCGGCCGGGCGGCTACAACATGTATCCGGTGATCGAGCTCCTGCGGCCGCTCGAGGTGACGGCAAACCTGATGGGCATGACGCTCGCCACGCCTCTGGTTCTCTATGGCGTGCCGAACATTCCGGGACTGGTGGTTCCGCACGACACGGCACCGGCGATCGCGGAGTTCGCGCAGAAGTACCGGTCCCTGCTCGCGGGCTGAGATCGGCGTTCCCCGTCGGTAGTGATCGGACGCCTGCGGTTCTCGCGCTACATCGATTCCGCCGCTAGCTCGCGGCTCGCCAACCAGGCATTGGTTTCACCCGTCTCTGTCAGCCATCGACGGGAATGTCGCCATCGGTCCGCTGGGCGACTGCCGCAGGCGTCGGTGAAAGCCATAGCTGATACATCGCCACCGCCCACATGAACGCGAAACAGAGGCCCATCACGCCGCCTGAGAAAATCACTACCCAGGCGAACGGATGGTAGAGCTTCGTGAAGTACCACGAACTGACGTCCAGCACGATGGCGACGAAGGGCAGGGCGATGATGGCGCACTTGAGCCACACTGGCCGCACGTACGCATGACTGTAGATCAGGCCGACGATGAAGAAGACGAAAGTAAGTCCGAACAGGTGAATGTGCGACACGCGGACGAGCGTGAAGACATCGGTGCCGGTATCCCGCTCGGCCACCTTCTTCAGGTTGTCGTAGCCGCTCAGATTCTTGAGGTGCGGATTGCTGCCATCGTGGCAAGCCATGCAGCGCTTCTCCAGCGTCGACCTGATGTCCGTTTCGTAGGTCGCGCGATTGGCTCCGGCTTGCACCCAGGCAACGAGGACGTTGACCTCGTCGGGCGGCAGCATCGTCGACATCGGTCCGCGCAGCGCCGACTCGAGGCGCGAGGCCTGTCCGCTGCCGGAGTAGGCGACGACGAGGTCCTCGTAGGTAAGCACCATCGGATTGCCCCCGGCCCGCCCGGCGTAGGTGTGGTACAGATTGATCAGCGCGAACAGGTAGCCCATCCCGAGGATGAGGAGTGTCGCTGTATAGAGGACGCGCTGGCTGTACGGCAGCTCGGAATAGTGGCGATAGAGCCGGTGTAGCCGAGCGTCACTCATGGTCGGTTCCCTTGGTCTTGCGGGCTGTCGGGCCCGGCCGCGGCTCGAGCCGCATCCCGGACGCCCCGCACCCCGTGTGGTTCGCTACGGTGCACGTGCGCGATGGGGACTTACTTGCCCTTGAGCGACGCATAGTAGGCAGCAAGGTCTTCCACGTCCCCTTCGTTCAGCTGTGTCGCAAACGTCTTCATGATCGAGTTGTCGCGCTTGCCCGATTTGTACTCCTTCATCGCCTGCTTGAACCGGTCCGTCTTCATCCCGGCCAGCGCGGGACTTGGGGCGATGCCCTCGCCCGCGGCGCCGTGACATCCCGTGCAGCTGCCCGACCTCGCCTTGCCGGCCTGGGCGTTTCCATCCGCCCATGCCGTGCCGACGATCCCAAGCACGGCAAGAATGCCTACTGATAACCGCATGCGTTTCATGGTTCAGCCTCTTTCTCGCGTTGAGCGACAGGCCATAGGCCGCAATCGGGCACAGGCCGCGTTTGGTGACAGCCTTTCATTTGGGCGGCAACACGACGTACACGACCGCACGCGGCTTCTGGCGCGCATAGTGAGCCGCGAGGTTCTCGACATCGGTCTCGGTCAGGACATCGGACATGGCAGCCATCTGCGGGCTCTTGCGCGCGCCCGTCCGGTACGCGTGCAGGACCTTCTGCAGGTAATCGATCCGTTGTCCGGCCAGCGCCGGCATCCGCGGGTCGGTGCTGTTGCCGTCGACGCCGTGACATCGGTCGCACCGCTGTGCCCACTCGGCGGTGGCCAGGGGCTTGCGTATTTTCGCCGCCTGCGGTTGCTGCATCGCGTAGAAGGCGGCCATGTTCCTGATGGCGGACTCGTCGAGCTGCGCCACCAGTCCTTTCATCGGTTCGTCGTGACGCGATCCCTCCTTGTAGTCCCGGAGTGACGCAACGAAATACTGGGCATCCTGACCGGCCAGGCTCGGAATCGCCGGATTTTCGCTGACCCCCTGATCGCCGTGGCATCCGGCACAGGCAGCAGCGGCGGCCTTGCCTGCGGCCTGGTCGCCGGGGGCGGGATTTTGGGTTCGCACGGGCTTCTGCAGCGCGTAGTAGAGCGCCATGTTGGTGATGTCCGCATCACTGGCGCGCGCGAGCGCCGCCGCCATGACGTCGTTCTTGCGCTGTCCGCTCTTGTAGGCCTTCATCGCGGCGGCGAGGTATTTGGGATCGAGCCCGGCGAGGCTCGGCATCCCGGGGATCTTGCCGACGCCGCCTTCACCGTGGCATCCGCCGCACGGCGCAGCGACCGCCTTGCCGGCCTGGACCGGGTCGGGTGGGGGAGGCGCGGCCTTTGCGCCCTCGGGCGCAGCCGGCTGTGCCGGATCGAGGCTCGCGTAGTAGGCGGCTACCTTGAAGAGCGCGTCGTCGCTCAAGTCCCTGACCGCGTTGCGCATCGCGACGTCGCCCCGGGCGCCGGATCGGTAGGCCCGCTCCTCGATGTAGAGATACGAGGCGCGCTGACCTGCGAGATGCGGCACGCCGTTGGTGATGCTGATGCCGTCGGCGCCGTGACAGCCGGTGCAGGCGGATTCCGCGACGCGCTTGCCCTCCGCAACGTCGCCGGCGTTCGCGTACGCGGCGCGCAGGTCGTCGCGCCCGGCGTGACGCTCGCGGGTTGCGTGGCGGCGCCTGGCGAATAACTCATGCTCATCGCGCCCACGACGATTGTGAATGCCGCCCGAAGCATGACGCGCGGATTCGTCTCATCGGGTGGTCTCCAATTTGCGGGCAACTACGAGCGGCCCGAGGCGTGAAAGACGGAGCGCTCCCGTATGCGCAGTCGTCCCGCGTCGCAAGTCGCCAGAGCAGGCGGGCTGACAGTTGGCCGTCACGGCAGCAGTGCAGGGAGCAACGCGGAGATTCGGTGTGCTCATCGTCGCGCTGATTGTCGCGCTCTCAGCGATGCGCGTACTCGAACCGCGCCGCAATCGGATCCGGTGCCCCAGGTCGTTTGATCCGCACGGTGATCTCGTAGGGGCCCGCTCCCCCCATGGCAAAGTAATTCCCGTACGTCCGCGCGTCCGTGACGGTGACGGGTTCGAGCGCCTTCTCGGGGCCGGCTCCCGTCGCGGTCGAAACACGCGCCCTCACCACGGCGTCGGAGATTCGTTGCCCGGTATTGGCGTCGAACAGCGCGATCGTGACGTAGAACTGATCGGGGCCGATCGGTGCGACGCCGTACACTTTCTCCGGGTACTCCTTGGGATTGCGCCTGATCGCATCGGCGGAGATCGCCCCGAAGTAGACGGCAGTGCCGTCGACCACCCGGTAATCCTGGCCGGTCCCCGCACTCGTGGCGGGAGTTGCCTTCGCGGGAACGCTGACCGGATTCATCATGTACACGATTGCGCTGCGCAACTCGGCGTCCGTGAGATCGGCCTGACCGCCGCGGGCAGGCATTCCGCCGTGTCCCTTGATCGCGGAACGCACGACGATGTCGAGTCCCTGCTTGACTCGCGGTACCCAGGCCGACCGATCGCCGATCTTCGGTGCGCCGCCCTCGCCCGTCTGATGGCATTTGGCGCACCGTTCCTGAACGATCTGCTGCCCGGTGCGGTCTGCGGGAGGGCTTGTCCTGCCGATGGGCTCGATCCAGTGGCCACCCGACTGGTTCACCATGTAAGTGATCGCGCGCTCGATTTCGGCGTCCGTGAGATTCGGATTGCCACCATGCGGCGGCATTTGCCGAATGCCGTCGAGCGCGCTTCGTGTGAGGCTGGTCAAGCCTTGCGACGCACGCTTCGCCCACGCTTTCTTGTCGCCGATCTTGGGCGCGCCGTTGGCGCCGCTACCGTGGCAGGCGATGCACAACGCGTCTACGACCTCCTTGCCGCTCCGCTCCTTGCTCTGCGCTCCGATCAACTCCGAAGCAATGCAGGTGGCGAAAGCAAGAGCGGCAGCAAACGCGACTCGCCTGCCCCGCCTGACGAGGAACGGGTTTTTCGTGGCACGGGTTTCAGCACACATAACACTGTGCTTTCGTTGTATCGCGCGCTGCGTCGCCAGCTATGTTTCGCCAGCCAAACAAATAGTCGCTTTTTCCGTCGCCACGTTTTTGACCTGCGTCAACTTGTCGCATCTGCAGATAACGCGGCATCAATGTCGTAGCCGCAGCTGCGCTTCGATTGCGGTTCGGCGTGTCGAACATCGGCATGCCGAATCGCGCGACGGCAGGTGGTGATTCGCGCCGCGCCGAAGGATGGTCCGCGGCGCCGCCGGGCGCGAGTTCCCCGCTCTTATTGACACAGGTCAACAGTATTCGCCGACGATACAGGTTTTCCTTTGAAATCAATGACGTATTTTTGCAACAGCGACAAGATGTCGCACCTGCTTTTCGTTGACCCGCATATTCGGTCCGGTAAGAATGACGCAAACCCGCAGAAGCGTTTTCCGGGCTGGAAGAGTGGTAACGCGGTGCTCGCACCGGTAGGAAAACGCGACGACAAGAACAGTTGCGGCAAGAGGCCGATGCAAGGGATCTCCGCCCTCCGACATCCGGCCCGCTCCGATACGATTTCGCGTGGGGCTTTTCTTCCGCGCACGATAGCCGGCGGCCCGTGGCCGCGGACCCGGCGGGAGCAAGGGCATTTGCCTCCCTTCCGTGGGTCGTACCGAGAGACGAAAGGGGTTCACATGCGAATCAAGTCCATCCTCGCCGCATCCGGGGTGCTGGCGATCCTCGCGGCGTTCCTCGCCTTCCCGGCAGCCGCCCAGCAGAAGTCCGGGCCTGTCGCGCCGGTCTGTACCAACTGCCACGAGGCGCAGTGGAAGTCGATCGACCTCACGCCGCACGGCGCGAAGAGCGATCCCGAGGGGAGCATGTGCCAGGCGTGCCACGGCAACGCCGCCGAGCACATGAAGGACCCGACCAAGAACAAGCCCGCCAATCCCTTCGGCAAGGGCCACACGGCCGACGAGCGGACGACGGTTTGCCTGACCTGCCACGCGAGCAACCGCAACCTCGCGTTCTGGACCTCGGGCAAGCACCAGTTGAACGAGGTGACGTGCAGCAACTGCCACAGCATCCACGGCAAGTCGCTCGCGCCCTCGATCAACAAGTTCGTGACGACCTTCCTGCCGAACCAGGCGGACATCTGCGCGAACTGCCACCAGCCGATCCGCGCCGCGACCAACAAGCCGTCGCATCACCCGATCATCGAGGGCAAGGTGCGCTGCAGCGACTGCCACAACCCGCACGGCGCGATCACGCCGGCGATGCTGAAGCAGCCGACGATCAACGACCAGTGCTACTCGTGCCACGCCGACAAGCGCGGTCCCTACGTGTTCAACCACCCGCCGGTCGAGGAAAATTGCGCGACCTGCCACAACCCGCACGGCTCGGTCCACGCCAGGCTGCTGAACGAGTCCGCACCGAACCTGTGCCAGGACTGCCACGACTGGTCGCGGCACCCTGGCACGGTGTATGGCGCGTCGGGCGCCTGGAACTGCCAGGAGGGCGATACGGCGAGAACGACGGTGAGCGGCACGTCGTACCCGAACTGCCCGCCGAGCAGGACCGGACAGCCCAACCCGGGCGTGAACAACCGCCTCGTGGCGCGCGCGTGCCTGAACTGCCACAACGCGATCCACGGCTCGAACGCGCCGGGTAACCGCGGCAAGTTCTTCACGCGATAAGGCCGGGAGACAATCATGAGCAAAAAGCTTCTTTCCACCCTCATCGCCAGCCTGTTCGCAGCCGCACCGGCCTTCGCCCAGAGCGACGACGATCCGATGCGCGTCCAGGGCACGGGGACTATCCAGGGCCTGTACAACGACACAAGCGCGAGGGACGACGCCAAGCTCAACGAGTACCAGGACCTCGGCAACGGCGCGCTGTCGAACGTCGGCGTCCAGGGCCGCAGCAGCAAGACCTGGTTCCAGGGCTACGGCGAGAACTTTTTCCGCACCGACCAGTTCATGTTCCTGCGCGGCGGCATGTACGACGTGTTCAAGGCGGGGGTCTACCTCAACGACATCCCGCACACGTTCTCGTCGAGCGCCTACACGCCGTACAACGGCAGCGGGGGCAACGTGCTGACGGCCACTTTCCCGCTGGCAGCGCTTCCCGCCAATCCGCCGACCGACTGGACCAACTTCACGCTGGGCTACGACCGGCGTGACTGGGGCGGCTTCGCCGAGTGGCAGAAGAACAGTCCATGGTACTTCCGGGTCGACGGCAACCAGGTCAAATTCGACGGAACCAGAGTCGGTTCCGCGGCCAACGGCACGAGCCCGGGCAATGGCTACGTCGATCTCGCGTTCCCCCAGGACTTCACGACCAACAACTGGGGGGTGGAGGCCGGCTACCAGTCGAGCAAGGCCACGCTCGCCGTGCGTTGGGACTACAGCAAGTTCGAAAACTCCAACGAGACGCTGCAGTGGACAAACCCGTACTTCGGCCCGACGTCGTCGACGACCAGCAACCTGCTCGACACGACCTCCCTCGCGCCGGGCAACACGTTCAACAAGTTCACGGTCTCGGGCAACTATCGCGACCTGCCGTGGCGGTCGGTGATCTCGGCGCGTTACACGTGGTCCAAGACGACGAGCGACACCACGCTGGCCCTGAACGCGCTGAACACCGGGGCGGTGTACGCGCCGACGCTGCCGCACGAGAGCGACTTCAACGGGGAGAACATCAACCAGTCGTTTGCGCTCGCGTGGACCGCGACGCCGGTCGCCAATTTCGACACGCGCGTCTACTACTACTGGACGAAGCTGCAGAACAACTCCGACCTGATCGAGTTCGGCAACGCGCCTACGACGCCGCTCGCGAGCGGGCTCGGCTGCGGCAACCTCGTCGTGGCCGGGGTGCCGACGCAGACCGTCGGCAATTGCGAGAACGAGCTCTACAACTACACCAAGAACAACGTGGGCTTCGACGCCTGGTGGAAGTTCGCACGCGGCAACCGGCTCGGGTTCGGCTGGGATTACAACGACCTCGACCAGGCACGCGTCGACTACGACAAGTCGCACTGGAACAAGCTGTGGGTCGAGTACAAGAACACGATGCTCGACACGGTGTCCGGCCGCCTGAAGTACCAGTACCTGAAGCGCGACTCGACGCTGAATTTCAGCAACGACCCCCTTCCCAACGGGGGGGCGAACAACCCGAACTATCTGCTGCCGTACACGTCGGCGTTCGACCTGCAGAGCAATACCACCAACCTGGTGAAGCTGTACCTCGACTGGAACCCGATGGCCAACACGGGCGTATCGTTCGAGGGCACCTGGTCGAAGGTCGACTTCGACGACGTGACGTACGGGCGCACCAGCTCCGACCGCCAGGGCTACTTCCTGAGCGGCTTCTGGAACCCGACGGCAGTGTGGAAATTGAGCGCCTTCGGCAGCTGGGAGGAAACGAAGTACCCGTCGAACCACCGCTACATCGGCACGGTGTCGGGCGGGCCGACTCCGCCTTCGGGCTATTGCACGGCCGCGAATCCGAACTGCTACGACCCGTTCGCCCCGCCGAACCCCAACAACTCCTACAACTGGGACTCGCGGACCAAGGACCAGACGTGGATGATCGGTGTCGGTGCCGACTGGCAGGCGATGGAGGCGCTCAAGCTGACGGGTTCGTACCTGTACGTGTCGAACGAAGGCGACGCCACGTTCGGCGCGCAGAACAACGCCGCCACTTCGCCCGTGCCGCTCAACATCGGCAACTTCGACAACAGCAAGCAGCACGTACTTCAACCTGAAGGGGATCTGGAGCTACAACAGGAACTGGTCGTTCACCGGTCGGCTACTCGTACATGAAGTACAGCCACGACGACATCGCCACCGACGGGTACCAGTACGCGCTGCCGTATGTTTCGGTGGGCGCTGGCGGCGCGATCGTGCCGGCGAACAAGAACAGCAATTCGCTGAGCTATCTCAACGGCTACGACGCGTTCACCGACGGCCACGCCAACATCTTCTACCTGGCGGTGACATACCGGTTCGACGCGCCGCCGCTGCCCGTGGCGCCGATGAAGGTCGCCGAGGCGCCGAAGCCCGTCGTCGCGGCGCCGCCACCGCCGCCGCCGCCACCCCCGCCACCGCCGCCGGCGCCGCAGGTGCAGAAGATCACGCTGGACTCGAAGGTGCTGTTCGACTTCGACAAGGCCGATCTGAAGCCCGAAGGCAAGGCGGCGATCGACAGCCAGGTCGTCGGCAATCTGGCGAAGGTGCAGAAGCTCGAAGTCGTCCTGGTGACGGGCCATACCGACCGCCTGGGGTCGGACGCCTACAACCAGAAGCTGTCGGAGCGCCGCGCGGATGCGGTACGCAACTATCTCGTCAGCAAGGGTGTCGACAAGGCGAAGATCGAGACCATCGGCATGGGCGAGAAGCAGCCGGTCGCGCAATGCGATCAGAAGAACATGAAAGAGCTGATCGCATGCCTGCAGCCCAACCGCCGCGTCGAAGTGCAGGTCAAGGGAGAATCGGCGAAGTAGTCGCGGTATTCATTTTTCTCCCCCAAGAGAGCCGCGCCTTCGGGCGCGGTTTTTTCTTGCGCCACGGCCGGTAGCTCGATTCCGATGCGAGGAACGGTGTTGAACGCGAAGGCGGCGCATGTCGCCGGGCTGGGGCCGCGCCGCAAGCTTGGCGAAAGTTCCCCGCCAAGTTGACACAGGTCAATAATCGTCGAGGGACAATAGCGTTTTCCTTTAAAATCAATGATGTATTTTTGCAACAGCGACAAGAATTCGCACTCGCGGTCGTTGACCCGCACATTCGCCAAGCGTTAAAAGGTACCCATCGCCGCACAAGCGTTTTCTTGGTTGCAAGGCGAACAGGATTCGCGTTCGCAGGGCCAGGACGGCGCGGCCACAAGAACACATGCGGCAAGAGGCCGATGCAAGGGTTTTTCGCCCTCGGACATCCGGCCCGCTCCGATACCGATTCGTGCGGAGCTTCTCTCCGCGTACGAATGACCGGCGGCCCGTGGCCGCGGACCTTGCGGGAGCAAGGGCATCTGCCTCCTTTCCGCGGGTCGTACCGAGAGACGAAAGGGGTTCACATGCGAATCAAATCCTTGCTCGCCGCGTCCGGGCTCCTGGCGATCCTCGCGGCACCCGCGTTCGCGCAACTGCAGCAGGCTCCCGTTCCAGCACCCGTGTGCGCGGAATGCCATGCAGAGAAATTCAGCTCGATCATGCTTACCGGGCACGGCGCGGACAGCGACGCGAACGGCAGCGCATGCCAGACCTGTCACGGCGATGCGACGGCGCACCTGCAGGATCCGACGAAGAGCAAGCCGACGAGCGCGCTGACCACAAAGACCTCGACCGCGCCGGAGAAGTCGGCCGTTTGCCTGGGCTGCCACGCCGGGCAACGGCAGCTCGAGAACTGGTCCATCGCCAAGCACCGGAAGGTGGACGTCAGCTGCGTCAACTGCCACTCGATCCACGGCACGCAGTCGGCGGCCAACACCAAGGAGATCAAGAGCGCCCAGTTCGCGGCCGCACCGTACACGACGACGGTGCGCCCGCTCGCCTACAAGCGGTGCATCGAGTGCCACCGCGACGTGCGCGGCGAGATCATCAAGCCCTCGCACCACCCGATCATCGAAGGCAAGGTCAACTGCCACGACTGCCACGACCCGCACGGCGCGCTGCAGAAGGCGAGCCTGCGCAACGAGTCGATCCACGACCTGTGCGTCACCTGCCACACCGACAAGCGCGGCCCATGGGTCCACGAGCATCCTCCGGTGATGGAGAACTGCGCCACCTGCCATACGCCGCACGGCTCGGCGCACCGCGCGCTGCTTGCGCAGAAGCCACCGGCACTGTGCGCGGACTGCCACCCCGGCGGGCATACGCACGGGATCTACGACGGACGCGGGACGATACCCAACCAGCTACCGTCCAACATCCGCTTCGAGGGCAGCGGCTGTGTCGGTTGCCACCGGCAGATCCACGGCAGCAACGCGCCGGCGTCCGCCTACGGCCAATTCTTCCTCCGCTGAAGACCAGGGGACGAACATGAGAGTCAAGCTTATTGCGATCGTCGTGGCCAGCCTGTTTGCGCAGAGCGCCTATGCCGACGAGAACTGGGTGTGGAGCGGCTCGGCCGAGCTCGGTGGCCGCGGTACCAACATCGACGGCGTCAACCGCAACGGCGGGGTCGGGCCAGCAACGCTTTACCCGTCGGGCACGCCGGCGGCGGGTCCGGTGCCTTATACGGGACCGGCGGACGGCGCCAAGGCGCAGGAGTACCAGGACATCGACAGCGCCGCGATCGGCGTGATCGACGTCCGCGGCGGCAACCGCGCGTACTACCTGCGCGCGTTCGGCGAGGAGTTCGGCCGCGACGACCAGTTCATCAATATCGTCGGCGGCGGCTATGGGGTGTGGAAGGCGTCGCTCTACAGCAACGACATTCCGCACAACTACTCGTTCAATGCGCTCACGCCGCTCGCCGGCACCCCCGGCACGTTGCTGGTCGGGCCCGGCCTGCCGTACCCGCAATCGCCCAACCCGGCGACCTGGAACTATTTCAACTACGGCACCCAGCGCAACCTGTGGGGTGGCAACGCCGAGTTCTCGGGCAAGTCGCCGTGGTTCATTCGCGCGGACTACAACGAGGTCACCACGAACGGCGTCAAGCCCGGCAGCGGTCAGCTCGGAACGGGCTCCGGCAACGGGCTGATCGAGTTCGGCGCGCCGGTCGACTACAAGACCAAGAACACGACCATCGAGGGCGGCTACAACAGCAGGCAGTACGGCTTCAAGCTGGCGTACATCGACTCGAAGTTCACCGACGCGAACGATACGTTGCAGTGGACGAACTTCTACATGCGCAGCGGGCTCGACTACTCGCTGCTGCCGCCGGACAACGAGCTCAAGAAGTGGAGCTTCAACGGGTACATCAAGCAGCTCCCGTGGGATTCGGCGATCATCGCGCGCTTCAGCCAGAGCAAGCTGACGAACAGCTTCGGGATCGCGGGGACGAGCCTCAAGCCGGCGACCACCACGCTCAGCAACTTCATTCCGGCCAGCGTCGGCAACCTCCTGACGCAGCCGTACGATGCGTCGAGCAACCAGAACCTGACGACTTTCGACGGCGACCAGAAGACGACGACGGTGAACGTCGCGTGGAACGCGAGCCCGCTGGCGCAGCTCGACCTGCGGGTGTACTACGACTACTACGACCTGCAGAACGATTCGACCAACGTCTCCTACCGGCAGGGGAGCCAGGGTACGAGCTGCGCGACGCCGCCGGTCAACAGCGCGACGTGCTACCAGATCGGCGCGCTCCTTGCCCCCGAGAATTTCCAGTACACGAAGAACTCGGCGGGGTTCGACGCGGCGTGGGCGTTCAACCGGTACAACAAGCTGCTCGGCGGCTTCGACTGGCAGAACGTCGACCGCGACCTCGAGCCGGCGCCGACGACCGACGACTACCGCTACTGGATCGAGTACCGCAACACCGGCGGCTGGGAGAACGTGACCGGGCGGCTCAAGTACGAGTACTGGCAGCGGGACTCCGACATCGACCACTCGTTGACGTACAACGGAACGGGCAACCCCACAAACGTCCAGTACTACTTCTCGCCGTACGACGTCTCCGACTTCGACCGCAACGTGGTCAAGTTCACCCTCGACTGGACCCCGGCGCCGCTGTGGTTCGTCGGCGTGGGCGGGCAGTGGCGGCAGACCGACTACAAGGAAAACTACTACGGTCGCGTCAACGACACGAGCCAGCAGTACGACGCGACGGTCTCCTGGGGTGACGACAGGTTCCGGATCACCGGCATCGGCAACTGGGGCAAGGTCGAGTTCGAGCAGGACTACCGCAACACCTCCGGCACCGGTGCGGATCCGCTGCCCAGCGGCCCGACGAACAGCACCAACTTCAACTGGAACACCAACAACACCCAGGACGGCTGGATGGCCGCGGTGGCGGTCGACTGGGCGCCGGCGGAAAAGTGGACGCTGAACGCGACCTACGCGTACGGGAAGACCAGCGGCGGCGTGGACTTCTGGTCGGCGAACACGCAGGGTGCTGGCGGCTACAACGGCGGGCCGCTCGTCAACTACGACACCGACAACACCACACTGCAGCGCTTCCTGATCAAGGGGACGTACGTCGTCAACAAGAACTGGGCGGTCAATGCCGGCTACGCGTACGAGAAGTACGAGTACAGCGACGGCCAGATGGCGGGCTACGCGAGCTACTACCCGTACTTCCAGAACCTCGGCCAATCGAACATCAGCTGGTACACGGGCGCGTTCGCCGACCCGGGCTACACGACGAACCTGTTCTGGATGACGGTGACGTACAAGTTCGATCCGCCGCTGGCCCCGGCAAAGCCGATGAAGGTTGCGGAAGCGCCGAAGGCTGCACCGCCGCCGCCGCCACCCCCGCCGCCGCCGCCGCCACCCCCGCCACCGAAGCCGACGGTGGAGAAGATCACGCTTGACTCGAAGGTGCTGTTCGACTTCGACAAGGCGGTGCTGAAGCCCGAAGGCAAGGCGGCGATCGACAGCCAGGTGGTCGGCAAGCTGGCGCAGATCCAGAAGCTGGAAGTGGTCCTGGTGACGGGCCACACCGATCGGCTCGGCACGGAACCCTACAACCAGAAGCTGTCGGTGGCGCGCGCCGACGCGGTGCGCGACTATCTCGTCAGCAAGGGCATCGCGAAGGACAAGATCGAGACGATCGGCATGGGCGAGAAGCAGCCGGTGGTGCAGTGCGATCAGAAGAACATGAAGGCGCTGATCGAATGTCTGCAGCCGAACCGTCGCGTGGAAGTGCAGGCGAAGGGCGAGACGACGAAGTAATCGGCGCCGTACCGCAGCTCAACAAAAAGGCCCCGCCGCGTGCGGGGCTTTTTCATGCTGTGGGCCGGCGGTGTGCGGCAATCAATGAAGCCCCAACGCGCGCGCTCCCTGGTAGAACGCGAAGCTCGCGAGCCAGGCGAGGCCCAGCGGCCACGCCACCGCGAGCGCGGTGAAGCGGAGGCTCTTCGCTTCCTCGCGCAACGTCGCGATAGCGGAAAGGCACGGCGTGTAGACCAGCGTGAAGATCATGAAGCTCATTGCGCTGACCCAATCGAGACGCGCCGCGACGACCGTCGCGAGTTGATCGGAGCCGGCACCAAGAACGACGGCCATGCCGCCGAGGACGATTTCCTTGGCGACGAAGCCGAACAGCAGCGTGATCGACATCACCGGGTCGATTCCCAGCGGCCCGAATACCGGCGTCAACCAAGCCGCGAGATGACCGGCGGGCGTCTCGGGACCTGCCGGCGTGGCGCCGGGTGGCAGATGCGTGAGCAGCCAGATCAGCAGCACGCCGGCGACGATGAAGCCGGTGGCACGATGCAGGAAGTGCGAAGTTGCCCGCCACGCCTCCACGGCGACCATCCTGGCGGTTGGCAGCCGGTAGGGGGGCAGCTCCATCATCATCGGTTCGCGGCTCGAATAGCGGCGCCGCCACACGGCCGCCGTTAGGAACGCGGCGCCGAAGCTCGCGACGTACAGCGCGAACAGCACGATCGGCGCCGCCACCGGGCTGAAAATGGCGGTGGTGAGAAAGAGGAATACCTGCAGCCGCGCCGAGCACAGGGAAAACGGGATCACCAGCATCGACAGCAGGCGTGCCGCGCGGTTGCGCAGCACGCGCGTGGCCATCAGCGCCGGGACGTTGCATCCGAAGCCCATCAGTTGCATGACGAACGCCCGGCCGTCGAGCCCGAGGCGCCCCATCAGCGCATCCATCAACCATGCGGCGCGCGACAGGTAGCCGGAGTCCTCGATCAGGGCCATCGCGGCGAAGAACACCGCCAGCAGCGGCACGAACGTCGCCACTGTGCCCACGCCATCGACCAGTCCCTCCTGGACGAAGCTCGAGAGCAGCGGCGGTGCGTTTGCCAGCAGCGGTGCAATGGCGTCGTTCTTCAACACGTCGAGCAACCACTTCATCGCCTCCTGCAGCGGCACGCCGACGCCGAAGACGGCCTCGAACAGCGCGAACATTACGACGAAGAACAACGGCACACCGAGCCACGGGTGCAGCAGGACGCGGTCGACCCGTGCGGTGATGCCTGCCGGCAGTACCGCCGGCACGTGCACACACGCAGCCACAAGCCGGGAAGCCTCGCGTTCACGTGTCTCGCGTGCCGGCACGACGGAAAGGTCGGCGATGACGGGCGCCGATTGCATTGCCAGCAGGCGATCGAGTGCGCGCCTGGCTTCCGCCATTCCCGCGCCGTATTTGGCCGAGACCACGACAACCGGCAGCCCGAGTTCGACGGCGAGCCGGTGCGCATCGATCGCGATGCCGAGCTTCGCCGTTTCGTCGGCCATGTTGACGGCGATCACGACCGGCACGCCGGTCGCCTTCAGCGCGAGCGCGAGCGGCAACTGCAATTCGATGCGCGACGCATTGACGATGACGACGATCGCGTCTAGTGCAACGGTGCCGAGGAAGGTGCGCACCAGCGTCTCGTCGTCCGAATGGCCGTCGAGCGAATAGACTCCCGGCAGGTCGGCCAGCCGCACCATCGCGCCGCCCGAGAGCAACCGCGCTGTCGTGATGTCGACGGTCATGCCCGGCCAGTTGGCCACGCGTGCCGATGCACCAGTCAGGCGATTGAAGAACGTCGACTTGCCGGTGTTGGGCGGGCCGACCACTGCAACGGTGCGCGTGCGCTGCGGGGAACCGTCCATCGCCTGCGCCGCCTTTAGAACCTGCGGCCGGTCTTCACCGCGTGGACGTGATCGAGCAGGACGGCGCGGGCGTCGGTACGGCGGATCATCAGCTCCGTCGGACCCACGGCAAGATGCAGCGGGCCTCCGAACGGCGCGCGGCGCAACACGGCGACGCGCTTGCCCGGGATGAGCCCGAGCGCCGCCATCCGCTCGCCGGCCATGCCCGACGCGTGCACGGAAACGATCGCTGCGGAGTGATCGGGGAGGAGGCGGTCGAGGGAGAGATTCATCGCGGTGATCGTGCGCTAATGATTCTCATTATCCGCGGCCGGCACGCGCGGCGCACGGCAAGTTCACGTGCGCTTGATCCGGATCAAATCGGCAGGGCAAGCCGGACACAAGAACGCCCGGCGCGAGGGCCGGGCGTCAGGTGTGGGTCCCAGGCTCGCGCGGCCTCGCCCTCCGCGCTGCCGCAGCATGCTCGCGCCCAGACGTCGGCCTCGTTGCGTCGTCGGCCTCCGCGTCTGCCTTGAGGGACGTTACGCCGAGCGTCGGCCTCCTGCCGCCGACTCGCGTTTGCTCTGATCCCCTGCGCGCTTCGCGCTCGAGGCCCCTCATCGCCGCTCGCGTCGCCACTCGCCCGGCTCGCCCCCGCTCCGTGGGGCCCCTGCTCCCAGGCTCGCGCCTAATACCGGCCGTGTTGCTTGTAGATGTAATTCGACAGTTCGACCTGCTGCATCGACAGCCGGCGCTGGATCTGGTGGACGACACGGATGATCGCGCGCATCACACGATAGACGATCTGCGGGTTGGTCGCGAGCAGCGACTCGAGCTTCTCGCGCTCGAGGGTGAGTACGCGTGCATTGCCCAGGGCGATCTTCGACGCGTAGAGTTCGGTGCCGTCCATGAATCCCATCTCGCCGACGAAATCACCGGCGTGCAGCGTGTTGATCGTGATCGCGTTGTCGGTGCCGGCGTTCTTCACCACGCCGACCGCACCGCTCAGGATCACGTAGAGATGATTGTCCACGGTGCCTTCAGTGGCGAGCGTCTCGCCCTGCTTCAGGTCGTGCAGCGTGACGAGATCCGCGAGCACGCGGCACTGGTCGTCGGTGAGCTCGGCGGCGAGCTTGGTCGAGCGCAGCGCGTCGACGTTTGTCGTGTCGGTCATGTTGGTTCGCTCCGGTTGCGGGGTTCGTTGCCAGGGGACGAGGCGTTCGGAACCGTTGCCGCCGGCGCCGGTGCGGGCGCCGGCGGAGCGGGGGGCAAGTCCTGAGGTGTGCCTGCGGCGTGGACACGGTCGGCCCGTGCGACGTACGCGTCGACCAGCGTGTTGGCGACGCGGTCGAACACGGGTCCAGCGAGCTTGCCCACGACGGAATGATCGAAATCGTAGCGCAATTCGAACTCGATCCGGCAGCCATCCGCGGTCAGCGGCGTCAGGTGCCACTCGCCGTGAAAGCGCCGGAACGGCCCGCGCTCCAGGTGGATCGCCATCCACTCGGGCCGCCGCTTCGGATTGCGGGTGCGAATGCCGAAGCGCACGCCGCGAACGTCGACCTCGATATCGGCGACGACGACTGCATCGTCGCGTTCGACGATCGTCGCACTGGCGCACCACGGCAGGAAGTCCGGGTAATGCTCCGCGGCCTCGATGAGGTCGAACATCTGCTCGGCCGAGTGGGCTACGAGGACCGACTTGTGCAATTCCATGGCATCTATTGTAAATGGGGTCGGGGGCACGATGTCCCGCCGCACCCATGGTACCGGCACCGCCTGGCCGAGGATCATTGCCGCGCCCCGGAGCCCTGGCGCATCCAGATCGCGTCTTCCTGCTCCAGTTCCTCGAGCCGCGTCTCGATCTCGTACACCGTGCGGTCGACCTCGGGGAGCAGCACGTCCTGAAGGGCGCGTGCGCGCCGCACGGCGCGCCGGTATTCCTGCTGCAGGCGTTCGAGATTGCCGGCGACGGCCGCGAGCGGCGCCGCATGCGCCAGCAGCTCGCGGAAGCCGCGCCGGCACGCTTCGGCTTCCGGCGAGTGGTCGACGGCGGGAGGCGCAGGCAGCGGACCGCCGGCGACTTGCGCCTCCTGCAGGCGCACGCCCATCAGCAGCCGGGGCGTGCGCCGCAGCTGCGCACCGCCGAGATCCGCGGCCGGGTACGCCTGCAGCCCTTCGAGGCCGTGCCGCGCGATCGCCGCCTGCAGCGAAGCAACGGCCGCATCCCAGGCCGTCTGGAACGCGCGCTGCAAGGCGGTGTAGTGCGCGAGCTCGCGCAGCATCTCTCCGGCGAGCAGCAGGCATTTCTCGTCGAGGAAGACGTAGCCTTCGTGCATCGCGCGGCGCTCCTCGACGAGCTCGAGCACGACGCTGCGGGTCGGGGTGGCGTTGCGATCAGGCACGCGTCGGCTCCCCGCCGCCGGTGTCGGGCGCGAGCCCGGCAGTTACGTCGAGATGCGTCGCGATCTGCGCGTCCGACAGCCGTGTCATCTCGCTCCTCGGCAGGCCCGCGAGCAGCTTCCACCCGACCTCCATGCTTTGCTCGAGCGTGCGTGCGGCAGACTGGTTGACGAGCTTCTCCTCGAACGCGGCGCCGAACGCGAGATAGCGACGGTCCGTCTCCGCCAGACCTTCCTCGCCGACGACGCTCGCCAGCACGCGTGCCTGCACCGAGCGCGCGTAGGCGGCGTAGAGCTGCCCGGACAGGGCTGGATGGTCCGGGTGCGTGTACTTGTCTCCGGTGCCGTCCTTCATCAGCCGCGACAGGCTGGGCAGTACGTTGACCGGCGGATAGACGCCACGCCGGTCCAGGTCCCGCGACAGCACGATCTGGCCTTCGGTGATGTAGCCGGTGAGGTCGGGAATCGGATGGCCGATGTCATCGGCGGGCATCGTCAGGATCGACAGTTGGGTCAGCGTGCCGGGAAGTCCCCGGATGCAGCCGGCGCGCTCGAACAGGGTGGCGAGGTCCGAGTACATGTAGCCGGGAAAGCCCTTGCGGCTGGGAATCTCGCCCTTGCTCGACGACACCTCGCGCAGCGCCTCGGCGTAGTTCGTCATGTCGGTGAGGATCGCGAGCACGTGCTTGCCTTCGACGAAGGCGAGGTATTCGGCGGCCGTCAGCGCGAAGCGTGGCGTAAGCAGCCGCTGCGTCGACGAGTCGGACGCGAGGTTGAGGAACAGCGCGGTGCGCTCGAGCGCACCGCCCTGCTCGAGGCTGCGGCGGAAGAACTCGGCGCTGTCGTAAGGGACGCCGATGCCCGCGAACACGATCGCAAACTCGCCGCTGGCCTTACCGACCGCCGCGTTGCCGCGCAGCCGCGCGTGACCCGCGATCTCGACGGCGAGGCGGTCGTGCGGCAACCCGCCGCCCGAGAACAGCGGCAGCTTCTGCCCGCGCACGAGGCTGTTCATCAGGTCGAGCGTCGTGACGCCCGTCTCGATGAAGTCGCGCGGCGAGGTGCGCGCCACGGGGTTGATCGGCAGCCCGTCGATGGGGTAGCGCGCGTGCGCGGCGACGGGCGGCCCGCCGTCGATGACCTGGCCTACGCCATTGAAGACGCGGCCGAGGATCGAGGGCGACAGGCCGAACGACAGCGGCTCGCCGTAGAAGCGCACGACGGTGTCGTCGAGCGAGAGGCCGGACGTCGTTTCGAGCACCTCGATCGTGATGAACTCGTCGTCGATCGCGGCGATCCGCCCCAGTCGGCCGTGCCCGTCGATGCCGCGCACTTCGACCGCGTCGCCGAGGCCCACTTCGAGCGTGCGCTTCAGGAACAGCAGCGGACCTTCGAGCCGGGTCGCGGCGCCTTCAACCGTGAGCCGCATCGCTGCCTTCCTGCACGTGGACGAGATCGGCGAACTCGCGCTCCATCCTGGCCTCGAGCTCGGCGATACGCCCGACTTCGCTGTCCCGGATTTCCTCGCCCATCCGCTGCAGCGACCGCATGCAGGCGAGCTGCACGATCCGATCCGGTGCTGCGCCGGCGCTGACTGCATTCTCGGCCAGGTCCATGAACCGACCGAGGAGCCGCATCATCGCGCCCTGCCGGCCCGGGCTGCAGACGCGGTCGACCTCGGACAGCGCCGACTGACGCAGGAAAGCCTCGTTGACGAGATTGGCGCAGAGCAGCGTCAGTTGCTGGCGCACCGGAAGGGCATCCTTGCCGATGATTCGCGCCATCCTTTCGAGCCGGGCCTCGTCGTCGAGGAGCGCGAGAAACCTCCGGCGTAACGACAGCCATTGACTGTTGCCCTGCTCGGTCCACCATGGCGCGAACGTCGCCGCGTCCTCCGCGTACGACAGCAGTGGATGGATCGCCGGGTAGAAGCGCGCCTGCGCCCGCTTGACGTCGAGTGCCCAGAACGCCTTGACGTAGCGCTTCGTGTGGCTCGTCACGGGTTCGGAGAAGTCGCCCGACGGTGGGCTGATCGCGCCGATCACGGTCACCGATCCCGTGCCGCCGGCGAGCGGCTCGACGATCGCCGCGCGCTCGTAGAAATCGGCGATTCGCGAGGACAGGTACGCAGGATAGCCGCCTTCGCCTGGCAGCTCGCCGAAACGCCCCGAAACCTCGCGCAGCGCTTCGGCCCAGCGTGACGTCGAATCGGCCATCAGCGCGACGTGGAGCCCCTGGTCGCGGAAATATTCGGCGACGGTGATCGCGCAGTAGATCGATGCCTCGCGCGCCGCGACCGGCATGTTCGACGTGTTGGCGATGATCACCGTGCGCTCCATCAGCGGCGCGCCGGTCCTGAGGTCGGTAAGCTGCGGGAACTCGTTCAGGACGCCCGCCATCTCGTTGCCGCGCTCCCCGCAGCCGAGATAAACGATCACGTCGGCATTGCACCCTTTCGCGAGCGCTTCGAGCAGCACCGTCTTCCCCGTGCCGAAGCCGCCGGGAACCGCCGCCTTGCCGCCAAGCGCGATCGGGAACAGGCAGTCGATGATGCGCTGGCCGGTGACGAGCGGATTGTGCGCCGGGAACCGCCGGGCGACGGGACGGGGCACGCGCACGGGCCAGTCGTGGCGCATGCTCAACGCGGTTTCGTTGCCGTCACTCGTGCGCACCGTGCATACGGTCGCATCCTCGCGGCGATCGCCGACCGCGACAACCGAGGTCACGATGCCCTCGACGTGCGGCGGCGCGAGGCAGGCCTGCGCGCGCCCCGTCTGGCCTGTCGCGTCGCCGATGATCGCGCCGGGCGAAAGCGTGTCGCCGGGCTTTACGCGGGGCGTGAAAGCGAAGGTGCCCGGCTCAGCCCGGTGCAGACCAGGTTGCACGAACGATGACCCGGTTCCCGACAACGGCCGCAGCAGTCCATCGAAGATGTTGCCGAGCAGACCGGGGCCAAGCGGGATTGCCAGCGGCCGTCCGGTCCCGGCGATCTCGGTGCCGGGCCGGAAGCCGGTCGTATCCTCGTAGACCTGAACGACGATCTCGTTGCCGTCGATGCGCACGACCTCGCCGAGAAGCGCCTTCGGTCCCACCCGAACCGCCTCGCGCATTGCGAAGGGCCCCTCGACGATCGCGCGCAGCACCGGGCCGCTGATCCAGCGGATCTTCGCCCGAGTCATGCGGCGGCCTCCGCGCCTTCCCCCTCGAGTTCGTCGAGCAACATCGCACCGATCTCCGCGCGATCGGCGAGAAGACCTTCCTGCGTCCCGTCGATGACGTTGCCGTCGGCGGCGATTTTCAGCCCCGCGCGCAGCGACGGGTCGGACACGAAGGCCGGGGCTGTGCCGAGCGCGGAACCGAGTTCGCGCGCGAGCGCATCGCGCTCGGCCGGCGGCCAGTCGGCCGCGTGCACGATTCGCCATGCGCGCTTCGGCAGCACGGCGCGCGCGCTGTTCGTCACCCGGTCGACCCACATGCGGCGGGCGGCGGGATCGGTCCAGCACGCGAGGAGCGCGGCCGGAAGTCTTTGCCAGCCGGCCGCGAGAAATGCGGCCGCACGCTGCTGCTGGGCGAGACGCTGCCGCGTTTGCAGGTTCGCGCGCGCCGCGGCAATGCGGCCGTCCCTCCGCTGGCGTTCCTCTGCGAAAGCCTCGCGCATCCGCGACCGCGCTTCGGCGTGCGCCTGCAGCAGCAGTGCGTCGGCGCGCGCCTTTGCCTCGCCGAGAATCGCTTCGCACTTGCGCGCCCGGTCGGCCTCGACGAGATCCAGCAGCGCCTGCACTTGACGATCCAGCGGCACCATCAGCCCTCCAGCCCGAGCTGGCGGCGGAGCCTCGCTGCGACATCCGGAACCGGCGCCTGGCCCCGCAGGTCGGGGACGATCAGCGTGAGGGGCAGCAGCGTCGCCAGGGCCGTCCGCATCTGGGCTTCGGGGATGTGTGCGGCCACCGCTGCCGAAACGAGCACGAGGGACGCGTCGGCGCGAGCGGATACCAGCGCCGCCGCCTCGTCGCCGGCATCCGGTGTCCGGACGCGGACGCCGGCGAGCCGATAGCCCGCCGCGCTGACTTCGTCGCCGAGGTAGATGGCTACGGTCATCAGGTCAGCTTGTTCAGGATCAGGATCGACACGATGAGTCCATAGATGGCGATACCCTCGGCGAGCCCGACGAAGATCAGCAGCCGGCCGAAGAGCTCGGGCTTCTCGGCCAGCGTGCCGATCGCCGCGGTGCCGACCTTCCCCACCGCGAATCCGGCGCCGAGCGACGACATCCCCGTCGCCAGCGCCGCGCCGAGCAGGCCCCAGCTCCAGGCCTCGGTGCTGATGCCGATCGCCGGGCCGGCGGTCGCCGCGAGTGCCGCCGGGGCAGCCACGAGCGCCACGGTCGCAACGACGGAGAGCGCCGCCGCGAGCACGACCAGCGCGGTCACGAATTTGTGCGAAGGTTTCATCAGGTCTTCTCCTGCGGGGTGGAAGGTGGCGCGGGCAGCGGACGGAAAATCCGGCCTTCGGCTGTCAGAAACCGGGTGAAGAATTCGAACAGCACGAGGCGAGTCGTCTGGATCGAGACGACCATCGTCTCCAGCACCAGCACGACCGCGTTGCCGACGAGGAGCACCAGCGCCTTGGCGATGACATTGCCGCTCGCGTCCATCAGCGCGACGATCGCCGACGAGAGCCCCGCGTGCGCGAGCGCGAACGCGCCAACCCGCACGAACGACAGCGTGTTGATCAGGATCTGCACCAACCGCTCGACCAGCTCGGCGACCGCCGTCAGCGCGGCGCCGGGGCGGCGCGCATGCAGCGCGTGCCCGAGGCAGAAGACGATTGCGCCCGTGCCGGCCACGACGAATCCACGAGAATCGACGAAACCGGCAAGGATGCCGAGATAGGCGATGATGTAACCGGCGTCAGTCGTGAGCCAGGTCGTGAGCTCGCCGCGCCACCAGGCCTCGAGCGCGTTCAGCGCGAGGCCGATCGTCAGCAGCACCGCGCCGCCGACGAGCGGCACGACGAGGATCGTCAGCGGGTGGTCGAGCGGCACGATCCAGAACGCGGGAATCGCGTGGACACTGAAGGCGCTCCCGAACAGCAGGCCGAACACCGCGGCGGCCAGCCCCCCGGCGACGAACAGCCGCGCGATCGGAAACCGCTGCCGAAGCGCGAATCCAATCGCCGCGATGATCAGCCCCTGACCGACGTCGCCGAACATGTACCCGAACATCAGCGGCACGGCGATGGCAAGCAGCACGCTGGGATCGGCCTCGTTGCGCGACGGCATGCCGATCGCGCGACTGAAGATCTCGAACGGCCGCGCCCACAGCGGATTGGCGAGCAGCAGCGGCGCCTTCGCGCCCGGCGCCGGCGGCGGGAAATGCAGCAGCGCGCGGGCGCCTGAGGACTCGAGCGCCGCCGCGATCATGCGGCCACCGAAGTCGCTGGTCCAGCCCGTGATCCAGCAGAAGAGATCGCCCGACTCGAGCGCGCGGACGTTCTGGAGTACCCATTGCAGGCGGTTCGCGTCGCCGAGCGCCGTGTACAGGTCGTGCTTCGCGTGCAGCGCGACGAGCGCGGCCCGCAGCCGCTGTTCCTCGCGGTCGAGCGTTTCCAGCCGCGGCACGATGTAACGCTCGGTCTCGCCGGCGTCGGCCTTGAGCCATGGCGGCGCGTCGTAGACGTGGCCCTTGAGGAGAGCCGCCTGCTGCGCCAGCGACTGGACATCGTCGGACGCGCCGACGGTCAGCGCGGCGAGGGCGCAGAGCATCGTCCCATCGAGATCGACCGAGCGCGTCAGCGTTCCCGGCGGCAGCTCGGGCTCGCTGTCGGGCGGAAACACGAAGAGTCGTGCGTGCAGCACGGGGCCGGCGCCGGCGACGCGCGCGAAATCGATGACGGACTCGCCGATCGTGGCCAGCACGCGCCGCCACAGAAGGATCTCGGTACGCTCGTTCGTGCAGCGCTGCAACTGCTGGATCACCGGCTCCGCGTCCTCCGCCCAGGCGCGCAGGTGCGAGAGGCTGCGAGCCAAGGTCGTCGCCGGCGGCTCGGGAAACGGCGACGACACGTGCCCGCTCCGTGGCCAGTACGCGCGGTAGCGCAGCGACAGGTCCGAGAACTGGGACAGCTGCGGGCGCAAGTCGGCCAGAGCCGCCGGTAGCACGGCGCTCCCACGCGCTTCCAGCTCGACCGCGCCCGTCGTCGCCAGTGCCTCGAGCGCGAGTGTCGCGTCGTCGCGCGCGGCGAGGACCTCGAACCAGCTGGCGGGCCGCGGGCGGATCATGCGGTGCCGGCGAGCGGCAGGCCGGGGAATGCCGCCCGGCGCAGAAGTTCGCCCCGCAGCCGCTCGAGATCGAGTGCGAGCTGCGCGAGAAAGACGAAGGGCGCCGCCGGGTCGAGCATCGCGCGCCGGAAGAGCAGGGTAAGCCGTGCCTGCAGGGCGCGACGCAACGCGGCGCCGTCGCGCAGCGAAGGGTCGCGGACGGCCGAAAGCTGCACCGCGAGCGCGCGACCCACATCGCGCAGCAGCGCAATGTCGTCGTCGCCGCATCGTGGCAGTCGGCGCTGGAATTCGGATCGCCACCAGCGGGCCGCGCGGTCGGGATCGGCCCACACCATGGCAAGCGGCGCGAGCGGTCCTCCCACCGGCGTGGCGCCGAACCCCGCCGACTCGCGCTCGACGAGATCACGGTAAACCGGGTCTTCGCGCATCCACGGCAACACCGCGCCGCCACGCGCCAGATGCTGGATCACCGACAGGTCGATCACGACGGCGCACCAGCGGACTGCCGGCTGCCACTCGTCGGGCACCCACGAGGCGACTTCGCGGACGAGATCGCGCCAGCGGTCCCGCAGCAGCGCTTCGATGCGGTGCGGCGTCGAGGTTGCGTCGATTCCAGTCATCCAGTCGCGGAACGGCGACATTCGCGCTGCATCGATCAGCGCCGGGAATTCGCGCGCGTGTTCGAGCCGTCGCCACGCAAGCTCATCCGGACGCGCACCGTACCGTGCCGAGAGTCTCGCCTGCGCGTACTCGAGGCTGCCCATGGCGGTCAGCGTCCGGAGCCGGTGAGGCGCTTGGCGAGCGCCACGACGGCGACATCGAGTCGGGCGAGTTCGTCGGATTCGAGCTGGTGGCGCACATCGGCCTCGGCGGCGGCGGCGTCGAGTGCGGCGACCTGCGTCGAGGCGTCACGCTCGAACGCGGCGCGCACGGCACGAATCCTCGACTCGCTGCGCAAGGCGACCGCGCGCGCGGCCGCGCGAGCGTCCTCGACCATCGCAACTGCGGTTGCTTCGGTCGCGGCAATGGCATCGCGCGCGGCGTGCTCGGCGTCGAGAACGCACACGATCGCGGCGTCGACGGCGGCGGGGGGCGGGAGTTGGTCGCTGATCGTCGTCACGGCGCTCTTCCGTGTGCCGCGGTGCCGACAGCTCCCTTGGGCCCCGCGCGCAGGCCGTCGCGCCGCCACATCGCGTCCACCGGCGCGGACACGACCTCCAGTTGTGAATGATGCGACCGACATGCGGCCCCGGGATTGATCTGCGTCAGCCGGCACTGGAATAGCCGTCGAGCTCGTCGGGAAGCAAGCCGGGAATCCGCCGCCTCAACGCGGCTCAACACGATCGGCTCCGCCCGCCTCGTCGCAGGTTGAAGTGCTTGGCGAAGCATGCGCGCGGTGTGTGCAGGTGTTACATCACTCGTTACAGGCGGCGGACTCTGCAGCCGCGCCTTCGTTCGTGCTTTCGTTCGCAATAAATCTACGGTCCGCGCGCGCGCAGAGGTCTTGATCCACGTCAATCGAGAGCATGCGCAACCGGTTCTAAATACGTTCGTTGCATTGGATTCGCGTACGTCGCGCGTGCCCCGATTGCACGAGAGGCGGGGCACGTTTCCAGGAGGCGCCAAATGTTCGAGACCTATTATGAAACGATGCGCCGGCAGGGCATCTCGCGCCGGAGCTTTTTGAAGTTCTGCAGCCTGACGGCTGCATCGCTCGGACTGGGCGACGCCGGCGCACAGCAGATCGCGCAAGCGATGCAGACGAAGCCGCGCACGCCGGTGATCTGGCTCGAGGGCCTGGAGTGCACGTGCTGCAGCGAGTCGTTCATCCGCTCGGCGCACCCGCTCGCGAAAGACGTCGTGCTCTCGATGCTGTCGCTCGACTACCACATGACGCTCTCCGCGGCGGCGGGCGCGCAACTGCGCGAGAACGCGCACGAGACGATCGCGAAGCACAAGGGCAACTACATTCTCGCCGTCGAAGGCAATCCGCCGCTCAACGAAGACGGCATGTACTGCATCTACTACGGCCGCCCGTTCGTCGATGTGCTGCGCGAATACGCGAAGGACGCGAAGGCGATCGTGTCATGGGGGAGTTGCGCGTCGTGGGGTTGCATCCAGGCGGCGAAGCCGAACCCGACGCGGGCCACGCCGATCCACAAGGTGATCACCGACAAGCCGATCATCAAGGTGCCGGGTTGTCCGCCGATCGCCGAGGTGATGACCGGTGTGGTCACCTACATCCTGACCTTCGACCGGTTGCCCGATCTCGACGCGCAGGGCCGCCCGAAGATGTTCTATAGCCAGCGCGTGCACGACAAGTGCTACCGGCGGCCGAATTTCGACGCCGGCCAGTTTGCCGAAACCTTCGACGACGCGGGCGCCCGCCAGGGCTACTGCCTGTACAAGCTGGGCTGCAAGGGCCCGGTGACCTACAACGCGTGCTCGGCGCTGCGCTGGAACGAGGGGCTGTCGTTCCCGATCCAGTCCGGGCACGGCTGCATCGGCTGCTCCGAGGACGCGTTCTGGGACAAGGGCTCGTTCTACGATCACCTGACCACGGTCAAGGTACCGGGCATCGCCGGTGTCGAGGGCACGGCCGATCGCATCGGCCTGACTGCGCTGGCTGCCGCCGGCGCGGCCGTCGCGGCGCACGCCGCGGTGAGCGCCATCAAGCAGGCGCGCAGCAAGACACGCAACGACAAGCTGAGCGAGGTGAAGGAGTAATCATGGCCACCTATCAAACGCAGGGCTTCACGCTCGACAACAGCGGCAAGCGCATCGTCGTCGACCCGATCTGCCGGATCGAGGGTCACCTGCGCATCGAAGTCAACGTCGACAAGAGCAATGTCATCCGCAACGCGGTGTCCACGGGTACGATGTGGCGCGGTCTCGAAGTGATCCTCAAGGGCCGCGACCCGCGCGACGCGTGGGCGTTCACCGAGCGGATCTGCGGCGTGTGCACCGGCGTGCACGCACTGAGCTCGGTGCGCGCGGTCGAGGATGCGCTGCAGATCAAGATCCCGAAGAACGCGAACACGATCCGCAACCTGATGCACTCGACGCTCTACGCGCAGGACCACCTGGTCCACTTCTACCACCTGCACGCGCTCGACTGGGTCGACGTCGTGTCGGCGCTGAAGGCGGACCCGAAGAAGACCTCGGAGATCCAGCAGAGCATCTCGCCGTGGCCGAAATCGTCGCCGGCCTATTTCCGCGAAGTGCAGAACCGGCTGAAGAAATTCGTCGAGAGCGGCCAGCTCGGCATCTTCGCCAACGCGTACTGGGGCAACCCGGCGTACAAGCTGCCGCCGGAAGTGAACCTGCTCGCGACGACGCACTACCTCGAAGCGCTGGACTTCCAGAAGGACATCGTCAAGATCCAGACCATATTCGGTGGCAAGAACCCGCACCCGAACTGGCTCGTCGGCGGCGTGCCGAGCCCGATCAACGTCGACGGCACCGGCGCGGTCGGCGCGGTCAACATCGCCTACCTCAACATGGTCGGCGACATCTGCAACCGCACGATCGAGTTCATCGACCAGGTCTATATCCCGGACTTGCTCGCGATAGCGGGCTTCTACAAGGACTGGGCGCAGTGGGGTGGCGGGCTCTCCGGCAAGAACGTGCTCAGCTACGGCGAGTTTCCGGAGATTCCCAACGATTACTCGAACAAGAGTCTCGCGCTGCCCTCCGGCGTGATCCTGAACGGCGATCTGTCCAAGGTCTACGACGTCGATCTCAAGGATCCCGAGCAGGTGCAGGAGTGGGTCACGCACTCGTGGTACAAGTACGCCGACGAAAACAAGGGGCTGCACCCGTTCGACGGCACGACCGATCCGAATTTCGTCCTCGGCAAGGATACAAAGGGCACGCGCACCAACATCGAGAATATCGACGAGAGTGCCAAGTACTCGTGGGTGAAGTCGCCGCGCTGGAAGGGCAACGCGGTGGAGGTCGGTCCACTCGCGCGTTATGTCGTCGCCTATGCCCGCGGCAGGAAGGACATCAAGGAGCAGGTCGATGCGACGCTGAAGACGCTCGACGTGCCGATCACCGCGCTCTTTTCGACACTCGGCCGCACGGCGGCGCGGGGTCTCGAATGCCAGTGGGCGGCACACAAGATGAAGCAGTATTACGACGAGCTCGTCGCCAACGTCAAGGCAGGCGACCTCGCGACCGCGAATGTCGAGAAGTGGGAACCCTCTTCGTGGCCGGCCGAGGCCAAGGGTGCCGGACCGTGCGAGGCCCCGCGCGGCGCGCTCGGGCACTGGATCAAGATCAAGAACACGAAGATCGATCTCTACCAGTGCGTGGTGCCGACGACGTGGAACGCGGGTCCGCGCGACGCGAAGGGCCAGATCGGCGCGTACGAGGCGGCGCTGCTCAACACGCCGATGGCGAAGCCCGAGCAACCGGTCGAGATCCTGCGCACGATCCACAGCTTCGACCCATGTCTTGCGTGTGCCACGCACGTGATGGGCCCTGAAGGCGAAGAGCTGGTGTCGGTCAAGGTGCGCTGAGCACTTCGAGGAGGTCCACATGCGAGTCGAAGCTGTATCCGGCCGGGTCGTAAGCGGTCCCTTCGAGCCGGTGTATGTCTACGAGGCGCCGGTCCGGCTGTGGCACTGGGTGACGATGCTCGCCATCTTCGTCCTCGCCGTGACCGGCTACCTGATCGGCAGTCCACTGCCGGCCATCGGTGGGGAAGCGTACGACAGCTTCTACTTCGGCTGGATCCGGATGATCCATGAGAGTGCGGGGATGATCCTCGCGGTCGCATTTCTCGTCCGGATCTATTGGGCGCTCATCGGCAACCACCATGCGCGCAGCATCTTCTATGTGCCGTTCTGGAGCGGGGCATGGTGGCGCGGCTTCTGGAGCCAGGTGGCGTACTACCTGTTCCTGAAGAAGGAGTCGGACCTGTGGGTCGGGCACAATCCGGTCGCGCAGGCGGCGATGTTCTTCATGTTCACGTTGGGCACGCTGTTCCTGATCGTCACCGGGCTCGCGCTCTTTGCCGAGCAGTGGGGATGGGGGACGTCGTGGATGAACTGGTTCGGCTGGGTCTTCGTAGTCTTCGACGACCCGCAGATGGTGCGCACGCTGCACCATCTGGCCATGTGGTACCTGCTGCTGTTTGCGTTCATCCACATGTACATGGTGTTCCGCGAGGACATCATGAGCGGCGAATCGATCATCAGCACGATGGTCAACGGCATCCGCATGTGGAAGCGCGAGCCATAGGCGTGAATCGACGATGAGGGGAGTCCGGGCCGGGTGCGGGGCGCCGGTCCGGCAGCGATGCTGGCAAGGAACGAAAGCACTCGCTGGAAGGGCGCCGGCCGGCAACGGCCGGCGCGCCTCGCCTTGTCATCGCGCAAGCCGCCGCACCCGGGCGAGTTCCTGAACACGCGGTATCTGAAGCCGCTCTCGATCAGCCAGACCGAGCTCGCTCATGCGCTCGGCATTTCCCGCCGCCGCGTCAACGAGCTCGTGAATGGCCGCCGCGCCATCACGCCGGATACCGCCGTGCGGCTCGCGATGTACTTCGACAACGACGCGGCGTTCTGGATGCACCTGCAGGTGGCGTGGGACATGCACGCTGCGGTCAGAGACGTTGTCGCGCCGCGGGCGCGCAAGCGCTGAGGGCGGCAACGGCAACTGTCCCCCCACGGGGTTGTGGCGCTGCCCGCGCTGCGCTTGACCTAACGCAATACGCCCGCCACTGGCGGCGGTAGGCTTGCTCCTGTTACCACCTCCGTAACAAGAGGAGCGATGGCAGGACGTGTCGATGCGCTGGTGCTGGGAATCGGCAACGTATTGTGGGCCGACGAAGGCTTCGGCGTGCGCGCGGTCGAGGCGCTGCACGCGGCCTATGCGTTTCCGTCCGGCGTTGCATTGATGGATGGCGGCACGCTGGGGCTCAACCTGTACGAGCCGGTGGCCTCAGCGCGCCGCGTGCTCGTGTTCGACGCGATCGATTTCGGCCTTCCGCCCGGGACGCTCAGGGTGCTGCGCGATGCCGAGGTGCCCGCGTGGGGCCGCACGAAACTCTCGCCGCACCAGACCGGTTTCAACGACGTTCTCGCGCTCGCGCAACTGAACGGCCGCACGCCGGAAGCGATCGTGGCGATCGGCGTGCAACCGCAGGAACTCTCGGACTTCGGCGGAAGCCTGAGCGAACGCGTGCGAAACCGCCTTCCCGAGGCCATGGTGCTCGCCGTGCGGGAGCTGGCGGCATGGGGCTTCGGCGCCACGCCGCGGCGCGCTGGGGGCCGATTCGAACCGCTCAATGCACCAGCGCTCGCGCTTGCCGAATACGAGTCCGACCGCCCCTCGGCCACGGCGGCCTGCCGCGTCGGCGACCCGCGCCTGCTCGCCGGCCTCATCGCGCGCGGCGAGGATTGACAATGTGCATCGGCATACCCATGCAGGTCGTAGAAACTGCCGATGAGGGAACGATTTGCGAAGGCCGCGGACGGCGGGAGCGAATCGATGTCGCGCTCGTCGGCGAGCAGCGCGTCGGCGCGTGGATCCTCGCGTACCAGGGCTCCGCGGTGCGCGTGTTGACGCCGGCGGAAGCCGCGCAGACTGGCGCCGCACTCGACGCGCTCGAAGCCGTGTTGGCGGGCGAGGGCGACATCGACGCGTACTTTGCCGATATCGTCGCCCGCGAACCACAACTGCCTGCGCATCTCCGGAAGGGATCATGACGATTCCGATGCCGGTCGCCGCGGGCGCCGATGCGCGCTCGTTTCCGTTGATCGCGCAGCTCTTCACCAAGCACGGCTGCACCGACGTCACCGCCGCGAATTTCGGCGCCTTCACCGGACTCGCCGGCCACGTGCTTCTGCTGTTCACCGAGGATCCGGTGCGCTTCCGCGAAACGCTCGATCTCGCGGTGATCGTACCGGAAATCGCGAAGACGTTCCGCGGCCGCTTCGCGGTCGGCGTGCTGCTCCCGGAGGCGGCGCGCGAAATCCAGCCGCGGTACGGCTTCCGGCGCTGGCCGGCGTTCGTGATGCTGAAGGACGGCCATTACGTCGGTGCCGTCGAAGGATTGCGCAACTGGGACGAGTACGTCGCCGAGGTTGCACGGCTGCTCGACGCGCCACCGACGCGCCCGCCGGCTGTGGGAATCGCGGTCAAGGGCGCCGGCGAATCCGGCGCGTGCGGCAACTGAACGAAGAAACTGAAGGGGTCTCGCCATGTCGGATTTTCCGTTGCCGGTGCGCGTCGTAGGCGCCGGCTCGCAGCCCGCCGAGGACGCCGAGCTCTCGTATCTCGCGCTGCCGCACGAGATGAACACGTTCCGGATGCCGGTGGTGCCCGACCGGACCGACGCGAGCGCGCTGGCCGCCTCGCGGGACGTGCTGGCGGCGTTCCTGCACGCGCTGAATATCTGGGATCCGACGGCGCAGGCGCAGGGCCCGCAGCAGGACCTCGGGGACGTGCCGGCGGAGGTGCTGGCGATCACGAACCAGATGCTGGGCGAAGGCGAAGTCAGCATCCGGATCGAAGGTGTTCCGGCGTTCCGCATCCAGGAGAGCGTGTTCACCGGCCTCTGGCGGGTCTGCGCGTTCGACGGCAACGGCACGCAGACTGCGGACTGGCTCGAGGCCGCCGCGCTACCGCGGGTCGTCACCGAGACCGCGAGGGAGGGTGCGTTCTCGCGGATCCCGACCATCGAGATGTCCGCGGGTGCGATGAATTCACCAGCGCTCCTGGCCGAGATCGACGCGCAGATGCGCGAGCGCCGGGGCGACGGGCCCGCGCATGTCGTCAATCTGACGCTCTTTCCGATGACGCCAGACGATCACGATGTGCTCGATCGTGCGCTGCCGATCGGGCGTGTCGCGATGATCTCGCGTGGCTTCGGCAATTGCCGCATCACGTCGACCCTCGCGCGCGACGTATGGCGGGTCCAGTATTTCAACAGCATGAACACGCTCATCCTGAACACGATCGAAGTCGTCACCGTTCCCGAAGTGGCGCTTGCCGCGACCGAAGACCTGGAGGACAGCCGCGCGCGCCTCTGCGAACTCGTCGACTGGATGAGCGAGTCCTGCGTGGAGTGATGGAACGAGGGACCCGGCCGCTGCGATGATGACATACGAACCCTTTGGCGACGCCGGCAAGATCGCGCCCGACACGCGGATGGAATGCAGGATCTGCTGGTACATCTACGACCCCGCGGAGGGCGACGTCGTCTGGCAGATCCCGCCCGGAACGCCGTTCGCGCAACTGCCGCCCCACTGGTCGTGCCCCAACTGCTCCGCGACGAAGGACCAGTTCCTGGTGCTCCCCGATGACAATGCAATGTAGGGTCAGACTCGACTTTCCCTCGGACCAAATGACCGAAGCAAGCGATCCGGCGAAAGTCGAGTCTGACCCCCACCTGCCCGATCCATCGACCCAACTCGTCACCGCGTTCCGGGCCGTGGCTTCGCGGATGGCCGGTCTGGGGATCGTCAATCCGGCGCTCGACGTCGAAGCGGTCTCGTTCGCGCCGTGGGAGGGCCATTGGCTCGGCGTGATGCTGACGCCGTGGTTCATGAACCTGATGCTATTGCCGCGCGATCCGGCCGCGTGGCGGTCGCTTCCGCCGGGGGCGAAGCGCAGCTATCGCTTCCCCGCTGGCGATTACGAATTCGTCGGCGCGCGCGACGAGGCGCTCGGCGAGTATCTCGTCTGCTCGCTCTTCTCGCCGCTCTCCGAGTTCGAGGATCAGGCAACGGCGCGTCTTGTCGCCACGCTTGCGCGCGAGGCGTTGTTCGATCCGGCAAACGCGGAAGTGCCGGAGATGCCGGCAGCGAATCTATCCGCGGCCGCGAGGGGCGATGCGGAGCCCGGCCCTCTCGCGCGACTCCGGGGGAATCTCGACGCACCGCTATCGAAGCGCGATTTCCTGCGCGGCCGGATTCTTCGTGGCGACCATGACGATCGAGGGTGAGGTGACGGTGCGGCTCGACTGGGACGGACGACGCGTACGCCGTGCGAGCGTGCATTCGACGCGACCGCTCGCCGCTTCGCGCGTGCTGTCGGGCCGCGCACCGGCAGCCGCTGCCGCGATGGTACCTTTGCTGTATTCGATTTGCAGCCGTGCGCAGGGCGCCGCCGCGGCCTGCGCGACGAAAGCTGCAGCGGGTTTGACCCCGACACCGCGGGCCCTTGCCGCACATGAAGTCGGTGTGGTGCTGGAAACGATCCAGGAATACCTGTGGCGGATGTTGATCGATTGGCCGGACGCAGTGGGACGTGACGGCCTGACCGCGCCCGTCGCCCTCGCGCGGCAGCGGGTCGCGGCGTTCGACGCTGCCGCCTCCGATGCGCGCGGTGACGCAGACGCGCCGCAGCGTGCGGCGCTCGCTCAGGACCTCGCGAACGTCGCCGCACAGCACGTCTATGGCGAGGCGCCCGCGGCCTGGCTCGCGCGCCGTGATGTCGATGCGTTCGATGCCTGGGCACGCGGCTCACGCACGTTGCCGGCGGAACTCTTGGCCGAGTTGTTCCGTAGCACGCCGACGCTGGGCCGGAGCGATGTCGGGCTGATGCCCGCGCCGCGCCGCGAAGCGCTGGAGAGATCGGTGCTGCCCGCGCTTTGCTCGACGCCGGAATTCGAACGCACCCCGAACTGGGAAGGCGCGCCGGTGGAAACTGGAGCTCTGGCACGCGTGCAGGCGCATCCGCTGGTGGCGGCGCTGCGCGCGCGGTGGGGCAATGCGGTGCCAGTACGCATGGCGGCGCGCCTCGTCGAATTGGCGATGTTGCTCGGACGCTTGCAGGGCACCCGCGTGGATGACGGTGCCGTGCCGTGGATCGACGCGTTCGCGCCGCATCCGGGCGAAGGGGTCGCGGCCGTGCAGACCGCACGCGGCCTGCTGCTCCATCGCGCGACGATCGCGGATGATCGCATCGCCGGCTACCAGATCGTCGCCCCGACCGAATGGAATTTCCATCCGGACGGCGCGCTTACGCGTGGGCTCGAGGGGCTTCCGGCAACGGACGAGACAATGCTTTCGCGGCAGGCGCGGCTCGTCGTGCAGGCGCTCGATCCGTGTGTCGCATGCAAGGTCGAGGTCGCGCATGCATGAGATGGCGCTGGCCGAGAGCATGCTGCAGATCGTCGAGGACGCGGCGCGAAAGAATGGCGCCGTGCGCGTGGCGTCGGTCCGGCTCGAGTTGGGCGCCCTGTCGCATGTCGAAGCCGAGGCGCTGCGATTCTGTTTCGATGCGGTGACGCGAGGTGGGCCCGCCGCTGGGGCGCGGCTCGACATCGTTACCACGCCCGGTCTGGCCTGGTGCATGCCCTGCGGCGCACGGGTGCCGCTTGCGGGGCTGGGGAACGCGTGCCCGCATTGCGGCAGCTATCAGCTCCAAGTCGTGCAGGGCGAGGATATGCGGGTGCGTGATATCGAGATCGCTTGAGGCCGGTCGCGGCACGACCGGCACAACGGAAGGAGATGGCAATGTGCACCACCTGCGGCTGTGGCCATGGCGACAACTTGATCGACGGCGCGCCCGTCGACGAACACCCGGACGAGCATCGGCATCCAAACGACACAGTCCACCACCATGAGCACGCGCACGAAGGCGGGGATGCGCTCGGCCCCCAGGCGGGCGGCAACCAGCGCTGGCATCGGCACGGGGACGGCACTTGGCACAGCCATGTCCACGGCGGGGGCTCTGTGCACGAAGGCGGCCTTGGTGCCACGGGCAGGCTCGGCGCCGCGCACGCGCCGGGCGTCTCCCCCGCGCGCATCGTGCAGATCGAGCAGGATATCCTGGCGAAGAACAACGCGTACGCTGCCTTGAACCGGCGGTTGTTGGCCGACCGTGGCGTTTTCGCATTGAACCTGGTGTCGAGCCCGGGCTCCGGCAAGACGACACTGTTGGTGCGCACGATCGAGGCGCTGCGGGCGAAAGTCCCGGTGGCGGTGATCGAGGGCGATCAGCAGACCTCGCTCGACGCCGACCGCATCCGCGCCACGGGCACCCGGGCCGTGCAAGTCAACACCGGAAAAGGCTGCCATCTCGACGCGCACATGGTCGGCCACGCGCTGTCCACGCTCGATCCGGCCGTCGGCAGTCTGCTGCTGATCGAAAACGTCGGCAACCTCGTCTGTCCCGCGGCGTTCGACCTCGGCGAAGCGCACAAGGTCGTCATCCTCTCGGTAACCGAGGGCGACGACAAGCCGCTCAAGTATCCCGACATGTTCCACGCCGCGGACCTCCTGCTCGTCAACAAGATCGACCTCCTGCCGTACGTCCGGTTCGACGTCGACGCCGCGATCGGCTATGCGCGCCGCGTGCGTCCGGGACTCGACGTCATCCAGGTTTCCGCGACGACCGGTAAAGGCGTGGACGCCTGGCTCGCGTGGCTCGAGCGCGGCGTAGCGGCGGCGAACGCGCGGCGCGACCAGGACATTCGCGCGCTGCGGCAGCGCATCGCGGAACTCGAAGCCGCGGTTGCCGGAGCAGCCGCCGGAGCCGGCGGGAATCCGCGCACAACCGCTTAACCCACGCGCGACCACCTTTCATGGATGCTCTGCTGACCACTCCCGCGACGCTCGTCCGCCGGCGCATTGCCGTGCGTGGCATCGTCCAGGGTGTCGGCTTCCGGCCGTTCGTCTACCGGCTCGCCTCCGAGCTTGCGTTGGGAGGTTGGGTGCGCAACGACGCCGCCGGCGTGACCATCGAGGTGCAGGGTGATGCCGAGCGCGTGGTGCGGATGACGCGGCGCCTGCGCGACGATGCGCCGGGGCTTTCCCGCGTCGACAGTGTCGTCGTCGGCGAGTGCACGGTGCTCCCGGAGTGTGAGGGCTTCGCGATCCTGGAAAGCGGCGCCGGGCGTGCCATGACGGCCATCGGGCCGGACAGCACGATCTGCGGCGACTGCCTCGACGAATTGCTCGATCCCGCCGACAGCCGTTACCGCTATGCCTTCATCAACTGTACGAACTGCGGACCGCGCTACACGATTACGCACCGACTGCCCTACGACCGGGCGATGACGAGCATGGCGGTTTTCGCGCAATGTCCGCGCTGCGCCGCCGAGTATCGCTCCCCGCGCGACCGGCGCTTTCATGCCGAACCGAACGCATGTCCCGCGTGCGGGCCGCGGCTCGCGCTGCTCGATGCGGGCGGCGTGGCCATTTCCGCCATCGACCCGATTGCGGAAACGGTCGCGCAGCTTCGCCGCGGCGACATCGTTGCGATCAAGGGATTAGGGGGCTTTCACCTCGCGTGCGACGCGCGCAACGCCGAAGCGGTCGCGCGACTGCGGGAGCGCAAGGCACGCGAGGAAAAACCGTTCGCGGTGATGGTCGCGAATGTCGCGTCGGTGCTGCATTGGGCCGACGTCGCGCCGGCGGAGCAGGCGCTGCTCGAATCCGCCGAGCGTCCGATCGTGCTGCTGCGAAAACGCGCCGGCGGCGATGCCGAGCTACGCGGCGTCGCGCCCGGGCTCGCCTGGCTGGGCGCCATGCTGCCGTACACGCCGCTGCACTACCTGCTGTTCCACGAAGCGGCGGGGCGTCCCGCCGGCACGACCTGGCTTGCCTCGCGTCAGGATCTCGTACTCGTGATGACGAGCGCCAATCCGGGCGGCGAGCCGTTGGTGACCGGCAACGACGAGGCGCGGCGGCGGCTTTCCGGCATTGCCGATGGGTACCTCGTCCACGACCGCGACATCGTCGTCCGCTGCGACGACAGCGTGGTGCGCGCGATGCCCGGCAACGCGACGCAACGGTTTCAGTTCGTCCGCCGCGGCCGCGGCTACACGCCGCGCGCGATCCGCCTTGCGACGGCAGGGCCGTCCGTCCTCGCGCTGGGCGGCTATTTCAAGAATACGGTGTGTGTGACGCGCGGCGACGAGGCGTTCGTCTCGGAGCACATCGGCGAGCTCGACAACGCGCCGACGTGCACGATGCTGATGGAAACGGTCGAGCACCTGGTCTCGATCCTCGACGTGCGCCCCGCAGCCGTCGCCCACGACCTGCACGCGGATTTCTTCAGCACTCGCCACGCGGCGCGGCTGGCGGCGCGGTGGGGCGTGCCGGCTCGCCCGGTCCAGCACCATCACGCGCACATCGCCGCCGTCGCAGCCGAGCATCGGCTGACCGGCCCGGTGCTGGGACTGGCCCTCGACGGTTTCGGGCTGGGCACCGACGGCGGGGCGTGGGGTGGCGAATTGCTCTACGTCGACGGCGCGCGCTGCGAGCGGATCGGCCGGCTCGCGCCGCTGCGTTTGCCCGGCGGCGATCGCGCGGCGCGCGAGCCTTGGCGGATGGCGGCGGCGGCACTGGCGCGGGGGGGCCGCACGGCGGAAATCGCCGGTCGCTACGCCGACGAGCCGGCGGCACCGGCGGTCGCGGCGATGCTCGAGCGCGGGTTCAATGCGCCGGAAACGAGCAGCATGGGCCGCTGGTTCGACGCCGCGGCGGGCCTGCTCGGCGTCAGGCGGCGGATGGCGTTCGAGGGGCAGGCGGCGATGCTGCTCGAAGGCCTGGCCGAGCGTCACGGTCCCGTCGCCGCCGACCCCTCGCTGTACTCGATTTCCGCCGCCAATGAGCTCGATCTCACTGCACTGGCGCTGCGGATCGCCGACGAAGGCGATTCGGGCTTCGGCGCTGCACTGTTCCATGCGACGCTCGTCGCCGCGCTGGCCGAGTGGGTCGCCACTGCGACGGAAGCCCTCGATGTCGCGAGCGTCGCATGCGGCGGCGGCTGTTTCCTCAATGCGATCCTGGCGCGTGGATTGCGCACCGCATTCGCCGCACGCCGCGTGGCCATGCTCGAAGCGCAGAGCGTGCCGCCGAACGACGGCGGACTCGCGCTCGGGCAGGCGTGGGTGGTGCTGTCCTCGATTGCCGGAGCCGTTTGACCATGTGTCTCGCCATCCCCGCTCGTGTTGTCGATTTGCCCGCGCCTGACATGGCAACGGTCGACGTCGGCGGCGTGCAGAAGCGGATCTCGCTCGCGCTGGTCGACGGCGTCGTGTGCGGCGACTACGTGATCGTCCACGTCGGTTATGCATTGACGCGACTCGATCCGGAGGAGGCAGAGCGCACGCTCGCGACGTTCGCCGAAGCCGGGCTCCTGCGCGAGGCGGCCGGATGAAATACATCGATGAATTTCGCGACGGCGATCTCGCGCGCGGTCTCGCCGCCGCCATCGCGCGCGAAGCGCGGCCCGGACGCAGCTACCATCTCATGGAGTTCTGCGGCGGCCACACGCATGCAATTTCGCGCTACGGGCTCAAGGATATGCTGCCGGCCAATGTCAACATGATCCACGGCCCGGGCTGTCCGGTCTGCGTGCTGCCGATTGGCCGTATCGACAACGCGATCGACCTCGCGTCGCGGCCGGGTCTCATCCTGTGCACGTACGCCGACACCATGCGCGTTCCGGCATCGCGCGGTCTGTCGTTGGTGAAGGCGAAGGCGCGCGGTTCGGATATCCGGATGGTCTATTCCTGCGCCGACGCGCTCAAGATCGCGCGCGAGCATCCCGGACGCGAGGTCGTGTTCTTCGCGATCGGCTTCGAGACGACCACACCACCGACCGCAGTCGCGATCAAGGAGGCGGAGGCGCAGGGACTCGCCAACTTCAGCGTGTTCTGCAACCACGTACTGACGCCTTCGGCGATAGCGAACATCCTCGAATCGAAGGACGTACGCGAGTTGGGGACGTTGCCGCTCGACGGCTTCATCGGTCCCGCGCACGTGTCGACGGTGATCGGCAGCCAGCCCTACGAATACTTCGCCGAGGAATACGCGCGGCCCGTCGTCATTGCCGGCTTCGAGCCGCTCGATGTGATGCAGGCGATCCTGATGCTGGTGCGGCAACTCAACGACGGCCGGGCGGAGGTCGAGAACGAGTTCACGCGCGCGGTGACGCGCGAGGGCAACGCCAAGGCAAAGGCGCTGGTCGCCGACGTGTTCGAATTGCGCCGGTCGTTCGAGTGGCGGGGTCTCGGCGAAGTGCCGTACAGCGCACTGCGGATCAAGGAAGCGTACCGCGCATTCGATGCCGAGGCGCGGTATGGGATCACGTACCAGTCGGTGCCCGACAACAAGGCGTGCGAGTGCGGCGCGATCCTGCGTGGCGTCAAGCGGCCGGCGGACTGCAAGGTGTTCGGTACCGTGTGCACGCCGGAGAATCCGATCGGGTCCTGCATGGTCTCGTCGGAAGGCGCGTGTGCCGCGCATTACACCTATGGCCGGTTCAAGGCCGCGGCCGATGCGACCAGGGCGCCCGCGACGGAGGCAGCGACGTGAGCCGGGAAGCAGATGCATGGCTCGGTGGAACGGAGGTCGAGGCGGCATGAGCCCCGTGCGCGACGGCTACGTTCGTCCCATCGACTTCCGGAGCGGCCGTGTCGACATGACGCACGGCGGCGGCGGCCGCGCGACGGCGCAGCTCGTCGACGAGCTGTTCCTGCGCACGTTCGACAACGAGTGGCTCGCACAGCGCAACGATCAGGCGCGTTTTCGCGTGCCGGCGGGCCGCATGGTCGTATCGACCGACTGCCACGTGGTATCGCCGCTGTTCTTCCCCGGCGGCGACATCGGTTGCCTGTCGGTGCACGGGACAATCAACGACGTCACGATGGCCGGCGCGCAGCCGCTCTACCTTGCCGCGGGCTTCATTCTCGAGGAAGGCTTTCCGCTCGCGGACCTGAAGCGCATCGTCGAATCGATGGCAGCGGCGGCGAGGGACGCGGGCGTGCCCGTGGTCACCGGCGACACCAAAGTCGTCGAGCGGGGGAAGGGCGACGGCGTGTTCATCACGACGACCGGCATGGGAGTCGTCCCGGTCGGTGTCGACATTTCGGGCGACCGGGCGCGCCCCGGCGACAAGATCCTCGTCAGCGGCACGATCGGCGACCATGGTGTGGCAATCATGTCGCTGCGCGAGAACCTGACCTTCGAAACGACGATCCGCTCGGACACCGCGGCGCTGCACGGCCTCGTCGCGGCGATGATCGCGGCGGTGCCCGGCATTCACTGCCTGCGCGACCCGACGCGCGGCGGGCTCGCGACCACGCTGAACGAACTGGCGGCGCAGTCCGGGTGCGGGATGGTAATCGCCGAAAAACGGATCCCGGTGCAGCAGCAGGTCAGCGCCGCCTGCGAATTCCTCGGCCTCGATCCGTTATACGTTGCCAACGAGGGCAAGCTGGTCGCGATCTGCGGGGCAGAAGATGCCGACCGACTGGTGGCCGCTATGCGCGCACACCCACTGGGGCGCCACGCGGCGATCATCGGCGAAGCGATCGCCGATCCGCACCATTTCGTGCAGATGGACACGGCCTTCGGCGGCCGCCGCATCGTCGACTGGCTGACCGGCGAGCAGCTGCCTCGCATTTGCTGATGCGTGTCTTGCTCCTCGCGCATTCGTTCAACAGCCTGACGCAGCGGCTCTACGTCGAGCTGGTCGCTGCCGGCCACGCGGTGTCGGTCGAATTCGACGTCAACGATAGCGTCACCGAAGAAGCGGTGGCGCTTTGGAAGCCCGATCTCGTCGTCGCGCCGTTCCTCAAGCGGAAGATCCCCGAATCGGTGTGGCGCCGCTGCCGCTGCATCGTGATCCATCCGGGCGTCGAGGGAGATCGCGGTCCGTCAGCGCTCGATTGGGCGATCGTCGACGCCGAGACGCAGTGGGGTGTCACGGCGATCGAAGCGAACGGCGAGATGGACGCCGGCGATGTCTGGGCGAGTGTGGGCTTTCCGATGCGCGATGCGACGAAGAGCAGCCTCTATCGGAACGAAGTGACCGAAGCGGCGGTCGCGGCGTTGCAACTCACGCTGGATCGGCTCGAACGCGGCCAGAAGCCCGTGCCTCTGGACTATGCGAGACCCGGTGTGCGAGGCCGGCCGCGGCCGTTGATGCGCCAGCAGGATCGTGCAATCGACTGGCACGCCGACACGACGACGATCGTGCTGCGCAAGATCCGTGCTGCGGATGGCGTCCCGGGGGTGCAGGACGAAATCCTGGGCCAATCGGTGTTCCTGTACGACGCGCATCCGGAGGGCGAGCGGTCGGGCCGCGCCGGCGAGATCATCGCGCAGCGCGACGGCGCGATCCTGCGCGCGACCGTCGACGGCGCCGTCTGGATCACGCATCTGAAGCGCGTAAGCGGCGACGGCCCGCAGTTCAAGTTGCCCGCGACGATGGTCCTCGGCGATCGCTTGTCCGGGGTGGCGGAAGTGCCGCTCGCGCCGGAAGCGATCGTCGCGCGCCCGACGTGGCGGCCGATCCGCTACGAGGAAGCCGGTGCGGTCGGCTACCTGCATTTCCCGTTCTACAACGGGGCGATGGGCACCGCGCACTGCGAGGCGCTCCGGCACGCGTATCGCTACGCCAAATCGCGCCCGACGCGCGTCATCGCATTGATGGGCGGACCCGACTTCTGGTCGAATGGCATCCACCTGAATCTGATCGAGGCTTCGGCGCACCCGGCCGAAGAATCGTGGCGCAACATCAACGCGATGAACGATCTCGTTGGCGAGATCATCGGGACGCAGCGCCAGCTCACGATCGCCGCGATGCAGGGCAACGCCGGAGCGGGGGGCGTCTTCCTGGCGCTTGCTGCGGATCGCGTTTGGGCTCGCGACGGCACGATCTTCAACCCACACTACAAGGGCATGGGCAACCTCTATGGTTCCGAGTACTGGACGTATCTGCTGCCACGCCGTGTCGGGCCGGAAGAGGTCCAGCGCATCACCGAGGGCCGGCAGCCCGTCGGTGCGGGTGCCGCGGCGGCAATGGGACTGATCGACGACCATTTCGGCGCGACTGCGGCTGCGTTCCGGGCCGAGGTCTGCGTGCGCGCTCATGCGCTCGCCGCCGATTCCGGGCTCGACCAGTTGCTCGCCGAACGAAACGCCCGTCGGAGCGCCGACGAGGCGGCCAAGCCGCTGGAGGCCTATCGTGCCGAGGAACTCCTGCGCATGAAGCTCAATTTCTTCGGCTTCGACCCCAGCTACCATGTCGCCCGCTATCACTTCGTTTGCAAGGTGCCACGCTCGCGGACCCCGCTGTGGCTGGCGCGGCATCGTGCCCCGGATCGCGCCTGCATGTGAGGACGTCGGTCGGGGTCTCGCTGATCTCCCTTTTGTTGCGCTACGTCAACCCGGGTTGGGCCGAGGCATGAAAGCATGGAGTCCGCGTGCCCCGAAGGCGGCGGAGTTTGGTTGTTCGCGCGCGGGTGGGGTACTTCTCGAAGAGGAGCGAACATGAAGTCGGTCGTGATTGCGGTGGCGGTCGCCGCCGGTCTGCTGGCAGCGGGCGTTGCGAATGCGCAGGACGGGGCAGCGGCGGCGCAGAAGGCTGGTTGCATGACCTGCCACGCGGTCGACACGAAGAAGATGGGCCCGTCGTTCAAGGACGCGGCAGCCAAGCTGAAAGGAAAATCGGAAGCCGACGCTGTCGCCGCGATCAAGGGGTCGAAGGCGCACGGATCAGTGAAGGCGTCGGACGACGACCTCAAGACGATCGCGAAGTGGATCCAGTCGCTCTAGCCGGTACGCGCGCCGGCTGAAGCGGGCCGGCGCCCCACCTCCGCAGCGCCCGCCGAGCCAGGGGGCACCCTGTCAACCGAGCGGGGCCTGATGCGTTAGAATCTCGCCGCACGTCAGCGTGGTGGGCGGGGCAGTGCTGTGCGCACCACGAGCGGAAATCCAACACTCGAGGAGGCAACAAGATGAGATCAGTCGTGATTGCGGCCGTCGTGGCCGCGGGATTCATGGTCGCCGGCGCGGCGAACGCGCAGGAGGCGCTGGCGAAGAGCAGTGGCTGCATGAATTGCCACGACGTGAGCACGAAGAAGGTAGGGCCGGCCTTCAAGGAGATCGCCGCCAAGTACAAGGGCAACGCCGACGCTCAGAAGACGATCGTGGCCAAGCTGTCCGCCGCACAGGGCCATCCTGAAGTCAAGGCCAAGGGCGACGACCTCAACTCGCTCGTCAAGTGGGTGCTGGCACAGTAGCGGGAGCTTCGCGCACTACCGAAAGAGCCGGCTCGCGCCGGCTTTTTCGTTGGGAGAATGAGGGTCGGTTTTTCCACGGCGCCCATCACGTCGCTGGGGTCTCTGCAAGATGGTGATGCGGCGAATTGCCGCGGATGCCGCACTCTGGTAAAAGCGTCCGTTGAACCTTCTGCTGATCACCGCCACGGCGCAGCGGATGCCGCGGCGACGGCTCCCGTCCATGGACGCCCATTCCACGCCCGCCGCACCATCGCCGGCGGCCCCGAGCCGGCAAGACCTGCCACCGGCGCGTGCATGGCACGTGGCTTCGGCGCGGCCAGACGAGCCTCCCGCCCCCGTTGTGATCCTGCGCCAGTTGCTGCGTCTGCGCAGCGTGGCGATCGCCGGCCAGGCCACGGCGGTCGGTATTGCGCTGGCGCTCGGCGTCGGGCTGCCCGTCCTTCCCATCGTCTTGGTAATCGCTGCACTCGTGGCGATGAACGTGCTCACGGTGTCACGGCTGAGGCGCGGCACGCCGGCCACGCATTCCGAAGTCGCCCTCCATCTCGGGTTCGATCTCGCCGCCTTCAGTGCGCTGTTGCTCCTTGCCGGCGGAACGGCCAACCCGTTCGCCCTTCTCTATCTGCTGCATGTCGTGTTGATCGCCCTGCTGCTGCCGTGGCGGCTCGCCGTCGCAGGGACGCTGCTCGTCGTGGCCAGTTTCACCCTGGCGTTCCGGTTCGCCGCACCGCTGCGCTACTCGACGGGTGAGGTGCTGCCGGACGCGCTGACGGCGCTCGGTCTCTGGGTGAGCTTCGCGCTGACGGCGACGGTGACGGCATGGTTCATTGGTGGCGTGGTTGCGGCGCGGCGCGAGGACGAGCGCCTGCTGCGGGAAGCGGAGCGGCGCGCGTTGAACGACGAGGCGGTACTGCGCCTCGGCACGCTCGCCGCTGGCGCCGCGCACGAGCTGGGCACGCCATTGACGACGATGGACGTCGTGGTCGGCGAAATGCGTCGCCAAGCCGAGACACCGGGGCGGCAGCGGGACGTTGCGATCCTCGCCGCGCAGATCGACGCATGTCGGCGGGCGCTTGCCAATCTCCACGCCGCCGCCGGCCACGCATGCGCCGCAGGGGGCGGGCGCGCGTCGCTGGATGGCTTCCTTGCAGAGGTTGTGGAACGATTCCGTGCAATGCGGCCCGACGTGCCGCTCGAAGCCCGTTGGGACGGAACGGTGCCGGTGCCCCAGATCTTCGCCGACCAATCGCTGCAGCAGGCGATACTGATCCTGCTCAACAACGCGGCCGATGCCTCGCCGCATCATGTCGATCTCAACGCCCGGTGGGACGCTGATTGGCTCACCGTTGCCGTCGGCGATCGCGGTGGCGGCGTCCCGGCGGGCAGCCTCGACAAGCTGGGACGCGTATTCTTCACGACCAAAGAGCCGGGGAAGGGCACGGGGTTGGGCCTCGTGCTCGCGTCGTCGACGGTCGCCCGTCTGAGCGGCACGATTCGCTGGTCGAGCCGAACAGGCGGTGGCCTTTCCGCCGAATTCCGGCTGCCGTTGCGAGGGTTGACGATAACGGGCGGAACAAAATGAACACGACCGACGATATCGACGAGCGCGCCAGCCTGCTCCTTGTCGACGACGACGCGGCGCTCTGCGACGTGCTCCGCCGCGCACTCGGCGCTCGCGGCTTCGCGGTGACCGTCGCGCACACGTTCGAAGATGCCGCGCAGGCGATCGACGCCAACGCGCCGGAGTTCGCGGTGGTCGATTTGAAGCTTCCCGATCAGTCGGGTCTGAAGCTTGTATCGCGGCTGAAAGCGGCCGACGCGCATACGCGAATCGTCGTGCTTACGGGACACGGCAGCATTCCGACCGCAGTCGAGGCGATCAAGCTCGGTGCCACGTACTATCTTGTCAAGCCTACCGATGCCGACACGGTGGTCGCGGCATTCGGCCGCGAGGAAGGCGACGATGCGCTCCCCATCGACGCCAGGCCGATGTCCGTCGAGCGCGTCGAGTGGGAGTACATCCAGCGCGTGCTGCACGACAACGACGGCAACATCTCGGCGACGGCGCGCGCGCTGTCGATGCATCGCCGCACGCTGCAGCGCAAGCTGCACAAGCGTCCCGCGCGGTCCTGAGCCGCGCGGTCATCGCGCGGCAAGTGCCGCGGGACCGCACAAGCTCATCCGCCCCGTGGTGGAGGTTCTCTCAACCCTTCTTCGCGTCGAGCTCGAGCTCGGGCCACTTCCGTCCGTGGCAGGCGGGGTTCGCGCAGAAGCTGCCGCCCTCGTTGCCCCACTTGATCGGGCCGTGGCACATCGCGCACGAGCTGTCGATCTTCGAGCGGTGGTCGTGCATCCAGTTCGGGGCTTCGTGGCTGTCCGGCGGCGTCATGCCCGGCGCGACCGTCGACGCGACCGAGCGCTGGCCGTTTTCGCGCTCGACCTGCGGCAGCGCGTGGCACAGCGTGCACTGCAGGCGCACCGCCTCGCCCTTTTCGTTCATATGCTTGCCGTCATGGCAGCGGAAGCAGCCGGGAGAATCGAAGTGCCCGGCGTTGTTGGGAAAATCCTTCCAGGTGAGCGGCTTGCCGTTGCGCTCGCCGGAAAACGACGTCAGCATGAGGATCTGCTGCATCGTGTCCGCGAACTTCTTCTCGGTGTCCTTCGACTTCGCGGGAGCATCCTTAGGCGCTTCCGCAGCGATGATCTGTGCGAACTTCGCCGCGCGCTCCTTGTCCGGCCCGCCGATCCCGGCGGACTTCTGGATGATCGCGTCCGAGCGTACCTTGATCGACGGCATGCTCCGGTCGATACGCCCATCCTCCATCGCGTCGTCGACCAGTCTCGCCGGATTGGTGAACGGATGGCCGGATGCATTGTGGCAGTCGATGCAGTCCATGCGCCGCTTCGGCATCTTCTCCGCGTCGGCGCGGGAGACGCCCGCGGTTGCATCGAAGTAAGTCGCCTTCACCTTACCGTCGTAGCCGCGGACCTCAACGAGCGGGATCTTCTGTTTCTCCGGATCGAGCGCGACGAACTCGACGTCCTGCGCGATGTGCCAGTGGATGCCCTTGGCGACGGCGCCACCGGGACGCGACTGCGGCGGGGGTTCCTTATCGGCGCGGGTGAGCGCCAGAGCCGATCCGGTGTGCATCTGCAGCGTGGTGCGTCCCTGCGTGCTCTTCGGATCGGACCCGTAGCGATACTTGTAGCGGACGGTGTCGTCGTGGCTCGCCTCCGGCCAATGGCAGGCCTCGCACGACTCGCGCGCCGGGCGGAGGCTGTGGGTCACGGTCGGACGCTCGTAGCCGACGATCATCCCCCAGAGTTCGTTGAAATGCGTCGGCTTGATAGCCATCAGCTGGAGCGTCGAAAGACGGCCCATATGGCACTCGACGCAATTGACACGCGCATGAAACGCCGCCGCGTGCGCGACGGGCTCCTCCGGGTGCACCGCGTGGCATACGTTCGTGCAGAACTCGTTGCTGTTGCTGTACTCCCAGGCGACGATGCCGCCGGCACCCAGGACCGCAAGCGCGATGGCGCCGACGACGATAGTCGTCGTGGTGCCCAGCATCAACGTGCGACGCCCCAACGTGATCTTCATCGCCGACTCCATCTCCTGGGTTCGACTGCAACTCCGCCGCGGCCCGCATTGCGGTCACCCGCGCGTGGCAATCCCGCTTGGGAACAACGCTTGGTCGGCAGCGGCGACATGCGGCGATCCACCGGCGCTGCCGGGTACCGCCGCCGTCAGTATAACTAGAAGAGACTGTAAACGATCAGGACGACCGCAATGATGCCGAGCACCAGCGCCGCGCCCCCGACGATCCAGCCGAACCATGTCGATTCGGCGGTCGGTGGCGTCGCTTCCTTCTCGGCGAGCCGGCCCTCCCTGACCAGTCGTTCGTATTCCGCGCCGCGCTCCTCCTTGAGCTCGTGCTCCGAAATGCGCCCGGTGAAGATCACCGTGTCCATCGGGAACTTGGTCGGCCGCACATGGCCGTTGAAGAAATGGAACGTGAAGATGAAACCGACGGCGAGCAGTGCTTCCTCACCATGCACGAGCGCCGCGATGTTGAACATCCAGCCGGGCAGGAGCTTCGAGAAGAACACCGGGAACCAGAGCAGGAGCCCCGAGCCGCCGATGATGAACATCCCCCAGAACACCGCCCAGTAGTCGAACTTTTCCCAATACGTCCAGCGGTCGAATTGCGGCTGCGGGCCGCGGCCGATGAACCACTTGAAATTGCGCCAGATGTCGATGCCGTCCTGCGGCTGCGGCACCATCGAATCCGGGCCCCACAGGACCGCCATCACGCGTCCGCTCATGATCGCCTTCCCGAACACCAGGACGACGTGGCTCACGAACACGACGATCATCACGAAGGCGCAGACGCGGTGGATGACGCCCGCGCCCTCGAAGCCGCCCAGGATCCGCGCCTGCGTCAGGGCCCACGCCTTGTCCGCGTAGAGGAGCGGCAGGCCCGACAGCGCGCAGCCGACGAACGTCAGCATCAGCGCCGCGTGCATGATGCGCTCGAGCGGCGTGAAGCGCCGGTAATAGCGTTGCCTGAGGCCGGGTGCCCCGGCTTCGATACCGGCCGCCGCTGCGGCCGGATGACCCGTAGCGGTCGTCATCAATGTCCCTCGTCGCGTTTGCCGCCACCCGCGAACTTGACGCGCAGCTCGCGGTAGAGCCAGAACACCGTGTGAATGCCGAAGAACGCGAATACGCCGATCAGCAGGAACTCCATGAACATTGCGGAATAGTAATAGATCGGATCGCGCGCTTTGTTGTGCCGGTTCGCGTGCGGGTCGAAGCTCGCGAAATTCGCGCTCGCGCCGGCATGGCATTTCTGGCAGGTCTTCAAGCGGTTCTGCGCCGAGACCATCGAGGCCGGGTTCGCCGCCGGCAGCACGTCGTGCGCGCCGTGGCACGACGCGCAGGTCGCCATCCGCGCGTAGCCCAGCGCGGTGACCTGGCCGTGGAACGTGTCCCGATACGTCGAGAGGTACTCGGAGTGACAGGTACCGCACTCCTTGATCACCTCGGTCTGGAATTTCGGCGCCTCGTGCTGCTGGATGGCGTGGGCGCTGTGGCAATCGGTGCAGCCCGGCGCGGCCAGCACGCCGTCCTGGCGCAGCTTGCCGTGCATGCCGCTCATGTACGAGGTGCGCTCCGGCTTGTGGCACGTCCCGCAGGTGTCGGGGACCTTGGCGCGGTTCGTCTTGCTGTCCGGTTCGCCCTTGGCCAGGATGCTGTGCGCGCCATGGCAGTTGGTGCAGGTGGGGGCGGACCCTTGCGCGGCTCCCTTGAGCGCCTTGCCGTGGATGCTGTCGTGGAACTTGCTGCCGACGTTGCCACCCGGGAGCTTGCCCTTCGCCACCGTGGCGTCATCGCCGTGGCAGCGCGAGCATGTCGCTTCGATGATGGCGTGACTCGTGCGCGACGCCGGATCCTTCGAGCGCAGGATGTCATGCGTTCCGTGGCAGTCCGTACAGGTCGCGGCGACCGTGTTGCCACCTTTGCGCGCCTTGCCGTGTACCGTGGCGCTGTATTCCTTCACCGGCTGCTCGTGGCAGGTGGCGCAGTTGACCGGCTTCAGCTTCTCGGCATGCGGGATCTTGTCGGCTGAGACGTCGGAGTGGCAGTCGCTGCATTTGAGGTTGAGGCTGCCATGCACCGATGCGGCGAACTTCGCGCCATCGACCACGATCGACTTGCCCCCCGCGCCCTTGGCGTCCTGGGCGGAGTGGCACGCAAGGCATGTCTCGTTGGGGTTCGCGGCGGGCGCGGCCGTCGGCGCCGGTTTGGCCGGCGCAACGGCGGCAAAGGCGAAGCACAGGATCGCGCAAAGAATCCGCATGGTGATGAAGGGATTCATCCGGGCATCACGGCGGTTCGGGATTGTGCGTTCGTATGTCGCCCTGCACTACCGAATGTCGGGCTGGCCCGAACCACCGCTAGGCAGAATCGTCCCATCCCCCCGCAGATCCGGTGTTGACGTGGATCAACGAGGCCCGAACCGCAAAACCGGCCGGATTTGCCCGCGATCAAGCAGAAAAAAAGGGCCCCGCAAGCGGAGCCCTTGCTTTCCCGCAAACAGACGAAGTCAAACGCGCCGGCGGTACTCGCCCGAGCGCGTGTCGATCTCGATGGAGTCGCCCGTGGAGACGAACAGCGGCACCTGCACCTCGAAGCCGGTGCCGATTTTCGCCGGCTTCAGCACCTTGCCCGACGTGTCACCCTTGACCGCAGGCTCGGTGTAGGTCACTTCGCGGACGACCGAGGTCGGCAGCTCGACGGAGATGGCCTTCCCCTCGTAGAACGTCAGTTCGCAGGCGAGGCCGTCGGCGAGGTAGCGGATTGCGTCGCCCATGTTCTCGGCCTCGACCTCGTGCTCGTTGTACTCGCTGTCCATGAACACGTAGAGCGGGTCGGCGAAATACGAATACGTCACTTCCTTGCGCTCGAGCTGGATGACGTCGAACTTCTCGTCGGCGCGGTAGACCGACTCCGTCCCCGACCCGGACAGGAGATTCTTCAACTTCATCTTGACGACCGACGCATTGCGGCCGGACTTGTTGAACTCGGCCTTCTGCACCACCATCGGGTCGTTCCCGATCATGATCACGTTGCCGGCGCGGATTTCCTGGGCGATTTTCATAACGGCACCTGAATGCTTAATTGGTTGATTCGGAAAACTTTTAATTATAGCGCACCTTTGACCGCCTTGACCAGACCGGAGGCGAGATCGGGTTGTCGGGCAAGCTCCACGGCCCACGAACCGCCGGCCTTGGCGATTTGGGGGCGGCGGGCGGCAAGATCCAGCCAGACGTCAGCAATCGCGCCGGCACCGGGCTCGCCGTTCCACGCCTGGAAGCACCGGCGCACCGCCCCCGCCGATTCGCTGTCCAGCGCGGCCGTGTAGCGGTCGACGAACGCCTCGAGCTTGCGCCAATGGGCACCCTCGGTTTGGGGGTAGACATGCCATAGGAAAGGCCGCGCCGCCCACTGTGCGCGGACGAACGAATCTTCGCCGCGAACAAAGTTGACGTCGCACGCCCACAGCAGCCGGTCATAGGCATCTTGGGCGACGAAGGGGATCGCGTGAATGGCGAGCCGCCCGCGGAGCAGTGGATGGTTGCGATGCGGAACGTTGCCGCCGGTCCAGAGATCGAGCGCCCCGGCCGCAATGCCTTCTGGCACGAGGCAGGTCACCGCGACGTCGCCGTCGGCCCACGCGTCGAAGAGGGCAGGCAGAACGGGATTCGGGTAACAGAAGAGCGAGACGCGAAGCTCTTCCGCATCGGGCGCCGGGATGGCCAGCGACGCCCAGAAGTTGTTCCGTTCACCAGCGTCGCTCTGGAACGCGTTGCGCGCCTCGATCAAGCCCCGCTCGCGCAGGAGCCCGCCGCTCTTCGGTGTGAACCCCGGAAACCAGAACCGGCGCTCGACGGGCAGGCGCGGGTGGGGCGACGCGAGACCGTGCGCGCCGTCGATCCAGGCTTCGGCAGAAAGATATTCGAGCACGAACCACGCGGGTGGCGGCGTGCGCTCGGCCATCCCCCTCACCAACGGTTCCGGCAGCCCGCACCCGAATGCCTCGACGATCACGTCGGCGCCCGGTACGGGCAGCGCGCGTTCGTCCCAGAGACGTACGGTGACGCCCTCGACGTTCTGAACCGCGCGTCCACGGTCGATGCCCGGCGCGATCCGCGACAGCGTGCCGAGATCGTCGAGCCAAAGCGTCACGCCGAGCGCATGCTCGGCCGCGAGCTGACGGGAAAGCCGCCAGCACACGCCGGCATCCCCATAGTGGTCGATGACCTTGCCGAAAATTTCCCAGTGCGCGGGCATGACGGACGAAGTGACCCTGCGACACGATCTCTGTGAGTTGGGCCCACGGGGTCGTCGCAACGACCTTGCGACGCATTATCGCTCGCCCACACCTTGCCGGCGGACTGCGCTTGATCCTGCTCAACGTCGCGCCGGTCCCCTCGGGCGACCATACGCTGGCGGAGGAATCTCTGCGGGGATTCGTTACCGGGAATCAGGACGGACACGATGCATGCTGTGCGCAGAATGGCGTTCCTGTCGATCGGCACGTCGCTGGCGACGATCGTCCTCAAGTTCAGCGCGTATTTCCTGACCGGCTCGGTGAGCCTGTGGTCCGACGCGCTGGAGTCGCTCGTCAACCTGGCGGCAGGGCTGGTCGCATTGGGCGCAGTGACCCTCGCCGAGCAGCCGGCCGACGACCGGCACGCCTACGGACACGACAAGGCCGAGTATTTCTCGAGCGGCGTCGAGGGCGCGCTGATCCTCTTCGCCGCCGTAGCGATCATGTGGTCCGCGGTCCACCGGCTGATCGAGCCGCAGCCAATCATGCGCCTCGGCCCCGGGATCCTGGTCGCGTTTCTCGCCGGCGCGATGAACTTTGCGACCTCGCGCGTCATGCTGAAGGTTGCACGTGCGCACGACAGTATCACCATCGAGGCGGACGCGAAGCACCTCATGACCGACGTCTGGACGTCCGTCGGAATCCTGGCCGGTCTCCTGGTCGTCATGGTGATGCCGCAGTGGTCGATTCTCGACCCGCTGATGGCGATCGCAGTCGGCATCCACATCATCGTCACTGGCGTCGTCTTGCTCAAGCGCTCGGCCGACGGGCTCATGGATGTGGCGCTGCCGCCCGACGGAGGTGAAGCGCGCCGAGGCGCTGATCCGCGACGTGCTCCCGGCGGAGGCGAGCTTCCATGCGTTGCGCACGCGGAAGGCGGGCGCGCGGCGCTTCTTCGAGTTCCACCTGCTCGTTCCCGGCGGCACGACCGTCGCGACGTCGCACGCGCTGTGCGACCGGATCGAGGCCGCGCTGACCGGACATCTCGCAAAGTCGCAGGTCACCATCCACGTCGAGCCACTCGAGACGCAAGCTCCGCATCGCTGATGCGGCGCAACAAGACACCGCGACCGCGCCCAAGTTCCCCCGAGTGCACGCGCGGCTCGTGTTGCGCTCGAATGGCACGTGCGCCAAGGTCGTTATTCGTCGATGCTTTGAGCGGGGGGCGTGTCAACCGCCCGTCCGATGGCGTAGCATTGGTCGGCGGGCCGGATTCCGCCCTTTGCCGCGCTCGCGGCCCTTCGAACAATACTTCCGCGAGAACCATGCTGGGCGAACAGGACGTCTACCTCTTTCGGGAAGGAACGCACGGCCGCTTGTACACGGTAATGGGCTGTCAGCTTGGCCGCGGCGCGGCCACATTCCGCGTGTGGGCGCCGAATGCGACACGCGTATCGGTCATCGGCGCGTGGAACGGCTGGGACGCCGACGCGCATCCGCTCGTGCCGCGAGCGGATGCATCCGGGATCTGGGAAGGGACGGTCGCCGCGGTGACGCCTGGCGATGGGTACAAATTCCGGGTCGTCGGCGCCAAGGGTCAGGAAATGGACAAGGCCGACCCGTTCGCGCTCTTCGCAGAAGTGCCGCCGTCCACCGCGTCACGGGCGTGGACGCTCGACTACGAATGGCGCGATGCCGAGTGGATGCGATCGCGCGCTGCGCACAACGCGCTCGATGCGCCGATCTCGATTTACGAGGTCCATCTGGGCTCGTGGCGGCGCGACGACAACCGGTTGCCGAGCTATCGCGACGTCGCGCAGCCGCTGGCCGACTACGTGCGCGATCACGGATTCACGCACGTCGAGCTGTTGCCGGTCACCGAGCATCCGTTCTACGGCTCGTGGGGTTACCAGACGACCGGCTACTTCGCGCCCACGGCGCGCTACGGCACACCGCAGGATTTCATGTATCTCGTCGACGCCCTGCATCGTCAAGGCATCGGCGTAATCCTCGACTGGGTGCCATCGCACTTTCCCACCGATGGTCACGGTCTCGCCTACTTCGACGGGACCCACCTCTATGAACACGCCGACCCGCGCCAGGGCTTTCATCCCGAGTGGAACAGTTCGATCTTCAATTACGATCGCCACGAAGTGCGGGCGTTCCTGCTGTCGAGCGCGATGTTCTGGCTCGATCAGTACCACGTCGACGGCCTGCGCGTGGACGCGGTCGCATCGATGCTGTATCTCGACTACGGGCGCAAGGCGGGCGAGTGGATCCCCAACGTGCACGGGGGCAAGGAGAACCTGGGCGCGATCCAGTTCCTGCGGCACCTGAACGAGTCGGTGTACCGCGATCATCCCGATACGCAGGTGATCGCCGAGGAATCGACTTCGTGGCCGATGGTGTCGCGACCCGTCTATCTGGGCGGGCTCGGATTCGGCATGAAATGGAACATGGGGTGGATGCACGACACGCTCGACTACCTGCGGCAGCAGCCGATCTTCCGCAAGTATCACCACGACCGCCTGACGTTCTCGATCTGGTACGCGTTCTTCGAGAACTTCGTGCTGGCGCTTTCGCACGACGAGGTTGTCCACGGCAAGGGCTCGCTGATCGGCAAGATGCCGGGGGACACCTGGCAGCAGTTCGCCAACCTGCGGCTCCTCTACGGGTACATGTGGGCACATCCCGGGAAGAAGCTCCTGTTCATGGGCGGCGAGTTCGGCCAGCGCCGCGAATGGACGCACGAAGCGGGCCTCGAATGGGACGTGTTGCGCTATCCCGAGCATGCCGGCGTCGCGCGCTGGATCGGCGACCTCAACGCGTTGCTGCGCGCGGAACCGGCGCTCCACGAGCTCGACTTCGACCCGCGCGGCTTCGAGTGGATCGATTGCCACGACGCGGACGCGAGCGTGATCAGCTTCCTGCGCCGGCCGCGCGAGGGTACGCCTGTCCTGGTGGTCTGCAATTTCACGCCGGTGCCGCGCACGAACTATACGGTCGGGACTTCCGAGGGCGGCTATTGGCGCGAGATCCTGAACAGCGACGCGCCGATCTACGGGGGGAGCGGCAGGGGCAACTTCGGCGGCGTCGACGCGGCGCCGGTGCCGGCGCAGGGCCGGTTCCACTCGATGGCGCTCACGTTGCCGCCGCTGTCGACCTTGTTCTTCAAACCGGGAGGGCATTGATCCGATGCCTGCGCGGAAACCGATCAAGGCGGAGCAGGGGGAATTTCCGGCCGGTGGCCGCGCGCGCGCGGTCATCGAAAACGTTGCCCCGGCCGTCGCCGGCGGGCGCTTCCCGATCAAGCGCGTGATCGGCGAGCAGGTCGACGTCGAGGCCGACTGCTTCGCCGATGGTCACGACAGCCTGGGCTGCGTTCTCCTCCACCGCCGGGACGACGAGGAGCGCTGGCACGAGACGCCGATGATCGCGCTTGGCAACGACCGCTGGCGCGGCACATTCACGGTCGGTCCAGTCGGCCGGTACCGCTACGCAGTCATGGCATGGGTGGATCATTTCCTCTCGTGGCGGCACGACTTCGCGCGTCGCGTCGAGGCCGCTGATCTGCGGATCGCCGCGCTGGCGGGCGCCGAGCTGATCGATGCGGCGGCGCAGCGCGCCGCAGGCGCCGATCGCGATGCGCTCGTACAGTGGGCCGCGCGGCTGCGCGGCAATGAGCCCGTGCCTGACCTGCAGGCGCTCGCGCTGGACGAAGACTTGGCGGCGATCGCAACACGGTATCCGGACCGCCGTTTTGCCACGACCTCGGCCGTCGAGTATCCCGTGGTCGTAGACCGCGAACGGGCGCGCTTTTCCGCATGGTATGAGCTCTTCCCCCGTTCATGCGGTGTCGACGCCGGCGTCCACGGAACATTTCGCGACTGCGAGGCCCGGCTGCCGTACGTCGCGCGGATGGGCTTCGACGTGCTCTACCTGCCGCCGATCCATCCGATCGGCCGCGAGCAGCGGAAGGGGCGCAACAACGCGCTGGCGGTCGCGCCGGACGACGTCGGGAGTCCGTGGGCGATCGGCGCCGCCGAGGGCGGCCACACGGCGATCCACCCGCAGCTCGGCGGCATCGAGGATTTTCGCCGGCTGCGTCGCGAGCGCCCGCAAGCTGGGCCTCGAGCTCGCGCTCGACATCGCGTTCCAGTGCGCGCCGGACCACCCATGGGTCGCGGCGCATCCGTCCTGGTTCCGCTGGCGGCCGGACGGCACGGTGCAGTACGCGGAGAACCCGCCGAAGAAGTACCAGGACATCTTTCCGCTCAATTTCGAGTCGGATGATTGGACAGGTCTGTGGCGCGAGCTCGAAGGCGTGTTCAAGTTCTGGATCCGCGAAGGCGTGCGGATCTTCCGCGTCGACAACCCGCACACCAAGCCGTTCGAATTCTGGGAATGGACGATCGGACGGATCAAGGCGGAACATCCGGACGTGATCTTCCTCTCGGAAGCCTTTACGCGGCCGAAGGTGATGCACCGGCTCGCGAAGCTCGGCTTTACGCAGTCGTACACGTACTTCGCATGGCGGAACACCAAGGCCGAGCTCACCGACTACTTCACCGAATTGACGCGTGGGCCGGGGCGCGAATATCTGCGCCCCAACTGCTGGCCGAACACACCGGACATCCTGCCCGAGCCCCTGCAGTTTGGCGGACGCGCCGCGTTCATGGCGCGGCTCGTGCTCGCGGCAACAATGTCGGCGAACTACGGTATCTACGGACCGGCATTCGAACTTCTCGAGCGTACGCCACGCGAGCCCGGGACCGAGGAGTACCTCGACTCGGAGAAGTACGAGCTCAGACAGTGGGATCTCGCGCGTCCAGACAGCCTCGCGGACTTCATTGGCCGCGTCAACGCCGCGCGGCGCGACAATCCGGCGCTCCAGCACGACGGCGGACTCGCCTTCTTCCCGATCGACAACGACGAGATGATCTGCTACGGCAAGGTCGATCCGGCCGGCGAGAACGCTGTGCTCGTAGTCGTCAATCTCGATCCGCACCACACGCAGGCGGGGTGGGTGACGCTCGACCCCATCGTGCTGGGGCTCGAGACGCGAGCGCGCGTTCCAGGTCCACGACCTGCTGACAGGTGCACGGTTCCTCTGGAGTGGAGCGCGCAATTTCGTGCAGCTCGATCCGGCGCGAACGCCCGCCCATCTGTTCAGGCTGCGACGGCGCGTGCGCACCGAGCGCGATTTCGACTACTTCCTATAGCGACGACGATGGCGACATCGATTCCGGCCGCATACGCCGAACGGATTCGCCCGACGGCGGCAGCACCCGTGACGCCGGCGACCGAGGCGCCAGCCGCGGCGTCGGATGTCCACTGGTACAAGGACGCCGTCGTCTACCAGCTGCACGTCAAAGCGTTTTTTGATTCGAACGACGACGGCGTGGGCGATTTCCACGGCCTCACCGAGAAGCTTGACTACGTCAGAGATCTCGGCGTCAACACGGTCTGGCTGCTGCCGTTCTACCCGTCGCCGCTGCGCGACGACGGCTACGACGTCTCCGATTACCGCAACGTGCATCCCGTGTACGGAACCCGGCCGGACTTTCTTCAGTTCGTGCGCGAGGCACACCGGCGCGACCTGCGCGTCATCACCGAGCTCATCATCAATCACACGTCCGACCAGCATCCGTGGTTCCAGGCGGCCCGCCGCGCGCCGAAGGGCTCGTCGAAGCGCAGCTGGTACGTCTGGAGCGACAATCCGACCAAGTACGCGGGCACGCGCGTCATCTTCACCGACACCGAGAAGTCGAACTGGGCCTGGGACGATGTCGCCAAGGCGTTCTACTGGCATCGTTTCTTCAGCCATCAGCCGGACCTCAACTTCGACAACCCGCAGGTGTTGAAGGCAGTCTTCCGCGCGATGCGGTTCTGGCTCGATCTGGGTGTGGACGGATTTCGGCTTGACGCGATCCCGTACCTCTGCGAGCGCGAGGGCACGAACAACGAGAACCTCCCGGAGACGCACGCGGTGCTCAAGCAGTTGCGCGCGATGGTCGACGCGCACTACCCGAACACGCTGCTGCTCGCCGAGGCGAACCAGTGGCCCGAGGACGTGCGCGAATACTTCGGCGACGGCGACGAATGTAGCATGGCCTATCACTTCCCGCTGATGCCGCGGATGTACATGGCTATCGCGCAGGAGGAGCGACACCCGATCACCGAGATCATGGCGCAGACGCCCGACATTCCGGAGTCGTGCCAGTGGGCGGTCTTCCTGCGCAATCACGACGAGCTCACGCTCGAGATGGTCACGAGCAGGGAACGCGACTACATGTATCAGATGTACGCGGCCGATCCGCGCGCCCGCGTCAACGTCGGTATCAGGCGGCGTCTCGCGCCGCTGCTCGAGAACGATTCCGGCAAGATCAAGTTGATGACGAGCCTGCTCCTGTCGATTTCCGGCTCGCCGATTCTCTATTACGGCGACGAGATCGGCATGGGCGACAACATCTACCTCGGCGACCGGGACGGCGTCCGCACGCCGATGCAGTGGCGCCCCGAGCGCAATGCTGGATTCTCGCGCGCGGACCCGCAGCGGCTCTATCTTCAGCCGATCATGGACGCCATCTATGGCTACGAAGCGGTCAACGTCGAGGCACAGCTGCGCGAGCCGGCTTCGCTGCTCAACTGGAACCGGCGGATGCTGGCCGTGCGAAACGGTTTTCGCGCCTTCGGCCGCGGCCGGCTCACGTTCCTCAGGCCTGGCAATCGTAAGATCCTCGCGTACCTGCGCGAGCATGGCGACGAGATCATCCTGTGCGTCGCGAACTTGGCGCGCTCGGCGCAGCCGGTCGAGCTCGATCTCGCGCGCTACAAAGGACGCGTACCGGTCGAGCTGATGGGGCGCACGCCGTTCCCGCCGATCGGCGACCTGCCCTACCTGCTGACGCTCGCCGGCCACGGCTTCCTGTGGTTCCGGCTCGCCGCGGGCGGGGAGGTCCCGGCGTGGCACGAGGAGCGTCTCGCGCGCGAAGAGCTGCCCGTGCTCGTCCTGTTCGACGGCTGGGCGAGCCTGTTCCGCGATCGCGTCGTGCCGTGGCGGATCGCGATGGCCGAGAAGGTCCGCGCGCAGCTCGAGCGGGAGGCGCTGCCTGCATTCGTCGCGGGTCGCCGGTGGTATGCGGCGAAGGGCACGCCGATGGGCGCGGTCTCGCTCGTCGATCACGTCGAATGGCGGCGCGGCGAGCAGAGCTTCCTGGTCGCGCTCGCCCGGGCCGAGCGCGACCAGGGCGAAGGGGAGACGTACTTCCTGCCGCTGACCCTCGCCTGGGAAGACGGCGACGAGGAGCGCATGCGCACCCTCGCACCGCTCACGGTCGCGAAAGTGCGCCAGCAGTCCCAGGTCGGAGTGCTCGCCGACGCCTTTGGCGACGACACGTTCTGCCGCGCGCTGATCGCAGCCATCGGAACTGGGAGCGAGCTCAAATCTGCGCACGGAACGCTGCGGTTCCGGGCGTCGAGCGCATTCTCGCAGATCGCGGGTCCCGGCTATGAACAGCTCCCTGTTGCCGCCCCGGGCGCACAGAGCAGCAACACAGTCGTCGCCGTGGGCGAGCGGCTGTTCCTCAAGGTCTATCGCCGGCTGCGGGCCGGCGCGAACCCCGAGGTCGAGATCGGCCGGTTTCTCACCGACGTCGTGCGGTTTCCCAACAGCATCCCGGTCGCCGGAAGCCTCGAATACGTCGCGGCGGACGGCCGTGCGACGACCCTCGTGCTCCTGCAGGCGTACGTCGCCAACCAGGGTGACGGCTGGGAGTTCACGCTCAATTATCTCGACCGGTTGTTCGAGCAGTCGCCGTCGCCGCAGGCGGGGCCGCCGGGCACCGGCGTCGACCTGCACCGCGGGTACCTCGCGCTCATCTGGACCCTGGGCCGGCGCACGGCGGAGCTACACAGCGCGTTCGCGCGGAGGACCGGCGATCCGGCCTTCGACCCCGAGCCCATCCAACCTGCCGACGTCATGGCCTGGACGCAGCGGGTCCGCGCCGGCGCCACGGGCGCGCTCGATCAGCTCGAAGCGCAGCGCGCCGCCCTGCCCGAGGAGGTGCGGTCGGCGGCGGACAGGCTGCTCGCGCGGCGCAGGGAGATCGTCGCACGGATCGAGGCGCACGGCGCCGATCGCCTGACCGCCGCCAAGGCGCGTCTACACGGCGACTTCCATCTCGGTCAGGTGCTGATCGTGCAGAACGATTTCATGATCGCGGATTTCGAGGGCGAGCCGACGCGAACGTTCGCCGAGCGGGCGGAGAAGCAGTCGCCGCTCAAGGACGTTGCGGGCATGCTTCGTTCGTTTGACTACGCGATGCATGCGGCACTTGCTCGCGTCGGACCCGAGCGGGCGGACGCGCAATCGCTGCTCGAGCGCGTCGGTCGCGAGTGGCGGGCGCAGACCGAACAGGCGTTCCTGGACGGTTACGACGAGATGGCGCGCGCGAGCGGCCTCGCGTTGCCGCGCGGCGATGGCCGCGGCGTGCTCGAGCTCATGCTTCTCGAGAAAGCGTTCTACGAACTGCGCTACGAGCTCGACAACCGTCCGGACTGGGTACGCATTGCGCTGCGCAGCCTGTCCGACGTTCTGGGTCCGGGCCGCTGAGCGGCACGGCGAAACGCACGTCAGGCGTCGATTGGAGGAGGCGATGGACAACATGGAAATGTTACTCGAGCCGATCCGGGCGTCGCTGCATCAGGTCGGCGAATTCCTGCCGCGGGTCCTGCTCGCGCTCGTCATTCTCATTGCCGGCTGGCTGCTCGCCAAGGCCGTCCGCTTCGCGCTTGTGAAGATGCTGCGCGCAATCAACTTCGGTGTCGTCACCGAGAAGGCCGGCATCGACAAGTTCCTGCAGCAGGGTGGCGGCGAAATCGACACGACGACGGTCCTGGGGCTTCTCGCGTATTGGCTCGTTATCCTGGCGGCGCTGATGATCGCCTTCAACAGCATGGGCCTCTCGTACGTGACCGACCTCCTGGGGCGGGTCGTGCTGTTTGTGCCCAAGGTCATGGTCGCGGTGCTGATTGTGGCCTTCGGCGCCTATTTCGCGCGCTTCGTCGGGTCCGCCGTCGCGATCTACGGCCGCAACGTCGGCGTCGGCGAAGCCAAGGCGCTCGGCCGCATGGCGCGCTATGCGATCATGATCTTCGTCGTCCTGATCGCGCTCGACCAGCTGGGGCTGGGCGACATCATCCGGCAGACGTTTCTCATCATCATCGCCGCGGTCGCACTGGGACTCGCCATCGCGTTTGGGCTTGGCGGGCAGAAACGCGCCGCGGAGCTCCTCGAGCGCTGGTCGCGCCGCAAGGACGAGGACCGTCGGACGTCCGCGTCCACGCCTCCGCCGTTCTGAGGCGGGCCGGCGTGGACGGGAGACGGATGAGCGCGTCGGACGAAGCGCTCGTCGACGAATGCGCGGCCCGTGCGGTCGCGCTGCTTCGCCGAAACCTGTCGCCAGACGGGATCCGCGCCGCGACCCCGGCGCCGCGTTCGCGGGCCCGCGGGTATACAGCGGTCTTCGGGCGCGACGCCGCCGTCTGCGCGATCGGCATGGCGCTCTCCGGTGACGCATTGCTCGAACGCGAGGCCGCGACCGGGCTCGCCACGCTGGCGGCGCACCAGGCACCCAACGGCCAGATCCCGAAATTCGTCGACCCCGGGCGCGCCGAGGCGGACTTCTGGTATCTCGGATGCATCGACGCGACCTTGTGGTGGCTGATCGCCATCGCCTTCGTCGACCGGCGGCGCCCGCATCCCGGACTGCGTCGACGGTTCGCGCGTCGCGTCGCGGACGCGGTTCGCTGGCTTCAGTGCCAGGAGCACCAGCGTTTCTTTCTCCTGCAGCAGAACGAGGCGAGCGATTGGGCCGACATCATGCCCCGATCCGGGTTCGTCCTCTACACGAACGCGCTGTGGCACTTCGTGAAGCGGGTCTACCGGCTGCCGCGGCGCGCCGAGACGCGGACTTGCTTCAACCAGCTCTTCCACCCTTTCTCGGCGGGGATCGCCGAATACCGGCGGGCGCGCCTTCTCGTGCGCTACGTGACGGGCGCGGCGCGTGAGCGGGATCTCTACCTGAGCTTCGTCAACTTCTCGTTCTGGGGAGAGGAAGGCGACGTCTTCGGCAATCTGCTCGCCGTTCTCTGCGGTCTCGCCGACGCGCGCGCGACGCGACGCACGATCGCGGCGCTGGTTCGCGCCGGCGTCGACGCGCCGTATCCCGTGCGAAGCGTTTGCGCGCCGATCGAGGACGGAACCTTCCTATGGCGGCCGTACATGTCCCGCCACCGGCAGAATCTCCCCGACCAGTATCACAACGGCGGGATCTGGCCGTTCATCGGCGGCTTCTGGGTTACGGTACTCGCCGAGGCGGGCATGCGAGCGCAGGCGCGCGCCGCGCTCGCGGGACTCGCGCGCGCCAACGCGCTCGGCGGCTGGCAGTTCAACGAATGGCTGCATGGCCGCACGGGCCGGCGGCGCGGCATGCCCGGCCAGTCGTGGAACGCGGCTGCATTCCTGATGGCGCGGTATGTGGTACAGACCGCGCGCCCGGTGTTCGGCGCCATCGGCCGCTGACGCCGCGACCGCCGGCCCTCAGCGTGGGGTCGCCACGGGGCGGGGGCGCGGCGCCACCGCGGCGGTGAGCCAACCGCGCACCGCGGCAACATCGGGCAGCCGGTAGTCCGCGCACGTGCGCCCGCGGCCGACCTTGACCGCCCAGCCGCCGAGCCGCTCGACCGCGGCGAAACCGAACTCGTCCGTGAGATCGTCGCCTACGAACACCGGCCGCCGGCCGCGGAACGGCGGTTCGGACATGAATTCGAGGATCGCCGTCCCCTTGTCGCGCCCGTCCGGCGTTACCTCGAGAATACCCTTGCCGCGCTGCAGCCGCCACGCCGACCCGGCGCCGGCAGCGAGCGCGAGTTCCGTCCGCATGATCCGGTGAACATGCCCGGCGAGTCGCGGCGCCCGCCGGTAGTGGAGCGCCAGCGTCGTGCCCTTGTCCTCGAGCAGCAGTCCCTCATGGTCGGCGGCGAGCCTAGCCATCCGCTCGCGCAGCCGGGCGATGCCCACCGGCGCGGGCGCGTGGCGGTGCCACGAGCCGTCCGCGGCGCGCCGTTCGCAGCCGTGCTGGCCGGCGATCGGAAGCGTCATCAGCGGAAACAGCCGGTCGACGTCGGCGATCGCCCGCCCGGTAATCAGCGCCACGGCGCCGGAAAGCGCGCTCTGTAGGCGTGGCAGCAGTGCGATGACTTCGCCGTCGACGAGAACGCTGTCGGGCGTGACCGCAAGACGCAGCAGCGTGCCGTCAATGTCGAGGAACACCGCACAATCACACGACAACGGCGGCGGCGGGCCGCGGCGGGATCCCGACACCCTACCGCGGGACGCCGCGGACGGCGGCCGGAGGGTGCGCGGCGCGCCTCTCATCCGGCGCTCGCGGCCTCCACCTTGTCGGCGCCGAACGGCCGCAGGCGGCCACGCTGGCGCATCACCGCGGCATCGAGCAGCATCCGGCCCGCCCAGCGGTAGACGTTGAATTCGCGGACAACGCCGCGCATGAACCGCATCCTCTCCTGCTGCTCGGCCACGGGCATTGTCAGCGCGATGCGCAGCGCTGCCGCGCACTGGTCGGCGTCGTAAGGATTGACGACCAGCGCCTCGGGCAACTCGCGCGAGGCACCGGTGAACTGCGACAGGATGAGGACGCCTTTCTCGTCGTCGCGCGCGGCAATGAATTCCTTCGCGACCAGGTTCATCCCGTCGTGCAGGCTTGAAACGAAGCACACCTCGGCGGCGCGAAGGTATTCGTAGACGGCGTCCGGCTCGTGATGCTCGGCGACGAGCACGATCGGAGGATACTTCGCCTGCGGGTAGCGGGCATTGATGTCCGCGGCGAGCTTGCGCACCCGCGCATCGTAGTCGCGGTAGTCGTCGAGGCTGCCGCGGCTCGGCGCTGCGATCTGGACGAACGTATAACGCCCGACCCACCGCGGATCGATTTCGAGCAAGCGCGCCGTCGCGTTGAAGCGCTCGAGGATGCCCTTCGTATAGTCGAGCCGGTCGATGCCGATCCCGAGCTTGTGGTCCGGCGGCAGACCGAGCCGCGCGCGGACGTCGCGGCGCGCGTCGGCAACGCTCTTCTGGTTCGCGAGCGCCTCGGGCGGCCATTCGATCGAGATCGGGTAGCGGTTCACCGCGGTCACGTTGCCGCGACAGGTGACGGTGAAACTCTCGCGGTCGACACGCGCCTCCATCAGCCGGTCGACGGTGTCCATGAAGTTGTTGCAGTGGAACTGCGTGTGGAAGCCGAGGATGCTGCTGCCGAGCAGGCCGTCGAGCAGCTCGGCGCGCCATGGGCAGATGGCGAACGACTCCGGGTTAGGCCACGGAATGTGCCAGAAGGAAAGGACGGTTGCGTGGGGGAGGCGCTCGCGAATCATGCGCGGCAGCAGCGCGAAGTGGTAATCCTGCGCGAGCACGATCGGGTCCTTCGTTTTCGCCTCGTCGGCCACCGCGTCGGCGAATTTCGCGTTGACGCGGCGGTAGTGCTCCCAGTCCGCCGAGCGGAACGTCGGCCTCACATGCGCGTTGTGGCAGAGCGGCCACAGGCCTTCGTTGGCGAAGCCCGCGTAATAGCCGGCTTCTTCCTCCTTCGAAAGCCAGATCCGCCGGACCTGGTAGAGCGGGTTGCCCGGTGGGACCGCGACGCGATCGTGGCGATCGACGGTGTCGCGATCGGCCGACCCGCTGCCATGGGCTATCCACGTGCCGGAGCAGGCACGCATGACCGGCTCGAGCGCGGTGACGAGGCCGCTCGCCGGGCGCTGGACACGGATTCCCTCCGGTGTGCGCAGGTGGATGTAGGGCTCGCGGTTGGAGACGGCGATGACGTCGTTGCCGTGTAGTTCGCTGCGCAGCGTCGCGCGTAGCGCATCCTGGTCCCAGATTCGCTGGCTGCCGTCGAGCGGTCGGTACTGGCGCTCGAGGTCGCGGATCAGCGCGCGCAGATCGCCGGCGATCGGGCGCAGCTCCGGCGCGGTGCTGGCAATCGCGGGCCGCAGGATCCCCTCGCCGCGCAAGAGCGCGCGCAATCCGTGCACCCAGCCGCGCCACGACAGCTGGGCGATGATGACAGTGATGAGCGCGATCGCAGTGCTGAGTACGATGAAGAAGTAGAACAGGTAGCGTCGCGTTTCCTCGCTGCGGCGCTCGATGAAGCTCATATCATGCACGAGTACCAGTCGCGCGTCGGGGATGTTGTCGGAGTCGACGCCGAGGACGGCGATGTGCAGCGGGCCCTTGGCCGAAGGCACGACGCGATCGCCGGTCTGCGCCAGGCGTTCGAGTGCACCACATCCGATGTCACGTGGAAAATTCGCCGTGGCGATCGGCTCGCCCTGGCTGCTCAAGCAGACGGCGACCGCATAGAGCCGCTCGTCGCGCAGCATCCGGTTGAAGAACATCACGATTCGCGCCGTCGATCCGGTCACGATGAGATCCGACAGCGGCTCCTGCACCGTCGCGGCGATGAGACTCGAGCGCAGGTCGAGGTCACGAACGAACCAGCGCTGCATCAGCGCATCGGCGAGCGGCACCGCGGCATAGGCGAACACGCCGAGGGCGAGCAGCAGCGGAACCAGGAAACGCAGTGACAGTCGCACGATTGTTCGTCCCGCGGGCGCCGCGGGCCGCCCGGTTGCAAGGCACGATTCTAGCGAAGCCAATCGATTAGCGACAGCGAAACCGCGACGGGGTTCCGCTGACCGCGGCAAAGCAGCACGACCGCGTAGGACCGCTGCCTACAGGAGCGGCGCGATACTGGGGTTGGCGCACGCGCTTTCGCGAGCGGGAATGCGGCACCGGTCCCGCCAGAGGCGTGCGCACCTCTTCCCGCCGGATCATGATGTCCGAAAACGGCGAGTACGACATCGCCCGTGCGAGCATAATCCGCACATGCCGCTCGATCCCGACGCCTGCTACCGCGCCTTGGCCGCGCACGACCCGCGCTTCGACGGACGGTTTTTCGTCGGCGTGTCGTCGACGGGCATCTACTGTCGGCCCGTGTGCACGGTGCGCATGCCGCGGCGCGAAAACTGCAGTTTCTTCCCGAGCGCGGCAGCCGCGGAGGTCGCGGGGTATCGTCCGTGCCTGCGGTGCCGCCCGGAACTCGCGCCGGGCCATGCGAGTGTCGACGCGTCGGAACGGCTGGCGCGCGGCGCGGTCGACCTGATCGAGAATGGCGTCTTCGACGATGGCGGAATCGAGCATCTCGCCGCGCGCGTCGGCGTAACGAGCCGTCACCTGCGCCGGATCTTCGCAATCGAATTCGGGGTTTCGCCGATCGAGTACGCGCAAACACAGCGGCTGCTTCTCGCCAAGCGACTCCTCACCGATACGGCGTTGCCGGTCACCGAGGTTGCGCTGGCGAGTGGATTCGCGAGCGTGCGGCGCTTCAACGCGCTGTTCCGCTCGCGTTACCGGATGGCGCCCGGCCGGCTGCGCAGGGACACGGACACCGGATCGCTGCCGCGGACGCTCGCGTTCGAACTTCCCTTTCGGCCGCCGTACGACTGGGACGCGATGCTCGACTTCCTCGCGCAACGCGCCATCGCCGGCGTGGAAAGCGTGACGGCGGACGCCTATGCGCGCAGCGTCGCGATCGCGCACCGAGGCGTTCTCTACACGGGACGAATCGAGGTCCGCCGCGCCCGTCGCCGGTCGGCGCTCGCGATCGCCGTATCGCCGTCGCTTGCGCGCGCGGTGCCGGCGGTGCTCTCGCGCGTCAAGCATGCGTTCGACCTCGTGTGCGATCCGTCCGTCGTCGCGTCGGCGCTTGCGGAACTTGCCGCGGCGAACCCTGGGCTGCGGGTTCCCGGGACATTCGACGGCTTCGAACTCGCCGTGCGTGCGATCGTCGGCCAGCAGGTCTCGGTGCGCGGTGCGAGGACGGTGCTCGGTCGCCTCGCGCGGTCGCTCGGCGATCCGCTGCCCGATGCTCGCGGTGACGTGGTGCGGCTGTTTCCGGCGGCGTCGCGGCTTGTCTCGACAACGCCGGCGATGCTCTCGCGCCTCGGCGTCACCGGCGCGCGCGCGCGCGCGATCGTCGCTCTAGCAGCCACCGTCGCTGCCGGCGACCTCGTTCTGCAACCGGAGAGCGACGTCGAGGCGACGATCGCAGGGCTGCGTGAAATTCCGGGCATCGGTCCCTGGACCGCGCACTACGTCGCGATGCGGGCGTTGCGCTGGCCGGACGCCTTTCTCGAGGAAGACCTCGTCGTTCGCAGGGCGCTCGGTGTCACGCAGCCGGCGCGCGCACGCGCACGTGCCGAGGCGTGGCGACCATGGCGCGCCTATGCCGTCATGCATCTATGGAGATCCGTCAAGTGAATGCAAACGTCCATTTCGATTTCATCGACTCACCATTGGGCAGGCTGCGTCTGACTGCAACGAGCGCGGGTCTTACCAGCATCCATTTCGAGGACGAAAGGTACGCGCCGCCGCTCGACTCGGCCTGGATCCGCGCGCCCGCCTTCCCGCCGCTGCGCGAGGCCGCGATGCAACTCGCCGAATATTTCGCCGGCCGCCGGCGCGCCTTCGACCTGCCGCTCTCACCGGTCGGTACGCCGTTCCAGCGTGCGGTCTGGGATGCAATCGCCACGGTGCTTCCCGGCGAGACGATCTCCTACGCGGAGCTCGCCCGGCGAGCAGGGCGTCCCCGTAGCGTGCGCGCTGCCGGCGGCGCGACGGGACGCAATCCGCTGGCAATCGTCATCCCGTGTCACCGGATCGTCGGGGCAGACGGCTCGCTGACGGGATACGGCGGCGGCCTCGCGCGCAAGCGCGCGCTGCTCGCGCTCGAGCACGACGCACGCAGCGCACGCCCGGCCGCGTGAGATGCAGTGGTCCGGCGTGGCGCGGCTCGTCGCGCTGGCGGCGATCTGGGGCGGTTCGTTCATCTTCATTCGCGTGCTGGCGCCCGTCATCGGGCCGGTGCTGACGGCCGCCTCACGGGTGCTTATTGCCGGTGTTGCGCTCCTGCTTTACTGTCGCGCGGCCGGATTCGATGCGGAGTTCAGGCACTTCTGGCGCCAATATCTGGTGATCGGCGTCGTCAACTCGGCGCTTCCGTTTCTCCTGTACGCATTTGCCGCGCTGCATATTCCGGCGTCGTACTCGGTGATCCTGAATTCGGTGACGCCGTTGTTCAGCGCGCTCCTGGCGGCAGCGTTTCTCGCCGAGCGGCTGACCACCGCGAAGCTCGCCGGGCTCGTCACCGGCGCAGCGGGCGTGATATTCGTGAGCAAGGCGGGACCCGTTGTGGCGGACGCGATGTTCGGCTGGGCGGTCGCCGCCTGTCTTGCCGCCGCGCTCTGCTACGCCGCGGCCGGCGTCTACATGAAGAAACGGGCGGCTGCGGCGAGGCCGCTTGCAATCGCCGGCTGGAGCCAGACGTTCGCCGCACTCGTGCTGCTGCCGGCGGTTCCGTTCGCGCCGGCGCCGGGTGAAATTACGGCAGCCGTCGCCGGCAACGTCCTCGGCCTCGCATTGCTGTGCAGCGCGATCGCGTATCTGCTGTATTACCGCTTGATCGCCGACATCGGACCGACCCGTGCGTTGACCGTGACGTTTCTGATGCCGGTATTCGGCATGGCGTGGGGCGCGTTGCTGCTGGACGAGACGATTACGATGGCGATGGTGGCTGGCTGCGCACTGATCGTCGGCGGCACGTACGCGGTGCTGCGGCCGGCGCCCCGCTGACGTGGCACTGCTCGCTGACGCACCGGCGTCGCCGCCAGGGAGGATCGCACCCCAGGATCGTCCGGTAGCCGGTCGCGCCAACAACCTACTTCGACGTCGGCAGCTTGCCCTGCACGCCTTCGACGTAGTAATCCATCTTCGACAGCGTCGCGTCGTCCATCACCTTGCCAGCCGCGAGACGCTCCTTGCCTTCGTTGTCCTTGATCGGGCCCGTGAACGGATGGAATCTGCCGGCGCTGATATCTCCGGCCGGTCTTGTTGACGAGGTCCTGCGTCTCCTTCGGCACGGCCGGATTGAACGGTGCCATCTTTATCATCCCCTCCTTGATGCCGCCCCATGTCGTACCCGGCTTCCATTTGCCGGCCAGCGCGTCCTGCACGGCTTTCGTGTAGTACGCGCCCCACTGGTGCGTGACCGCCGTCAGGTGCGCGTTCGGTCCGTATTTCGACATGTCGGAGTGGTAGCCGATCGCGTACGCCTTTTTCGCCTCCGCGGCCTGCACGGTGGCCGTGGAGTCGGTGTGATGAGTGACGACATCGGCACCCTGCGAGATCAGCGTGTCGGCGGCTTCGCGCTCGCGCCCCGGGTCGTACCATGAATTGGTCCAGATCACCTTCACCTCGGCCTTCGGATTGACGCTGCGCATCCCGCGCGTGAACGCGTTGATGCCCATCACGACTTCAGGAATCGGAAACGCGGCGACGTAGCCGGCGACATTTGACTTGGTCATCCTGCCGGCGACCTGCCCGGCAAGGTAGCGGCCTTCGTAGAAGCGGGCGTTGTAGGTGCCGACGTTGGCGTCGGTCTTGTAGCCGGTCGCGTGCTCGAAATAGGTCTTCGGGAATGCCTTCGCCACCTTGAGCGTCGGGTTCATGTAGCCGAAAGACGTCGTGAAGACGAGCTGGTTGCCGCTTTGCGCCAGCTCGCGGATCACGCGTTCGGCATCGGCGCCCTCGGGCACGTTTTCGACGTACTTGGTTGTGACCTTGCCGGTGAGTGCCTTTTCCATTTCCTTGCGTCCGGAATCGTGCTGGAACGTCCAGCCGGCATCGGAGATCGGGCTCACGTAGACATAGCCGACCCTGAACGGAGACGGCGCCTGCGCCGTGGCCGACGGCGCCACGCCGAGCGCGATGGCGGACAAGACGGTGGCGCCAAGCGCCGTCCAGCGGGGCGATGGGTGCATCGTGAGTTCCTCGATTCTTGGGAAACGCGCGGCGGTGCGGTTGAACGACCGGATGCGGATTGTACGCGCCGGAAGCCTAGGAGCCCGGGTGGAATGGCTTGCCCAGCGATGTCGGCGCGTTGCGGCGAATCGCGATCGCGTCGCGCGAGATGAGCGTGAGCACGAGGATCGTCGCGAGATACGGCGACATCGAAAGGATTTGCGACGGCAGCGCGACACCTCCGGCCTGCGCCTGGAACGTCGCCAGCGTGACGCCGCCGAACAGGTACGCGCCCGCCAGTACGCGCCACGGCTTCCACGTCGCGAAGACGACCAGCGCGAGAGCGATCCAGCCGCGGCCCGCGGTCATGCCTTCGACCCACAGCGGCGTGTATGCGACCGCGAGATACGCGCCGCCCAGGCCGGCGCATGCGCCACCGAACAAAACGGCGAGATAACGGATGCGCACGACGCCGTAGCCGATCTTGTGCGCAGATTCCGGTGACTCGCCGACCGCGCGCACGATAAGGCCGGCGCGCGTGCGATAGAGAAACCACTGGATCGCGGCGAAGAGGATGAGCGAGAGGTAGACGAGCGGATTGTGGCCGAACAGCAGCTTGCCGACCAGCGGCAGATCGGTGAGTCCGGAAAGCGCGACCGGCGGGATGCCCTTGATGACGAGGCTCACGTAATCCTGGCCGGCGAATGCGGAGAGTCCCACGCCGAACAGCGACAGCGCGAGTCCGGTGGCGACCTGGTTTGCCATCAACGACAGCGTCAGCACCGCGAACAGGACGGACAGCGCGGCACCCGCAGTAACGCCGGCGAGAACCCCGAACCAGGGGCTGCCCGTCGTTGCGGCCACGGCAAACGACGCCACGGCACCGACCAGCATCATGCCTTCGACGCCGAGGTTCAGCACACCGGACTTTTCGGTGACGAGCTCCCCCAACGCCGCGAACACGAGCGGCGTGCCGGCGGCCGCAGTCAGCGCGAGCAATTCGACGATGTGGTCCATTACGCCAGCGTCGCGACACCCATCGGCGCCCTGCGCCAGAGGCGAAGCCGATAATTGACGAACACGTCGGCGGCGAGGAGAAAGAACAGCAGCGTGCCCTGGAACAGCCCGGTGACTGCTGAGGGCAGGCGCAAGTCGATCTGCGCCGATTCCCCGCCGAGGTAGAGCAGCGACATCAGCAAGCTTGCGAACAGGATACCGGCCGGATGCAGCCGTCCGACGAAGGCAACGATAATCGCCGCAAAGCCATAGCCGGGCGAGACCGACGGCATCAGCTGACCGAGCGGCCCCGCGACTTCGTTGACGCCGGCGATTCCCGCGCATGCGCCACCGGCCAGCATGCCCATCCACACGGTGCGTTTCGCCGAGATCCCGGCGTAATTGGCGGCTGCGGGGGCAAGGCCGGCGACACGCATCTGATAGCCGGCGAGGCTCCGGTTCATGAAGAGCCAACCCGTCGCAATCGCGAAGAGCGCGATCAGGAAGCCGGCATGGAGGCGCGTGTCGGCGACGAGGTTCGGCAGCAGCGCGGCGTCGCCGAACATCCGCGACTGTGGAAAATTGAAGCCCTCGGGATCGCGCCACGGCCCGTGCACCAGCAGCGACAGCGTGTAGGCGGCCACGTAGACAAGCATCAGCGACACGAGGATCTCGTTGGCGTTGAAGCGAGTGCGCAGCAACGCGGGGATCGCCGCCCAGGCCGCCCCCCCCAGCGCGCCGGCGACGAGCATCGACGGGAGCACAATCGGCGACGTCGAGTCGTGGAACGCGAGCGCCAAGCCCCCGCCAAAGATCGCCCCCATGGTGAGCTGCCCCTCGGCGCCGATGTTCCAGACATTGGCGCGGTAACCGGTGGCGAGCCCGATTGCGCAAAGCATCAGCGGGCCGGCCTTGAGCAGCAATTCGCCGATGCCATAGATCGTTTCGACCGGCTTGACGAAGAAGACATGAAAGGCCTGCCACGGGTTTCTGCCCAATGCCGAGAACAGCGCGAAGCCGACGGCCAGCGTAGCGACGGCGGCGATCACCGGCGCGACCCAGACGGCAACGCGCGACGGTTCTGGGCGCGCTTCGAGCCGGAATCTCACGGGTGTACCCCTGCGCTCATGTACCGATGGCTCCTCCCGGTGAGATTTCGCGCCCGCTATGCGCGCCCGATACGATGAACGCGCCACTCATCAGGAGGCCGAGCTCCTCCGCGTTCGTTTCGCGCACCGGCTTGGCCTCCGACAGGCGCCCCTGCGCGAGGACCGCGACGCGGTCGCAGATTTCGAACAACTCGTCGAGTTCCTCGGACACGATGAGCACCGCCACACCGGCATCGGCGAGGTCCAGCAGTGCCTGGCGGATCTGTGCTGTGGCACCGACGTCGACACCCCACGTCGGCTGCTCGGCAAGCAGGACCTTCGGCTGCTGACGTATCTCGCGGCCGACGATGAATTTCTGCAGGTTGCCGCCGGAAAGGCTGCGCGCGGCGGCGGCGGGTCCGGTGCACTTGACGCCGAATTCCGCGATCGCTGCGGCCGCGTAATCACGCGTGGCATCCGTGCGGATGAATCCGTGGTGGGCAAGGCCCTGCCGGTGCGCGGTCAGCAGCGCGTTTTCCGCGAGCGACATGTCGGGCACCGCGCCCCGACCGAGCCGCTCCTCGGGCACGAACGAGAGCCCCAGTGCGCGGCGCGCTCCGGCATCGAGTCCACCCGCCGGCGTGCCGCCGATCGTGACGGCGGCGATGTCGTCCTGCGTCCGCTCACCGGAGAGCGCCGCCAGCAGCTCTGCCTGGCCGTTGCCGGACACGCCGGCGATGCCGACGATCTCGCCCGCCCGCACCGCGAGGTTGATGTCGCGCAACGCCGTGCCGAACGGGTCGGGAGAGGGCAGCGTGAGGTTTGTGACCGCCAAGACGGGGCCGCCCGCCGTACTCGCGTGGCGGTGCCGCGGATGCGGCAGATCGCCGCCGATCATCATCCGGGCGAGCGAGTGCGACGATTCCATGCGCGGATCGCACTCGCCGGTCACCTTGCCCGCGCGGAGCACGGTTGCGCGATGGCACAGCGCACGGATCTCGTCGAGCTTGTGGCTGATGTAGAGAATGCTGCAACCGTCGTCCGCAAGCCGGCGCAAGGTCGCGAACAGCGTCGCGACCGCCTGCGGCGTCAGTACCGATGTCGGCTCGTCCATGATCAAGAGCGCCGGGTCCTGTAGCAGGCAGCGAACGATTTCGACGCGTTGGCGCTCCCCGACCGACATCGAGTGCACGTGGCGGTCGGGGTCGAGCGGCAGTCCGTAGCGTGCCGAAACGTCGCGGATGCGCGCCGGCAGGCCGGCACCCACGCGTTTCGAGTCGAGCGCAAGCGCAATGTTCTCGGCCACGGTCAGCGTCTCGAACAGCGAGAAATGCTGGAAGACCATGCCGATGCCAAGTTTGCGTGCGCTCGCCGGATTGCCGACCGCGACCGGCTGGTCGTTCCAGCGGATCGTCCCGGCATCGGGCTCGACCACGCCGTAGATGATCTTCATCAACGTCGACTTGCCGGCACCGTTCTCGCCCAGCACCGCATGAATTTCGCCGGGTAGGACCACGAGGTCGATGCCGTCGTTGGCGACGACCCCGGGGAAGCTCTTGGTGATGCCGGTGAGTTGCAGGCGGGGTTTGGCGACGGCTGCGGCGGTCATGCGGGGAGTCAGCGCGTACGTGTGGTAGCGGTGGCCAATGGTTGCGCCGATGCGCGCTCGCGGATAGCGAGGATCTCCGCGGCGACGGCCACAGCGATCGCTCCCGGCTCCTTGCTCCGGATCGCGCCGCCAGTGGCGCCGATGGGCATCGTGATGCGTGCAAGCGCGTCCGCCGGAAATCCGCGCTCTGCGAGCCGGATTCCAAGCTGCGCGCGCTTCGTCGCCGACCCGATCATGCCGACGTAGCGCCAATCTTCGCGCGCGAGTGCCGCGATGGCGAGGTCGAAGTCGAGCGCGTGGCTGTGCGTGAGGATTACCACATAGCTGGCGGGCGGTGCCGCTCGCAGCAGGGCGTCGGGGGTGTCCGTGGCGACGATGGCGACGTTCGGCGGAACAGTGGCTGGAAAGCCGTTGCTGCGACTGTCGATCCATGTGACGCGCGCGGGAAGCGCGCCCAGCACCTGCACCAGCGCCCGGCCGACATAGCCGTTGCCGAAGACCAGCACGTGAAAATCGCCCGGGCGCACGATGTGAATGAACAGCGTCACCTGATGGCGCTCGATCACGCCGGACCCCGCCTTCGCTTCGCTCGGTCGAGCGGCAAGGCGCTCGCGCGCCGCGACGATCGCCATCGAATCGAGCGTCGCGTCGCCAAGCGTCCCGCGCGCATCGTCGGCGGTGACCATGAGCCGCGCGGCGGCATCGGCGCCGCTTCCGAGCCGGGCGACGAGCGCGAAGTCGTGTTGTGTGCGCAGGCATGCGCGCGTCGTTTCGAGCCATCCGGCGGTGTCGCGGGAGACGGTCTGGAACGCGAGGGACGCGACGCCGCCGCACTGGCCGAACCGCGCGGCGAGCGGAAAGCGCACGAGCCATGTCGCCGGCGGCTCGCCTTCACGGGTCAGCGACTCGCGCGCGACACGCATCGCTTCGTATTCCAGCTGACCGCCCCCGATGGTGCCGACGATCTCGCTCGCGGTGACGAGCATCGTCGCACCCGACTCGCGCGGCGTCGAGCCACGGGCGTCGGCGACGGTCACCATCGCGGCGCGCGCATCGCGGGAAAGCGCGGCGGCGAGCGCGTCGAAAACGGGGACCGACCACGAGTTCGTGTTCATCGGTCTCGGCTTTCCGTGGTCGCCGCCCTGACGCAATTGTGGCTTGTTAGCGCGTTCCGCGTTCGTTTCACGCTGCGGTCCGGCGCTGCGCGAATCGGCGCGGCGACGGGCAGGAGGCGTAGCGGTTCGGCCATGGCGCGGCGCGATTGCCTGCGGCTAGAGAGAAATGGCGTTCGACAATAGCACAGGCCCGGGCGTATCGCGGCGAACCTTCGGCAGTCGGTCGAAGAAAAGCAACGAGGGCCCGCGCGGGGCCCTCGTTGTGGTCAAGCCCGAGGCCGGGTTACTTCGCGGCGGCTGTCACTTGCGCAATCAACTTGTCGGCCTGCTTGTTGGATACGTTCATACGTACCAGGATGTCCGGCGGCAGCACTTTCTTCCCGTAGTACGCGTCGTTCCAATCATCGGTGCTGGTGACGACGGTGCCGTCGAAATTGAGGCCGCCATACACGCCCTTCGAGCGGTTGAAGGTGATCAGATCGGCGACGATGTCGCTCTTCGCACCCGCGCCGACGGGGCCCGCCGCAACGCTGGCGTCACCGCCCATCTTGAACGACGTCGCCAGCAGCGAATTGAAGCCCTTGTCGGTCATCACCAGCGTGACGCCTTCCGACACCGCGATACCGGCCTGGAAGCCGACGCTCGCGGTCGCCATCGTGTAGAACGCCGGCCCGACCCATTTGCCGGATTTCGCGTCGCGCGCGAGCACCAGCGCGCGGCCGCCCGAGCCGCCGAAGATGAATCCCGCCTTGACGATTTCCGGCGCGATGATCACGGCCTTGGCCCGGCCGAAGTTCTTTTGCAGCCAGGTCATGTCGGGATCGCGGAGAAAGTTCGACATGACTTTCTCGGCCTCGACCACCAGCTTCTGCTGGTCGGACTGCGCTTGTGCGGCAGGAACGAGGAGCAGCGCGGATCCGGCGACGAGCAGCGCGGCGCAGGCATGGCGGAGCAGTTTTTTCAACATGGTAACGATCTCCTTGGAGCTGATAGGTGCGGAATGACTAACTTGTCCGGCCACGGAGCCGCGCGCGGCCGGCAAACGAACATTATAACCCGGGATGCGGCAGCGCGTCACGCGCGGCTATTGTGGGATCGCATTCAGCAGGTACATCGCCGCGAGCAGTCCGGACGGACGCCCGATCGGACCCAGCCATTGCTGGAAGATGCCATCGATCTCGCCGCCCACATACACCTGCGTCAGCGCCTTGTTGACCTCGAGTCGGAACGTCGAGTCGTTGCGCGGCAGCGCGAAGGCGATCGGCTCGATCGACAGGTCGTCGGGAAGCATCGCCAGCGCCTTCGGGTCCTTCGCCTGCGAAGCGAGGCCGATCAGCTTCAGCTTGTCGCTCGCGAACGCATCGAGCGATCCGGATTCGAGCATCGCCACGCCTTCGTTGCCGTCCTTGAGCTTCGTCACTTTCGCGTTGACCAGCTTGGCCCGCAGCATCCCGTCGAGCCGGACTTCGGTCGTCGTCCCGCCGATGACGCCGATGTTCTTGCCGGCGAGATCGCTGAACTTCTGGATTGGCGAATTCGCCTTGATGAGGAAGCCGCCGCCGTCGAGAAAGATGAGCGACGAGAAGTCGACGTCCTTCATCCGCGTCGCAGTAGCGGTCGTGTTGGCGCAATCGAGGTCCGCCTTGCCCGACGCGATCATCGCCAGTCGTTCGGCGACACTGCCGACGAGCCAGTTGACTTTGAGATCAGCGACACCCACGGTCCGGCCGACTTGCGCGATGACGCGTTTGCACAGGTCGATCGAATAGCCGGCAGGTTGGTTCTTCTCGCCGACGAACGAGAACGGCAGCGAGTCGCCGGAGAACGCGACGTTGATCGCCTTCGCGGCCTTGATGCGGGCGAGCGTGTCCGAGGCGCCGGGTGCCTGGGCGCTCGCGGCCGGGCCCTTTGCGGGCGGGGCTGAAACCTGGGCGAGGGCGGGTCCCCCGAATGTTCCTGCGAGGGCAACGAAGGCGGCAATAAGGAGCGGCGAAATCCGGGTCACGGGAAGTTCCTATGTTGAAAGTGAGAGGGGAACCGCCAGCTTCGTGCAATGACTGCGACGCGCGGGCGGAGCGCCGGCGCTCAGGCCACATTCGCCGCGAACGCCACCAACCTGTTCATTATAATCCGCGGCCGTGGCGAAGGCAGTACGTGTGACCGGGGCCGCGCCTGTTTTCCAGCGTGTTCAATGCGGTGCGTGCGCGTGCTAAACTCGGCGCCGTTTACCCAACGGACGCTTCCGATGCTTCGCAAGTTCTTGTCCTTCATGATGCTGGGCGTGCTCGGGGCAATGCCTGCCGCGCCCGCCGCGGCAACCTCCGCCACCCTCGATCGCATCAAGGAAACCGGTACCATCACCTTCGGGTACCGGGACGGCGCGCCACCGTTCGCCTTCAAGGATCGCGAGGGTCGCATCCGCGGCTACAGCGTCGAATTGTGCGTGCGCGTGGCGATGGCGATCCAGAAGGAACTCGCCTTGCGCGAACTCAAGATCGAATGGCGGCCCGTGGAAGCGGGCACGCGCCTCGACATGGTGGCGAGCGGCAAGGTCGACGCCGTCTGCGGAACCACGACGATCACGCTCTCCCGGATGCAGACCGTCGATTTCAGTCTGCCGATCTTCGTCGACGGCGGCGGCGTCCTGGTGCGGACGAAGTCGAAGCTCGCGCGGCTCTCCGACCTCAAGGGCAGGAAGATCGCCGTGATCGGCGGCACGACGACCGAGGAGGCGTTGACGCGCGCGCTGAAGGCAGTCGAGGCGGCTGCCGTACTGGTCCCGGTGAAGACCGGCGCCGAAGGGATGGCCCTGCTCACCCAGGCCAAGGTCGACGGCTACGCGGGCGACCGCGTCGTGCTCGCCGGATTGCGCATGCGCGCCCAGTTTCCCGAGACGTACGCATTCGTTGGCAGCGATTTTTCGTACGAACCGTACGCGCTGGTCCTGCCGCGCAACGACCCCGATTTTCGCCTGGCGGTCAACCGCGCGCTGGCGGGCCTCTATCGCACCGGCGACATCGATCCGATCTTCCAGCGCTGGCTGGGCGGCCTCGGCAAACCCGGGCCGTTGCTGCACGCGATGTTCTACCTCAACACGCTGCCGGAGTGAGCCGATGAATGCGCGCTTCCCGGCTGCGGGATTCGCCATGCTGGCGGCATTGGTGCTCGGCGCCACGGCGGCGCGGGCGCAACCGCCGCCGCCGGCAATGCCGGCGCCGGCTGCCGCAAAGTCCGCGGCGGCGCCAACGACAGCCAGCCCGCCGAGCGACGACTGCGGCCCGTGCGGCCGCATCGTGTCGATCAAGCAGACGACCAGCAAGCAGTCATGGACGCCGCTCGGCGCGGGCGTCGGTGTCGGCGGCGCCCCGGATCTGGGGTCGACACCGAGCGCGGTGACCAACTTCCAGATCGGACCCGGTCTTTCCAACCAGGGCCTCGTGATCGTCGGCGCAGCGGGCGGCGCCTCCTATCGGAAGTCCCCGAACAGCTACGAGCAGCCGCGGTGGGAAGTGACGGTGAAGCTCGACAGCGGCCAGACCCGGGTGGTGACGCTGTCCTACGAGCCGTACGTCCAGCAGGGCGACCGCGTGCGCGTCGCCGGCAACAACGTCGAGCTGGTCGAGTAGACTCGGACCCCGGCGCAGCTGATCACTGGAGATGGCTGCGCTCGCGATCACCGATCGACCTGACGGCCGCCGGGTGCTCGCGGTCACCGGCCGGCTCGACGCGACAACGATCCCCGCGGTATGGAACGCGGCGCGGCAGGCCGCCGCGGAGGTTCCCGCGAAACCCATCGTCATCGACGCGGCAGGCGTCGACTACTGCGACGGCGCGGGCGTCGCGCTGTTCGTCGAACTGCTGCGCCAGCCGCGCCCGGGCGAAGTCGAAGTCACGAACCTCAAGCCGGCGGTCGAAGCGCTGCTGAAGCAGTTCGACCCGAAACTCCTCGAGCACGACCTCGATCCCGAGGCCAAGCGCCGTCCGGCGATCGAGGAGATCGGCTTCGCCACATATGGCGTCTGGCGCGACATCCGCCTGCAGATCTCGTTCATCGGCGAAACGACCGCCGCGCTGCTGCATGCGGCAACTCACCCCGCCAGCGTGCGCTGGAGGGACGTCTGGCGCATCTGCGAGCGCGTCGGCGCCGATGCGCTGCCGATCGTCGCGCTGATCTCTTTCCTGCTGGGCATGATCCTCGCGTTCCAGTCGGCGGTACCGATGAAGCGCTTCGGCGCCGAAATCTTCGTCGCCGACCTGATCGGCCTGTCGATGCTGCGCGAATTGGGACCACTGATGACGGCGATCCTGATCGCCGGCCGCTCCGGCGCCGCATTCGCCGCCGAGATCGGCACGATGAAGGTCAACCAGGAAGTCGACGCGATGACGACGATGGGGCTGGACCCGGTGCGCTTCCTCGTCACTCCGCGAATCATCGCCGCGTTGCTGATGACGCCGCTGCTGGTGCTGTTCTCCGACCTGATCGGCCTCCTCGGCGGCGCGCTGACGATGCAGTCGTTCGCCATCCCGTACGTGACGTTCCTGAAGGAGGTCGACAGCGCGGTCACCATGACCGATTTCCTCGCGGGCTTCGTCAAATCTTTCGTGTTTGCGATCCTGATTGCCGGCATCGGCTGTTTGCGCGGACTGCAAACAGCGGCCGGCGCGTCCGCGGTTGGCGACGCCGCAACGCGCGCCGTCGTAACGGGAATCATCATGCTCGTCATCGTCGACGGTCTGTTCGCCGTGGCCTATTACCTCCTGAATATCTGACCATGCCCGCCGACGACGAACCGATCATCCGCGTCGTGGACGTCTTCGCCGGCTACGAGGACGTCGCCATCCAGGAGCACATCAATTTCGAGATTCGTGCCGGCGAGGTCTTCGGCATCCTCGGTGGATCGGGGTGTGGCAAGAGCACGTTGATGAAGCACATGATCGGCTTGAACCCGCCGCTTTCGGGCCATGTCTTCATCGGTGGTGACGATATCGTCACGGCTGACGAGGCGACCCTGGAGAAGATCCAGCGCCGCTTCGGCGTGATGTATCAATCGGGCGCGCTGTTCGGCTCGATGACGCTGCTCGAGAACGTGCGGCTTCCGCTCGAGGTGTACACGGATCTGCCTGACGCCGCGATCGACCTCGTCGCACGGATGAAGCTCGAGCTGGTCGGGCTCGAGGCCTTCACGGGCCACCTGCCGGCGGAACTGTCGGGCGGGATGCAGAAGCGCGCCGGCATTGCCCGCGCGATGGCGCTCGACCCGTCGATCCTGTTCCTCGACGAACCGTCGTCCGGTCTCGATCCGATCACGGCGGCCTCGCTCGATGCGACGATTCGCAGGCTGTCCGACAACCTCGGCGTCACGTTCGTCGTCGTCACGCACGACCTCGGCAGCATCTTCGTCGCGATGAATCGCGTGATCCTTCTCGATCGCCAGGCCAAAGGTATCATTGCCGAAGGCGACCCGAAGCGGCTGCGCGATGAAAGCCAGGACCCGCGCGTGCGTGCGTTCTTCCGACGCGAAGCCGAACCTGTCACTCAATGAGCGGCCCCTCCGATGAGCCTCAAAGCCAACTACTTAAAGCTCGGCCTCTTCGTCATCGGCGCGATCGTCGCCGGCGTCGTGGTGCTGGTGGTGATCGGCTCCGGGCGCTGGTTTCAGAAGAAGATCACCGTCGAGTCGTACTTCAACGAGTCCGTGCAGGGGTTGGACATCGGCTCGAAGCTCAAGTACCGCGGTGTCGCCATCGGCGAAGTGACACGCATCGGCTTCACCTACAACAAGTACCAGCTCGACAAGCCGATGACCGAGCGCGTGCGCTACGTGCTGGTCGAGGCGCAGCTCGCGCCCAGGCTCCTCGGCGGCCGTGCCGGGGCGGGTGACCTGGCGGACCCGGAGAGCGCTAGCCAGGAGGTGGCGCGCGGCCTGCGGATGCGGCTCGCGCCGCAGGGCATCACCGGCACGAGCTACCTCGAGATCGACTACGTCGACCCGCCACCGCCGATCCTGCCGATCGATTGGACACCCGACAGCATCTACATTCCCAGCACGCCATCGACGGTGACCGCGATCGTCAACGCTGCGGCCGATCTCATGGACCGGCTGCACAAGGTCGACATCGAGAAGCTGGTCGGCAACCTCAACACGTTGCTGGAGACGACGAACTCGCGCATCGACGCCATCGACACGAAAGCGATATCGCAGCGCGCCGAGCGCACGCTGGCGAAGATCGAAACGACGCTCGACAACGTCGACAGCAAGAAGCTGTCCGGCGAGGCCGTGGCGCTGCTCGCGGAGCTGCGCGAGAGCAACGCCGAATTGAAGAAGACGCTCTCCAACCCGGCGTTGCAGAAGCTGCCGGATGAGGCCGCCGCGGCGATGGCGCGTGTCAAGGATCTGGTTTCCGACCCGAAACTCGCGAAGACGCTCTCCAGCCTCGAGCGCACGACGGGTCGCCTCGATCGTATTTTCGGCGCCGGTGAGGCGGACCTCGTGACGACGATCGACAACCTGCGCCAGATCACCGACAACCTGCGCGACCTGACCGAGGAGACGAAGCGCTATCCCGCGAACGTGATCTTCGGCTCGCCGCCACCCCCGCTGGAGCGCAAGCCATGACGTCCTGCCAACGAATCACGGTACGCCGCGCGACCACGACGGTCGTGCTGGCCACGCTGGCGTTCGCGACGGGTTGCAGTTTCACCCGACCAGCGCCGGTCAAGGAGACCTACCTGCTCGAGCCCGCGCTCCCGGCAGCGGTGGCCAAGGCGCAACCGGGATCGTTGCGTGTTGGCGTGGTCAATGTCGGCGCGCCGTTTCGCGCCCGGTCATTCGTTTTCCGGGAATCCGAGCTCAAGTACGATTCGGATTTCTACCACGAGTTCTTCGTGCCGCCGGGCGTGATGCTCGCCGACGCGACTGCGCGATCGCTCGCGGCAGCGAAGGTCTTCGCGCACGTGACGCGGCCCGGGGTGACCGTCGACGCGACTTGGGTGCTCGACGGCTTCGTTGGCGCGCTCTACGCCGACGCGCGCGATCCCGCAAGTCCCGCCGCGGTGCTCGCGGTAACGTACTATCTCTCGCGCGACGACGGCGGCGCCAGCGCGCCGGTATGGTGGCAGGGCTACCGCAAGCGGGTGGCGTTCGCGTCGTCCAGCACGGGCGCTTACGTGAACGCGCTCAACACGGCGCTCGCGGAGTTGCTGGCGGAACTGACGCGGGATCTCGCGGCCGTCGAGTTGCCGAAACCGTGATGCCGCCGCGGCGCGCCTTCGGAATCGCGCGTTTCAAAACAGCGGCTGCTTCTCCAGCGCGTCGCTGACGGGCATCACCGTCCCGCCGTTCGTGAGCTTGTCGGCTTCCGTAACCCAGCCGCCGCCCATCGCCTTATAGACGGTAACGCTCGAGGCGAACAACGACGACTTGACCGCGGCGAGCTGCAGCTCCGCCGGAAAGAGCGCCTGCTCGGCCTGCAGCACCGTCGAATACGACGTGTAGCCCCCGTTGTACTGGAGGCGTGCGAGCCGCGAATACGTCGACAGCGCATCGACGAGCTTCTGCTGGGCCGCGAGCTGTTCCTTGAGCTTCTGACTCGCGACCAGTGAATTGTCGACGTCGGCGAACGCATTCTGGATCGATAGCTGGTAGCTCTGCAGCGCCCCCCGTTGCGCAGCCTCGGCTTGCGCCACCTGACCGCTGACGGCGCCGAAGGTGAAGATCGGACCGATGATCTGCCCGGCGTAGCTCCACGTCCGGGCCGGGCCGGTGAACAGATTGGAAAGGTCGGCGCTCGCGCTGCCGAGCGCGCCAGTGAGCGAGATCGTGGGAAAGTAGAGCGCCTTCGCCGCGCCGATCTGCGCATTGGCGGCGATCAGCTGCTCTTCGGACTGCATGAGGTCCGGTCGCCGGGTGAGCAGCTGCGAGGGCACGCCCGCGGGGGCGACAGGCAGTCGGAGCTCGTGGATCGTCTTGCCACGCGCGATCGGACCCGGGTTGCGTCCGAGCAGGACCGACAGCGCATTCTCGGTCTGCGCGATCTGATTCTCGATCTGCGGGATCTGGGCCGCGGCCGACTCGTATTGCGACTGCGCCTGCGCGACGTTCATCTGCGAGACCTGGCCGTACTTGAACTGCAGTTCGAACAGCTTGACCGAATCCGCGTAGGTGCCGAGCGTGCGCTGCGAGACGGCGAGCTGCTCGTCGAGGCCGCGCAGCTGGATGTAATTGCTCGCCACCGACGCGACGAGCGAGAGGATGACGCCCTGGCGCGCGTCGTCAGTCGCGAGCAGATTCGCGCGCGCGGCCTCGGTCAGCCGCCGGATGCGGCCCCAGAGATCGATTTCCCAGCTCGCGCTGAGGAGTGCCTGGTAGGAGGTGTCCGGGTTCGGAACGAGCCGCGCGAGCTCGGGTGCCGCCCCGGCTTCGGTCGATCGCGCGCGCTGACCCGTGGCGTCGTAGCCGACCTGCGGGAAGAGCTGCGATCGCGTCTGCGTCAAGATGCCGGCGGCCTGCTCGACGTTGGCGGCGGCGATCTTGACGCTGCGGTTGTTCGCGAGCGCCTCGGCGATCAACGCATCGAGGACAGGATCGCCGAACTGTGTCCACCACACGGTGTTGGCGGTATCCGCGGCGTCTTGTGGTTCGTACTGGAAGGCCTTGGGTGCATCGATCGGCGGCCGCTGATAGTCGGGACCCAGCATGCAGCCGACGAGGAAGGCGGCGGCCAAGGGTGCAATGCGGCGCGCGCGCATGTCAATCGCCCTCCTGCGGGGCGCGTGGTGGCGCGGACCCCGTCACGCCGGCAGGTGGCGGCGGGGCCTTCTTCGCACTCCTGCGCTCCGCGAGCCGATCGAAGAGGTAGAAGAAGAGCGGGACGTAGAGCATCGCGAGCGTCGTCTCGCCGATCATCCCGCCGATGATGCCGGTGCCGATCGAGTGCCGCGCGTTGGCGCCTGCGCCCAGCGCAAGCGCGAGCGGCAGGCAGCCGAACGCGAACGCGAGCGAGGTCATGATGATCGGCCGCAGCCGCTGCTCGCCGGCGAGACGCGTCGCCTCCATGATCGAATGGCCCTGATGACGGAACTCGACGGCGGCGGTGACGCGGAGCACCGCGTTTTTCGCACCGAGCCCGATCAGTACGAGCAGGCCGATCTGGAAGTAGACGTCGTTTTCGAGACCGCGCAGCCAGTTGGTGACGAGCGCGCCCAGGATCCCGAACGGCACCGCGGTCATTACGGCGCCCGGCAGCGTCCACGATTCGTACTGCGCGGACAGCACCAGGAAGACGATGATGAGGCCGAACACGAACGCGATCATCGAGGTTCCGCCCGATTTCTTCTCTTCGTACGCGAGGCCCGACCACGCGAACGTGTACCCCGGCGGCAGCACGTCCTTTGCGACCGTCTCCATCGCGGCGATCGCGTCGCCGGAGCTGTAGCCCGGAGCCGCATTGCCGTTCACCTTGGCCGCAGGGAATCCGTTGAAGTGCGGCAGCAGGTCGGGGCCGGCGACCCATTGCGTCGTGACCAGCGCCGAGAGCGGCACCATCTGGCCATCCTTCGAGCGCGTGTACAGCCGCGTCAGATCCTCCGGGTTCTGCCGGTACCGCGCGTCCGACTGCACGATCACCCACCAGACGCGGCTGAACTGGTTGAACTGGCTTGCGGTGAGCGAGCCGAACTGCGCCTGGATCGCGCTGTAGACGTCGTCGATCGAAACTCCGAGCAGCGTCGCCTTGTCGCGGTCGACGATGGCGCGCAGCTGCTGCGTGTTGGCGCGGAACGTCGACGATAGCGTCGTGAGCTCGGGACGCGCGCGTGCCTTCGCCAGGAATTCCTGCGTTACCTGGTCGAGCTGCGAGGGGTCGCCGGAACCCGTGTCCTGGATCCAGAACTCGAAGCCGCCCGTCGTGCCGATCCCCGGAATCGGTGGCGGGGCGACCGGGAGCACGATGGCTTCCTCGATCTTCTGCGCCTCGGCGTACATGTGGAGGAGCACCGCGCGCGCGTTCTGGGTGCGCGCCGCGTCGGCCGACGCGTAGCGCTCCTTGAAATCCTTGAGCGTCACGAAGAACGCGCCGGAGTTGGTCTTGAAGCCGCTGTCGAGCAGGCTGTAGCCGGTGATCATCGAGCGCAGGTCGACGCCGGGCGTGTTCGCGAAGATGGCGTCGACCTTCTCGGCGACCGCCTGCGCGCGATCGATGCTCGCGGCCTCCGGCATGATGATCGCCGCCATCACGTACCCCTGGTCCTCGTTCGGGACGAAGCTCGAGGGCAGCACGGTGAACAGGTGGTAGATGAGGTACAGGAAGGCGACGAGCAGGACGAGGGCGATCGCCGTCCTCTTGATCGTCCACTCGACCGCGTGACCGAAACCCCGCGTCACCGAGTCGACCCGGCGGTTGAACCACGCAAAGAACCCGCGCTGCGGCGGTGGGTTGTGCGCGAGCATCAGCGCGCACATCGCCGGTGTCAGCGTCAGCGCGACGAAGCCGGAGATCGCGACCGAGACCGCAATCGTGATCGCGAACTGCTTGTAGAGCTGGCCCGTGGTTCCCGGAAGAAAGGCCGCCGGAACGAAGACCGACGCCATTACCAGCACGACGGCGACGAGCGAGCTCGCGATCTCGCCCATCGCCTTGATCGTCGCCTCCTTCGGCGGGAGATGGGACGCGTGCATGATGCGCTCGACGTTCTCGGTGACGACGATCGCGTCGTCGACGACAATCCCGATCGCCAGGACCAGACCGAACAGCGTGATCAGGTTGATCGAGAAGCCCAGCGCGAGCATGCCCGCCATCGTCGTGACGAGCGACACGAAGATGGCGACGGTGCAGATGATCGTCGTGCGGAAGCTCTGCAGGAACAAATAGACGATCAGCACGACGAGGGCGACCGCCTCGAACAGCGTGTGGATCACTTCCTCGATTGACAGCCGGACGAAGTCGTTGGTGTCGAGCGCGACGACGTAGTCGATCCCCTCGGGGAACCGCGCCTTCATGTCCTCGAGCGTCTTGCGGACGGCGGCCGACACCGTGAGTCCGTTCGCGCCCGGCTGGAGGTAGACGGCGATGAACGTCGTCGGCGTGCCGTTGAGCTTCGCGTCGACGATGTACTGGCGCAGACCCACTTCGGCACGCGCGACGTCGCCAAGCCGGACGATTGCGCTGCCATCCTGGCTCGCGCGCAGGATAATGTTCTCGTACTGGCGCGGCTCGACGAACGGGGCCTGGGTCACGACGGGAAACGTGAGCTCGACCGGGCCCGCGGTCGGCTGCTGGCCGATCTGACCGGCACCGAACAGCGCGTTCTGCGCCTTGACCGCGTTCGCGATGTCGGAGGTCGTGATGCCGAGCGAGGCCATCCGGTCGGGATTCATCCAGATCCGCATCGCCTGGTCCGCAATGCCCATCACCTGCGCCTGCCCGGCGCCCGGCACCCGTTTCAGCGCGTCGAGGACGTAGACGTTGGCGAAGTTCGCGACATAGTCGGACGTGTACCGATCCCCCTTCGCGAAGACGCCGATCAGCATCATGATCGACGAGGATTTCTTCTGCACCGACACGCCGAGCTGCGTGACCGCGGTTGGCAGCTGCGGCAGTGCGAGGTTGACGCGGTTCTGCACCTGCACTTGCGCGATGTCGGGATTGGTCTCGAGCGAGAAGTAGACGGTCAGCGTGAGCTGGCCGTTGGCCGAGCTCGTCGACGACATGTAGAGCATGTTGTCGACGCCGTTGATCTGCGCCTCGATGGGCGCGGCCACCGAGTCGGCCAGCGTCTTCGAGTCGGCGCCCGGGTACGTCGCCGACACCGTGACCTGCACCGGCGTGATCGTCGGGTACTGCTGCACCGGGAGCACGACCATCGCCACGAGCCCGGCGATGCACAGGAGCATGGAGACGACCGCGGCGAAGATCGGCCGCTCGATGAAGAAGCGCGAGAACATGGCGGGACGGGCCGATTACTTCCCGACGGCGAGCTCGACGCGCCGTGCCTGCTCGTCGCTGCCGCTGCCCGTGACATCCTGCGGCGCCTTCAGGCGAATGCGATCGACGGGGATGCCCTCGGCCACGAGCGCGTCGCGCACGGCGACCGCGCGCCGTTTGGCGAGCTCGACGTTGGCGGCGTGGTTCCCTGTGCGATCCGCGAAGCCGGTCACGTCGATGAGGTTCGGCCCGCTCTTCATCGCCGGCGCGAATCCCTTGAGGAGCCGGACGGCTTCGGCGTCGAGCGTCGACTTGCCCGTCGCGAAATGCACGACCAGCGAGGCGCCGGGCGGACTCGACGCCGGCGCCGACTCGGGGGCTCCCGGCTTGGGCACGTAGGGTGCGGCCTTCACCGCCGCGTCCGGCGCGAGGCGGAGTCCGCCGTCGACGACGACCTGGTCACCGGCGGCGAGCCCCTGCGAGATGAACCACGAATCAGCGTACCAGTCGCCCACCTGCACCGGCCGCTGCTCGGCCTTGCCCGCCTTGTTGACGACCCAGACGAAATGCCCGCGCGCTCCCTGCTGCACGGCGCGCTGCGGCACGAGGATCGCGTTGGGCCGCACCGCGCCGATGAGCCGCGTGCGGACGTACTGGTTGGGCCGCAGCACGCCGTCCGGGTTGTCGACGGACGCGCGGATCAGGAACGTGCCGGTCTGCGGGTTGTACGACGGGTCGGCGAACGTGATCCTGCCCTTGTGCGGAAACAGCGATCCGTCGACGAGCTCGATCTCGACGATGAAGCTGAGGGTCTTCGGCAGCTTGACCCGACCGGCCTTCACCTCGCTGCGGATGCGCTCCATCTCGTTTTCGGAAATGCTGAAATTGATCCACATCGGGCTCAGTACGGACACCGTGGTGAGCTGCGCGTTCTTGGCGTCGACGTACGTGCCATCGGCGACGGCCGCGAAGCTGGAAACACCGGAAACGGGCGAGGTGATCGTCGTGTACGAAAGATCGAGATTCGCCGAATCGAGCTGGGCCTTGGATTGCGCAACGGCAGCCGCGGCCTGCTCGTACTGCCCCTGCGCATCGTCGAGGTCCTTCTGCGACAACGCGTTCTGCTCCGCGAGTGGCTTCGTGCGTGCGAGATTGGCCTTGCGCCACTTCGAGCGCCGCCTGATTGCGCTGCATTGCCGCCGCCGCAGCGTCGACCTGCGCCTGGAACGGCTTTTGGTCCATTCGGAACAGGACTTGGCCCGCCTTGACCACCGAACCCTCGACGTAGACGCGCTTGTCGAGGAATCCGGAGACCCGCGCCTGGATGTTGACCGCCTGCGAGCTTTGCGTCTGCGCGACGAAGGTGGTCGACACCGGTACGTCGCGCGGCGTGACGGCGAGGACCGTGACATCGACGGGCGGTCGCGCGGCGTCCTTCTTTTCGTCCTTGCCGCATCCGGTGATCAGCAGCGTGACCGTGCTCAGCGCAAGAAGTGGAAACAATGTGCGCATCGGGCGCGTCGCGACGTTCATGAACTTCATGGGCGGGGCTTCCTGGCAGTGCGGGAAGGGCAGATCGGTCGGTGCGCACGGCGCCGAAAACGCGAACTCTACAGCGAGATGCCGAAGGCTGTCGACGCGACGGCCGCCGCATTCGGCGTGGGCGAGGTCTCACGCCGGGCCGCGGTGGCGACGACGCGCGCTATCGTGCCGAAGGGGCCGTCATCGCGGCCCCGTTGTCGCAGGCGCCCGCTCGGCCGAACGCATCGCCTGCAACTGGGACCGCAGCCATGCGCTGCTGCTGACAACGCTCCCATTCGCGCACTTGACCAGATAAGGCTCGCCACTCACGCTGCTTTTCGACGCGCCGAGTTCGATGAACTGCTCGGTGCTCTGCACCATGCCCTTGTCTTCGAGGTATCTGAGCTTGCCCAGAAGATGGGACTTCGCCTCTGCTGCGCTGTGCCAGGAGCCATTGCGATAGAACTCGCACGTCGAGGTCGCGAGCCTGGACAGCAACGCATCGATCTCGGCCCGGTCGGCCGGAGGAAGGGGCGCCGCCATGATCGCGGGAATGAAAAAACAGGTCAGCAGAAAAACCGGCGGGCGTCGCATTATTTCCCTCGATTCAGACGTACGGCGACCAGCGTCACCAGCACGCGGCCCTTCATCGAGTTGCTCCCCATCGCGTTCCGCCCGCGCCGCTTTGTCGCATCGCTATGGGCGGTCATACGCGTCAACCTGAGCCCCGTGCTGCGGTAGTCCATCCTGGGTCATCCTCGATTCGGTCGACAGTAAATATCGTATTTGCAAACCTCGGTCAACGATCGATTGGCCGGAGCGTGTTGCCGCCCTTCCGGGCGAAATAGTGGCTACGGTACCGGCCGTGCTATGGTTGATAATCGGATTCGCGACGACCTCCCGCCCCGCCGAGCGAAGCGATGACGACTCGCGGGCCGCGCCGTGGGACCTCCGGGCCGCACCTTCCGCATTGCTCGATGCTCATCCCATTCCAATGGATCGGTCTGTTCGCGATGGTGACGGTATTCGCCGTCATGTTCGCACTCGGGTTGATGCTCGGGCGCGAGCAGATCGCGGCGGCGCTGCAGCGACGCGTGGTGCTGGTGGCGGTGGTCTTCGCGGTCGTCGTGCCGGTACCGGCGCTTGCGGTACTGGTGGTCAAGGCGTTCGCGCTGAAGGGACCGGTCGCGGCAGGCATCGTGCTCATGGCCATTTCGCCGGGCGCGCCGGTCGCGCTGCGGCGCGCCCTGGACGCGGGCGGCAATCGCGAATTCGCCCCCGCACTGCACCTCGCAATCGTGCTGCTGGCAGTCGTTACGGTGCCGATGACCGTCGTGATCCTCGACTGGATCTTCGCCGCCGATTTCACGGTCACGCCCTTGGATATCGGCCGCCAGGTCTTCTTCGCCCAGCTGCTTCCGCTGGCCCTGGGTGCCTCGCTACGCGCCGTTCGCCCCGCAATCGCGGCGAGACTGGAAGGACCGCTGGGGCGCGTCGGCAATTACCTCTTGCTGGCGCTCGGGCTCATGGTGCTCGTCGACGTGCGCCCCATCATCGCTGCCGTGGGCTGGACGCCGATGATCGCCGGCGTCGGAATGACCGTGTGCGCGCTGGCGGTCGGAGCGGCGTTCGCCTGGCGCGATCCCGACGTACGACCCGCCGCAGCCATTGCGGCGGCGATGCGCAACCCGGGGCTGGCGCTCGTGATCGCGACCGTCAATCGCACGCCGCCCGACGTCACGGCGGCCGTGATCGGTTATGCGCTCGGCTTGGGCGTGACGATCGTCGCATTTCTGCAATGGTGGAAGCGGAGGTGAGGCGGGCTACGCGCGCGGGTGCCCGCCGGGCGCATCTGCCGTCTGTGCCTTGAGCGCCTGGTAGCGTTCGATCGCGGCACGCGCGTTGAACAGCATCCGCTCGCGGCCAAGTCGCTGGTCCAGTCCGGCATTGCGCACGACCTCGAGGACACCGGGGTTGAGCCCCACCAGCCATACAACGGCGCCGCTCTCGGTCGCGCGTTTTTCGCCCTCCATCAACGCCTGCAATGCCGAGTATTCGATATCGGGCACCCGGCTCATGTCCACCGCCAGCACGCGCGGCTTGTGCTGCGTGACCAGGGCACCGATCTGCTCTGCGACATCCTGCGCGTTGACGAAGAAGAGGCGCCCCTCCGGCCGCACGATCAGCAGGCCCTCGAACGTTTCGTCGTCGGGGTGCTCAGGCGACAGCGGTCGCAGCACGTCGGCACCACGTTTGCGGCCGATCACGGACACGCGGGGATGGGCGGTTTGGCTGGCCAGGCCGATCATCGACACGATAATAGCCACCACGATGCCCTTGAGCGTACCGAACGCCAGCACACCGGCACAGGCGATCAGCGCCCAGCGAAATTCCATCGAGCGCACGCTGCGGATCGCACGGAACTCCGCCGGCTGGATCAGCCCCACCGAGTAGACGATGACCACCGCTGCGAGGGTCGCGTGCGGCATCAGGCCCAGTACCGGTGCAAGCAGCAGCATCGTTGCCACCGCGGCGCCCGCGGTCACCAACGACGCCTTCTGCGACTGCCCGCCCGCGGAGCGCACCACGGCCGTCTGCGACGTGCCACCTCCCGCCGGCATCGCGCCGAACAACGCACCTCCCAGATTGGCGGCGCCGGTGGCGACCAGCTCGCGGTTGGCGTTGATCGGAGGGTCCGCCGGGCGGGCGAAGGCGCGGCCCGCCGCAATCGTTTCGGTGAAGCTCATCAGCGCCAACCCGAGCGCTCCCGGCACCAATTGTTCGATCAGCGCGAGATCCGGCAGCGTGAGCGACGGGAATCCTTGCGGAATCAGGCCGACCGTCGACACCCCCGCTGCCTGCAGGCCGAAGAACCACGACGCGGCGATACCGCCCCCCACGGCGACCAGGGGGGCCGGGGAGTGCGGCCACAGCCGTTCCATCCCGATCAGTACCGCGAACGTCGCGGCGGCCACCGCCAGCGTCAGCAGCGACGTCGCGGGTACGTGCTGTACGACGCTCAGGACATCGGCGAAGAATCCCTGTTTGGTGATATGGATGCCGAGGAGCTTCGGCACCTGGTCCAGAACGATCACGAGGCCGATCCCCGCCTTGAAGCCCGTCAGGACCGGAGCGGAAATGAAATTCGCCACGAACCCCAGTTTCATCAGCCTCGCCAACACCAGCATCGCGCCTACAAGCACGGTCAGCGTGGCCGTCGCCGTGACCAGCCTCGAAGGGTCACCATCCGGCACTACAAGGCCAAGCTGCGTGCCGGCGAGGATCGCCAGGGTGGTGGTGGAGCTGACGCTGAGCACCCGCGACGACCCGAGCAGTGCATAGATCACCATCGGGATGAAGGCGGTGTAAAGACCGACCGCGACTGGCAGACCTGCCACGGTCGCGTAGGCCATGGCCTTGGGCAGCACGACCGCGGCGGCCGTGAGACCGGCGACGATGTCGAAGCGAAGCGCGGCCTTGCCTGAGGGGCTTGTCTCAATGTGCGTAGGATGCTGACTCATGCGGCCTGCTCCTGGTTTCCGCGCGAATTCACTCGAGGTCAGGTTCCGCAATGAGCTTTGGGACCCAACGCGATTGTAGCCCGGCGACTCTGCCTTTCCATTCGCCCGCCCGCACGTCGCGTTGCACGTCGACGGAAGGGCGGTCAGAATCGCGGCACGAAAAGGGGGCGTTGGAATGATCAATGCAGACGCGGGTGAATGGCAGTGAGCGGCGGGAACGTCATCGATAACGAGATCCGCGAGCCGGTGTTGAGTCCCGTGGACCGGGTATCGGAAATGCTCTTCGGTTTGTTCATGGCGCTCACGTTCGTGGGTGCCGTGTCCGTGGCGGGGGCCGGGCGCGATGAAGTGCGGGCGATGTTCACGGCAGCCCTTGGCTGCAACCTCGCCTGGGGGCTCGTCGACGCGGTCATGTACCTGGTGCGCACGGTCACGGATCGCGGCAGATTGGTCACACTCGTCCGCTCCGTACGGGCCGCCCCGGACGCGGAAACCGGACGCGGGTTGATCGCGCGTTCCCTGTCGAGGGCTGTGGCAGGTCTCGTCTCATCGGCGGAGATCGAGGCGATGCGCGGACGAATCGTCGCGCTGTCCTCCGTGCCGGAGCGACCGACCCTCAAGCGTGACGACGTGCTCGCATCCTTCGCGATATTCCTCATCGTGGTCGCGTCGACCTTTCCTGTCGTGCTGCCCTTCCTGTTGCTCCAGGATGTCGGAACGGCGAACACCCTATCCCGCGCCATCGCGCTCGCCATGCTGTTCTTCGGGGGGCTCGCTCTCGGGCGCTACGCAGGCTACGGCAGCTGGAAGGTCGGGTTCATGATGGTGGGACTGGGCACGGCGCTCGTGATCGCGATCAACGCGCTCGGCGGATGAAGGCCGCGCTGCGAGCCGTCGCCGCGTTGGCGGCCGTCGTGGCAACGACGGCACTCGCCGGCGAGGACGACCGCAGCGGGCGTCGCGCTTCCCCGGCCGCGAAACCCTCCTGGGAGTTCGCGCTCACCGCATACCCCACAATCGTTCGTGGCGGTGACAACTACACGTCGGCCATCGCGGTAGCGGACCGCGGCCCGCTGCACCTCGAGGCCCGGTACAACTACGAGTCGATCGGCGCGCGTTCGGCGTTCGTCGGCTGGACGTTTTCCGGCGGAGAAGAGATCACTTGGGAGCTCACGCCCCTGCTCGGCGGCGCCTGGGGAACGACTCAGGCTTTCGTGCCCGGGCTGGAGGCGAGCGTGGCCTGGGAGCGGATCGACTTCTACGTCGAGGCGGAATACGTGAGCGACACGAACGAACGGAGCGACAGTTACGCGTACGCCTGGAGCGAGCTGGGATTCCGGCCGGTCGAGTGGCTACGCGTCGGAGTTGCCGGCCAGCGCACCCGGGTCTACGGCGGCGAGCGAGACATCCAGCGCGGGCCGTTCGCGCAGGTGACCTGGGGCCGTTTCACGCTGGGCGGGTACTGGTTCAACCCGGGGTCGAGCGATCAGGTCTTCATCGGTTTGATCGGCGCGACGTTCTGAGCAGCGCCTGCCCGCGACGCCGGCGCCAGGATCGTGGCCGGCCCGCCGCGCTGATCCAATGTCCGCCGGTCGGCGCGCCAGCTTGACTTGGGGCAATGTCCGCGGGCGAGGCTGCACGCAAACTCTAAACCGACAAATTCATCGGAGCATGCGTCTTCGCATGGCCGGGGACGACGCACATGGCGCGCCAATCGCTTGATTACGTTGGGCCGGATAGCCTGTTCCGGAATCCGCCGGACTTCTCGCTCGTCCTGGGCGGGCCGCTCTTCCAGCTTCTGCGCCGGGCGCACCTCGCCGACGATGCGCTGATGATGGTGCGCCAACGGATCATCGTCATCACGCTCTTAGCCTGGCTGCCGCTCCTGGTGCTCTCGGCCATGGAAGGACGGTTGCTGGGCGGGAGTGTGGCCGTGCCGTTCCTGGTGGACGTGGAGGTTCACATCCGCTTCCTCGTGACGATGCCCTTGTTGATCATTGCCGAGCTGGTGGTGCATCGGCGCATGCGTCCCCTGGTGCAGCAATTCCTGGAGCGAAACCTGATTCCGGAAAGCGCGATGACGCGGTTCGAGGCGGCCGTCGCGTCGGCATTTCGGCTGCGCAACTCGGTGCTCGCCGAGGTGCTGCTGATCGCGTTCGTCTACGGGGTCGGCATCCTGATCGTCTGGCGCCAGTACGTGGCCCTCGGCACGGCGACGTGGTACGCGACACCGTCCGCCGAGGGCTCGAAGCTCTCTGTCGCGGGAATATGGTATGGCTACGTGAGCCTGCCGATCTTCCAGTTCCTGTTGTGCCGCTGGTATTTTCGCATGTTCATCTGGACGCGCTTTCTCTGGCAGGTGTCGCGCATCGAGTTGAGCTTCGTTCCCACGCATCCGGATCGCGTCGGCGGCCTGGGATTCCTGGCCAACACGGCGTATGCCTTCGCCGTGCTCGCCGTGGCGCACGGCGCGATGCTTGCCGGAACGCTCGCCAACCGCATTTTCTTCGCCGGAGCCGCGTTGACTCAGTTCAAGGCGGAGATCGCTGTCATGGTCGTGTTTGTCCTGTGCGCGATCCTCGGCCCGCTCCTGGTGTTTGCGCCCAAGCTTGCCCAGGCGAAACGGCAAGGCTTGCGCGAATACGGCACGCTGACCGAGCGTTACGTGCGCGAGTTCGATGCCAAATGGCTGCGCGGCGGTGCGCCTGCCGACGAGCCATTCGTGGGCAGCGCCGACATCCAGTCCCTCGCCGATATGGGGAACAGTTACGAGGTGGTGCGGACGATGCGCATCACACCCATAACGAGGGACGCCATCCTGCGTCTTGCGGCCGCGACACTGGTGCCGATTGTGCCGCTGCTGCTCACCATGATGCCGCTGGAGGAATTGGTGAAAATGCTGTTCGGGATACTGTTCTAGGGAACCTCCTTCACTCACTCGTAGCGGAGACAAAGCATGAACCCGGTGATCGTCGATGTGACAGAACAAAAACGCCTGAACGACGCGCGCGAGGCGCAAGTCCCGTGGAAGAAATGGGGACCCTACTTGAGCGAAAGGCAGTGGGGCACCGTCCGCGAGGACTACAGCGACGACGGCAACGCCTGGAATTACTTCACCCACGACCAGGCGCGCTCACGCGCCTACAAGTGGGGCGAGGACGGGCTCGGCGGATTGTGCGACGACAAGCAGCGGCTGTGCTTTGCGCTGGCGTTGTGGAACGAGCGCGACCCGATCCTGAAGGAGCGGCTCTACGGCCTCACCAACAGCGAGGGCAACCACGGCGAGGATGTCAAGGAGTACTACTTCTACCTCGACAGCACGCCGACGCACTCGTACATGAAGTACCTGTACAAGTATCCGCGGCGGGAGTTTCCCTACCGGGACCTGATCGAGACCAACCGCCGACGGTCGCGGGAAGAGTTCGAGTACGAGCTGCTCGACACCGGCATCTTCGACGACAACCGCTACTTCGACGTGTTCGTCGAATACGCCAAGGAGGGTCCGGAAGACGTGCTCATTCGGATCACCGTGCACAATCGCGGGCCGGAAGCGGCCCGGCTGCGGGTCCTGCCGACCCTATGGTTCCGCAACACCTGGTCGTGGGGTGAGGACGATCGCAAGCCTTCGCTGCGCGAAGCGGGGCCGGGCGCCATTCAGGCCACGCATCATGAGCTGGGCGAGTACTGGCTCCACTGCGATGGAACCCCGGAGTTGCTCTTCACCGAGAACGAGAGCAATGCGCAGCGTCTGTGGGGCCAGCCCAATGCGTCTCCCTACGTCAAGGATGCGTTCCACGCCTATGTGATCTCGGGACAGCGCGAGGCGGTGAATCCGGCCAAGACGGGGACCAAGGCCGCGGCAGACTATGCCCTCGACGTTCCCGGCGGCGGCAGCAAGACTGTCCGGCTTCGTCTGGCGCCCGCCAAGACCAAGGACGCCTTCGGCGATTTCGAGAAGATCTTCAATAGCCGCATCGCCGACGCGGACGAGTTCTACGAGCGGATTGCGCCCAAGACGCTGACCGAAGATCAGCGCCGCGTGCACCGCCAGGCACTGGCGGGAATGCTGTGGAGCAAGCAGTACTACTACTTCGATCTGGAGCGCTGGCTGCGCGAGCACAGGAGTCATCCGCTGCTCGAGTCCGCCCGCCACGACGTGCGCAACACCGAGTGGTTCCACATGCTGAACGCCGACGTGATCTCGATGCCGGACAAGTGGGAGTATCCGTGGTACGCGGCGTGGGACCTCGCCTTCCACACGGTCTCGCTGGCGCATGGTGGACTTCGATTTCGCCAAGGAGCAGCTGCTGCTGATGCTGCGTAGCCTCTACTTCCACCCGAGCGGGCAGATTCCCGCCTACGAGTGGAACTTCAGCGATGTGAATCCGCCGGTGCATGCCGCTGCCACGCTCTGGCTGTACAAGTACGAGAAGACAGCTGGGCCGGGCCGACCTGCGGTTCCTGGAGCGCTCGTTCCAGGGGCTGATGCTGAATTTCAACTGGTGGGTCAACCGCAAGGACCCTGCGGGGCGCAACGTCTTCGCCGGCGGCTTCCTGGGTCTCGACAACATCGGCATCTTCGATCGCAGCGCGCCGCTGCCGACCGGAGGCTCGCTGGAGCAGGCGGACGGGACGGCGTGGATGGCGTTCTATTGCCAGAACATGCTGGAGATCGCCCTCATCCTGACCGAGTACGACCCGATCTACGAGGAGATCGCCTTCAAGTTCGTCCAGCATTTCATGTGGATCGCCTATGCGATGGACCGTCGCGGCGAGCATCACGACGAGATGTGGGACGAGGAGGACGGCTTCTTCTACGATCTGCTGCGGCTCCCCGACGGCCAGGCGATGCGTCTGAAGGTGAGGTCGCTGGTGGGGCTGCTGCCGCTGTGCGCGTCGACGGTGTTCGAGGCGGACGCTGCCACTCGCCATCCGAAGCTGATGGAGCTGATCGCGCAGTTTCGAAAACGCCATCCCGAGTTGATTTCGCAGGTGGCCCCGACCGACGCGGAGTTTCATCGGCTACAGGGATCGGCGGCTGTTATCGATCCTCAACAAGCAGGAAGCTCGAGCGCGTGCTGGGCTACCTGCTCGACGAGAACGAGTTCCTGGGGCCGCACGGCATTCGTTCGCTCTCGCGCTATCACCTGGAGCATCCGTTCGTGTTTCACGTCGGTGGCCAGGAGTACAAGGTGCAGTACCTGCCGGCGGAATCGAATACCGGCATGTTCGGCGGCAACTCCAACTGGCGCGGTCCGGTGTGGATGCCGGTCAATATGCTGATCGTCCGGGCGCTGGTGAATCTGTACAGCTTCTACGGCGACGAGTTCAAGGTGCAATGCCCGACCGGTTCGGGGCAGCACATGACGCTGTTCGAGGTGGCGCAGGAGATCGTCCGCCGGCTGACGGGCACGTTCCTGCGCGATGCCAATGGGCAACGGCCGGTCTACGGCGGGACGGCCAAGTTCCAGGACGATCCGCATTGGCGCGACCTGATCCTGTTCTACGAGTACTTCCACGGGGACAACGGCGCAGGCCTCGGGGCGAGCCACCAGACGGGATGGACCGGCCTGGTCGCGCCCCTCCTGGACATGTTCGGGCGTGTCGACGCCAAGACCCTGCTGGAGACCGAACGCGGGCGCGTGATGGCCAGGCTCGTCAGGGAACAAGTGGGCGGAGAAGGGGCGGAGAGGTGAAGGAAGGGAACATGTCCGATCCACGCTACCCGGCGCTCTACCAGATCAACACCCGCGTCTGGCTGACCGAGTTGTCTCATGCGTTGGGCAAGCGTGCGACGCTGGATGACATTCCGGATGCCGAGCTGGATCGCCTGGCCGAGATGGGCTTTGACTGGGTCTGGTTTCTGAGCGTTTGGCAGACCGGCCCGGCGGCGCAGGCGATCTCGCGCGCGAATCCCGAGTGGCGCCGCGAGTTCGCCGAAACACTGCCGGACTTGAAGGACGAAGACATCGCCGGCTCCGGGTTCGCCATCCAGAGCTATATCGTCCATCGCGATCTGGGCGGCGCTGCGGCGCTGGCGCGTTTGCGAAGACGGCTGCAAGAGCGCGGACTGAAGCTGATGCTCGACTTCGTTCCGAACCACATGGCGCCGGATCATCCGTGGATCGACGAGCATCCGGACTACTTTGTCCATGGCAGCGAGAGCGACCTGGCTCGCGCACCGCGGAACTATTGCCGCGTGCAAACGAAGAACGGCCCGCTGGTGCTCGCCTACGGCCGCGACCCGTACTTCGACGGCTGGCCCGACACGCTGCAGCTCGACTACGGCAACCCGGACTTGCAGCAGGCGATGATCGGCGAACTGGAGCGAATCGCCGGGCAATGCGACGGCGTGCGCTGCGACATGGCCATGCTGGTCCTGCCCGACGTGTTCGAACGCACCTGGGGCATCCGGGCCGATCTCTTCTGGCCGAAGGCAATCGAATCCGTGCGGCGCAAGCATCCGCACTTCCGGTTCATGGCCGAGGTCTACTGGGATCTGGAATGGACGATGCAGCAGCAGGGGTTCGATTACGCCTACGACAAGCGGCTGTACGACCGCCTGCGCGAGGGGCACGCCCGGCCGGTGCGCGAGCATTTCCACGCCGGACTCGATTACCAGGACAAGCTGGCCCGCTTCCTGGAAAACCACGACGAGCCGCGGGCGGCTGCGACGTTCTCACCGGACGTCCATGAGGCCGCGGCGGTCATTACGTTCCTCTCGCCGGGGCTGCGGTTCTTCCACCAGGGTCAATTCGAGGGGCGCAGGAAGCGCATCTCTCCTCATCTGGTGCGCGCGCCGCAGGAAGCGGTCGAACAGAGATTGAAACGGTTCTACGAGCGGCTGCTGGCCGTGTTGCACCATCCGGTCGTTCGCAATGGCGAGTGGCAACTGCTCGATTGCGTTCCCGCCTGGGACGGCAACTGGACCTGGGATTGTTTCCTGGCCTTTGCCTGGCAGGGCCCGGGTGACGAGCGGTTATTGGTGACGGTGAACTATGCGCCCAACCAGAGCCAGTGTTACGTGCGGCTGCCGTTTATGGACCTCGGCAACGGGCAATGGCGGCTTGACGATTTGATCGGTGACGCCACGTACGAGCGGGATGGCAGCGATTTGCAGGCGCGCGGACTCTACCTGGATGAGCCGCCGTGGCGAGCGCACGTTTTCTCGCTGACCTAACGTGACCAAGCTCAGTCACAGGAGGGCGGTCCTTGATCGCTCACGGCCGGCAACCCTCCCGGAAAGCGCTCGTGCGATAACGTTCGGCAACGCGCGCTGGCGCCACGCGAATCCTACGCGGCGTGGTCCCGTGTCGCTCGCCAGTCGACGGGGCTTTAGCAAGTCTCGCGAGGCGTGAGCTGAAAGGACGTGACGATGAGAACGACTCGAGCGTGGAATCTCTCTGCCACCTCTTCTGTCCGAACGGATGGATGAAGTGACGTAGCAAGGAGGAACGATGCGAACGACGACGGTCGAAGAAGCAGTCTCCAAGATACCGGATGGCGCGAGCTTGATGGTCGGGGGATTCATGGGCGTGGGCACGCCGGAGCGCCTGATGGACGAACTCGTGCGGCAGGGCACGCGGAACCTGACGGTCATCGCCAACGACACGGCCATGCCCGGCGTCGGGATCGGCAAGCTGGTCAGCGCCGGTCTCCTGCGCAAGGCGATCGCGAGCCACATCGGGCTCAACCCGGAGACGCAGAAGAAGATGATCGCGGGCGAGATCGAGGTGGACCTCGTCCCGCAGGGGACGCTGATCGAGCGCATCCGCGCGGGCGGGTATGGGCTGGGCGGCGTGCTGACCCCGACGGGTGTGGGTACGGTGGTCGAGGAGGGCAAGCGCAAGCTCGAGGTGGACGGTCGCGAGTACCTGCTGGAGACGGCACTGCGCGCCGACTTCGCGCTCGTCGAGGCGTTCCTCGCAGACTACCTGGGCAACCTCACCTACGTGCTCACGGCGCGCAACTTCAACCCGGTGATCGCGATGGCGGCGACGACGGTCATCGCCGATGCGGAGCACGTCGTGCCGGTGGGGATGATATCGCCGGACCATGTGATCACGCCGGCGCCGCTCGTCGATTACCTCGTCACGAGGACATGACCATGGACCCTCAAACCGTCATCGCCAAACGCATCGCGCGCGAGCTCCGCGATGGCATGCTCGTAAACCTCGGCATCGGGATTCCGACACTGGTCGCGAACTTCGTGCCGCCGGGCATCCACGTCTTCTTTCAATCGGAGAATGGATTGATCGGGACCGGTCCGATTCCGGAGGAGGCCATGGCGCAACCGCGGCTGACCGACGCGGGCGGCCGACCGGTCACCGCAATTCCCGGCGCCTGCACGTTCGACAGCGCGATGTCCTTCGGGCTCATCCGCGGCGGCCACGTCGATATGACGGTCCTCGGCGGGCTGCAGGTCGACGAGGGGGGGCTGCTGGCGAACTGGATGATCCCCGGGAAGATGGTGCCCGGCATGGGGGGCGCGATGGACCTCGCCTGCGGCGCCAAGCGCGTCGTCATAGCCATGCAGCACAGCGCCAAGGGCAAGGCGAAGATCGTCAAGCGTTGCTCGCTGCCTCTGACCTCTGCGCGTCCGATCGATCTCTTGGTCACCGAGCTCGCGGTGATCGCCCAGGTGGACGGGCACCTCAGGCTGCTGGAGACAGCGCCGGGCGTCACGGTGGCCCAGGTGCTGGCGGCGACCGAGGCACAGCTTGAGGCGCCCGCCACGGTATCCACCATGCCTATCGAATGACGTCGGCAAGAGCAACGACGAAAGGACACTGAAATGAAGCTCAAGGAACAAATCGGCCATCGTCACCGGTGCCGCGAGCGGCATCGGCAAGGAGATCGCCCTTCTCTTCGCGCGCGAAGGGGCCAAGGTCGCGATCGCCGACCTGAACAAGGCAGCGGCCGACGCCATGGCCGCGGAGATCGTCGAACAGGGCGGCAAGGCCATCGGCGTCGCGATGGACGTCTGCAACGAGGAAGCGGTCAAGGCCGGCGTGATCTCGACGGTCGCCACGTTTGGCGGCGTGGACATCCTCGTCAGCAACGCCGGAATCCAGATCGTGCATCCGGTGGAAGAGTTCACGTATGCCGACTGGAAGACGATGCTGGCGATCCATCTCGACGGCGCGTTCCTCACCACGCGCGCCTGCCTGCCGCACATGTACAAGTCCGGCCGCGGCGGCAGCGTCATCTACATGGGCTCGGTGCACTCGAAGGAGGCATCGAAGCTCAAGGCTCCCTACGTGACGGCCAAGCACGGTCTGCTTGGCCTCGCCAGGGTCGTGGCAAAGGAAGGCGCGCAATACGGCGTCCATGCCAACGTGATCTGCCCGGGGTTTGTGCGCACGCCGCTTGTCGACAAGCAGATCCCCGAGCAGGCGAAGGAGCTCGGCATCACCGAAGAGCAAGTGATCAAGAACGTCATGCTCAAGGAGACCGTCGACGGTGAGTTCACGACTGTGCAGGACGTCGCCGAGGCCACGTTGTTCTTCGCCGCGTTCCCGACGAACGCACTGACCGGCCAGTCGCTGATCGTCAGCCACGGCTGGTTCATGGAGTGAGGTCCGCAGCGCGAACCCTCATGCAACGAGGATTCGGAACAGGAACACATCAGGAGGAATGCTCTCGCCCGAGCACGGCCGCCCGCGCGCTGAGGTCCGCGAAGCAAGGTAGCCGATGAACGATGTCCTGATGCCGCTGCTGAAGCTCGCGGCGGTCATTTTTGGATGCAATACTCAACGCTCTGATCGAGGGCCCAAACCGAAGGAGACTTCCATGTTTCGCACACTAATCCGTACGGGATCCTGTGGGAGGTCGGTCTGCCGCCATTCGTGTGGGATAATTGGACAGGGAATAACATGGCGCAGCCCCGAGTTTGCGGGCTGGCCACACAATGAGGTCCGTTTTCGATGAAATCCCGAATGTCCACGCTGGCGTTGCGTTCCGCCATCGTCGCCACGGCGCTCGCCGTGGCCGGCCTAGCCTTTTCGTCAGGCGCGCACGCATCATTCCTCCCGCCCGAGATGATGGACACGGCGGCGATGTACCTCGCGTGGTTCATCATCGTCGTCGTCCCGATCGGCGGGATCGTGCTGTTCTGGCTCGTGCACGTGCTGCCGGAGAAGATCGCCCACAAGCGCCACCACCCGCAGCGCGACGCGATCCACACGCTATGCCTGCTGTCGCTGGTGTTCGGCGGGCTGTTGTGGCCGATTGCCTGGCTGTGGGCGTACACGAAGCCGGTCGCCTATCGCGGGGCGTACGGCACCGAGAAGCACGACGACTATTACCACGAGCTCGGCGAAAAGGCGCAGTCAGGTCAACTGCTCGAACATGAACTTGCACATCTGCGCGATGAGCTCGACACGATGGCCGCCAAGGGAACGCTGACTGCGGAGCTGAAGGTATTGCGCAGGGACTTGGCGGCAGCGACGCCAGCCCAGGCCGGGTCTGTCGCGGCGCAGGCGGCATCCGCCGGGTCCGGTGCGAAGGCGGGGGACGCCTGATGGAAGCCCTGCTCCTTGGGATCTACTCGTTCTTCGTCTGGCTGATCTTCATCAAGTTCAAGTGGCTGCCCTGGAATACGACGTCGCAGGTCACGGTCGTCATCATCCCGGTCGTCGCGTTGACGGCGCTGGTCCTGGCGCTCAACGTGGTGGCCCCGTCGACGGCCGACGTTCGCGTCATCAAGTACGTGGTGCAAGTCATTCCGCAGGTGCGCGGGCGGGTGATCGACGTGCCGGTCGAGCCCAACCGGTTGGTCAAGAAGGGCGAGCTGCTGTTCAGGATCGACCCGACCCAGTATCAGAACGACCTCAACGTCGCCAAGGCGAAGCTCGCGGCGGACGAGGCCAAGCTGGCGCAGGCCGGCGCGGGCCTCGTGGATGCGTCGGCCGGCGCGCGGCAGTTGCAGGAACAGTTGAAATCCGCGAGCGGGCAGGTCGCGGCCCTGCAGCCACGACTCGAACTCGCGAAACTGCGGGTCCGGCAGAACCGCGAGCTCGTGTCGACCGGCGCCGGCGACCGCTTCGCGCTGGAACAGGCCGAGGCCAATGTGGTCGAGCTCGAAGCGCAGCTGGCGACGGCGACGGCGAACGAGGCGCAGGTCGCGCAGAAGCTGTCGGGCCTGGTGAACGGCGAGCAGGCGTCGGTCGCCGCGGCGCGGGCGCAGATTGCGACCGCGAAGGCGCAGGTCGATCTCAGCCGCGCCGAACTCGCGAACGCGCAGTGGAACCTCGACCAGACCTCCGTATACGCGCCGGCCAGCGGCTATGCGATCAACGTCCAGTTGCGGCCGGGCTCGTACGTGACCGCGTTTCCGGTGGCCCCGGCGATGAGCTTCGTCGAGGAAACCTATCAGGTGATTGGGCTCTACGCGCAGAACGAGCTGCCGCTGGTCGAACCGGGCAATCCGGCGGAGTTTGCCCTCACGATGTACCCGGGACGAGTCATCAAGGCGACGGTGGATTCCATCGTCTGGGCGCAAGCCCAGGGCCAGGTCGCGCAGTCGGGAATGCTCCCGCAGACCGGCGCGTACCCGCAGGTCCCGGGCCGGTTTCCCGTCAAGTTCGCCGTCGAGGAGCGCGACCGCGATCTGTTCCTCGCCGCAGGCGCGGAGGGCCATGGCGCGATCTACACGGAGCACGGGCATATGATCCACATCGTGCGCATGGTGATCCTGCGCATCGGCACGATCACCGATTACCTCGTGCTGAAGCTGCACTGATGCGAGCGCGTCTCGGATCGATGTGCATTCTCGGGGCTGCCCTCGCAGCCGCGATGGCGGGGTGCGCGCTCAACCCGCCGCCGACGACCGACGAGCTGCAGAAGCAGGCGCTGCCGCATACGGCGGTGCCGACAGCCTGGAAGGCGAGCGGTGGGACGGCCGTGCCGGTCGCGGACCCGTGGCTCGTGTCGTTCAACGATTCCGCACTGACTGCCCTCGTCACGGAGGCCCTGGCCTTCAACGCGGACCTGCAAGTGGCGGCGGCGCGCGTCGAGCAGGCCTCCGGTTACGTGAAGGTGGCGAGCGGCGCGCTGTGGCCGGCGGTTGGCGTCGCGGGCATCACCGGGGGAAAATCGGGCAGTGGCGGCGGCCTCGAGGGGATCTGGCTCAATGCGTCGCTGGAGCTCGACATCTGGGGCCGCCTGCGCTACGGGCGTGCGGCGGCGGAGGAACAGGCTGCGGCGTTCGCCGCCGACTACGCGTACGCTCGCCAGTCGCTGGCGGCCACGGTCGCCAAGAGCTGGTTCCTGGCGATCGAGGCCGGGCTGCAGCGCGCGATCGCGCAGGAGACCGTGCGCTCCGCCGACGCGTTGCTGCGCGTCGCGCAGGACCGGCTGCGCGTCGGCAACGGCAACGAGCAGGCCGTGGCGGAGGCGCGCGCGAGCGCCGGCACCTACCGCGACCGGCTGCGCGAGATCGAGCAGGCGCGCGAGCAGGCCCTGCGCGCGCTGGAGCTCCTCGTGGGGCGCTATCCGGGGGCGGAGATCGCCGTCGCCGATCGGCTCTCACCGATGCCCCCGCCGGCGCCGGTCGGCATGCCGTCGGAATTGCTCGAGCGCCGGCCCGACGTCGTCGCCGCGGAGCGCCGCGTCGCCGCCGCATTCGATCGGGTCGGCGAAGCGCGCGCGGCGATGCTTCCGCGCATCAGCCTCACCGCCGGGGGCAGCAGCGTGTCGAGCGAACTCATCGTGCTCAAGGACACGAGCAATCCCATCTGGAGCTTCGGGGGCAACCTGATCGCGCCGCTGTACCAGGGAGGCGCGCTGCGCGCGCAGGTCGAGATTCGATCGGCGGAGCAGAAACAGGCGGTCGCGGAGTACGCGCGAGCGGGCCAGCGTGCGTTCGGTGAAGTCGAAAACGCGCTCGCCGCCGAGAACGCGCTGCGCGACCGCTACGTCATTCTCGAGGCTACGACCCGCGACAGCGAACGCGCCCTCGAGCTCTCGCAAATACAGTATCGCGTCGGGACCGTCGATCTGCGCGCGGTCGAGCAGAACCAGCTGGCGCTGTATTCGGCCCGCATCGCGCTCCTGCGCGTGCAGACGGAACGGCTCGCCCAGCGGGTCAACCTGCACCTGGCGCTGGGGGGCGGGTTCGACCTGCACCTGCCGGCGATGGAGCCGGTGGCGGCGCAGTGATCTACCGGCCGGGGCGCCGAGGATTTCCGGAATCACTTGTTGGTGCTGGCTGCCAACGATCCGATGAGTTGAATCGATGGAGATGAAGATGGCGAAGAAGAACGTCAAAGCGAAGGATGCGACGAAGGAAAAGGCAACGAAGGGCAACGGAAAGTCCGCCAAGGCGGGGGCGGATCGCCGCGGCACGTCTAAGCCCGGCGAAGAGCTATCGACCAAGGACTACAACCGTGAGCTCAAGAAGCTCCACGTCGAGCTGGTCAAGCTGCAGGAGTGGGTCAAGCACGCCGGCCTCAAGGTCTGCATCGTCTTCGAGGGCCGCGACGGCGCCGGCAAGGGCGGGACGATCAAGGCCATCACCGAGCGCGTGAGCCCGCGGGTCTTCCGCGTGATCGCGCTCCCCACTCCGACCGAGCGCGAGAAGTCGCAGATGTACGGGCAGCGCTACATCCCGCACCTGCCGGCGGCCGGCGAGGTGATCATCTGGGACCGCAGCTGGTACAACCGCGCCGGTGTCGAGCGCGTGATGGGCTTCTGCACCGAGGACCAGGCGCAGAAATTCCTGAAGATCATTCCATTGTTCGAGAAGCTCGTGGTCGATTCGGGAATCATCCTGCTCAAGTACTGGCTCGAAGTGAGCCCGGAGGAGCAGACGCGGCGGCTTACCGCGCGCATCGACGACGGGCGCAAGATCTGGAAGCTCTCGCCGATGGACATCAAGTCCTACACGCGCTGGGACGACTACACGAAGGTGCGCGACGAGATGTTCGCGGCGACCGACACCGCGTGGGCGCCATGGTACGTCGCGCGCTCGGAGGACAAGAAGCGGGTGCGGCTCAACATCATCTCGCACCTGCTCTCGCGGATCCCCTACAAGTCCCCGCCGCGCGAAAAGGTGAAGCTGCCGAAGCGCAAGGTGCGCGCCCGACCGCCGACGGATTCGGTCAAGCTCGTTCCGGACACGTTTTGATAGTCGATGCACCTCACGTGCGGGTCACCTGCTGTGAAGCGATGAACGCCGGACGCAGGTGCTGCTCAGGATCAACGTCTGCGAGCGCGCCCTCGTAGCCCCGGGCGGCATGATCACGTGCGGCGATTTCGGGTCGCGGCAGCGGTCGCACTCGACCGCCGTGCGCCGAGCACGCGCTGGCCGGAGGGCTTGCCACTGAATTGCCGTCGATACCAGTGCGAGAAGCCGCTCGGTGCGGCAAATCCGAGGAGTATGGACACTTCCGTCAGCGGGCGGTGTTCGTTGTCGATGTAGCGCGCCGCGAGCTCCCGCCGCACCGCATCGAGGATGCCCGAAAACGTCTGTCCTTCGTGGGACAGGCGGCGGTGCACCGTCCGCCGATCGACGCCGAGATGCTGCGCCGCGCGGTCAATCGTGCAGCTTCCGGTGCCGAGCAGCGCCACGATCAGTTGACGCACCTGGGTGGTCATGTCCTGGGTGCGACTCCCGGGATCGGCGTCGAGGAGCCTTTGCGCGAGTTGCGCCAGCTCCGGATCGGCGTTCGGGTTGGGAACTTCGAGGTCGCGGCGGGCGCAGACGATGCCGTTGAAGTCATGGCCGAATTCCACGTTGCGGCCGAACACTCGATGGTGCACCGAGCGATTGGCAGGTGCGTCGTGCGCGAAGCAGACACGGCGTGGCCGCCAATCAGGGCCAAGAAACGTTCGCAGCACCCGGAATGTCACGCCGATCGCGAGCTCGGTCGATTGGCGAACGGAGCCCGAGCGGCCCACGATCAGCTCCTCGCGCAACACGACGACGTCGCCCGACTCTTCGACGGTGAGGAACAGATCCTCGTTGAGTCGTCTGCCGCCGTGCACGAACGCCTCGACGGCGCGACGCAACGTCGGCTGCTCCCGGATCAGGAGCCCGAGCGGGCCGAGATTGGACAGGCGGCGCGCTTCGGCCATCAGCAGGCCGAACCCTTCGACGCCGCTGCGCTCGGCGGAGGCCTCGAGCAACTGGCGCACAGAATCGATCGGGATCTTGAGTTCGGGATCGCTCAAGCAACGCTGGGGCAGCCCGAACTCCCGCAGCATCCCGGCGGGATCGAGCCCGGCATTGCGCGCAACCTCGGCATAGTTGGTGAGGCTGGCGCTTCGAATCAGAGCACCCATCGCCTGGTTGCCTGCTGTCCCGAAAAAGCAAATCTATGTCACGACGGAACAATAGGCAAGATGTCTTTGCGTCGCACAATTCAGCACATCAAGAACAGCCCCGCGCGATTTTGTCTCTCCGACCACGTTCACGGTAGACGCCCCCAAACCGAACCGAGCACGCCGACCATGTCTGTCCCTCATCTCGCCTTTGACCCTGCAGAGCATCGCCCGGCGCCGCGGCGGTACGCCTGGTCGGTGTTCGGGATCCTGTTCGCGCTGATGGTCGTCGATTACGTCGACCGCCAAGTCGTGGTCTCGATGTTCTCCCACCTGAAGTCGGAATGGGACTTGTCGGACCAACAGCTCGGCGGCCTCGTCTCGGTCGTTTCGATCACGGTGGCGCTGGGCGCGGTCCCGCTGTCGCTGCTGGCCGACCGGTGGAGCCGGGTCAAGAGCATCTTCCTCATGGCGCTGGCCTGGAGCCTCGCCACGATCGGGTGCGCTTTCGCCGCCAGCTACTGGCAGCTCTTCTCGGCGCGTGCCGTTGTGGGAGTGGGCGAAGCCGCCTATGGCACGGTCGGCGCGGCGCTGCTGGCAAGCCTCTTTCCGGTGCGCATGCGCAGCACCGTGATCGGCGCCTTCCTGGCGGCCGGCATGCTGGGGTCGGTGGCGGGCGTCGTGCTGGGTGGGTTCATCGCCGAACGCTGGGGCTGGCAGGCGGGCTTCGGCGTGGTCGGTTTTCCCGGGCTGATGCTGGCGCTCGTGTTCCTGCTGATCGTGCGCGACTACAAGACCGTGGCCCTGCCCTCCGAAGACTACACGCGCGGCACGCACCGGCTCTCCGTCCGTGCCGTGGCCGCCGAGCTGCTCCGGCCGCGAACCGCGCTCGTGACCTGTATCGGTGCCGGTTTGAGCCTGCTCGTGGTTTCGACGACCTGGGCATGGCTGCCCAGCTACTTCAATCGCTACTACGACGTGGCGCCGGACCGGGCCGGGCTCATGACAGGGATCATCGTGCTAATTGGTGGATTGGGGGCCTTGCTTTGGAGCATTGTCGCCGACCGCCTGAGCTCGCGAATTCCGCGCGCCCGGCTGTTCGTGCCGGCCGCGGCGGCGCTGCTGACGACGGTCTTCATGTGCACGGCCTTCGCCGGCTTCGGACCTGGCATCGTCCAGTTCGGGTTGATTGCGGCTGGGGGCCTGGTCATGGCGGGCAGCGTCGGTCCGACCGACGCCGTCGTGATCGACGTGATCCACCCCGGCCTGCGGGCCACTGCCGTCTCGATCCTTTCCCTGACCCGCAATCTGTTCGGCCTTGCCGGCGGGCCACTCCTTACCGGCGTGCTCTCCGACGCGTACGGGCTGCAGTTCGCAATGTCTGTCGTGCCCTTGTTGGGCCTGCTCGCGGCGGGCATCTTGCTGATGGCTGCGAGGACCTACGAGTACGACCTGAAGCACGTCAAGGGCGCCGAGCCGGCGGTAGCCGACAGTCTCAATCCCCAACCCGCCTGACGAACAGCCACGGAAATTACGCCATGAAGATCGACGACCTGCCGCATTCCGCACGTCCGCCTCGCGCCCGCAAGCAGGCGAGCGGCAACTGGAACCCCGACTGGGAGCCGTTCGCCAAGCTCGATCCGGTGTGGACCGAGAAGGTCATGGCGATGGCGATCGCGCCCGCGGTGGCCGGCGTGCTCGACGCGAAGACCATCGAGCTGATCGGCATTGCCCTCGATGCGTCGTGCACCCACCTGTACGCGCCGGGGGTACGCCGGCACATCCAGCGCGCGCTGAAGGCCGGCGCGACCAAAGAGGAAATTACCGCCGTCCTGCAACTCGCGAGCCTGCTGGGGCTTCACAGCATGTGCGTCGGCGCGCCGATTCTGCTCCAAGAACTTGAAGCGGGCGAGCCCCGCGAAGCCTGACCCTTGTTCAACCCTAACTTCTCAAAGGAGAAACCATGAACTTCTTAGACGGATCGCTGTTCCCCGAAAACCAGGAAAAGCTCGTCATCACCTGCGCACCGTACGGCCCCGAGTGGGTGCCTTCGGACTTTCCACAGGACATTCCCGTCACGATGGAAGCGCAGGTCCAGAAGGCGGTGGACTGCTACAACGCGGGCGCCACCGTGCTGCACCTGCACGTGCGCGAGCTCGACGGCAAAGGCTCCAAGCGCCTGTCCAAGTTCAACGAGCTGATCGCCGGCGTGCGCAAGGCCGTGCCGGACCTGATCATCCAGGTCGGCGGCTCGATCTCCTTCGCGCCCGAGAACGAGGGCGGCGCCGCCAGGTGGCTGTCCGACGACACGCGCCACATGCTGGCCGAGCTCGATCCCAAGCCGGACCAGGTCACCGTCACCGTCAACACCACGCAGATGAATGTCGTGGAGCAGATGGAAATCGACGACATCGCCGGCACGTCGCTGGCGGAGCCGGAGAACTACCAAGCCTACCGCGAGATGATCGTCCCCTCCGCCCCGAGCTGGGTCGAGGAGCACGTGCGCCGCCTGAGCGCCGCCGGCATCCAGAGCGCCTTCCAGTTCTACAACATCAACAGCTACGAGTCCGTCGAGCGCATGATCCGTCGCGGCGTCTACAAGGGCCCGCTGGTGATGAACTGGGTGGCGATCGGCGGCGGCATGGACCAGCCGACGATCTACAGCCTGGCCCACTTCCTGCGCGCCATCCCCGACGGCTCGATGCTGACCGTCGAAAGCAGCATGCGCAACGTGCTGCCGATCAACATGATGGGCCTGGCGATGGGCCTGCACGTGCGCTGCGGCATCGAGGACAACCTCTGGAACCAGTCGCGCACCGAGAAGATGTCGACCGTGAAGCAGATCGAGCAGCTGGTGCGCATCTCGCGCGAGTTCGGCCGCGAAGTCGCCACCGGCAAGGAAGCGCGCGAGATCTGCAAGATCGGCGTGTTCTACGACACGGTGGAAGAGACGCTGGCCGCCAACGGCTTCGCCCCGAACGCCAAGGGCCGACAGCAGGGCTTCCTGCGCAAAGCCGCGTGAGGCGCATGAGCGCGCCGGGCCGCCCCAAGCGCGAATTGCTCCCCCTCGGGGGGAAGGCGCGCAGCGCGAAGGGGGCTCATACAAGGACGAAACGAGGACGATGACCATGGCCCAAGCAGTCCGATTTCACCAGGCCGGCGGACCCGAAGTGCTGCGGTTGGAGGAGGTCGCGGTCGGCGCTCCTGGCCCCGGCCAGGCGCGGCTGCGGCACGTCGCCGTCGGCCTCAATTTCGCCGACACGTACTTTCGCAGCGGCTTTTATCCGGTGCCGCTCCCCGCCGGCATGGGGGTGGAGGCATCCGGTGTGGTCGAGGCGGTCGGCGACGGCGTGACCAACGTGGCGCCGGGTGACCGAGTCACCTACACGGGCTTTCTCAACACGCTTGGCGCCTACAGCACCGAGCGGATCATTGCGGCCGCGCCGCTGATCAAGCTGCCGGAGCGCATCTCGTGCGAGACGGCGGCGGCGATGACGATGCGCGGCCTCACGTCGGCGTACCTGATGCGCCGCATCTGGCCGTTGAAGGCCGGCGACGCCATTCTGCTGCACGCGGCCGCCGGTGGCGTGGGCCTGATCGTTGCGCAATGGGCGAAACTGCTGGGGTTGACGGTGATCGGTACGGTGTCGTCGGAAGAGAAAGCAGCAGTGGCCCGCGCCCACGGCTGCGACCACGTGATCAATTACCGGCACGAGGAAGTCGCGAAGCGGGTGCGCGAACTGACCAACGGGGTCGGCGTTTCGGTGGTCTACGACAGCGTCGGGAAGGACACGTTCGCCGGGTCGATCGACTCGCTGAAGCGGCGCGGCCTGCTCGTCTGCGTGGGCACGGCTTCCGGGCCGATCCCGCCGATCGACGCGACGCAACTCGCGGTCAAGGGCTCGGTGTACGTGACGCGCCCCGCGCTCGCCGACTACATCGCCGATCCCGCCGAAAAGAGCGAGCTCGCCGGCGAGGTGTTCGGTCACGTCGCCGCCGGACGGATCAAGATCGAGATCAACCAGCGGTATCGACTGCAGGATGCGGTGCAGGCGCACCGCGACCTCGAAGCGCGCAAGACGACGGGATCGTCGATTTTCGTGATCTAGCGGAGGGTCTGACATGACGAACGCTACCACCGCCGCGCCGGCTGTCGTCCGCTCGCAGACGCGCGGGTCGATCAAAGTCGAGCCGATGACGTGCACGATCGGCGCCGAGCTCTCCAATGTGAGCCTGGGCGATGCTTCGCGCGACGACATGCTGTTCGCCGAGATCAAGGCGCTCTTGAGCAAGCACCGCGTCCTGTTCCTGCACGACCAGGACATGACGCGCGCCGAACACGTCGCCTTTGCCCGGCGCTTCGGCGAGCTCGAGGATCACCCCGTCGCCGGCAGCGACCCGGACCACCCGGGGCTTGTGCGCATCTACAAGGGCCCCGACAGCCGCAACGAGCAGTACGAGAATGCGTGGCACTGCGACACGACCTGGCGCGAGTGCCCGCAATTCGGCGCGGTACTGCGCTGTGTGGAGACGCCGGCGGTCGGTGGCGACATGCTGTGGGCGAACATGGTCGAGGCGTACAAGCGGCTGCCCGAGCACGTCAAGGCACAGATCGCGGGCCTGCGCGCGCGGCACAGCATCGAGGCGAGCTTCGGCGCGGCGATGCCGATCGAGAAGCGGCTGGCGCTGAAGGCGCAGTACCCGGACGCCGAGCATCCGGTGGTGCGCACGCATCCCGAGACGGGCGAGAAGATCCTGTTCGTCAACGCCTTCACCACGCACTTCACCAACTACCACACCCCGGAAAACGTGCGCTTCGGGCAGGACGCGAATCCCGGCGCCGCGCTGCTGCTCAATTACCTGATCAGCCAGGCGTATGTTCCCGAATACCAGGTCCGGTTCCGTTTTCGCCGGAACAGTGTCGCCATTTGGGACAACCGCTGCACGCAGCACTACGCCGTGCAGGATTTCTGGCCCGCGGTGCGCAATCTGGAGCGCGCCGGCATCATCGGCGACAAGCCGTACTGATCGCCCGCCATGAAGAGACGACAGGCTTTGACGATTCCGCATATCGCTTCGTAAACACTGTGGCGCGCCCCTCGACGATCGAGGGCCGCCTATTCGAAAAGGACAGGAAATGACTGATACCGCCACCGCAACATCCGCCCCCGCACAAATCGCAACCCGCGGGTCGATCAAGGTCGAGCCGCTGACGTGCACGATCGGCGCCGAGCTCTCCAACGTGAACCTGGGTGTCGCGTCGCGCGATGCCGGGCTCGTCGCCGAAATCCGCGCGTTGCTGCTCAAGCACAAGGTCCTGTTCTTCCGTGACCAGGACATCACGCGCGCCGAGCACGTGGCCTTTGCGCGACACTTCGGCGAGCTCGAGGATCACCCCGTTGCCGGCAGTGACCCGGACAACCCTGGCCTGGTGCGCATCTACAAGACGCCGGACGCTCCGATCGATCGCTACGAGAATGCCTGGCATACCGACGCGACGTGGCGCGAGAAGCCGCCATTCGGCTGCGTGCTGCGTTGCATCGAGTGCCCCCCAATCGGCGGCGACACGATGTGGGCGAACATGGCCGAGGTGTACAAGCGGCTCCCCGAGCACGTCAAGACGCAGATCGCTGGCTTGCGCGCCCGGCACAGCATCGAAGCGAGCTTCGGCGCGGCGATGCCGATCGAGAAACGGCTGGCGCTGAAGGCGCAGTACCCGGACGCCGAGCATCCGGTGGTGCGCACGCATCCCGAGACGGGGGAGAAGATCCTGTTCGTCAACGCCTTCACCACGCACTTCACCAACTACCACACGCCGGAAAATGTGCGCTTCGGGCAGGACGCGAATCCCGGCGCCGCGCTGCTGCTCAACTACCTGATCAGCCAGGTGTTCATTCCCGAGTTCCAAGTTCGCTGGCGCTGGAAGCCCAACAGCATGGCCATGTGGGACAACCGCAGCACCCAGCATTACGCGGTGATGGACTACCCGCCTTGCCACCGCAAGATGGAGCGCGCCGGCATCATCGGCGACAAACCGTTCTGACCGTCGGCAACGCGCCAGTGAGCAAGCGATGATCCGCTTCGCCCGCGTCGCGGCGTTCGCCGATATCCCGGCGGGCGGACGCTGGCTCGTGTTCGTCGACGGAAAGGGCATCGCGCTCTTCAACGTCGAAGGCGCGGTGTACGCGCTCGATGATTCGTGTCCGCACGCGGGCTCGTCGCTCGCCGCTGGCAAGCTCGACGGAGCGCTGGTACAGTGCCGGGCGCATGGGCTGCGCTTCGACGTCAGGACCGGCCGCATGCGCGGCATCGACGGGTTCTGCGCCAAGTCGTTTCCGGTGCGGGTCGTCGATGGCGACATCTTGGTCGGCCTCGGCGGTCCCGATATGCCCGCGTCCGAAACTGACGTTGCTGCGCGAGTCGATCCCGACGCCGCGCATGGCGGCGGAACCGGTTCTTTTGGCTAATAGGAGAGTCGCCATGTACCGCCATTTGCTGGTCCCGATCGATGACTCGATGCTGTCGGTGGAAGCCGTGCGGCAGGCGGTCGAGTTCGCCGGCGTTCTCGGCGCGAGGGTCACGTTCTTTCACGCGAAGGCCGACTATGGCGGGACCAGCATGGGTGCGCTCGAGCGCGTGATGTCCCCGTCGGCGTTCAACGAGCAAATCGCCGGGGAGGCGCGCGCGCTGCTTGCCAAGGCCGAGGCGGTCGCCCGGGGCGCGGGCGTCGCCTACGACTCGCTCGCGGTGACGAGCGATCGCCCTTACGCGGCGATCCTCGACTCCGCCGAGGCGCGCGGCTGTGATCTCATTTTCATGGCATCGCATGGGCAGCGCGGCATCAAAGGCCTGTTCCTCGGCTCGCAGACGCAGCGGGTCCTCCAGCACACGACGGTACCCGTTCTGGTGGCAGTCGTCGCAGCCAACGTCACGGCACCGGAGCATGCCGTGCCGGTGGCGACGATCCGGGAGGAACACCGCTCGCTCGCTGCGGTGATCTATGGCCTCGAATATCTGGTCCGCGACACTCGGGAGAAGAGCGCCGCGCCCCAGTTCCCGCTGCTTCGCTCGATGCTCTACTACATCAAGAACTTTCCCGAGGCGCTCCACCACCCGAAAGAGGACGCCTACCTGTTCCGCAAGCTTCGCCTGCGCACGTCCGAGTTCAACGACACGCTCGACGAACTGGAGCGCCAGCACGTCGCGGGGCGCGAACGCGTCGCCGAGATGGACGAGGCCCTGGGCCGCTACGAGGCGGATCCTGCCGGTGGCTTCGAAGCGTTCGCGGCCGCGGTCCAGCGGTTCGCGGACCTCGAGTGGCCGCACATGATGCTGGAAACGAAGGTGATTATTCCGGCGGCGATAAAATACCTGCAACCCGAAGACTGGGCCGAAATCGCGCGCGCCTTCGCGGAAAACGGCGACCCGCGGTTCTCGGTCGATGCCGACGAGGAGTACCGCCAGCTGTTCGCGCGAATCCTGAACCTCGCTCCGGCGCACGTCGTCGGCGGCGCCGACGGCGCCCGCCCTTGACCCCGCCGCATTCGACATGAGCTCCTAATAACGGGTTCCAGGCAAACGGCGCCGCCGCTATTGATCGCAACTCGCAATCGCTGCTGCATGGCGGCGAGGCGAGTGCCGGTCGGCTGCGCGTGTGATGGAGACAATGATGGCATCGGCCCAGTACAGCATGGCGACGCTCGGCGAGTTCGTCGGGCGCGAAATCGGCACCTCCGATTGGTGGGTGGTCGACCAGCACCGGATCGACGAATTCGCCGATTGCACGGGCGACCGGCAATGGATCCACGTCGATGTCGAACGCGCGCGGCGCGAGAGCCCGTATGGCGGAACGATCGCGCACGGTTACCTCACGCTCTCGCTTGCGGCCTCACTAGCGATCGAGGCCGGCGTGATTCCGCCCGACGCAAGCGCAGCGCTCAACTATGGCCTCGACAAGGTGCGCTTCATCGCCCCGGTCAAGGCCGGATCGCGGGTGCGCAACCGGGTCGCGCTGGTCTCCCTCGACGACAAGACGCCGGGCCGCGTGCTGGTGAAGCTGCAGTTCACCATCGAAATCGAGGGCGAGGCCAAACCGGCGCTGATCGCCGAGTCGCTGGCGATGCTGATGTGCGGGACGGCGACCTGACGCAATGGGCCTTTGGGGGCGGAAATGGCTGACACGGTGAGCAAACGGAGTGCTACGACCAAGGCGCAACAGCGAGGGTCGGGCAAGGCCGAGGCGTTGACGCGCCGCCGTGCACGAGTGCGCAAGGCATCCGCGCCCAAAGCATCGTCGCGTTCGCCGGCGAAGCCGCGGGCGCGGTCGCGCGCCCGCGCTGACGCCAGCCCGAACGTGCTGGCCGAGACGGCCGCGCGCAACACGCTCGCCGCCAATCCGCTCATCGGCATCCGGCGTAAGGAGGTGATGGCGGCGGCGGGAACGTTTCTTTCCCATCTCGCGCGGCAGCCGCGCATGGTGTCGGCGCAGTACGGAAAGTTCCTTGGCGAGTTCGCGCGCATCGCGGCGGGGCGTTCCACGCTCGCGGCCGAGGCCGGCGACCGCCGCTTCGCGGACCGGGCGTGGACGAGCAACGCCGCGTTTCGCCGGCTGCTCCAGTCGTACCTCGCGCTCGGCAAGACACTCAACCAGTGCGTCGACGAAGCGAAGATGGACGAACTGAACACGGAGCGTGCGCGCTTCATCGTTTCGCTCTTCGTCGACGCGATCGCCCCGACGAACCTGATTGCGACGAACCCGGCGGCATTGAAGAAGCTGGTCGACACGAGAGGCGCGAGCGTCATTCGCGGGGTGGCGAATTTCGTCGAGGACATGACGAGCGGCAGGGGCCTGCCGAGGCAGGTCGATGCGCGCCCGTTCACCCTCGGCAAGAACATCGCCACGACGCCGGGCGCGGTCGTGTACCGTAACGAATTGCTGGAGTTGATCCAGTACGCGCCGCCCATGGCGCAAGTGCATCGACGCCCGCTGCTGATCGTGCCGCCGCAGATCAACAAGTATTACGTGTTCGACCTCGCGCCCGCCAAGAGCATCGTGCAATGGGCGCTGGGCAGCGGCGTGCAGACCTTCGTCGCGAGTTGGCGCAACCCGACGCGCGAGCACGCGGACTGGGGGCTCGACGCCTATGTGACGGCGCTGGAGGAGGCCGTCGACGCGATGCGGGAGATCACCGGTTCTGACGACATCAATGTCTGGGGCGCCTGCTCGGGCGGCATCACGCTCTCCGCCTTTCTCGGCTACCTTGCGGCCCGCGGGGAACGCAAGGTGGCGGCTGCCACCCTGGCGGTCTGCGTGCTCGACACGGCGGCGGTGCGCGACACGACGGCGGGCCTGTTCGTGACGCCGGCGACCATTGCCGCCGCGAAGGCGGCATCGCGCAAGCGCGGCGTGGTCGAGGGAACAGACCTCGCCAAGATGTTCGCGTGGATGCGCCCCAACGATCTCATCTGGAACTACGTGGTCAACAACTACCTGATGGGGAACGAGCCGCCCGCGTACGACATCCTGTTCTGGAACAACGACACGACGCGACTGCCCGCACAGCTGCACGCCGACTTTCTGGAGCTCTTCGAATCCAATCCGTTTCTCACGCCGGGCAAACTGCGCGTGCGCGGCCGGAAGATCGACATCGGCCGGGCGCGAATCGAAACCTACGTCGTCGGCGGTCTCACCGATCACATCACCACCTGGCAGGGCGTCTACGGGACGGCGCGCCTGTATGGGGGGGCGCGCAGTACGTTCGTCCTGTCGAACAGCGGTCACATCCAGAGCCTCGTGAACCCGCCGGGCAACGCGCGAGCGTGGTTCATGGCCGGCCCCGCGCGCGCGGCGACGCCCAAGGCATGGGTCGACCGGCAGCAGAAGACCGAGGGAAGCTGGTGGCCGCATTGGCGCGAGTGGATTCGCGCCCGGTCGGGGCCGCTGCGGGCGGCTCCTTCCGCGGTAGGCAGTGCGCGCCACGCGCCGATCGTCGCGGCGCCGGGCACCTACGTGCTCGAACACTGATCGGCGATGACCGCGACTCGCCGACCTGCGAACCGACGCTCCACCATGCAAATCGACCACGCCCACATCGGACGCCATCACGTCCGTTATGCCGAGCGCCGTGGCGATCGCTCGCGAGCGCCGCTGCTGTTCCTGAACGGTCTTGGCGCCAACATCGAGCTCGCGCAACCGTTCATCGACGCGCTCGACGGGCCGACGGTCGTCATCTTCGACGTTCCTGGCGTGGGCGGGTCGCCGACGCCGCCGTCACCCTATCGGCCGGCCGGCATGGCCCGGCTCGCCGCCGGTTTGCTCGATCACCTCGGTTACGCCGAGGCCGACGTGCTCGGCGTTTCGTGGGGCGGCGCCATTGCCCAGCAGTTCGCCTTCCAGCACGGGTCGCGCTGCCGCCGACTGGTGCTCGCCGCCACGTCGCCGGGGGCATTGATGGTTCCGGCGCACCCGTCCGTGCTGCTGAAGATGGCGACCCCACGGCGCTATCTGGATCGGGAGTACGCGCGGCGCGTCGTGGGCGAAGTGTACGGGGGAGCGTTCAGGAACGATCCCGAGGCGGCCGAGCAAACGCTGCGGCACGTGCGCTTCTCCAGCCGCCGCGGCTATTACCTGCAGCTCGCTGCCGCTCTCGGCTGGACGAGCCTGCCATGGCTGTTTCTGCTCCGGCAGCCGACGCTCGTGATGGCGGGCGCGGACGACCCGATCGTCCCGACCATCAACGCCCGCATCCTGCAGTGGCTCATTCCCGACGCGCGGCTCGAGATTCTCGACTGCGGGCACCTTTTTCTTGTCACGCTTCCCGCGGAATCGGCGCGGATCGTAGATGCGTTCCTCAAGGAACCCGATTCACGCCGACGCTCCAGCGAGCGTACCGCTTCAACAAGCAGATCGTTTTCGACCAGGAGGCTTTCATGAAGCAACTTGCCATCGTCCGGACGCCGGCGGCGCACGACGCGCCGCTTTCCATCGGGCAGATACTCGCGCACGGCGTCGCCCGTGCCCCCGCGCAGGAAATCGTCTACGGCGATCGGCTGCGCTACCCGTACACGACGCTCGGGGAGCGCGTGCGACGTCTCGCCTCGGCGCTCTCGGCGCTGGGCGTCGGGCCGGGCGCGACGGTCGCCGTGATGGATTGGGACAGCCACCGCTATCTGGAATGCTTTTTCGCGGTCCCGATGATGGGCGCCGTTCTGCACACGGTGAACGTGCGCATCTCGCCCGAGCAGATGCTCTACACGATCAATCACGCCGAAGACGACGTTATCCTCGTGAACGCGGAATTCCTGCCGCTGCTCGAGGCGATCCGCGAGAAGATCCGGCCCGGCGCGAAGCTTGTCCTGATCAACGACGGAGATTCGGCGCCGCAGAGCAAGCTGGCCTTCGCCGCCGAGTACGAGTCGATGCTCGCGCGCGCCGCGCCGTCGTTCGCCTTTCCGGCGCTCGACGAGAACACGAGGGCAACGACGTTCTACACGACCGGCACCACCGGCCTGCCGAAGGGCGTCTACTACAGCCACAGGCAGCTCGTGCTGCACACGCTGGCGGTGGCCACCGTGCTGGCGAACGCACCGCACGCCACCTTCGTGGCGCGCGACGTCTACATGCCGGTGACGCCGATGTTCCACGTGCACGCGTGGGGGCTGCCGTTCGTCGCGACGATGCTCGGCGTGAAGCAGGTGTACCCGGGCCGCTACCTGCCCGACGTGCTGCTCGGCCTCATCGCGCGCGAGGGGGTGACGTTCTCGCACTGCGTGCCGACGATCCTGCAGATGATGCTCGGCAGCCCCGCATTGAAGGAAGGGCAGCTCAAGGGCTGGAAAGTGATTATCGGAGGCTCCGCGCTACCGCTGCCGCTCGCTCGCGCGGCGGTCGAGCGCGGGGTCGACGTGATCGCGGGCTACGGGATGTCGGAAACCTGCCCAATACTGACGCTCGCGCACCTGCGCCCCCACATGCTCGACTGGGACGTCGAGCGCAAGCTGCCGATCCTATGCCGCGCCGGCCGCCCGATCCCCTTCGTGCAATTGCGCATCGTCGACGCGAACATGAACGACGTGCCCCACGATGGCGCGAGCCAGGGCGAGGTCGTCGTCCGCTCGCCGTGGTTGACGCAGGGCTACCTCGGCGAGCCCCAGAAGTCCGAGGAACTCTGGCTCGGCGGGTGGCTCCACACCGGCGACGTCGGCGTCATCGACGGCGACGGCTATCTCAAGATCGTCGACCGGATCAAGGACGTTGTGAAGACCGGTGGCGAATGGGTGTCCTCGCTCGACATCGAAGACCTCATACTGCGCGTGCCCGGAGTCGCCGAGGTGGCCGTCATCGGCATCCCCGACGACAAGTGGGGCGAGCGTCCGGTGGCGCTCGTGGTCGGCAAGCCGGGCGCGACGGTCCCGCCGACAGAAGAGGCCATTCGCCGCCACGTCGCGGATTTTGCCGAGCGCGGCGTGGTATCGAAATACGCGGTGCCCGATCGCGTCTACTTCGTCGACGCCATCCCGAAGACCAGCGTCGGCAAGCTCGACAAGAAGGTGATGCGCGCGAAGCTCGCAGAACAGGCCGCGGCTGCGCCCGTCGCCAAGTCCTGACGTCCGTGCGCACCGAGAGACCACGATGAGCCAATACCAAGCGCCGCTCGCCGAAATGCGGTTCGTCATGACAGAACTGGCGGGTCTCGACGAGATCGCCGCGCTGCCGGGCTACGCCGATGCGACGCCCGACACGGTCGCCGCGATCCTCGAGGAAGCGGGCAAGTTCGCTTCCGCCACGCTCGACCCGTTGAATCGCATCGGCGACCGCGAGGGTGTGCGCCTCGACGTCGACGGCCGCGTGAGCACGCCCCCGGGGTTCCGGGACGCATACCGGCAATTCTGCGAGCTGGGGTGGCACGGGCTCGCGAAAAACCCGGACTATGGCGGACAGGGCATGCCGCAGCTTGTCGCGGCGGCGGTCGACGAGATGTGGAACGCGTCCAACATGGCGTTCGAGCTGTGTCCGATGCTCACGGGCGGCGCGATCGAGGCGATCGAATTGAACGGGTCGGAGGAGCTCAAACAGACGTACCTGCCGAAGATGGTCGCCGGCGAGTGGACCGGCACGATGAACCTGACCGAGCCGCAGGCCGGCTCGGACCTCGCCGCCGTCCGCACGAAGGCGGTGCCGCAGGCCGACGGCACCTACCGCGTCTTCGGCAACAAGATCTTCATCACCTACGGCGAGCACGACTACACCGACAACATTGTCCATCTAGTCCTGGCGCGCACACCGGACGCGCCGCCGGGAACCAAGGGGATCTCGCTGTTCGTCGTGCCCAAGTTCCTGGTGCAGCCGGACGGCAGCCTCGGCGAGCGCAACGACGTGCATTGCGTCTCGTTGGAACACAAGCTCGGCATCCACGCGAGTCCGACGGCGGTGCTCGCGTTCGGGGACAAGGGCGGCGCCACCGGCTACATCGTCGGCGAGGAGAACCGCGGGCTCGAGTACATGTTCGTGATGATGAATCACGCGCGCTTCGGCGTCGGGATGCAGGGCGTCGGGATCGCCGATCGCGCGTACCAGCGCGCGGTTGCCTATGCTCGGGAGCGGATGCAGGGCAAGACGGCCTTCGGAGCGGCAGACGGCGCGGCCGGGATCATCGGCCATCCGGACGTGCGCCGGATGCTGTTGACGATGCGTGCGTATACCGAAGCGGCGCGCGCCCTCGGCTATGTGACGGCAGCCGCCCTCGATCGAGCGCATCGGCACCCGGACGCCGACACGCGCAAGCGCGAGCTCGGGTTCGCGGAATTGATGATTCCCATCGTGAAAGGCTGGGGCACCGAGATGGCGCAGGCGATGGCGTACCTCGGCGTTCAGGTGCACGGCGGCATGGGCTATGTGGAGGAAACCGGCGCTGCCCAGTACGCGCGCGACGCGCGCATCACCACGATCTACGAAGGCACGACCGGTATCCAGGCGAACGATCTGGTCGGCCGCAAGATCGCCCGCGACGGCGGGCAGGCACTCTTCGCCGCGGTCGTGGCGATGCGCGAAACGGAACGCTTGCTTTCCGGCTCGGACGACGGAGGGCTTGCAGCGATCGGCGCTCGCATGCGCGCGGGCATCGACGCTCTCGACGAAGCCGGTCGTTTCGTCGCGACCCATTTCCGCCAGGATCCCCGTACGGTCCTCGCCGGTGCGGTTCCGCTCCTTGAGCTCGCAGGGATCGTTTGCGGCGGCGCCCAGCTCGGGCGCGCCGCGCTCGTCGCCGCGAAAAAACTTGCGGCGGGCGAGGGCGATTCCGGATTTCTGCGCGCGAAGATGGCAACGGCACGCCATTACGCCGACCACTGCCTGACGCGCGCGCCGGGGTTGCGCGACACCGTGGTGGGCGGCGCGGCTGGCGTTCTGGCCCTCGCCGAGGAGATGTTCTGACCTTGGGGTGCATGGGTCGAGGAGCAGTCTGGCGCGTCACTGCTCGGTCGCCGCACGAGCAAGGGGGCCCGCGCGACGCGAATTGAAAGGAGCATTTCGATGAATGATGCTGCAACGCCGACGATCCTGATCGTCCCCGGCTTGCGCGACGAGGTGCCGGAACATTGGCAATCCCTGCTCGAGGCCAAGCTCCCGAAAGTGGCGTGCGTGCCGCGAATCAAACGCGACAAGTTGTCGTGTGCCGCGTGGGTCGCCGAGCTCGACGGGTCGCTGGCGCGAATCGAAGGACCGGTGATCCTGGTGGCGCACAGCGGCGGCGTGATGATGGTCGTGCATTGGGCGCAGCGCTATCGGCGCCCCATTCAGGGGGCGCTGCTGGCGGCGCCTCCGGATTTCGAATCGCCGCTGCCCGAAGGCTATCCAACACAGGAGGTACTGCGGCAGAACGGTTGGTTGCCAACGCCGCGTGCGCCGCTGCCGTTCCGCAGCATCGTCGCGGCGTCCACCAACGATCCGCTGGGTCGGTACGAACGCATCGCCGAGCTTGCGACGGCATGGGGTGGCCGGCTCGTCAACGTGGGCGCCGTCGGCCATCTCAACCCTGCGTCCGGCTACGGTGAATGGCCGCGGGCCCGGGAATTCATCGCCGAGCTCGCCCGGTTGCCGCAGCATCAACCCGAATAGCGACGCGCGATCGCGAGAAACCACGAACCGGCATTGACGATGCCGCCCACCCTTGTCTCGATCTCGGCGCTCGCCTCAGGCTGGCGTGGCGACTTCAACCGCTGCTGGCCGGGCGTGCTGATGAGCGTGGTCATCGCGATCGCTGCGACTTTCATCGCCGAGCATCGCGGCGGGCCGACGCTGCTCTACGCGCTGCTGCTCGGCATGGCGCTCAACACCGTCGCCGGCGAAGGCCGGGCGAAGCCAGGCACGGATTTCGCCGCGCGGACCATCCTGCGCCTGGGCGTGGCGCTGCTCGGCGCCCGAATCACGTTCGAACAGATTGGCGGCCTCGGCTGGTTCAACGGTGGACTCATGGTTGCCGTGGTCGCTCTCACCATCGTCTTCGGGGTAGGCGCCGCGTACCTGTTCGGGCTCTCGCGTCGCCTCGGTGTCCTGAGCGGCGGCGCGACGGCGATCTGCGGCGCGTCGGCGGCGATCGCGATAGCGTCTGTGCTGCCACGCGATGAGCGGTCCGAACGCGAGCTGATTTTCACCATTGCCGGCGTCACCGTGTTGTCGACACTGGCGATGGTCGTCTACCCGGTGCTCGCCACGATGATCGGCCTCGACTCGCACCAGACCGGGGTCTTCCTCGGCGGAACGATCCACGACGTAGCGCAGGTGGTTGGCGCCGGCTATAGCATCTCGCCCGAAGTCGGCGATTACGCCGTGCTGACCAAGTTGCTCCGCGTCGCGCTGCTGCTGCCGGTGGTGACGGTCATTTCGCTCGCCGTGCGCCACCGCCTGCAGCGCACCGTAGAACCAGGAGGCGGCGATCCGCTGCTGCCGCCGTTCCTGCTCGCCTTCGTCGGATTCGTGATCGTGGGCAGCCTTGGGCTCATTCCCAAGCCGATCGGCGCGGCGCTGAACGAAGTCGCCCGCGCGTGCCTCGTCATCGCGATCGCCGCCGTGGGTCTCAAGACTTCGCCGCTCGAGATGAAGAAGGTCGGCGCACGCGCGTTTGCGCTGCTCGGCGTCGAAGCGGTGTTCCTGACCGGCGTCGTGCTCGCGGCACAACACGTCATCGGCTGAGAGCGCGCCGGCTGCACGATATACTTCGCTCCAAGACGAGAGCCGGCCGGGGAGCAGCAGGCGCTGGCGTGTGGCGCGGGCATCGAAGTCGGCGGCTGCCGGGGGCGGCAGCGGACAACAAGCGTGGCAGGATCGACGCCGCGAGGCGGCGCTGAAAGGACATGAAATGAAGGCATTGAGGTTCCTGATCGCAACACTCTTGTGCGTGTCCCTCGCGCCGCCCCTTCCGGCGCAGATGTTTCCACCCTCGACGCCGACGCCGACCCAGACCCCGACCGCGGCTCCGGCGTCGCCCTCGGCTGCCAAGGCTTTTTCGCAGGAGGAGCTCGACCAGCTGCTCGCGCCGGTTGCGCTCTATCCCGATGCCTTGCTCGCGCAGGTCCTGATGGCTTCGACGTATCCGATCGAGATCGTCTCCGCGGAGCGCTGGGTGAAGGCCAATCCGGGACTCAAAGACAAGGCGCTCGAGGACGCTTTGCAGGGTCAGCCATGGGACCCGAGCGTCAAGTCGCTCGCCGTCTTTCCGCAGGTGCTGACGATGATGAGCGAGAAGCTCGACTGGACGCAGAAGCTCGGCGACGCGTTCCTTGCCCAGCAGAAGGAAGTGATGGCGACTGCGCAGGCGCTGCGCGCCAAGGCCTCGGCGCAAGGCGCGCTCAAGGACACGAACGAGCAGAAGGTTGTCACGGAGGTCGAGAACAACACGACGGTCATCAAGATCGAGCCGACGAACCCCGAGGTCGTCTATGTGCCCACCTACAACCCGACGGTCGTGTATGGCGCTTGGCCGTACCCGGCGTATCCGCCGTATTACTACTACCCGCCCGGATATGTGGCCGGCGGCGCGCTGCTCGGCTTCACGGCGGGCGTCATCGTCGGCGGCGCATTGTGGGGCAATTGCAACTGGCGCGGCGGCGACGTGAATGTCAACGTGAACCGCTACAACAATTTCAACCGGACCAACATCTCGAACGGCAACTGGAATCACAACGCCAGTCATCGCGGCGCGGTGCCGTACCGCGACAAGGGCGTCGCGCAACAATACGGGCGCGGCCAGTCCGCCGACGCCGCGTCGCGCGATGCCTTTCGCGGCCGCGCCGAGGCCGGACGCGATTCGATCCAGCGCGGCGAGGTTTCCTCGCGCGATATCGGCGGCGGCCGCGACATGAGTGGCACGCGCAACGCCTCGGCGTTCGACACCGGCCGCAGCTGCGCAGACGCGCGACTACAGCAACCGCGGATCGTCGAGCATGAATTCGGCGCGCTCTTCGGGAAATATGGGTGGAGGTGCTCGCACTAGCAGCATGTCCGCCGGCGGTGCACGTGCGGGGCGGCGGAGCGCGTGGGGGCGGTGGAGGCGGCCGTGGTGGCGGCCGGCGCTGAGATGCAGGGGACCGCGACCGGAGATCGGAATGCCATGGAGATAACGATGAGAGTTGACCGCCGGAACAAGGGCACCGCGACCGCGCGGGTATGGCTGTCGCTGGTGCTCTGCGTCGCCGTGCTGGCCGCGGCCGGCGCGTGGGCCGCAGCACCAGCGCAGAAGACGTACGCGTCGCCCGAGGACGCCGCCAGCGCGCTGGTGCAGGCGGTCAAGGTGCACGATCGCGCGGCAACCCTCGCGGTGCTTGGCAACGCCGGCGACTGGATCTCGTCCGGCGATGCCGCGGCGGATCGTGCGACGGGCGCGCGCTTCGTCGCCGCTTACGAGACCAAGCACACGATCGTGCGCGACGGCGACAAGGCGACGCTCACGATCGGCAACGACGACTACCCGTTCGCGTTTCCGATCGTAAAGCAGCGGCGAGCAGTGGCGCTTCGACACTGCCGCCGGCAAGGAAGAGCTGCTGGCCCGGCGCATCGGGGAGAACGAGCTCGACGCGATCAAGGTGCTGCAGGCGATCGTCGATGCGGAGCGCGACTACGCGTCGGAGGATCGCAACGGGGATGGCGTCCTTGCGTATGCGCAGAAATTCGCCAGCAGCCCTGGCAAGCGCGACGGGCTGTATTGGCCGGTGAAGGCAGGGGAACCGTCGAGCCCGCTCGGCGTTCTCGTCGCGCGTGCCTCGGGCGAAGGCTACCGAAAGAACGAGAAAGGCCCGACGCCGTACCACGGTTATTACTACCGCATGCTGAGGGGCCAGGGCAAGAACGCGGAGTCGGGCGCCCTCGACTACGTCGTGCACGGGCGCGGGATCGGCGGCTTCGCCATCGTTGCGTATCCCGCCAAGTACGGCAACTCCGGGATCATGACGTTCATCGTCAACCAGGACGGCAAGGTCTATCAGAATGATCTGGGACCGACGACCCAGGCACAAGCCGGCAAGATGCAGCGCTTCGATCCCGCGAAGGGCTGGTCGCCGGTCAAGATGCCGTAGCCTCGTCGCATCGATTTCCCCAATCGCAGGTTGTGGTCCGGACAACGATGACCGATACGCACGGATTCGCGCGGGCCGAGACGCTCCGGAACGGCCTTGCCGTCACGATCCGCGAGTTGCGCGCCGACGATCGCGAGAGGATCGCCAAGGCGATCCGGCAGCTCGACCGCGAGTCCATTTACACGCGGCTCTTCAGCTACCGGACGGAGCTTACGGTGGCCGGGCTCGACCGCATCATGAGGGTCGATCCGGCGGGCGATGTCGTCCTGGTCGTCACGGTGGGCGAGGGCACCGACGAGGTCGTCATTGCCTCGGGCCGCTACATGCTCACGGTTGCCGAAGCGGGGAAACGTACGGCTGAAGTCGCGTTCGTCGTCGAGGAGGACTACCACGGCCTCGGCATCGCCGGCCGCCTGTTGCGACACCTTGCCGACATCGCGTTCGAACGTGGCGTGACCGCCTTCGAAGCCGAAGTGCTCGCCAAGAACAAGGCGATGCTTTCCGTCTTCGCGCACTCGGGCTTGCCGATGCAACGGCGCCAGGAGGGCGGCACCGTCCATGTCGCGCTCGCGCTGCGCGACGCCACGAAGTAGGGGGAGGATCCGTCGATGAGGGGATTGACGCGCATGAGGCCAACGCAGCGCGCGACAATGTTCGGAGTCGGGTTGGCGCCCGCCGCTGTCGCGGGGCTCATGGCATTGGCCGCGTGCGGACCGGCCCCAACGCCGCCGCCGGCTGCCGGCGGCTGGCACGAGTTCAGCGGCTCGTGGAATGCGACTGGCAGCCGCCGGACGATTCCGCTCGGCGGCGATCGGCGCGCGTCGGTGGTCGACCTGAGCGGGTCGATGCTGCTCGCGGGGCCGTCGCGTCCGGGCGCCGGATTCCGCGGCGACGTGATCGCGCTGGGCGACAGCGCGACGGGCTTGGTGGGGCGCGCGGTCTGGACGGACGAGAACGGCAATCAAGTCTTCAGCGAGGTTCGCGGCGAGGGCACCAGCACCGGCAACCACATCACCGGGACGTTTGTCGGCGGGAGCGGACGTTTCGCGGGCGCGACGGGGACCTACGAATTCTCGTGGCAGTACGTCCTCGAGGCGGAAGACGGCACGGTGCAAGGGCGCGCCGTGGGGTTGACCGGCCGGATCCGTGTCGGGCAGGGACCGGAGGCGCCCGCGGCACAGGGCGGCCCGCGATGATCCGCCCGATCGTCGCGCTGCGCGGCGCGGTGCCGTTCGCAATCGCGTTCGGCCTCTGGTTGACGCCCGTTCCGGCGGGACTCACAGCCCCCGCCTGGCATCTGTTCGCCATCTTCCTCGCCGCCATTGCGTCGGTGCTGATCGGCGCGTTCCCGCTCCTAACGTCCACGATGCTGGCGGTCGCCGCAGTCGTTCTCACCGGAACGATCTCGCCCGCGCAGGCGTTCGGGGGATTCGCCAATGCGAGCGTGCTGCTGGTGGTAGTTGCCTTCCTCGTTGCGCAGGCGGTCGTCAAGTCCGGCCTTGGGCAGCGGATCAGCCTGTTCATGGTGAGCCGATTCGGCGGCTCATCGCTCGGGCTCGCGTACAGCATCGTGCTGACCGACGCGGCAATCGCGCCAGCGTTTCCGAGCAACACGGCGCGCGGGGGCGTCCTCTACCCGGTCGTGCTCTCGGTGGCACAAGGTGCGGGCTCGAAGCCCGAGGATCCGGAAGGGCGGCGGCTAGGCGCCTATCTGATGTTCTGCGGGATGGCGAGCCTCGCCGCCTCGTCCGCGCTGTGGATGACCGCCACTTCGGCGAACCCGATCGGCGTGCAGGTTGCGCGCCAATTCGGCGTCGACATCGGCTTCGGCAAATGGTTGTTGACGGCCTCGGTCCCCGCGCTCCTCGCGCTCCTTCTGCTGCCGCTGGTCGTGGCGAAGCTTTTCTCGCCGGGGACGAGCGCCACGCCGGACGCGCCTGCGGCGGCGCGGGCCGCGCTCGCCGGCATGGGTCCGCTGTCGCGCGCCGAGTGGATCACCGCCGCGACGTTCGTGCTGATGGTTTCCGGCTGGATCGCCGCCGACTCGCTGAAGCTCAACGTCACGAGCATCGCCTTCGCCGGGCTCGGCGTCCTGCTGATGACGAACGTCCTCACGCTCGACGACATCACGATGATGGGCGACACGCTGGCGACCTTCCTCTGGCTGGCGGTGCTCTTCGCGCTCAGCGGGCAGCTGAACGAGCTCGGCTTCATGAGCTACGCCGGAGGGCGCCTCGCCATGCATCTGGGCGGGCTGTCGTGGCCGACGACGTACGTGACGCTGATCGTGCTGTACGTAGCGATCCACTACCTGTTCGTCAGCCAGTCGTCGCAGGTGCTGGCACTGATGGGCGTGTTCCTCGACGTCGGCGTCCGCGGCGGCGTGCCGGCTCCGCTGATGGCCTTTGCGCTGCTGTTCGCGAGCAGCTACTTCTCCGTCATCACGCCGCAGGGCGGGAGCCAGAACGTCATCTTCGTGGCGAGCGGCTATCTCACCCAGCGCGAACTCTATCGGCTCGGTCTCCTGATGACGCTGTTCTTCCTCGCGGTGTTCCTCGTGGTTGGAACGCCATGGATTTTCGTCGTGAGCTGACGCCGCCGGCGGTGGCCGAGGCGGGTCCGGCACGTCGCGGCAACCCGTGTTGCTTGCCGTACGCGCGGTAATCCGCTATTGCTGCTTGCTGCCTTTTATGTTGCCTGCGACACCGCCAGCGACGGCGCCTATAGCCGCGCCGGTCCAACCGCTGCCCCCGGCGATGGCCGCTATCCCGGCGCCGGCCGCGGCGCCGATCGCCGCCCCCGTCACCGTTCCCTGCTGCTGCGGCGTCATCGTCGTGCAGCCGATCACGCCGGTCACCACCGCGATTGCCGCAATCAATCCGAGTCGTTTCATGTTCCTTCTCCGCTACTTGGACTTCTGCAGTCCGGGCATCACCATCTCGAACCAGATGATCTCGATGACCGGACGCTGCATCTTGTCGGGGTTGGCCGCGTACCACTTGTCGAGCCCTTCCCGCATCGTATCGAGGCTGTGGCCGCCACCCTTCAATCCCTTGACGAACCGCGGGACGACGCTCTGCGTATCGGAAGGCGGGGTCGCCCCATGGTACGCCGCCTCGACCTGGAGGACGTTGGCGACTCCCACGATGTAGGCCTTCTTCACCTGATCGGAGGACTGGGTCCAATGCTCGCCGGTGACGAGCGGAACCTCGTCGGCGCGAGCACTGCCAGACGTTATCGCCAGTGTCAGGCACGCGGCGAGCATCAGGGTGAGCAACTGCGGTTTCATTGCCATCGCCTTCTCCTCAAGCTTGTCGATCTCAGTGTTCGCCATCACCTTGCCGCCCGGCAAGCAGCGGAGCGATGAAAGGCACAGCTGTCGCGGCTTTGTCAATGATACTCCGCGGTTCTTCGCGATTGAACCTTTCATGCAACGCAGAACTCCGGCAACGGCATCGACATGCATCAAACGCCGGATGGGTTCGCCGTGCGTCGCCCAGGGGGTGGCGGCAAAGCCTGCCGCAGGTGGCGAAACGTCGGATGTTGACTCGACTCAACTGCCGACAACAGTTTTGCTCGCGCAGGCTTGCGGACGGGCCGGAATCGGCCCGCAGCGGGTTGGGCTAGAACTGCGCTCCGAGGGCGAAGATGACGTAGCGGCTGCCGGAGTCGGGGTTGAAGCCGTACACGCCGAGCGTAGCCTTGCCGATGGTAAGTTGGCCGAAGACGCCCCGCTGCAGGTCGCGGCCGTTGTCGACGGTCCGCGTGCGCTGGCCGACGAGGCCGACGCGCAGCCATTCGACCGGCTTCCATCCGAGCTCGCTCCAGGCGTAGTAATAACTTCCACTGCCCTGTTCGAGGTCGTGCACGTATTCGGCTTCGACGTAGGCATCGAGCGTGCGCCAGGCGATGCTCGCCTCGACACCGGGCACGACGCCGCGGGCCGCCCCGAAGAGTCCGCCGACGATCGGCGTCAACGAGCCCGCGACCGGAATGACGCCCCGTCTCCCCCGGCTGTCTGCTCGCGCCCCGTGACCGCGTCGCGGTTGCCGCCGAGCTCGTGCCCATAGAAGGTCCCGTTCCGGGCACCATGCTGTCGATCGTCGCGATTGCGACGGTCTTCGCCCTCATGTTCGACCTCGGCCTCGCGATCGTCCCCGGCGAGTTCCGCTGGATTGCGCAGCGACCGATGCTGATGCTCAAGGGGCTGTTCGCGATCCTGATCGCGGTGCCGGTGCTGGCGCTCGTTGTGACCCGGGCGTTCGATCTCCCGCGACCGGCGGAAGTCGGGATCGTGCTGATGGCGATCTCGCCCGGCGCGCCGGTCGCGTTGCGGCGGTCGCTCGCCGCCCGCGGCCACCGCTCGTTCGCGGCTGCGCTGCAGATCGCCGTGGCCGTGCTCGCGGTCGCGTCGATGCCGCTGTCCATCGCGCTGCTCGACGAATATTACGGGGCCCGTGCGACGGCCGCTCCCGAGCATCTGGCGCGGCAGGTTTTCACGGCGCAGTTGCTGCCTCTTGGCCTGGGCATGTTGACGACGCGCCTGCACGCCCGCTGGGCGGCGTGGCTCGAGCCGAAGCTGCATAGGCTCGCCGGCGTGCTGCTGGTCCTCCTGCTCGTGCTCGTGCTGATCAACATCTGGGAGGTCGTGCTCGGCGCAGGACTGCGCGTGGCTCTCGCCATCGCGATCGTGACGATGCTCGCCCTCGCGATCGGCCATCTGCTGGGCGGCCCTGAGCCGGCGACGCGCACCGCGATGGCGATCTGCAGCGCGGCGCGCAATCCCGGGCTCGCCCTGCTGGTCGCCACACTCAACAACGCCTCGCCGGCCATCACCGCGACCGTGCTCGCTTACCTCGTGATTTCGACGCTCGCCGTCGTCCCCTACGTCATCTGGCGGCGCCGCGTTACGACCTTGTAGCGACGAGTCGACGGCAGCTCTACTATCCCCCGCGGCCTTCGAGCAGCCATGTGATCCGCTCTGATCGCACCACCGCATCGGCGAATTGACCTAAGGCTGCCAGATCGGCGGGTGCGTACGCCAGTCCGTCGCACGCCGCGCTTTCCCCGCGCGGCGCCCAGATTCGGCGGGCCGCGAGAAGGTAGACGCCGTAGGCCGCGCGCAGTCCGCGCGGAAGGGTGGCGTCGATTTCCTGCCGAACGGTATAGCTGGCGAGGGCCGCGTTCGAGACGACCGTCGCTTCAATTAATGCCTCGCGATAGCCTTCGCGCCGCCGCACGTCGGGCCCGTGGGCCTCCGCGATCCTCTGGGCTGCCGCATGCACGACGACGAGGAGGCGATCGAGAATGGTCCGCAGCGAATGCTTTTCGGCAAGCGAGAAGTAGGCCTTCGGGTCGAGAAAGACGTCTACCGCCGCCGATACGGCGCCGCAGCCGCTGTGCCCGAGGACGACGATGAGCTTCAGACTTTCGCCCAGGTGGTCGACCGCGTATTTCAGGCTGCCGAGCACGTCAGCGCCCAGACCGTTGCCGGCGATACGGACGACGAACAGGTCGTTGGGACCTTCGTTGAAGATCAGTTCGATGGGCACGCGGGCGTCGGCGCAGCCGAGCACTGCGGCAAAAGGTCTCTGCCCGGGCGCGCGCCGGTCGCCCGAATCGAGGCCGAGATCGCGTGGATCCACCGAGATGACGCGCCGTACCGTGCCATCGCCCTCGCCCAGGCTATCGAGGAGCGCCGCGGTCGCCAGCGAGCCTTCGTCGAGCCGTGCGCGTGCCGCATCCGCATCGAGAGGTCGGGGACGGGCAGCGGCAACGCTGGCGTCGTAACGATAGGCAATCTCGACGATCTTCAAGTCAGACTCCATGCCGAAACGGGGTGTGAAGGCGGAAGGTACTGACGCTCGACCCAACGCGCAAGGGCAATCGCTCCTTTCAACTTACCAAAGAGTCCACACACCGTGTCGAGGACGCACGTCGATCGGAAGGAGCGATCGGCCCCGATTCGACCCACTGGCGGGAACGATCGGTTCGATTGTCCTTTTTCGCGTCCCAATGTTCCTGGAACGTTGACACAGGTCAACCGGTGGGGATGAATGCGGAGGTAGAAGTACAATGTGCCCGATGAGGAGGATGGCCACGATGGTGTGGTTCACGAACCCGCAACGGACATTGCTGAAAGGGACATCCATGAAGACGTTGATCCATGCGCTGGTGCTGGGAATATTCGCCACGGCCGCATCTGCTCAAACAGCGGCGCCGGCGACCGACACGAAGGCCAAGCAGGAGACGGTCAAGGAAGCGACCGAAAAGACTACCGGCTATTCCGGAAAAGCGGCCGCCGAAGGCTCCGCGAAGGCCGCGGCAACGAAAGACACGCCGAAGACATTGCCGGCGGACAAGCAGGCCAAACAGCAGGCGGTCAAGGGAGCGACCGAAAAGACGACCGGCTATTCCGGCAAAGCGGCCGCGGAAGGTTCTGCGAAGGCGGCAGCCGACACGACGCCAAAGGCGCCACCGCCGAAGATGAGCGAGCACGAGGAGGCGCTGAAGAAAGCTGCCACGAAGTAATCGCATCCCTCGGCCCGTGCGGCGTCGGGCCCGCGACCATGCGGGTCGAAGACGCCACGGGCGCGCGGAGCGTCGGCGCGGGCGGCCGGCTCCGACACATTTTGCAGGTGAGACGACCGGAGCCTGCATGCTCCAACGCGCATGGAGGGCCGCCAATCGCGGTCCGGTGCGCGTTGTTGACAGGCGTCAACCGCCCGTCACGCGACAAGGGCGATAATTCCCTTATAGTGTTCGCACGCTGCTCATGAGCGGGCGTAGATGCATATCTGGAGAATTGCCATACCCAGTCCGCCGATCCGCTGCCGCTGTATCTGCTGGCAGCGCCCCACGTTGAATGCGAGGTCAGTATGAATCCCACGAAGAAACTCACACGCAGCTACGACATCTCGACGAAGGTGGCGCAGGTGTTCCAGAAGCGGGCGAAGGTCGCGCAGGAGCATTTCCGCGATCGACTGGGAGAGGCGTTCAGAGGCAACATCGCGGGTCTCACGGAATCGCCGCAGACGCCATGGGAAGCGTGGTCGCGGGGGTACGAGTATTTGACCGACGCTGCGCAGCGCTCGATCCTGTTCTGGGACACACTGCGGCAGCGTGGCAACAATTTCGTCGAGCACACGCGTGCCGGGTTGCCGCCCGTGCTGCACTTCGACTACGAGACAATCGTCGACGGCCGCAAGCTCGCGCGCCCGGTCAACTATGCGCTCGTGCGGATCGTCCCGCCGGCAGGCGTGACGGTCGACCCGAAGCGACGACCGTACGTGGTCATCGATCCCCGCGCCGGCCACGGTCCTGGCATCGGCGGCTTCAAGGACGATTCGCAGGTCGGCGTCGCGCTGCGCGACGGGCACCCGGTCTACTTCGTGATCTTCTTCCGCGATCCCGAGCCCGGCCAGACGCTGCTCGACGTGTGCGAGGCCGAGAAGGCATTCGTGCGCAAGGTGCGCGCGTTGCATCCGCAAAGCTCCAAGCCGGCGATCGTCGGCAACTGCCAGGGTGGTTGGGCAGCGATGATGCTCGCGGCGGCCGATCCCGACGACACCGGCCCTATCGTCATCAACGGCGCGCCGATGTCGTACTGGGGCGGCGCGTGGGCCGAAGGCGAGGGCGACAACCCGATGCGCTATTCGGGCGGGATGCTCGGCGGCACGTGGCTCGCCTCCCTTACCGCTGACGTGGGCGACGGCATCTTCGATGGCGCCTACCTGGTCGAGAACTTCGAGAACCTGAATCCGGCCAACACGTTCTGGGACAAGTATTACCATCTTTACACAAACGTCGACACCGAGCCGCCGCGCTTCCTCGAGTTCGAACGGTGGTGGGGCGGGTTCTATCTGATGAACCGCGAAGAGATCGAGTGGATCACGCGCAATCTCTTCGTCGGCAACAAGCTATGGACGGGCGGCACTTCGATGCAGGGCGGGAAGGCGTTCGACCTGCGCGAGATCAAGGCACCGATCGTCCTGTTTGCGTCGATGGGCGACAACATCACGCCGCCGCAGCAGGCGTTCAACTGGGTCGCCGACGTCTACGGCTCGACCGACGAGATCAAGGCGCGCGGGCAGACAATTGTCGGCCTGCTGCACGAGGACATCGGGCACCTCGGCATCTTCGTGTCCGGCAAGGTCGCGAAGAAGGAGCATGCGCAGATCGTCTCCGTCCTGAAATCGATCGAATCGCTGCCGCCGGGGCTCTGGGCGATGGCGATCAACGAGCGCAAAGGCGCGGATGGAAAGGTCGAGTACGACGTCGAATTCCAGGAGCGCGAGCTCGAGGAAGTCACGGCGCGGCTGAACCGTTTCAGCCGGGTCGACGAGAAGCCGTTCGAGGCCGTTGCCGCCGTGTCCGAATTCACCCAGCGCGGCTACGAGCTCTTCGCGCAGCCTTTCGTGCAGTCGCTGAGCAACGAGTTCACCGCCAAGATCGGCCGGGAGTTTCATCCGCTGCGCTTCCAGCGCTGGGCCGTCTCGGATCTGAATCCGTGGCTCGCGTGGCTCGCGCCGGCGGCGGAGACGGTACGCGCGATGCGCGGCGAGGGCTCCGCAAAAGACGGCACCAACCCGCTGCGGCGCGTCGAGAAGGCCGCGTCGGAGGCGATCAGTGCATCGCTCGACTACTACCGCGAGATTCGCGATGCGACGAGCGAGGCGATGTTCTTCCATACCTACGGCAGCGTGTTCTCGCTCTACTTCGCCGACAAGGCAGGTACCCCGCGCGAAACCGAGGCGGTTGCCGAGGCCCGCGAGCTGCCGTACGTCAAGGAAGCGCTCGCGGCGATCGACAAGGGCGGCTATGCGGAGGCGGTTGCGCGCTCGGCGGCGCTGCTCGCGCATCGCGGGACGCCGCTGCCGCTGTCGTGGTTCGAGACCAAGAAGGAGCTCGCGCAGGATTACCGCGAATTCCTGCCCGACCTTCCGCCCGACGCGATGCGGCGCCTACGCGGCGAGCAGGACATCATCGTCCGCTACGAGCGCGAGCGGGCATTGGAAACGCTCCCGGCGCTCGTCGCCGACCGTGCCGACCGCGAACGGCTGCTCGAGCTCGCAAGCCGGCTCCTCGCCGACAAGCGCATCCAGGCGGCGAAGCCCACCGCGGAACAGATCGCGACGTTCGAGGCGCTGAAGCGCGTGCTCGGCGCCCGATGCGGCGGCCGCGACGCGGCGCTCCGGAACCGGCGCGCGGACGCGCGAGCGCACTCGCGCGCGGCCCGCGACGAAACGCTCGAGCGAGGATCGCGATGCCACGCGCGCACGATAAGTACCAGCGGCTGCTCGACGTCTGCAAGACGCTGCCGCCCACGCCAACGGCGGTCGCACACCCTTGCGACGAGAGCTCGCTCACGGGCGCGGTCGACGCGGCCAAGATCGGGTTGATCACCCCGATTCTCGTCGGCCCGCGCGCGCGGATCGAGGCCGTCGCGAAGGAGCACGGTCTCGACATCGCCGCCTTCCAGATCGTCGATGCTGCGCACAGTCACGAGTCTGCCGCGAAGGCGGTCGAGCTGGTGCGCGAGGGCAGGGCGGAAGCGCTGATGAAGGGGAGTCTGCACACCGACGAGCTGATGGGCGAGGTGGTGAAGCGCGACACCGGGCTGCGCACCGCCCGCCGCGTCAGCCACTGCTTCGTCATGGACGTCCCGTCCTACGCCGAGACGCTGATCGTCACCGACGCAGCGGTCAATATCGCGCCCACGCTGGCGGACAAGGTCGACATCGTCCAGAACGCAATCGACCTCGCGCATGCAATGCAGTTCAAGGAAGTGCGGGTGGCGATACTGTCGGCGATGGAGACCGTCAATCCCAGCGTTCCGTCGACGATCGAGGCGGCGGCGCTGTGCAAGATGGCCGACCGCAAGCAGATCACCGGCGCCATTCTCGACGGGCCGCTCGCGCTCGACAACGCGATCAGTCTGGAGTCGGTCGCGATCAAGAAGATCGACTCGCCGGTTGCCGGGCGCGCCAACGTCCTCGTTGTCCCGGACCTCGAAGCGGGCAACATGCTTGCCAAGAGCTTGACGTTCATGGCCGGTGCCGACGCGGCGGGCATCGTGCTCGGCGCACGCGTGCCGATCATCCTCACGAGCCGCGCCGATTCGGTGATGTCGCGCCTCGCCTCGTGTGCGGTCGCCGTGCTCGTTGCCAAGGCGCGCCGCGAGAGCGGCAGCAAGGCGGTGAGCTGACCGTGGACGCGATCGCCGTCCTCAACGCGGGTTCGTCGAGCATCAAGTTCTCGCTGTTCGTCGAGGACGACGGCGAGCTCGTGCTGTCGGCGCGCGGCCAGGCCGAAGGACTGTTCACATCGCCTCGATTCGTCGCCAAGGACGCGGCCGGCCAGGTACTGGGCGAGCGGTCCTGGGGCGACGGTGTGCGGCTCGGCCACGACGGCGCGCTCGATCATCTCGTCTCGTTCCTGCGCACCAAACTTAGTCAGCACCGTCTCGTGGCCGTCGGTCATCGTGTGGTCCACGGCGGTCTCGAGTACGCCGAGCCCGTCCGCGTCGACGGCGCGGTCCTCGCGGGGCTCGAGAAGTATGTTCCGCTCGCACCGCTGCACCAGCCGCACAACCTCGCGCCGATCAGGACCCTGCTGCAGCGCGCGCCAGAGTTGCCGCAGGTCGCGTGCTTCGACACCGCTTTCCATCGCGGCCAGCCGGTCGTCGCCCAGGCGTTCGCGCTGCCGAAGTCGATCACCGATCGTGGCGTGCGCCGCTATGGGTTCCATGGTTTGTCGTACGAGTACATCGCGCAGGCGTTGCCGCACTACGACGCGCGCGCAGCCCGCGGGAAGGCGATCGTGCTGCACCTCGGGAACGGCTCCAGCATGTGCGCGATCGATGGTGGTAAGAGCGTCGCGAGCACGATGGGCTTCACCGCCGCCGACGGCCTGCCGATGGGGACGCGCTGCGGCAACCTCGACCCCGGAGTCATGCTCTACCTGATGGACGAGCTCGGGATGGACGCGCGCGCCATCGAGAAGCTCATCTACCAGCAGTCGGGCTTGCTGGGCGTTTCCGGCATCTCGAGCGACATGCGGACGCTGGAAGCGAGCGAAGATCCGGCGGCGAAGGCGGCGATCGACCTCTTCATCTACCGGATCGGACGCGAGCTTGGCTCGCTTGCCGCTGCGCTCGGCGGACTCGATGCGATCGTCTTCACCGCCGGCATCGGCGAGAACAGCGCCCGGCTGCGCGAACGTGTCTGCAAGGAGGCCGCATGGCTGGGAGTCGAGTTCGACGCCGGCGCGAATGAACGCAGCGGCCCGCGCATCAGTGCCGCGGAAAGCCGGGTATCGGCGTGGGTGATTCCGACCAACGAAGAGTTGATGATCGCGCGCCACACGCGGCGCGTGCTCGGCGCCCGATGAAAGGATGTCGACGATGACGATGGACATTCCTCGCCCCGTGCTCAAAGACTACAAGGCGCTTGTCGTGGGCATCGCGAACGAACACTCGATCGCTTGGGGCTGCGCGAAAGCGTTTCAGGAGCTTGGCGCGCGGCTTGCGATCACGTATCTCAACGACAGGGCGCGCGCCCACGTCGAGCCGCTCGCGAAGGCGCTGGAGGCGCCGCTGTTCTTGCCGCTGGACGTGAGCGTCCCGGGCCAGCTCGAGGCGGTGTTCGACGCGATCTCCCGGCAGTGGGGCGAGCTCGACATCCTCGTGCATTCGATCGCCTTCGCCCCGAAGGAAGACCTGCAGGGTGGCCTGATCAATTGTTCCGCCGAAGGCTTCGCCAAGGCGATGGACGTATCGTGCCACTCATTCGTGCGGATGGCGCGGCTCGCGGCGCCGCTGATGAAGCGCGGCGGCACGATGTTCGCGATGAGCTACCACGGTGCGAACAAGGTCGTGCCGACGTACAGCGTGATGGGCCCGGTGAAGGCGGCTCTCGAAGCGTCCTGCCGCTACCTCGCCTACGAGCTGGGCAGCAAGGGCATTCGCGTGCATGCGATCTCGCCCGGACCGCTCAAGACCCGCGCCGCGTCGGGCCTCAAGGACTTCGACCTGCTGCTCACCGAAGCGGCGCAGCGCGCACCGATCGGCGAGCTCGTGGACATCATGGACGTGGGCTTCACCTGCGCGTACCTCGCCACGCCTTACGCGCGGCGGCTGTCCGGCGAGACGCTCTACGTCGACGGCGGCGTCAACATAATGGCGTGAGCCTGCGAGCAGCGGCGCGAGCGGCGAGCAGGGGCCCCTGCCGAAGGCTAGGGGATGCGAGCAATCGCGAGTCGACGCAATGAGGCCGACGCTCGCCTTTCGCATTTTGCGGCAGGCGAGGAGGCCGAAGGGGCCCCACGCCGCGAAGCGGCAGGGGATGCGACCGGGGCGAACCGACATGGAAGGCCGACAGAAAAATTTCGGCATGTTGAACCAAGCAATGGAGGCCGCGGCCTGACCGCGCAACAGGCGGCGCGGCCGGAAGGAGGTTTCATGGAACGGCTCTGGATCGCGAACATCGCGCCCGGCACGACCGACGAGGAGCTCAAGGAGCTGGTGCGCAAGTACACGGCGGACGAGGTCGAGTGCGCGGAGATCCAGCGTGTCGATGGCGACGGCAGCCGCCCGGCGGCGCTGATGACGTTCACCGGCAAGAAGTTCGACACGCTGGGCAAGCTCGCCCTGCGACTGAATGGCATGTACTGGAAGGGCCGGTCGCTCTCGTGCTCGACGATGCTGAGCTAGCGCACCGCGCGCTGGCGGGCCGCAGGGCTACGGGAGGACCAGCGCGGTGAGATCGTGCTCGGAAGCGCCGGTCGTCGTGACTTGCGCGAATTCGCCGACACGAAGCTTGCCGCCGTCGGCAATGCGCACCGTGCCGTCGATCTCCGGCGCATCGGCGGCGCTGCGCGCGATCGCGGATTTCCCTTCGTGCCCGTCGACCAGCACGGTGAGCGACTGCCCGACGCGCCGCGCGAGCCGCGCCGCGCTGATCCGCGCCTGAAGCGCCATGAACCGTGCGCGACGGTCCTCCTTCACCTCGTCGGGCACCGGGTCCGGCAGTGCGTTGGCCGTGGCGCCGTCGACCGGCGAATAGGCGAAGCAACCGACGCGGTCGAGTTGCGCCAGCTCGAGAAACGCGAGCAGCTCGCCAAACTCACGCTCGGTTTCGCCGGGGAAGCCGACGATGAACGTGCTGCGGATGACGAGGTCCGGTCGCTGCGCGCGCCATGCCTCGATGCGCCGCAACGTGCCCTCGGTGTTCGCCGGCCGCTTCATCAGCCGGAGGATCCGCGGGGACGCGTGCTGGAAGGGCACGTCGAGGTACGGGAGGAGGCCGCCCTGCGCCGGATCGGCCGTCATCCGAGCGATCACCTCGTCGACGTGCGGATAGGGGTAGACGTAGTGGAGCCGCACCCACGCGCCGTGGGCGCGGGCCATCGTGTCCAGCGCTGCCGCGAGCTCGGTCATTCGCGTCTTCACCGGGCGGCCCTGCCAGAAGCCGGTCCGGTAGCGAACATCGACGCCGTAGGCGCTCGTGTCCTGCGAGACGACGAGCAACTCCTTCACGCCCGCGCGCAGCAAGCGCTCCGCTTCGGCCAGCACCTCGGCGAGCGGACGGCTGACGAGGTCGCCGCGCAGCGACGGAATGATGCAGAACGTGCAGCGATGGTTGCAGCCCTCGCTGATCTTGAGATACGCGTAGTGCGACGGCGTGAGCTTGATTCCCTGCGGCGGCACCAGGTCGACGAACGGGTCGTGCGGCTTCGGCAGGTAAGTGTGCACGGCCGACATCACCTCCGCCGTGGCGTGCGGGCCGGTGACGGCGAGCACCTTCGGATGCGCAGCACGAACGAACGCGCCTCCCTCCTTGGCACCGAGGCAGCCGGTGACGATCACCTTGCCGTTCTCGCTGATCGCCTCGCCGATCGCATCCAGTGACTCCGCGACGGCGGCGTCGATGAACCCGCAGGTGTTGACGACGACGAGATCCGCGCCGTCGTAGGTGGGCGCGATTGCATAGCCCTCGGCTCGGAGCTGGGTGACGATCTGCTCGGAATCGACCAGTGCTTTCGGGCAGCCGAGCGAGACAAAGCCCACGCGCGGTGGTGGCGCGGGCGTCCTGCGGGGCGAGCGGCGGAGGGGCGCGGTGGCCATCGAGCGTCGTGAAGGAAAGGCGGAGCGCATTATCGGCCGATTGGAGGCAGGGCGCCGGCCCGCAGGCAATCGCACGCGCTGCGCCGCGAAGACGGCGGATGCCTGGATGCCGCAATACGCGGTGTCGCGTCGCAAAAAAAACCGGGCGGGGCGCCCGGTTGTTGCGCCGCTCCCGCGTATCAGCGCTTCTTTTCTTCGTCGGGCACGGATTGTTGCGCAGCACCGAAATTCGGAAACGGAAACGCAGCGAACATCCCCCGCGTCTGGTCCTGCATCCGCTGCTGCATGTCCATGAAGAGCTTCGCGCTCTGCTCGAGGTAGTTGCCGAGCATCCCCTGCATTGCGGGCGCCTGCATCTGCATGAACTGCTTCCACAGGTCGGGCGTGATCATCATCTTGTCGCCGTAAATCTGCTTCGCCTGGTCCTGCAGCTTCTTCTGGATCGCGAGGAACGCCTTGACGTTCTGCTCGATGTAGCTGCCCATTACGGTCTGCTGGGCGGTGCCGTAGAAGCGGATCATCTGCGCCAGCATTTCGGAACTGAACATCGGCATCCCGCCGGCCTCCTCCTCGAGAATGATCTGCAGCAGGATGGCGCGGGACAGATCGTCGCCGCTCTTGGCGTCGATCACCTCGAATTCGATGTTGTCGAGCACCATCTGCTTTACGTCGGCGAGCGTGATGTAGCCGCTGTTCGCCGTGTCATATAGGCGGCGGTTCGGATATTTCTTGATGATGCGGGGCGTATCGCTCATGGCGGAGGTCCTGAAGGCAGGTGCGGCATTATAACCCACTGATTTATCGGACGTTTGAATTCGGCCACGGATGCCTCGACCATGAATTGGTGCGATGCAACAAAAAGTCCTTGACTTCGCTGATAACCGTCCCTACAATGGGTTTGTGCGGTGCAGCAAATTGATGGCCCGGAGGACCCAACGATCTCCGGACGGGACAGACGGCGGCACCGGCAATTGAACCTTTCGGTCGGGGCCGACCGGTTAACTTAACCATGAAAGGAAACGCCATGTACAACGCAACGGAGCAATTCGCTGAACTCAACAAGGCCAACGTCGCGCAAGCCACCAAGCTGGCCGCGATCGCGCTCGAAAACACCGAGAAGCTGATGCGCCTCAACCTGAGCGCCGCCAAGGCCGCGCTCGCGCAAGGTGTCGAAGGCGCCACGGCCGCCGCGACGATCAAGGACGTGCAGGACCTGGTCGCGATCCGCGCCAAGTATGCCGAAACGGGCGTGCAGACCGCGCTCGGCTACTCGAAGAGCCTCTACGAGATGGCCTCGGAAACGCAAGCGCAATACTCGGCGTTCGCCGAGGAAGCGTGGAGTGCCTACACGAAGGGTCTCGCGTCGTGGGTCGAGAAGGCGAGCAAGGCTGCGCCCGCCGGCTCGGACGCCGGATTCAACGCGCTGAAGTCGACGGTCGCCGCGACGACCGCCGCGTTCGACCAGTTCCAGAAGGCGACGAAGCAGGTCGTGAACTTCGCTGATGCGTCGGTCCGCGCTGCTGCGGCGAATGCATCGAAGGCTGCGACGCCGAAGGGTCGCAAGGCCGCGTAAGGTTCGGGCCGCGCGAGTTCCGCGCGGAGCAGATCAGTCGGACGGCGCGCTTGACGGCGAGCCGTCCGGGATGTGAGGACTTGAACGCGGAGGTGGCGTCCTTACATCAGCAACGTGATGTCTCCTTCTGTATCTTTCTCCTCCTCCTGAGAGATACAGCCTCCAGCCCCGGCCGCAAGGTCGGGGCTTTTTTTGGTGCGCCCAGCATGGGCGCGTTCTTGGTGGTCGAATTGCCGCGCCTGATGGATACTCGCGAAGTGCCGTCGCCCCGCACCAGCGCGAGCCCGCCCGTCGCCTGCGCCTGAGCGAATCAGCTCGCCTCCAAGCGAAGAAAAGCGGGCTTAGCGAGGCCAAGAGGTTATGCCCGAAACCCGGTCCAACGCACCTGCCTACGAACAGTTAGCGGCACGCGGACGCGACCTCGCGCGCGCGGGAAAATTCGTGGAGGCCGACGCCGCGTATCGAGCGGCGCTCGAGCTTGCGCCCGGTCAAGTTACTATCCTGTGCAACCTCGGCGCGCTCAACCTGCAGCGCGGAGACCCCGCGGCGGCTCTCGCATGGTTCCTTCGCGGCCGGGACACGATGCCTTCGACGACGCAGGCGCATGTCGGTGTCGGTCAGGCGCTGCTTGCCCTTGGCCGTTGGCCCGAGGCGGTGGAGGCGCTGCGCCAGGCGATCGCCAAGGATCCACTTCGAGCCGACGCCCATAATGCTCTCGGGCTCGCCCTGCAGGCCGTTGGTGATATTCACGGCGCCGAGGCCGCGTTCCGCACGGCAATCGGTGCACGTCCAAACTACGTCGCGGCCATCAGCAACCTGTGTGATCTTCTGGGGCGCGACGGTCGGGCGGAACAGGCGGCGCGCGAATTGGAGTGCATGGTCGAGGCAAGGCCCGACGATCCGGGCCTCCTGTTCAAACTGGGGTATGTCAAGGCGTTCTTAGGCGAGCTCGACAGTGCCAACGCGCTGATGCAACGGGTGGCCGAACTGGTGCCGAACTATCCCGACGCGCACCTGAATCTTGGCACCTTTGCGCAATGGCGCCACGATGTAGACGCCGCGCTGGGACATTTCCGGCGAGCGCTGTCGCTCTCGCCGCAACACCGCGCCGCCAAGGGCAATCTTGCCCACGCGTTGCTGTATGCAGGCGATTACGCGCAGGGATGGGCGCAGTATGAAACGCGCCCTATGGGTGTTTTCAGTACGATGGCCCTGCACGCGCGGCCGGAGTGGGGCCCGCGGTGGACGGGCGCAGAACTTCCGACCGGCACGCTCCTGCTCCATGGGGAGGGTGGCTTTGGCGACATCATCCAGTTCTGCCGGTATGCGGCAGCGGCGCACGTGCGCGTTGGGCGCATCGTCATGTGGCTCGAACACAAATACATCGATCTCGCGCGGCTGCTCGCACGTGTGCCGGGGATCGATCAGGTCATTGGCGAGGATCGGGCCGCGACGGCGGACGCCTACTGTTCGCTTTCCAGCCTGCCGTACCTGTTATGGAAAGGTGATCGCGAGTGCGCGGTCCCGATGCCGTATCTGTTCGCGGAAAGCTTGGAGTCGCCAGGCGTGGCGGTTGCGCATGGAGGCCGGCGGCCGGCTGCGCGTGGGGCTGGCGTGGCGCGGCGGCCCCGGCGAGGATCGATTCTTCGGCAGCCTGGTCGACAGGCGGCGGTCGATCCCATTTGACCTGCTCGCGCCGCTGTTCGAGGTCCCGGGAGTCCACTTCTACAGCTTGCAAAAAGGAGAACGCGCAGGCGAATGGAAGGCGCACGCGTTCGCCGCGCAGCTTGTCGACTGGATGCCCGAGATCACTGATTTCGCCGACACCGCCAACCTCGCGGCAGCGCTGGATTTGATCGTGACCGTCGACACATCCGTCGCGCACTTGGCGGGTGGCCTCGGCGTCGACACCTGGCTGCTCAATCGTTACGACTCGTGTTGGCGCTGGGGGATAGATGGCGTGCGCACGCGCTGGTATCCAACGATGCGCCTGTTCCGCCAGACGCGGTTCGGCGACTGGGCCGGCGTAGTCGCCCGGGTCGGCGACGCGTTGCGGCGCGAACGATAGTCGATCCGCACGTCCCGGTCCGCTGGGCGCGCGCGTCGCGGCCCGGTGTCACTCCACCTTGCCGATGCGCCGCACGGCTTCGCCGAGCTTCTGGTTGTCGGCTTCCCAGAAGCGTTGCAGCTCCGGCGCGTCGAGATACTGGATCGGCGTCTCGACCGTACCCATTGCAGCGACGAACTTCGGGTCCGTGGCGGTCGCGCGCGCCGCGTCGCGCAGCTTCACGATCGCCGGCTCGGGCGTGCCGGCCGGCGCGAATAGCGCGGTCCACTGCGAGAACACGACCGCGAAGCCCGCTTCGGTCAGCGTGGGCACGTCGGGCAGCGACGCGAGCCGACGGTCGCCCCAGGTTGCCAGCACCCGCACCTTCCCGGCCTTGACGTGCTGGATCACCGTCGACGGCCCGGACGAGATCGCGTCGATGTTGCCGCCAAGCAGGCTGACGACTGCCGGGCCGGCGCCGGTATAGGGAACGTGCAGCAGCTTGATCCCGGCGCTCGCGGCGAACATTTCCATCGGCACGTGCATCGTCCCGTAGTTGCCGGATGAGCCATAGCTGATCGCGCCGGGACGCTTGCGCGCGTCGGCGACGAACTCGGCGACCGTCTTCCACGGACTGTCGGCGCGCACGGCGAGCACGGTCGGATCGGCGGTGAAGCGCGCGATCGGCACGAACTGGTTGAACTGGTACATGGGTGGCCGGCCCGTCACCTTGTCGGCCTCCGGCAGGATCGAGATCGACGACAGCGCGAACAGCAGCGTGTAGCCGTCCGGCTTTGCCTTCGCGACATAGCCCATGCCGATGCCGCCGCCGGCGCCCGACTTGTTCTCGATGACGACCGGCCCGTTGAGATAACGGCCCATCGCCTCTGCCACCGGCCGGCCGATGATGTCGGCCACCCCGCCGGGCGGGAACGGGACGACCAGCGTGATCGGTTTCGATGGATATGCGTCCTGCGCGCTCGCCGGCGCTGCGAATGCGAGCGTGGCAACGCATGCGGAAAGGACACGGAGCCAAATCGGTTTGCGCACGGTTTTCCTTCGCAGCGAACAAGAAGGGCAAGATCGACTATAGTGGGCGCTGCGCGGTGAGGAGGGACGGCGGCAGCGATCGACCCGGATTCACGTCATCGTGCTACGCGGGAGGCGAGATGCGAACGCTGATCTGTCTTGGTTTGATCGTTCTGCTGGCCGGGTGCATCCCGATCGGCGTTCGCGGCTCCACGCAGTTCGCTGCCGCGGCGCACACGGTGCGTGCCGTGTAGCGGGCGGCGTCAAACGTCCGCCCGCCGCACGGATCGATCGCGTCAGAACATGTGCTGCCCGCCATTGATCGCGATGTTGGCGCCGGTGACAAACGCCGCCTCCTCGCTCGCCAGATAGGCGACGAGTCCCGCGACTTCCTCGGGCTTGCCGAGCCGGCCCATCGGGATCTGCGGGATGATCTTCGAGTCGAGCACTTCCTGCGGGATCGCCATCACCATCTTGGTCCCGATGTAGCCAGGGGAAATCGTGTTGACGGTGACGCCCTTGCGCGCGACCTCGAGTGCCAGTGCCTTGGTGAACCCGTGCATGCCGGCCTTCGCCGCCGAGTAGTTGACCTGCCCGAACGCGCCCTTCTGCCCGTTTACCGACGAGATGTTGATGATCCGGCCCCAACCGCGGTCGACCATGCTGTCGCACACCTGCTTGGTCATGTTGAAGCACGAGTCGAGATTGGTTTTCATCACCGCGTCCCAGTTGACGCGGTCCATCTTCTTGAACGTCGAGTCGCGGGTGATACCGGCGTTGTTGATCAGCACGTCGATCGGGCCGACCTCCTTCGTCACGTGCGCGGCGCAGGCGACGCACGAGTCCCAATCCGCCACGTCGCACGCATAGGCGCGGAAGCCGTAGCCCATCTTGTTCATGTTGTCGAGCCAATCCTGCGCCTTGGTGTTGCCCGGCGAATGGGTGGTGACGACCTTGTAGCCCAGCGCGGCGAGCTTGATGCAGATGGCCTCGCCCAATCCGCCCATCCCTCCGGTCACGAGCGCAACCCGCGGAATCTTCAGTGGCATTTTCTTCCTCCTCGTTCGATGGCAGCGAGTGGCTGCCCGCGCGCCGACGGATTGGTTATCCGCTGCCGCGGGCCGTCCTCTTTCACATCTTAGCGCACTCGGGCGGGAGCGCGCGGGCGGCGATTGCGAGGCGCACGGGGGATGGCGCCCGCGACCGGCATGTGAAGGTCCGACGCCTCCAGGACGTAGCGCCCGGGCGCCGGCGCGAGGGGCGGGTAATCAGCGCTGCCTGGGCGACGTGGCGCGGCCTTCAGCGCGCCGCCATGCGGCCGGAGCCACGCGCTCCAATGTGGCCACCAGCTTCCAGGATGGCTGGTTGCGCGGGCGAACCAGTCGTCGGGCTCATCGGTGATGAGCTCGTTGGTCCAGTAGTTGCGGCGTCCCTTGGCAGGCGGATTGATCACGCCGGCGATGTGGCCGGACGCGCCCATCACGAACGTCACGTCGCCGCCGACGAGCCCGGTCGTCCGGTATGCGGAGCGCCACGGCACGATGTGGTCTTCGCGCGACGCGTAGACGTAGACCGGCATCGTCAAGCGCGCGAGGTCGATGGGCTCGCCCGCCATCGTCAGCGCGCCGCGCACGCGCAGGTTGTTATCGAGGTAGAGATTCCGAAGGTAATAGACGTACATCGGCCCGGGCAGGTTTGCCGAGTCGCCGTTCCAGTGAAGTAGGTCGAATGCCGGCGGCGTCTCGCCCTTGAGGTAGTTGTGGACCACGTAATTCCAGACGAGATCGTTGGCACGCAGGCTCGCGAACGCGCCGGCGAGCTCGGCGCCGTCGATGCGCTGCCCCGACATGAGCGCCGCCTCGCGCGTGGCCAGGTATTCGCGCGACACGTACACGCCGATGTCGCCGGGATCCGCAAAATCGAGCATCGTCGTGAAGAACGTCGCGCTGGCCACGCTGCGGTCCCGACGCGCGGCCAGCACCGCCAGCGCGCAGGCGAGCAGCGTGCCGCCCACACAGAAGCCCAGCGCATTGACGGTGGGGCTTTGCGCGATCTCCTTCGCGATGCGAATCGCGGTCAGCGTACCGTCTTCGAGGTAGTCGTCCCACGTAAGGTGCCCGAGGTGCGGCGGGATGTTGCGCCACGACACGATGAAGACCATGTGGCCCTCGCCGACCGCCCAGCGCACGAAGGAATTTTCCGGCGTAAGGTCGAGGATGTAGTACTTGTTGATGCACGGCGGCACGATGACGAGTGGCCGTCGGTGCACGCGTTTCGTCGTCGGCGTGTACTGGATCAGCTCGATGAGCTCGTTGCGGAACACGACGTGGCCGGGCGTCACGGCGAGGTTTCGGCCGACGGCGAATGCGCGCTCATCGCTCATCGAGATGCGGCCTTTGCGCCGGTCGGCAACAAGATTCGCCAGACCCTGCGCGAGGCTTGCGCCATCGGTCGCGAGCGCACGTCCCAGCGCCACCGGATTGGTCGCCAGGAAATTCGACGGCGCCATCGCATCGACGTACTGCCGCGTCATGAACGCAAGCCGGCGTTTCTCCGGGTCGGGCAGCCGGGAGAGCGCCGCGAGCTCGACGAGATACCCGCTCGCGAGCAGGTAGCCTTGCTTCATCAGCGAAAAGAACGGCAACTCGTTCCACTCGCGCCCGGCGAAGCGGCGATCACCCGGATCGGCGACGGCGATTTCCGGCAGCGTGGCGCCGGCCTGCTGTCCCGCCGCAAGCGCCGCCTGCGCCGCCGCCCACAGCGCATCCCAGCGCGGTTGGTAGCGGGCGTTGAGTGCGGCGAGCGCCTGCGGATCAATGTTGGCCGACGCAAGTCCGGCCGGCAACGAGACGCTCGCCGCCGCGCCCGCGGCGGTGGGTGCCGCTTGTGCGGGACCGCCGGTCCACCACCGCGCCCATTGGCGGGAGAGGTCGAGCCACCGCTCGGCGATATGCGAGCCACGAGGGAGGGGCGGACAGGGGTGCGGAGGACGGCATCGACGATCGTAAGCCGTCAGGGTTCGAGCAGCACGTGCGCAATCGCGATGACCGCGACCCCGAGGCCGATCAGCGCGAGCTGCCGCAGCGTCTCCATCGGTTCCGGGCGGCGATGCAGGCTTGGGATCAGGTCGGCCACTGCCACGTACAGCAGGCTCGCCGCGGCGATCGCGAGGACTGTCGGCAGGATCCGCTGCATGCCGGCCAGCGCGTGATAACCGGCCAGCGCGCCGGCAAGCGTGGCCACACCCACCGCGACGTTGTACGAGAACGCCCGCGCCCGTGTGAATCCGGAATGGACGAGCACCGCGAAATCACCGACCTGCTGCGGCACTGCGTGGGCGACGATCGCGACGGTCGCCGCCACGCCGAGCTTGGCATCGGCAAGGAACGCCGCGGCGATCACGACGCCGTCGCAGAAATTGTGGACCGATGTCCCGATCAGGATCATGAGCCCGGAGCGGCCCTGGTCGGCGCCGCCGTGGGCGTGCAGCGTGTGTTCGTGCTCGGTCTCCTCGGCGTCGTCGCGGTGCTCGGCATGGCCGTGCGCGTGCCGCCACAGCACGAGCTTCTCCAGCAGGAAGAACGCGAGGAGGCCCGCAAGCACCGTGACCATCACCCGGTCGGCGCCGCCGGTTTCAAGCGCGTGCGGGAGCAGCTCGAGGAACACCGCGCCCAGCAGCGCACCGACGGCGAAGGAGACCAGACGCGAGATCCACGACGGATGCAGCGCCAGCGTGCCGGCAGCGGCGACTGTCGCCAGCACGCCGCCGGCCAGTGCGGCGATCACGATTTCGGCGAGGGGGGACAAGGCCGGCTCACAGGGGAAGGCGACGCAATCCGACCGCGCAGGATGGTGCTCGATGCGCGGCGATCCGTTTCGCCGCGTCCGATTATACGTGCGGTGTCGCCTCGTCCGGGGCCAACCAGACGAACGCTGCCATGCGGCCGCAATCAGGTCGTCTCCGATGGGAAAAAAAACGCGTCGCGTCGGTGTGCGTACACAACCCGCCGCCGCTCACGTGCATGACCCCCGCGGCGGCAAGCCGTCGGCGCGCGAGCGCATAGAGGTCAGCCAGCCATTTGCCGTCGCGCTGCGGGGCGAAGCACGCGAGCGCACCCGGATCGCGCGCAACGAATGCTGCGCGTACATCGTCGCCGACTTCGAAGGCGGCCGGCCCGATCGCGGGCCCGAGCCACGCGACAAGATCGTGCGCCTGGGTGCGGAGATCGACCAGGCGTGCGATCGTTGCTTCGAGCACGCCGGCTGCGAGCCCGCGCCACCCGGCATGCGCGATGCCGATCGCGGTGCCCGATCGATTCGCGAACAGGACGGGCAGGCAATCGGCCGTCAGCACCGCGCACACGATGCCGCGCTCGCACGTGACTGCGGCATCGGCGATCGGCGCCACCGGATGCGTCGACTGACGAAGGACGGTAACACCGGTGCCGTGCACCTGGTCGAGCCACGCGGGGGGCGTGGGCAGGTACGCCTCCAGGCGGCGCCGGTTTTCGGCCACCGCTGCCGGATCGTCGCCCGTGCGCGAGCCGAGATTCATCGTCGCATAGGGCCCGGTGCTCACTCCTCCCGAACGCGTCGTGACGAAAGCGCGTATCGCTGGAGGTGCCGGCCAGTCGGGGACGATCCAGTCGAGGTGTGCCCGCCGGAATTCTTCGGCGAGGCGATCGCGCTCCGTCATGCTCGTGCGGGGGCCCGCCGCGCACGCAGTCGCTCGAGCAATTGCGCAAAATCTGCGGGCAGCGGCGATTTCCACGCGCACGGCGCGCCGGTCGCCGGGTGTATGAGTGCCAGCCGCGCCGCGTGCAACGCCTGTCGGGCGAATGGAATGGTGTTCTTCTTTCCGTACGTTGGATCGCCGACAAGCGGGTGGCCGAGCGACGCGAGATGGACGCGGATCTGATGCGTGCGCCCGGTTTCGAGCCGACATGTGACGAGTGTTACGACACCGAGGCGGTCGACGACCTCGTAGTGCGTGCGCGCCGGCTTGCCCGTGGTGACGACCGCCATCGTCGTGCGGCGCGTCGGATGGCGGCCGATCGGCGCGTCGACGAGGCCGCCGCGCGCGATGTCGCCCGCGGCGAGCGCTGCGTATTCGCGCGCCACCGTGCGTGCCTGCAGCTGCCGCACGAGGTTCATCTGCGCTTCCTGCGTCTTCGCGACGACCATGAGACCGGTAGTGTCCTTGTCGAGGCGGTGAACGATGCCGGCGCGGGGGACGAAGGCGAGCTGCGGCGCATGGTGGAGCAGCGCGTTCTGCAGTGTGCCGGTCCGGTTGCCCGCGCCCGGATGAACGACGAGCCCCGCCGGCTTGTCGAGCACGAGCAGCGTGTCGTCCTCGTACACGATGGCGAGCGCGATGGGTTCCGCTGCATGCGCGAGATCTGGCGGCTCCGGTTCCACCTGCACGACGACCGCTTCGCCGCCCCAGACCTTCCGCGTCGCCTCGGCAGTGGCGCCGTCGAGCGTCACGCAGCCGGCATCGATCCATGCCTTGAGACGGCTGCGCGAGTACTGCGGCAACGCGCGAGCGAGTGCCGCATCGAAGCGCCCGCCCGCGGCGTCGGCGGCGAGGGTGAGCCTGTGGACCGCAGGTGCCCGCGGGTCGGCGGCAGGCGCCGGGCGATCCGGCCGGGGTGCGGGTATTTCGGAAACAACTCGGGAACGGGCGGTCACGGGAGCATCGGAGGCGTGGCATGCGCTCGGTTATAATCGCAACAGCGTCCCGCTTGGTGAACTAGGGCCTGTTCACACTATGTCCGCAAGTGCGAACGGATGGCATGGGGCGCCAATCAAGGCGCTCGACGAAGCTAAGACCGGGTGTCTTGGCGAGGAGAGCAACGCAGAGTGGCGCCCCAAGGCGTCCGTTCCCTTCGGGTTGCGGCGAAAAGGGCCGTACACTTCGTTGCAAAGCCTCGCCGGGCAGCCGGCCCGCCTTCGTTTTGCGCCTCGCGCCCGGCCCTTTTCGCTCGCAACGCATCTTGTGGACATAGTGTGAACAGGCCCTAACTGCATGCCCGGAACTTCGTCATTGCTATTGGCTTACACGCGACGCACCGGCTGGTTCGGCGTCGTCGCCACATTCTTGGTCGCGCTCGCGCTTGGCGGCTGCAACCTGCTGCCCGAGGTCAGGGACGAAACGTCGACATGGTCCGCCGAACGCCTCTACCGTGAGGCGCACGACGCGCTGGTCCAGGGAAATTATACGCGGTCGGTGAAGCTGTTCGAGACGCTCGAGTCGCGCTTCCCCTACGGCCGCTACGCGCAGCAGGCGATCCTCGAGTCGGCGTACGCGAATTACCGGGCCGGCGAGACGGCGGCGTCGGTGGCTGCATGTGACCGTTTCATTCGCACGTACCCGAACCACCCGAACGTCGACTACGCGTATTACCTGAAGGGGCTCGTCCACTTCCGCGAGGACCAGGGCCTTCTCGGCTACGTCTACGAGCTCGACCTGTCGGAACGCGAGCCGAAAGCAATGCGCGAGTCGTTCGCCGCGTTCAAAGAGCTTGTCACCAAGTTTCCGGACAGTCGCTACGCAGGCGATTCGCTCGACCGGATGAGGTACCTGACCAACTCGCTCGCGCTCTACGAGGTGAAGGTCGCGCGCTACTACTACAATCGCGGTGCCTATGTCGCCGCGGTGAACCGCGCGCAGATGGCGATTGTCACCTACCCGCGAACGCCGGCCAACGAGGGTGCGCTCGAAGTGCTGGTGAAGAGCTACGACAAGCTCGGCCTCGTGCAGCTGCGCGACGACTCGGAACGCATCCTGAAGCAGACGTTTCCCGATGGTGCGTACGTTACCGGAGCTACCGACAAGCCCTGGTGGAAATTCTGGTAGACCTGCGGACGGGGTAGCAGGGGCCCCTGCTTGCACGGGGATGCGACCCGGAGCAAGGTCAAGGCGGCCGACCCCTCGGCATTTCGATTCACGACCGCGGATCGGAGGCCGCGGCGGTGCGAGCGGCGTGCGCTTCACCGCGACGAGGGGAGCACAGGCCCGTGCTTGCGGGGATGCGACCGCGGAGCAAGGTCAAGCGGCCGACCCCTCGGCATTTCGATTCACGACGCGGATCGGAGGCCGCGGCGGTGCGAGCGGCGAGCACTTCACCGCGACGACTGAAAGAACTTCTCGACATCCGCCAGGGCGCGCGTGCGCCGCATCGGTGGCAGGCTCCGCCAGATCCGCTTGCCGTAAGGCCTGTCGGTGAGGCGCGGGTCGCAGATCATCAGCACGCCGCGGTCGGTCTCGGTGCGTATCAGCCGGCCCGCGCCCTGCTTCAGCGCGATCGCCGCCTGCGGCAGCTGGTAGTCGAAGAACGGGTTGCCGCCGGCGGCGCGCAGGTGGTCGAGGCGTGCCGCGAGCAGCGGATCATCGGGTGGAGCGAAAGGCAGCTTGTCGATGACGACGACCGACAGCGCGTCGCCGGGCACGTCCACGCCCTCCCAGAAGCTTGCGCTGCCCAGCAGCACCGCGTTGCCGAGCTCGCGAAACTGTGCCAGGAGTTCGCTGCGCGAGCCCTCGCCCTGCACCAGCAACGGCCACGAATGCCCGTCGCGGGCGAACGCGTCGGCGAGGACCTCGCGGGCGACGGCGAGCGCGCGCAGCGTCGTGAAGAGAAGGAACGCGCGGCCGCCGCTTGCGCGCAGCACGGGCAGTGCGGCGTTGACGACGGCCTCGGTGTGCTCGCGCGAGTTGGGCGCGGGCAGGTCGCGCGGCACGTAGAGCAATGCCTGGGTCTCGTAGTCGAACGGTGAGTCCCAGCAGCCTGTCGCCGTGCCGTCGAGCCCCAGCTCGCGCTGGTACAGCGAGAAGTCGCGGCCGACCGCAAGTGTCGCCGACGTGAAAATCCAGGCGCGACCCGAGTCGGCGACCTGCTTCGCGAACATGTCGGCGATGGATAGCGGTGAGGCGTGGAGCTGCCAGCCCAGGTTTGTCACGTCGACCCAGCGAATCCACGCTTCACCTTCGGGCCGTTGGCTGTCCGGCGCACCATCCTGAATTCCGTTCCAGCGCGCGAGGCTGGCCGCCGCTTCGGTCGCGCGCTGCGCGCAATTGCCGAGATCCTCGCTGCGCTCCGCAAAAAGTGCCAGCTCGGCCGCAAGCCGGTCGAGTGCGGCCGTGAGTTCGGATAGCGCGGGGGCAAAGCCCTCGCGCGCGGCAGCAGCGCCCTGCGCGAGCTTGCCCGGCGTGTCGCCGAGAGCGAGGCGTACTTTGCGGATCGCGGGCCCCACGCCCGCCGCCGCATCGGGCAGCTCCGCGACTTCCCGCGCGCCGGCACGCGCCGCGACTTCGGCGTCGCGCGCCAGCTCAGCGAGCTGGCCCGCCGTCACCTGCTCGCCGAAGAAGAGCGTCGCGGTGTCGGGGAGCTGGTGCGCTTCGTCGAGAATCACCGTGTTGCACGCGGGCAGCAGTTCGGCCAGACCCTCGTCGCGCAGCATCACGTCAGCGAAGAACAGGTGATGGTTGATCACCACGACGTCGGCTTCAAGCGCCGCTTTGCGCGCCTTCAGCACGAAGCACTCGGCGTGGTGCGCACAGTTGCCACCGAGGCAATTGTCGCGCGTCGACGTGACCAGCGGCCAGATCGTCGCATTCTCCGGCACGTCGGCAAGCTGGCCCCGGTCGCCGGTCTCGGTCGCGCGCGTGAACGCGATGATCTTGCGCAAGTGGCGCCCGTCGTCGCGCGACGGCAGCCGGCCTTCCGCGGCCGCGCGCTCGAGATGGTGATGGCAGACGTAGTTGGCGCGACCTTTCAGGAGTGCCAGCGTGACCGGCGCGCCGAGCGCCGCGCGCACGAGCGGCAGGTCACGCTGGAAGAGCTGGTCCTGCAGCGTCTTGGTGCCGGTGGAGACGATGACCTTGCCGCCGTAGAGCAGCGCGGGCACGAGATAGGCAAATGTCTTCCCCGTACCCGTGCCGGCCTCGGCGAAGAGCGGCGCGCGCGCAGCGATCGCCTGCGCAACCGCTTCGGCCATCGCGAGCTGCTGCGGGCGGAAGCGGAAGCCCGGGAGCGCACGGGCCAGCATGCCCCCGGCGCCGAAGATTGCGGCGAGATCGGTTCCGGGTGCGGATGCCGGCGGCGATTCGGCGCCGGACGCCGGGATGGCGAGGGAGGAGCTCAGTTCGCGCCGCTTCGGGTCACGGGTGTGGCTGCCGCTGCCTTTGGTTTACCGCTGGTCGGGGCCGCGGGCGCGGCCGTTGCCGCCGCCATCGGCTTGCTGCTGGCGAGCGCGGTGCGCACGGCCCCCGCACTCTCGCGGAAGACGGCGTAGGGCGTCCCGACGCGCGCCTTGTATTGATCATCGGATTCGCCGGGCTTCCATTTGAGTTCGGCGAGCGCTTTCAACCAAAGCTCATGCAGCGCGCGCAGGCCATCGACGGCGGAGCGGCTGCCGGTCGCTTCGCGCAGTGCGGCCTGATACGGGCGCGTCATCGAGACCTTGTGCTTGTCGACGCAATACTCGCTTTTCGCACCGTTGACGCCCTCGTCCGACTTATCGTAGCCGAACTCGATGATCTCGATGCTCTTCACCTGCCGGCACATCGTGTAGAGGTGCTCGACCGCGTTGAGGAAGCAGTCGACGGCGCCGGCGCCCGCGCTGTTCGGGCAGATGTAGGTGTCGGCCTTCGGGGCGAAGTCGCCCTTTTGCGCGACGGCGGGCGCGGCGAGTGCAGCAAGGCCCAGGGCCGACGGGCAGGGCAAGGAGGCGCAGTGTATGGAACATCGGGTTCGGCGCGAAAACGGGTAGTGCGAATGCTACCCTGCCGCCGGCCACGGACTCAAGTCGGCCGGACGGGTGAGGGAACCGCAGACGTTGAGATGTTGACACAAATCAACGTGTAAACAATCAGATAGCGGATGGTCGAGCGCCGGGACGAAACATCTTGGTGGTCCAGGGCTCAGATGCTGCGGGTGCGGCAATTGCCCTGTCGGCCCGTGATCCCCACCCGGCCTTCGGGTCTAGGAGCCTGTCGGACTTACTTTCGCGCATGCGTTGCGGGTCAAAAAGCGATGGATGCAAGGCGCGAGGCGCAGCGGATATCGGGAATATTCGCCAGCCGAGCAACGCAGCAGACACGCTTTTTGACCCGCAACCCGGAGGGACGGGGCGCTTTGGCGGCATTTCTTCGTTGTTCGCCCTTGCCATAGTCCCGCTATGGCTTCAGGCTCACGCCTCGAACTGCCGCCAAATCGCCTCCCCGTCGCATACGTGAAAGTAAGTCCGACAGGCTCCTAGGCCGCCACCCAATATTCGATCACGAGCTGCAGCGACGTCGTGCCGTTCCACTCGTTGATGTCAGGACGGTAGGCGGCACGGATCGACGGCGGAAGCGGATCGGCGTGGTTGAACAGGATCGCCGCAAAGCGCCGGCGATCGCCGTCGTCGGTGCGCGCCAGCATGAGCCGGCTGTGCTTCCCGCCGACGATCCGCTGGTCTTCGACCTCGAAGAGATCGTCGAACACCGGCACCGGAAAGCCCTGGCCCCAGACCTCGTCGCCCAGCGCGCGAGCGAGCTCGTAGGTGAGCTCGCCGGCCTCGAGGCTGCCATCGGATTCGAGCGTGCGCGCGAGCAGCGCCGGCGTCAGCTGTTCACGGGCGATCGTCTCGAATGCTTCGGCGAAGTGCGGCAGCGCCGCTTCGACCACGGTGAGACCGGCGGCGTACGCGTGGCCGCCGAACTTCAGGATGACGCCCGGTGCACGCTTCGCGACGAGGTCGAGCGCATCGCGCAGGTGGAATCCCGCGATCGAGCGCCCGGAACCCTTGAGTTCGCCGTCGCCGCCCCGGGCGAAGACGATCGCCGGGCGGTGGTAGCGATCCTTGAGCCGTGCGGCGACGATGCCCACGACACCCTGATGCCATGCGGGTCGGTAGACGGTAAGCGTGTAAGCGTCGATCGCCGCCGCATCGGGTGCACGCATGTCCAGCTCTGCGAGCGCCTCCTCCTGCATCGTCGCCTCGACCTCGCGCCGCTCGCGGTTCCAGCGGTCGAGTTGGGTGGCGAGCGGCAGCGCCGCGACCGCAGTGTCGGCGAGCAGGCAGCGAATGCCGACGGTCATGTCGGCAAGGCGCCCGGCGGCGTTGAGGCGCGGCCCTGCGACGAACCCCAGGTCGTATGCGCTCGCGCGCCGCGGGTCGCGGCCCGCCGCCGCGAACAGCGCCTGCACCCCAGGCTGCGCCCGCCCCGCGCGGATCCTTGCCAGTCCCTGCGCCACCAGTGTGCGGTTGACGCTGTCCAGGCGCACGACGTCGGCGACGGTGCCCAAGGCGACCAGGTCGAGCAGCGTCGCGAGGTTAGGCAGGGGCCGGTCGGCAAATGCGCCGCGCTCGCGCAGCAGCGCGCGTGTGGCCATCAGCACATAGAACATCACACCGACACCGGCGAGATGCTTGCCGGGGAACCCGCAGCCGGGCTGGTTCGGATTGACGATCAGCGCGGGCGCAGGAAGGGTCGCCGCCGGCAGATGGTGGTCGGTGATCAGCACCTCGATCCCAAGGTCCGCGGCGGCGGCGACGCCGTCGTGGCTCGCGATGCCGTTGTCGACGGTGACGATGAGGCGTGGCTCGAGCGCCGCCGCCTCGGCGACGATTTCCGGGGTCAATCCGTAACCGTACTCGAACCGGTTCGGCACGAGGAAGCCGACGCTAGCACCCATCGCGGCGAGCCCGCGCACCGCAACCGCACACGCCGTCGCACCGTCCGCGTCGTAGTCGGCGATGACGACGATCTTCTCGCGGCGAGTGATCGCGTCGGCGAGTCTTGCCGCGGCGGCATCGATCCCCTTGAGCCGCCCGAAAGGCGGCAGGCGGGCAAGGTCGGTATCGAGGTCGTCGCGTGTGGCGATGCCGCGCGCGGCGTACACACGCGCCAGCACCGGCGTGACGCCTTCAGCGGCAAGCGTGCTCGCTGCAGCCGGAATTGCGCGGCGGACGATGTCCATCACCGTTCGCCGCGCGCCGCGGCAACCAGCGCGGATAGATCGGGCCGCGCGAAACGGCCGGTGAATCGCTGCCACGCGCCGCTCCGACGCGCGGTCCAGGCGACCGCATTGCCGGCGCCGTCGGCGAGCAGCATGACCGTCTCGAGCGTACCGTGCTTCAACGCGAGCCACGCCGGTGCCGCCCATGCGCGTTCGACCACGGCGAGGTCCTGCGTTGCGGACAGCGCGACGACGATCATCTCGCGTCCGGACACCTTGGCGAGTACCAATCCGAGTTCGTCCGGCAGCGCAAGCGCTGGATCCCCGGCGTGCGCGGCCAGCGCCGTCGCCACGCCGCCGTCCGTCCACGTTCGGATCGTCACCCGATTGGCACCGCGCGATGGCAGCGTGCCGCCTTCGGAAAACCAGACGCTGTTCGCCGGCGCGCGGCCTTCGCGCTCGCGCACTGCGTTGACGGGATGTTCGTGGAACAGCATCTGGATTTCGTTCTGCCAGCGGCACCAGGTTCCCGCATCGCCGCCCGTCGGCAGCCATGCACGCAGAGGGGTCCCCGAATAGGTGGCGAGCGGACGCGTGGCAAGGTCCGGTTTCGCTGGTGCGCGCACGAACCATGCGTCGGGCCGCGGCGCGACGAACGCCACGCCGTCGCCCGCGAAATGCGCATTGAGCGTGTCGGTCAACGCGGCGGCGTCGCCCGGGGTCAGATCGCGAACCACGCCCGCGAGGTGGACGTCGTCGTGGCCGGCAACGAGGGTGACCGGATCGGCCGCGAGCCAATAGGCATTTCCCGGATCGACGCCTAGCGCCTTGACCCGGATCGGCGCGAGCGGCCAGTCGGACTGCCGCACGACTCCGTAGCGCGCCGCGAGCGCCGCGTCGATGCCGTCGGGTTCGCGCGCCGGTGCGCCGGCGGCGGCGATCAGGCGGGCGAGACAGGGTGCGACCGCGCGCGCGTCCCCGCCCGTATCGTGCGCTAGAAAGCCGGGGAGCGTGAGGACGAGCTGCATGGAATGCCCGATGCTCGTGCCGGCGTGGGCGCGGCGAAATCAATGAGGGAAGTCTAGCATGCGATAATGCGCGCCCGCCGCCGCATTTCCTCCCCGCGTTCGCCGCACTGGTCCAACCGAAGAGCGTTTCCTTGTCGCCGTACGAACTCGCCGTCGGCCTGCGCTACACCCGCGCGCGCCGAGGCTCCGGGCGCAACACGTTCATCTCGTTCATCGCGCTGACGTCGATGGCGGGGATCGCGCTCGGCGTTGCCGCGCTGATTGTCGTGCTGTCGGTGATGAACGGCTTTCAGGAGGAATTGCGCAACCGGATCCTGGCGGTGGCCTCGCACATCGAGGTGCGCGGAATACCGGTATTGACCGACGATGCCGCGGTAGCAAAGGTGGCGCTCGCTAACCCGCACGTCAAGGCAGCCGCACCCTACGTCCTGGGCCAGGCGATGCTCTCGGCCGGCGGGACAAACCGCGGCGCGCTGATCCGCGGCATCGATCCGGCACGCGAAGCGGCGGTCGCCGACATCGGCAGCCACATGCGCGCGGGCTCGCTCGGCGCGCTTGCGCCCGGCGAATTCGGCATCGTGCTGGGAAGCGAAATTGCGCGCGCGCTGGGCGTGCGGGTCGGCGACGCGGTCGTGGTGATCACCCCTCAGGGAAACCTGACCGCCGCCGGCACGCTGCCGCGCCTGAAGAGCTTCAGGGTCGTCGGCGTGTTCGAGGTCGGAATGTACGAGTTCGACAGCGGGCTCGCACTCGTCAACCTCGAGGATGCAATGAAGCTCTATCGGCAGGACGGCGTGTCGGGGGTGCGATTGAAACTCGACGATCTCTACGCCGCGCCTGCGGTCGCGCGCGAGCTTGCCGGACGGCTCAATGTCAACGCCGAGTTGCGCGACTGGACGCAAAGCCACGCGAACTTTTTCCGCGCCGTCCAGATCGAGAAGCGCGTGATGTTCATCATCCTGACACTGATCATCGCAGTCGCCGCGTTCAACATCGTGTCGGCGCAGGTAATGACGGTCACCGACAAGCAGGCCGACATCGCGATCCTGCGCACGCTCGGCGCCTCGCCGGCATCGATCATGACGATCTTCATGATCCAGGGCGCGCTGATCGGGATGATCGGCACCGCGATCGGCGTGGTCGGCGGCGTGCTGCTCGCGCTCAACGTCGGGACGGTCCTGCCCGCGCTCGAGCGGATGTTCAACGTCCAGTTCCTCGACAAGACCGTCTACTACATCAGCGAGCTCCCGTCCGACCTGCAGCGCGGCGACGTTGTCACCATCGCGGCGATCGCACTGTTGCTGGCGCTCGTTGCGACGATCTATCCGGCGTGGCGGGCGGCGAAAGTGAACCCGGCAGAGGCGCTGCGCTATGAGTGAGCCGGCCGCTGTCGTGACGACGCCTGTGCCGCCTGTGCTCGAATGCCGCCGTCTCGCGAAGACCTACACGAGTGGCCCGCTCGAAGTGCCCGTGCTGCTTGGTGTGGACCTTGCCGTCGCGCGCGGCGAGCGCGTCGCGATCGTCGGCGCGTCCGGCACCGGCAAGAGCACGCTGTTGCATCTGCTGGGCGGCCTCGACGCGCCGACGGCGGGCGAAGTGCTGGTCGACGGGGCAGCGTTCGCAGCATTGACCGAAGCGGAGCGCGGGCAGGTGCGCAACCGCGCGCTCGGCTTCATCTACCAGTTCCACCACCTGCTGCCCGAGTTCACCGCACTGGAAAACGTCGCGATGCCGCTCACGATTCGGCGGCAGGGGCCCGCAGCCGCCCGCGCTGCGGCACAGGCGATGCTGGAGCGCGTGGGCCTCGGGCACCGAATCGCCCATCTGCCGGGAGAGCTGTCGGGCGGCGAGCGCCAGCGCGTCGCGCTCGCCCGCGCGCTCGTGACGGCGCCGCACTGCGTGCTTGCCGACGAACCGACGGGGAACCTCGACCGGCGCACCGCCGGCCAGGTCTTCGACCTGATGCTGGAACTCAATCGCGCGGTGGGAACGAGCCTCGTCATCGTCACCCACGATCCGGACCTCGCCGCGCGGACCGATCGCACGCTGCATCTCGTCGACGGCGTGCTGGGCTAAGGAACCTCTGCATAAGTAGAGGTTCCCTAACACTGGCGCCGCCGGTCACACCGCCAGCGGTGGCTCGTCCATCAGCGCGACCTGCTCGCGCAGTTCGAGGATGCGATCCTGCCAGTAGCGCTGCGTGTTGAACCAGGGAAACGCCGCGGGAAACGCAGGGTCATCCCAGCGCTGCGCGAGCCACGCCGAATAGTGGAGGAGGCGCAGTGTGCGCAGCGCCTCGACGAGGCAAAGCTCGCGCCCGTCGAACTCGGAGAAGTCCTCGTAACCGCGCAGCACGGCGGCCAACTGGCGCGTCATGTCGGCGCGGTCGCCGGAAAGCAGCATCCACAGGTCCTGTACCGCCGGCCCCATCCGCGCATCGTCGAAATCGACGAAATGCGGCCCGTCGTCCGTCCACAGCACGTTGCCGGCATGGCAGTCGCCGTGGAGCCGCAGCGTCGTCACGGCGCCAGCCCGAACGAAGCAGCGGCGAACGCCATCCTGAGCGAGGAGCGCAATGCTGCGCCAGGCGGCGACGAGATCGGCGGGGATGAAATCGTGCGCGAGGAGCCATTCGTACGGAGCGACGCCGAAGGATTCGAGATCGAGCGCCGGGCGTTCCCGGAACGGCACCTGCGCCCCCACCGCATGGATGCGTCCGAGGAACCGGCCCATCCATTCCAGCGTCGCACGATCCTCCAACTCGGGCGCTCGGCCGCCGCATTTCGGATAGACGGCGAAACGGAAGCCGCCATGGAGGTGCAGCGTCGTACCGTCGTGCGCGACGGGCGCGATCGCGGGAATCTCGCGCGCGGCCAGCTCGGCGACAAAGGCATGCTCTTCGAGGATCTGCGCGTCGGTCCAGCGCGCGGGCCGGTAGAACTTGACGACGATGGGCGGCCCGTCTTCCCCCCAAATCTGATACACGCGATTTTCGTAGCTGCCGAGCGGGAGCAGGCGGCCGTCGCCGCGGAAGCCGACGCTCTCGAGCGCGTCGAGGACGACATCCGGCGTGAGGTTTGCGTAAGGGTGACGCGCCGTCTCGGACATGGCCCCGATTGTACGGTGCCGCGCTGTGCGTCATTCCCGCGAAGGCGGGAATCCAGCGTCGTTCGCTTCCTCTTCCACTCGGAGAACAAGAGACACTGGGTCCCCGCGTACGCGGGGACGACGGCAAGGCGTTAGCGCGGCGTGGATGGCTGAAACACCCTCATCGCTAATATTCAACAGGGATCGGGTCGAGGGAACGCCACAGGTACCAGGTGGCGACACTGCGGTACGGTTGCCAATGCGCGCCCAGCATCCTCATCGCTGCGGAATCCATCCGCTCGTCCCCGTTGTAATGGCGCGCGATCGCCTTCTGCAGTCCGATGTCGTCGACCGGGAACACGTCGGCGCGCAGCTCGTGGAAGATCAGGAACATCTCCGCGGTCCAGCGGCCGATGCCCTTCACGTCGGTGAGACGCACGATCAACGCCTCGTCGTCGAGCGCGGGCCACTCCACCGGATCGAGCGCGCCGGTCGCGAAATGGCGCGCGAGGTCGCGCAGGTACTCGGCCTTGCGCGCCGAGAGCCCGCAACGGCGCAGCGTCGACAGCCGCGTGCGGCCGACGCGGGCGACGTCGAGGTGGACCGCCAAGGCACCGGTATCGCAGCCGGCGCCGGTGGCGGCGGTGAAACGGTTCCAGATCGTCTGCGCGGCCTTGACCGAGATCTGCTGCCCGACGATCGCGCGCGCAAGCGTCGTGAACGGGTCGCCGCGGCGCGTGAGGTGAATATCCGGGATGGCGCGGATCAGCCGCCGCATCACGGGGTCCGCCCGGCCGAGCGTGCGCGTCGCCTCGTCCCAGTACGCCGGTTTCATGGCGGCCCGGCAGTGACGCGGGCGCAGCGCAGGGCGGGAGCGTGTCGCTCCGTCGACCGCCGGTGCCGGATGGCGCGCGGTCGTAGCCGAACGTTCGGCACGGGCGGTGCGCAGCACGCCCGCCGGACGGCCACCGGCGCTGCCCAACCGGTCAGTTCGAGCGCTTGAAGGCGTGGCGTGGTCAAGGGGGGAAATGGTACATTACGCGGCTTTAATTTTCGGGGATCGGGAATGCATTGGCGGAGAGGGCTTGCGGCAATCATCGGCCTTGCCGTCGTGCTCGCCCTGCTGTCCCCGCCCGCGACGGCGGCGGCGGACCCGAACAAGGTCCTGCGCATCGCGTTCCCCACCGCCGAGACCGGCTTCGATCCGGTCCGCATCTCCGACCTCTACTCCAACACCGTCAACGAGGCGATCTTCGAGCGCCTCCTGACCTACGACTATCTCGCGCGGCCCGCGAAGCTCGTGCCGATGGTGGCCGAGGCGATGCCGGAGATCTCCGACAACGGCCGGACGTTCGTGTTCAAGCTGCGCAAGGGCATCTACTACACGCCCGATCCCGCGTTCAAGGGGCAGAAGCGCGAACTCGTCGCCGAGGACTTCGTCTACGCCTTCAAGCGGTTCATGGATCCCAAGAATCGCTCGCCGTGGGCGTTCCTGGTCGAAGGCAAGATCGAAGGACTGGACGAGCTCGCCGAGGCGGCAAAGAAATCCGGCCGCTTCGATTACGATGCAAAGGTCCCGGGAATCCAGGCGATCGACCGGTACACGCTCCGGTTCCGGCTGAAAAGGACCGACTACATCTTCCTGTACGTTTGCGCGCACGTTCCCTTCGGGGCGATCGCACGCGAGGTGGTCGAGGCCTACGGCGACGACGTGCAGGCGCACCCGGTCGGAACCGGGCCCTATTTCCTCAAGGAGTGGACGCGCGCGGCGAAGATCGTGCTCGAGGCCAATCCCGACTACCGCGGCTTCACGTGGGACTTCGTGGCGTCCGATCCGGCCTGGGATGACGCGCTCGTCGCCGCGATGAAGGGCAAGCGCATGCCGCAGATCGGCCGGGTCGAGATCAGCATCATCGAGGAGGATCAGTCGCGCTGGCTCGCGTTCAACCAGAAGGAGCTCGACTACCTCGCGCTGCCCGCGACGTTCCGGCCCGAGGTGTTCGACGCCGACAACAGGCTGAAGCCGGAGTGGACGGCACAGGGCGTGTCGCTGTTCCGCGCGATCGAGCCCGACATCGGCTACACGTTCTTCAACTTCCGCGATCCCCTCGTCGGCGGGTTCAGCAAGGAGAAGATCGCGCTGCGCCGCGCGATCATCATGGGCTACAAGCTCGACGACGAGATCCGTGTCATCCGCAAGCACCAGGCGGTGGCCGCTGAAATGCCGATTCCGGTCGGCGTCGTCGGCCACGATCCGAGCTACCGCAGCATCAACCGCTACGATCCGGCGCTCGCCAACAAGCTGCTCGACTACTTCGGGTACAAGAAGGGCAGCGACGGTTACCGTACGCTGCCCGGCGGCAAGCCGTTTACACTGCGCCAGGCATCGGGCAGCAGCGCGATCGAGCGCGATTTCAACGAGTTGTGGAGGAAGTCGATGGACGCGATCGGTATCCGGATCGTGTTCGACATCGGCAAATTCTCGGATCACCTGAAGGCGTCGAAGGCCTGCCAGCTGATGATGTGGGGCGCAGCGTGGACCGCGGACTACCCCGATGGGGACAATTTCATGCAGCTGCTCTACGGGCCGAACACCGGCCAGAGCAACAACGGCTGCTACGAGTCGCAGGCGTTCGACGCGTTCTACGTGAAATCCACGCAGCTCCCGAACTCGCCCGAGCGCAACTTCCTGTTCCTCGAGATGACGCGGCAGATGGAGGTCGACGGCGCGTGGAGCCTGCACATCTCGCGCGAGCGCAACCAGCTGATCCGTCCTTGGCTCAAGGGCTACAAGAAGCACCCGATCCTGCACGGCGAATTCGTCTACATGGACCTCGAGCGGCGCAGCTGAACCGCGGCGGGACCCCGAAGGAATTCCGATGATCCGACACCTTCCGCGCAATTCGCTCGCGCTCGCCATCGCGTTCGCAGCCGCGCTCCTGCTGGCCCCGCCCGCTGCCGCGGCCGACGCGAGCAAGGTGATCCGCCACGTGTTCCCGGCGGCCGAGACCGGCTTCGATCCGGCGGGGGTGCACGACTTGTACTCCGGCACGCTCGTTCAGGTGCTCTTCGAGACGCTTTACACGTACGACTACCTGGCGCGGCCGTCGAAGCTCGTACCGCTCACCGCGGAGGCGCTGCCACAGATCACCGACAACGGAAAGACGTACACGGTCAGGCTCAAGAAAGGGATCCATTTCATACCCGACCCGGCGTTCAAGGGCCAAAAGCGCGAGCTCACCGCCGACGACTATGTCTATACGTTGAAGCGGCTTGTCGACCCGAAAATCCACTCCCCGTACGCATTCCTCGTCGAGGGCAAGATCGTTGGCCTGGACGAGGTCGTCGATGCTGCGAAGAAGTCGGGCAAGTTCGACTACGATGCGAAGATTGCGGGCTTGCGAGCGGTCGACCGCTACACGCTGCGCATCCAGCTCAAGGACACTGACTATGGCCTGGCTTACATCCTCGCGCACGAGCCCACCTCTGCCGTCGCGCGCGAGGTGATCGAGGCATACGCCGATGCGACAGGCCGCGCGATGTCCAATCCGGTCGGCACTGGCCCGTACAAGCTCGCCCGTTGGGTGAGGAGCTCGAAGATCGTTCTCGACGCGAACCCGGATTACCGCGGCTTCGTCTGGGACTTCAAGTCAACCGACTCCGCCGACCAGGCACTGATCGCCCAAATGAAGGGCAAGAAGATGCCGCAGGTCGGACGCGTCGAGGTCAGCATCATCGAGGAGGACCAGGCGCGGCTGCTCGCGTTCCAGAACAGCGAGCTCGACATCATGAACATGGAGGGCCCGCTCGCCCCCAACGTGCTCGACGGCGGCAAGCTCAAGCCCGCTTTCGCCGCGAAAGGGGTCAAGCTGTCGCGCTTTGTCGACCCCGAGATCACCTACCACTACTGGAACCTGCAGGATCCGGTGGTCGGCGGGCTCTCGAAGGAGAAGGTAGCGCTGCGCCGGGCGATGGCGATGGCCTACAACGTCGACGAGGAGATCAAGGTCGTCAGGAACGGCCAGGCGGTCGAGGCGCAGTTCCCGATTCCTCCGGGCGTGGTCGGTCATGACCCCGATTACCGGACAAGCGTAAAGTACGACCCTGCCGGCGCCAATGCGCTGCTCGACCGGTTCGGGTACAAGAAAGGCGCCGACGGCTGGCGCACGCAGCCCGACGGCAAGCCACTCGTCGTCCGCTATGCGTCGCGGCCCGATTCACTCGGCCGCCAACAGGATGAAATGTGGAAGAAGGCATTCGATTCGATTGGCATCCGGATGGAGGTCCAGAAGGACAAGTTCCCCGAGCTGCTGAAGCTCGAGAAGCAATGCAAGCTGATGATGCGCACGGCTTCCTGGATCGCCGACTATCCCGACGGCGACAACTTCGTGCAGCTCCTCTACAGCAAGAACATCTACCAAAGCAACAACGCATGCGCGACGATCCCCGAATATGACCGCCTCTACGAGCAGTCAATCCGGATGCCGGATTCGCCCGAGCGCAACAAGCTGTACCATGAGATGGCGAAGATCATCGAGGCATACGCACCGTGGCGGCTCGACATCAGCCGCTACCGCAACCAGCTCGCGCAGCCGTGGGTCATCGGCTACAAGAAGCATCCGATCCTGCACTCGGAATGGCAGTACATCGATGTGGCCCCCGTCGGCACGCGGCCGATCCCGGGGCCCGGGGGGTCGAAGGAGGAGCAGTAAGGCATCACCGAAGGAGAAAGGACGCGCCTGCGGGGTGAACCCGGCGCGGACCCGACGTTCCGCGCTGGGGCCGGTTCCCACCGGGGCAGGCCGCGGGGCACCGCGGGTCAGAACAGCGAGCGCGAGCCGCGATCGATAGTACGATTGACAGCCCGATCCGCGCGCGATCCGTGCGGCGAGCGGAGGTGGACATCGCAATGACCGCATACATCATCCGACGCCTGTGGCAGATGCTGCCGACGATGGCCGGCGTCATTCTCCTCGTGTTCATCCTGTTCAACGCGGTCGGTGGCGACCCCGCGTACGTACTGGCGGGGAAGATCAGCAACCAGGAGCAGATCGACAACATCAGGCGCCAGCTCGGCCTCGACCAGTCGGTCTGGGTCCAGCTGTGGATCTTCGTGAAACAGGTGCTGACCGCGGATTTCGGCGCTTCCTGGAGCACCAACGAGCAGGTGTCGAACATCCTCGCGACGCGCCTGGGCCCGTCGCTGACGGTGCTGGTGCCGCTGCTGTTTCTCGATACGATGTTCGCGATCGCGCTGGCGCTGGCGGTGGCGTATGTCCGCGGCTCGCTGACCGACCGCATGGTGATGATCATCTGCACGATCGGCCTGTCGATTTCCATCCTCGTCTACATCATCGTCTTCCAGTACGTATTCGCCTACAAGCTCGGCTGGTTCCCGGTGCAGGGCTGGGGCAACGACTTCCTCGAAAACCTGGTCAAGTACTCGTCGCTGCCGATCCTGATCGGGCTCACCGTCAGCATCGCGCCCAGCCTGCGGCTCTACCGGACGTTCTTCCTGGACGAAATCAATCAGGACTACGTGCGCACCGCGCGCGCCAAGGGGCTGTCCGAAAACCGGATCATGTGGGTACACGTGCTGCGCAACGCGTCGATCCCGATCATCACGAACCTGATGGCGACGCTGCCGGGACTGCTGCTCGGGGCGTTCCTGATCGAGCGCTTTTTCTCGATTCCCGGGATCGGGCGCGAGGTGATCCTCGCCGTCGAGCGGTCGGATTTTCCGGTGATCAAGGCGCTCACCGTCTACGTTGCGTTCGCGACGATGGCTTCCAACCTGCTCGCCGACCTGATGTACAAGGCGGTCGACCCGCGCGTCCAGCTCAAGTGAGGGGATGACGATGCCGAACGACACCGCATTGGAGCCCCTCGCGCCGGCGGCGCGCGAGATTCCGCACACGGTTTCGCCGGGCTTGTGGGCGCTCGCCTGGAAGCGCCTGCAGTCGGATCACGTCGGCATGGTTTCGATGGCGATCGTGCTGGCGTTTCTCGTCATGATGGTCCTGTCCGGGACCGGATTGATCGCGAACGACTGGGGGAAGGAAACGGGCGTCAACTACGCGCCGCCGTCGTTCCTCGGCGCCGACATCGAGGCCGGCGCGCCGGCGGCACCGGCCGCCCTTCCCGCAGGGTCGCCGGATGCGCCGCCCGCGGTCGAGTACAAGTCGAGCGTCGTCGACCCGTTGGCCGACGCGCTGAAGGAAATCCAGGGGCAGCAAACGCCAGCAGCGTCCGCCACCGAAGCAGGCGGGGCGGCGAAGTCGGTGGATCCGCTCGCCGACGTGATGGCCGACATCAAGGCCGAATCCGGCAAGGCTGCCGCCGACCGCACGGCGAAGGGCGCAGCCCCAGCTGACGTCACGGAAGCACGGGCGGCGACGCTGCCGTTCGGCGGCGACAAGTGGGGCCGCGACGTGCTCAAGAAGACGATCAAGGGCTCGGAAACGTCGATCTTCGTGGGTCTCGCCGCCGCGGGGGTCGCGGTGTTCATCGGCACGATCTTCGGCGCGCTGGCCGGCTACTACGGCAAATGGGTCGACGATTTCTTCAACTGGTTCTACAGCGTGTTCAGCTCGATTCCGTACCTGCTCCTGATCCTCGCGGTCGCCGCAGTGCTGCAGAAAAAGGGGATGCTGACGATCATCCTGATCCTCGGGCTCACCGGCTGGACCGGTATCTTCCGGCTGATCCGCGGCGAATACCTGAAGCACAAGGCGCGCGAATACGTGCAGGCGGCAGACGCCATCGGCGCATCGAACGCGCGCCGGATGTTCGTCCACATCTTCCCCAACGTGAGCCACGTCGTGCTGGTGCAGCTTTCCATCTACGCCGTCGGGTTCATCAAGGCCGAGGTCATCCTGTCGTTCCTTGGCTTTGGCGTGCCGGTGGACGTCGTGTCGTGGGGCTCGATGCTGAACGAGGCACAGAACGAGCTGATCCTCGGCAAGTGGTGGCAGCTTGCGGCGGCGGGCACCGCGATGGCGATCCTGGTGACGGCGTTCTCGCTGTTCACCGACGCGCTGCGCGACGCGCTCGATCCGAAGCTCAAGGGAAGGATGGGCGCATGAGCGGCGAGCCGGGGCCCCGAGCCGAAGGCAGGGGGATGCGAGCAAGCGCGAGTGCGCCCAACGGCCGACCCTCCAGCGCTGTCGTTCCACAAGATTTCGAGGAGGCCGTGGCGTAATGAGCACGACGCAGAATTCGCTGTCGGATCCGCTGGTGCGTGTGCGCAATCTGGAGGTCGCTTTCCAGATCGACAAGGGCAACATCTTCGAGGCGGTCAAGGGCGTTTCCTTCGATATCCCGAAGAACACGACCGTGGCGCTGGTTGGCGAGTCGGGCAGCGGCAAGTCGGTGACCTCGCTCGCGATCCTCGGCCTCCTGCCCCCGGAGAATTCCATCGTCGGCGCGGCAAGCGAGATCCTCTACGGCGGCCGCAACATCGCCCGGCTCGAACCGGCGGATTTGCGCCGGCTGCGTGGCGCCGACATCTCGATGATCTTCCAGGAGCCGATGACGTCGCTCAATCCCGTGTTCACCTGCGGCTTTCAGCTGACCGAGGTGTTGCGGCTGCACATGGGGATGACGCCGGCGCAAGCGAGGAAGCGCGCGATCGAACTGCTGGACGAAGTCGGCATTCCCGACCCCGAGTACAAGATCAATGCGTACCCGTCGCAGATGTCGGGCGGCCAGCAGCAGCGCGTGATGATCGCGATGGCGATCGCTTGCGAGCCGAAGCTGCTCATCGCCGACGAGCCGACGACCGCGCTCGACGTCACGATCCAGAAGCAGATCCTCGACCTCATCGCCGCGCTGCAGAAGAAGCACCAGATGTCGGTGCTGTTCATCACCCACGATCTCGCCGTCGTCGGCGAGATCGCCGACTACGTCGTCGTGATGAGGAACGGCGAGATCCGCGAGCAGGGCCCCGCCAAGGACATCTTCGAGAACCCGCGCGACGCCTACACGCAGGCGCTGCTCAAGTGCCGCCCGCAGCTCGAGCGCCGGCCGATGCGGTTGCCGGTGATCGACGACTACATGGGCGGCCGTACGGCGGGCTCGCGCGACATGTCCGAGCGCCGGCGCGGAGTGAATCCGGGCGACCTCATCGTGCTCGACGTCAAGAACCTCGGCAAGAACTTCTATTCACGCGAGGGCCTGTTCGGCAAGCGGACGTTCGAGGCGGTGAAGGACGTCTCGTTCCAGCTGCCGAAGGGCAAGACGCTGGGCCTCGTCGGCGAATCGGGATCCGGCAAGACGACGGTGGGGTTGACGCTGATGCGGCTGCACGAGGCAACCACGGGCGAGGCGATCTTCGAGGGGCGCGACATCCTGTCGATGTCGGCGAAGGAATTCATGCCCTGGAAGCGGCGCATCCAGATCATCTTCCAGAATCCCTACGCATCGCTCAACCCGCGCTTCACGATCGGCTACATCCTGACCGAGCCGATGCAGATCCACGGGATCGGGGCGAACGACCAGGAGCGCACCGACCTGGCCTTCGAGCTCCTGCACAAGGTCGGGCTGCCGGAGGACTCCTTCTACAAGTACCCGCACGAATTCTCGGGCGGCCAGCGGCAGCGGATCGCCATCGCGCGCTGCCTGACGATGAAGCCGGATATCCTGATCTGCGACGAGTCGGTGTCGGCGCTCGACGTGTCGGTTCAGGCGCAGGTGCTGAACCTGCTGCAGGACCTGCAGGACGAATTCGGGCTCTCGTTCATCTTCATCTCGCACGATCTCGCCGTCGTCAAGTACATCGCCGACGAGATCATGGTGATGAGCGAGGGAAAGATCGTCGAAATTGCGAACTCCGACGACATCTACCGCCACCCGCGCGAGGCCTACACACAACGGCTTCTCGCGTCGATCCCGAAAGGCTGGCACGGCGGGCACGCGCGCGCAGCGTCGTGAGCGCCCGCCCGCTATTCCAGCGGGCGGGGAGTGGGTTGGCGCGAGGGACGAGCGCCGGTGGCCCGTCTCAGAGGGTGAACGTGAGCTCGGACAAAAGCGCGCCAGGCAGGCGCATCGACGACAACTGACGTTCGTGGTAGGTCTCGCTCGCGAGCAGAAGCTCAGTCTCCGTTGTCAGCGCTTCGAGGTTCGCGCCGAGCATCCGGAACAGCGTGTCGTCGAAGCGCAGAACATCGATCGGCGCGACGACCCGGCCGTTCTCGACCCAGAACGTCGCGAATCGCGTCATACCGGTCATCCGGCAGGCCGGGCGGTCCGAATAGTTGAGGTAATGCAGATTGCCGATGTAGAGCCCGGTGTCGAGCGCCGCGTGCGCATCCTTCGCCGCGAGCGCGCCGCCCGTCATCGCGATGGACTCGGGAGTCTCCTCGCCGTTGGCGCCGTTTGCTGGGAGGGAGAACTCGCGCGCGGTTCGCGGCGAAACCAGTGCGCCCGTGAGTCTCCCAGCGTCGATGAGCGGGACGCGCGGCGGGCGCGCGAAGCCCTCGCCCTGGAAGGCGGGCGCGACGCCGTCGGCGGTCGCTTCGGCAATCGTCACGCTGGGATCGAGCGTCACCGCATCCGCGCCGCCGTCGCGCATCCGCATGAGGCTGCTTTGTTTCGTCGCCAGGGCGCGCCCGGAAAAGCCGCCCCAGCATAGCATCGAGACGATGTCCTCCATCGCCGCCGGCGTCAGGAAGGCGCGGTATCTGCCTGGGGCGAGCGCCTTCGGGGTCCGCGCGATGCAGGCCAGCGCGTCACTCGTCTCCTCCATCTTCGCCGCGAACGCGCGTGCGTCCCAGGCGAACCCGGAGAGCCCGGATTTCACTGCCTTGTCGGCACGATGGTAGAGGCTCCATTGCAGGTTGAACGCCTGCGCCTCGTGCCAGTTGCGCTGGCCGTGCGCGTTGGCGAAGCCGCGGTAGACAGGGCCCCCGGCGTACAGGCCGACAAGGTCGCGGCCGTCCGCTGCGGCAAGCACGGCGTCGATCACCGTTTCCGCGGCAGGCAGGGGCCCGCCGCGGATGTCGCGCGTCGATGTTACGTCGGTGGCGATCAGCAGATGCGGATCGTCAGCCAGGTCCGGCAGCGCCTCGCGCAGACGCCCGACCGCGGCGGTGAGCGCGGCGCGGTCGGCCGCGAGGTTACCGGCGAGCGAAAGGCGCATCGTCGCATGCCGCGCGTCGCGGATCAGGTCGACATCCAGATAGCGCTGAACGACGCTTCCCGGCTGCCGGACCTTGCCGCGGTTGAACCGCACGAAGTCGGACGCTTCCGCCGCGAACCACGCGGTATAGATCTCGCCCGCGGCGATCGTGTCATCGAGCGTCGCGGCGAGATCCTGAAAATATGCCTCCATCGTCGCCTGCGCGACGGTCTGTTCGCGCGGCGCCATCACTTTTCCCCGCCAAATACGTCGACGCCGGTGAACACGCAGGCGGGCGCCGCGTGGCCGACGCGGATAGCCTGCGACGGCTCGCCCTTGCCGCAGTAGGGTGTACCGAGCACTTGCATCGTCTCGGCATTGCCCACCCGCGCCAGGTTCCGCCAGAAGTTCGCGCTGATGCCGCGGTAGTTCGGATTCTTGACGACGGCGCCGAGCGTGCCGCGCTCGATCAGCCGGCCGCGCTCGCAGCCGAACTGGAACTTGTTGCGGGAGTCGTCGATCGACCACGAGCAGTTGGTTTCCATCAGCACGCCGCGTTCGATGCCGGCGATCATCTCGGCGAGCGTCGCGTCGCCCGGCTCGAGGTTGAGGTTCGCCATCCGGTCGATCGGCGGCCGGTTCCAGCCGTCGGCGCGCGTGTTCGACGTGCCGGGCAGGCCAGCGCGCACCTGCGAGATCGCCCCGCCCAGCGGTCGCAGCAGGACTCCGTCGCGAATCACGTGCACCCTCTCGGCGGGGGCGCCGTCGTCGTCCCAGCCGTAGCTCGCGAGCTCTTCGCTACGCGTCGGGTCGAACGTGACGTTGAGCAGATCCGAGCCGTAGCGGTAGTGCCCGAACATGTCGGGCGTGACGAAGCTGGTCCCCGCGTAGTTGCGCTCATCGCCGAGGATGCGGTCGAGCTCCAGCGGATGGCCGATGGATTCGTGGATCTGCAGGATCATCTGGTCAGGCATCAGCAGCACGTCCATCGCGCCGCTCGGACAGTTCGGCGCATGGACGAGTTCGAGCGCCTCGTTGGCGATCCGCCGCGCGGCGCCGACGAATGCGAAGCGGGCGAGGATCTCGTCGCCGCCCTGCTGGCAGATGCCGTGATCGCCGTTCAGCGTTCGCACCTGCGTGTCGCCGTCGGCGTGCGCCGTGACCGACATGCTCGGGAAACAGGAAGCGGTAACGCTGGACGACGTCGCCGCCGGCACTGGTGACGAGCCGGTGGGTCGCCGTCCGCACTTCAATGCTTGCGTTCCAGTCGACGATGCGGGAGTCGATCGCGGCCGCGCGCGATTCGGTCATCAGGAGGTCGAACCATTCCCGCCGCGAGCGCGATGGCGCCGACAGCGACGGTGACGCGTATTCGCCGCGCGGGGCGGGACGCGGGAGGGTGCGCGCGTCGAACAGCGCCAATCCAGCCGTTGCGCGCGCCCACGTGGCCGCGCGTTCGAGCGCGGCCGCGAGGCCGGCGGGCGACGTGTCGCCGGTGGCCGCGTAGCCGTAGCCGCCATCGGCATAGACCGTCGCCATGGCGCCGTGGTCGATGCAGGCGAACGGTGGCAACGCGACGTTCTTGCGGACGCCGTAGCACTCGCTCGTTTCGTCGACGATGCGCAGCGACCAGAAATCGGCGCCGCGCGTGACGGATGACAGATCGGGAAGGGTGAGGCGATCGGCGTCGGGCATGGCTGTCGAGCGGGTTAGGCGGGGTTAGGCCCCGATTTGTACCAGCGTGCGCGGCTGAAGTGATGAAAGGACGCCAAAAAGCCGGGGAATCAGTGGACGAAGCTCCTCAATTCGATTGCTCTTTGCCGCGAGAACGACCACCGCGACTGGCAATCTGCTGAGGTTCTGTTGGTGCCGAAGATTCTGATCCGCGGTGATCAAGACTTCGAAACGATCAGCCGCACGTGCGAGGAGCTCACCGTTCTTCAACCCAGACCATCCCATTTCCTGGACAGTACGGACATCGTGACCAGGGAGCTCCGATTGCAGCTCAATAGGCAGCGACTCGTCAAGCAGGATGCGCATCCGGCGCCAGCGCCTCGCGGGCAAGTTCCAGCGCTGCGACTGCTTGCTCCCGCGTCACAGACGGAAACGACATCAAGAACTCGTCGAGCGAGTCACCTGCTTCAAGATAGTCGAACAAATTCTTGACAGGGACGCGCGTACCTACGAAGACGGGAGTGCCGCCAAGGATATCGGGATCGCGATGCACCACTGGCTGTTCCATATGCCGCCCCAATTGATAATTGGCGCACACATGATACGCCGGCTCCATCGCTTGCCTCGGGTTAGGCGGCAAATATCTGCTGCAGGGTTACCAGCGTGGACCGCAGGGTAGTAGGGCTTATCACCCCCACCCGCCTTGCCAGGCGCCTCTTGTCGATCGTGCGTATCTGATCCAGCAGGACCAACCCGTTCTTGCCGCTGAAGCGAAGGGGAATTCGGTAGGGCGCCGGTCTGCTGCCCGTCGTCATCGGCGCCACGATGACCGTGTGCAGATAGTCGTGCATCTCGGGCGGCGACACGACGACGCAGGGCCGAGTCTTCCTGATTTCGCTACCAAGGGTCGGGTCGAGCACGACGAGCCACACGTCGCCCCGGGAAACTACCATCGCAGCTCCGCGTCATTCTCGTTCCCGAATTCCGGCCAGACGAGCTTGTCATCTCTTGCCTCCGCGATCTTGCGGCTCGCCTCGGCCCAGCCTTCCCTGGCCTTCGCTTGCGGGCGACGCAGTACGATGCAGCCCTTCTCGAACACCATCTCGGCTTCATGCTCCAATCCGGCCTGCGCCAGCAGCGGCTTGGGAATGAGCACGCCTTGCGAATTGCCCATGCGGCGAATGGCGATTTTCATGTTGGCCCCGTAACGTTATAACAATGTTATGCCGCCCCGGGGCTCGCTGTCAATCCGCCTTCGTCGCCAACCCGTCGAGGGGTTCGTTGAGATACGCCCGCAGCGGGCCAAGGTGGCGTGCATAGTTCTGCCAGCGACCCGAAGAGCGCTGGTAGAGCGGCTCCCGCACCTGCCACACGCTGGCGGTCTTGACCGCGTTGCGCACGCGATGAAAGGACAGGCAGTCTTCCTCCCAATCGAGTCCGCAAAAGGCAAGCAACCTCTCGACGGCCGGTCGAGGTTGGCGCACGAAGGCATCGTAATCGAAGTCGAGGATGTCGGCGCCGAACAGATCCTTCCAATGCGCCATCAGACGCCGGTATTGCCGGTAGTAGTGAGCTGTATCCATCAGATCGAGCGCGTAGCCCATGCTGTGGTCGAGATGCAGGAAATAGACTGACAGGCAATTGTCCAGGGCGTTGCGTGTCGTGTGGATGATCCTTGCGCTCGGGAACAAGGTCTTGATGAGACCGATGTAGAGGAAATTTTCGGGGCGTTTGTCGGTGACGTGCAGGACCCCGGGAAACACCTGCGCGAGCGAGGCAAGGTAGCGCGCCGCGAGCTCACCGAGTTGCGGCGCAGAAATCTGCGCCATGCGCGCCGGAAATGGCGCGAGTTCGGTCTGCACGAGCGACGGCACAAAATCGATCTCGCCACCGGCCGTCACGTGCGAATGGCCAGCCAACACCTGCTCGGTCAGTGTCGAGCCCGAGCGAAACATTCCGCAGATGAAAATCGGGCGGGCGGCGGCCGGCTCGGGCGCACCGACTCGCCATCGATCCCGTGCGAACGTCGCGATCAACTGATCGACGAACAACTCCTGTCGCCGGCGGTCGTAGAGCACCGCACTCGGTCCGGCGATTTGGCGGCTGGCCTGGTTGGCCGCAGCGTAGGCCTCGAATGCCTGATCATAGGCGCGACACTCATCGAGCACCTTGCCGAGCGCGAAGCCGAGCCCCGCCTTGTCCGCCGTCGTCGCAGCGGGGTCGGAAAGAGCGTGTTTCAACCTGCCGATCAGCGGATCGTCCGGTCCCGAGACGGGCTTGAGATTCGCGTACCGCGCGAGCCCTTCGTAATAGCCCGGAGCGATTGCCAGGATTCGCTCATAGATGGCGAGCGCTTCGTCGCGTTGGCCAAGATCCGACTTGAGGTTGGCGAGATTCGTCAGCGCGGGGACATAGTTCGGATTGAGGGCAAGCGCGGTGTTGAGCTCCCTTTCGGCCGCGTCTTCCTGGCGCAGCCAGTCCGAATAGATGACACCGCGATTGAGATGGACCTCCTCGGGCCGGCTCACGCCCCGGTCGAGCGCCTGCTGGTACGAGGCGAGGGCGGCGTCGAAGCGCCGCAACTTCCGCTGCAGTAGGGCCAGGTTGTACCAGCTGTCCGGCAGATCGGGCCAGCGCGCGAGCAGGCGCTGATAGACGGCTTCGGCCTCCGGCAGCCGACCGGCGCGCTCCAGCAGCACTGCTTCGCGGAGCATGGAAAGATGATCCTGGGTCGGCGTCACAGCTCGAATGTCATTCCCGCGGAAATGGGAACCCGGTGTCGTTTGTCGCTGTCACGAAAGACGCTGAGCCCCCGGCCCCCGATTACAGTCCTCGGGGGCAGGCTCCTTGTGCGGGGGCGACGGTGCCGGAAATCGGAGCGCAGCCCACGAATGAATGCGAACGACACAAGATAACCAGCGACCGCCCGTGGGCGTCCGCGTTGACCGAATTGGAAGGACTTCCCCTACACGGGTCGGCAGCGAAGTGCCACGATTGAATTTCCACGTTCAATCACGTTAGGGCGCCATTTTTCGATGACGCCAGTAACTCGGTCGCCGATGCAAATGCGCGACGGCAAGAACGTGAACGGATTCTCGATCGCGACGGTAGATGATCGCATACGGAAAGCGATCGACAAGAGCTCTCCGAATGGTCAAGCGAACAATTGCCCCAATATCGGGGTACTCGCGAACGAACCAGATGGTGCGCTGCACTTCCGCGGAAAACAATCGACCCAGTCCCACAACCCGCGATTCGTAGAACACTGCAGCGGCAGAAAACTCGGCCTCAGCCTCGGGATGAAACGAGTACGGAATCACCCAAGCTTACGACGAAGACGGGCAAATACCTCATCGCCCGGAACGAGCTGAACTTCTCCACGATCAATCTCGGCAACTCGGCGCTCAACTTCAATCCGCCAAGCTTCGTCCACTCCAGCGTCAGACCCTTCGTCAAGGGACTCTATCAGGGCGAGGGCGAGCTCGGCCCGCTCCGACTCTTCAAGTTGAGCCGCCTTCTGCTTGAGCTCCGCAAGAGCAGTTGACATAGTGCGCCTCGATGTCAAAGCCATCGGACGATTATACGCGGGAGCGCGCCGTGCTGCCGGCGGCGCCCCAACAACCGGTTGACGCTTATGGCGGACCTCGCCGCGCGGCGACGGCCGAAGTACTCGCTTGGTGACACTACTGAAGACGGCTTGACCTGATCCGATCGAGTTTCGCGGCATACAGGTCATGGTCGCTGCGGGTCGTCGCGTATTCCTTTGCGAGGGCAAACTGCTTGCGGGCCCGGTCGGTGTCGCCGAGTCGGAGGTAGGCGACACCGAGCCAGAACCGGAATTCGTGGTAATAGGGTGCGCGATTGACCTCCTTGGCGAACAGATCCCTCGCCTCGCCGGGATCTCCGTCGCGCAGCGCCTTCATGCCCAGGTCGAAGTCGGTGAACGGGGGATTGGGCTCGAGCCGCTTTAGCTGGCTCGCCAGGACCTTCGCTTCCGGCGCGCGGCCCATGTCGTTCAGCAGCCGCACCAGGTTCGACATGACATGGGTGTTGCGGGGCTCGCGTTCAAGCGCGGAGGCGAATGCCTTCTCCGCCGCCGCGAGATTGCCGCGACGGTGGTAGATGACGCCGAGCGTGTTGTAAGCGCTTACAAACTGCGGGTCTTGGCCGATGGCGGCGCGTGCCCACCAATAGGCGTCGTCGATCTTGCCTTCGGCGAACAGCTCGGCAGCCCGGTTGTTCATGAACATGGCGACGATGGATTCCTCGGTGACGACCCGGCTGCTGAGGCCGCGGGCTTCCTGCGGCGAAAGGAAATCGATGGTCATGCAGGTCGCTCTCGCGTCCCGGCCCGGCGATTGATCTTTGCGCCGAGGGTCAGGTTGACGTGCCCGATGAAGAACTGGATGTCCCCGATGCGGCTCACCGTCTCGTCGGCGAGGACGCTCTGGTATCGGATCGGCAGTTCGAGCGCCTTGGCGAAAGCGGCCGTCATGATGACCAGCGACAGGCAGTTGCCCGAGCGGGCGGCGAACGCCTGTGCCGCGTTCCGGGTCATCATCGAGTCGTACTCGAGCTTGAGCTCGCCGGTCTTTGCGATCGCGTCGATCAGCCCCTGGCGGGCACCCTTGCTGCGCACCTGCCGGGCGATCTCCGTGCTCAGGTAGCGCTTCATCTCGTCGCTCAGCGCAAATACATCCTCGGCGCTGATGCGTTCGGAGGAAGCAGCGAACAAACGATCGACGAACAACCCGTCGGGCGCCCGCGGCACGGGCGCCGTCGCGCAGGCGGCAAGCAAAAAGGAACATAGCGAGACTGCCCAATTTCTCATGCGGCGTCTCCTTTCCCGGCGATTCATTCTATCCCCAAAGCCCCGAAGCAAACAAGCTAATGGTTGGCCGCAGATGCCGAACCTGATGCTCGCGCGGGAATCTCCCGGTTCGGTAGGCGGGTCAACGATTCGAGGGCGTGATGCCGTCACGGCTCTCGTTGGCAGGCGAGCCGGTGGCGAGGGAAGCGAGCGCGGGTCCGACGACCCGGACGATCCGCCAATCGGCCAGGAGCGTTGCTCCCAGTGACCGGTAAAACTCGATGGCCGAGGCATTCCAGTCCAGCACCGCCCATTCAAAGCGACCGCAGCCACGCTCGACGGCAACTTGCGCGAGGGTCCGCAGCAACGCCTGGGCGCACCCTTGGCGGCGAAACTCGGGGCGGACAAAGAGGTCCTCGAGCCAAAGTCCGCGGCGGCCAAGGAAAGTCGAGAAATTGTGGAAAAACAGCGCGAAACCGGCGGGTTCGCTGCCTTTCCGGGCGATCAGGACCTCAGCCGCTGGCTGCGGACCGAACAGCGCGGCGTCGAGATCGGCGTCCGTTGCGATGCACAAATGCGCGAGCTTCTCGTATTCGGCGAGCGCCCGAATCATCGTGGCGATCGCACCGAGGTCCTCATGCCCGGCAGCCCGGATGTCGAAGGTCGACGACGTGGCTGATTGGATTCACTCGATCCGCCCGGCGGCCCTTCGGGACTCGCTTGCGGCAATGCTGTTCGTAACGCCTCCCCTCACGCCGCTTCAGGGTCTCGGCACCGCCACCATGCGTTGTCAACAGCGACCGCCGCGATCCTTGCTTGCTGCAGTGCATCATCCGACGCCGACCGCGATTTCGGCATTCGGTTTCGAGCTTCGCGTGCACACCAGACGTTGTGCAATGCACATCGACATGATTGGCAAATTTGCAACAAATCGGCTGCCGCCATTGTAGCGGGTACGCATTTTCGTTGCCCCCGAATTCGGCACCGGGGTAATGTGCATTTGCTTGCGGCAACGCGAACGACTCTCGTTCCTCGTCGCCGCATCAAATTTTCTCTGGGGGGAACTCCATGAACAGGATGCACCGGAAAAAGCTGTCGTGGCCGTGATGAACGCGCTCAACGCCGGGGTCGTCGTCAGCCTGGCGACACCTCTGGCCTACGCGCAGCAGACTCCGCCGGCGCGAGCCTCAAAAAATCGAGAAGATCGAGGTCACCGGCTCGCGCATTCCGTCGCCGACTCTCGACGAGCGAGAGCCCGGTCAACGTCATCAGCGCGCAGGACATCAAGTACACGGGCCTCACGAACACCTCGGACATCATCAATCAGCTGCCGCAGGCGTTCGCGGATCAAGGGAACAATCCTAGCCAACGGAGCGACGGGCACGTCCACGGTCAACCTGCGCAATCTCGGCTCGACCCGCACGCTGGTGCTGATCGACGGCAAGCGGCGTGCCGGCGGGCGACCCGAGTGATTGGCCGACCGACCTCAACGCGATTCCGGCGCCGCTGATCCAGCGCGTCGAAGTGCTGACGGGCGGCGCGTCGTCGATCTACGGCTCGGATGCCGTCGCCGGGGTCGTCAACTTCATCATGAACGACCACTTCGAGGGCGTCGAGTTCGACGTGGAACGGCAACGGCTACAACCACCAGCAGCAAAATAGTTCGGCGTTGGCTCGTCGTCGCGACGCGCTCGGCAGACCAACCCGTCGCAGTTCCAGGTGCCGGGCAACGTCGGTCTCGATGGCGAGACCCAGACTTTCAGCATGACGCTCGGCAGCAACTTCGCCAACGGCAAGGGCAACGCGACGGTCTTCTTCGAGTACACGCAAGACGCAAGCCGGTGCTGCAGGCGTACGCGCGATTTCAGCGCCTGCTCGACTGCGCCGGACGCGGACGGGACCGGGTTTGACTGTGCGGCGGTTCGTCGACGAGCTATCCCGGCCGGTTCCAGCGGACGTGCGACGGAACAACGACCCCAGTTATACGATTGCGAACGCGCTCGGCACCGTGCGCCCATACATCGCCGCGACCGACCAGTTCAACTTCGGCCCCTACAACTACTTCCAGGTACCCGACACGCGCTACATCTTCAACGCGTTCGCGCACTACGATATCGACAAGGGCGTGTTGGGGTTCCTGCCGGCGTGCGCGGGTGTATACCGAATTCGATTTCATGGACTCACCACGACCGCTGCAGATCGCGCCGAGCGGCGCCTTCTTCGGCACGGGCCCGTTCACCGTTCCCCTTCACGACGACGAATCCGCTGCTGTCGCAGTCGTTCAAGGACGCGTTCGGCATCACCCCCGGCAACCCGGTTGACTATGCTTGTCGGCCGCCGCAACATCGAAGGCGGCGGGCGCCAGGACCAGCCCCGGCACACGGATTATCGGGTCGTGATTGGCGCGAAGGGCGACTTCCTGGACGACAAGTGGACTTACAATGTCTGGTGGCAATCGGGCAAGGTCGTCTACCAGGACACCTACCTGAACGACATGGGCATCACGCGCATCCTGAATGCCACGGATGTCATCACGGATCCGGCGACGGGCAGGCCGGCGTGCCGCGTGACAGTCAACGGTACCGATCCGAACTGCGTGCCGTGGGACATTTTCCATACCGACGGCGTGACTCCGGCAGCGCTCAACTACCTCCAGATCCCGGGGAACCAGACCGGCTAGACCTCTCAGAGCGTGATCGGGCTGAACGTGACGTCCGACCTGGGTGACGCTTACGGGTGGAGGTTTCCCTGGTCGAAGAACGGCATCGGCGTAGCGCTCGGCGTACGAGCGTCGAGTGGAGAAACTCACTCTGGAAACCGATACGTTCTTCTCGGTCCCCGAAGGGGCGGGGCAGGGTGGGCCGACGATCGGCTTGACCGGCCAGTACACGGTGAACGAGTTCTACGGCGAGGTGCGCGTGCCGATCATCGATAACCATGAATGGGCTCATCTGCTCAACGTGAACGCGAGCTACCGGTATTCGGACTACAGCACGAACCAGACGACCAACACCTACGGCCTTGGCTTCGAATGGGCGCCGGTCAAGGAGGCGCGCCTGCGCGGCACCTACCAGCGGGCAGTGCGGGCGGGGAACATCATCGAGCTGTTCCAGGCGCAGGGGCTCAACCTGTTCAACTTGGATGCCGACCCGTGCGGGCCGACGATGAGCGCGACGCTCGCGCAGTGCCTGCGGACAGGGCTCCTGCCCAGTCAGTACGGGACCGACATCCTCGACAACCCGGCACAGCAGTACTACTACCTGCAGGGCGGGAATCCGGCCTTGAGCCCCGAAAAGTCGAATAGCTACACCGTAGGTGGCGTTTTCCAGGTGCTTCCAAATCTCAATTTCACGCTCGACTACTGGCACATCAAGGTTGACGATGTCATCGGCAGGGTTTCCCCGAACCTGGCCCTCACCTCCTGTCTCGATTCCGCGGTGTTCTGTGACAAGATTCACCGCGACCCGACCTTGGGCACGATGTGGTTGGGCGGCGGCTATGTCGAAGGCCTGAACCAGAATCTCGGCAGCTACAAGACGGACGGGATCGATATCCAGGTCAACTACAACCTGCCCATCGACCAGTACGGGAGCCTCGGATTCAACTTCATCGGGACCTGGCTTAACCAGTTCATCGTCCAGCCCCTTCCGGGAGGGCCCTCCTACGAATGTGCCGGCTTGTATGGCAACACTTGCTACGGGGGTCTGTTGCCGGAATGGCGATCCAAGCTGTTCGCGGTGTGGAACACACCATGGAACTTCAACTTCGGCGCGACGTGGCGCTACACCAGCTCGGTGGACATCGATGCGACCTCCTCGAACCCGCAGCTGGCGGGTGATTACTCCCAAAACGAAAAGACGCTCGGAGCGCGGAACTACTTCGACCTCGTCGCGCAATGGGCCATCGACAAGAACTTCACCGTGCGGGGCGGCGTGAACAATGTCTTCGACAAGGATCCGCCCATCACTTCCGTCGGGCAAATCCCGTACTGGAACGGCAATACCTTTGCGCAGGCCTACGATACCCTCGGCCGGAACTTCTTCCTCAATCTGACGGCGAAGTTCTGATTTCCGGGGGATCTTGCAGCACCTTGACGGCGAGCTCCGGCTCGCCGTTTCTTTTGGCGCGAAGCGATCGGCAAGTCCCTGGTCAGCCCCGATTACACAAGAGGACCCGCGCGTTCGGCTCCGGGAGTGATCAAGCAGGGGTGCAGCTTCACTCGAATGCGGCCGGATAATCCGTCCGGGTGATCCGATTCACGTCCGACGGGGACTTCTCCGATATCGCGCTCGCCTGCCCACGCTACGGCTCGAACCCTCCGGTGCCGCCAGAGAACGCGCCGATGCCCGCCGCAAGCGCCGTGATCATTGTCCGTTCGGGCGGAGTGAGCTGCGGATGCCAGATGTCGAAGATGAGCACCACGCGCAGCTTGTCGCTATCGTTCCACGCTTCGTGCTCGAGGGTATCGTCGAAGACCCATGCCCGGCCCGGAGCCCACTGGCGCGTATCGTTTCCCACCCGGAATCCGCAGCCTTCGGGGACGATGAGGGGGAGGTGGGTGACGAGCCGCACGTTCGTCACGCCCGTATGCGCCGGGATGCGGGTCTTCGGCTGGAGGAGCGAGAACATCGCCGACGGCGTCCGCCCCGGCTGATCGGGCTGCGGTGCGCCCGCAAGCGCCTGCATGGTCTGCGGGCACTTCGCGGCATTCTCCTCGACGAGCTTCCCCATCTTGTAGAGATGAAAGGCGCTCCAGCGGGGAGAATTGTTCAGCTCCGCAAACTGGTTGTGCGGCACGTCCGGGGGGTAGGTAATGTAGGGCGTAAACCCTTCTTCGGCACGGAGGATCGCCAGGAATTCCTCCCTGATCTCGTCGGTCGCGACCTCGATCGGGTCGAGCCAGGGGAAATCGCCGCGGTCGAAGAATTCGACCGGCGCGAGATAGGGATAGTGATAGATCAGCGATTGCGAATCGAACCGTTTCTTCCTCCCGACCATGATGTCGACCGAGTCGCGGAACCTCTTCAGATTCTCGCCCGCGAGCTGCTTGAAGTGCGGCTCCAGGTACTCATCCAGGAAGGCTCCGTAACGCTTGTTATAGGTTTCAACCTGCGCCAGTGCGCGCGAGACTGCAGGCCTCAGCTCGGGACGCAGGCGCTCCAGTGGCGGAGAGACGGTCGCCACGCGGCTCTGGGCGATCGCGGCCTCGTGTGTCCTCCCCTTCCGTTCGAGCAGGTCGGCGCGAAGAATCAGAGCCACGAGATCGGTCGGGTCGAGGCTCAGCGCGCGCTGGATCGCCTTCTCTTCGGCCTCGTGGTCCTTCAGGTTGCGACAGGTTAGGGCGAGATGGATCCACTGCTGGGCGTCCGATCCGTCACTGTCGACGATGCGCTGGAACGTGGCACGCGCTCCGTGCATGTCTCCCTGGCGAAAGGCCCGCTGGCCGAGTGTTGCCAGCGTTCGCGCATGGTTCGGGTCAATGGCGAGAATGCGGCTCCAGAGCCGGATCGCCTCTTCTTCGCGTCCCGCCTGCGCCGCGCGTACGGCGGCCGCTTCGAGAGCGTCGATTTCGGGTGATGCCTCCTGGTGGTTCGGCATAACGCCTTTCCGTTTGTTTCGCTGCAGCGAGCCTCGCGGCGGGGATGGGCGCCGGGACAGTCAGTCGCGTGCGCGGAACTGCTCAATGAGCTCCTTGTCCACCCGCCGGATGACGCTTGTCCAATCGTCTGCAGTGGGTTGCCGAAACAGACGCGCCGTCGGATACCACGGGCTGTCCTCGCGATCGAGCATCCAGCGCCAATCATGGGGGTTGAACGGGAGCAGTATCCACACCGGCTTGCCCATTGCGCCGGCCAGGTTCGCCACACTGGTATCGACGGTGACCACCAAGTCCATCAGTTCGACCAGCGCTGCGGTATCGGCAAAGTCCTTCAGCTCGCCGCCCATGTGGCGAAGGTCCGCACGCGACGCCAGCAGCGAGATGTCGGCATCCCGCACCTCCTTCTGCAGGCTTATCCACTCCGCCCAGTCACTCGCGAGCGGCAGCATGTCCGCCAGCCCCATGCTGCGCTTGTCGTTCCTGAGCGCCGCGCTACCGCTCCACACCAGCCCCACGCGCGGTTTGCTCTTCGGACCCAATCTCGCCTGCCAGGCGGCGACGCGCGCCGGATCGCTGCGAACATACGGAACACGGGCCGGGATGTTGCGAAGGTCGGTCTTGAACGCCAGCGGCAGGCTCAACAACGGGCAGTGGCAATCGAATGCAGGCAACGGAGCGCCTCCGGGCAGTACCTCCGCAACCCCTTCCAAGCCGACGAGCAGGGGCAGCAACGGGGGTTGCACTTCCAGCACCACCTTCGCACCCAGTGCGGCGACCTCTTTGGCGTAGCGACAGAATAGTAGCGTATCGCCCAATCCGAGCTCGCTGTGCAGCAGGATGGTCCGCCCCTTAACTGCCTGCGCTCCCAACCACAAGGGATGCACGAAATCCCGCCGGCCCTTCTCGCGCTTTGCCAATTTCCAGCGCCACTCGTATTCCTTCCAGCCGCGCGCAAAGTCGCCAAGCAGCAGACAGCAATCGGCCAGGTTCCAATGGGCCGAAGCGTAATCGGGCCTGAGCGCAAGCGCGCGTTCGTAGCTCGCCACGGCCTCGACGTGACGGTGCAGATCGCGCAGCGCATTGCCGCGATGGTAGTAGGCTTCTGCATAGTCGGGCTTGAGCGCAAGGGCACGCTCGAAACTCGCGAACGCCTCCGCGGGACGCTCGAGATCGATCAGCACATTCCCGCGATTGTTGAAGGCTTCCGCGTAATCGGGATTGAGCGCGATGGCGCGTTCGTAGCTTTCCAACGCCTCGGTAAGGCGGTTGAGCTCGCTCAACGCAACCCCGCGATCGTTGTAGGCGTTGGCGTAGCCCGGTTTGAGCGCGATGGCGCGCTCGTAGCTCGCGAGCGCTTCCGCATGACGCTGGAGGTAACTGAGCGCGACGCCGCGATTGTTGTGGGCTTCGGCGTAGTCGGGTCGGAGTGCGATGGCGCGCTCATAGCTTTCCAACGCCTCCGCGTGGCGTTCGAGGTCGCCCAGCGCAACGCCCCGATTGTAGTGGGCATCGGCGTAATCGGGTTTGAGCGCGATGGCGCGGTCGTAGCTTGCGAGCGCCTCCGCGATCCGCTCGAGCTCGCCCAGCGCGACGCCTTGATTGTAGTGAGCGTCGGCACTGGCTGGATTGACCGACAGCGCTCTCGACAGCAGCTCGATTGCCTCCTGTGCTCGTCCGGCCCGTCCTGCGATGATCCCCAGCAGGTACAGCGCGTCGAAATAGTCAGCCTTGACGCCAAGCACCCATCGGCACAGCTGGTCCGCGCGAGCCCATTCGCCGCGTTGGCATGCGACAAGCGCGCGTTGCATGGCTTGCGGCAAGCGGAGCGTTTCCGCGCCGTCCTGCGGACGCGTCAGCGGAGGACCGGGCGGCATGGAGGTGGACGAGGGCACTGGTTCAGGGTCGCCATGGCGGCCAGCGTGGTGGGAACATTCCGTCACAAACGCCGCAGGCCGAGTCGCTCGATCAGCGCCGCCGGCCGTACCTTGCCCCATTCGTTGCGGAAAGCCGCGCGAAAGGCGGGATCATCCGGCACGTGCCCGACCGCCGCGCGGGACATGATGCTTCCTTCCTGCGCGTCCCTGGCGGCGAGCTCGGCCGCCGGCGCAGGCCCGAGTCGAGCTTCGCTGCCTATCCACGCGAGCAGGGCGTTGACGTAGCCCGCGGTGAGGTCTCGGAAATCCTCGTAGTAGCAGACCCGGACATCGTAATACCGCGCGAGACCGTCGAGCCCTCCGACGAGCGCGCGCAGCAGCGTCGCCATGCCGCCGGGGCTCGGATTGCGCGACACACGACGCGCCGACGCTGCCCAGTCGATCGCATCCCGCAAGACGAACATTACCTTGGGCGCGCGGAAGCCGCCGGCGATCAGCATCGGCGCATTACAACACTCGGCCCGGAGCTTGATGACCGCATACGGCAGCAGTTGCGTGACGCGCGCGATAACGCTTCGCAGCTCCTCGTCGTGGGGCTTGAGAAGGGCGGCTTGCGTGAAGTAGTCCGGCTCGGAAACGGCGCGCACTCCGGCCGCCTCGAATGCCTTGTGCAATAGCGTCGAACCGCAGCGACCAATCGAAAAGATCAGTGTCGGCGACACAGCCGCCTCGGGCAGCGCATCGAATGGCACCTTGATCACGGACTGCGCGCATTGTCGCTGTGATTGATAAAAGAACGTTGCCCCCCCGATGTCGGGAGTCGATACGCAGAAAAGCTTGCGCTCATCGAGATCGAAGCAGTACGGGCTCACATCGGGATCAAACATCCGCGACCCATCTACCGGCTGCCCGGCTTCCAGAACAAAATCCGTGGCCTGCGAAATCGACGTACGATCTGCGATGCGCAGGCGGACGACGTGTTCGGTAAGACTCACGTTGAGCTTCCTCCCGACCGACCTGCCCGTCGGCGACAGCATTATTGGACAGGCGGCGGAATTATACTGGGGTGCAACGCGGTCTCTGTGCTTAGTGGGCCGAGCAAAGTTGACATCGTTCCGAAACGGTCGGCGATGACGCCGATTGCGGCGACGCGGAACGGCCCCATTTTCGGAATCTGTCCTGAGCGTTCTGCAGAGGTCATTTCGGATGGTTTCAAATCGACCACTCGGGCTTCTGCCCGCTGTAGGCGTCGATCGCTTCGAACATGGCGCTGACGAACCCGCGCTCCTCTTCCGTGAGCTCTGGACGCCAGATTTCGAACAAAAGGATCACGCGAGTCCGATCGCTGTTGTTCCAGGCTTCGTGCTCCATCGTGTCGTCGAACACCCACGCCTTGCCTTCGACCGGCGTGCGGATGTCGTTGCCGACGCGGAACCCGCAGTTCGGCGGGACTATCAAGGGCAGGTGGCAGATCAACCGCGTGTTGACGAGCCCGGAGTGGGGCGGTATCCGGGCGCCCGGGCGCAGCAGCGAGAACAGGACCGACGGCGAGCGGTTCTTCACGCGGTCGAGTGGAACCTCCGCCATGGCGCTCATCGTCCGCGGGCATCGCGCGGCGTTCTCGGGAACGATCTCGCCATCCTTCCATAAATAGAAAGCGCCCCAGTCCGGGTTGTCCGTCATCCCGCTCTGCTCTTTGCGCGGCCGGCGCGGGTCGCCCTGGATGTAGGGTTGGAACGCGGTCGACTCTTCCTCGAGGACTTGGACCAGCTCGGCGCGGATCTGCGCCGTGGCAGCCTCGACGTGATCGAGCCACGGAAAGGCATTGCGGTCGTAGAACTGGATCTGGGGCAGCTCCGGGAAAAAGTACGTCTGCGGCTGCTGGAAATATATCTTCTTCCTGCCCAACAGGATATCGAGCGAATGCCGGAACCGGGCAGCGGAGCGCCCTTCGACGAGACCTTCGCCGGCGAGCCGGTCGAGGAGGAAGGCTTCGAACTCGCCGGCATAGCGATCGCACATCGCCTGGGCCCGGGAGAGCTCGTCGCGCAGCGCCGCCGGCATCTCGTTGGCTGGTGGAGCGGTCCGGATCGCGAATTGATAGAACGAAGACGCTGCGCGTTCGTCGCCGACCTCGGCCAACTGGTCTGCCTTGAACATCAGCGCGCGCAGATTGCGCGGTTCGAGCGCCAGCGCCTTGTCCACGGCAGCCATGGCGCCCGTCCTGTCGTTGAGATGGCGACACGCGTAGGCGAGGCCGATCCAACTGGAAGCGTCAGCCTGGCCGGCGCTGACGATGCGCTCGAACGACTCACGCGCTCCGCGCGCATCGCCCCGGCGCAGCGCATCGACGCCGGACTGCGCGAGCGCGCGCGCGTCGACAGGTGGAATGGACATGGGGAACGCCGATTCGGTTTTTTGCCCGGGCGGCTTCGCATCCGCCAGGGTCTCGAACGAAAGGATAGCAAATTCACTCGCTCCTCGGATGTTTGCGTCTGTCGCGCGTGGTCGGACACCCGGATCGTACCGCCGCACTGGGAACGCTCGATGGACCAAGTGTAGGATTCACGTTGCGATCTGTCGAGCGCGAGGCGCCACGTGCTTCTGAAAATCAAGAACCTTCTTACGGCGACCGAGATCGCGCGGCTCGTCGACGCTGAGCCGCGAGCTCCGCTTCGTCGAAGGCCGGGTATCGAATCCGGCAAACCTGACGAAAGACAATCTGCAGGCGGATCACGCCGATCCGAAGTACGTCGAATCGGTGCAGATCGTCAACGTCGCGCTCGCACGCTCGCGCGAATTCGTGGACTTCGCGATGCCCAAGCACGTGGCGCCGCCGCTGCTGTGCCGCTACGAGCCCGGCATGAAATACGGGGGACATGCCGACGCGGCAATGATTCAGGTCGGCAATACGCGCATGCGGTCCGACCTTTCGTGCACCGTCTTCATCAGCGACCCTTCCGCGTACGAAGGAGGCGAACTGTCGATCGAGATCGGCAATCTGGCGATCCCCATCAAGGGCGCGGCGGGCGAGGCCATCGTCTACCCATCGACGACGCTGCACGAGGTTGTCCCGGTGCGCGCCGGCCAGCGCCTGGTGTCGATCACGTTCATCGAAAGCTACATCGCCGACGAGCACCAGCGGACGCAGGTCTACGAGCTCAACGAAATCGCCGCGCTGGAAGGGCTCTCGATGAAATGGGAAAACCGGGTGCGGCTCGATGTCGTACGCCAGAATCTGATGCGCATGTGGTCGACGACCTAGACGCCAGATGCCGCGTTCACGATCCTCGGCGACGGCAGTCGTCCGATCTCGCGCCAGGCGCTCGAGCCAGTCCATTCCTTTGCGGATCTCCTCGCGGTTGTGACGGCGCGAGTCGCGCAGGACTTCCGCCCGAACATCCGGCGTGTAGGCATGTTCGGGCGCCTTCGAATAGCGCGTCAGCACCGGACTGCGATCCACCTGCGAAAGATAGCGGGTGTCGGCGGGCAACGCGAAATGGCCGAGAATCCGGGCCATGCTGTCGGCCACGTTCGAAAGGAATGCATCGAAATCCAACGCGATGACCCTGGCCGGCGAACTGCTTCACCGCGTCGCGTTGCGTCCAGGATTCCGCGAGCCAGCTCATTGCCGCCAGTTCACCGATCGACAGCGTATGCAACGGGGCCAGCGTCGTGCCGATGCGCGATTGCAGGCGCCGCATGCGCTCCGGCCCGTGTCCGCGCAGATCGATGGGCGAATTCTGTCCGGCCAGCAGCGTCGCCAGGTACGGCTCGGCGCGCAGATTCAGGTAGATTGCGCGCGCGCCTTCGTTTCCGGCCAGAATCGGCGCGGCCAGCCGCCCCGCGCTGCTGGTGGCCTTGACGACGACGCTGCGCGTCTGGTCATAGCCGCGGCTCCAGAGCCGCAGGAACATGGCAAGCGCGAGATCGAACTGCGCGCTGCTCACGAGCGAGTCGAATTGGCCCAATACGTCATGGGCGTCGGCCAGCGTCCTCAGCGGCAACGGTTCGCGCAGCGACAACACGTTTCCCGTCTCGTCGAGCAGCCGGCTCACGAGTGTCGAGCCGACGTGACCCGTATGAAAGATGAAATGGAGGGGACGCGCCGTTCGCCACACGGCGCGAGGCCTCGGCGACGCGACCGATGGGAAGCCAGGCGCCCTGCGTGGCCGGGCTCAGGATGCGATCGTCGAGGAAACTCGCGGCGCGATAGGCGGCCGCGTCGAACCGAACGAGCAAGACCATCTCGCGAACGAGGTCGAGCTTCTGCGGATAGGCGTCGGGCGACGCCGGCAAGTCGCGCCAGAAGGTCATCGGCAATCGAGTCGGGCCGTTCCGTTGCCAAACGAGATCCTCCGATCCGGCTTCTGCTTCGCCGGGTAGTCATGCGCGAACGCCGATTCCCATGGCAGAGCACGGTGCGGACGGGGCGCGGCGAGCGGACCCAGGCCCGACACTATCGGCAGCGGAACACGATTCCGTTAGGAGTGGTCGAATAAGAGCGTTACGATGGCTGTTGACATCATAGCTTGAGGTGAACGAAAGGAGGTTGACCATGAACCTTAGGACGCTTCTGGTGCTGATGATTGCTGCGCTCGCGGGCACGACATTCGCGGCGCCGCCCGAGGCCGCGGCCCCGGCAACGAGCGACGGCCTCGTCGCCGTGAAGTCGCGCAACCTCGACGAGTTCTACGTCCGACCGAACGCGGACCTGTCCGGCTACCGCAAGATCATCGTCGACCCGGGCCAAGCCGCGCTCAAGAAGAACTGGCTCAAGGATATGAACGCCACGCGGGCCGTGCAGCGCTGGCTCGTTCCAGAAGATGCGCAGCGGATCACCGACGAGGCCGCTTCGAGTCTCGGACCGGTGGTCACCGAGGTCTTTAAGACGCAGGGTTACGAGATTGTGTCGGCGCCGGGCGCCGGGCGTGTTGCGGCTGTTCGCCAAGCGTCACCGATCTGTACGTCTACGCGCCGGATGTGCCCGCACCGGGGATTCAGCGGACATTCGTCAGGGACGGCGGGCAGGCGACGCTCCACCTCGACGTGCGTGACGCCGCCACCGGAGCGCTCCTCGCGCGCGTAGTCGATCGCAGTACGGCACACGAGATCTTTGCGCCGGCGACGGCAGCGGGTCAGCTGGGTAGGAACGTGGCGACCAGCGTTTCGAACCTGTTCTGGTTCGAGGCCCTGTTCAGGCAGTGGGCGGGATATTGCGCGAAAGCGTTCGAGTCCGTACCCTCGGCGGCGACCGCGCAGGCGCGGCCTTGAACGTCCTCCAGGGTGCCGACCCCACCGGCAGCACGGGGCCACTCGCACGGTCGACACTTCACTTCATCCGGGAAACCTTGATGAGGCCGTTGCGGCCTTCGATGGTCAGATTGTAGCTGCCCAGCCAGCCGGTTTCGATCGTCACTTTCATCTTCGCGCCCGCCGGCGGGTAGGGAAGCTCGGTGCTGTCCGCGTCGAGCTGCCGCCATATCTGGCCATTGTCGAGGATGAAAATGGCTTTGCCCCGCGCCGTCTTGGCGAACTCGACGACGGTCGCCGTGATCTCGTTAAGCCCCTCGGGTTCCGGGGCGGGCTTGCCGAATTGTTCCGGCTTCTGCGCAGGCTTCGCCGGCCGTGATAACCCGAACCACTCGAGCAGACTCTTTTCCTGGGCTTGCGGCGCGGGTGGGGTGAGCGCGTTCTTGACCCGAGGCGCGGCGGCGTCGTAGCACGTCAACCGCTCCGCCGACTCGGTGATTGCCGCGCATTTGGCGATTTCCTCCAGGGCGTCGCGCATGGCGTCGGCATGCGCGGGTCCAGTCACGAATGCGAGGAGGAAAGCAAGCCCAATGATTCGCATGCCAAGTTATCGCTCTCGGTAACGTGGTCTAGTGTTTGTCGCGGACCGGACGATCCGGGGCGAGCGAAACGGCTGCGGCCTTACTTGACCAGCGGAATTGCCGTCGCAATGTCGTAATCCTGGAATGCGCGGATCTTCGATTCGAGCTGCATATAGCGGGCAGCTTTCTTCGGCGGCAGGGCCCTCATCACGCGATTGTAGAGCGTTCTGCGCGCCTTGATTTCCGCTTCGTCGGCGGCAACCATCTCCACCGCGAGATTCTTTGCGTATGCATCAGACAGTGGTTTGTTCAGCTCGACCATGTCTTCGACGACAAGCGCCACGCGCCGGTTTGCGGCGTCGAGGCTGCGCTGGTAGGCGTCGTAGATCGGCCAGAATTTCTTCGCTTCGGCGTCCGTGAGTTGAAGGGTCGATGCCACGAGGGCCTTCTTGTCCGCCCTGACGGCCGTGCGCAGCGCCTGCATGTCGGTTGCGTCGGCTGGTTTTCCCTGCGCCCAGATCGGTGGCGCTGCAATCACGGCAACCAGGATCACGGCGGCGGCAAGGTTCTTTTTCATCGCGATTCCCCGGTTTGCTCGTGGCGATCGAAGACGTGGTCCGTCGGGCCCGCGGCGCCGATCGCGGCGCTGCGGCGGACCCGTTTAGAGCATTGATTCTAATCGAATGCTGGACACGATTTCAGCACGGGCGGCATAATAGCAGGCTTTGCTGATCGCTCGTCGCGAGGCGGCGTTGGGCCGAGGCGAGGCCGCATTCGGCAATTGCGCCTGGGGAATTCGCGTTTAGGCGTGAGCTGGTGTCGCAGTGCAGCAATGCGCGCTATTGATGCCGTCCTCGACCTGATGTGCCGCCGGAGCGTGACAAGGCCCGGGCTCGCGACCGCATCGTGGCGCTCGAACAGGTTGCGCTGCAATCGAGCGGCCGAAGCGCTGGATCCGTTGCCGATGTTGCATGTTTCTTTTGCTTTTTCGCTTGGACGACATTAGCATTCGCCCCCTGCACCGGGGAAAATCTGCCCGCCATTCGCGACCTCCGCATGGGGCTGCCGGCGGTACCCATCTTTTGCCGTCTGCGCCGTGTCGTGCGCAGGCACCCGGTCCACGCTCATTGATCGCACAACACATTTGCCTGGAGACAACATGTTGAAGATGACCCGTTGGGCCCGTGGGGCCGCGGTTCTGCTCATTGCTGCGGCCGCCGCGGTCGTTTCGCTTGCGGCGCATGCGCAAGCGCAGCCAGCGGCGCCAGCCGCTCCCGCCGTCGCACCGGCTGAACCCGCAGCACAGGCCGCCGCGCCCGCCGCTCGTGTCGCGAACAGCACCAGGGCAATCGAAGTCGTCGACAATCCGTACGGGCTGGAAGCGCTGTGGAAGGGCGGCGACATCGTCGCCAAGTTCACCCTCGGGATCCTGGCCTTCATGTCGCTGGGCAGCTGGTACATCATCATCACCAAGGTCTACGAGCAGTACAAGATGGGTCGCCAGGCGAAGGCGGCCGAAAAGACGTTCTGGAAGGCACCGTCGGTGCGCCAGGGCGCCGACGGACTGAAGAAGAGCAGCCCGTTCCGCTTCATCGCGGAAACGGGGCTCGAAGCGACAAGCAAGCACACCGGGCTGCTCGGCAATGTCGACATGAACGAGTGGATCACGATGTCGATCCAGCGGGCGATCGAAAACGTGCAGAGCCGCATGCAGGATGGCCTCGCGTTCCTCGCCACCGTCGGCTCGACGGCGCCGTTCGTCGGACTCTTCGGCACGGTCTGGGGCATCTACCACGCACTGACGGCGATCGGAATCGCCGGGCAGGCATCGATCGACAAGGTAGCGGGTCCCGTCGGCGAGGCGCTGATCATGACCGCGTTCGGCCTCGCGGTCGCGGTTCCCGCGGTGTTGGGCTACAACTGGCTCGTCCGGCGCAACAAGACGGCGATGGAATTCGTCCGCGAGTTCGGCGCCGACCTGCATGCGGTGCTGCTCTCCGCCCCGAAATCCCCGGCGAAAGCCTAAGAGCCTCCAACATGATGAAGCGCGTGATGCGCTGGCACGATTTGGGCTCAAGCGCGCGAAGCAAGCCACGCCGCTTGGCAGGCCCCAAGCAAGTGGCTTGCGACAAAGGGATTGGGCCCAAATCGTGGCCAGCCCTTCGGGTTGCGGCCAAAATGGCCGCTGGCATTGTTGCCGGGCTTGCGAATAGGCTCCACTATTCGCAGCACCCTGCGCCGCGCCAGCGGCCATTTGTGGCCAGCAACGCACACGTGCTTCATCGTGTTGGAGGTTCTCAATCATGTCGATGAATGTCGGCTCGGCCGAAGGCGACGAGGACGAGGTCGTCTCGACCATCAACACGACACCGCTCGTCGACGTGATGCTGGTGCTGCTGATCATCTTCCTGATCACGATCCCGGTCGTCACGACGTCGATCCCCGTCCAGCTGCCGAAAGAGCGGAACGAGATTCGCGAGACCAAACCCGAAAACATCGTCATTTCGGTGGACCTCCAGGGCCACATCTTCTGGAACGATCTTCGCCTCGCCAATACCGCGGCGCTGATTGACCGGCTGAAGAAGATCGCCGTGCTGGTACCGCAGCCCGAGGTGCAGATTCGCGGCGACGGCAGCGCGCGCTACGACGGTGTCGGCCGGGTCATCTACGCGTGCCAGCGTGCCGGGATTGCCAAGGTCGGCTTCATCACCGAGCCACCGGTGCGCGGCAGCTGACGCCGCGCCGGCTGATTACTGCGAGGAGAGTGGTTCATGGCCATGAACGTCGGCTCGGGGATCGGCAAGGACCCCGACGTCATGATCGACATCAATACCACGCCGTTGATCGACGTGATGCTGGTGCTGCTGGTGATGCTGATCATCACGATCCCGATCCAGCTGCACTCGGTCAATCTCAACATGCCGACCGGCAATCCGCCGCCACCGCTCGTCAAGCCTGAAGTCCTGAAGATCGACATCGACGGCGCGGGGGCGATTTACTGGAACGGTGAGATCGTGCCGGATCGGACCGCGCTCGAGGATCGGCTCAAGGCTGCGGCCGAGCAGGCGGTCCAGCCGGAGTTGCATCTTCGTCCGGACAAGGCCGCCAAGTACGAGATCGTCGCCGGGGTGATGGCGTCTTCGCAGCGGCTCGGCATGACCAAGATCGGTCTCGTCGGCAGCGAGCAGTTCATCGACGAATAGCCGGCGGCGCAAACGCGCTCCGGCAATCGGAGTCGAAAGCCAAATGAACTACGCACGACAGCAGAGAGACCCGGCGCGGCATGTGATCGGGATCACGTTCGTTGTCCTCGTGCATGCAATCGTTATCTACGCGCTGGTGACAGGGCTCGCGCGGAAGGCCGTGGAGGTGATCAAGAAGCCGCTCACCGCGACGATCGTCGAGGAAGTGAAGGCACCGCCGCCGCCCCCGCCGCCGCCGAAGAAGATCATCGAAGCGCCCAAGGTGAAGCCTCCCGAGGCGCCCTACGTCCCGCCGCCGGACATTCCGGTGCCGACGCCAACAGAGGCGCCGCCGACGATCACCGCCGTAACGCCGACGCCGCCGCCCGAGCAATACGTGATCGCGCCGCCGCCGCCGGTCGTAGCGCCGCCGGCGCCCCCGAAGCCGGCCATCCGAAAGATCGGCGCCGAGCGGATTGCGGGTGAAAACCCGGAATACCCACGCGCGGCCATCAAGGAAGGTGTGGAGAAGGGCCGCGTCATCGCGCGCCTCAACATCGACGAAAAAGGCAATGTGACCGACGTCATCATCGTTTCTGCCGAGCCGAAGAGGTATTTCGACCGCGCGGTCATCCTGGCGCTCAAGGATTGGAAGTTCCGGGCCGAAGGCGAAAAATACGTCGGCGAGGTCGAGATCAATTTCGCGCTGAAGGATTAGCGGCGCGAGCCTGGGAGCAGGGGCCCCGCGCGCGAAGCGCAAGGGGATGCGACCGGGGCGAGTCGACGCAACGAGGCCGACGGCGCGGCATTAGCACGCCTCGGCCGATGCGGCGGCCGAGGCGGCGACTGCGAGCGGCGCCGAGGTCGACAACGCGGCGATAGCAGCGGCCGATGCGCACTCGCCGGGTTGAGCGAGCACTCCGTCGCAAACGCAACGGCCGCCGCTCGGCGGGTTGAGCAGCGTTCAGTCGCGCGACAGCGCGTAGGCGGTCATGGCCCACGTGCCAACTGCGAGCGCCGCCACGCCGGTTGCAATCTCCGCGTACGAAACGGGGTGACCCGCGACGATGCGCAAGAACTCGCGTGCGGCGTCGGTATAGGCGCCCGGCAGCGCCCATGCGATGCCGGCAACGGCTACCGTCCACAGCGCGGCGACCGCCGGCTTGCGCCACGCGGGCAGCGTCGCCGGCGCCGGCAGCCTTGCCATGACCCGGGCGGTGAACCCGTCGTCGCCAAGGTAGTCGGCGCGATGCCGCTGCCCATCCTCGCGCAAGGCGGCGTCAAGCCAGTCGCCGCTGCTCGCGCTCGGGGGAAGCGCGTGTTCGTTCATTGGTGTCACGCCGAACCCTCCGGCGCCCACGCTGCGAGCCGCGACTTGAGCTTCTGTTTTGCGCGCAGGATGTGCGTCTTCACGGTACCGACCGGGCAGTTGAGCACGTACGCCGCTTCCTCATGCGACAGGTCGTTATGGTAACACTGCACGATCGCCGCCCGCTCGGCCTCGGAGAGGAAGGCGAGCGCGCGCTCCATGTCGAGCCGCAATGTCGCGCCCCGCGCATGGTCGGCACCCGGTTCACCCGGGCCCGGGGCATCGGCGTCCTCGTCGGCGGCGAGATCAGCGTCGCGATCGCCCAGCAGCTCTTCCTTGCGCTTGCGCGCTTCGGCAAGGAACGCATTGGTGGCGATCCGGTAGAGCCAGGTCGGGAACTGGGCTTCATGACGGAACGATTTCAGGTTGCGGTAGGCCAGCATGAAGGTTTCCTGGGCGAGATCGTCGGCTTGCGCGTGGTTGCCGGCGGTGAGTCGCCGGAGCGTCGCGCGCACTGCCGACTGGTGCCGGCGCACGAGCTCGGAGTACGCATGCCGGTCATCCTGGACGACGACGCGTGCAATGAGCTCGGCATCGGTGACCGTCGGGCTCGACATCGGGTCGCGCGGTTCACGCGCTTCCGCTCGCTCCGCCTATCGGACCGGCCGGGGGCGGCGGGGTGGACGCGTTGCTGGCGGGGGCGATCTTGCGATCCTCGAACCACCACAGGACCAGGTAACCGATTCCGACGAACAGCAGCACGAGGCCGAGGCCGTTGGGCGTGCCATCGTCGAGCATCGAGTACATGGCCAGCCCGAGGCCGATGCCGCCCATGATCACGCCTTTGCGCAAATCGGACCATGCGGCACGCTGCCGGATCTGCCGCGCCTGTTCGTAGAGCGGCGCTGCCGACGGCGATGCGGAAATCGCGGCCGGATTCCCGGCGACGAGAGCGCCGAGCGCCTCGCCGGGCGGGACAACGCCCTTTTCGGCGAGCCTCAGCATCGTCTCGTTCAGCATCCGCGCCTTGCGCATCCGGTACCCGAGGATCAGCGCAATAGCGAGCACTGGCGAAAGAAAGATGACCGCGACGATCCCGACGACCATGGCGGCGAGCCACGGCTCGTTGTGGACGAAATCGTTGAACGAATCGAACTCGCGATCGTCGCCGAAGACGTCGACGGTGACGCGCTTGCCGTGCTTGCCCGGGCCGGCACCGGGATCAGGGGGCGGGACGTCGGGGTCCGCGTCGGCGGCGCGCTTAGCAGGGCCCGGCTTTTCGATGGTGACGGTCTTTTTCCCGCTCTCGTCGGTTCGGATTTCGATCGTCGCCTTGACGCTTTCGCCCTCCTTGCTCACGGCGGGCTTGACCGGCGCCACCGGCGGCTTGGGCGCGGGGGTCACGCTGCCTGGTGACGGGAGCGAGGGCTGCCCTTCCTGTGCATGGACTGCCGGCGTCCGAGGTATCTGGCCGACCGTGAGGGCCAGCAGCAATGCCGCGCCGAGAACGAGCCGGCGGACTTGCCGTGACGGCTTCGAGGTGGCGACGGGGGTCAACGGGCGCATAGAGTCTCCGGGGCAGGGTTTCGTCCCTTTTGGATGCGAGGTCCGGGCCCTTTGGATTCAACGTCGTTTCTGCCCCGATCGCCGGCGGGGACACGCGGGACGCGCATGCTATTATTCCCGAAAACCGCCGGTGAACGCGAAAAACGTGCTCTGCACGCCGAATCCTGCAGTTTCCGGCGCGCGACTCCGGCCTCGACCCGACGCAAAGGGATCATCGGCATACCGCTTCCGCGTGTTCTCGAAAACGCACCTCTTATGCCACCTTCCGGGCCCGGCACCCCTCCGCCGGGTTTTCCGGGCCGCATTTTTTGCCATTGCAGCGGTTTTCGCGGCGTACGGGACGTCGGTCGCGCGCGCCGCCGACGAGCCGGTTACCCTCAACTTCGTCAATGCCGACATCGAGGCCGTCGTCAAGGCGATCGCCGAGATCACCGGCCGCAATTTTATCGTCGACCCAAGGGTCAAGGGCACGATCAACATCATCTCGGCGCGGCCCGTCCCGCGCAGTCTCGTCTACCCGACCCTTCTCTCGGCGCTGCGACTGCAGGGGTTCGCCGCCGTCGAGGGTGACGGTGTGGTCAAGATCGTGCCCGAGGCCGACGCGAAGCAGCAGGGAGGCGCCGTCATGACCGGTCGGGTGACCGAGGGGGGCGACCGGTTGGTGACGCAGGTGGTCACGCTGAAATACGAATCCGCGGTGCAGCTCGTCAATGTCCTCCGACCGCTGATCACGCCGAACAACACGATCGCAGCGTACCCGAATGGCAACGCGCTGGTGATCACCGATTACGCCGACAACGTCAAACGGATCGACCGCATCATCGCGTCACTCGACCAGCCGCCGGGCGGCGAGCCGGTGCTGGTGCCGGTCCGGTACGCCTCCGCGCTCGACATCGTGACGCTGTTGAACCGGCTGCAGGTGGAGGCAGCCGCCGGAGTGGGTGCGCCTGTCGATGCCCAGCAGCGGGTGACCCTAATCGCCGACCCGCGCTCGAACAGTATCCTCGTGCGCGCCGACAATCCGAGCCGTGTCGCCCGTATCCGGCAGCTGATCGGCGAGCTGGACACCCCGGGCAGGGCCGGCGGCAACATGTTCATCGTCTACCTCAAGAACGCCGAAGCCGCGCGCGTCGCCCAGACGCTTCGTGCCATGCTGACCGGCAGCGACACTGGCCCGGTAGGTGGATCGGCGCTTTCGCCACAGGCGCCGGGAACGTTCATGGGGACGCCGCCACTGAGCAGTGCTGCCCCGGCGACGGCCCCGTCGGCGCCACCTGGCCTTTCGAGCGGGGGCGCGCAATCGTTTTCGGCAGCCGGCGCCACGATCACTGCCGACGTCGCGACCAATGCGCTGGTCATCATGGCGCCGGAACCCGTCTACAACAACCTGCGCGCGATCATCGAAAAGCTCGACGTGCGGCGCGCGCAGGTGTTCGTCGAGGCACTGATCGTCGAGGTGGCGGCCGACAGGGCGGCGGAGTTTGGCATCCAGTGGCAGGCGCTGTCCGGCTACAACACGACACAGGCGCGCGTCATCGGCGGCACCAACTTCACTCCGCGCGGCAGCGGCAACAACATCATCGACGTCGCGATCAATCCGGGCTCGGTCGGCCAGGGCTTGGCGCTCGGCGTGATGAAAGGCACGGTGACAATTCCCGGCCTGGGCGTGATCACCAACCTCGCGTTTCTCGCCCGCGCGCTGGAAACGCAGATCGGCGCCAACATCCTGTCGACGCCGACACTGCTCACGCTCGACAACGAGGAAGCGCGGATCATCGTCGGCCAGAACATCCCGCTCGTCACCGGCAGCTACGCCACCACCGGCAACACGTCGACGGTGACGCCGTTCCAGACCTTCGAGCGCAAGGACGTCGGCCTCGTGCTGCGCGTCAAGCCGCAGATTACCGAAGGCGGCACGATCCGCCTCGTGCTCTACCAGGAAGTGTCGCGCATCGAGGACGTGTCGACGCAGACGGGCACCGTCCTGTCGAAGCGCGCGCTCGAATCCTCGGTGATCGTCGACGACACGCAGATCATCGTGCTGGGGGGGCTGATCGAGGATCGACTGACGGACGGCAGCGACAAGGTCCCGATACTCGGCGACGTGCCTCTCGCAGGCGCGCTCTTCAGGTACGACGCGCGCCGCCGGCAGAAAGACCAACCTGATGGTGTTCATCAAACCGACCGTGCTGCGCACGGCTCCGATGGGCGCGAGATCACCTCGGAGCGCTACCAGTACCTGATGGGCGAGCAGGATCGGCAGTCGCCGCCCAATCGACCCTTCTGGAACGATCCGACGCAACCCACGCTGCCCCGCGAGGGCGTGTTCCCGGGCACCCCCGGCGTCGACCCGACACCGCCGCTGCTTGTTCCGCTGGCGCCAGTTGAGCCGCCGCCGCCCGCGGCGAAGCCGTAAGCCTGCGCACGAACGTCTTCCCGCGATGTCATCCGTTCCCTCCGCCGCTCGCGAGCCGCTTCGCCCAGCGCATCCCGTATGCATTCGCGCGGACACACGGTGTGCTGGCGCAAGGCGAGGACGGCGACGCCATCATCGTGCTGACGCGGCCCGATGCGACCGCCGACGGCATCGCCGAGTTGAAGCGCGTGCTGCAGCGGCCGCTGGTGACCCGAGCCGTCGACGCGCAGCGCTTCGCATCCGAACTGGCGCGCGCGTACAACCAGGGCGCGTCGCCGGCGGCGCAACTGAGCGAGGACCTGGCGCGGGAAACGGATCTCGCGCGGCTGATGCAGGACCTGCCGCCGGCCGAGGACCTGCTGGGCGGCGAGGTCCAGGCGCCCGTGATCCGGATGATCAACGCGCTTCTGCTGCAGGCGCTGCGCGAGCGTGCATCGGATCTTCACTTCGAACCCTACGAGGGGCGCTCGGTCGTCCGCTTTCGCGTCGATGGCGTGTTGCACGACGTGATCGAGCCGCCGCGCGCACTGCACGCCGCGCTCGTCTCGCGCTTGAAGATCATGGCAAGCCTCGACATCGCCGAAAAGCGGCTGCCGCAGGACGGCCGCATCGCGCTCAAACTCGGCGACAAGCAGGTTGACGTGCGCATCTCGACGTTGCCTACCGGCCCCGGCGAACGGGTCGTGCTGCGGCTCCTCGACAAGGACGCCGCCCAACTCGACCTGACGGCGCTCGGCATGGGCGCGGCGGTCCAGGACGCGGTAGATCGCCTGATCCGCGAGCCGCACGGCATCGTGCTCGTGACCGGCCCGACGGGTTCCGGCAAGACCACGACGCTATACGCGGCGCTCTCGCGGCTGCCGCGCGGCACGCTCAACATGATGACGGTCGAGGATCCGATCGAGTATGCGCTCGACGGCGTCGGGCAGACGCAGGTCAACGCGAAGATCGAGCTCGATTTTGCGCGCGCGCTTCGCGCGATCCTGCGCCAGGATCCCGACATCATCATGATCGGCGAGATCCGCGACCTGGAGACCGCGCAGATCGCCGTGCAGGCTTCGCTCACCGGGCATCTGGTGCTGGCTACGCTGCACACCAACGACGCGGCAAGCGCCGTGACGCGGCTCGCCGACATGGGTGTCGAGCCGTACCTGCTCGCGTCGTCGTTGTTGGGCGTGCTCGCGCAACGGCTCGTGCGGACGCTGTGCTCCGCATGCCGCGCGTCGGCGGCGGCGACGGTGGGCGAGGCCGCGCTGCTCCGCGAAATGGGTCTCGCCGCGACGACCGCGGTCCATACGCCCGCCGGATGCGACCAATGCAACCGCACCGGCTATCGCGGCCGCACCGGCGTCTACGAGCTTCTCGTTATCGACGATGCGATGCGACGGCTGATCCACGACCGCGCGCCCGAGCATGCGCTGCGCTCCGCAGCGGTCGCGGCCGGCATGACGCCCTTGCGGCGCGACGGCGCGCGTTGGCTCGCGGACGGGACGACCTCGCTCGCCGAGCTCATACGCGTCACGCGCGAGGTCTGACTCGCCACACGAGCGGCCAATGCCCGAGTTCCGGTACGAGGCGGTCGATGCGCGCGGCAAGGCGCGGCGCGGCCTGATCGACGCCGAGACGCCGCGGCACGTGCGCGACCAGTTGCGCGGGCTCGGGCTGTTCCCGACGGCGATCGAAGCGCCAAACAGCGCTGACGCCGGCACGGGCGGCACGATCGATCGAACGCGTCTGCCGCCGGCGCTGCTCGCGCTGACCACGCGATTGCTTGCCACGCTGACCCGCTCCGGAATGCCGGTCGACCAAGCGCTCTCCGCAGTCGCCGAGCAGGCTGACGATACGAACGCGGCGAAGCTGTTTACCGCATTGCGCGGGCAGGTGGCGGCGGGCGAAACACTCGCGGCCGCGCTCGCGCGCTGGCCGCGGACGTTTTCCGATTTGTATCGCGGTCTTGTGGCCGTCGGCGCCGAGACGGGTCGCCTGCCTGAGGTCCTCGCCCGCCTCGCCGACTATCTCGAGGCGAGACAGGCGCTGAAGGAGAAGTTCACGCTGGCGCTGATCTATCCTGCGCTGGTGACGGCGATCGCGCTCGCCGTGATCGCTGTGCTGCTCGTCTATGTCGTGCCGCAGGTCGTGTCCGTCTACCAGCAAAGCCGGCAGACGCTCCCCTGGCTCACGCAGGCGCTGATCGCCACCAGCGATTTTTTCCGCGCGACGGCCTGGCTCTGGCTCGCTGCGGCGGCGGCAGGAATCGTCGGTTTCGCGGTGGCCAACCGGCGCTTGGCGTTTCGCGCCTGGTGGCACGCGACGGTGCTGCGCCTCCCGGTTGCCGGCCGTCTCGTCACGGCGGTGGATACTGCCCGCTTCGCGAGCACGCTCTCGATTCTCACCGGCAGTGGCGCACCGCTGTTGCGCGCGCTCGACGCGGCGCGCGAGGTCGTGTGGGCGTTGCCGTTGCGTGGTGCGGCGGACGCCGCGGCGGCACTGGTGCGCGAGGGTGTGTCGCTCGCGCGGGCGCTCAAGGAGCAGCGCGTCTTTCCGCCGGTTCTGATCCACCTCGTGGCCAACGGCGAGGCGAGCGGGCAACTCCCGGCAATGCTCGCGCGCGCCGCGGCCGAGCTCGAGCGCGAGGCGGAACGGCGGCTCACGTGGTTTGCCGCACTGATTCAGCCGGCGCTGATCGTTGCCATGGGTGCGATCGTGCTGGTGCTGGTCCTCGCGGTGATGCTGCCGATCGTGTCGATGAACCAGCTGATCCGCTAGTGGAACGAACGGTGCCTTTCCGTGCATAATCACCCAATCCACGACATGGCCTGCCTCAAAAAAGTGGTCTCGACTCGAATCGCACGGCGTCGTTTTCTGGCGCTCGCGATGGTGTGGAGCGTGCCATTGCCTGCCTTGGCGGCCACCGAAAGGCGCCCGCTGCCGGTTGATTTCGACCCCACCCGCAACGCGGCGCAGGATCTCGACACCGCACTGGGGATCGCACGCGCCGCCCGCCGTAACGTCCTGGTCGACGTCGGCGGAGAATGGTGTGCGTGGTGTCGCGTCATGGACCGGTTCTTCGCGGCGAACCGCGACCTACGGCAGCTGCGCGACGCGAACTACGTCTGGCTCAAGGTGAACTACTCGGACGACAACAAGAACGAGGCATTCCTGCGCCGTTTCCCCCCAGTGGCCGGCTATCCGCACTTTTTTGTGCTGGACGCGAGTGGCCGGCTGCTGCATTCGCAGGAAACGAACGTGCTCGAGGCGGGGAAGGACTACGATCCGGCGGCGATGCGCGCGTTCCTGGTCAAATGGGCGCCGCCGAAGTAGCGCGCTGCCGGGAGAGCGCCCACGCGACGTGCTCGCGGACCAGCGGTGAAGGGTCGTCGACTCGTGTTTCCAGCGCGGCGACGATTCGTGGATCGTATGGCGCGTTGCCGAGTGCGACTGCCAGGTTGCGCGACCACCGCTCGTAGCCGATGCGCCGGATTGCGCTCCCCGCCATTCGCGCGTCGAACTCGTTTTTCGACCACGCGAACAGCGCAATGAGGTCGGCGTCGTCGAGGCCGTGCCGCACGGCGAACCCGGGTTCGGTCGACGCCTGCGCATACCTGTTCCACGGGCAGATGAGCTGGCAGTCGTCGCAGCCATAGATCCGATTGCCGATGAGCGGGCGCAGTTCCTCGGGAATGCTTCCGGCGTGCTCGATCGTCAGGTACGAGATGCAGCGGCGCGCGTCGAGTTCGTAAGGTCCGACGATGGCGTGTGTCGGGCAGATGTCGATGCACGCGGTGCAGGTGCCGCAGTGGGCCGTTTGAGGAGGGGTGACGGGAAGCGGCAGGTCCGTGCAGATCTCGCCCAGGAAGAACCACGATCCGGCCTCGCGCGTGAGCAGCAGCGTGTGCTTGCCGCGCCAGCCGATCCCGGCGTTGGCCGCGAGCGCGACCTCGAGGAGTGGTGCGCTGTCCGTGAAGACGCGGTAGCCGAACGCACCGACTTCTGCGCGAAGGCGATCGGCAAGCCGTTGCAGCTTGGCGCGCAATACCTTGTGGTAGTCGCGGCCGAGCGCATAGCGGGCGATGAATGCCTTCGCGGGATCGGCCAGCACCGCCTCGCCCGCCCGCGCACGCTCGGGCAGGTAATTCATCCGCGCGGTGATGACGGTCAGGGTACCGGGTACGAGTGTCGCAGGTCGCGCCCGGGTCGTGCCGTGGCGTGCCATATAATCCATCGTGCCCTGCCGGCCCGCCGCCAGCCAAGCGATGAGCCGCGCCTCGTCCGCAGCGAGATCCGTCCCGGCGATACCGATCTGCTGGAAGCCGAGTTCGCGGCCCCAATCCCCGATCTTCGCGGCGAGCGCGATCCAATCGCGATCGGTCTGCGTTGCGGAATCGGTGGCGGTCGCGGGCATGCGCCCAAGCGTACACCACGGTGCGGCGCCGTTCGCGGATCGACCGTCGGCCCGGAATCCATGTCCACCGCAACGTTAGACCTCCCCGACGCAGCCGCGACCGAAGCCGCGGGAGCGCGACTGGCATCCAGACTGCAGCGAGGCATGGTGATCACCGTCTCGGGTGACCTGGGCGCCGGCAAGACGACGCTCGTGCGTGGCTGCCTGCGCGCACTCGGCTGGAAGGGCCGGGTCAAGAGTCCCACCTACACGCTGGTTGAACATTATCCGTTTTCGAGTTTATACTTCTATCACTTTGATTTTTATCGGTTCACCGATCCATGCGAATGGGAAACAGCAGGACTCGCCGACTGCTTCCGCAACGACGCAGTTTGCGTGGTCGAATGGCCGGAGCGGGTCGGAGGCCTGTTACCGCGGCCGGACCTTGCCCTCGTGCTCGCGCATCCGGCGAAATGCGCTGCGAGCGGGCGGACATTGCGCGTCGAAGCGCATACCGAGGCCGGTGAGCGATGTCTGGCCGCGATGAAGTCCGCGTCCCAGCCGGCATGATCACGATCTCGCTCGCGCGCCGTCGCGCATTCCGCTGGCTGCTGCTTCCCGCGGCGCAGCTCGCTCTTCCGTCCGCATGGGCGATCGCGTCGCGCATCGCGTCGGCGCGCCTGTGGCCGGCGCAGGAATACACGCGCGTCATACTCGAAGGGCCGGCGCCGATTCCGCACCAGCTCACTACCCTTCGCGATCCGCACCGGGTGGTGCTCGATCTCGACGGCGTCGAACTCTCACCCGAATTGCAGCAGTTGACCGCACGCGTGCAACCGTCGGATCCGTACGTTGCCGCCATACGCTTCGGCAAGCAGGCACCCAACATCCTCCGCGTCGTCATTGACCTGAAGGACGAGACACGGCCGCAGCTCTTCGCGCTGCCGCCCGTTGCCGAGTTCGGACACCGCGTCGTGCTCGATCTCTATCCGCTGACGCCGGTCGACCCGCTGATGGCGTTGCTCGAGGAAAATGGCCTTGTCCAGGGCACCGAACCGAGACCGACCGCCGCGCCGGAACGCGTCCCCGACGCAAAGGGGATGGCGCAACCGGGGGCCGCGCGCAAGATCACCGTTGCGCTCGATCCCGGGCACGGCGGCGAGGACCCCGGCGCAGTCGGCAGTCGCGGCACGTACGAAAAGAACGTGGCACTCGCCATCGCGAAAAAACTCAAGGGCATGATCGACGCCGAGCCCGGCATGCGCGCATCGCTGACGCGCGACGACGATTATTTCGTGCCGCTCGCGACCCGGGTGAAGAAGGCGCAGGCGGTGAAGGCAGACCTGTTCGTGTCGATCCACGCCGACGCGTTTCGCGAGCGGACGGCGCGCGGCTCGTCGGTCTTTGCCCTTTCCGAAACCGGTGCGACCAGCGCGGCGGCGAAATGGCTCGCGCAGAAGGAGAATGCCGCAGACCTGATCGGCGGTGTCAACCTCGACATTCGCGATCCCGTCCTCGCCCGCACGCTGCTCGATCTGTCGCAGACCGCGCAGATCAGCGACAGTCTCAAGGCGGGCCGCCACGTGCTCGATGGCATCGGGACCGTCAATCCGCTGCACAAGCCGGCCGTCGAACAGGCGGGCTTTGCCGTGCTGAAGGCCCCCGACATTCCGTCGATCCTCGTCGAAACTGCCTTCATCTCGAATCCCGACGAGGAGCTGAAGCTCCGGAGCGAACGGTACCAGGCGAAGTTCGCCGAATCGATGCACGGCGGGATCCGCCGGTACTTCGCGACCAATCCACCGCTCGCACGGACGAAATCCGGCGCCGGGTGAGCGCACGCGACGCCAGTACGCGACCGTCAGGTCGCGCGGCGTGTCAGCATGTGCGGGCGGCGCGACAAGCCGTCAGTCGGTCCTGAGCGAGGCCGGATCGAAGGCAAGCGCCTGCGCGCGCAATTGTCGGTCCAGTGCTTCGACGTTGTCGGCCCGCACGCGATGCCGGTCGTGGCACGCGGCGTCGATCACCCAGTCGTTGATCGCCGGGGCAAAATGGTAGAGATCGGTATAGCGGTCGAGATCGTGGGTAACGTCCGCGACGCCCTGCAGGTCGATCACGTGGACGTTCGCAAGCCCACGCGTCGCGTCGAACACGTACCGCTTGAACGCCAGCGTCACGTCGAGTTGCCGGCGCTGGACGTAGTCGCCCCAGACGACGATCGAATACGGCGGCCACACGAGATCGAACTCGGTCTGCGGGTGCGTTTCCAGCACCGGAAGGATGTTGCGCTCGAAGCTCGCGCGCATCGCCGGGAGGTCAAGCGGCGGCTGCGGAAACTGCGCGTTGAGATCGCGCGGGTCGAGGTGGCGCAGCACCTCGCTCCGCGCGAAGCGCTTCTGGTCGGCCCACCACCACGGCGCGGCCGGATCGGTGCGGAACCGCTCGGATGCGTCGCCCGTTACGATGCGCCATGACTTGACAAGCACGCCCCACGACAGCAGGTACGCGAAGTCGTTGGCCGGATTGCGGTCGTAAAGGTACGCCGGCAGCGGTCCCGCCAGCGGATGCCGCGCGTCGGGCGGGCCGGCATACCCGGTAAAGTCGAGGACGACGATCGCCCGTTGGAGCGGCCGCGCGGCGAGCGCCGTGCGCAGGATCATCCCCTGCTCGATTCCCGTCAACGCCGGCATCGCGACATTGAGCCCGATGCCGCCGCACAGACGGCCGATTGTGTCGTTGCGCGTATTCTCGACAATCGACGAGCCGGTCAGCAGCGTGTCATACACCGCGTTCTTCGCGAGGCCGGGCGTGATGTAGCGATGCAGCAACGCGTAGAAGCGCGGCGGGTAGCGTTCGGCGATCCGATATTGCTGGAACGGATCGACGTACGCATCGAAGGCAGCGACGGCGGCGAGAATCGCGACCGGGGTCAGCAGCGCGCCAATGAACCAGCGGCGCGCGGCGCGCGACGACGTTCCCGGCGAACCGTCGGCTGTTGCCACGTCAGAAATTGAAATAGAGGAACGGCGTTACGCGCGCGAGCTGCAGCACGCACAGCGGCAGCGCGAGCGCGACCAAAGCGCCGTTGGCGAACGTGGGGCGAAACTGCGCGACGAGCGCGTTCGAATTGGCGCGCCGCCAGACGAGGACGAGGCCGATCGCCGCCGGGACGAGCGTCCACGACGGCGGCATGCTCAACACATTGGCGAGCGACGTCTGCAGCCCACCGAGCCACGCTTCGACCGGCAACGCGGTCGCGGCACCCATGCCGGCCATCGCGCGGAGCATGGCCAGCGCGTTATCCATCGAAGTGGCGCGGAAAAACACCCACGTCACCATGACGAACAGGAATGTGATGGCCCACGCGAGCGCACGCGGCAGCGGCGCGCCGTGCCGTTCCCACAACCGGCACGCGACCATTGCGACGCCATGCAACGCGCCCCAGATCACGAACGTCCAGGCGGCGCCATGCCAGAGGCCACCCAGCAGGAACGTCGCCAGCACGTTCACCGCGGTCCTTAGCGCTCCCTGCCGATTGCCACCCAGCGGGATGTAGAGGTATTCGCGCAGAAAACGCGATAGCGTCATGTGCCAGCGGTGCCAGAATTCGCGGATGTCGGTCGCGCGGTACGGCGAATCGAAGTTGATCGGCATCCGGATGTTGAACATGCGCGCCGCGCCCAGCGCCATGTCGGTGTAGCCGGAAAAGTCGAAGTAGATCTGCATCGTGTAGGCGAGAACCGCGATCCATGCGGCAAGCGGCGACAGCGTCCCCGGGTCGGCGAATCCCGCGTCGGCGATCGGCGCGAACGTGTCGGCGAGCAGGACCTTCTTCATGAGTCCGATCGTCAGCAGGAACAATCCGGCAGCCAGGTTCGAAGCCTGTGGCCGCTTGTTCGACGTCTCGGCGAATTGCGGCATCATCTCGCTGTGATGCAGGATGGGACCGGCCAGCAGGTGCGGAAAGAAAGTGACGAACAGCGCGTAGTTCACGAGCACCGGCTCGCGGGCCTTGCGGCGATAAACGTCGACCAGGTAGGCGATCTGCGTGAACGTGAAGAAACTGATGCCGAGCGGCAACGCGAGGCGAAGAAGATGCGGCGTGTCGCCGGTGAGCCGCGCCGCATTGGCGAGAAAGAAATCCGCATACTTGAACACGCCGAGGACGCCGAGATTGGCGGCAATGCCGAACGCCAGCACCGCCCGCCCGGCGCCGCGTTGCAGCGCGCGTGCGACGGCGAAGTTGACCGCGATGCTGCCCCCGATCAGCGGCAGGTGCCACGGGTTCCACCAGCCGTAGAACACGAGTGACGCGATAGTGAGCCACGCCTGCGCTGCGAGCGGGCGCCGACCCAGAGCGAAAAAGGCAACGAGTGTGGCCGGCAGGAACCAGAGCAGGTAGTCGTAGCTGTTGAACAGCATCGCGGGAGCGCGTGTTGTTGATCTCGAGCACGTCGACAGGGCCGGGGGGCCGCGGCCGGCGCCTATGGTAACCCGCGCGGCGCACCGCTCATGCGCGACCTGCGGCAACGCGGGTGGTCGGGGCGCGGTGCCTGTACGCCCTGCTAGAATCGCCGGCGGTGATCCGCTTCTTCATCCTGTTCCTCGTGCTTCAGGCCGCGCTGTTCGGGGCGGAGCTCACACCGTGGGCGCAGCAGTATCTCGTCGTGCCCTGGACCAACGCGCTCGCCACCTTCAGCGCCTGGCTCGTCACGCTGTTCGACGCGAACGTCGCCGCCACGGGGAAGATCCTCCAAAGCACGACCAACGGTTTTGCCGTGTCGATCGAGGCCGGCTGCAATGGTGTCGAGGCGACGATCGTGCTGATCGCGGCAATGATCGCGTTTCCCGCGTCGTGGAAGAGCCGGGGGCTTGGCCTTGCCGTGGGTGTCGTTGCGGTTCAGGGCCTCAATGTCATCCGCGTGATCAGCCTGTTCTACCTCGGGCAATGGAATATCGACGTGTTCGAGTGGGCGCATCTGTACGTCTGGCAGGCGCTGATCATGCTCGACGTGCTCGTCGTCTGGCTGATCTGGGTGCGAACGCTGCCCACCGCTGCCGGCGCGCCGGACGCGACGCCGGCATGAGTGCCGCCGGGCGGGCGCGAGGACGATTTGCCGTGCCCTCCGCAATGTCCTGCCCGGCGGGCTGTATCGCGGGGCCGACCACCGCCCGCACTCGCAGACGCGCCCCTCGGTGCAGCGTGGGCATACGCCAATGAACGTGATGACGAGCCCGCTCGCCCGCTTCGTCGTCAAGGCGCTGGCGTGGCTGCCGCCGGCGTTTGTCGTCTGGTATTTCGGCGCCCCGATACTCCTGTGGCCGGCCGGTTTGCTGCTCCAGGGTGTGGTGCACGCGGGATTCGCCGACCTCGTCGCCGGGATCGAGCAGAATGGCGCGACGTTCACGTTCGCAACGACGTTGAAGCCCGGCGCGGCGATGGCTGCATCGGCGCGCATCACGGTCGATGTCGATGGTCTCCTCTACGCGTTCGGCATGCCGCTCTTTGCCGCGCTGGTCCTGGCCGCCCGCGAGCCGCACTGGTTGAGAACGCTGGCGGTAGGCTACGCGGCGCTACTGCCGGTCGTCGCATGGGGGGTGATGGCCGATTTCCTGAAGAACGTCGCGATCACCGCAGGCCCGCTGGTCACGTCACAGGCAGGCTTCGTCTCCTGGCAACGCGAGGCGATTGCATTCGCCTTCCAGTTCGGCTCGCTGATCCTGCCGACCGTCGTCCCGGCGGTTACATGGGTGCTCACGCACCGCGCTTTCCTGGAACGGCTGCGCGGCAAGCAGTGAGTATCGGAACATCGGCTACCCCACCGCGAGTTTGCCGACCTTTGTCAACGGAGCCGGCGGCCGCGGTGCAACAACTTTGTCATCGCGAACCCGCGGCCTTCCTCTCGCGCTCGCGTTCGCGCAGCACGCGCCGCTGCACCTTGCCCGTCGTGGTCATCGGCAGCGCGTCGATGAACTCGATTTCCTTCGGGTATTCGTAGGGCGCGAGGTATTTGCGCACGTGCTGCCGGATATCGTCCTCGAGCGCCGGGGTGGGCGCGGCACCGGCAGCCAGCACGATGAACGCCTTGATGACGTTGCCGCGTGTCTCGTCCGGCGAGGGCACGACCGCGGCGTTGGCAACCGCGGGATGCTTGACGAGGCAGTTCTCGATCTCCGACGGGCCGATCCGATAACCCGCGGCCTTGAACATGTCGTCGGCGCGCCCTTGATACCACAGATAGCCATCGGCGTCGCGCTTGGCCAGGTCGCCGGTGCGGCACCAGTCGCCGGTGAACTTCTTCGCGGTGCCGTCGGGGTTTCCGAAGTACTCGAGGAAGAACACGGGATCCGGTGTGCCGTCCGGTGCTAGCCGGTGCACCGCGACTTCGCCGATGTCGCCGTCGGGTACCGCATTTCCCGCATCGTCGATCACGGCGATCCGGTGGCCGGGATAGGGGCGACCCATCGAGCCCGGCTTGGCCGGCCACAGCGCATGCGAGTTGCCGACGATGTAATTCATCTCGGTCTGGCCGAACATCTCGTTGATCGTGACGCCGAGCGCATCGCGCGCCCACTCGAACACCGTCGTGCCGACCGCTTCGCCCGCGCTCATGATGCTGCGCAGATCGACGTCGAAGCGCTCCTTCGGCCGCGGGACCGCCTTCATCATCATCTTGAGTGCGGTCGGGAACAGGAACACGTTGCGGATTCCGTACTTCGCGATCAGTGCGAATGCCCGTTCCGGGTCGAACCGGCCGCGGTAGCCGACGATCGGCTGGCCGAAATAGAGTGCCGGAAGCAGTGCGTCCATCAGGCCGCCGGTCCACGCCCAATCGGCCGGCGACCAGAAGAGGTCGCCTTGCTGCGGATAGCCGTCGTGCGAGTGCGTGAATCCCGGCAGGTTGCCCAGCAGACACTGTTGCGGCATCAACGCGCCCTTGGGCGGACCGGTCGTGCCGCTCGTATAGACCAGCACCGCCGGATCCGTCGCTTTCGTCGCGATAGGAGCGAACCGCGACGACGCGTCGGCCTGCAGCATCTCGTATGGCGTGATCCATGCCTCGCGCGCGCCCGCGACCCCGATCACGTGCGAGAGCCCCGGACATCGGTCGCGGATCGGGGCGATGTTGGGCAGCGACTGCGGGTCGACGAGCGCGGCCTTCGCTTCGGAGTTGTTGATCCGGTATTCGAGCGCGTCCGGACCGAAGAGGAATGACAGCGGAACCGTGACTGCGCCCAACTGATAGGCAGCGATGTGCGCGACGACCGTTTCGGGCCGTTGCGGCAGGACGAGGGCGACCTTGTCGCCCCGTCCGACACCCATTGCGGCGAGCGCATTGGCGAGACGGTTCGCCTGCTGCTGCAGATCCCAGAACGTGTACGCGGCGGTCGCGCCGGATTCGTCTTCCCAGTACAACGCGAAGCGGGCGCGGTCGGCGGCCCAGCGGCCACAGCATGCGTGCGCAATGTTGAAGAGCGCAGGTACCTCCCACCGGTGCGCGGCGTGGATCGCGGCGTAGCGGTCGACGCTCATTGGACGGCCTCCACATGGCATCGTGCAACACGAATGTGGGCGAGTCGGCCGCCAGCGCCGATTCGCTCCGCTCGCATCCCCTTGCGCTGCGCCGGCGGGCCCTTGGTCCCCGGCTTACGTCGCAACTCCCCACGCTTGCGGCGCCCGGCGGCGCTCATGAACGCCGGTCAACGGCCGGTCACTGCGGCCCCGCCCGACGCGCCTGAAAGATCGAGTGGCTCCATGGCGGTCCAAACCCAGTCCGGTTGCTGCTCGAGCAGGCGGCCGAGGCGGATCGCATTGATCGAGCGCGCCGTTTGCAGTTTGAAGCGCTTCGCCGGCTGGTACTCGACCGCCGGCACGATCAGCGACTGCACCGCGGGATCGCCTTCGCGCTTGCGCAGCGCAAGAAAGAGTCCGTAGAACGTGCGCCCGTTGACCGTCGTCGCCTCGCCGTCCACCGAATAGTCGGCATCCAGTGATTTCCGTTGCTCGATCAGGTCGACGCCGATCAGCGAGTTCGCGATCACCTGCAGCCCGATCTCCGCGCGGTCGGTGGTGAGACGCCGCATCCGGCGCACGATCCCCAGCGCCCACACGCCGTGCTCCTGCGGGCGGATCGCGGCCAGTGTGCCGAGCGTAACCGCGTTGGCGACACTCATCGGTGCCAGGAGGCGGAACCCCGTCTGGCTTACATCCTTCACTTCCCACGGACCCCCCGGCGTCGCGAACGTCGCGAGACGGCGGTGGGCAAGCTCGGTGCGACGATCGACTTCGTTGCGCGCGCGCCCGAACACGGCGAGCTCCATCGTGCCCCCGAAGCTCTTCCCGGTATCGAGAGCCGGCTGCGGCGCGCGTTCCTCCTCGCGCAGATAGCCGGAGATCTTGGCGAAGCCGACGATCGCGTCGACGGTGCCGGCGGCCGACATGCGCTCGCCGCGGCGGGCGAACGGCTTGAATTCCGGATCGACCTGCGAGGCGAGCTTGGTCACGAGCGCCAACTGCTCGCTGCGCCGGGCCGTCTTTTCCGACAACGGCTGGCCCTTGATTTTCTGCTCCAGCACGGCCACGTTCTGCATCAGCAGCGCGTGCAGCGGCCGCGTGTCGAGAAACAGCACGCGCCCTTCGAGTGGTGACGGCGCGCGGCGCTTGAGCCCGGCGCGGCTGCCGAGGTCGACATAAAACGATGTGACGGTGGACGGTTCCAGGGTGAGTCGCAGCGGCTGACACCACTCGTCGAGCTGTCCACTCACCCATTCGAGGTGCTTCGGCGTGAGGTTGCCGGAGTTGACGAGCTGCAGCGTGAGTGCGACCAGGTATTCGTGTTCAATGGTTGTGGTGGCGCCGTCAGGGCTGAAAACCAGCGGGACCCGCTCGATTTGCCGCGAACAGGCGAGCGTGAAGAGCGCATGCAGTTCGGTCCATTTCGCGGGGATCCACTGTTCGTAGCGGAAGAGGCGGATCTTGGCGTCGAGGCCGAGGTGTTTCAATTCACGCGCGACCAGCTGCGGCAACAGGCCCTGCCACTTGCTGCTCTGTGCGTGGACCGGGATCTCGCGCGCGAACGTGCCGTAGCACACGAGGAAGCCCTGTGTCAGGTCGAAGAGCGCCTGCCAGAGCTGGTTCTCGATCTTCGACGACCGACTCGCATGCTCGATGTACTGGTCGGTGAGCGTCTTGCGCAGGTTTTCCGTACGGTTATCGACGTAGAAGATCGCCTCCAGCCCCGCCGGCGTATGCCGGGCGGTCCGCTCCGACGCGCGGCCCAGTTCCGTGAGCACCTCGCGTTGCAGCGCCAGCGGGTCGTTGCCGGGAAACGTCGCGAGCCACCTTTCAGCGGCCTTCGAGTCCGCCAGGGGGTCTTTATGGTCTTTTCCGAGTCCGAACATGACGTGTCAATACCGGCAGCATGCGTCTGCGATCATGCGCAAGAACCGAGCCCGCCGCGAGATCGGTGTCCGTTACCCAAGGGCGCGCCCGTGTCGCCGCATTGACGAGGGTGTATCGGCCCCGGACCAAATCAGCCGGGAATTCCGGGGCTTGCGCAGCGCTCGATGATGGCGCAAAGCCCCGCTGCGGGCAATAGCGGCGTCGCGCCCTTGGCATGCATCGTGCATGGTACGCGACGTGCTCCACAGCGTACGCGTCGAAACGACGACGCGTCCGGGCAACACCGAATCCGTCGAGCGAGCCGTGCTGCCGAGACAGGGACTTCAGATATACTTGTGCAGCACAGCTTGCGCGGCAAATGTGACGCAAAACGATAGGGAACGACGACGATGGGCATTCTGATCAAGGCGCCGACCCGCCGGCGCGAATCGCCGGTGGCGATGGCCGAACCGCACGAACCAACCACCGATTCGCGGGGCGCTGCGCATATTCGCGAAGTCGTGCGGATCACCGGGCTGCGACGCGAGCAGCTCTACATGTGGCAACGGCGTTATGGCTTTCCGGCCCCGTTGCGCGATGCGTTCGGCGATCGCGTCTATCCCGCCGACCAGGTGGCCCGGTTGAAACTGATCAAGCAGCTCCTTTCGGAAGGCTGGCGCGCGGGTGCCGTTGTGCCGCTGACCGAATCGGCGCTGCAGTCGATGATGGGTCTTACGATCGAGGCGCCGTCCCCACTTCCGAACGAGATCGAAAATGCGGTCAAGCTGCTCGGGCAACACCGGATCGGCGAGCTGCAGAATCATCTGTCGAAGCTACTCGTTGGGCAGGGCCTGCGCAAGTTCCTCGAAACGACGCTCATTCCGTTGAACGAGGCGGTGCACGAGCGCGTCGTGCGCGGCGAGATGCAGAATTTCCAGGAGCTGCGCTTCGCCGATCTCGCTCAGCGGCTCCTGCGCGACGTAACAAGGCTCGTCCGGCCGACGCGAGATGCGCGGCAGATCCTGCTCGCGACGCCGCCGAACGATCCCAATCAGCTCGGCCTCGCGATCCTCGAGCTCCTGCTGTTCACCGACGGCGTCAACTGCCTGACGCTCGGGGCGGGTGTGCCGGCGCAGGAGATCGCGGGCGCGGCCGAAGCCTACAAGGCAGCGCTCGTCGTGCTGCTGTTCGACCGCGGTATTTCGGGCAAGATCGCCGGTCAGGAGATCCGCTCGCTGCGCGCCGAATTGCCGGATACCCTGCCGCTGATCGTCAGTGGCCGCGCGGTGAACCTGCTCGCTAAGCCGATCCCCGACGTGCGCACCGCGGCCGACTTCAGCTCGATCATGGCGACGATGCGCGAGCTGGGCGTGATGCCGCAGACGCCGGTGGCGATGCTGGGGTTGACGCCCGAGGGGCCGGTGCGCGCGTAGTTCGAGCACCGAGGGCGGGCGGGGCCCGGCGCGTACAATGGTGCCTGTGGCCCTCGTGCGCGATCCCGCTGTTCCGGTTCCGCCTGCCCGCAGGCGGATCCCGCGCGTCGTGTGGCATGCGATAGGGCTGATCCTGGCGGTGCTGCTCGCCTACGCGATCTGGCGCGGCTACCAGAGTCCGGATTTCCTGCTCGACCTCTCAGCCCTCCGGCTGTGTTGAGACACGATCCGCCGCGTCCCTTGCCGGTCACATGAGATCTTCGGCGCGCCACACCCGGGCCTCACGGCTCGTTCAGAAAATCCTCGAGCCTGCGCCGTTGCCGCTTGGTCGGCCGCCCGGGGAATCGAGGTTGCGCAGCATCGGCTCCGCGCCGACGAAGCATCTCCTCCTCGCGTGCCTTCAGGCTCGCTGCCGTTTCGCGATAGAGCTTCGCTGCTTCCGCCGCGCTTCCGCGCTGGTCGGATAGTCCGGCCACTTCGACCGTCCATTCAACGCCTTGCTTGCGGATCGCGACCGCGTCGCCGGCACGGACGGCGTGTGCCGGCTTGACCCGTTCGCCGGCGATACGCGCCTGTCCCGCGTCGACCGCCTGCGCGGCGAGGCTTCGCGTCTTGTAGAAGCGCGCGGCCCATAGCCATTTGTCGAAGCGGATGCGGCCGGCGGCGGTGTGCCCGTCGTCGCGGTCGCCCGCGCTCCGCTCAGCCCTAGCCATCGCCGGCCGGCTTGCCGTACGCACGCATCCAGGCTGCGGTCGCGACCGCTTCGGCGTAACCGTCGGCGTCGAGTCCCGCTGCGACGCGTGCCCGGTCTTCCTGGCTGCGGTTCTGCGACAGCTTGAACTTGGCGTCGATGCGCCTGACCCTTATCCGGAAGCCGACGATCGCGCCGATCATCGCGTCGAGCCGCTCGCGGTCGAGGCCGAGCTCCCAGGGCGCCTCGCGATTCCCTTCGAAGCGATGGATCATTACATCGAGGATGGCGCGCGTTTCGGACGCGTCGCGGGCGAGTTCCAGCGTGCCGTGCGCGTGCACCACCACGTAATTCCAGGTCGGCACGGCGGTCGCGGGATCGGCATACCACGACGGCGACACGTACGCGTGCGGGCCGTGGAAGATCGCGATCGATTCGCTTGCCTCGGCACGCTTGACGTGCGGATTGGCGCGCGCGAAATGGCCGAGCAGCGTGCCGTGCGGTTCGCAGTCGGCCACGCCGATGAGCGGAAGGTGCGTAACCAGGGGCTCGGGCTGCACCGGCGTCACCAGTGTCGCGAACGCATGGTCGTGCAGCAGGCGCGCGATCGCCGCACGATCGGGCGCGGCGAAATGCCGGGGAAGATAAACGCTCATTGGTCTACTTTCACGCCCGGCGGCGCTCACGCTGACAGCCGGCCGGTCGCGACGACCGTCAATGCCGGATCGGGCCCGGCGGCGCACGGTGCCCCGGGACCACCGCCGGTTGGTCGGAGGCGAACAGCGCGCGCGCGTCGTCCGCGACGAACGTGTAGTGACGATTGCAGAACTCGCAGGTGACGCCGATCAGTCCCTGCTCGGCGAGGATGCTCTCGACCTCGGTGCGGCCGATGAGGCGCAGCGCATTGGCTACCCGCTCTTCCGAACAACTGCATGCGAATCGCGCCGGGCGCAGCCGAAAGAGGCGGATGTCGTCATCCGGAAAATGTCGGCCAAGCAGCGCCTCGGCGGACCCGCTCGCGAGCAGATTGTCCGGCGCCAGCAGATCGACTCGGGTGACCGCGCGCGCCCAGGTCACGTCGTCGCCGGCGCCCGCGCCCGGCAGCCGCTGCAGGAGTAGTCCGCGCACCCGGGTGCCATCTGTCGCGAGCAACATCCGGCTTTCGATCTGTTCCGATGTCGTCAGGTAATGTTCGACGAGCGTCGCGATCGAGGTCGCTTCCAGCGCCACGACGCCCTGGTAGAGCGGGCCGCCGTCCTTCGGATCGAGTGTGATCGCAAGCCGTCCGTGCTCCGGCCCGCCGGCAAGTTCGGCCAGCGACGCGCCGGCGGGGAGTGCGCTCGCGGCGTCGTTCCATTGCGCAGTGGCACGTAGCGCGAGCGCGGCGTCGCATTCGACCACCAGCAGCCGGACAGGGCCGTCACCCTGGAGCTGGACGATCAGCGCCCCCTTGAACTTCAGCGTCGAGGCGAGCAGCGTGGCCGCCGCGAGCACCTCGGCCAGCGCGCGTTTGAGCGCTGGCGGATAGGGGTGACAGGCGAGGATCTCGCGGCACGTGTCGTCGAGGCTCACCAGCGCGCCGCGGACGGCGGAATGCTCGAACACGAAACGCGCGAGCGCGTCGGACAGAAGGGCGGGCGCTGCATGCCACCCGTTCGCATTTGCGGACATAGTGTGAACAGGCCTTAGCGCCTTGCCGAAAGCGTGTAGAGCGTCATCGGCAGCCCGGAGTTCTTGTCGAACATCGCACCGGCCTCGATGCCCGCCTTGGCGATCGCCGCCGCGGTACGCAGCCGCGAGTACTGCGCGTACATCGCACCCAGCGCAAACTCGCGGCCCGAGCCGACAGCCCAGTATTGCGTGTACTCGAACACCTCGCGCATCGAATAGACGCCGAAGATGCCGTGCTCGTTGGCGACGAGCGCCGTGACCTGGGTGGACTCATACGGGTCGTCTTCTTCCTCCTTCGGATTCAGGAAGTGCTGTTCCTTCAGGATCGGGTGGAGCTTGCGGAATGTCTCGAAGATGGCGCCCTTGTGCGAGAAATCGTGGTCGCCGTGCTTCGCGAGCAGGCTTTCGAACACGAGCTGGTGCGCGGCGCTGCCGCACAACCCGATGTACGTGCCCTTGTGACGGACGATCTTGTCCGGGGCCTTGTCGTACTGCGCGGGGAGCCGGGTGTCGCCGAAAGTGGTCAGCGAGTCGGCGGCGATGGCGATTTCGTCGTGCTTGCGAACGACAACGAGCGTAGTCATGGGTGACGGGTTTCCGGTGATGCTGCACTGCGGGAAACCAAAAATTATACCCCGTCCGGCACGCTCCCGGCCCAGGCTGCCGGCGCCGGGAGCATCGGCACCGGCGGCAGCCGGGCCGGATTCCAGGCGGCAATCGCCCATTGCCAGAACTCCGCGACCGATGCCGGCAGTGCGGATCCCGCCGGCAATGGCTGATCGAGAAAGCGCCACGCGGCGACCAGCGCGGGCAGCGGCTCGTCCGGGAGCGGCGCGGCGTGCGTCTGCTTGGAAAGCTTTTCGCCGGCTGCATTGAGCGCGATCGGCACGTGCAGGTACGATGGTTCAGTGAAGTGCAGCCGCCGCTGCAGGAAGATCTGGCGCGCGGTCGAGTGCAGCAGGTCGGCGCCGCGGACCACGTGCGTCACGCCCTGCGCCGCGTCGTCGACGACGACGGCAAGCTGGTAGGCGAAGAGGCCGTCGGCGCGCTGTACGACGAAATCTCCGACGTCGCGCGCGAGATCCTGCGCGTGCGGCCCCAGCAGCCGGTCGCGCCATGCAATGCGCGCCGCGTCCACGCGAAGGCGCCACGCCCGTTGCCCGCGCGTCGCGCGATCGGCGGGAATGCCGTCGCGGCACGTGCCGCTGTACACATGCTCGCCGCCGGCGCCGAGCGGCGCGGTTTCCAGCTCCCGCCGCGTGCACGCGCATTCGTACACGTCGCCCGCATCGCGCAACCGGTCAAGCGCCGCCGCGTAGATCGCGGTGCGCTCCGATTGGCGGAGCACCGGACCGTCCCAGGCGCAGCCGCACGTTTCGAGCGCGCGCAGGATCGCGCTTTCGGCATCGAAGCGCGATCGCGGCACGTCGACGTCCTCGATCCGTACGAACCACTGGCCGCCTGCAGCTCGGGCGTCGCAATGGCTCGCGAGCGCGGCGATCAGCGAACCGAAATGCAGGGGGCCGGTGGGAGAGGGGGCGAAACGGCCGCGGTACGGCGGCCGCGGCGCTTCGGCGGTCACCGCGCGCTGGTGAGCGACAACGCGGCGCCGAGCCTGGTCGGTGTCGGCGCATACTGCCAGTTGCGGTTCATCACGGTCATGACGCCGGTCGGGTATTCCGGGCGGCCGAGGCTCCCGTTGTAGCGGCCGAGCGCGCGATAGAGATCGCCGTTCTCGATGACGAGGTAGTGGCGCAGGATCACGCAGCCATAGCGCAGATTGGTGCGCAGGTGGAAGAGGTTGTGGTTATCGCCGCTGCCGATCAAGGCCGCCCAGAACGGCATCACCTGCATGTAGCCGCGCGCCCCCGCGGTCGAGATCGCGTACTTGCGAAATGCGCTTTCGTACTGGATGACGCCGAGAACGAGCTGCGGATCCAATCCGGCGCGCGTCGCTTCGTAATGCACGGTGCCGAGGAAGTCCTCGCGGACGCGTAGGTCGGAGATCTTCCCGGCAAGCCGCCGGGACATCTCGTCTATCCACGGGCGCAGGTCCGGCCGATTGCCGTAGTCGAGCGGCACGGGCCGGTCGGAGATCGCCTGCGACAGCACGGTGACGACGGACGGCGCCAATTGCTCCTCGATCTGCGCGCCGGCACTCGCGGGCATCGGCGCGAGCGCTACCGCAGCCAGTACGGCTGTGCCAAACTTGTGTACGCAACTGCCGAAAAGCGTCATGCCGAGAGCGTGCTCCGGATAAACGTGCCGATGTCCGCGACCGGCACCGCCACGGGTTCCGTTGCCGCGTCCGCCACTCGGCGCGCCTCGTATTCGACGTTGCCGTTCTTGAGGCCCCGGTCGCCGATGGTAATGCGGTGCGGAATGCCGATCAACTCCAGATCTGCAAACATCACGCCAGGACGCTCGCCCCGGTCATCGAGCAACACCTCGACGCCGGCCGCCTCGAGCTCATCGTGGAGCCGGTCGGCCAATGCCTTGACGGTTTCGTTGCGCTCGTAGCCGACGGGCGCGATGGCCACCGTAAAGGGCGCCAGCGGCTCGGGCCAGACGATGCCCTTCGCATCGTGGTTCTGCTCGATCGCGGCGGCGACCACACGGGTGATGCCGATGCCGTAGCAGCCCATCTCGATCAGGCGCGATTGCCCCTGGGCGTCGAGATACGTTGCCTCCATGTCCTTCGAGTAGCGGGTGCCCAGCGCGAACACGTGGCCGACTTCGATGCCGCGCAGGATCTCGAGCTGGCCCTTGCCGTCGGGCGACGGGTCCCCGGCGACGACGTTGCGCAGATCGGCGACCGCATCGGGTTCGCGGCAGTCGCGGCCGAAGTTGACGCCGCGCAAGTGGAAGTCCGGCTCGTTGGCGCCGCAGATGAAGTCGGCCATCGCGGCGACCGAACGGTCGACGATCAGCGTCAGATCCTTCGGAATGCCGACCGGCCCGAGGTAGCCGGGCTTGCAGCCGGTCGCGGCGACGATCTCGGCTTCACTCGCCCAGCGGAATTTTTCCAGGCCTGAAATCTTGCTCGTCTTCACTTCGTTGAGCGCGTGGTCGCCGCGGATCAGCAGCATGTAGATGCGCGCGGGCTGCCCTTCGGTGTCGACGGCGAGCATGATGCACTTGACCGTGCGCGCAAGCGGCAGCGCGAGCAAGGCAGCGACTTCCTCGCACGTCTCCTGGCCCGGCGTGGGTACTTTCTGCATCGCTTCCGCCGGCGCGGGGCGCGACACGGCCGGTGCGACCGCCTCCGCCAGCTCGACGTTGGCGGCATAGTCGGACGCGGGGCACCACGCGATCGCGTCTTCGCCCGAGTCCGCGAGCACCTGGAACTCGTGCGAGGCGCTGCCGCCGATCGGGCCGGTGTCGGCGGCGACCGCGCGAAACCGGAGTCCCATCCGCGAAAAAATCCGCGTGTACGCGTCGTACATCGCCTGGTAGGACACGAGCATCGCTTCCTGGTCGACGTCGAACGAATACGCGTCCTTCATCACGAACTCGCGCGAGCGCATCACGCCGAACCGCGGGCGCACCTCGTCGCGGAACTTCGTCTGGATGTGATAGAAGTTGACCGGGAGCTGTTTGTAGCTGCGCAGGTCCCTGCGCGCAATGTCGGTGATGACCTCTTCGGAGGTCGGCTGCATGATGAAGTCGCGCTGGTGGCGGTCCTTGATGCGCAGGAGTTCAGGGCCGTACTTGCCCCAGCGACCCGTCTCCTGCCACAGTTCCGCGGGCTGCACGACGGGCATCAGAAGCTCGATCGCGCCGGCGCGATTCATCTCCTCGCGCACGATCGCCTCGACCTTGCGCAGCACGCGCAGGCCGAGCGGCAGCCAGGTATAGATGCCGGCGGCGAGCCGCTTGATCATTCCGGAGCGCAGCATCAGCCGGTGACTCGCGACCTCGGCTTCGGCGGGGGCTTCCTTGAGCGTCGTGACGAAGTAACGCGATACGCGCATGGCGCTGTTTTTGTTGGAAAAGCGCGAATTGTACCGCGAAGGCCGCCGTCCTCGCGACGTGTTGATCCGGAGCGGACGGCGATGCGCGCTCCAGGTCGCGACACAGGCCCTAAATGCCGAGGGCGCCGCAATGGGCGCCCTCAGCGGGCGGGACGAGGACGTCCCGCATGAACCGGCGACACGCGGGCAACTGCCCCGCGGGGCACCGGGAAACCTTCTACCTCACGACGATCACCGGCAACTTGGTGTGCGTCAGCACCTTCTGCGTTTCGCTCCCGAGCAGCAATGCGGACACGCCGCGCCGCCCGTGCGAGGCCATCACGATGCCGTCACACTTGTGCTTTTTCGCAGCGGCAAGGATCGCTTCCCACGGCGCCGGGGCGATCGAATACGTGGTCTTGCAGTCGACGCCCGCGGCGGCCGCCTTCGCCGCGACCGCATTGAGGATCTTCTGCGCATCCTCGGCCGCAAGCTTTCCGTATTCCTTGCGCGTCACCGGCTCGTACACGACGCCGTCCGCGTAGGCGGGCATCGGGTAATCGGGCGCGGCATAGAACGCCGTCAGATTCGCCCCCACCGCCTGCGCGAGCGCAATCGCGTGCGCCAGCGCCTTATCCGACAGTTTCGAGCCATCGGTGGCTACCAGCAGATTCTTGTACATCTCCGCTCCTCGAGTGGATGAAACAGCTTCATTCTGCCCCGACATGATCGCCTGCGCGTTGACCGAAATCAATGGCCTTTGCCCGTGATCAAGAGAGAGGCGTATGGCGGTTGACCCGCGAACCCATGCCCCGTAGATTCGCCCGGATGCCCGCATCGACCGCCACCGTCGACACCCGTCCGCCGGATCGCGAACCCGCGGCGTGCGCCGTGGCCCCCGACGCGGGCTGCTGCTACCACTGCGGCAAGCCGAACGCCGAGCCGATGCGTTGGCGTGCGGTGCTGAACGGCGCGCCGCGCGAATTCTGTTGCGCCGGCTGTCTCGGCATCGCGCAGACGATCCATGTCGCCGGGCTCGACGCCTTCTACGATCGGCGTACCGCAGTGGGGGATCGGCCGGTTCCCTCCGGTGACGCGCCCGACGAGTGGTCGCACTGGGACGATGCAGCGGGCGCGGGTGGGCTCGTGCGCACGACGCCGGACGGGCAGCGCGAGGTGTCGCTTCTGCTCGAAGGGATCCATTGCGGCGCCTGCATCTGGCTCGTCGAAACGTGGCTTTCCCGGCATCCAGGCGTCGTGCACGCCAGCGTCAACTTCGCCACGCGGCGTGCACGCGTCGTGTTCGATCCCGCGGTGACACACCTTTCGGATGTCTTGCGCGCGGTGGTGTCAATCGGCTACCACGCGTATCCGTATGACCCGGCGCGCCGCGAGATGCTCGTGCGGCGCGAGTCGCGGACACTGCTGTTGCGTCTCGCCGTCGCGCTGCTCGCAATGATGCAGGTGATGATGTTCGCGGTACCGACGTACGTCACCGTGGACGGCGTCGAGCCTGCACATCGCCTGCTGCTCGAATGGGCGAGCCTCACGCTGACGCTGCCGTCGCTCCTGTATTCCGCGGCGCCGTTCTTTCGCGGTGCATGGCGCGACCTCGCGATCAAACGGCCCGGGATGGACGTGCCGGTTGCGCTTGGCCTCGCGGCGGCGTTCGGTGCCAGCGTATGGGCGACGTTCCGTGGCGAGGGTGCGGTCTACTACGATTCGGTGACGATGTTCATCGCGCTGCTCCTGCTCGCGCGCTACGTCGAGCTCGTCGCGCGGCGGCGGGCCGGCGATGCGGTCGAAGCGGTGGCGCGCGCCCGGCCGGCATCGGCCGAGCGGCTGGTCGCCTGGCCCGCACGGCGCGACGTCGAAAGTGTGGGCGCGGCAGCGTTGGCAGAAGGCGACATCGTGCTGGTGCGCCCAGGTGGCACGATCCCGGCCGACGGCACGGTCGTCGAGGGTCGCGGCAATGTCGAAGAAGCGATTCTGACCGGCGAATCCCGGCCGCGGACGCGAGGCGTCGGCGACCCCGTGCTGGCTGGATGCGTGGCGCGAGACACCGCGCTCGTAATTCGGGTGACGGCCGCCGGCGAAGCCACACGACTCGCGGCAGTGCTGCGTCTGGTCGAGCGCGCGGCGAGCGAGCGGCCGCGTCTGGCGCGCGTCGCCGACCGTATCGCCACGTGGTTCGTCGGTGCGTTGCTCGCCCTTGCTGCGATCGTCGCGATCGCGTGGTCGCAGCACGATCCCGCGCGCGTGCTGGCGGTGACCTTCGCGGTGCTCGTTGTCTCCTGTCCGTGCGCGCTGTCGCTCGCGACGCCGGCGGCGCTGGCGGCGGCGGCGGGTGCGCTCGCGCGGCGGCAGGTCGTCGTCGCGCGCGCCGATGCGCTCGAAACACTCGCGCGCGTTACCCACGTCGTGTTCGACAAGACGGGGACGTTGACGCTGGGCCACGTCGCTCTCCTCGATACACAGGTGCTCGGCAGCGCGACACGCGACGGCGCAGTGGCACTTGCGGCGGCACTTGAAGCGCAGTCCGAGCACCCGCTTGCGCGGGCTTTTCGCGCTGCCGGCGCCGGCCTCGAGCTGCCGTGCATCAAGCATCTGCAGGCCGTTGCCGGACACGGGGTCGAAGGTGTCGTCGCGGGGCGGATCGTGCGGCTTGGGCGGCCTGACTTCGTCGGCGCGCTGTCGGGCCAGTCCCTTCCCGCCGCCGTGGGCGAGGCCGATCCGGCCGCTACGCTCGTCGCGTTGGGCGACGGCGCCGGCTTCACCGCCGTTTTTGCGCTGGGCGACGCCCTTCGGCGCGGCGCGCGCGAGTTGATCATGGAGCTGCGCGAGCAGGGCATTGTTCCGATGCTTCTGTCTGGCGATCGCACGCCGACGGTCGGGACCGTGGCCGCGGCGCTCGGCATCGAAGACGCGCGCGGCGACGCGCTGCCCGAGGACAAGCGGGCGGCGGTCGCCGCGCTGCAGGCGGGCGGCGCCGTGGTGGCGATGGTGGGCGATGGCATCAACGACGCGCCGTCGCTGGCGCAGGCACAGGTCTCGGTGAGCCTCGGCAGCGCGACGCCGCTCGCGCAATGGACCGCCGATGTCGTCGTGCTGTCGGACGATCTGCCGCGGATCGCCGGCGCGATTGCCCACGCGCGCCGGACGTTGCGCGTCGTGTACCAGAATCTCGCGTGGGCGGTCGCCTACAACGCCATCGCCATCCCTGCGGCCGCGCTCGGGTTGGTGACGCCATTGGTCGCCGCAATCGGGATGTCGGTGTCGTCGCTGGTGGTCGTCGCCAACGCGCTGCGCGTCGCGCGGATGCGCGACCCGCGGCAAGGAACGGCGGTGGACATCGATACCGCGGCATGCGCGATCGCCGTACGTGACGCCGGGCGCATATGAGCGGGTCCGCATGGAGATCCTGGCCCTGCTGATTCCACTGTCGGTAGTGCTCGCGCTTCTGATCGGTGCGGGATTCTGGTGGTCGGTCCGAAGCGGCCAGTTCGACGATCTCGAAGGACCGGCGCATCGCATCCTGGCCGACGACGACACGAGCGATGTGATCCCGGGCGCTACGCAGGAACGTGGTGGGGATGCAGCGCAGCCGGCTGCTTTGACTTCGATCAATCCCGGCCCGGAGAAGCCTCGGTAGCATCGCTGCTTTATCGAAGTGGGACGCCGGGCCCGTTCCGGGGTTTTCCACGGCAAGAGGCAAGACGCCCTGGTCCCGGTTCGCGAACCGGAAGCGCGGGCGGCACGGACACGTGGGTTGCGTGGGGATCACAGGAGCCTAAACGATGAGTGCCACGAGCACGGCGGCAACGTTCAATTACAAAGTGGTGCGCCAGTTCTCGATCGTGACGGTCGTCTGGGGCATCGTGGGCATGCTGGTCGGCGTGATCATCGCCGCCCAGCTGCTGTGGCCCGAGCTCAACTTCGACATTCCCTGGCTCTCCTACGGCCGGCTGCGGCCGCTGCACACGAATGCGGTGATCTTCGCCTTCGGCGGCAGCGCGTTGTTCGCGACGTCGTATTACGTCGTCCAGCGCACGTGTCAGGTCCGGCTCTTCTCGGATGGCCTCGCGGCGTTCACGTTCTGGGGCTGGCAGGCGGTCATCGTGCTGGCGGCGGTCACGCTGCCGCTCGGGTTCACCTCGGGCAAGGAATACGCCGAGCTCGAGTGGCCGATCGACATCCTGATCACGCTCGTCTGGGTCGCCTACGCCATCGTGTTCTTCGGCACGATCGTGCTGCGCAAGACACCGCACATCTATGTCGCCAACTGGTTCTTCGGCGCGTTCATCCTGACGGTCGCGGTGCTGCATCTCGTCAACAGCGCGGAAATGCCCGTCTCGTTCTGGCCGATGAAGTCGTACTCGGCCTACGCCGGCACCCAGGATGCGATGGTCCAGTGGTGGTACGGGCACAACGCCGTCGGCTTCTTCCTGACCGCGGGCTTCCTCGGGATGATGTACTACTTCGTGCCGAAGCAGGCGGGCCGGCCAATCTATTCGTACCGCTTGTCGGTCGTCCACTTCTGGGCGCTGATCTTCACGTACATGTGGGCGGGCCCGCACCACCTGCACTACACGGCGCTGCCCGACTGGACGCAGTCGCTCGGCATGCTGTTCTCCCTGATCCTGCTCGCTCCGTCGTGGGGCGGCATGATCAACGGCATCATGACGTTGTCGGGCGCGTGGTACAAGCTGCGCGACGACCCCATCCTCAAGTTCCTGATCGTGTCGCTGTCCTTCTACGGGATGAGCACGTTCGAGGGCCCGATGATGTCGATCAAGACCGTCAACGCACTGTCGCACTACACCGACTGGACGATCGGCCACGTGCACTCGGGTGCGCTCGGCTGGGTCGCGTTCATTTCGATCGGCTGCATGTACTACCTGATCCCGCGGATGTTCGGCAAGACCGAGATGTGGTCGGTGCGTCTGATCACGCTGCACTTCTGGGTTGCGACGATCGGCGTCGTGCTCTACATCGCGGCGATGTGGATCGCCGGGGTGATGCAGGGCCTGATGTGGCGCGCGGTGAATGCCGACGGCACCCTGACCTACGCGTTCGTCGAAAGCGTGAAGGCGACCTATCCGTTCTACGCGATCCGGCTCCTCGGCGGCACGCTGTTCTTCGCGGGCATGCTGGTCATGGCGTACAACGTGATTCGGACGGTCGCCGGCGGCAGGGCGGTCGAAGGGCCGATTCCCGTCGCCGCGCCGGCGCACGCGTAAGGGGCGACGCATGAAGCTCAATCAGGAACTGCTCGAAAGGAACGTCGGCTGGATGATCGTCTGCATCGTCCTGCTGGTGAGCGTCGGCGGTCTCGTCGAAATCGTGCCGCTGTACTTCCAGAAGTCGACGACGGAGCCCGTCAAGGGGGTCAAACCCTACACGCCGCTCCAGCTCACGGGTCGCGACGTCTATCTGCGCGAGGGTTGCTACAACTGCCATTCGCAGATGATTCGGCCGTTCCGCGCGGAGACCGAGCGCTACGGCCACTACTCGGTGGCCGGTGAGTTCGTCTACGATCATCCGTTCCAGTGGGGCAGCAAGCGCACCGGGCCCGATCTCGCGCGCGTCGGCGGCCGTTACTCCGACGACTGGCACCGCGTGCACCTCAACAATCCGCGCGACGTGGTGCCGGAATCGAACATGCCGGGCTACCCGTGGCTCGCGAAAGCGTCCGCCTCCGCCGGCGACATCCAGGACAAGATGAAGGCGCTGCGCCGAGTCGGAGTCCCCTACACCGACGCCGAAATCGCCAAGGCACCGGACGAGCTGAAGGGCAGGACCGAGCAGGATGCGCTGGTCGCCTACCTGCAGAACATGGGCCTGGCCGTGAAGATGGAGAGGTGAGCGATGAACATCTACAGCGCCATCGGCATCGTTACGACGGTACTCTCGTTCGTGGCCTTCCTCGGCGTCGTTGCCTGGGCGTACAGCAAGCGGCGGGCGTCGGCGTTTGCGGAGGCGGCCAATGCGCCATTCGCGCTGCCCGACGACGCGGACGACATTGGTTCGGCAAGCGGACGGAGCCGCGGCCATGAGTGATTTCACTTCGGAATTCTGGAACTGGTACGTGATCGTCCTCACGATCGGTTCGATCGGCTATTGCGCGTGGCTGCTGTGGGTTACCGGCAGGGCCAAGGTCAAATCTGGCCAGCCCGCGTTGCCGACCGCCGCGGGTCCGGGGGGAAAGCCGGTCGAACTTACCGGTCACACGTGGGACGGCGATCTCTCCGAATACAACAACCCGCTGCCGCGGTGGTGGATGTGGCTGTTCTGGATCACCATCGTGTTCTCGCTGGGCTACCTCGCCGCGTATCCGGGGCTGGGCAGCGTAAAGGGCGTGCTGGGATGGACGTCGACGGGCGCCTGGGCGAAGGAGACCGCGGAGACCGACGCGCGGCTGAAACCGCTGTACGACAAGTACCTGAAGATGGATCTGGCGGCCGTTGCCGCTGACAGCCAGGGACGGGCAATGGGCGAGCGGATCTTCCTCAACAACTGCGCGCCGTGTCACGGATCGGACGCCCGGGGCTCGCGCGGTTTTCCCAGCCTCGCCGACAACGATTGGCTCTACGGCGGCGATCCGGCGATGATCGTCACGTCGATCACCGACGGCCGCATGGGGGTGATGCCGGCACTCGGTCCGGCGCTGGGCGAGGACGGCGTGAAGAACGTTGCCGCGTACGTCCGCTCGCTGTCCGGCATCGCGCACGACAAGCTGAAGGCGCAGCTCGGCAAGCCGCTGTTCGAGCAGAGCTGCGCCGCGTGCCACGGCGTGGATGGCAAGGGCAACCAGGCGATCGGCGCACCCAACCTCACCGACGCGATCTGGCTCTATGGCAGCTCGGAGTCGACCATCGTCGAGGGGATCATGAAGGGCCGGCATCTTGGCATAGAGGAAGGTCATCCGCCGATGCCGGCGCACAAGGGCGTACTCAGTCCCGCGCAGATCAACCTCGTCGCCGGGTACGTCTGGGGCCTGTCGAACAAGCCCGCCGCCAGGTGATGCAAGACGCGGCTGCGGCCGCGGGGCGCTCCCTGGCGGCGAAGTGTCGCGCCGGCGCCTGCGCCGCGCCCGCGCGCGTCCGGCGCCTGCCTTTGTGCTCGCACGCCGGGCGCGCGATACTTCCGTCGTGAACGCCAACGATCCTTCGCTGCAGGTCCCGCCGGTCGCGGCGCCCGCGTCGGTCGAGGAGGTTGCGCTCTACGAGATCCGCAAGAAGATCTATCCGCGCGCGGTTACCGGCGTGTTCATGCGGTGGCGCTGGACGCTGATCTTCGCCACGCAAATCCTCTACTACGGACTGCCGTGGCTCTCGTGGAACGGACGCCAGGCGGTGCTTTTCGAAATCGCCGCGCGCAAGTTCTACATCTTCGGACTCGTGTTCTGGCCGCAGGACGTCATCTACCTCACCGTCCTGCTGGTCCTCGGCGCGTTTTCGCTCTTCCTGTTCACCGCTGTCGCCGGGCGGCTGTGGTGCGGTTACGCGTGTCCGCAAACCGTCTACACCGAGATTTTCCTGTGGATCGAGCGCAAGATCGAGGGCGAACGCCTGGCCCGGATCCGCCTCGACGGCGAGCCGCTGTCGATGCGCAAATTCGGCAAGAAAGCGGCGAAGCACGCGGTGTGGATCGTGCTCGCGCTGTGGACCGGCATCACGTTCGTCGGCTATTTCACTCCGATCAAGGAGCTCGTCGCCGCGATCCCGTCGCGGCTCTCCGGCTGGGAGACGTTCTGGGTGCTGTTCTACGGCTTCGCCACCTACGGCAACGCGGGGTGGATGCGCGAGCAGGTGTGCAAGTACATGTGTCCGTACGCGCGGTTCCAGTCGGTGATGTTCGACAAGGACACGATGATCATCGCCTACGACGCGCAACGCGGCGAGCCGCGCGGCGCACGCAGCCGGAAGACCGACATCAAGACCGCGGGCCTTGGCCATTGCATCGACTGCTCGATCTGCGTGCAGGTGTGCCCGACCGGCATCGATATCCGCAAGGGGCTGCAATACGAGTGTATCGGCTGCGCCGCGTGTGTGGACGGCTGCGACCACGTGATGGACAAGATGGGCTACCCGCGCGGGCTCATCCGCTACGCGTCGGAGAACGGGCTCGCGAACCACTACGACCGCAGGGCGATGTGGCGGCATGTGCTGCGCCCGCGCACGCTGCTCTACACGGGTCTGCTGGTGGCGATCGCGGTCGCTGCCGGCATCGCGCTGGCGCTGAAGAATCCGCTCAAGGTCGACGTGATCCGCGATCGCGGTGCGCTCGCTCGCGAAACGGTGCCCGGTATGATCGAGAATGTCTACCGGCTGCAGATCATGAACACCGACGAAAAGCCGCGGCAGTTCACGGTCGATGTGCAGGGCCTGCCGGAGATCAAGGTCGCCGGCATCGAGGAGCCGGTGGCGGTCGGCGCCGCGGCGACGCGCCTCGTGCCGCTGCGGGTGCAGGTACCCGCGGACTCCGGCAAGCCGGGCTCCAACCCGATCGAATTTGTCGTGCAGGCGACCGACGACCCGACACTTGCGCGGCGCGAGAAGTCCACGTTCCTGCTGCCGCGCTGATCCCGATGACGACCGCCGATACGATGCGTGCCCCCGCCTTCGATTCGACCCCCTGGTACCGGCAGCGGTGGCCGTGGCTTCTGATCGCGGGCCCCGCGATCGTCGTCGTTGCCGCGTTCGTCACCGCGTGGCTTGCCGCGGCGACCGACGACGGCGTCATCGCCGACGACTACTACAAGCGCGGCCTCGTGATCAACAAGGAGCTCGAACGCACGACGCGCGCGGAGCGGATGAAGCTGGGTGCCGTATTGCGTGTTGCGGGGGACGGCACGGTTCGGCTCGAGATGAGCGGGTTTGCCGATGCGGCGGCGGCGCCGGCCACGGTGTTGCTGACGCTCACGCATCCGACGCGGGCGGGACACGACCGTGCGGTGACACTGGCGCGTGGCGTCGACGGACTCTACACTGGTACGCTCGTTGCGCCGGCGCCCGGCCGCTGGCACATCACGATCGAGACCGCGGCGTGGCGATTGCCGGCCGCAGTGGTTAACGGCAAACTCGATGAAGTTCGCGTCGGCGCCGCGCGCGCCGTCGATTGAATAAGGCGAGCACCGAGCCGGCGGCAGGTAGCGGCGGGACCGAGGAGGCGGCAATGGATCTGACGGGCAATCTGGCGCACCGGCTGATGTGGGTTATCTGGCCGGCGTTTCTCGTGGCCGGCGTCGCAGAGGTGATTTTCTTTACCATCTTCGACCCGTTCGACCTGCATTTCTTCGGCGCGACGCTCGACATGTCGCGCCAGGGGATCTACACGATGGGTTTCTTCGGGTTCTGGGCGCTCGGCATCGCGTCGTCGGCGCTCACGGTGTTCCTCGAGCGCTCGCCGTGGGAAGTGAACCGGTGTCCGGTCGACCCGCCGGACCGCCCCCCGGGCTGTCCCAAGCGCGACGAGCCCGATGCCTGCTGCGCCCCAGGTGAAGCGGCGCCGCGCTAACGACGCCCGGATCGCGCGGGCGCGGCCCTCTCTCGCCTGCTATGTCGTCAACCGCGCTGCCCGACCAGTTGCTTGAGGGCGGTCGGGTCGAGCAGCTTCACCGCGCGCCCCTGAACCTGGATCAGGCCCTCTTCCTGAAAGCGCGAGAACAGCCGGCTCACCGTTTCGAGCTTGAGGCCCAGGTAGCTGCCGATTTCCTCGCGCGTCATGCGCAGCACGAATTCGGTCGACGAATAGCCGCGGCGCTTGTAGCGATCCGCGAGCGAGAGCAGGAACACGGCGAGCCGCTCCTCGGCGCGCATGCTGCCGAGCAGCAGCATGACATTCTGGTCGCGCGAGATTTCCTTCGACAGCAGCCGGTGGAGATTGTGCTGCAGCGGAGGCATGCTGCGCGCGATGTCCTCGATACGCTCGAAGGGCAGCACGCAGACGTCGGTGTCCTCCAGCGCGATCGCCTGGCAGCCGTGGCGGTCGGTGCCGATGCCGTCGAGGCCCACGATATCGCCCAGCATGTGGTAGCCGGAGACCTGCTCGCGGCCATCCTCGGCCAACACCGTCGTTTTCAGCGATCCGATCCGGATTGCGTACAGCGCGGTGAACGATTCGCCGGCGCGGTAGAGCGTGTCGCCCTTCTTGAGCTTGATCCTGGCCCCGAGCAGGTTGTCGATCTGCTTCATGTCTTCCACGTCGAGCCCCATCGGCAGGCACAACTCGCGCATGCTGCATGTCGAGCAGTGGACCTTGAGGTCGCGGATCGAGATGACGGGTGCGGGCGTCCCCTGTGCCGGCGTGCGCGATGGGGCGGGCGCCGCCGTGGAGGCATTCGCGGGCAGCGGCTTCGCGGGCAACGTCATGGGGAGAGAGGGAGGCGCAAACTGTCCTTGACCTGCGCTAGGATGGCGAGTCTAAAGGGAATTCGACGAGTTGAACAGGACGGCCATTTTGCCACGCTGCGGTGGTCCTGAGTTGCTGCCCCACGGCGACAGGCAAGGCTCGCTGCGACGGATTGTCGCAGGAATCGGTTCGTGGCGCTGTCGGCGTTGATCGGCGCATGGCTCGCCGGCGCATTGGGCGGCGCGCATTGCCTTGCCATGTGCGGCGGCTTCGTCGCGGCGTTCTCGGGCGCCGGCATGCCGGCGCCAGCGCTGGGGGCTCCGCTGCTGCCGGCGCGCGCGATCGCGCGGCGGCAGCTCACCTACAACCTCGGGCGCATCACCACCTATGCGGTGCTGGGTGCCGTGCTCGGGGGTGCCGGCGCAGCGGCATTGGCGGCGGCCGACTGGCTGCCCGTGCAGCGCACACTTTTCGTCGTCGCCAACCTGTTCCTGCTCGCGCTCGCCGTGACCATCGCCTCGAAGCGCGATGGCCTGGGGGTGCTGCAGCGCGCAGGGTCGGCGCTGTTCGCGCAGGTCCTGCCCGCGGTGCGGCCGCTGATGGTTCGGCAGGGCGGCGCGGCGCGGTATGCGCTGGGACTGATCTGGGGGCTCGTGCCGTGTGCGCTCACCTATAGCGTGCTGCCGATCGCGCTGTTCGCGGGCGGGGCGCTCGAGGGTGCGGCGGTGATGCTGGCGTTCGGGCTGGGCACGCTCCCCAATCTGCTGGCTGCCGCGTGGGTCGTCGCGCGGGCGCAATCGTGGCTCGATTCACGGACACTGCGTTTCGGCGCGGCCGCCTTGCTCGCTGGCTTTGCGGCGGTGGGCATCTGGCGCGCGCTGGTCGGACCGATGTCCCTCGCGCAAGGTCCATTCTGCTTCTGAGGATCGAGGATCGGGCGGCAGGGTCGCGGTGGTGGGCAGCGATTTCCGCCATGGCGGAGACGCCGTGCGAGAATCGGTGGCCATGACGAACGCTGCGATCGATATTCCCGATCCACGCGTGTTTCCTGACGCTGCATCGGCTGCATCCGACGCCGCGGCGGTCTATGCGCTGGCCGCGGCGGGCCTCGACGCCGACACCGGTGCGCGCGCGGAGGCGTTGGAACAGGAGCTGCGTGCGCTATTGGCGCGGCGACTTGCCGGCGATGGCACGGCGCTGGCGGCGCTGTTTGCCGGCGCGCCGTCGGTGGCGGTGGCGCGAGCGCTGTGGCGACAGCTCGATGCGGCATGGCGCGATGCCGCACGCGAAGAAGCCGCCGGCCTCGCGATCACCGTCTTCGCGGTGCCGCTGGTGATCGTCGCCGGCCTCGAAGGCGCAAGCGGCGAGCGCACGTTGCCGGGAGTGCTCTCTGCGCCTGAGCGGCTCGTGACGATCCTGCAGGAGCACGGCGCGATCGCCGGCAATCGGAGCTTTGCGCTCGCCAACGCGCTGGTTGCGGCCGAGGCGATCGCTGTGGCGCGGTTGCCGGAGATCTTCGCGTGGCAACGCCTGCCCGATTCGCTGGCGCCCGGTGCCACGTTGCCCGCGCGTGTGCTGGTGCCGGCGCCGCTGTCGCTCGTCGCCGGTCGCGAGCGCGTGCATCTGCGATTTCTGGTCGGATCGGCCCTCGCGAAGCCCGGTGTCGATCTTCTCGCTGATGCCGCCGTCGGCCCTTGGGGCGTTCCGCTTACACGTGAGCTTTGCCGCCAGCTGGGCGCCGGGGACGTCCCGCTGCTTGCAATGCCGCGCGCTCCGCAGCGGCTGTTGCCGGCGGCACTTTCCGGGCGCATCGGCCAGCGCGAGATCGGTGCGCAGCTCTTCGCCAGCAATGCGATCCGCAAGCTGCGGGCAACGGTCGGCGAGCCCACGGCGGTCATCAGCGCGCACCGCGCGGCGGATGCGCCCAATGGCGGTGAACTGCGAGTGTCGCTGTCCTCGGCATTCGAGCCGCGCGAGGCCGAAGGTTTTCGCTGCCCGCTCGAGGCGCAGGACCGGGTTGGCGACGTCGTCGCGATGCTGACTGGATTGCTGCGCGATTGCCGCGTCACCGACATCCGGATCCTTGCCGGCGTGCATCCGGATCGCGATCCGGCGACCGGGCTACCGCTGCTGTTCAAGCCGGACATGCTGCCCGCGCGCGCCCCGCTCGTCGTGCATTGAGCGCGCAAATCGCGATCGCGCTTCGCGGCGGGCTATGCGGTCGACGGCGGTGCGAGCGTCGAGTCGCGCCTCCTGACGCGGCCGGCGCCGCTGATGTCCTGCGTCACTTGCGGGTCGCCGATGTAATCGACGCTGCCGGCGCCGGAGATCCCGATCTGGAGCGTCTTCGCGGCATTGACGATCGCCTTGCCGGCGCCGCTGACGGTGACCTGGGCGTTGTTGCTGGCGAGATTTGCGGCGCGATAGTCGCCGGCGCCGGTGATCGCGATTTTCTGGTCGTTGACGCGGCCCGCGACGTCGGCCTTCATCGCGCCCGATCCGGAAACCGAGAGTTCTTGTGCGTCGAGCGCGGCAATGCGCAGCGACGATGCACCGGAAACCGTCACCGCGAGCCGGTTGGTCTTGATCTTGTCGGCGCGCAGCTTGACCGCACCGTCGGCGCGTACGCTGGCAAGCTCGCGGAACGTCACGGTTACCTGCGCCTTGCGGGGGCCGCCGCCAAACAGGAACCCCATGCCGTGTCCGCGGTCCTCGTTCGCGATGTGGAGCGTGCCGTCGCGGACTTCCGTCCGGACGTGCCGAAGCTGCCTGGCGGGCGCCTCCACACTCGCCGATTCGGTGGCGCCCTGCACGAGGGCGACTTCGGCAAGGCCTTCGACGGCGATCTTCGTGAATGGCGGGAGCGGCCTCGCCTCGACGGCAGACACTCCGCCCCGGACGCCGCCGGTGCGCCACGAGAACCCGCGATCGAGGACATACCAGGCGGCCGCCACGGCCGCAGCAATGGCCACGAGCACGATCAGGGGCATCACGGCACGCTTCATCGACGGTCTCCGACGTCATTACATCTAGTTAGGATGCAGCCAGGACGTCCGGCGGATTCAACCGGATCGCGCCGGGGGCGTCGCGCGGCGGCATTTCAGGCCGGCCGCGACGATGGGTCGCCCGATGGGAAGCCACCTGGGGAGGTCAGCGACGCGCATCAGCCGACAAGTCGCGCAGATACCGTCGCGCCTGTTCCGCGTAATGGTCGGCGCTGCGCCGCAGCCCCGCGACTTCCTCGTCGGTCAGCGTGCGCACGATCCGGCCCGGGCTGCCGACGACGAGCGACCGCTCGGGGATCGCCTTGCGCTCCGGGATCAGCGTGTTCGCGCCGATGAGGCAGCCGGGGCCGATGATCGCGTGGTTGAGGATGACGGCCTTGATGCCGATCAGCGTGCCCTCGCCGATCGTGCAACCGTGGAGCATCGCCAGATGTCCGACCGACACCCAAGGCCCCACGACCAGCGGAATCCCTTTGTCGGCGTGCAGTACGGCGCCGTCCTGGATGTTCGTCCGCGCGCCGATCGTGATCGTGTCGTTGTCGCCGCGAATCACCGTATTGAACCAGACCGACGCCTCCGACTCGAGGATGACCGAACCGGCTACGACTGCCGTCGGTGCGACGAAGTGGTGCATGCCGCGCAACTCGACGCGGCGTTCCCCCAGCGCATACAGCATGCGTGCCCCCGTATGTCGCGCGCTTCCGGCCCGGCACCGTCACTGCGTTGCCGGGAGGAACCGGATGTCACCGTACCAGGCATCGACGGTCGCACCGGTGTTGTCGGTGTCGGTGAGGACACCAACGGCCGTCAGCAGTCCTGCCTCCTCGCCGAAGGCGCGGCGATAGTCGTCGGCGAGATTGCGCTGCAGTGCCTGCCAGGCGCCGACGCCGGCGGTACCGCTCGACGCCACGATCATCCGTACGCGTCCGGTGTGCGGGTTCCGGATCACCGTGCCGACGGGCGCGTGGTTGGACCAGATGTACATCAGCGTCGCGTACGGTGCGTCCTGGCCGGCGATCTTCGAACCGAGGGAGAGGAACGCACGGTCGGTGAGCGGCAGGCGTGACCGGTCGCCATCGAAATGAAATACGAGGCGCACCGGCGAGTCTTCCTTGGCCCCCACGCTGTTGTCGGCGCCCTCGATCAGCTGGCTCATCTTCCAGCGCCAGGCGACCTGGGGCGCCGAGCGCGGGTCGAATTTCACCGCGTAGCCCAGGCCGCTGGCGGCCGCTTCGGCGCGGGCATGAAGAACGGTCGCGTCCCCGTCGGCAACCAGGTCGTATTGCGTCCGCTTCTTGGCCTCGGTAATCAGCACCGGCTTCCACCCCGCGGGCATCGCGCCGCCGGGCTTGGCAGTCGAAAATGGCGCAACCAGGGGTGCGGACTCGAGCTGCGGCTGTGCGTCCGCGTTCAGCCAACGACCGGCAGCAAGGAGGGCAAGCAGGATCGCGGGATGCATGGTGTTGGCGGGCGAGGACACCCGCGGGCGGCGCAACCGCTGGGAAGTATAATCCCGGGGTCTGCTTTGCTGCCCTACGATGAACCTCGACCGCGTTCCCGCCGGCAAGGATGTCCCGAACGACTGCAACGTGATCATCGAGATCCCGATGCACGGGGATCCGATCAAATACGAGGTCGACAAGGAAACCGGTGCCGTATTTGTCGACCGGTTCATGTCGACGGCGATGCATTATCCCTGCAATTACGGTTACATTCCTCGCACGCTGTCCGACGACGGTGACCCTTGTGATGTGCTCGTGCTCTCGCCGGTCCCGCTCATCACCGGCGTCGTTGTTCGGTGCCGGCCGATCGGCATGCTGAAGATGGACGACGAGGCGGGCGGCGACTCCAAGATCCTTGCGGTGCCGATAGACAAGCTATCGGGCCTCTATCGCGCCATTCAGTCCCCCCGCGACCTGCCCGAAATTACCACGCGCCAGATCGCGCATTTTTTCGAGCATTACAAGGACCTCGAGCCCGGCAAGTGGGTTCGGATCTCGACGTGGGTCGGCGCCGAAGAAGCGAAAAGAGAAATTGCCGACGGCGTCGCACGCTACGACGCCGCGAGCGCGACGTAGCGCCCCGATCTTAGCTGCCGTCGTCGACGATGCGGGTCCCCGCGATTCGGTCGTGGAGGAACCGGTGATCGCCGTCGATGAACGCCCACAGGTAGTTGACGGCGAGAAGCCAGAGCGCCTGCGCGCTATGGCCGGTGGGCCGGAGCGCCAGATAGGCGGCCACGGCAAAGGCCGGTCCGATCCACGCGGCGAGGTAGCGCACGAGCGCGACCCTGCGATCGACGGCGGACCCGTCGCTGCGAACGAGGGCGAGGCGCCAGGTCTTCATCGGCAACGTGCGGCGGCCGCCAGTCCATGACCAGCCACAGTAGAGCGCCCCCGCCGCGAACACGGCGGTGAACGACAGCGCTCGCCCCCGAATGTCAGGCGTGTGCAATGTCGCGCCGGAGCCCGCCGCCGCCGGAAAGGTTAGCGGCGCCGTCAGGAACCCGACGAGCATGAACAACGCGGCGACAAGCAACGCTTCGTAGCCGAGCGCGGCCAACCGGCGCGGCAAGGACGCTTGCGTGCCGGGCTTGTCCATCACGTCGGGGACCGGTGCCACGTGGGTGGAGGCGTTTTCGGCCCCCGCCGCCCGCTCACTTTGTCTGCGGGTTCTGCGGTGCTGCGGTGCCGCTACCAAGCTGCGCCGGCGGCGTCATCGGCGGCGCTGGCCGGAACGACCGACCCGAAGGACTCGCGGGTGCCGCGGGCCCTGCCGGTACCGGTCTTGCCGCCAGGTCGCGCTTCGTTTCCGGAGGGAGGCTCTGATACTGCTCCCACTTTTGCCGCACCTCCACTTTCTTGTCCGGCGGCAAGGTCTTCAACGTCTTGTACTGCTCGCGTGCGGCGGCGCGCTCCTCAGGCGTCAACTGCGCCCACGTGCGCATCTGCTGCTGAGCTCGCTGCTGCTCGTCGGGCGACAGCTTCGAATAGCGTTGCGCGATGCCGCGCCACTTCTGCTTGCGCTGGGCGTCGAGCTTGTCCCAGTCCGGCGCGAGCGGGCCGAGGATCTGCTTTTCGTTGGGGGAAAGCTCCGTCCAGGACGGCGACCGAAGGGCGACCGGCTGCGCCGCGGCGCTCGCTGCCATTCCGACCGCGAGAACCAACGCCCATCCGCTATCACGAATCAGTCTTCGTCGGACGCGTGCTTCAGCCAATTCTGGAATCCCCGGTCCACGTATGCATCGATCGGCAGGTCCGAGGACAGGATCGCGGCGTCCGTTTCCTCGATGTCCCACAGCTGCTGGTACGCCAGCCACTGTTGGTAGCCGATTCCCGCGGCGACGACGAATGCGATGCCCAACCACAACCGGCCGCGTGTCCAGAGGCCGCGTCCGCCGCGTCCGCCAAGGGTACCCGAGCCGCCGGCACCCGCACCCGCAAGCCGAGCCTCGGGGACCGTTTGGGGGTCGGCAAGGCGCGCCAAGGCCTGCTGGCGCGCGAGTTGGAGTCGGTACACCGTCCCCGCCTTGAGATCGGTGGCGCCGCGTTCAAGGTAAGTTCTTATTTTTTTGGCGAAATTGGATTCGTCGGTCATCATAGCGAAACCCCTTTGGCCTTGAGCATCACCGATAGGGCGTGAACCGCTCGCGAGCAATGCGTCTTGACGCTCCCTTCCGAGCAGCCCATGGCCGTGGCGGTTTCCGCCACATCGAGCTCTTCCCAGTAACGCAGCAAAAACGCTTCCCGTTGACGTGCAGGAAGCCTCGTCAGCGCATCCTCGATGACGCCGAGAATCTGCGCTTGCTGGAGCTGTTCCGCGGGATCCGCAGGCGCGCTCGAGTCGGATCTGGCGGGCAGGGTTTCGAGCGGATCGAAATCTTCATCCTTTTCGTCACCTTTCCCCAGCGCTGACAGCACGGTGGTCCACGTCGAACGCACTTTTCGGCGCCGGAAATAGTCATGGATCGTGTTCTGAAGGATCCGCTGAAACAGCATCGGCAGCTCGGCTGCCGGTTTTTCGGCATATTTCTCGGTCAGCTTCAGCATGGCGTCCTGGACTACGTCGAGCGCCGAATCCTCGTCACGGACAGCGAACATCGCCTGCTTGAACGCGCGGCGTTCGACTTCCGCCAGAAACGCCGAAATTTCACGGAGAGAGGCCAGAAACGCGTCCGATCGAGGCAAAGGCGCGCCATTATAGGACGCGGTGCCGCAAGCGCCGTTGTGCGGCGCAACCGACTTGACCGGCAAGGGAGGTCCGGGTAACGTTCGACTGTCGGCCGGAGACGGCCGATGCTGTAATGCAATAACGGCCGTTTGCGCTCCCTCCGGAGGTGCCACAAGCGTCATCGGAGAATCCCTTGGGGTGCGGCCGGAGTATCCCAATCGCGGCTTTCTACCCGATCCAAGCCTTGGTGGGCGCGTCCATCCCCAATGCGCGCCATGAGTTTCGCGGAACCCTGCGCGTCCAGGACGCACAGGGGGAGTCCAGCCATTCGCTTAAGGTCCGAGCCATGCAACTCACGGGTGCCGAAATCGTCATCCGCTGCCTCCAGGAAGAAGGCGTCGAGTACGTCTTCGGGTATCCCGGCGGCGCGGTCCTCAACATCTACGACGAATTCTTCAAGCAGGACAAGATCAAGCACGTGCTCGTCCGGCACGAGCAGGGTGCTGTCCATGCGGCCGACGGCTACTCGCGCTCGAGCCAGAAGATCGGCGTCGCGCTCGTCACCTCCGGGCCGGGCGTCACCAACGCGGTGACGGGCATCGCGACCGCCTACATGGACTCGGTCCCGATGGTCGTGATCACCGGCCAGGTGCCGACGCATGCGATCGGCCAGGACGCGTTCCAGGAGTGCGATACGGTCGGCATCACGCGGCCCTGCGTCAAGCACAACTTCCTCGTGAAGGACGTGAAGGACGTGGCCGTGACAATCAAGAAGGCGTTCTATCTCGCGGCGACCGGCCGCCCCGGGCCGGTTCTCGTGGACATCCCGAAGGACGTGACGCAGGCAAAGGCCGAGTTCGCGTACCCGAAGACGATGGCGCTGCGCTCGTACAACCCGGTGACCAAGGGCCACGCCGGGCAGATCAAGAAGGCGGTACAGCTCCTGCTCGACGCGAAGCGGCCGATGGTCTATACCGGCGGCGGGGTGATCCTCAACAACGCCGCGCCGCAGCTGACGCGCCTCGTGCGGCTGCTGGGCTTTCCGTGCACGAACACGCTGATGGGGCTGGGCGGCTTCCCCGGGACCGATCCGCAGTTCACCGGCATGCTGGGGATGCACGGCACCTACGAATCGAACATGGCGATGCAACACTGCGATGTTCTCATTGCCGTCGGCGCGCGCTTCGACGATCGCGTTATCGGCAACCCGTCGCACTTTTTCCGCAGCGATCGCAAGATCATCCACATCGACATCGACCCGTCGTCGATCTCCAAGCGCGTGAAGGTCGACGTGCCGATCGTCGGCTATGTCGCCGACGTGCTGGACGAGATGATCAGGCTCATCGAGTCGTCGCCGCAGCGCCCGGATTCCGCCGCGCTCAAGGCGTGGTGGGCGGAAATCAAGGACTGGCAGCGCAAGGATTGTCTCAAGTACGACACGAAGAGCAACCTCATCAAGCCGCAGTACGTGGTGCAGAAGCTCTACGAGTTGACGAAGGGCGACGCAATCATCACGTCCGACGTCGGCCAGCACCAGATGTGGGTCGCGCAGTACTACAAGTTCGACAAGCCGCGCCGCTGGATCAACTCGGGCGGATTGGGGACGATGGGTTTCGGCTTACCCGCGGCAATGGGTGTGCAACTGGTGAATCCCGACGCGACCGTCGTCTGCGTCACCGGCGAAGCCTCGATCCAGATGTGCATCCAGGAGCTCTCGACCTGCAAGCAGTATCACCTGCCGATCAAGGTGGTGAACCTCAACAACCGCTACATGGGGATGGTCCGGCAGTGGCAGGAATTCTTCTATGGCAACCGCTACGCGGAATCGTACATGGATGCACTACCCGACTTCGTGAAGCTGGCCGAGGCCTACGGCCACGTCGGGATCAAGATCGAGAAACCGGGCGATGTCGAAGGCGCGCTGAAGGAGGCGTTCAAGCTGAAGGACCGCCTCGTCTTCCTCGACTTCATCACCGATCAGAAGGAGAACGTTTTCCCGATGGTGCCGGGCGGCAAGGGCCTGACCGAGATGATCCTGGCGGAGGAACTGTGAACGCCGCCGGACCGGCACAAGGACGTCCAACCGAGCAGGGCGAAGCCAAGGCGCGAATGGCGGGCCTGCGAGCGTCGGCGGCGGCCGACCCCACGACGCAACTCTCAGACTGCAACTGCACGGAGGCCGCATTGAACTGCGCCCCCTTCGGCGGTTGGGGGTTCATATGAGGCACATCCTCTCCATCCTCGTCGAGAACGAGGCTGGCGCCCTGTCGCGGATCTCGGGCCTTTTTTCCGCGCGTGGCTACAATATCGAGTCGCTGACGGTGGCGCCGACCGAGGACGTGACGATGTCGCGGATGACGATCGTCACCATCGGCTCCGACGATGTGATCGAGCAGATCACGAAACAGCTGAACAAGCTGGTCGACGTGGTCAAGGTCGTCGACTTGACCGAGGGCAATCACATCGAGCGCGAGCTGATGCTGGTCAAGGTGCGCGCCGCGGGCAAGGACCGCGAGGAGATGAAGCGTCTCGCCGACATCTTCCGCGGCAGCATCCTCGACGTGACCGACAAGAGCTACACGATCGAGCTGACAGGAACCGGCTCGAAGCTCGACGCGTTCCTGCAGGCGATCGAGCCCGGCGTCATCCTGGAGACGGTACGTACCGGTGCGTCCGGAATCGGGCGTGGGGAACGGATCCTGCGCATCTAGCGGGCTCGCGAGGCACGCGGTCGACGAAACAAGCTCAACGTCGTCCGCGTACGCGGGGACCCTGAGCGCCGCTCGATCGCCCCGGCGCGGGAGTGACAAGCACAACGAGGGACGAACATGAAAATCTACTACGAAAAGGACGCGGACCTCTCGCTGATCAAGGGCCGGAAGGTCACGATCGTCGGCTACGGCTCGCAGGGCCATGCCCATGCACTCAACCTGCACGACTCCGGCGTGAAGGTAACCGTGGGCTTGCGCAAGGGCGGCGCGTCCTGGGACAAGGCGAAGAAGGCCGGCCTCAAGGTCGCGAGCGTCGAGGATGCGGTCGAAGGCGCCGATGTCGTGATGATGCTGATGCCCGACGAGCACATCGCTGCCGTGTACAAGGACGGCGTCGAGCCGCACATCAAGAAGGGCGCCACGCTGGCGTTTGCGCACGGCTTCAACATCCACTACGGACAGGTCGTGCCGCGCGCCGACCTCGACGTCGTGATGATTGCGCCGAAGGCGCCGGGGCACACGGTGCGCTCGACATACGTCGCGGGTGGCGGCGTGCCGATGCTGATCGCCGTGCACCAGGACGCGTCGAAGAAGGCGCGCGATGTCGCGCTGTCGTATGCGGCGGCAATCGGTGGTGCGCGTGCCGGGGTCATCGAGACCAACTTCCGCGAGGAGACCGAAACCGACCTCTTCGGCGAGCAGACGGTGCTGTGCGGCGGCATGGTCGAGCTGATCAAGGCCGGCTACGAGACGCTCACCGAGGCCGGCTACGCGCCGGAGATGGCCTATTTCGAATGTCTGCACGAGGTGAAGCTGATCGTCGACCTCATCTACGAGGGTGGCATCGCCAACATGAACTACTCGATATCCAACAACGCCGAGTACGGCGAATACGTGACCGGGCCGAAGATCATCACCGACGAGACCCGGCGGGCGATGCGCGAGGCGCTCACCCGCATCCAGAGCGGCGATTACGCGAAGGAGTTCATCCTCGAGAACCGCGCCGGAGCGCCGACGCTGCTGTCGCACCGCCGCCTCACCGCCGCGCACCCGATCGAGCAGGTGGGCGAGAAGCTGCGATCGATGATGCCGTGGATAAGGAAGAACAAGCTCGTCGATCAGTCGCGGAACTAGCGGCGCGAGCCGGGGAGCAGGGGCGCCCACGCGCGAAGCGCAAGGGGATGCGACCGGGGCGAGTCGACGCAACGAGGCCGACGAGTTGGTCGCATTGCACGGCGGACCGAGGAGGCCGAAGGGCCCCCGCGGAGCTGGTTGCAGGCGGACCGAGGTGGCGCGAGCCGGGGAGGAGCGGCGCGAGCCTGGGCGCCCCATGACGGACGCCGCGCCGCGTCGGACCGCCGGCCGAATGAGGCTGCGGCGACAGGCGTAAGCTCGGCATTCGGCATCTTGGGGAGGCCTGGATGAAGACCGCTTATCGGCAGCGCGGCTGGTTGGGCTTGATCGTGATCCTGATCGTGCTCGCGATCATCGCGGTCCTGGCAAAGGACGCATTGAAATCGTATGGCTTGATGGGTGGCCCTGCCGTTCAGGCCGATCCGGCACGCCAGGGGGAACGCACGCGCCTTCCTCCCGCAGCGACGGACGGAAATTTGGTGTCGCCGGCGACGCCGTCGTTTCAGGCGCCGATGGAGCGCGCGCGCGGTGTCGAGTCGACGGTGCAACGACAGGCTGGCGAGTTGCGGCGCGGAATCGACGCCCAGACAAGATAGCCGCATCCGGAACGCCGGTTGATCTGGCCGCTTTCGATGCCGGATCCCATCCAGCTACCGACTTCCCTTGCGCATGTCCCGCTATCCGCACCCTCTCATCGCCCGCGAGGGCTGGCTGTTTCTCGCGATCGCAGTGGTGGTCGCTGTCGCGCTCTCGGCATTGGAGCTGTGGTTTCTCGCGGCGCTCGCGTGGCTCGCCGTGGTCTTCATCGGGCAGTTTTTCCGTGACCCGCCGCGCACGGTCCCGCAGCAACCAAGTGCCGTGCTGTCGCCCGCCGACGGCCGCATCGTCAAGGTCGAGCAGGCGCGCGACCCGTATCTCGACCGCGACGCCTTGATGATCAGCGTGTTCATGAACGTGTTCAACGTCCACTCGAATCGGATCCCGGTCGACGGCAGCGTCGCCAACGCCTGGTATCACCGCGGCAGCTTCCTCAATGCCGCCCTCGACAAGGCGTCGCTCGCCAACGAGCGCCACGCGCTCCATCTGCGCACGGCCGGCGGCCAGGAAGTCACCTGCGTCCAGATTGCGGGCCTGATCGCGCGCCGAATCCTCTGTTACGTCAAGCCGGGCGACACCGTCGCGCGCGGCCAGCGCTACGGCTTCATCCGCTTCGGCTCGCGCGTCGACGTGTATCTGCCGCCGACGGCGGTGCCGAGGGTCGCGGTCGGGGACATGGTCTTCGCAACCGAGACAATCATCGCGCTCCTTCCGACGGCCTGATCCGGCCGGACCCTTGCCCTTGTCGTTGCGCGGCGCGCCGATTGTGCTACCTTTGCGGCGCCATGTCGGACTTCGACGCCCAGCGCGCGTTGCGCAAGAACCGGATCCGCCGGCGCGGGATTTACCTGCTGCCGAACCTGTTCACGACGGCGGCGCTGTTCGCGGGCTTCTACGCGATCGTGCAGGCGATGAACCTGCGTTTCGACCAGGCGGCGGCCGCGATTTTTGTCGCGATGGTCCTGGACGGCCTCGATGGGCGCGTCGCCCGACTTACCCGCACGCAGAGCGCATTCGGCGCCGAATACGACAGCCTCGCCGACATGGTGAGTTTCGGTGCCGCGCCGGCGCTCATCATCTACGAGTGGGCGTTGAAGGGGATGGGCAAGCTCGGCTGGATTGCCGCGTTCGTCTACGTCGCCGGCGCCGCGCTGCGTCTCGCGCGCTTCAACGTGATGCTCGACGTTGCCGACAAGCGGTGGTTCACCGGGATACCGAGTCCCGCCGCCGCGGCGCTCGTCGCGGGTTTCGTCTGGATCATCGACGATGCCAACATCGATCCGGCCGGCCTCAAATGGTGGTCGTGGGTGGTGACCGTGTTCGCGGGCCTCACGATGGTCAGCAATGTGAAGTACTACAGCTTCAAGACGATCAATCTCAAGAAGAGCGTGCCGTTTCTCGCGATCATCGTGTTCGTGCTGGTCATCGCGCTGCTTTCCTACCAGCCGGCGATCGTGCTGTTCGCCGGATTCGTCGTCTACGCGGTCTCGGGCTATGCGGGATTGGCGTGGACGACGCTGCGCCGCCGCCCGCGTGCGCCGCCGTCGCTGCCCTAGCCGATGAGCCGCGCGCGCGACGGGGCGCAAGGCCTTGCTTCGGTGGCGGATTTGCGGTTATAGTGCAACGCAATGAGCCGCTTCTCCATCGCCGGCCGTCCTGCGCTTCCTGCGCCGACCTCCCTTTCGGGCGGCCTGCTGCTGCTCCTGCTGCGCCCCGCGCGCAGATAAATACACCCCCCTTTTCGCAGTACCCGTACCTGCCGGCATCGAGCCGGCGGGCATTGATTCCAGCTTGTCACCGTTCCGGGAGCGGGCCATGGCCGATCACCTGATCATATTCGACACGACGTTGCGCGACGGCGAGCAGAGCCCGGGCGCATCGATGACCAAGGACGAGAAGATGCGCATCGCGAAGCAGCTCGAGCGATTGCGCGTCGACGTGATCGAGGCGGGCTTTCCCGCCTCGTCGAATGGCGACTTCGAGGCGGTGCGCGCGATTGCCGGCGCCATCCATGACAGCACCGTGTGCGGCCTCGCGCGGGCCAACGAAAACGACGTTCGCCGCGCGGGCGATGCACTGAAGGGAGCAAAGTCGGGCCGCATTCACACGTTCATCGCGTCGTCGCCGATCCACATGCAGATGAAGCTGCGCATGACCCCCGACCAAGTGCTGGAGCAGGCGGTGAAGGCGATCGGCTGGGCGCGCGAATACACCGACGATGTCGAGTTCTCGCCCGAGGATGCAGGCCGCTCCGAGCCGGACTTCCTGTGCCGTCTGCTCGAGGCGGCGATTGCCGCGGGTGCGACCACGGTCAACATTCCCGACACCGTCGGCTACACGATGCCGTGGCAGTTCGGCACGCTGATCGCGAACTTGCGCGAGCGCGTGCCGAACTCCGATCAGGCCGTGTGGTCGGTCCACTGCCACAACGACCTCGGACTCGCGGTCGCCAATTCGCTCTCGTCGGTGATGCACGGGGCGCGGCAGGTCGAATGCACGATCAACGGCCTCGGCGAACGCGCCGGCAATGCGTCGCTCGAGGAGATCGTGATGGCGGTAAAGACGCGCAAGGACGTATTCCCCTGCACGACGCGCATCGAAACCACGCAGATCGTCGCGGCGTCGAAACTCGTGTCCAGCATCACCGGCTTTCCGGTCCAGCCGAACAAGGCGATCGTCGGTGCCAACGCGTTCGCGCACGAATCCGGCATCCACCAGGACGGCGTGCTGAAGCATCGGGAGACCTACGAGATCATGCGTGCCGAGGACGTGGGCTGGAACGCCAACAAGCTCTCGCTCGGCAAGCTCTCCGGGCGCAATGCGTTCAAGACGCGGCTCTCGGAGCTGGGCATCGACCTTGGGAGCGACGAGGCGGTCAATCATGCGTTCGCGAAGTTCAAGGAGCTCGCCGACAAGAAGGGACAGGTGTTCGACGAGGACCTGCAGGCGCTCGCGTCCGACGAATCGGTGACGCCTGATCAGGAGCACTACCGACTATTGACGCTGAAGGTCGTCTCCGAGACCGGCACGACGCCGCACGCGCGCGTCGCCATGGCCGCGGGCGATACGGAGCTCCACGCCGAGACGAACGGCGACGGGCCGGTCGACGCCGTGTTCAAGGCGATCGAGCGGATGGTGAAGTCGAAGGCGAAAATGCTGCTGTACTCGGTCAATGCGATCACCACCGGCACCGACGCGCTGGGCGAGGTCACGGTCCGGCTGGAGCGCGACGCGCGCATCGTCAACGGCAACGGTGCCGACACCGACATCATCGTCGCGTCGGCGAAGGCCTACCTGAACGCGCTGAACAAATTGCACAGCAGGCAAGAGCGGTTGAACCCGCAATTGGCCGCCTGAGAGGCGAGCAGGAGCCCCACGCCGCAGGCTAGGGGATGCGAGCAATCCCGAATGGCGGCTGCGAGGCCGACGGCTCGGTAGTCGCATGTTGTGGCCGATGAGGAGGCCGAGGCGGCGCGGGTACTTCCATCCATTCGGGCCACGGCGGCGTAGTAAAATGGAACGTTTTCCCGGGTTCACCGGCAGGGCGGTCTTGCCGCGAAGCAATCCGGCGCCATCGAACCGAGGAAACCCGTCACCATGAGCACGCCCCCGTATGGCCCCGGCATCGACATCACGGGTCGCATCACTCCCGAGTACGCGCAGATCCTGACGCCCGAGGCCATGGCGTTCGCAGCGAAACTGCAACGCGCTTTCGGCGACCGCCGCGCCAAATTGCTCGCGCGCCGCGCACAGCGCCAAGCCGAGTTCGATGCCGGAAAATTACCCGACTTCCTCGCCGAGACGCGCGCCATTCGCGATGGCGACTGGATCTGCGCACCGGTGCGCGCCGACATCGTCGACCGGCGCGTCGAGATCACCGGCCCGGTCGACCGCAAGATGATCATCAACGCGCTGAACTCCGGTGCCAGCGTGTTCATGGCCGACTTCGAGGATGCGAACACGCCGAAATGGGACAACAATATCCAGGGCCACCTCAACCTGCGAGACGCGATCCGTAGAAGGATCGATTTCACGTCCGCGGAAGGAAAGGCCTATCGGTTGAACGAGAAGACCGCCGTGCTGTTCGTGCGCCCGCGCGGCTGGCACCTGCCGGAGAAGCACGTGCTGATCGACGGCACACCGATCTCCGGCGGGATCTTCGACTTCGCGCTCTACTTCTTTCACAACGCCAAGGAGCTGCTCGCGCGCGGCACGGCCCCTTACTTCTACTTGCCGAAGCTCGAGAGCCATCTCGAGGCACGGCTGTGGAATGACATCTTCGTGATGGCGCAAAACGACCTCGGCGTGCCGCAGGGATCGATCAAGGCGACGGTGCTGATCGAGACGATCGTTGCTGCCTACGAGATGGACGAGATCCTCTACGAGCTGCGCGAGCATTCGGCCGGCCTCAACTGCGGGCGTTGGGACTACATCTTCTCGTGCATCAAGAAATTCAGGAACAACAAGGACTTCTGCCTCGCCGATCGCGCGCTGGTCACGATGACCACGCACTTCCTCAGGAGTTACGCCGAGCTCCTGATCAAGACCTGCCACCGCCGCAACATCCACGCGATGGGCGGGATGGCGGCACAGATCCCCGTCAAGAACGACGAAGCCGCCAACGCCGAGGCGTTCGCGAAGGTCAAGGCCGACAAGGAGCGCGAGGCGACCTACGGGCACGACGGCACGTGGGTCGCGCACCCAGGGCTCGTGCCGGTGGCCAAGGAGGCATTCGACCGGCTGATGCCAGGGCCGAACCAGATCGCGACGAAGAAGCGCGACGACGTGAAAGCCGGCGCAGCGGACCTCGTCAAATTCGAGCCCGAGACGCCCATCACCGAGAAGGGGTTGCGTCTCAACATCAATGTCGCAATCCAGTACATCGGAGCTTGGCTTGCGGGGCAGGGCGCGGTGCCGATATTCAACCTGATGGAGGATGCAGCCACCGCGGAAATCTCGCGCTCCCAGGTGTGGCAGTGGATCCGGTCGCCGAAGGGCAAGCTCGACGACGGCCGGAAGATCACGAAGGTGATGGTTGCGGCGATGATCCCCGAGGAAATGGGGAAGATCCGCGACCTGCTCGGCCCCGCCTTCGGCGCCGGCCGGTACGACGACGCGGCGCAGATCTTCGCTGAACTCGTCAACAACGATACGTTCGTCGAGTTTCTGACGCTGCCCGCGTACGATCGAATCGACTGAGATGTGCGGTGACCCCGCGTCCACCGCGGGTTGCCCGAAGATCCTTCCCGGAGCCGTGCTTGGCACGCCCGCCTTCCGTGCCGTGAGTCATACCTGCCACGTCGCACGCGACCGGAGCCTGGATTCTCCGGCCGCGCCCGCAGGTGGAAATTGACGAACCGGTGTGCTTGCCGCTCGATTAGCGCAAGTTATCGTTCGAATATGCACAATCAATTGGACGCATCGATGCATGGCGCGCAGAATGCGTTCGTCGGCGGCAACGTCGCATGTGACGCCGGTCGATTCTCTGCTCCGGCCGTGGCCGGAGCAGATTGCAGCAACGCTCAACATTCGAGGAGAAACACGATGAAGGCTCTCAAAGGCACCAAGACCCACGATAACCTCAAGGCCGCATTTGCCGGCGAATCGCAGGCAAACCGCCGTTACCTGTACTTCGCCAACAAGGCCGACGTCGAGGGTCAGAACGACGTCGCCGCCGTGTTCCGCTCGACCGCCGAAGGCGAAACGGGCCATGCGCACGGCCACCTCGACTACCTGGCGCAGGTCGGCGATCCGGCCACGGATTTGCCGATCGGGCCGTCCCGCTCGAACCTGAAGGCGGCGATCGCCGGCGAAACGCACGAGTACACCGACATGTACCCGGGCATGGCGAAGGCCGCGCGCACGGAGGGCTTCGAAGAGATCGCGGATTGGTTCGAGACGCTGGCGAAGGCCGAGCGGTCGCACGCGAACCGGTTCCAGAAAGCACTGGACGCGCTGGCCGACTGAACTGAGTGTCGTGGCGATATCGAGCGTCACCTGCGGCGACGCTCATTTCACGGTTAGTGCGTCGCCGGTTGGCGACGCACTAACTTTCATCGACGCGACGTCGAATCGCATGCTGGAATGCACATGCGCGATGGCCCGGTCTGTCCCTCGAACGCTACTTCCGACCCCACAATGACCTCGCGCGAAGGCAGCCTCGAAGCCCCCACGCGCCACCCGCTCGACTGGCGCAATCCGGAGTTCTACGACGACGCGGCGCTGCACGCGGAAATGGAGCGCATCTTCGACATCTGCCATGGTTGCCGCCGTTGCGTCAGCCTGTGCAACGCGTTTCCGACGCTGTTCGACCTCGTCGACAACAGCAAGACGATGGAGGTGGACGGCGTCGCGAAATCGGACTACGCGAAGGTCGTCGACCAGTGCTATCTGTGCGACGTCTGTTACATGACGAAGTGCCCCTACGTGCCGCCACACCCGTGGAACGTCGACTTCCCGCACGTGATGCTCCGCGCGAAGGCCGTCATGTTTCGCAAGGGCGAAACGAGCTTCCGCGACCGCCTGCTCACCAGCACCGATCGCGTCGGCCGGCTGGCGACGATCCCCGTCGTCGTCAGGATGGTCAACAAGGCCAACGCAATGCCGGCGGCGCGCAAGGCGATGGACAAAGTGCTGGGCATCGCTGCCGAACCGCGGCTGCCGCCCTATAGCGGCGCGCATTTTCGCAAGACGGCGCGACCGTCGGTGGCTTGGCCCGTCCGCGACGGGCAGCGCACGCCGGGCAAGGTCGCGGTTTTTTCGACCTGCTACATCAACTACAACGAGCCCGGTATCGGCCACGACCTGCTTCGGATTCTCGACCACAACGAGGTGCCGTACACGATCGTCGCCAAGGAAGCGTGCTGCGGAATGCCGAAGCTCGAGCTCGGCGACTTCGAGGCGGTCGAAAAGCTCAAGGACGTCAACATCCCCGTCCTCGCGGCGCTGGCGAAGGCCGGCTACGCGATCCTGACCGCGGTGCCGTCGTGCACGCTCATGTACAAGCAGGAGTTGCCGCTGCTCTTTCCCGACGACGCCGACGTGTCGGCCGTGGCCGACGCAATGTTCGACCCGTTCGAATACCTCGTCTTGCGCGACCGCGACGGCCTCTTGAAGAAGGACTTCGCGCGGCCGCTTGGCAACGTGAGTTACCACATCCCGTGCCACTCGCGCGTGCAGAACGTCGGCCAGAAGACGCGCGAAGTGCTGGAATGGGTGCCGGACACCCGGGTGAACACCGTCGAACGCTGCGCCGGCCACGACGGCACTTACGGCGTAAAGACCGAGTTCTACGCAGCGTCGATGAAGATCGGCAAGCCGGTGTTCCGGCAGATGGCGCAGACCGATCCGGATTTCGTCAGCTCGGACTGCCCCATCGCGGGCCGCCGCATCCTGCAGGGGCTCGACGAATCCGGCGCGCCGCACCACGCGAAAAAGGAACATCCGCTGACGCTGCTGCGGATCGCCTACGGATTGGGTGCAGAGCTGAATTCCTGACGCCCTGACGCGAACCTGCCGGCACGAAAATCGACTTTGACCCCTTGAAGGAAAAATGCAATGGCACACGAAGGCTATCACGAGCCCATCGACAAGCTGTCCCTGCAAACGATGGATTTCCACCGGGCGGTGATCTCGCTGATCGAGGAGCTGGAAGCGATCGACTGGTACAACCAGCGCGTCGACGCGTGCACGGAATCCGATCTCAAGACGATCCTCGCACACAACCGCGACGAGGAGATCGAGCACGCGTCGATGACGCTCGAATGGATCCGGCGCCACAACGCGGTGTTCGACCGGGAACTGCGCGAGATCCTGTTCAAGGATGGGCCCATCACGGGCCAGCATTGAGCGTGGATACGATGCCCGCCATCTCCCGCGAGTCGCTGCTGACACTGGAAGCCTATGCGAAGGCACGCCCGCAGTTTCGTGCGCAGGTACTTGCGCACAAGAAGCCCCGCACCGTCCACCTGGGCGAGCACGTCACGCTGCATTTCGAAGACGAGCTGACAATCCGCTACCAGATCCAGGAGATGCTGCGGATCGAGAAAACGTTCGACGAGGAAGGCATCCGCGACGAGCTCGACGCCTACAATCCCCTGGTCCCCGACGGCTCGAACCTCAAGGCGACGATGCTGATCGAGTACGACGACGTCGACGAGCGCCGCGCAGCGCTCGCCCGGCTCAGGGGCATCGAAGGGCGCACGTACGTGCAGGTGGAGGGGTTCGGGAAGGTCTTTGCGATCGCCGACGAAGACCTCGAGCGCGAGACCGAGGAAAAGACGTCGTCGGTGCATTTCCTGCGCTTCGAGATGACGCCGGAGATGATCGCCGCGCTCCGGCGCGGCGCCGCGCTCGGGATGGGCATCGATCATTCGCAATACACGGTGGCAATGCCGGTGGTCGCCGCCGAGACGCGCGCGGCGCTCGTCGCCGACCTGCGCTAGCGGCGTAACGAAGAGTGCAGCGAGTGGTCGTGCAGTCAGCATGGCGGCGGCGCCGTGAACAGCCACCGCGCTATACAGGGCGCTTCAGCCGGTAGCGGTAGTCGATCGACGGCGTACCGCGCAGTGTCGTGACGATGTTGCGCGTGCGCCGTACGAAGCCCAGGGATTCGACAAGGCAGCGCGAGGGGACGTTGCGAAAATCGATGTCGGAGCGGATTTCCGCGGCATCGTATGCGCGCCACAGGTGCTCGATGACCGCGGCGCAGGCTTCGCGCGCGATGCCAGTCCGCGCGAACGGCGTGAAAACATAATAGGCCAGAAAAACGACGCGGTCGGCCCGGACCGTCGCTTCGATCAGCCCCACGTAAGTACCGTCATCGGTACGCCGCAGGGTCCAGTTGAGCCAGAGCTCGCCACCCGGCGCGTACGGGTTGGCGATGCGCTCGAAACGAAGCTGAAGCTCCGCCACGTTTGCCGGTGGTTCGGCGTTGATCCAGCGGTACAGTGTCGGATCGGCGAAGCCCTCGAACAACAGCGGCGCGTGTGCCGGCGTCAATGGCTCGAGCGAGAGGCGGGGTGTAGCCAGCGTCCCGCCGACGAAGAGCAGCGGCGCCTTCACGGGGTCCCCCGCAGCATCGACCACCGCTCGCGCGTGATCGACCATACGCAGAACCCTTCCGCCGGACCGTCGCGGTGCGCCTTCGACTCGCGCCGCTCGAGTGTCATTCCGCATTTCTCCATCACGCGCCCGGAGGCCGGATTGCGCGTGAGATGCGTCGCATGCAATTCGTCGCGGTCGAGCCGTGCAAACGAAAGCGCGATGATCGCGCGACTCGCGGCGGTCGCGTAGCCCCGCCGCCAGAACGGGCGGCCCACCCAATAGCCGAAGGAATCGACTGCGCCGGGGCTGGCGCTCACCCCGATGGCGCCGACCAGGAGCCCGTCGTCCACTCGTGTGATCGCGTAGTTCCACGCGCTTCCGGCCTCGCGCTCCGCCGCGTGCGTGGCAATCCACTCTTCGGCCATGCGCGTCGTGTACGGATGGGGGATTACGGCCGTCATCCGCGCCACTTCCCAGTCACCGCAAAGCAGAGCGAGGCGCGGCGCATCGGTCGCGACAAACGGGCGCAGCGCGACCGGATGCGACGTGATGCGCTCGGGCAACGACAAGGCTATGGAACTCTAATCGCGGAAGTTGCCGAACTGCACCGGAAAGTCGGTGATCGACTTCTTCACCAGCGCGATCGCATTCTGCAGGTCGTCGCGCTTGCCGCCGGACACGCGCACGGCATCGCCCTGGATCGATGCCTGAACCTTCATTCGGCTGTCCTTGATCAGCCGAACGATCCTCTTCGACAGTTCCTGCTCGATGCCCACGCGGATCGTGACCGGCTGCTTCACCTTGTTGCCGGAAATCTTTTCGACGTTGCCGTATTCGAGCGCACGGACGTCCACACCGCGTCGCGCCAGCTTTCCCGTCAGGATGTCGGTCACCTGCGACAGCTTGAAGTCGTCGTCGGCGAAGAGAGTCAGGATCTTGTCGGCATGCTCGATGCGGGCATCGGTGCCTTTGAAGTCGAAGCGGGTGGCAAGCTCCTTGTTGGCCTGGTCGACGGCATTGCGTACTTCGACCTGGTTCACTTCGGACACGATGTCGAACGAGGGCATGAAGGAGGAGGCGAGAGGTGCGAGTGAGGCGAAAGTCTACAGGCATTGGCGCCATTACGGAAACGGCAGCGCCGCGACCGAAGTCAACCGAGTTCGTCGATCGACCGCGGCCAGCTCCGGTGCAACAGGCGGGAGCGCGCGCGATCGGCGAGAATCGCGCCGCCGGTCTGGCAGCGCGCGCAATAATTGCATTCGTTCTCGGCGTAGACGATGCGCTGTACTGGCGCGCCACATTCCGGACACGGTTTGCCGAAGCGGCCATGGACTGCCATCTCGGGCCTGAAAGCGGTCACGTTCACGGGGAACGCGTCGCCCGCCTGCGCGCGCAAGCGCTCCGTCCATGCGCTCAACACACTACGCGCCGCGTCGAACAGCCGCGCGAGCTCGCGGTCGTCGAGCTTTCCGGTGAGCGCCAGCGGCGAAAGGCGGGCGCAGTGCAGAATCTCGTCCGAATACGCATTGCCGATCCCGGCGACCAACCGAGGGTCGGTCAGCGCGCGCTTGAGCGTGTGATTCTCCATGCGCAGTCGGAGCGCAAAGGCCGTCGCGTCGGTCGACATCACTTCGAGACCGCCCGCATCGAGCTCGCCCAGCGCCGCCTCGCCGCGCACGCAGTGGAGCGATGCGCGGCGCTTCGTCCCCGCCTCGGTGAATACGAGTCGGCCGGCAGGGAAGTCGAAGAGCGCCAGCGTGATCCGCGGCGGCAGCTTGGCAGTGCGCTCCTGCCAGCGCAGGCGGCCGGCGATCATCAGGTGGAGGACCAGGAACAAGTCGTCGTCGAGCGCCAGCACGAGACGCTTGCCTTGTCGCCGCACCGAGTGCACGCGCTTGCCCTCGGCGTCGGAAATCTTCGGCAGCGCGGTCCGCAGCACGAACGGATTGAGCAGGCCGACTCGCTCGAGCGGCGTTCCGCGGACGCGCGCCTCCAGGGCGTCACGGTAGAGCGAGAGATCGGGAAGTTCGGGCACAGCGCTGCGCCAACACTCAGGGAGGCAACATCCCGTCGGCAGCGAATCGATGGAGCGCCGCGGCCGCCGCGTCGAGTACACGGCTCCAGTCGAGGAAACGATGCTGGCGGAAAATGCGCAGCGACGGATACCACGGCGAACGCTCCGTGGCGAGTCGCCAGCGCCAACTGGTGTGGAAACGGTCCAGCAGCCACACCGGCTTGCCCATCGCGCCCGCGACGTGCGCGACCGAAGTGTCCACGGCGATGACGAGATCGAGCTCGCCGATGATCGCCGCCGTGTCGCCAAAATCGCGAATGGCGCCGGAGAAGTCCGCGACACGTTCAGCGAGCGGGCCTATGGGCGCGCGGCTGCCCATCGCACCGACCTGCAGGCTGACGAACGAAAGCCCCGGTGTCGCGATCAACGGCGCGAGCTCGCCTGCCGGCACCGACTTGTGGCGCGACAGCGTGCCGCGATCGCCGCGTGCCGCCCACACGAGGCCGATGCGCGGAGTCGGCAGGGCGGCAAGCCGCGGGCGCCATTGCGCGACGCGATCCGCCGGCGCGGCAAGGTACGGCATGCGCACCGGGAGCGCGGCTGGCGTCACGCGCATGAGATAGGGGAGCGAAAGGAGCGAAACGCGCGCCGCCGGCGTCGCCGCGAGCGTATCGACGAGCGCGGAATCCTTCAGCATGTGGTCGCACCCTGCGGTCGACGCCAGCAATGGCGCGAGCGGCGCCCAATAGCCGTCGACGACGAACGTGACGCTGCGCACGCGGGCTCTGGCATCGGGCAAGAAGCGCACGAACTGGACGACGTCGGAAAGGCTGCCCTCGCACAGTACGAGCAGCGACCCCTTGAGCTTGGCGCCGCTCCAGACTGGCAACTGCGCAAAGCGCCGCGGCGGCCCGTAGCGGCCGTCGGGGCGCACCTCCCATGCACGCCAGCCTTCCAAGTAGTGGCCTGCGCCCAGCAAGGACGTCGCGATGCCGATCCGCGCGTCGAGGTCATCTGCATCGTGCGCTGCCGCCTGCCGGTATGCCGCCTCGGCAGCGGTGAGATCGCCGGACCAGGCGCGAAGGCGTCCGAGCGCATTCCAATACGAGGGGTCGCGCGGAGCCCCGTTGCCGATCCCTTCGAGTGCGGCCTGCGCACCGTCGAGTTCGCCCTCGATCGCATCGGTGAGCGCCCGCCCGGTGCGCGCGCCGACGTGCGCGGGATCGATCGCGAGCGCCCGCGCGAACGCGGTGCGCGCGCGCGCCGTCTCGCCCCGCCGGTTGTAAACGTTGCCAAGTGTCGCTGCGGCGTCGGCGAGGTGCGGGTCCAGCACCAGCGCGCGCTCGAGCACCTTGATCGCGTCGGTGCGGTCTCCGGCGCGCTCGAAGGCGACGCCGAGACGGTAATGCGCGGCGGCGTGCGTGGGGTCGAGATGAACGGCGCGCTCGAGATGGAAGATCGCGTCGTTCGCCCGGCCGAGGCGGGTCAGCGCGTGACCCAGCGAACATCGGGCGTCGGCGCTGTCGGGCAGCAGCGCCGCGAGTTGCTCGAAGCGCTTGACTGCCAGCGCCGGTCGGCCCGAAAGGAGCGCCACCTCGCCTGCGTTGGCGAGCGCAGTCGCGTCGGCAGGGTGCGCAGCGAGATGCGCCGTGTAGGCGGCCTCGGCCTCGGCGAATCGCCCGGCCCGTTGCAGCCGGAGCGCGTACGCGAGCGGCGTACGCTCGGATGGCGCAGGAGGCTTGCCGGGGTGGTTCACGGCGTTACGAGGAAAAGCCGATCCTCTTGTGCGTGCCGTCGCAATACGGCTTGTTCTGTGACTGGCCGCAGCGGCACAGGAACGTCCTGTCGCCCGCGGTCGTTCGGCCGTCGGTGCTGCATAGCGTGAGCGGTCCATCGCAGCGGATCGGACCGTTCGGCAGCGGAGTTACCGTGAGCGTGCCCCCGTTCGCCGCCACGCCAGCCAGGGCCGTCAAGGGCAGCGTTCCCGCGTCGTGGAAACCCGTCGCGCGGTGGCTGGCATCGCAGTACGGCTTGTTCTTCGACGCGCCACAGCGGCACAACGCGATCCGGGTCTCACGGGCGACGCTATCCGGCAGCACCACTGCGAGGTCTCCCCGCAGGTATGTCGGACCGTCGGGCGTCACGGTCGCGGCATTCGCAGCCGGGGCCGGCGCCGCGCGCCCGTCGCGATGCGCGAACTGCAAAGCGCCCGACGGGCAGCGCTCGACGACAGCGGCAACGGCATCTGCCTCGGCGCCGTCGGGGTTGACCCACGGCTTCGCCTTCGTGTCGAATACCGCCGGCATCCCGTGCACGCATTCGGCGGCGTGGATGCAGCGCTTTGCGTCGTAGGTGACGACCGCGGCGCGTCCTTCGTAGCGGTGGAGCTTCGTCGCTTCAGCCATGACCTCTCCTCCGCGCGCGGTTCGCCGCGATGCGCATGCGCAGCGCATTGAGCTTGATGAAGCCGGCGGCGTCCTTCTGGTCGTACGCGCCGGCATCGTCCTCGAACGTGGCGATCGTCGTGTCGAACAGCGAGTCGGCTTTCGACCGTCGACCCACGCACATGATGGTCCCCTTGTAGAGCTTCAGCCGGACCATCCCGTTGACGTTTTCCTGTGATGCATCGATCAGCCCCTGCAGCAGCGCGCGCTCCGGGCTGAACCAGTAGCCGTTGTAGATCATGCGCGCATACCGCGGCATCAGGTCATCCTTCAACGCCAGCACTTCGCGGTCGAGCGTGATCGACTCCATCGCGCGATGGCCCTTCAGCATGATCGTCCCGCCCGGCGTCTCGTAACAGCCGCGCGACTTCATCCCGACGTAGCGGTTTTCCACCATGTCGAGCCGGCCGATGCCGTGCCGCCCGCCCAGCTCGTTGAGCTTCGCCAACACCTTGGCTGGCGAGAGCATCTTCCCGTCGATGGCGACGATGTCGCCTTTCCGGTACGTGAGCTCGACCACCTGCGGCTTGTCCGGCGCCTTCTCGGGCGAGACTGTGATCCGCCACATCGACTCGTCCGGCGCGAAGTCCGGGTCCTCGAGGATGCCGCCCTCGTAACTGATGTGCAGCAGGTTGGCGTCCATCGAATAGGGTGCGCCACCCTTGCGCTTCTTGAAGTCGACCGGGATCCCATGCTTGTCGGCGTAGGCGAGCAGCTTTTCGCGCGAGAGCAGGTCCCATTCCCGCCACGGCGCGATGACCTTGATGTTCGGCTCGAGCGCATACGCGCCCAACTCGAAGCGCACCTGATCATTGCCCTTGCCGGTGGCGCCATGCGCAATCGCGTCGGCGCCGGTCTTCTTCGCGATCTCGATGAGGTGCTTCGCGATCAGCGGCCGCGCGATCGACGTGCCAAGCAGATACTCGCCTTCGTAGACGGTGTTGGCACGAAACATCGGGAACACGAAGTCGCGAACGAACTCCTCGCGCAGGTCCTCGATGAAAATGTTCTTCTTCTTGATTCCCATCTTCACCGCCTTCGCCCGCGCCGGCGCGACTTCCTCGCCCTGGCCGATGTCGGCGGTAAAGGTGATGACTTCGCACCCGTAGGTGTCGGAGAGCCATTTGAGAATCACCGAGGTGTCGAGGCCGCCGGAGTAGGCGAGGACCACTTTGTTGATGTCGGGCATGGTTGGGGTCGGAGCCGCAATACGGCGGTTGTCGTGGAAGCGAGAGCGCGTGAAGCGGTCGGAATACGGCGCTGACGATGTCTCAGTCGATCTTCAGGCCGAGCTTCCGGATCACCGGCGCCCAGGACTCGGTCTCACGCCGGATCAACTGGCCGAAGTCCTCCGGCGTGCCGCCAATGAGATCGAAGCCCGAGGCATGCATTTTCGCGACGACGTCGGGTTCTTTCATGATCGCGTTGATTTCGGCGTTGAGCTTCGCGATGACGGGCTTCGGCGTCCCGGCCGGCACCATCACGCCGTTCCACGCCAGCGCCTCGAAGCCGGGGTAGCCGGATTCGGCAATCGCCGGAAGGTCCGGCAGCAGCGGGAAGCGCTTCGCGGTCGTGACGGCGATCGCGCGGAGCTTGCCGGCCTGAATCTGCGGCTGCAGCGGCTGCATCACCGCGAACATCATCTGCGTTTCGCCCTGCAGCGTCGCGGTGACAGCGGGCGGCGAACCGTTGAACGGCACGTGCAGCGCGTCGAATCCGGCAACCGCTTTCAGGAGTTCCATGTTGAGATGCGACGAGCTGCCGTTGCCGACCGACGCGTAGGCGAGCTTGCCCGGGTTGAGCTTGGCGTACGCGACGAGCTCCTGCACCGACTTGACCGGCAGCTGCGCATTGACCGCGAGCACGTTGGGCTGGCTCGACGTGATGATCACCGGCGCCAGGTCCCTCTGGACATCGTAGGGCAGCTTCTGCAGCAACGGGCCGAACGCGAGCGGGCCGTTGAATCCGAGGAGCAACGTGTAGCCATCCGGCGCAGCCTTCGCGACCTCGGCGGTCGCCACGGTGCCGCCGGCCGCCGGCTTGTTCTCGATGATCACCGGTTGGCCGAGACGATCCTTCAGCTTCTCGCCGATCACGCGGGCGAGCGCGTCGAGCGAGCTGCCGGGACCCGCCGCGACGATGAATCGTATCGGTTTGTCGGGCCACGATTGCGGCTGGGCGAGTACCGCAGCGGCGGCAAATGCGACCGCAGCGAGGACGCAGCGCAGCAAACGGCGGATCGACGTGGCCGTGTTCATGCGCGTGCCGGCGCTCACGCCGGCGTGTGGCACACGGCCTCGATGTTGTGTCCGTCGGGATCGAGGACGAAGGCGCCGTAGTAGTTCGCGTGGTAGTGCGGCCGCAGGCCGGGCGGACCGTTGTCGCGGCCGCCGGCCGCGATGGCCGCCTTGTGGAATGCGTCGACCACCGCGCGCGAATCGGCGCGGAATGCGACGTGGATCGGCGGGCCGCCTGGATCGGCCTTGCCAATCCAGAAGTCGGGCTTGGGCGGAACACCGAAGCCGACGGCTTCGTCGAACTCCATGATCACCGCGTAGCCCAGCGGCCCGAGCGCCGCACGATAGAACGCTTTGCTCTTCGCGACATCGGAAACCGCAACGCCGGTATGATCGATCATCGTTGCTCCTCGGTATCGACTAAGGATTGACGCGCCCGCAGACGAGGTACTCGAGCAGCGCCTTCTGCGCGTGCAGCCGGTTCTCGGCTTCGTCCCAGACGACCGACTGCGGTCCGTCGATCACTTCGGCGTCGACCTCCTCGCCGCGGTGCACGGGCAGGCAGTGCATGAAGAGCGCATCGGATTTCGCCTGCCGCATCATCGCCGCATCAACCTTCCAGCGCTCGAAATCGCGCTTGCGCTCCTCGTTCTCGGCCTCGAAGCCCATGCTCGTCCAGACGTCGGTCGTGACGAGGTCGGCGCCGCGACAGGCGTCAACGGGATCGGCGAATGCCTCCCAGTACCCCGCCGCCTGCGCGCCGGCGCGAGCCGTCTCGACCTCGTAGCCGAGCGGCGTCGAGACCCGTACCCTGAAGCCGAGCAGCGCTGCCGCCTGCAGCCACGTGTAGCACATGTTGTTGGCGTCGCCGACCCACGCGACGGTCCGGCCGGCGATCGATCCGCGGTGCTCGACGTAGGTGTAGATGTCGGCGAGGATCTGGCACGGATGGTACTCGTTGGTGAGGCCGTTGATCACCGGCACGCGCGAGTGCGCGGCGAAGCGCTCGATGATCGCCTGCTCGAACGTGCGGATCATCACGACGTCGACCATGCGCGAGATCACGCGCGCGACGTCCTCGATCGGCTCGCCGCGCGCAAGCTGCGTGTCGCCGCGATTGAGGTTGATCGCGATGCCGCCCAGCTGGTTCATCCCGGCCTCGAACGACACCCGGGTGCGCGTCGACGCCTTCTCGAACACCATCGCGAGCGTGCGATCGCGCAGCGGCTGGTAGAGCTCGTAGCGCTTGAACCGGTCCTTGATCCAGTGCGTACGTGCGAACAGGTAGTCGAATTCCTCGCGCGAGAAGTCATTGAACTGCAGGAAGTGCTTGGGCGGTGCGGCGGGCATAGCGGGGGGCACGGTGGAAAAGCGCCGTGGAATGCTGTTGAATCAAGATATTAGCATGTGAATTTACGACGGCCTCCCGACTTCCCCTTGACCCCGGTCAAGGACCGCCGGCCCGGGTCCGGTTAGCCTCGCGCAATCCCTCATTGCGGCGCTACGCCGCACCCGACCCCTATGGCCGATCCTTGTCCCGATGCCGCCGTCGAAGCGAATCACGCTGTCCGGGCGCTGCCGCCGCTTCGCATCCGCGGCCGGGTCGCGTTGCCGATTGTGCAGGGCGGCATGGGGGTCGGTGTTTCCGCACACCGTCTCGCCGGAACCGTCGCGAGCCTGGGCGCGGTCGGAACGATCGCCAGCATCGACCTGCGCCGCCGTCATCCGGATTTGATGGCGCAAAGCGCGCATGCCGACAAGGCGACCGTCAACGCGGCGAACCTGACGGCGCTCGACCGCGAGATCCGCGCGGCGCAGGAGTTGGCGGGCGGTCGCGGCATCGTCGCCGTCAATGTGATGCGAGCGGTGAGCGATTACGCGTCGAGCGTCCGCCAGGCGTGCGCAAGCGGCGCCGACGCGATCGTGATGGGCGCCGGGTTGCCGCTCGATCTGCCGGACCTTGCGGCCGACTTTCCGGACGTCGCGCTGATCCCGCTCTTGTCGGATGCGCGCGGCATCGTCCTGGTGATGAAGAAGTGGGCGCGCAAGGGGCGCGTCCCCGATGCGATCGTCATCGAGCATCCACGCTACGCCGGTGGCCATCTCGGCGCGGCCAAAGTCGAAGACCTGGCCGACCCGCGCTTCGACTTCGAGCGCGTTCTGCCGGAGGTGCTCGCGTATTTCCGCGCCGAAGGGATCGCCGAGGGCGCAATCCCGCTGATCCCCGCGGGCGGGATCAACACCCACGCGCGGATTCGCGAGCTTTTCGCGCTCGGCGCTTCGGCGGTCCAGCTCGGCACTGCGTTCGCCGTCACCGAGGAGGGCGATGCCGATGTCGCGTTCAAGCACGTGCTGGCAGATGCGAAGCCCGAGGACATCATCGAATTCATGAGCGTGGCCGGGTTGCCGGCGCGCGCCGTGCGCACGCCGTGGCTCGAGACGTACCTGAAGTACCTGCCGAAGCTCACCGCCGCCGCCCACAAGAAGCCGCGCTGCACGCTCAAATGGGACTGCCTGATCCAGTGCGGGCTGCGCGACGGTGTGGCGAAGATCGGCCAGTTCTGCATCGACATGCAGCTCGCCGCGGCGCTGCGCGGCAACGTGGCCAAGGGACTGTTCTTCCGCGGTGCTTCGGCGCTGCCGTTCGGCAGCGAGATCCGCCCGGTACGCGACCTCATCGACTATCTGATGACGGGCATGCGGCCGGCGCCGGCCGCCTGATCGACCCCCAGTGGCGCTCGCATTCGAACCGCGTCCGCGCGCGGTGGCCGCCAATCCCGCGAACCTGGTCTTCACCGTTCCGCACCGGTTCTTCTTCCTGACGGGCGTTGGTGCGCTTACGCTCGCTTCGCTGTGGTGGGCGTGGACGCTTGTCGCGCGCGCATGGCCGGAACTGCCGCCGCCGTCCGTTGCAGTGCCGCCAACGACGCTGCACGCGTTGCTGATGATCTTCGGCTTCGCGCCCTTGTTCATGTTCGGCTTCCTGTTCACCGCGGGCCCGCGGTGGCTCGGGGTGACGCCGCCCGGACCCGCCACCTGGCTCCCGCCCGGCCTGCTTGCCGCGATCGCGGCATTGGCGCTCGTGCCGCTGCAGGTCGCGGGATCGTGGGTGGGTGGCGAATTCGTGCGGGCCGCGGCCGGTGCGTACGCGGTCGGCTGGCTGTGGCTCACATTCCGGTTTTTTCTGCTGCTCCACGGGAGCGCGGCGACGGACAAGGTGCACGCGATGCTGATACTCGTGGCGCTCGCCGTCGGTGGCGGTTGCGTCGCCGCGTTCGCACTTTCGGGGGCAGGCGCGCACGGCTGGCTGCGCACCGCCGGCCTGTGGGGCTTCTTGCTGCCGGTATTCGTGACGGTCTGCCACCGGATGATTCCGTTCTTTACCGCGAGTGCCGTGCCGTTCGTGACCGCGTTCCGGCCCCGGTGGCTGCTCGGCGCGATGGCGGGTGCGCCGTTGCTGCACGGTGCGCTGGAGCTCGCGGGCCTCGCCGTCTGGACGTGGCTCGTCGATCTGCCCGTCGGCGTGTTGATGCTGTGGCTGACGATGCGTTGGGGCCTGGCGCAGAGCATGACGAATCACCTGCTCGCGATGCTGCATCTCGGCTTTCTCTGGTACGGGATCGGGCTTCTGCTCGCGGGCGTGCAATCCATGCTGTTGCTCGCCGGCGGTTCGGCGAGCCTCGGCTACGCGCCGCTGCACGCATTGACGATCGGCTTCGCATCGTCGCTGCTGATGGCGATGGTCACGCGGGTGACGTGCGGTCATTCGGGGCGCACGCTCGATGCGGACGCGGTTACATGGCGGCTTTTCCAACTGCTGCAGATGGTCGCGGTGCTTCGCGTTGGCGGCGAGCTTTGGCCAGACCCCGCAGTGATGGCCGTGGTGGCGCTGTTGTGGGTCGCGTGTTTCGCCCCCTGGTGCTTCAAATATGCGCCGGTGTACTGGCGCCCGCGCGCCGACGGCCGGCCGGGATAGGACGAGCCGGATGTTCCCGCCGACCGCGCACGCCTGACGCCGCGTCCGTCAACCGTCGGTCATCGCGGCCGATTCCATGACCGCCGGTGCATCGGAACCGGGCAGCACGTGAAGATCGACGAGGCCATCGCGCCACGCGGTATCGAGATCGCGCTCCACGCGTGCGAGAGTGTCGGCGTCGCCAGAGGACAAGGAGCAGATGCCGTACGCGCGGTTGCGGCCATGGAGTTTCGCGAGATACAACGCCATGTCGGCCAGCCCGATCGCACGTTCCCACGGCATCGCGACGTCGTGCGGCGGCAGGGGCATCGGCACGAAGCCGATCGAAGTGGTCAGCGGGATCGTGGCGCCCTGGTACAGGAACGGAGCGCTGCTCACCGCATGCATCGCGCGCGTCGCGATCTCGTCCAGTTTGTCGGCGTGCGTAGCTGCGACGAAGACCAGGAATTCCTCGCCGCCCCAGCGGACGATCATGTCGGTCTCGCGCAGCGTTTCGCGCAGGCGGCGTGCGACCGCGACCAGCACGTTGTCGCCGGCCGCGTGCCCGTAGCGGTCGTTGATGTCCTTGAAGTGGTCGAGGTCGATCAGCAGCAGCGCCTGCACGGGCCTTCCGTCTTCGCGCCGGCGTTCCGCCTGTGCGTCTTCAGCACCGATGAAGTTCTGGAAGTACCGCCGGTTGTACAGCGTTGTCAGTGGATCGCGGCTGCTCTGGAAGGAGAGTTCGCGGTTCGTCTGGCCGAGGAGCCGATTGGTCGCGCGGAGCTTCCGGTAGAGCACGGCGACGACGACGAAGGATGCGGCGAATACGGCCGCGAGCAGCCACCAAATCCGCTGCTGCAGCATGCGCGTGGCGAGTTCAGCCGACTTGACGTCGTTCTCGCGGTTGAGGAGATCGATTTCGCGCTGCCGCTTCTCCGACTCGTATTTCTCCTGCATTTCGAGCACCGTCCGCTGGTGCGTGTCCTGCGCGATCTCGTTATTCAGCGTGCGCTCGCGGTGATAGAGCGCGAGTGCGGCCTTGTATTCACCGGCCTTCTCGAGGTAGTGCCCGTACTCGCCGAGGAGGTCGGCAATCTCGGCGGTCGCTCGCGTGCGCTCGTAGCCGGCGAGCGCCTCGTCGGAAAGACGCTTTCCCTCCTGGATGCGACCGAGGCCGAACAATGCGAAGCCCTGGTTGGCCTTGCTGGTCGCGATCAACCCGGAATCGTCATATTCCGTCGCGATGGCGAGCGAGCGCCGCGAGAGCTCGAGCGCCTCCCGAAAATGCCGGCGGCGCAATCGGATGTCGGACAGGTTGATCAGCGCGCGGCATTCGGCGATCTCGGAGCGCGCCTTGCGGGCAATCGCGAGCGCTTCCTCCATCGCCGCGAGCTCCCGCTCGGGCCAGCCGAGCACCTCCAGCGCCGCGGACTCGGCCATCCGCGCATTGGCCATCGCGTACGTGCTGCCGGCCGCTTCGGCGTACCTGAAGGCCTCCAGGCTCGCATCGAGTGCTTTCCCACCCTGCTTCAACGCGAGGTAGAGAACCGACAACTGGTAGAGGGCGCTCGAACGGCGATACGGATTGTCGGCCCGTTCGGCGAGCGAAAGCGCTTGCTGGAAGCTTCCCAGCGCTTCGTCCCGCTGACCGCGGCCGCGCGCTGTCGTTCCGATTGCCATCAGCGCCGAGTGCATGAGAAACGGGTCGGTGGTTTCCCGCAGCAGCTCGCGCGTCTCTTTGGCCAGCGCGTTGGCCAATGCCGAATCCCCGGCCGACGCCTGGACGCCGCTGCGGACCAGTAGCGCGGTCGCGCGGGCCAGCGGCAGGGCATGCACCCGCCCGTCTGCTTCGAGCCGGTCGGCGAGGGCGAGTGCGTCGGCGGTTCGTCCGGCCAGCACCATCGCCTGGCCCCGGAGCACGTCGATTGCGAAGCGCAGCTCGGAGGCCGGCTCCGCGTTGGCGCGCACCGTCAGCACAGCCAACTCGGCCATCGCGCGCTTGGGGTGAGCGAATGCGTACGTCTCGATATCCCGTGCGCGTCGCAGCAGAGCGTCGTCCGCAGCGGTCGCGGGCGTGAGGCCGCAGGCGACGAGCCCGACCAAGGCAATCGCCAGCATCGTGCGGCTGGCCGAGCGTGGCGCGACGGCGCCGAGCCAACATCGAATGGGGCGATGCAGTGGGCCATCGGTGCCGCGGGCTTGCGTCGGTTGCCGGTAGGTTCCGGCCGAGTCGGACATGGGCGGTGGGATCGGGTCGTGGATTGGCCGGCGGTTGGACACCGGTGATCTCAAGCAAGCCCCATGCCCGGTGGCAGGAGACCGTTGCGCGGGCAGCAAAGCGCGGTAAGCGCGCCCGTCACGGATGCCCAAGCCAGTTCTCTCGTCCACTACAAACACAAGGGGCGCCCGCAGGCGCCCCGTAGCGATCCGGAGGTCACCTCGCTAGGCCAACGCCTTGATCGCCTGCGCCATTCGCGATTTCGTGCGCGATGCGCTGTTCTTGTGGACGATCTTCTTGTCCGCGATGCGGTCGATCACCGCCTGTGAAGCCTTGAATTCCTTCGCTGCGGCGGCCTTGTCGCCGGTCGCGATCAGCTTCTTAACGTTCTTGACGGCCGTGCGCAGCGCCGACCGCAAACTGGCGTTGCGCTTGTTGGTTGCGGCCGCCTGCCGGGCACGCTTGCGGGCTTGGGCGCTGTTGGCCATGAGTCAAAATCCTTCGTGTTCTGGAGATGCAAAAAAAGACCAAGCATAATAGCAGCTTACGGCGGGCCGCGCAACGCGGTCGATGCCGCTTGCCCGATGCCTCGAACCCCCGCCGCGATCCCCGATGCGTCCGTGCGCTTGCGCGCGGCCCCGACCGGTCCCCGCACGGCGGTCGCCGCAGCCGGCGCGCCACGATGAACCTGTTGCGCGCGCTGTCCACAGTCAGTGGCATGACGCTGCTGTCGCGGATCACCGGGCTCGCCCGGGAGAGCCTCAAGGCCGCGGCGTTTGGTGCGGGAGTGCAGATGGACGCGTTCGAGGCCGCGTTCAGGCTCCCGAACATCCTGCGCCGGTTGTTCGCCGAAGGCGCGTTTTCGCAGGCGTTCGTGCCGATCTTCGCCGAGTATCGGCGGCAGCGCGGCGTGGAGGAAACGAAGGCGCTGGTCGGGCGCGTCGGCACGCTGCTCGCGATCAGCCTCCTCGGCATCTCGGTCATCGGCGTGCTGGCCGCACCATGGCTCGTCTATGCGTTGGCCTCGGGGTTCGCGCAGACGCCGGGCAAGGTCGAACTCACCGGCGAGCTGATCCGGATCGTCTTCCCCTACATCTTCTTCGTGTCGCTGGTGTCCCTTGCCGGCGGTGTCCTGAACGTCTACCGGCGCTTCGCGATTCCCGCGTTCACGCCGGTGCTCCTCAACGTGTCGATCATCGGCGCCGCACTGTTTCTAGCGCCGTACTGCGACCCACCGATCACGGCGCTGGCATGGGGCGTGACGATCGGCGGCATCGCGCAGCTCGCGCTGCAGATCCGCCCCTTGTGGAAGATCGGGATGTTGCCCCTGCCGCGCTTCGACTGGCGCGACGAAGGTGTGCGGCGCGTGCTCGCGGCGATGGGGCCGGCCGTGCTCGGCGTCTCGGCGGCGCAGATCTCGTCGCTCATCAACACGCAACTCGCAGCGGCCCTCGGCAACGGGCGCGTTTCGTGGATCACCTATGCGGACCGGCTGATGGAGTTTCCGAGCGCGCTCCTCGGTGTCGGCCTGGGCACGGTGCTGCTGCCGTCGCTTGCGAAGCACCACGCCGATGCGAATCCCCAGCAATACTCGGCCCTGCTCGACTGGGGTTTGCGCCTTGCTTTTCTGCTCGCGCTGCCGGCCGCGGTCGCGCTGTGGGTGCTTGCGGTACCCCTCATCTCCACGCTCTACCAGTACGGGCAGTTCACGGTGAACGACGTCTGGCAGACGCGCGACGCCCTGCTGGGCTACAGCGTCGGGCTTCTGGGTCTCATCGTCGTGAAGATCCTCGCACCCGGCTTCTACGCCCGGCAGATGATGCGTACTCCGGTCAAGATCGCGTTCGCCACCGTGCTCGTTTCCCAGACGCTGGCACTGATCCTGATGTTTCGCATCGGTCACGCCGGGCTGACGCTGTCGACGTCCATCGGCGCCTGCCTCAATGCCGGGCTCCTGTTCTGGCACCTGAAGAAGCGCGGAATCTACGCGCCGCAGGCGGGGTGGCTGCTGTTCGTGTCGAAGCTCGCCGTCGCGTTATTCGTGCTGGCGGCGCTGCTTTGGTGGATCGCCGGGCCTTCCGCACTCTGGCTCGAAGCGACGCTCTGGACCAGGGTCGCGCGGCTCGCGTGGATCTGCGCCGCGGGCGCGGGGGTCTACTTCGGCGCGCTGTGGCTGCTCGGATTTCGCCTTGCCGATTTCAATCGGCGCGAAAGCGAAGCGCGCGCCGAGCAACCCGTGCTGCCGCAGGAGGACATCGCGGACTAAAGGAATCTCTGCATAAGCTCTCGCGGCTGCTCGGCAGGGCCAAATGCGGCAGAGGTTTCCCCTCAATCGTTACCACCGGGCTTGCGATGGGGACACCGCGGCTTCACGCAATCGGCGTAGAGGTAGAGCGCGTGCTCGGTGATCTCGAAGCCGCGCTCGCGGGCGACCTTCGTCTGCCGCTTCTCGATCTCGGCATCGTAGAACTCCTCGACGCGGCCGCATTGCAGGCAGACCAGGTGATCGTGGTGACGGCCCTCGTTCAGTTCGAACACCGCCTTGCCGGATTCGAAATGATGGCGGGTGAGCAGCCCCGCCTGTTCGAACTGCGTCAGCACGCGATAGACCGTGGCGAGACCGATGTCCAGGCCCTCGGTCAGGAGCTGCCGGTAGACATCCTCGGCAGTCAGGTGCCGCACCTTCGACGCCTCGAACAGGTTGATGATCTTGAGGCGCGGCACCGTGGCCTTGAGGCCGGCATTCTTGAGGTCGTGCGGCGAGGTCATGGCGGGCGCTCCGGTGCATGGCGGGATGGCCGGCGGTTCGCGGCGTGCGGCAGGGAGGCACCGCGACCCACTTGGCTATAATAGCGAGTCCCCCGCGAAAATCACAGGCACGTGTCCCCTCCTTCTCGGCCTTCGCCGCGCGCGTTGCGCCGCAACGGCATGTCGTTTCCCGCGGCGACGCTGGCGTTCGCTGCCGCGTTTGTCGCCGGCTGTTCGACCATCGACACCTACATGCCGACGCTCACGTCGTTCGGCGTGTACAAGCTCGACATCAATCAGGGCAATTTCCTGTCGCAGGACATGGTGAACAAGCTCAAGGCCGGGCAGACCAAGCCGCAGGTACGGCTGATCCTGGGCACGCCGCTTGTCGTGAGCGTCTTTCGCGAGGATCGCTGGGACTACGTCTACGAGTTCATGCGGCAGGGACGCATCGTCGAGCAGCGCAAGCTGACCGTCTATTTCGTCGACGACAAGCTTGCGCGCTGGGAAGGTGACGAGATGCCGCAGTCGGCGGCCGAGCTGAACCGCGAGGCTGCCGCCGTGACGGCCGGCGAAGCAAAGTGGGCCAACCAGCGTTCGTGGTGGGACAGCATCCTCGACGTGTTTCGCCAATGACGAAGGCGACGCGGATCGCAATCGCCGGCGCCGGCGGCCGCATGGGGCAGGCGCTGATCGAAGCGACGCTCGCCGATTCAGACCTGCTCCTTGCCGCGGCTCTCGACGTCGCCGACAGCGCGGCGGCGGGCCATGACGCCGGTGTGCGCATCGGGCGGACGACCGGCGTGATCGTCGGCAGCGATGCGGAAGCTGCGGTGCGCGTCGCGGATGTGCTGATCGATTTCACGCGACCGGAGGGTACGCTCGTGCATCTTGGCGCTTGCGTCCGGCACGGCACCGGCGCCGTCGTCGGAACCACCGGCCTTTCGGCCGCGCAGAAGCAAGAGCTCGCCGCATTCGCAGGGAAAATCCCCATCGTCTTCGCGCCGAACATGAGCGTTGGCATCACCGTGCTGCTGAAGCTCGTGGAGACGGCTGCACAGCGGCTCGGCCCCGGCTACGACATCGAGATCGTCGAGATGCACCATCGGCACAAGGTCGATGCGCCGTCGGGCACGGCACTGGCCCTCGGCGAAGCGGCGGCGCGCGGCGCCGGTCGAGCGCTGGCCGATTGCGCGGTGTATGCGCGCGAGGGTGTCACCGGAGAGCGCAAGGCGGGGGCGATCGGGTTTGCGAGCTTGCGCGGTGGCGACGTCGTCGGCGACCACGCGGTGATCTTTGCCGGCGCCGGCGAGCGTGTCGAGCTCGCGCACAAGGCCGCGTCGCGGCAGAATTTCGCGGCGGGTGCATTGCGTGCGGCGCACTTTGTCGCCGGACGGCGTGCTGCCGGGCAAACCGGCCTCGCGGACATGCAGGACGTGCTGGGACTTCGCTAGGGCCTGTTCACACTATGTCCACAAGATGCGTTGCAAGCGAAAAGGGCCGGGTGCGAGGCGCAAAACGAAGGCGGGCCGGCTGCCCGGCGAGGCTTTGCAACGAAGTGAGCGGCCCTTTTCGCCGCAACCCGAAGGGAACGGACGCCTTGGGGCGCCACTCTGCGTTGCTCTCCTCGCCAAGACACCCGGTCTTAGCTTCCGATGTTGGCAAAATCGGCGCCTTGATTGGCGCCCCATGCCATCCGTTCGCACTTGCGGACATAGTGTGAACAGGCCCTAGGCCGTGGCCGGATCGCCGCATCCTTTCGATCTCGGCGGCCGGCTGGCGCTCGTCACGGGCGGCGGGTCCGGACTCGGTTTCGCGATTGCGCAGGGGCTTGCCCGCGCCGGCGCGCGGGTCGTCTTGAACGGCCGCCAGCGCGCCAAGCTCGATGCTGCGGCCGCGGCGCTTCGACGCGACGGTTTCGCGGCGGAGGTTGCGCCGTTCGACGTCACCGACGCGGCCGCCGTCGACACTGCCGTGGCCGGGATCGCCCGCGACCTGGGTCCGATCGATATCCTCGTCAACAACGCTGCGGTCAACCAGCGGCAGCCGCTGGAGAAATTCACGCTTGCCGACTGGCGCCTCCTGCAGGCTACCAATCTCGACGGCCCGTTTCTCGTCACCCGTGCTGTGCTGCCGGCGATGAAGACGCGCCGCAGTGGCAAGATCATCAACATCTGTTCGATCGCCTCGGATCTCGGTCGGCCGAACATCGTCGCCTACGCTGTGAGCAAGGGCGGGGTCAAGATGCTGACGCGCGCGCTCGCCGTAGAGCTGGCGCCGCACAACGTGCAGGTCAACGGCATCGCCCCCGGCTTCTTCAGCACCGAAATGAATGCCGCACTGATCGCCGACGCGGAATTTTCGGCGTGGGTCGAACGCCGCACGCCAGCAGGGCGCTGGGGCGAGCCGGCGGAGATTGCGGGCGCCGCCGTCTTTCTCGCGTCGCCCGCGGCGAATTACGTGACGGGGCACCTCCTTTACGTCGATGGGGGCTTTTCCGCGGCGTATTAGCCGGAAGTCGCCGGTTGCCGCGACCGGTCCGGCGCCGGTATAATCGATAGCCTCAAAGCGGGAACGGCTGCGGGTGACGCGAGCGTTCCCGCTTCGCACGTCCGGACCCCGTTGCGCGGGCCGGCGATGCGAGAACGCCACGCCCCCATGCGATCCGAAATGCCCGCCCCGACCGTCGCGCCCGCGGCCCGTGCTGCGTTGCTTCCCGTTTCCGGCACCGGCGCGCCGGCGATTCTCGCGCTCGCCGACGGCACCGTGTTTCGCGGTGCAGCGATCGGCGCCATGGGCGCTGCAACGGGTGAAGTCGTGTTCAATACCGCGATGACGGGTTACCAGGAAATCCTGACCGACCCGTCCTATGCCGGGCAGATCGTCACGCTTACCTATCCGCACATCGGCAACGTCGGCGTGAACGCCGAGGACGTCGAGTCGCGTTGCCCGTTCGCCGCGGGTCTCGTGATCCGCGACCTGCCACGGCTCTTCTCCAACTTCCGCTCGACCGGCGACCTGCGCGCCTATCTCGCTGCGAACAACATCGTCGGCATCGCCGACATCGACACGCGCAAGCTGACGAGGATCCTGCGCGAACGGGGTGCGCAAAACGGCTGCGTCCACGCGGCGGCGACAATCGGTGACGCCGACGCCGAGCGCGCCGTCGCGCGAGCCCGGGCCGCACCGTCGATGGCCGGGCTGGATCTCGCAAAGGTCGTCAGCTGCTCCGCACCGTACGACTGGACGGCAACCACGTGGGCGCTCGGCGAAGGCTATCGGCACCAGGACAAGCTGCGCTTCCACGTCGTCGCCTACGACTACGGGATCAAGCACAACATCCTGCGCATGCTGGCGGCGCGCGGGTGCCGGCTGACGGTCGTGCCGGCGCAAATGCCGGCCGATGCCGCGCTGGCGCTCAAGCCGGACGGTGTCTTCCTGTCGAACGGTCCCGGCGACCCCGAGCCCTGCGATTACGCGATCCGCGCCATCCGGACGATCGTCGATTCCGGCATGCCGACGTTCGGGATCTGTCTCGGCCACCAGCTATTGGGCCTCGCGTCCGGTGCAAAGACGCTCAAGTTGAAATTCGGTCACCACGGCGCGAATCACCCGGTGCTCGACAAGGACACGGGACAGGTGCTGATCACGAGCCAGAACCACGGCTTCGCGGTCGATCCGCAGACGCTGCCGGCCACGGCGCGGGTGACCCACGTGTCGCTGTTCGACGGCACGCTGCAGGGCATCGCGCGCACCGATCGGCCGGCGTTCAGCTTCCAGGGCCATCCCGAGGCGAGTCCCGGGCCGCACGACGTCGGGTACCTGTTCGACCGCTTCGTGAAGATGATGGAGAAGAAGTAGCGATGCCGCGCCGCTCCGACATCGAGAGCATTCTTATCATCGGCGCCGGGCCGATCATCATCGGACAGGCGTGCGAGTTCGACTACTCCGGCGCGCAGGCATGCAAGGCGCTGCGCGAGGAAGGCTACCGGGTCATCCTGGTCAACTCGAACCCGGCGACGATCATGACCGACCCGGATATGGCCGATGTCACGTACATCGAGCCCATCACCTGGCCGATGATCGCGAAGATCATCGAGCGCGAGCGCCCGGACGCGCTCCTGCCGACGATGGGCGGGCAGACGGCGTTGAACTGCGCGCTCGACCTCGCGCGCGAGGGCGTGCTGAACAAGTTCGACGTCGAGTTGATCGGGGCCACGAAGAAGGCCATCGACAAGGCCGAGGATCGCGAGAAATTCAAGGCGGCGATGACGCGCATCGGCCTCAACTCCGCCCACTCCGGCATCGCGCACAACCTCGCGCAGGCACTCGAGGTGCAGGCGCACATCGGCTTCCCGGCCGTCATCCGACCGTCGTTCACGCTGGGTGGCACCGGCGGTGGCATCGCCTACAACAAGGACGAGTTCGTCGATCTCTGCAAGCGTGGACTCGACCTGTCGCCGACGCGCGAATTGCTGATCGAGGAATCGCTGCTCGGCTGGAAAGAGTTCGAGATGGAGGTCGTCCGCGACAAGAAGGACAACTGCATCATCGTCTGCTCGATCGAGAACGTCGACCCGATGGGCGTGCACACCGGCGACTCGATCACGGTGGCGCCGGCGCAAACGCTGACCGACAAGGAATACCAGATCATGCGCGACGCCGCGATTGCGGTGCTGCGCGAGATCGGTGTCGACACCGGCGGCTCCAATGTGCAGTTCGCGGTCAACCCCGCCGACGGACGGATGATCGTGATCGAGATGAACCCGCGCGTGTCGCGCTCGTCGGCGTTGGCGTCGAAGGCCACCGGCTTCCCGATCGCGAAGGTCGCGGCCAAGCTCGCGGTCGGCTATACGTTGGACGAGCTGCGCAACGACATTACTGGCGGAGCCACGCCGGCGTCGTTCGAGCCCACGATCGACTATGTCGTGACCAAGGTGCCGCGCTTCGCCTTCGAGAAGTTCAAGCAGGCCGACGACCGGCTCACCACGCAGATGAAATCGGTCGGCGAGGTGATGGCGATCGGCCGCACGTTCCAGGAATCCTTGCAGAAAGCGCTGCGCGGCCTCGAAGTGGGCGTCGACGGCTTCAATCTGAAGACCGTCGACCCGGAAAAGATCGGCGACGAGCTCGCGTTTCCGCGCGCCGAGCGGCTCTGGTATGTCGCCGACGCATTCGGCGTGGGCATGTCGGAAGAGGAGGTCTACCAGCACACGCGGATCGATCCGTGGTTCCTCGCGCAGATCAAGGAGATCGTCGACACCGAGCTGGCGGTCGAGAAGCGCACGCTTCGTGAACTCACCCGCGACGACCTTCGCGGCTTGAAGCGGATGGGTTTCTCGGATCGCCGGCTTGCGTACCTGCTGAAGGTCAAGGAAGCCGACGTGCGTGCGCGGCGGCACGAGCTCGCCTTGCGACCGGTCTACAAGCGCGTGGATACCTGCGCCGCCGAGTTCGCGACCCAGACCGCGTACTTGTACTCGACCTACGAGGACGAGTGCGAGGCGGCGCCGACCGATCGGAAGAAGGTGATCGTCCTGGGCGGCGGGCCGAACCGGATCGGGCAGGGGATCGAGTTCGACTACTGCTGCGTCCACGCCGCGATGGCGCTGCGGGAGGACGGCTACGAGACGATCATGGTCAACTGCAACCCGGAGACCGTCTCGACCGATTACGACACGTCGGACCGGCTGTACTTCGAGCCGGTGACGCTCGAGGACGTGCTGGAGATCGTCCACCTCGAGCAGCCGTACGGCGTGATCGTCCAGTACGGCGGCCAGACGCCGCTGAAGCTCGCACGCGACCTCGAGGCGAACGGCGTGCCGATCATCGGCACCACGCCCGACATGATCGACATGGCCGAGGACCGCGAGCGCTTCCAGCAGATGCTGCACCGGCTCAAGTTGAAGCAGCCGCCCAACCGCACGGCGCGCACCGAAGCCGACGCGATCAAGGCCGCCAGCGAGATCGGCTACCCGCTGGTGGTGCGGCCGTCGTACGTGCTGGGCGGTCGCGCGATGGAAATCGTCCACGAGCAGCGCGATCTCGAGCGCTACATGCGCGAGGCGGTCAAGGTGTCGAACGACAGCCCGGTCCTGCTCGACCGCTTCCTCAACGACGCGATCGAGGTCGACGTCGATGCGCTGTGCGACGGGGACGACGTCGTGATCGGCGGCATCATGGAGCACATCGAGCAGGCGGGCGTGCATTCCGGCGACTCCGCGTGCTCATTGCCCCCGTACTCGCTGTCGCGGCAAACGCAGGACGAGTTGCGCCGCCAGACGCGGGCCATGGCGTACGGATTGAACGTCGTCGGCCTGATGAACGTCCAGTTCGCCATCCAGAGCAACGCCGAGCACGGTGCAGTGGTCTACGTGCTCGAAGTGAATCCGCGCGCGTCGCGGACGGTGCCGTACGTGTCGAAGGCGACGGGGCGGCCGCTGGCGAAGATCGCGGCGCGGTGCATGGTCGGCCAGACGCTTGCCGCGCAGGGTATCGCGGGCGAGATCGTGCCGCCTTACTTCTCGGTGAAGGAGGCCGTGTTTCCGTTCATCAAGTTTCCCGGCGTCGATACGATCCTGGGGCCCGAGATGAAGTCGACGGGCGAGGTAATGGGGGTGGGTGAATCGTTCGCCGAGGCGTTCCTCAAGTCGCAGCTCGCCGCCAACGTCAAGCTTCCGGCGAGAGGCAACGTGTTCATCAGCATCAAGGACGCCGACAAGCCGCGCGCGATCGAGCTGGCGAAGATCTTCGTCGACCTAGGATTCACGCTGGTCGCGACGCACGGCACGGCCGCGGCGCTCGCCGCCGCCGGCGTGCCGGTGACGCCGGTCAACAAGGTCCACGAGGGCCGGCCGCACATCGTCGACATGATGAAGAACGACGAGATAGCGCTCGTCGTCAACACCGTCGAGGAGAAGCGCGCGGCGATCCAGGACAGCTATCAGATCCGGCGCGAGGCGCTGACCGATCAGATTCCCACGTATACGACGCTGGCCGGCGCCCGCGCCGCGGCGATGGGCCTCTCGGGCATGCGCGAGCTCGTGCCCTACGCGATGCAGGCGCTGCACGAGCGTCTCGCCTGATCGTCAAGTGCGTCAGCCCGGCGATCGAAGCCACGTCGATTAACAGGGACGCAAACGCTTGCCTGGGATAGCAGCAACGATGAAAAAATTTCCGATGACGGTCGAGGGCGCGCGGCGCCTCAAGGCCGAACTGCACCGGCTGAAGACGATTGACCGCCCTGCGGTAAGTGCGGCGCTCGGCGAAGCCCGCTTGCACGGTGATCTGTCCGAGAACGCCGACTACGATGCCGCGAAGGAGCGGCAGGGCTTCATCGAGGGTCGGATCGCCCAGATCGAACACAGGCTCGCCAGCGCCCAGATCATCGATCCGAAGCATGTCGACGCCCACGGCCGCATTGTGTTCGGCGCGACGGTGGACCTCGAGGACGCCAAGACCGGGGACCGTGTGACCTACCAGATCGTCGGGGACGACGAGGCCGATCTCAAGCACGGCAAGATCTCGGTCAGCTCGCCGATCGCCCGTGCACTGATCGGCAAGAGCGAAGGCGACACGGCAGAGGTCCAGGCGCCGGGCGGCATTCGCGAGTACGACGTGCTCGCAATCCGCTACGTCTGACCGTGCCGCGCAGCTCCGCGTGGGCACGCGACGCGCTGACCGGCGCGCCAACGCGGGCGGCCAGCAGGAGTACAGCGCAGACGCGAAGTCGTCTCAGCGCGCCTTGCGGCGACGCCGGGCGCCCGCGGCGCCGACAGCGCTCGCTGCGGACTTGCCGTGCGGGACGCGAGGGCGTTTGGCCACGGGTAGCGGACGCTTGGGCGTTCGCGGCAGCGGGGTTCGCGGGCGCCGGCTTTGCGGCGCCTTCTTCGCCGCCGACTTGCCGGCCTTGGCGACAGGCGGTGCCGCGAGGGCGTCTTCCTTCGGCGCGGGTCGCCATACGACCAGCAGCTTTCCGATGTGCTGCACCGCTGCCGCGTCGAGTTCAGCGCAAATGCGCTCGAGGGTCGCTTCGCGTGCGTAGCGGTCGTCGCCGGACACCCGGATCTTGATCAGCTCGTGCGCCTTGAGATTGACGTCGATTTCGTGCAGCACCGCCGGCGTAAGGCCGTGCTGTCCGATGGTGACGAAAGGATGCAAGTGGTGCGCCTTGGCGCGCAGGGCGCGGCGCCCGGCAGGCGAAAGAATTTTCATGGTGGCAGTATAAGACCTGCGCGAGGCGATCGCCGGTCGGCGCCGTCGCCTATAATCGCCGATGGCGAACGATTCGCCGTCACGATGGCGCACCGGCATGGAATGGCTCATTCTCGTCGCCGCAATCGCGATCGGCGTCCCGGCCGCGGCATGGCTGGCGCAGGATCGCCTGATCTTCTTTCCGCAGCCCGTCATTTCCACGGCGCACCTGCCCGCGCGTGCCGCGCCATTGGAGGTCGCAGCGGCCGACGGCACGCGTCTGCGGGGCTGGATCGCGCGGGGCAGCGTCACGCCGGCGCCGACGGTGATCTATTTCGGCGGCAATGCCGAAGAGGTGTCGTGGACGATCGCCGACGCGCGCTGGCCGCCCGCGTGGACGATCGCGAGTCTCAACTACCGCGGCTACGGCGCGAGCGAAGGCGCGCCGGGCGAGCGTGAGCTGACGGCGGATGGTGTCGCGATCTACGACGCCGTCGCAGCGCGGGACGACGTCGAGCCGCGCCGCATCGTCGTATTCGGACGCAGCCTCGGGACCGCGATTGCGACCCACGTCGCCGCGCAGCGCCCGGTGGCCGGCGTGGTGCTGGTATCGCCGTACGACAGCCTCACTGCACTCGGCAAGGAACACTATCCGTGGCTGCCGGTGTCGCTTCTGCTGCGGCATCGCTTCGATACGCTCGCCGATGCGTCCCGCAACCGAATGCCGCTGCTGGCCATCGTGGCCGAGTCGGACACGATCATTCCGGTCGCCCGCTCGCGCGCGCTCTTCGACGCATGGGCGGGGCCGAAGACGTGGCAGGTGGTGCCGCGAGCGGACCACAATGCGCTTGGCGCGACTGGTGGATTCTGGGAGGGCGTCGGGCAGTTCCTCGCCGAACGTTGACCGGCTCAATCGAGCACCTGCGATGGCCCTCCCGAGCAAGAAGAAGCACAAATTCGTCAAGGCGTGGATGCAGGAGCACGTCAACGACCATTGGGTCAAGGAAGCGACCCGTCTCGGCTATCGCTCGCGCGCCGCCTTCAAGCTGCTCGAGCTCGGGGAAAAGGACGACCTGTTCCGGCCGGGCATGTGCGTGGTGGATCTCGGTGCCGCGCCGGGCGGTTGGGCGCAGGTGCTGCGCGCGCGGTTGGGACCCGGTGCCACGATCGTGGCCGTCGACCTGCTGCCGTTCGAAGCAATTCGCGGCGTCACCTCCGTCCAGGGCGATTTTCGCACCGACGAAGGCCTGGCCGGCGTCGAGGCGGCCCTTGCCGGTCGTCCCGTCGATCTTGTCGTTTCGGACCTCGCCCCCAACCTGTCGGGTGTCGCGGCGGCAGATCAGGCGCGATGGGTACATCTCGGCGAGTTGGCACTCGAGTTTGCCCGGAAGCGGTTGCAACCTGGCGGCGATCTGGTCGTCAAAGCATTTCAGGGCGAGGGATTCCAGGAGTTCGTGCGGGCGATGCAGCAGCAATTTGCCAAGGTCCATGTCCGCAAGCCGAAAGCCTCCCGCGATCGGAGCCGCGAGGTCTATCTGGTGGCAAAAGGCCTCAAGCACTGAGATTGGGTGTTATTTTGATGGAAATCTTGTTTACCGACGAACGACCGGAAGCGGCGAAACTGGCCGCAAGCAGCACGAAGGGCTAGAATTCGAGCTACGGCGCATCCGTTTCGGACCGCCGCGTCGTAGATGGGCACAGGGCCCGCGGCCGCCCGGAAAAAGCGCCGCCAGGAGTAACGCTTGAACAACCTCTTAAAGAATGTCGGCATCTGGCTCGTGATCCTGCTGGTCGTCGTGACCGTGGTCAGGCAATTCGATTCGCGGCAGGCACCGAAGGACAACGTGCCGTACTCCGAATTCATGGACAAGGCCAAGGCCGGCAACGTCGAATCGGCGACCGTCGAGGGCCGCCGCATCGTCTGGCTCACTGCGGACAAGAAGCGCTTCGTCACGTATGCGCCGAACGACATCTGGATGGTCGGCGATCTCGTCAAATACGGCGTCAAGGTCGACGCCAAGCCCGACGAGGAACAGAGCTTCCTCGCGCAGGTCTTCATCTCGTGGTTCCCGATGCTCCTGCTCATCGGCGTCTGGATCTTCTTCATGCGCCAGATGCAGGGCGGAGGACGCGGCGGCGCGTTCTCGTTCGGCAAGAGCAAGGCGAAGATGCTGGATGAGTCCAACAACACGGTCACGTTCGCCGACGTCGCCGGCTGTGACGAGGCGAAGGAGGAAGTCGCGGAACTGGTCGAGTTCCTGCGCGACCCGACGAAATTCCAGAAGCTGGGCGGCCGCATACCGCGTGGCGTGCTGATGGTCGGCAGCCCCGGTACCGGCAAGACGCTGCTCGCCAAGGCGATCGCCGGCGAAGCGAAAGTTCCGTTCTTCTCCATTTCCGGCTCCGACTTTGTCGAGATGTTCGTCGGCGTGGGCGCGGCGCGCGTGCGCGACATGTTCGAGCAGGCGAAGAAGAACGCGCCGTGCATCGTGTTCATCGACGAGATCGACGCGGTCGGTCGCCAGCGCGGCGCGGGCTTGGGCGGTGGCAACGACGAGCGCGAACAGACACTGAACCAGCTGCTGGTGGAAATGGACGGCTTCGAGGGCAATGCCGGTGTGATCGTCATCGCCGCGACCAACCGGCCCGACGTGCTCGATCCGGCGCTGATGCGGCCGGGCCGCTTCGACCGCCAGGTCGTCGTCCCGCTGCCCGACATCCGCGGCCGCGAGCAGATCCTGCTCGTCCACATGCGCAAGGTCCCGATGGCTTCCGACGTGAAGGCGGAGATCATCGCCCGCGGAACGCCAGGCTTCTCCGGCGCCGACCTCGCCAACCTAGTCAATGAGGCCGCGCTCTTTGCCGCGCGACGCAACAAGCGCCTCGTCGACATGGACGACTTCGAGATGGCGAAGGACAAGATCGTGATGGGCGCCGAGCGGCGCTCGATCGTGATGCCGGAGGAGGAGCGGCGCAACACCGCATACCACGAGTCGGGCCACGCGATCGTCGCCAGGTTGCTGCCGAAGACGGACCCGGTGCACAAGGTCACGATCATCCCGCGCGGCCGCGCGCTGGGCGTCACGATGCAGCTCCCCGAGCAGGATCGTTACAGCATGGACCGCAACCACATGCTGAACATGATCGCAGTGCTCTTCGGCGGGCGTATCTCCGAAGAGATCTTCATGAACCAGATGACCACAGGCGCATCGAACGACTTCGAGCGCGCGACCGAGCTGGCGCGCAACATGGTTACCCGCTACGGGATGTCGGACTTGCTCGGGCCCATGACCTATGCCGAGAACGAGGGCGAGGTGTTCCTCGGCCGGTCGATCACGACGCACAAGAACGTGTCCGAAGAGACGATGCGCAAGGTCGACAGCGAGATCCGGAAGATCATCGACCAGCAGTACGCCGTCGCGCGCAAGCTGATCGAGGACAACCGCGACAAGGTCGAGGCGATGGCGAAGGCGCTGCTCGAGCTGGAGACGATCGACGCCGATCAGATCGAAGACATCATGTCGGGCAAGCCGCCGCGGCCGCCGAAGCCGTCGGGGTCGGGAACGGCCTCGACACCGGGCACGACCATCGGTCCGGAGACGGCGCCGTCGGCGAATCCGGCCTGAGGGCTACGATGAACGGGAGAGGGCGTGCATGCGGGCACGCCCTTTTTCTTGGTTCGATCGATGCGTGGGTCGACGGCGACTGCCTGTCCGGCGCCCGGGCGCTGCCGGCGCCGACCTGCGGGTCCCCGGCGCGGCGGCGGTCGCGAACCCAACGTCTCCCTTGCCGCGCCACCCGCGACGGTCGGCGCAGCGCACGGGCGCCTGCCAGGCCTTCGCCGCCTCCCCTCGCGGCGCATGGCCGACGTGAACGCGCAGGGAGGCGGGATGCAACGGCGCGGTGCGCCGCGGTGACGACGGCGCGTTGTGGCGCAGTCGTGGCAAAGCGGGTGGCTCGTGTGCGGCCACTGGTGGGTTCAGTGGCCGCCGCGAGCCGGGTACCCGCTCGACGACGTGCATTGCGCCACCACGCGCCAAGTCACCGCCGCGCAACGCGAGTCAATGCCGAACCGTCGTCTGCCTGCTCCCGAAATTCGGTGCAGAACCTTTTTCACCGAGCCGCGCCGTGAGCGCAACGCTCCGCTGCGGACCCTTTGCATTCGATCTCGCGCGCCCGCTCGTGATGGGCATTCTCAACGTCACCCCGGATTCGTTCTACGACGGCGGCCGGCACGCCGATCCCCAGCGTGCGCTGGACCGTGCACGGCAGATGCGCGCCGAAGGCGCCGACCTGATCGACATCGGCGGCGAGTCGACGCGCCCCGGGGCGGCGCTGGTGGCGGAAGCCGCCGAAATGCGGCGCGTGATCCCGCTGATCGAGACGCTGGTCGGCGAAGGCATGACGGTGTCGGTCGACACGATGAAGCCGGCAGTGATGCGCGCGGCGATCGATGCCGGTGCGGCGATGATCAACGACGTCGGCGCACTGATGGCGCCCGGCGCGTTGGAGACGGTTGCGGCGAGCAGCGCCGGGCTTTGCCTGATGCACATGCAGGGCGAGCCGCGAACGATGCAGCAGGCGCCGCAGTACGGCGATGTCGTAGCGGAGGTGCACGGCTTCCTCGTCGCGCGGGCGCGGGCCTGCGAGGCGGCCGGCATCGTGCGCGAACGAATCGTCGTCGACCCGGGCTTTGGCTTTGGCAAGACGCTGGCGCATAATCTCGCCCTGTTGCGCGCGTTGCCGCAACTCGTGGCGACCGGTTATGCTGTGCTGGCCGGACTCTCGCGCAAGTCGTCGCTGGGCCAGATCACCGGCCGTGCGGCGGAAGAGCGCTTGGCCGGGAGTCTCGCTGCGGCGCTGGCCGCAGCGGCACGCGGCGCGTCGATCTTGCGTGTCCACGATGTACGCGAGACCGTCGATGCGCTGAAGGTGTGGCAGGCGGTAGAGCGCAAGGATTGAACACGCAACCACTCGGCTCAATGGTCCGTTTTGTCAAGTTTCGAGTCGCGCGTTGTGCCGGCTCTCGCTCCGATCCTTGGCGTCTTCGGTTGCGCGCTTAGCCGACGCGCAGCATCGGTGGCAGTGCCCGGGGCGAATTCGCGTAGATGATGGTGCGCCTCCTCCGCTGACTCATAAATGTGTGGCGCGAGGCCCCGTTCGGCAAGTGCGTTGCCGAGCTTCATCCTTAGGAAGTTGGATGTTGTGTAGCGGGTCACGCCCCAGTAATACCGCTCGACGACGCCTTTAACCATCTCCGTCCATGCATTGACTAGCTCCGGTGGGATCAGGAAGTTATCGTAGTTAACGATCGCGTATACCTTTCTGCCAAGCGGCCCAAGCTTGCGATCGACCTCGCGCCGGACGTTGTCGATATCCTGTTGCGAACGAATCGTGAGCCGCTCGAAGTTGATGAAGAACATGTTCTGGTCGGCCGCGTATGCGAGCCGTCGCTCGAGCGGAATCGCCAGCATGCGATCGCGCAACCCCATGGGCTCGTCGCGGAAAATTGCGTCGTCCATCGTCCGCATATCCTTGTTCACGACTGGACGGAAATCCATCTGCGCGAGGATGTCACGCTCCAGATCAATCCCGGGCGCGATCTCTACCAGCTCCAGACCCTGCTCGCCGAGGCGGAACACGCACCGCTCGGTGATGTACGTCACCGGCTGCCTCCGTTTCCGGGCGTAGGAACCCGAGAATGTGCGGTGCTCGACCTCGACGATGAACTTCATGGACTTGCCCTCCTGAAGAATTCGGAGCCGGCCATCCTCTGCACCAACGACCAAGTGTCCTGCGGTGAATGTGCCGACGAACACGACGGACTTCGCGTTCTGGCTGATGTTGATGAAGCCGCCGGCGCCCGCGAGCCGTGGTCCGAACTTCGACACGTTTAGATTGCCCTCGCGGTCTGCCTGCGCCAACCCGAGGAAAGCAATGTCGAGCCCACCTCCATCGTAGAAGTCGAACTGGTAGGGTTGATCGATGATCGCCTGCGGGTTCGTCGCCGCGCCGAAATTGAGCCCGCCCGCAGGAATGCCGCCCACTACCCCGGGCTCAGCAGTCAGTGTGAGCAGGTCGATGATTCGTTCCTCCGCGGCGATGCTCGCGACACCCTCGGGCATGCCGATGCCGAGATTGACGACGCTATTTGGCTTCAGCTCAAGCGCGGCGCGGCGCGCGATGATCTTGCGCTCCGACATCGCCATGGGAGCAATTGTGGAGGCTGGCACGCGCACCTCGCCAGCGAACGCCCCGCTGTACGGCTCAGCGAACGTCTGCATGTGGTATTCCGGCTTTTCGGCGACGACGACGCAATCGACGAGGACTCCAGGAATCTTCACTTGGCGCGGGTTTAGCGAACCTCGCTCAGCGATTCGCTCGACCTGTGCGATGACGATGCCGCCGGAATTGCGCGCTGCCATCGCAATGGCGAGACCCTCGAGCGTCAGCGCCTCGCGCTCCATCGTAATGTTGCCGTCGGGATCAGCGGTCGTGCCCCGAATCACTCCGACGTTGATAGGAAAGGCGCGGTAGAACAGATATTCCTCATCACCGAGCGGCATGAGCGTGACGAGGTCATCGGTAGTCGCCGCATTGATCTTGCCACCACCGAATCGCGGATCGACGAACGTGCCCAGGCCCACGCGCGACAGGTGGCCCGGTTTACCCGCCGCAATGTCACGGAACAGGTGTACGATCACGCCCTGCGGCAGGTTATAGGCCTCGATCTGGTTGCCGACGGCGAGCGCCTGCAGCTTTGGCACTAGGCCCCAATGCCCGCCGATCACGCGCTTCACAAGGCCCGCGTGGCCCAGGTGATTAAGACCGCGCTCCCTGCCGTCGCCCTGTCCCGCCGCATAGACGAGCGTCAGGTCGTGCGGAGTGCCGACACCCTTTGGATCATCGTTTGTCGACTCGACGAAGCGGTTCTCGAGCGCGACTGCGATGTTCTCGGCGAAGCCGATGCCGACAAAGCCCGACGTGGCGACTGTGTCGCCATTTCTGATTAGCGCAACGGCCTCACGAGCGCTCGTGACTTTGCCGTGCTCAAATGTGTGCAGCGCGGCGACCAGCTCGGCGACGGTGGATGCGTTCATACCATTCCCGGTTTTGCATTCGAGGGGGCGGCGTGAGCCTTCAATCTCGCAGTCCGGGTCGTGATTACACGATGCCGAAGAGATAGTAGGCGCCGATCACGATGAACACTGCCGCAGTCTTAATGCACGTTATAGCAAAGATGTCCTTGTAGGACATCCTGTGGGTGAGACCGGTCACCGCCAGAAGCGTGATCACCGCGCCGTTGTGCGGCAACGTATCCATGCCACCGCTTGCCATCGATGCCACGCGGTGCAGCACCTCCAGCGGGATCTGGGCGGCATTCGCCGCCTGGATGAAAGCGTCCGACATCGCCGCGAGCGCGATGCTCAACCCGCCCGACGCCGATCCCGTGATGCCCGCCAGCGTGGTGACGGTTACTGCCTCATTGACCAGAGGATTCGGGATTGCCCGCAATCCGTCAGCCACCACCAGGAAGCCGGGTAGCGCCGCGATCACACCGCCGAATCCATACTCCGATGCAGTGTTCATCGAGGCGAGCAAGGAGCCCGCGACGGCTGTTTTGGTGCCATCAGCGAAATTGACCATCACGGTCTTGAACGCGAACGCGATCACGGAGAGGATGCCAACCAACAACGCACCCTCGACCGCCCAAATCGCGGCGAGAGGAGTAACTTGTACGGTCACCGGATGGCCCGGCACCGGGAGCGTGAAAGCGCTGCCGAATACCGTCGGAATCAAGCCGGTGAACACCTTGTTCAGCACGCCCACCAGGATGAGTGGCAGGATCGCCACGACGGGATTGGCGAGGTTTTCCTCAGAGATGGGCTCCGGTTCGTTGCTGTGGCCGGTGCCGTAGCCCTCGCCGTTTGCAGCCGCCTGCCGACGCCGCCACTCCAGGTACGCGAGCCCGGCGATGAGAATGAAGACCGCGCCAATGATTCCGAGCCACGGAGCGGCGTATGTCGTCGTTTTGAAGAATGTCGTCGGAATGATGTTCTGGATCTGCGGAGTGCCGGGTAGAGAATCCATCGTGAACGTGAACGCGCCTAATGCGATCGTTCCCGGGATCAACCGCTTCGGAATACCGCCCTGACGAAACATTTCTGCCGCAAACGGATAGACGGCGAAGACCACGACAAACAGCGATACGCCGCCATACGTGAGGATCGCGCACACGACTACGATCGAGAGCATTGCCCGCTCACGTCCAACGATCCTGATCACCGACGAAACGATCGACTTCGAGAATCCAGAGAGTTCGATCACCTTGCCGAAGATCGCGCCTAGCATAAACACCGGAAAATACAACTTCACGAACCCGACCATCTTGTCCATGAAGACGCCGCTGAACATGGGTAGCACCCATGCAGGGTCGGTGAGCAGCACCGCCAGTAGTGCAGCGACTGGCGCAAACAGGATCACGCTGTAGCCGCGGTACGCGACAAACATTAGAAAAACGAGCGCACCCAGCACAATCAGGAAGCTCATGCGGGACTCCTCCTACGATTGAAGGCTTGGCGCGCCGACCGCCCCGACCAACGCACGTCCTCTCGTTGCCTTGCGGCGTAAAAATAACGACACAGCGGGCGCGGCCTTCCGATTCATGTTTGCGAGGGTCATACCACAGCGTGCATGCGCCACGCCTTGGGGACTGCGCGTGCTAGTAACTCGATCCGCCGCTCAGCATCGTCAGCTTTTCGAGTTCCAGGTCACGAATGAGATGTTCGTGGTGCGCCACGATCTCCTTCAACAAGTCCCGGATGGACAAGACACCCACCGTCTTACCGTCGGCTACGACCGGCAGGTGTCGAAAGCTCCCGGCATGCATCAGCGCCAGGCATTGGGGAATGGTATGGTCGAGCGTCACCGTAACCACGCGCGTGGTCATGATTTCGCGGACGAGCGCATCCTTCGAGGATCGACCCTGCAGGAAGACCTTCCTGGCATAGTCCCGCTCGGATAGCACTCCAACCAACTTCCCATTCTCCTCAACCGGGACGAAGCCAATGTTCTTATCGGCCATCAGCTGAATTGCCGCGAACACCGGGTCGTCCGGCCGCACGATGTACACCCCCGAGGATTTGTCCGCGACGATTTGCCGGAGGCTGCGGTACCGCAGCAGCTGCTCGGGCGTCTTGATCGCTGGCTCCATGTTTGCTCCTGTCTTGGCCCTAACAACCTGCGTTGCTTGCGTGGCTGCCGTTGCCTTCAACCGTTAGCAATTGGCTAGTCTGCCCCTCTTCTCCCAATGCCAGACAGTTTATGGGTTCTGTGAATCTGTCTGACGCCGCAAGATGTACGACTTTACTGCGAGTTTGCGGACCCGGACAAGTCAGGCGCGCACGGTGACCGAAAAGCCGCGCGTACGGGGTTGATGCAACTCAGCGCGCGCCGCGGTTGTGCGTCGGCGTGACGCCCATTAAGGGGAGTCTGCGTACGTCCGCTTCTCTGGCGAGCGACAGGCAGCAACGGGTCGTAACCGCTCTCTGGCGACAGGCCGCACCTCGGCGACAACCGGACGTTGCGGCACGTCGACCGAGGCGGACGCCCGCCGAGATGCAGCCGGCACGGCACGGCGATGGAAGGTGGTGCAAGACGTGCGGGCAACGGACTCATTTGCAAGTTGAAACTTTGCCCGGTAGCCTAAAGCAGTCCTCAAATACGCGAGGGTATGGAAATGAACTCGATCAGACGCGTCACGGTCGTCGGGCTGGGGACCTTGGGAACGCAGATCGCCGTTCAGGCCGCGGCCTATGGGTACGACGTTTCCGGCTTTGCCCGAAATGTCGGAACGTTCGGCGACATGCAGGCCAAGATACGGGGCGCGATGCAAATGACCCGCAAAGGGCCGACCTTTCCCATCGAGCAATGGACGGAGCACGCGAGCCGGGTGAAGCTCTACGACGACCTGGCCCGCGCGACGAGCACGGCTGACCTCGTGATCGAATCGATCCCGGAGGTGCTCGAGACCAAGCGGACGCTCTTCGCCCAACTCGACCAGCTCGCGCCTCCACACGCAATCCTCGCCAGCAACAGCTCCTCGATACCCATTTCGCGAATCGAAAGTGCGACCAAACGGCCGGAAAAGTGCCTCAACCTGCACTTCTATCAGCCCGCGCTCGGCATGAACATGGCGGACGTGATGGGTGGAACGCGAACTTTGCCCGCGTCCCTGCTGGCGGCGTGCGACTTCGTTCGGGCGGTTGGTTGCGTGCCGCTGCGGGTGCAGAAGGAAATCCACGGCTTCTGCTTCAACAGCGTCTGGCGCGCTGTCAAGCGGCAGACGCTCTACATGTGGGCCGGCGGGTTCGTCGACTTCCGCGACATCGACCGGGCCTGGATGGTGTTCACGGGAATGACTTACGGACCGTTCTTCCTCATGGACCTCGTCGGGCTGGACGTCGTCCTCGCTATCGAGCACTCCTACTTCCAGGAATCCGGCGATCCCCGCGACGAGCCGCCGCCGGCCCTCACCGATAAGGTGGCGCGTGGGGAATTGGGGGTGAAGACGGGCAAGGGGTTCTACACCTACCCGGATCCGGAGTGTGCCAGGGACGATTTCTTGGTGGCGCGTTGACGAATTTGGGGTGATCGACGGTTGAGGACGGACGCCACGGTCGGCCCGGCGTGGCGGGCCTGGGTGCCGAGGCGCGAGCCGTCGCTGACCGAGCGCGCTCGGGTCGCCAAGGCGCCGGACAAGGCTGGGGAGAAGGTCGCCCCCGCCGCTTCCCCGCTTCGAATGCGGCGCCACGTCGCCGGGCCAGCACGTCTGGACGGGAAGGCGCCCGAGGTCGACGTCGGCGCCCTCCCACACGATCTCCTGGCACGGCGCCGACGTGCGCTCCTTCGGCGCCATGCGGAGCACCTGCTCGAACACGAGGCGCGTGTTCTGCCAGGCGTCCTTCAACCCCTTCGGCGGCTCCGGTTCCTTCCGAAGAAGGAGGGCCTGTTCATCAAGCTGACCGGGCGCGAGCTGCGGGAGTGACAGCAAAACGGCCTGGATCGTTCCGGCCAGCGTACGACGCGAATAGCGGTTACTAGTTTGATGTGCCGGCGCCCTGATGCGCGCGGGTGAGCCCACAGGACAGCCACAACCGGACTGACCATGGAGACGATCGCCTGTCCCTATTGCGACCTGCTGCCGCGCATCCCGGCGCTTCCGCCAGGTGGCAAAGCGCGTTGTCCACGCTCTAGCAAAGCGCTCGTCAATTCCTCGTCGCGCGGGCGCGGGCCTGCGAGGCGGCCGGCATCGTGCGCGAACGAATCGTCGTCGACCCGGGCTTTGGCTTTGGCAAGACGCTGGCGCATAATCTCGCCCTGTTGCGCGCGCTGCCGCAACTCGCGGCGATCGGGTATGCCGTGCTGGCCGGATTCTCGCGCAAGTCGTCGCTGGGCCAGATCACCGGTCGAGCGGCGGAAGAACGGCTGGCCGGTAGCCTCGCTGCGGCGCTGGCCGCAGTGGCGCGCGGCGCGTCGATCGTGCGTGTCCACGATGTGCGCGAGACCGTCGATGCGTTGAAGGTGTGGCAGGCGGTAGAGCGCGGCGCGTAGCGCTTCGAACGACATCCTCACTCGCATTCTCACGATGACTCGACAATATTTCGGCACTGACGGCATTCGCGGCCGCGTCGGCGAATTGCCGATCACGCCCGAGCTCGTCCTGAAGCTCGGCTGGGCAGCAGGGCGTGTGCTCGCCGCCGAGACCATGCACGCGGGCGGACGCCCGGCCGTGCTGATCGGCAAGGACACGCGCATCTCCGGCTATCTGCTCGAGGCCGCGCTGGAGTCGGGGCTCTCGGCGGCGGGCGTCGACGTCTACCTGTCGGGACCGTTGCCCACGCCGGCCGTCGCGTATCTGACCCGCGCGCTGCGCCTGTCCGCGGGCATCGTGATCAGCGCGTCGCACAATCCGTTCGACGACAACGGCATCAAATTCTTCTCCGCGGCCGGGGCCAAGCTGCCCGACGCGGTCGAGCAGGCCGTCGAGCGCGCGATGGCATTGCCGCTCGCCTGCGTGCCCTCCGTCGATCTCGGCAAGGCGCGCCGGATCGACGATGCGGCCGGTCGCTACATCGAGTTCTGCAAGAGCACGTTTCCCAACGAGCTCGACCTCAAGGGCTGGCGCATCGTCGTCGACTGCGCCAACGGCGCCGGCTACCACGTCGCACCGCCGGTCTTTCACGAGCTGGGCGCCGAGGTGATCCCGGTCGGGAACGAGCCCAACGGCATCAATATCAACGCGGAGGTCGGCGCGACGCATCCGGAGTACTTGCGCAAAGCAGTCATCGAGCACGATGCCCACCTCGGCATCGCGCTCGACGGCGACGGTGACCGGCTGCTCATGGCCGACCGCGATGGGTGCATCTACGACGGCGACCAGCTGCTCTATATCATTGCGATGGATTACCGGCGGCGCGGTGCGCTCGCCTCCGGCGGCATCGTCGGTACGCTGATGAGCAACCTCGGCCTCGAGCAGGCACTGGGACGCGAAGGCCTCGCGCTCGAGCGCGCGCCGGTCGGCGACCGCTACGTGCTGGAACGCCTGATCGAGAAGCGCTGGCAGTTGGGCGGCGAAAACTCCGGGCACCTGCTGTGCCTCGACAAGCACACGACCGGTGACGCGATCGTCTCCGCGCTTGCCGTGCTGCGTGCGCTGGTCGAGCAGGAGGTGACGCTGGCGGCCGCCGCGGCGCCGGTCACGCTGTTCCCGCAACGGTTGATCAATGTCCGTATGCCGAAGGGCTTCGACTGGCATGGCAACGCGGCGATTCGCGCTGCGGAGGACGACGCCCGCACGGCGCTCGGGGATGGCGGCCGGATCCTGCTGCGCCCTTCGGGCACCGAACCGGTGCTGCGCGTGATGGTCGAGGCGGCGGACCGGCACACCGCCGACGCCTGCGCCCAGCGCGTGGCCAGCAGGATCACGGCCACGCTGGAAAAAGTCTCGGGCTGAACATGGTGGCGGCGCTCTCTGCCGCGCCCGAAGCGGCTGCGCCGCAGGCGATCGCGGCGTGGCTCGACGGCTTGCGCGGCACCTATCCCGATGTCGACCGTGACGCGCTCGCCGCCGCGTACGCCTACGCGCGCGAGCGTTGCGGTGACGCGCGCGGGCGTGACGGCGAACCGGTGCAGGACCGCGCGAGTGGCGCCGCGGCGATTCTCGCCGGTCTCAAGCTCGATGCCGCGACGGTTCGCGCCGCGTTGATGATCGGCCTTCCCGTCGCCAAATCGTTCGATGCGGAGGATGTCGCGGCACACTTTGGCGCGGACGTCGCGACGCTGGTCGCGGGTGTGGCGCGGATGGACGAGATTCGCGCGCTGCCGGTGACCGGCGACGCCGACGAGCGCGCCGCGCAGGCCGAGCGACTGCGCAAGATGCTGCTGGCGATGGTCGAGGACATCCGGGTCGTGCTGATCAAGCTTGCCGAGCGGACCCAGGCGCTGCGCTACCTCGTGTCGGCGGGGCGCGAGCAGGTCGAGATGCGCGAGCGTACTGCGCGCGAGGTGCAAGACCTCTTCGCGCCGCTCGCCAACCGGCTGGGCGTGTGGCAACTGAAGTGGGAGCTCGAGGATTTGAGCTTGCGCGTGCTCGAGCCCGACACGTACAAGGCGATCGCGAAGATGCTCGACGAGCGCCGGGTCGATCGCGAGCGTTACATCGAAGCGATCGTCGCGCTCCTGCGGCGCGAGCTTGCGGCCGCGGGCATCCGGGCTGATGTGACCGGCCGGCCGAAGCACATCTACAGCATCTGGAACAAGATGCGGCGCAAGCAATCCGGCATCGAGGCGCTCTACGACATCCGCGCGGTGCGGATCCTGGTCGACGACGTCAAGGATTGCTACGCGGCGCTTGGCATCGTGCATCACCTGTGGACGCCGCTCCCGCGCGAATTCGACGACTACATCGCGAAGCCGAAAGCGAACCATTACCGTTCGCTGCATACCGCGGTGATCGGCCCGGAGGGCAAGCCGCTCGAGGTTCAGATCCGCACGTTCGACATGCACCAGCACTCGGAGTATGGCGTCGCCGCGCATTGGCGCTACAAGGAGGGGGGGCAGAAAGGCGTTCGCCGCGACCCCGCATTCGAGGATCGGATCGCCTGGCTGCGCCAGGTGCTCGACTGGAAGGACGCGGTGGCCGACGCGTCGGAGTGGCTCTCCGCGTTCAAGAGCAGCCTCTTCACCGATACGATCTATGTGCTGACCCCGCAGGGCAGGGTCGTGGACCTGCCACGCGGCGCGACGCCGGTGGACTTCGCCTACGCCGTGCATACGAGCCTCGGGCACCGCTGCCGCGGTGCGCGCGTCGACGGCGCGATGGTGCCGCTCAACTATGTGCTCAAGAACGGTCAGCAGGTCGAGATCGTCGCGGCGAAGCAGGGAGGGCCGTCGCGGGACTGGGTCAATCCCGAGCTCGGGTATGTGACGAGCCACCGCGCCCGAACCAAGGTGCGCCAATGGTTCAAGGCGCAGCAGCAGGAAGAAACGATCGCCCACGGGCGCGCCGTCGTCGAACGGGAGCTGGCGCGGGCCGGCGCCACCGCGGTGAACCTCGACGCGGTCGCTGCGAAGGCCGGCTTCGAGAAGTCCGACGAGCTGTTCGCGGCCGTCGGGCGCGAGGAGCTCAACACGCGTCAGATCCAGACCGCGATCAAGGCGGTCGTCGCGCCGGGCGCTGCGCCCGCGGCCGAGCCGGAGCCCGGCGTGTTGCGGCAGAGCAAGGCGGCGGGCGCCGGCAAAGGGATTCTCGTCGTCGGCGTCGACCGGCTGATGACGGTGCTCGCGCGCTGCTGCAAGCCGGCGCCGCCGGATGGGATCGTCGGCTTCGTCACGCGTGGGAAGGGCGTCACGATCCACCGGCAGAGTTGCCCCAACGTCGCCCGCCTGCGCGCGCGGGAGCCGGAACGTCTCATCACGGCGGACTGGGGCGCGCCACGCGACGAGGTGTTCCCGGTCGACGTCGTGCTCGAGGCGGCGGATCGGCAGGGGCTGCTGCGCGACGTCAGCGAAATATTCTCGCGCGAGCGGATCAACGTCACCGCTGCCAACACGCTGACGCGCGACATGCGCTCGCGGATGGCGTTCACGCTCGAGGTGAAAAGCCTGGATGCGCTCGCCCGCGCGCTCGCGCTCGTCCGCGACGTGCCCGGCGTGGTCTCGGCGGGACGCCGCTGACGCGCAAGCGCGGTGCGCGATCGGCGATCGGCCACCGCGGGAGTTGCCAGCGCCGAATATGCGCACCGATGTCAGTGGGCGGCAGCTTTTTCAGGAAGGCGTCCGGCCGGGAAGAACTGTTCCGATTCCGGAAACCCTTGGTCGGGCCCGAATCCTCCTCGATGACACAGGGTTGGCGCCGCCCGCCATCGGCGCCGTTTACGCGCTGCTGGAAGAAAACGGAATCACAGACAGATTGATGAAGATGGGCCACCAGGGTTCGGCCAAGCCTTTCACGAGGAGATTAACGATTACGTCCGGGCGCACCTTCCCAAAGGTGAGTCCCTATACGCCGCCGCCTCCCGATCCGTGCCAGGCGCAGAAAAATGCCTACAACCAAGCTGCACGGCTCGTCGAACAGTTGCGGGACGCAATCACCGCTCTCCGCGAGAAGTTTGCACAGGCTTCTCCTTCGGAAAGGCCGGATATCGCTGAGGAAATTGCGGAGACGCGGGCAAGTCTGGATCAAGCCCTTGCCGCGGCGCAGCAGGCGCAAGATGCCTACGACCAGTGCCGCGATCAGAACTCGAACCTCAGGAAGGAGTTCACCTTCTGATTCGCCCACACCGCGCGCGGGCAATATCGACGCAACTTCGCAAAGGGCGCACGATTCCGCAAGCGCCGTGCGCGATCAGGCGGCGCCGGCGCTTCCCAACGTCGCGATCGCCTGCGGGTATTCGATCTCGAGCGCTTCCACGCCATCGACCTCGAGACCGAGGTCGCGGACCAGCTCAGCTGAACTGGCCACTGGTGAGTCGAACCCGCGTCGTGCGTCCACCGCATGGCTTCTTCACCCCGTTCGAGCTTGCATCGCATATCGGGCAACGGTAACTACGGTCTCCGGCAAGACTCGAGCGCGCTTCTCAACACGCGCGCCAACAACGTCATGCGGGACAACGGTTTCCACACCGCCGGCACGCTGACGTTCGTGAGCGGCGACTTGCCCAACCTCCACCGACCGTTGACCCGCGCGACTGGACGCTCAATACTCGGGTTCGCGTGATTGAGACAGCGATCCGTAAGCAGCTATCCGGAGGGAACTGTGGACCCGTCGAGCGTCAAGCGCCGGCTGACGTGCATCCTCGCAGCCGATGCCGTTGGCTACAGCATGCAGATGGGCCAGGACGAAGAGGGCACGATTCGCGTGCTATCGGCCCACCGCGCCGTCATCGATGGAATCATTACCTTCCATCAAGGCCGCATCGTGAGTACGGCGGGTGATTCGGTCGTCGCCGAGTTCGCGAGCGCGGTGGACGCGGTGCGCTGCGCGGTCGAGATCCAGGAGGCCCTGAAGACCCGCAACGATTCGCTTCCAGAACATCGCCAGATGCATTTCCGGGTGGGGGTCAATCTCGGCGATGTGGTGGTCAAGAACGAAGACCTGCTGGGCGACGGGGTCAACGTTGCCGCGCGCCTCGAGACGATCGCCGAGCCCGGTGGCATTTGCATCTCGTCTTCCGTGTACGACCAGATCACCGGGAAGCTCGACCTGGGCTTTCAGGACATCGGTGAGCAGAGCCTGAAGAACATTTCGCGGCCGATCCGTGTCTATCGAGTGTCCGGGGCCGCACTGCCCTTGCGCCCGCCGCTGACCGCGCCGGCGGCACCTCCCGCGTCGAGGGCGCGCATCCCTGTTCCGTGGCTGATCGGGGCCGTCGTCGCGGTCGTGATCGGCGCCGCGGCGGCGTGGCAGGGTGGATGGTTGCGATCCGGTTCGACCGACAGCGCGAGCACGACGTCGGCAGCAGCACCGGCCGTGGCGCCGCTTGCTCACACCGGTGACAAAAGTACTCCCCCGGGTGCTGTCGTCGACACCAGTGCATCCCGCACGCAGGCCGAGTCGGAAGCGCAACGGCTGCGTTCCGATGCCGAGGCCCTCAAGCGGCAAGCCGAGGCCGAGCTGGCGCGCGCACGCTCCGAGGCGGAGGCGGGCCGGGCGGCGAGGGCGAAGGCGGAGGCCGACGCGTCGGCGGCGCGGTTGCGCGCGCAGGCCGAAGCCGACGCGGCGCGGATTCGCGCCGATGCCGAAGCGGCTGCGGCGCGCACCAAGAGCCAAGCAGAGGCCGCTGCGCGGGCAACCGAGATGCAGATCGCCAAGGCCAGAGAAGCCCCGCCAGAGGGCGCGGCCAAGGCCCGTGATTCGGCCGCCAGCGCACCGGCGACCGTCGCTGCGCGCGCATCCCCGCTCAACGTTGGCCGCTTTGACGGCATCTGGAACGTCACCGTTACTTGTTCGAAGGCCGCGGACGGTGCCCTCGGTTACACAAAGGCATTCGTAGCTCAAGTGAAGGACGGGGTGCTGTGGGGAGAAGATGGCATCGAAGGAAATGCAAGCTGGCTCCGGCTCCGGGGCGACATTCAACCCGACGGCAGCGCAAAGCTCGACGCGAACGGCCTCACGGGCGACCCCAAGTTCAACATAAAGGGTGTGCAGAAGGGCGTCCCCTACGCGTATCAGGTGGAGGCCCGCTTCGAGGGCTCGCGTGGAACCGGCCGTCGCGTGCAACTCCGGGCTTGCGATCTTACGTTCGCCAAGCAGTAGTCTCGCTACGACATTCGCGGGCCGCAACGTGGGAAACGATCGACGGCGTCGAATCGTCGGTGGAGGAAGCGTTGGTCGAGATGTACCTTCGACGTGGCCGAGGCCGAATTGCAGTCGCACTTCGCGACGACCGATGACACTGAGACGCGCGTAGCGGCCTGACCCCGGCTGCGATCACGCCCCGCCGTGGCTCGCCAACGTCGCGATCGCCTGCGGGTATTCGATCTCGAGCGCTTCCACGCCATCGACCTCGAGACCGAGGTCGCGGACCAGGCCGTCGTGCAGGCGGTAGATCCATGCGTGCAGCGTAAGCGGCTGGTTCCGGCGCCACGCGTCCTGGACGATCGTCGTGCGCGCGACGTGCATCACCTGCTCGATCACGTTGAGCTCGCAGAGCCGGTCCTTGCGCGCGGCGTCGTCCGGCAATCGCGCCAGCAGCGCCGTGTGCTTCTGGGCGACATCCTGCACGTGGCGCAGCCAGTTGTCGATGAGGCCGAGCGGCTTTGCGTCGTACGCGGCGTGCACGCCGCCGCAGCCGTAGTGGCCGACGACGAGCACGTGCTCGACCTGCAGCGCTTCCACCGCGTATTGCAGCACCGACAGGCAGTTGAGATCGGTGTGCACGACGAGGTTGGCGACATTGCGGTGGACGAACACCTCCCCCGGCGGGAGGTCGGTGATGTCGGTCGCCGGCACGCGGCTGTCCGAGCAGCCGATCCACAGGTAGCGCGGCGCCTGCGCTTCGGCCAGTTCGACGAAGAAATCGGGGTGGTGGACGCGCAGCCGGGTGGCCCAGGCGCGGTTGCGTTCGAGCAGATGCTTGAGCGATGACATGACAGGGAGTGGGAATCAATCGTGCGCGGATGCCATCATACCGGAGCCAACGTGCGCACGACGAATCCCGCCGCGCCGCAGGCGAGGATCACCGGAATCACGCCGGCGCCGAAGCGGAACAGCGCGGCCGTTGCGGCGACGCCTATCGCCAGCGCAATCAGGTCGAGCCCGCCTCCCGATGCGCCCGCGCTCCACCCCGTCGGCCAGAACACGTGCCACGCGAAGAACAGCGCGAGGTTGAGGATCACGCCGACGACCGCAGCAGTGATGCCGGACAGCGGCGCCGTGAATTTCAACTGGCCATGCGTCGTCTCGACCAACGGCCCGCCCGCGAGGATGAACAGGAACGAAGGCAGGAACGTGAAGAACGTCGCCACACACGCGCCGGCGATCCCCGCCAGCGCCAGCGATTCCGGCCCGAACAGCGCCTTCGTCCAGGCGCCGACGAAGCCGACGAACGCGACGACCATGATCAGCGGACCCGGCGTCGTTTCGCCCAGCGCCAGGCCGTCGATCATCTGCGCTGGCGTGAGCCACGCATACGTCTCGACCGCGCCCTGATAGACGTAAGGCAGCACCGCGTACGCGCCGCCGAAGGTCAGCAGCGCGGCCTTGGTGAAGAACCAGCCCATCCGCGGCAGCGGCGCACCCGGGCCGTAGCTCGCGACCAGCATGGCCAGCGCGAACAGCCACAGCGCGACGGCGATCGCTGTGACGAGCGCGAGGCGCGAGGCCCGGAACCGCGCATGCACGGGTGTCGGCGTGTCGTCGTCGATCAGCGCCGGCAGATGCGCGCCGCCTCGTGCGTCGTGACCGCCGCCGACGGCAAACTCCTGCGGCGCGACGCGGCCGCCGACATAGCCGATCACGCCGGCTGCGAGCACGATGGCGGGGAACGGAACGGCGAAGGCGAAGATCGCAACGAACGCCGCTGCCGCGATCGCCCACAGCGTCGGCCGCTTCAGCGTGCGCGAGCCGATTCGCCACGCCGCATGCAGCACGATGGCGACCACCGCCGGCTTGATCCCGTACAGGACGCCGGCCACGGCCGGCACGTTGCCGTACGCCATGTACAGCCACGATAGCGCGATCAGGATCGCGAGCGACGGCAACACGAAGAGCGCACCGGCGATCACGCCTCCCCAGGTGCGGTGCAGGAGCCAGCCGATGTACGTCGCGAGCTGCTGTGCCTCGGGCCCCGGAAGCACCATGCAGTAGTTGAGCGCGTGCAGAAACCGGCGCTCCGAGATCCAGCGCTTCGAATCGACGAGATCGTGATGCATGATCGCGATCTGCCCCGCCGGCCCGCCAAAGCTCACGAATCCGAGCTTCAGCCAGTAGCGGAACGCTTCGGCGGGCGTCGGGGCGGCCGGCGCTGCGACGTCGGTCATGCCGCGGCTCTCATGCGTCCTCCAGTTCGCGAAGCTTCTCCGGATACCAGCCGTGCGTCTCGTCCTGCGCGGCGCGGCACCATTCGTAGAGCGCGTCGTAGACCAGCATCCCCCATTTCTGCATCGCGTGATCGTCGGCGAACATCGCCGAGAGGCCGAGCGACGCGGCGACGAGCCCCGGTGCTTGCGGTGCCAGATCGAGCGCCCCGGTATCGGCGCCGCGCACGATGGTCGCGAGCTGCCGCAGCGCCGGATGATCCAGCCGATGCAGGCGGACGAACGCGTCGAAACTGCACTGACCACCGACGTGCGAATACGTGACGTCGGGAACGTCGTAGGCGGTCGCTCCATTAGCGGCCGCGAACGCGCGCACGGCGGCGGGCGCGACATAGAAGAACTCCGCCGCCGGATCGACGAAGCGGCGGATCAGCCACGGGCACGCGATGCGGTCGATCTTCGGCCGCTCGCGCGTGACCCAGCGCGTCGGCGCACGCCACGGCGTGGTCGCGAGGCCCGCCGCGCGCCAGCCGTCGAGGCCGCCCTCGACGAACCGCGCGGCGAACCCGCGCTCGCGCAAGGCGGCCGCCGCATTCCTGGCGACGTCGTGGCCGTGTGCGCAGTATGTGACGACGGGGCGCCACGGCTCGAGCGCGTGCGCCCAATCAGCGAGGTTTTCCGGCGCGTGTCTCACCGCGCCGGGGATCAACTGGGGATCGTCGTCGAACGCCGGTTGCCGCCGGACGTCGATGATCTGCGGTGGCGGAAAGGCCGCTGCGCGGTGCGAAAGGTCAACGGGGGAGATTGCCACATCGGTCGTCATTCCATGCCTCCTGCTGCGTGTGCAGCAACGAAGCAGAGCTTGGATGGCGCTTGTGGCCAGCGATGCGGCGGGGCGTCTGCGAAGGCCCTGGGCTCAATGTTACGAGCCTTGCCCCGGCGGCGTCAATCCGTCGATTCCGGCGGGATCAGATCAGCCCTTCGAGCAGTTGCACGTCGACCGTCTCGCCCGCGGCGACGTTGCCTGTTGCGGCGGGCAGCACGATGAAGCAGTTCGCCTGCGACATCGACGACAGGATGCCCGAGCCCTGATCACCCGTCGTACGCACGGTCCATCCGCCGTTGCCGTCGGGCGCGAGGATGCCGCGCTGGAACTCGGTACGTCCGGGCACCTTGCGGATCGGCGCCGCGAGCGGCACCTTGAACATCGGCAGCGGCGCGACGCCGCGCTGCCCCTGCAGGATCTTGAGCGCGTCCTGGACGAACTCGTAGAACGTCGCCATCACCGACACCGGGTTGCCGGGCAGGCCGAAGAAATGCGCGCCGCCGATCCGGCCATACGCGAGCGGGCGACCCGGCTTCATCGCGATCTTCCAGAACAGAACCTCGCCCAGCTTGTCCATCAGCGTCTTGACGTAATCCGCCTCGCCGACCGAAACGCCGCCGGAAGTGATGACGACGTCGGCGCAGGCGGCGGCGCTCGCGAATGCACGCTCCAGCGCTTCCGGCACATCGGGCACCACACCCATGTCGACCGCGTCGCAGTGGAGACGCGAGAGCATGCCGTGCAGCGTGTAGCGGTTGCTGTCGTAGATTTCGCCGGTGGCGAGCGGCGTGCCGATCGATTTCAACTCGTCGCCGGTCGAGAAGTACGCGACGCGCAGTTTGCGGTAGACGGTGACTTCGCCAAGGCCGAGCGACGCCATCATCCCCAGTTCGGCCGGGCGCACGTTTTGACCGGCACGGAACACGACTTGGCCGCGCTTCAGGTCCTCGCCGGCAAAGCGGCGGTTCTGCCCTGCCTTGCCGACCGCGCCGGCCGCGATTCGCACCCGGTTCGCCTCCTCGGTCGCGCGCTCCTGCATCACGACGGTGTCCGCGCCCGCCGGCATCACGGCGCCGGTGAAGATCCGCACGCACTGGCCTGGCCCGACGGTCGCCGTCGACGGCTTGCCGGCGAACGATTCGCCGACGCGCTTCAGCAGCGTGTCGTCGTCGGGAAGGAGATCCTCGAAGCGGACCGCGTAGCCGTCCATCGCCGAGTTGTCGTGGCCGGGGACGTCGAGCGGCGAGATCACGTCCTCCGCGAGCACGCGATGCAACGCCTGCCGGATGTGGACGCGCTCCGTTGCCGTGACCGGGCTGAGGAACGTGCGGATCAGCGCCCGTGCCTTGTCGACCGGCATCGAGTTCGGGTCGTAGTCGTCGGCGCAGGAAGCTTCGCGCAGCGTCTTGGGCTGGGTCATGCGGGAGACGAATCGGGTGCGAGTGGGCTGCAATTCTAATCCCAACGCGCGCTCAGCCACCGGCCGCCGCCGCCAGCTCTGCCGCCGTGTTGATGTTGCGGAACGCGTCGGCTTCATCGTCGAACGGCACCTCGACCACGGCGAGCGTCGCATACCACGCATCGATCTTGCGCCCGCCGCCGTCGAGAAATTCGGCGAGATGCGGCAGCACGTCGCGGCGCACGAGACAGAACACCGGATGCGGCTGGTCGAGCGTCTTCGCGACCGCGAGCTGCGCGCCGTGTGCGGCGAGCGCGGTGTGCAGGCGCGCGACGAGATCGGCCGGCAGGAACGGCGAATCGCACGGTGCCGTGGCGACGTAATCGCGTGTCGCTCGCGTCAATCCGGCGTGCAATCCCGCGAGCGGGCCGGCGAAGCCGCCGACCGCGTCGGGGACGACCGGAACGCCGAACGCCGCGTACCGGTCGAGATTCTGGTTGGCGTTGATCAGCACGTCGGCGACCTGCGGCGCGAACCGCGCGAGCACGTGCGCGACCATCGGCCGGCCATCGAGCTCGACCAGACCCTTGTCGACCCCGCCCATGCGCCGGCCCTGCCCGCCGGCGAGCACGACGCCGGTGATCTCGTGCCGGGCGCTCACGCGGTTGGCGGATTCTTGAGCTCGGGCAGCCACGCAACGTGCTCCTCGTAGAAGGCGTGGCCCTGCGGCTCGCGATGCACGGGGTCGTCGAACGCCGCGAGCACGACGTGCGTCTCACCCGGCCACTTCGCGCCTTCGAAGAACAGCTTGGTTCCGCACACGCGGCAGAATTTGCGGGACGTCCCCGGCGACGACTCGTGCGCGACGAGATCGTCGCTGCCCGCGGTGACCGTCACCTGCGGCGAATTGAAGCCGGCCCAGGTGACGAACGCCGCCCCGTGCGCACGGCGGCAGCTTTCGCAGTGGCAATGCGCGACGAAGCGCGGCGGCAGCGTCGCGACGAAGCGCACGCGGCCGCACATGCAACGCCCGCGCGCTTCGGTTGCGTTCAAAGCGGCGGCGCTCATTGGTGTACCCCCACGCTTGCGGCTGCCGCCGCTACGCTGCCCCCCGAGGGGGAGCAATTCGCGCCTTGGGGCGGCCCGGCGGCGCTCATGGCTGAAATCGCTCGGCGCCGGTGAACAGCAGGTAGCGCTTGTTCGTTGCCCGGCCGATCATCGTGATGCCGACCTTCTGCGCGATCTCGTGGCCCATCTGCGTCAGCCCCGAACGCGAGACGAGAAAGGGAATGCCCATCTGCGCGGCCTTGATCACCATTTCGGACGTCAGGCGGCCCGTCGTGTAGAAGATCTTGTCGCCGCCGTCGATCCGGTCGAGCCACATCTGGCCGGCAATGGCGTCGACCGCGTTGTGGCGGCCCACGTCCTCGACGAACATCAGGATTTCGGAATTGGCCGGCTCGTTGGTCGCGAGCGCGCAGCCGTGCACCGCACCCGCCTGTTTGTAGATCGTCTCGTGCAGCCGCACGCGGTCGAGGAGCGCGTAGAGGGTCGCCTGCGTCAACGTCGCGCCGGCGGGTAGGCGGACCGAGTCGATCTCCTCCATCAGGTCGCCGAACACGGTGCCCTGGCCGCAGCCGGAGGTCTTGGTGCGCTTCGTCGTCTTCGCTTCGAGGTCGGCGAGGCCGTCGCGGGTCGCGACCGCGACCGCGTTGACGTCCCAATCCACCTGGACTGAAACGATGTCTTCGATCCGGTCGATGAGCCGCTGGTTGCGCAGATAGCCGATCGCCAGCGCTTCCGGCGCCGCGCCGAGCGTCATCAGCGTCAACAGCTCCTGCTTGTCGACGTAGAGCGTCAGCGGATGCTCGCCGGCGACGGGCGTGTCGCGCGCCGCTCCGGTTTCGTCGATGGCGCGCACGGCGAACGTCGACGGCCGCGCGGCGTTCGTCAGCAGCGGCCGGTATGGCGAGTTCGGCGCGTTCATCGTGTCGCAGCCGCGCGCCGCAGCCACGTCATCAGGGGCTTCAACGCGTGAAAGTACTTGGCGATGTCGCGTGCCAGGTCTTTCGGAGGACGCTTCGTCAACTCGATCTCGACCATGCCGAAGAAGTGCTTGAGCTTGATCGCTTCGATGTGCGGCAGATCGGCGGCAAAGCCTTTGGGTGGCCGCGCGAGCGATTCCTCTTCTGCGAGCCCGCCGTAGGTCCGCTTGAACAACGGGTCGCGCAGCAGTCGCGAGAATGCATCCGGGTGGCTCGCGATGTGGCGCCGTATGCGCAACAGAATCGACGGGTGCGGTCGATAGATTCCGCCGCCCACGAGCAACGTGCCGGTGTGGTCGATGTGGAAATAGTACCCCGGCGCCTGCCCCCGCTTCGAGCGGTCGCCGATGGCCGCGCTGAAATGGGTCTTGTAGGGGGTCTTGTCCTTCGCGAAGCGCGTGTCGCGATAGATCCTGAACATCGCCTTCTTCGGATCCACTGGACCGATCGCACGATCGAACGCGGCCACACGCCCGACGAGGTCGCCGACCAGATCCTCGAACTCCTGCCGCAGGATGTCGTAGGCGGGCTTGTTCCAGACGAACCACGGGCGGTTGTTGTTCCGGGCGAGTCCGTCCAGGAAATCGATCAGCGCATTGATGTGCAGAGGACTGCCGCGCGCGCGGCGAGCGCCGTCGTTGTCGGTTATTCCCGCCGCTGCGGCCGCACGACGTACGTTTCTTGGTGCCATTTCCATCGCCGACGGATGCGCCTGCTAGCCGCCGATGTAGCTCATCTCGACCTTCGGCGCGCGCGCGGTGTTCGCGGTGCGGATCTCCGAATAGCGGTCGGCCCGCTGCCGCCACACTGCGGCGATCGCGTTGCCGATCTGGCCGTCGTCGTATCCGCCGCGCAGCAAGCCACGCAGGTCGTAGCCGTCGCTCGCGAACAGGCACGTGTAGAGCTTGCCGTCGGTGGACAGGCGCGTGCGCGTGCAGTCGCGGCAGAAGGCCTGCGTGACCGACGCGATGACGCCGATCTCGCCGCCGCCGTCGCGGTAGCGCCAGCGTTCCGCGACTTCGCCCGTGTAGTTCGGGTCCGCCGGCGCGAGCGGCAACTCGCCGTCGATCATGCGGACGATCTCCGCGGCGGGCACGACGTCGTCCATGCGCCAGCCGTTGGTCGCGCCGACGTCCATGAACTCGATGAAGCGGACGATATGCCCGGTACCGCGGAAGTGTCTCGCCATCGGCAGGATGCTCGATTCGTTCATCCCGCGCTTGACGACCATGTTGACCTTGACCGGCGCGAGGCCGGCTACCGAGGCGGCGTCGATGCCTTCGAGCACCTTGTCCACCGGAAAGTCGGCGTCGTTCATCGCGCGGAACGTCGCGTCGTCGAGCGAATCGAGGCTCACCGTGACGCGCTTCAAGCCGGCGTCGGCGAGGCTCTTCGCCTTCTTCGCGAGCAGCGCGCCGTTGGTAGTAAGCGTCAGGTCGAGATCGCCGATCCGCGCCAGCATCTCGACCAGCCGCTCGACATTCCGTCGCAACAGCGGCTCGCCGCCGGTCAGTCGGATCTTCGACACGCCGTTGTCGACGAAGACCCGGGCCACGCGCGCGATCTCCTCGAACGTCAGCAGGTCGGCGTGCGGGAGAAAATGATAATCGGCGTCGAAGACGTCGCGCGGCATGCAGTAGACGCAGCGAAAGTTGCAGCGGTCGGTGACCGAGATCCGCAGGTCGTGCATGCGCCGGCCTTTGGTGTCGGCGAGAGGTCCCGGAGCTGCGGCAGGCGCCCGCGCGGCGTCACGCACGAAGGCATCGAGCGCCGCGCGCCGCGCATCGGGATTCGCGGCGGTGCGGACGTCGGTCAGCGGGATGATCGTGGCCATGCGCAATCGGCGGCGCGAGGAACAATTGCCAATCGAACATGTTAGCAGAGCGCCGGGGAGCCTGTCGGACATCCATCGCTTTTCGACACGCAACGCATGCGCGAAAGTAAGTCCGACAGGCTCCTGGGTGTATGATCGATTCGCATTACGCGTACAGGTTCCCCGGCCGATCGTCACCCGAAATTCCCATGACTCCGTTGCGGTTTCCCGTCGCCGTGATATTCCAGCGGACGCCGCTCGCAAATCGCTGGGCGAGCGAGCGCTGGGAACCGGACGCGGTAGAGCCGCAGCCGGACGCGACGTCGGGTCCGCGTGCGCCGGTCTGCATCGCCGACGATGCCTCCGGCACGCGCTGGCGTTTCGGCGGTCATGCGGTCGAATTGCACCGCTCCGAGGGCGAGGGCTATCACCTCAATCTCACCGCGCCCGAGCCGAAGGTCTTCGTGATGTGGCGTACAACCGACGACGGCGGTGACCCGCCGGTGTTCCCCGTGATCGTCACCGTGAGCTACAACGAGGCGGCGCGGATGCTGGACGGCGGCGAGCGCGTCGACGCGGTGCCGTTGCCGGCCGCCATTCGCGCCTGGATGGAACCGTTCGTGGCCGAGCACTACAAGCCCGAGCCGAAGCAGAAAGTGCGCCGCAACGATCCGCTCGCCGAGGGCGCATTCCGGCGCGAGCGCGGGACGCGCGGCTGAAGCGCGATCTGCCATCGAGTGCGATGACCGCCGACGCCAAGAAGCCCGAAAGCTTTTCGCTGAAGCGCTGGTCGCGGGTGAAGCTCGAGGCCGCGCGGGCGCCACACGCGCCGGTCGCTGCGGACGCAGCACACGCCGCCGCCGTCGCGCCGGCGACCGCAACCGTCGTTCCCGCGAACGCGGGAACCCAGGGTCTTTCGACGAACGTCACTGGATCCCCGCCTGCGCTGGGAAGGGAGTCGGTGCCGGAAGCCACCGTAAACACCAAATCGCCGACCGCGACGCCAGGCGCCGCCCTGCCGCCGATCGATTCGCTGACCATCGACTCCGATTTCACCGCGTTCCTGCAGCCGAAGGTCGAGGAGTCGGTCAAGCGGCAGGCGCTCAAGAAACTGTTCGGTGACCCGCGGTTCAACGTGATGGACGGGCTCGACGTCTACATCGACGATTACTCGAAGCCCGACCCGCTGGCGCCGGAAGTCGCGCGCCAATTGGCGCAGGCGCGCTATATCCTCGACCCGCCGCGCACGCGCATCAACGATCAGGGATTTCTCGAGGACGTGCCGCCGGAAGAGGTCGTCGCGCAACCGCCTGCAGAAGCGTCGGAAGCGCTGTCCGAAGCGCGGCCCTTGGCGCCACCGGCGGACGGCGTTGTCGCCGCGGCGCCTGTGCCTGAAGCGCTGCCGGAGCCCGAGGCGCCGGCAGCGAACGTGCCCGCGGATGCCGGCCCTTCCGAGCCGGCATCGCGATGACGATCGCCGACCGCAATCTTCACCTGTGCTCGTGCAACGGCACGATGCCGCTCGATGCGGCGGCGCTCGCACGCGCGCTCGAGCTCTCCGGCACGCCGGTCGTGCGGACGATGCTGTGCCAGAAGGAGCTGGCGGCGTTCGCCGGCCATGCCGAAGGCGATGTCGTCGTCGCCTGCACGCAGGAAGCGCGGCTCTTCGGCGATGTCGCCGAGGAGGGCGGCAAGACGCAGACGATCCGCTTCGTCAACATCCGCGAAACCGGCGGCTGGTCAGAACAGGCGAAGGCGGCCACGCCCAAGATCGCTGCGCTGCTCGCCCTCGCCGGATTGCCGGAGCCCGACCCGGTGCCACGGGTCGCGTATCGTTCCGAAGGCCGGCTGCTGATCGTCGGCCCGGCCGACGCAACGCTGCACTGGGCGCAAGCACTGTCCGCGCATCTCGCGGTAACGGTGCTCATCACCGGCCGCGCATCGGGGATGGACCTGCCGGCCGAGCGTGCGTTCCCCGTTCATTCGGGCAAGATCACCGCGCTCGCCGGCTGGCTCGGCGCGTTCGATGTCGCGTGGGCGCAGGAAAATCCGATCGATCTCGATCTGTGCACGCGCTGCAACGCGTGCGTGCGCGCGTGTCCGGAGCACGCGATCGATTTCACCTACCAGATCGACATGGACCGCTGCCGCGCGCACCGCAAGTGCGTCGCCGCGTGCGGTGCGACGGCGGCGATCGACTTCGAGCGCCGCGACGTGACGCGTTCCGAGACTTTCGACCTCGTGCTCGACTTGCAGCGCACGCCACAGCTGCGCATGCACCAGCCGCCGCAGGGCTATTTCGCGCCGGGCGCCGACGCACTCGCACAGGCGCAGGTAGTCGCCGAGCTGGCGACGATGACCGGCGAGTTCGAGAAGCCCAAGTACTTCGCGTACAAGGCGTCGATCTGCGCGCACAGCCGGTCGCAGAAGCCGGGCTGCAATCAATGCATCGACGTCTGCTCGACCGTGGCGGTTGCCGCCGACGGCGATCACGTCAAAGTCGAGCCGCACCTGTGCATGGGCTGCGGCGCTTGCGCAACGGTCTGTCCGTCGGGCGCGATGACGTACGCGTACCCGGCGGTGCCGGAGCAGGGAGCACGGCTGCGCACGCTGCTCGCGACGTACGCTGCGGCCGGCGGGCGCGATGCGTGCATCCTGCTGCACGCCGAGGACGGACGCGCGGCGATCGCCAACCTCGCGCGGCGCGGTCGCGGGCTGCCCGCGCGCGTGATTCCGCTGGAAGTGCATCACGTCGCGTCGGTCGGGCTCGACGTCTGGCTCGGTGCGCTCGCGCACGGCGCATCGCAGGTCGCGGTGCTCGCGACCGGCAGCGAAGCCCCGCAGTACCGGGAAGCACTCGCACGACAGATGCAAATCGCCGACACGATCGCGCAGGCCCTGGGCTACCAGGGCGACCATTTCCGCGTGTTCGACGGTGCGGATCCGAAGGTGCTCGACGCCGGGCTATGGTCATGGCCCGCCGCGTTGACGGTACGCGTGCCGGCGACGTTTGCGCTGACCGCCGACAAGCGCACGACCGCGGCGTTCGCGATCGAGCACCTGGTGCGCCATGCGCCGGTGCCGCAACGCGAGATCATGTTGCCGGCGGGCTCGCCGTACGGTGCCATCACGGTCAATCGCGACACGTGCACGATGTGCCTCGCCTGCGTCGGGTCGTGCCCGGTGGGCGCCATTCAGGACAACCCGGAGGCGCCGCAGCTGCGCTTCATCGAGTCGAAATGCGTGCAGTGCGGGCTGTGCGCGGCGACCTGCCCGGAGAACGCCATTGCGCTCACCCCGCGGCTCGACCTCACCCCGGAAGCGAAGAGTCCGCGTGTACTGAACGAAGCGGTGGTCTACAAGTGCATCGTCTGCGGCAAGCCGCTCGGCACCGAGAAGATGGTCGCCAACATGCTCGCGAAGCTGGCCGGCCACTCGATGTTCGCGGCACCCGGCGCGCTCGACCGGCTCAAGATGTGCGCCGATTGCCGCGTCATCGATCTGATGAAGAACGAGCGCGGCGTCGACATCCGTGATGTCTGAGGCGCCCGTCACGCTGCACCACCGCCTCGAGCCCGAGGACGAGGCGCGGGCGGATTTCTATGCACTTCTGGCGCGGTTATTCGCCGACGCCCCCGACGCTTCGCTGCTTGCGGCGATTGCCGCCGCGCCCCCGCTCGCGCCGGCCGCCCATGCGGGCGACCCTGGCGATCCGGAACGCCTCGCCGCAGCGTGGGACGCGTTGCGCTCGGCGAGCGCTGCGATGGACGCCGAGGCCGCCCGCGACGAGTACCAGGCGTTGTTCGTCGGTGTCGGCAGAAGCGAGGTCAGTCTCTACGCGTCACACTATCTCGCTCCGGAGTCGGGTCGGCCGCTCTCCGAAATTCGCGCGACGTTGGCGCGTTTGGGGCTTGCCCGCCGGCCCGGCAGCAGCGAATTCGAGGATCATCTCGCGCCTTTGCTCGAGACGATGCGGATGCTCGTGGCCGGCGGCGACGGACGAGCCCCCGCGTCGATCGCCGAGCAGCGTGCCTTCTTCGAACGCCACCTAGCAACATGGGTATTCGAATGTTGCACCGCAATACATCGTTGCGCTATTGCTAATTACTACCGCCGCGTAGCAGAATTCATCAGTTTGTACTTGGCGCTCGAACGTGACTCGTTCGCCATCGAATAAATCACTATGTCACGACGTCGTTACTGGAGGTCCGTATGCGCGATCGCACCTCGCACGGGCGTACGTTCTCGCCGCCCACGCTCCCCGCTTCGCCCGCCGCCGACATCAAACGCCGCCGCTTCCTGCTGACACTCGGCGCGAGCGGTGCGGTCGCCGCTGCGGCGATTCCCGTGGCCGCAACGGCGCAGACGGCGACGGCTGAACCGGCCGCCCAGGACGACGGCTATCGCGAATCCGTGCATGTTCGCGATTACTACCGTACAGCCAGGCTCTAGGAGGAGGAAGGATCATGCTGCTGACAAAGAAAAGTGACAGCGTTGCTGCAGCCGGTCCGCGTCTTCGCCGCCTGACGGGGGCACCGCCCTCGACAATGGACCGGCGGACGTTTCTGAAGCGCTCCGGCCTGGCCGCCGGGGCCGGTGCTTTCGCCAGTCAGCTTCCCTACGGCGCGATCGGCAAGGCCGATGCCGCGGCGGAAAGCGCGGCGACCAAGACCGAAGTCAAGCGCACCGTCTGCACGCACTGCTCGGTCGGTTGCGCGGTCGACGCCACGGTCGAGAATGGCGTGTGGACGCGGCAGGAACCGGTATTCGACTCGCCGCTGAATCTCGGTGCGCATTGCGCCAAGGGCGCGTCGGTCCGCGAGCACGGGATGCACGAGCACTCGATGCGGGTGAAGTCGCCGATGAAGCTCGTCAACGGCAAGTACCAGAAGATGAGCTGGGAAGCCGCGATCAACGAGATCGGCGACAAGATGCTCGCGCTGCGCAACGAATCCGGGCCGGATGCCGTGTTCTGGGTCGGCAGCTCGAAACACAGCAACGAGCAGGCGTACCTGCTGCGCAAGTTCGTCTCGTTCTGGGGCACGAACAACTGCGACCACCAGGCGCGGATCTGCCACTCGACGACGGTTGCCGGCGTAGCCAACACCTGGGGCTACGGCGCGATGACCAACTCGTACAACGACATGCAGAACACCAAGTGCGCGATGTACATCGGCAGCAACGCGGCTGAGGCGCACCCGGTGTCGATGCTGCACATGCTGCACGCGAAGGAAACCGGCGCCAAGATGATCGTCGTCGACCCGCGCTTCACGCGCACCGCGGCGAAAGCGGACGAATACGTGCGCCTGCGCTCGGGCAGCGACATCCCGTTCGTGTTCGGGCTGTGCTACCACATCTTCAAGAACGGCTGGGAGGACAAGCAGTACCTGCACGACCGCGTCTACGGCATGGAGAAGGTCAAGGAAGACATCATGGCGAAGTGGACGCCGGACAAGGTCGAGGAGGCCTGCGGCGTGCCCGAGGCACAGGTCGCGAAAGTCGCCGAGATGCTGGCGAAGAACAAGCCCTCGACGATCGTCTGGTGCATGGGGCAGACGCAGCATACGACGGGCAACGCGGTCGTCCGCGCGTCGTGCATCCTGCAATTGACGCTCGGCAACGTCGGCGTCTCGGGCGGCGGCACCAACATCTTCCGCGGCCACGACAACGTGCAGGGCGCGACCGACGTCGGTCCGAATCCCGACTCGCTGCCGGGCTACTACGGCTTGGCTGCCGGCTCCTGGAAGCACTGGGCCGCGGTGTGGGGCGTGGATTACGAGTGGATCAAGAAGCAGTACGCCGAAGGCATGATGGAAAAGCCCGGCATGACGGTATCGCGTTGGATCGACGGCGTGCTGGAAAAGAACGACATGATCGACCAGGGACCGAACCTCCGCGCGCTGGTGTACTGGGGCCATGCGCCGAACAGCCAGACGCGCGGCAAGGAGATGGTCGAGGCGATGAAAAAGCTCGACCTGCTGGTGGTCATCGACCCGTATCCGTCGGCGACCGCGGCGATGGCGGCGATGGTGCGCAAGGACGGCGTCTACCTGCTGCCCGCGTGCACGCAGTTCGAGACCTCGGGATCGGCCACGGCGTCGAACCGGTCGATCCAGTGGCGCGAGCGGGTCATCACCCCGCTGTTCGAGTCGCAGACCGATCACGCGATCATGTACGCGTTCGCCAAGAAGTTCGGCTGGGACAAGGAGTTCGTGAAGAACTACAAGATCGTGAAGCCCGATGCGAACAAGATGGACGAGCCGGAGCTCGAGTCGATCCTGCGCGAGATCAACAATGGCACCTGGACGATCGGCTATTCCGGCCAATCGCCGGAGCGGCTGAAGCTCCACATGAAGAACATGGCGACGTTCGACGTGCGCACGCTGCGGGCGAACGGCGGACCCTGCGACGGCGATTACTTCGGCTTGCCCTGGCCGTGCTATGGCACACCGGCGCTGAAGCACCCGGGCTCGCCGAACCTCTACAGCACGTCGGTACCGATGATGGACGGCGGCGGCTGCTTCCGCGCCAATTTCGGCGTCGAGCGCGACGGCGTCAATCTCCTCGCCGAGGACGGCTCGTACCCGAAAGGCGGTGACCTCACGACCGGCTATCCGGAGCTCGACCACGTGCTGTTGAAGAAGCTCGGCTGGTGGGACGAGCTCACCGAAGACGAGAAGAAGGCCGCCGAGGGCAAGAACTGGAAGACCGACCGATCGGGCGGAATGATCCGCGTGTTCATGAAGAACCACGGCAATCATCCGTTCGGCAATGCGAAGGCGCGGGCCGTCGTCTGGAATTTCCCCGACGCGATTCCGCAGCATCGCGAGCCGCTGTACTCGAACCGTCCGGATCTCGTCGCCAAGTACCCGACGCACGACGACAAGAAGGCGTTCTGGCGGCTGCCGACGCTGTACAAGACCGTCCAGCAGGACAATCTCGCGAAGGACGTGGCGAAGAACTTCCCGCTGGTCCTCACCAGCGGTCGCCTTGTCGAATACGAGGGAGGCGGCGAGGAGACGCGCAGCAACCCGTGGCTGGCCGAGCTGCAGCAGGAGAACTTCATCGAGATCAACCCGAAGGACGCCAACGATCGCGGCGTGAAGGACGGCGAATACGTCTGGGTCAAGTCGCCGACCGGCGCGCAGATCAAGGTGAAGGCGATGGTCACCGACCGGGTCGGTCCGGGAACGACCTTCATCCCGTTCCACTTCTCGGGATGGTGGATGGGCAAGGACATGCTCGAGTACTACCCCGAGGGTGCGCACCCGATCGTCCGCGCCGAGGCCGTCAACACCGCAACGACGTACGGCTACGACTCGGTGACGATGATGCAGGAAACCAAGACGACGCTCTGTCAGGTCGCCAAGTCCGCCTGATGCGCCCGGTAACGGAGAGGAGGCAACCATGGCCCGAATGAAGTTTCTCTGCGATGCCGAGCGCTGCATCGAGTGCAACGGCTGCGTCACCGCCTGCAAGCAGGAAAACGAAGTCCCGTGGGGCGTGAACCGGCGCCGCGTGGTGACGATCAACGACGGCGTGCCGGGTGAGCGCTCGGTCTCCGTCGCGTGCATGCACTGCTCGGACGCGCCGTGCATGGCGGTCTGTCCGGTCGACTGCTTCTACCGGACCGACGATGGCGTGGTCCTGCACGACAAGGACCTGTGCATCGGCTGCGGCTACTGCTTCTACGCCTGTCCGTTCGGCGCGCCGCAGTTCCCTCAGGCCGGCGCGTTCGGCGTGCGCGGCAAGATGGACAAGTGCACGTTCTGCGCCGGCGGCCCGGAGCCCAACGGCTCCGAAGCCGAGTTCAAGAAATACGGCCGCAACCGCCTCGCCGAAGGCAAGCTGCCGGTATGCGCCGAGATGTGCTCGACCAAGGCGCTGATCGGCGGCGACGGCGACGTGCTGGCGGAAATCTATCGCCAGCGGGTCACGATGCGCGGCAAGGGCAGCGAAGTCTGGGGCTGGGCGACTGCCTACGGGCGGCCCGAAGGACAGAAACCGCCGGCGGCACCGGCAGCGGGAGGGAAATCGTGATCAGGCGCACGTTCCTCGCGCTTGCGGGTACCGCCGCGGCGATAGGCATCGCCGGCTGTGGCGAGCGCCCGCAAGTGATCGAGTACAAGCAGGGCAACTACCAGGGCAAGCCGGATGAGAAGGCATGGACCGGAAAGCCCTGGAACGGGAACCAGAAGGAATGGGAACTCGCGCTGGCGACGCGAAACCAGAACCAGAACGAGTACAAGCGGACCCGTTGACGGTCGCAAAGGGGGCACGGTGACGACGACGATCTTGCGGGCGGCCGGCGCGCTCGCGGCCGGTATTTGTTTCGCCGCCGGCGTGGCATTGGCGCAGTCGCCGGCCGTCAGCCAGAAGGAAGCGGCGCAGGCGGCGGCGGAGCAGCAGAGGCAGATCGCTCAGCCACTGAACAACGCGCCGGTGTGGAAGGAAATCCGCTCGGGCGAGCCGCAGATCACGACGGTGCGGGGCCGCGAGACCAACGTCCTGATCCAGCCCCAGGGCCAGACCTGGCGCGCGGCGCGCGTACCGGTCGCGGCGATTGGCGGCGGGCTGTTTGCGGTCACGCTGCTCGGGCTTGCGTTGTTCTATATCCTGCGCGGCGAAATGACGGTCGTGGAAAAGTCCGGTGAACGCCGCATCCAGCGCTTCGCCCCCGTCGACCGCTGGGCGCACTGGCTGCTCGCGATCACCTGGGTCATTCTGGCCATCACCGGACTCATCCTCTCGTTCGGCAAGTCCGTTCTGCTCCCGCTCATCGGCTACACGCTGTTCTCGTGGCTTGCCACGCTGGCGAAGAATCTGCACAACTTCATCGGCCCGATCCTGATTGTCGCGGTGCCGTTCATGTTCATCCGCTACGTCCGCCACAACGGCATCAGCGGCGAGGATCTCAAGTGGTTCGTGAACATCGTCGGTTACTTCAAGGGTCACGAGTATCCGTCGGGCAAGTTCAACGCGGGCGAGAAGCTCGTGTTCTGGCTCGTGCTCGTCGTGTTTTCCACGATCCTCGTCGTCACCGGGCTGATCCTCGTCTTCCCGAACTTCGACCAGACCCGGCAGACGATGCAGATCACCAACATCATCCACATGATCGCCGCGTACCTCGCGATCGCGCTCGCGTGCGTGCACACCTATCTTGGCACGGTCGGGATGTCCGGGGCGTACCGTGCGATGCGCGATGGCGACGTCAGCGAAAGCTGGGCCGCGCATCACCATCAACGCTGGTACGAGGAAGTGAAGGCCGGAAAGGCACCCGAGAAATTCGTGCAGCCGGGCGGCGTGCGCGCCGAGGCGCCCTCGCCGAAGCCGGCAATGCGGAACGCATAGGGGAGGGGAAACGAGCATGACGACGCTTCGCGCACTTTTCGTCGCCGGAATGGTGGTCGCCACGTTTGGCGTTGCCGTGGCCAAGCTGCCGCCGGCGCCGCCGTTGACCGACGCCCAGAAGGCTGCGGCCGAGGAGAAGAAGGCGAAGGATGCCGCTGCGGCCGACGCGGCGAAAGCCCAGCAGGCGAAGGCCGAGGATCGCGTTGCGGCGCGCTACTTCGCCGAAATGAAGGCGAAGGGAAAGGCAGTACCCGCGCCGCAGATGGCGCCGACCGCAATGACCGCGGCACCTCCGGCTAAGGGCGCAGCACCTGCGGCGGCGCCAGCACCGGCGAAGAAGTAACGCAGGTACGACGATGGCGCGCGCGCGTGACATCAACGACGTTGTGCGGCTCATCGCGAGCAAACAGCTCGACACTGCGCTGTTGCGCGAAGAAGATGCCGCCGCTGCCTTCATGGGCGCCGGCAGGTTTGCCGACAACGGCAAGGTTCCGCTCCGCGCGCGCTCGCGCAATGCGGCACGTATGTTTTCGCGTGCCGCGACGACATGCCGCGGTCCAACGGCTACCAGATCGCGGAAACCATCGTGGAGAGGTGGAAGGAAATCGACTCCAGGCTGGTGAATGGATCGCCGAGCCCGCGGCCGATTTCATCGATGCGAATTCCAGTGCACCCGGGAGCGCTCGAATACTACGAGGACCATCCGCAGGCCGGCTGATGGTCACAGGGGTTTGCAGCGCCGTCGCCTGATTCATTCGCCTTGTCTCGGCGTGAGCCGTGTCGCCGTCATTCACTGCCGTCGCCTGATCGGGCAAGGTGTAGTCTTTCGCAGTGAACCACGACGCCGACAGCCGACCGGGTGGCCGCCAGGCAGAGCCTATGGCGCCAGAGCTAGACGTGGTGATCGAGGTCCCGCGGGGCAGCTTTCTCAAACGCGGGTCGACCGGCCACGTGGACTTCATCTCGCCTCTGCCATGCCCGTTCAACTATGGCTCGGTGCCAAGCTACATAGGACTTGAGGGCGACCTGCTTGACGCTTTGGTACTTGGACCACGCCTCGCGCTGGGCGCGCAGATTCGGGTCAGGGCGTGGGGAGCGGTGACCCTGACCGATCGTGGCATGAGCGACGACAAGCTCATCTGTAGCGATCATCCGGTAACCCAATCCGAGCGCCGCCGCGTGTTGCGATTCTTCCACTTCTACGCGAAGTGTAAGGGGCTGCTGAATGCTTGGCGACGCCGCCCAGGGCGGAACGCATGTGAGGGCTGGTGTGAGGCCATTCAGGCGCTTGCACGCGCCCAACCGCGAGGCGATAGGTGGGACGGCCCGCGCGTCAAATTCTGATTCGCCGGGTTGCTTATGCGGAGAGGGATAGCGTCGTCCACCTCGTCACAGCGAGCGTCGTAGCGGGCAGCGACGTACCGCGCGCGGGCCATAGGGATATCGATTCGTAGGGCCTCGCAGCCGCCCGCTAACTCTGTCTGCGAACGACTGCTTTCGACCGAGGCTGTGCAAAATCTCGCGCGATACCAGCGTGACGGAAAATCGACCTCTCAGATCGCTCTGTATTCGACGATCTCGATCTCGGGAGGGGTGATAAGACCTACCCCGGAAAGCGCGCTGCGGAGGAGTTTTCACACAGCCTCGACCCAAGGCGGACGTACGATCTTGCGTCCGGCTTCAGAGCTCGAGCTACCGCCTTATCTGCACGCGGATCTCGACCATGGCACCCACGGCGACCGCATATCTCTCGATGGTGGTTAGCGTCGGACGAGTGCGCACGCCGCTCTCCAGACGCGACACGACGCTCCGGGTCGTCCACATCCTCGCGGCGACTTCCTCCTGCGTCATTCCCGCGGCGCCCCGTGCAGCTACGAGATCGGCCACCAGCGCCTGCAATAGTGCGATCGTCGTGAGCGCCCGCGTAGGCCGTTTCTTGCGCCCTTCCGTGAGTGAAGCGAGGTTACTGGCCAGAACTTGGGAGGGCTCGTACATGGCAGAGGTAGGCGCTGCGCCGGATGGATAGCAAAAATGCTACCTCCCACAAGCGGAGGTGCCCATTAGTCGTTCGACCGAATTGGGGCCGAATCAGGGCCGATTCCGCGCGTTTCTGTACGCCGATCGCCGTTCGCATTTTTGCTAACCATGCTCGATCTGGCTCCCGCGATTGAATCGAGAACCCTCAGCCGTCTGTTTCTGGCCGGTCAGCGACGGTCGCAACGCGACCCGAGTCGGGTGCAAATGCCTTGCGCTGGATGCCGTAGAATTTGAGCGCTTTCTTCCGCGCAACGTTAGTTCGGCTCACCCCTCGGCGCCGACATGGCGCAAGGAGGTAATTTATGCAAACTGTAACCTATGAGGAAGATCGCCTGGTAAAAAGACATCGTGGCACCATGCCTGTGATCTTGACCTGCCCACATGATGGAACCGAAACTCCCCCTGGCGTTCAAGCGCGAACGAGGGATGCTACGCCTGGCGGATGTCAATTCACCACTAAGAGTGACCTCCAAACCGCTTTCATTACCCAGTCGGTGGCCCAGAAGATACTCGATCTGACAGGCCTCTCGCCTTATGTCGTGATGGCGAGTTTTGGCCGGGAATTCATCGACGCCAATCGTCCTCGTTCCCCCGTGAACTGCGCTTTCACCGATCCGGACGCAAGACCATTTTATGATGAGTATCACAACCGGATCGCCGACTTTGTCGAGGAGATCCGCGTGCAGAATGACAATCGGGGCTTCCTGTTCGACATCCACGGAAAGGTCGAGATTCCGGAGGATCCGGCGGACATCTATTTGGGCACTGATAAGGGCAAGAGTCTGCTGCCCGGATTTGATCGAGCCAGCATCTTCATGCAACACGGGCTGCAGGGACTGCTCAAATCGGCTCGCCGTGAAACGGGTCCCGCGCCCGCGCCGGTCTTTCAGTACCGTATCTCGCCCGCGGACGCGGCGGCGCAGGAGAACAGTTCAGTGGATGGGGGGTTCACCGTTCAACGCTACGGAGCATTCATCAACTCCATTCAAATTGAGATCGCCGACACGATCCGTATCTGTGATGACTGTGAACAGAAGCGCCTCTTCCTGATTGAGGATTTGGCGTTCTCGATCCTCAACTTCGTACGACGCCATGCTCCGTTCTGAGATGACGAGGAATGGCTCAATTGCTTGGTGAGGTCCGTCGCCCTAAATGAGATCCTTCACGTCCAGCCCCAGCGCGAACGCATTGCCCTCGTGTGCCAGCACGGCCGAAATTTCGGCACCGCTACCGGTCGGCTGCACCTGCACGACGCCGAAGTTGAAGACGGTTGACCACGTCGCGCAAAGTCGAGCGGAGGCCAAAGGCGAGCGAGAACTCCTCGTCGACGAAGCTGCCGACCAGCGGTTGGGCGTCTTCGATCTGACTGATCCCCGAGGAGGTGAGCGAAACGGCCTTACCGGGTGGCCGCAGGGAACTGATGTCGAAGATGCAGCCGATATGGATGTCGCCGGAGAGAAATACCAGGCCGCGGCCGGACGCGGCATTGCGGTTCACGTAACGCGCCGCGAACGCCTTCTTCAGCAGGTCCTGCTGCTCGCGCCGGGAGGCGCGGTGCGACCACTGGTCGCGCGCCTCGTCGAGGTTGGAGATCTGGAAGTTGCCGAGATTGGGTTGCTCGCCGGTGAAGCGGGAGATCTTCGTACTGAGAACGGCCTTCAGGAGGTCGGTGATGTCCTTCGTCGACTTCGGGTGGAAGAGCTCCTTCTCGTCGCCGCGCTTGAACGCCTCGATGTCGTCGGTCCGCTCGCCCATCAGCCGCTGTGTCGGCCGTCCGGGTCCTGTGAAGCGATCGGCGTCGCCGTGACGACCGCGAGCGCGTCGACATCCGCCGGCAAGTGGGCAAATACGTCATCGATGAACGTCCATTGGCGCTGGCCGAGGATCGGATAGTCCTTGCGGAAGACGTCGCGCTCACCGCGGCTGTCGAGCATCAGCACCATCAGGCGACCGCAGCGGAACACGAACGGCATCCCGAGGCGCAGCCCATGCGGAAGCGGACCGCCGATGTAGTTCGGGAACGCCGGATCGGGCTGTCCGGTAAGCGGGTCGTGGTAGTCGCCCGGGAGCGGATTGCGGCAGCCTTGAAAATGCCAGTAGACATCGCGCGCGTCCTCGAAGTAGGCCGTGCACGCGCGGAAGATCGGCACGCCACGGGGGTGTTTGGCGGCCATGATCGGGCTGTCGGGGGCAAGCGAGCCCCAGCCGTCGCGAATGTCGTGGTCGTCCCACACCATGTACGTCGGCACATTGGCCAGTACCTGCCGCACCGAGTCGCGCGACCAGTTGACGCGGTACATTTCGGCCATCGCGCGGCGGCGCGTCGCGCTGTCGGAGTGAAAGTGTTGCTGGAACACGTTGGGCGCGTCTTCATCCAGATAGACCTGGTCACCCATCATGACGACGAACGATGGTTGCGATCTCTCGACGAATTCGCTGAACTTCTGCCACGCGCCGTCCTGCTCTGCGCCATTGCACGAGATCGCGCAGAACAGGAGGTTGGTCATCGACGACGGCGGTGGCAGCGTGCGGAACGATCCGTTCGCTCCGCGCACGAAGCGGCCCGCGCGCACGACCCGGTAGCGGTAGCGCAGGTCAGGCTGCAGGCCGGTGACCAGTGCGATCGCCGTGCCGAACTCGACCGCGCCGAACTCGGTGCTTTCGAACTTGAACAGGCCGACGCCTTCGACGCGCAGCCCGTAGCGCGCCGGATCGTCGGACACCTGGATCCAGATCCGCGTCGAGGTGTCGTCGGTGTGCCCCACGACCGGCCCCAGTTGCAGCCGCCGTGGGCCTCGGCGCGAGGCCATGGTCAGTCGATCGCGTTCAGTCGGGGCCGCCGCCGCCGAGCCCCGAACCGATCGTGGCGAGGATCGCGGTGCTGTCCTTCGACGTCACTGCGAACTTGATGGGCTCCGGGGGCGGATCCTCTATCTTGCGGTTCCTGAAGATCCGGCGGATTCGCTCGACCGCCGCATTCTGGCGCTCGACCTCCGCCGCGACGTTCAGCACCGTGGCAATGCCGGCCAGGTTGGTCGCGCCGGCGGATTTGAGCAGGCGACGCTGCGCTTCCGGGAGGCGAAGCAGCGCCGCCGCCTTGTCGAAGTCGACATTGCGCGGATCGTCCGGCGGCAGTTTGCGCCAGATGTCGACCAGCACCCCGAGAACTTTGGGATCGTTCGCAACGAGCGGCACCTCCGGCAACTTCGAGCCATTGGTGAGCAGCATCGTGACCTGCCGCTCGATCGCGTTCCAGCGCGTGGTGGTCTCCAACGCTTGCGTCCGCGTCGAGATGATCTGGGCCGACGACAGAGTCTTGGTCCCGCCGATGTCAAACCGGCCCGGGTCGAGCACGACGCGGAACAGCGGGCTGACCGAAGCGTTGCTGCTGGTGACGACCAGCCCGCCACCCTCCGGGCTCGTGCCGAAGCAGGTGTCGCGGAAGCGGTTCTCACCGAACAGCACGCCGCGCTCGAGCGGCGAGCGCGACGCCTCGCGTTGGTATTCGTCGCGCAGCGTGTCGAGCCACGCCTCGAGAAAGTGCTTGTAGTTCGCGCTGCCGCGCTGCGCAACGCCGGCCGACGCGCCGGGTGAGACGACCGACGCCACGACCAGCTCCTCGCCCAACCGCAGCCCCCAAAGCGCGACGACCGGCCTCTTGAACGTGCCGCTGGTCAAGCCACCGATGATGTCGATGTCCAGTTCATCGAGCGGCGTGCCGATCGGGAACGTGTCGTTGAGGTAGTTCACCATCCGCGCGAACTGGACCAGGGTGCCGGTGAAGCGTTCGAGGACGAACGGTCCCGGCGGGCTGTCGAGCAGGCAGACGCGGCGCAGCCGCGCGTTGATGCAGAAGTCCGTGCCTTTCGGGATCACCAGAACCGCCGTGAATTCCTGGATGCCTTCGATGCCGCTCGAGCGGCGCGCGAGCAGTTGCTGGAACCACAGGTTCGGGTCCGCCGGGTCGACCGAAAGCTGCTGCAGCGGCTGCGGCGACACCGAAAAGCTCAGGTGCGGCGTCCCGATGTACTTCGCGGAGAGCAGCGAGATGATGTTCTCGACCCGCGTGGTATGGCTGATGAGCTCGCGCCGTTCCTCCGACGCCTCGCGATTCGTCGTGTCGACGACCTGCGATACCGCGCGGTCGCTCGCGACGTCGGTCGCTGTACTCCGGACCGACCCACCGAACGAGATCAGGCCGAGGTCGACTCCCGCGGAGCCGCTCTTGGTTACGGTGTCCGAGTGGCTGCGCAAACTCTCGTTGACCTGCGAGCCGCTCTTGCCGATCGCGATCCCCTCGGCCTCGCCTTCGTAGATGTCGGCGCCGACCACCCCCGACTGCACCATGCGGCGCGCAAGTGGCGCGGCGGCGTGGAAGTAGGGCCGGATCGTGCCCACCTCACTCGCGGCGTTGCGGACCTTGAGGTCGAGCAGAACGTGCTGGCACGGAATGCCCTCGCCGAGGAAGCTCGCCGCGACGCGGCGAGAGCTCGGCCGGGAACGACGCCGGCGAGATCGAGGTGGTGAACTTGACGAAGACGAGCTTCTCGTCGGGGAACTGGCTCGTCAGCGTCTCGTCGTCGGGCTCGAAGAAGAACAGCGACAGCGCAGTCTCCGCGGGCTCGCCCGCGCTCAGGGGCTGCGTCGTTGCCGCCAGCTTCCAGGGGATTTCGATCGGGGGAAGGGGTACGTCTTCGTCGGCCATTTCGCGCTCCCTGCGGGGCAAACCCGAATTGATGCGGTACGCCGCAACGGCAGTATACGCCGTCGTATGCTACAAGTTGCACGACGGCTGCAGGGGATTCGCCGGGCGGACGGCCGATCCCTTGCCACTCACGGATAGAGGCGCCTCAGCTGCGCTCGCGATGTCGCACTTTGCACGTGGCGAGCACTTCGTCCGGATCGCGTTTCCACCAGTTGTTGGCCGAGAAGATCTCGACTTCGTGGAAGCCGCGATATCCGGCGGCCTCCATCCATGACCGGATGAGGGGAAGATCGATGACGCCGTCGCCCATCATGCCGCGGTCGGTCAACAGGTCGGTGGTCGGCACCAGCCAGTCGCAGATGTGATAGGCGAGGAGCCGCGACGGCGTCGCGCACGCCGCCCGCGCGATTTCGCGCTCGAGATGGGGATCCCACCAGACGTGATAGACATCGACGGCGATGCCGACGCCCGCTCCCAACTCGTCGCAGAGGTCGTTCGCGTGCTCCATCGTGTTGACGCACGCGCGATCGGCCGCGTACATCGGATGCAGCGGCTCGATCGCCAGCGGCATGCCCGCGCCGCTCGCGTAACCCAGGAGCTCGCCGATGCCATCGCGCACCATCTCGCGCGCGCCGGCGAGATCCTTGGAGCCGATCTTCCCGTCGCGCTGTGTCGGCAGGCCGCCGACGACCAGGATCAGGCATCGGGCGCCGAGCGTGAGCGCTTCGTCGACCGCGCGCCGATTATCGTCCAGTGCCGCGCGCCGGCCCTCGCGATCCACCGCCGGAAACATCCCGCCGCGGCAGTAGCCGGTCACCGTGAGACCGGCGTCGCGGATGCGCAGCGCCGAGTCCTTCAGTCCCGCCGCGGCGACCTGGTCGCGCCAGGGAGCGATGCCGCGGATGCCGTGCCGGGCGCACCCGTCGATGATCTGCGGCAGCGTCCATTGTTGCCGCACGGTCGCGGTGTTGAGGGAGAGCAGACCGCTGTCGGGCTCGTTCATCGCAGGTCGAGACTACGCGGCCGAGGGCGTCGCGGCGCGAGCCCTCTCCAGCGCTCGGGTCGTCGTTTCGTACTTCGCGATCATGTTCGGGACCTCCCAGTCGGGCAGCGCTCCGCGTTCGACGTACGCGAGGAACTGCTCGGCGACCTGCGCGAAGTGGGCTTCGTGACCGACGTGATAGGCGTCGGGGACGAGCACGCGCCACGCGTCTCCCGAGCGTTGCGCGTCGACCCCGGGGTACGGGGATGCTCCGACGGCACGAGAGGCGATCGAGCGGTTGCTCACCTACGCGGTCAACGAATTGTGTCGGCCGTGCAACCCGCCCGGATGTCTGATCGTCATGGCGGCGACCACGAGCTCGACGTCGTCCGCGCAGTTGCAGACCGCGCTTGCGGAGCGCCGCGCCACATCTAGGGCGCGCCTCAAAGCCCGGATCCCGAGACGGGTAAATCAGGCCAGCGGCGCTGGCGGAATGTCGCTATTTCTTGCCGCGACGAAGCTCCTCGGTCGCCCGCTGCAGCACTTCCGCTACCCGCTCCAGTTCCTCGGTTGACGGCGAGGCATTGAGCTTCGCGATGAGCGCGGCCCGCAGCGCCTGGCGCGCCTCGTCGACCGCACGATGTCCGACGTCACCAGGTTCGTCGCTGCCGAATGCGTGCCGAATGCGGTCCATCTTCTCGCCAATGCGTGCGAGCTGCGCCAATACGGCGTCGACCATCGAGCGGTTCTCGTCGAGCTTCGCCAGGCCGGCGTCGGTGATCCGATAGAGCTTCTTGTTGCCCTCGGTTTCGAGCGTGGCGTAGCCGACCTCTTCGAGATAGGTGAGCGCCGGATAGACCATGCCCGGGCTCGGCGCGTAGAAGCCTCTCGAGGTCTCTTCCAGGGCTTTGATGATCTCGTATCCGTGCCGCGGGCGCTCCTCGAGCAACGCCAGGATGACTAGCTGCAGCTCGCCGGAGCCCAGCTTGCGCCCCCCGAAGAAGCCACGCCCGCCGAGCCCGCCGCCATGGCCAAACGGTGCCCCGAAGCCGCCAAAATGGCCTCCGTGCATACGCCGTGCGCAGCCGCGATAAGCAAAGAATCCGTACATTGCACATTCCTCCAGAGTAACTTTAGACGGAGCGTACAATATATCGTAAAATATAACTCGTCAACCTTCGCCGCGCATTTTGGGGATGCTTTCGGCGACAGGTCCACAAAATTCTCTTGACAAAAAGCACGATCGTGCTCATAGTTCGCCGCATGAGCAAAGGCGAGCAAACCCGGACGGCGATCCTCGACGCAGCGCTGGCACAGGCCAGTGAAACCGGGTTCGAGTCGTTGACCATCGGCTCCCTGGCCGAACGTGCCGGCTTGTCCAAGAGCGGGCTGTTCGCCCATTTTGGATCGCGCGAGGAATTGCAGGTGGCCGCCATCGAGGCTGCGGCCGCGCGCTTTACTGAAACCGTATTCGTGCCTGCGCTGAAGGCGCGCCGCGGCGTCCCGCGCCTGCGCGCGTTGTTCGACCATTGGCTCGATTGGGCTGCGCGCAGCGGTCTGACCCATGGCTGTCCGATGCAGGCGGCTGCATTGGAGTTCGACGATCGCCCCGGGCCGGTACGCGATGCTGTGGTCGAACATTTCGCGCGGCTCGAGCGCGAGTTGGGCCGCGCGGTCGAACTCGCCATCGGAGAAGGCCATTTGCGATCCGATCTAGATGTTGGGCAATTCGTATTCGATGTGGTGGGCGTCCTCTTCGCCTATCAGCACAGCGCTCGCTTGCTCAAGGCTGCCGAGGCCGGGTCGCGGGCACGCGCCGCCTTCGAGCGGCTGGTCGCAGCGGCTGCGCCGGCTGCGTGAAACGCTAGGAGACTCACGATGAACGCTTCCTTAGCCACCTCCATTAAAAGTACGAACGTTCGTGCACAACAGTCGTTATGGGCCGTGATGCGCGCCTATTTCGCGGTCGCGTCGCGCCTGCTGCCCGATTTGGCTCGCCGTCAGGCCGAGCGCCTGTTCACCCTGCCGCCGCGCTATGCCGGCCGCGGCAGGCATCCCGTCGATGCCCGGCGCGAGAGTGTCATTGCTGGTGGGCACTCACTTGCAGTCTGGCAGGCAGGACCGCCCGCGGCCCCCGCCGTTCTGCTCGTCCACGGCTGGGGTGGCCGCGGCGTGCAAATGGGAAGCTTCGTCCCCCCGTTGCTGACGGCCGGGTTTCGCGTCGTGTGGTTCGATCAACCCGGGCATGGCGAGAGCGGGCACGGGCCGGTCGCACTGCCCAACTTCGTGCGTGCGCTGCAGGCGCTTGCCGCCACGCACGGCCCATTCGCAGCAGCGATCGGCCACTCGCTCGGCGCGGCCGCGCTCGGGGTTGCGCTAAGGCGTGGGATGGCGCTGGGACGCGTCGTCTTCGTCAGCCCTCCGGCATCGATCAATGAACATGCGCACAATTTCGCTCGCCTGCTGGGGATTACGCCGTCGATTCGCGAAGCGATGCGGCGCCGCCTCGAGCACCGTTACGGCATGCGCTTCGCCGAGATCGACCGCCTCGACGAGCTGGAGCAACTGCGCGTGTCGGCGCTGTTCGTGCACGACAGCGGCGACGCCGAGGTGCCATTCGAGCACACGCTGCGATTGTCTGCTCGCATGCCAGGGGCGCGGCTCATCAAGACCCACGGACTCGGTCACTACCGCCTATTGCGCAACCCCACCGTTGTCCGGGCAGTCGTCGACTTCGTCGGCGGTCACGTTGCGGAGCTGCCTGTCGAACTGCCGGCCCTGCCGCGCCCGGCGCCGATCTATTGAGCAGCCGATGCAGCAACGATCCGGGCGCTTCTCTGCTGCTGTTGCCATGACCTGGAGGTGACTGATGACCACGCAACACGAACACCAACCGAACGAGGAACTGTACTTCGAAGATCTCCACGTCGGACTGCAATTCCGTAGCGGATCGCACGCCATCGACGAGGCGCAGATCAAGTCCTTCGCCGGCCAGTTCGACCCGCAGCCGTTTCACCTCGACGATGCCACGGCCAAGCGCACGCTATTTCAGGGACTTGGCGGCGAGTGGCTGGCACACGGCGGCGATCACCATGCGGCTCATGGTCGACGGCGGAGCACCGATTGCGGGCGGCATCGTCGGTGCCGGTGGGGAAGTCGGCTGGCCGAGGCCCACGCGACCAGGCGACATCCTCCACGTCGAAAGCGAAGTGCTGGAGGCGACCCCGTCGCGCTCGCGCCCCGACCGGGGAATGGTCACCATCCGCAGCGAGACCAAAAATCAGCGCGGCGAGGTCGTGCAGACGTTGACCGCGAAGCTCGTGGTACCGTGCCGCCCCGCGTCGGTCGATCGGCCAGCCGTCGGGCCATCGCAGGGTCGCGAGGACGTCGCGAGCGTACGTTGATCGACAGCGATCGACTGGGGCGGCGATCGAAATCATCGAATCGATGTTGCGGCCCGCACCGGTTCGGCGAACTCGAGCGCCTGCAGCGTCGCTTCGTCCCCGGCGATCGGCCGCACTTCGACGCATCCGATCCATGAACCCAGGAATCCTTGCAGCAACCTGGATAACCTCGTCCAGGTCTCTGGCCTCGATCACGTAGTGGCCGCCGAGCTGCTCCTTGGTTTCCGCATAGGGGCCGTCGGTGATTGCAACCTTGCCCTGTCGCACCCGGACCGTGGTGCAGGACTCCGCGCCTTGGATGTCATCGCCGGTGTGGTGCGCCGGGCCGTCGCGTCCAGACGGAGCGACGGAGTAAAATTGACGCCGCAATCTCCGGCACCGGATCTCATCAATGCGTCCGTGACGCATTGCGTTGCCGGGTCCAGGACTCTTTCGTCGGAGGATTTGCATGAGCAAGTATCCCGTACGACGCGTCGAACGGGCGCCGCGCAAGATCGAGAAGGATGCGGTCGAAGTCATCGAGCCGGCCTCCAAGGCCAATCCGTTCGTTAGCTTCCGCTATTCGTACACGGAGATTTCGGCGTCCGGTGGCAAGGCGCGGGTCAAGTCCCGCAATACGCGCCTGGAGGATGGCAAGCTCACCTCGGAGGCCTTCGAGGGCGAGCTGGATCGGAGCGCCTACGAGCAGATGGTGAGCCAGGCGCAACAATATTTCCTTGGTCAGGCTGCGCTGGTGATGAAGTCGCTGTCGTGGTTGCTGCCGTTTTCCGGGAAACAGCGTCCCGACCGCGACTGATCAGGCAGCGTTGCAGCCTCTTTTCATTGCGACCTTGGAAGGCGCAATGCTTCGAGACGCCCAGCGTGCGTACTTGGTTGCGGGTTCCAAATGGCAAACGAAAGAAGGATTGCCATGAACGATGTTGTCGTAAAGACGATCGGACTCATCGGTGCCGGCCACATCGGAAGCCAGATCGCCCGGCTCGCGGTGGCGAGAAACTACAACGTCGTGATCAGCAATTCGCGCGGGCCGGACACCTTGTCGACGCTCGTCGCGGAGCTCGGACCGAGAGCGCGCGCGGCGACACCTGCCGACGCGGCGACGGCCGGAGACATCGTCGTGGTCACGGTGCCACTGAAGAACTACCGAGCCGTTCCTGTCGAGCCACTGGCGGGCAAGATCGTGATCGACACGAACAACTACTATCCCGAGCGTGACGGCCATATCGCGGAGCTCGACAATGAGTCGACCACGACCTCCGAGCTCCTGCAGGCGCACCTGCCGACCTCGAAGGTCGTCAAGGGTTTCAATCATATCTATGCCGCTGCGCTCACCACGGACGGGCAGCCAGCCGGCACGAAGAATCGTCGCGCGCTGGTCATCGCCGGTGACGACCAAGGTGCCAAGGCCACGGTCACCCATCTGCTCGACGATTTCGGCTTCGACACTGTGGACGTGGGGCCGCTGAAGGAAGGATGGCGCATCCAGCGCGACACGCCCGGCTACGGTCCGCGTCGCACCGCGGAGGAGCTGCGCAGAGACCTCGCGGCGGCGAAGCGGTACGCGGACCAATAGCCACTTTCCGGCGCAAGAGTTCAGAGGCCGCTTCCGAGCGAGATTCGAGAGGCGGCGGGCGGCATCAAGCTGGTCCTTCGAGGAGGGGTTCGAGATGCAACTCGTCACGGTAGCGATCGACAAGCCTGAAGCGACCAACTTCATCCTTGGTCAAACACACTTCATCAAGTCCGTCGAGGACCTGCACGAAGCGCTAGTGGCGTGCGTTCCAGGCATCAAGTTTGGCCTGGCCTTCTGCGAAGCCTCGGGCAAATGCCTGGTGCGTTGGTCGGGCACCGACCCCGCGATGGTCGAGCTCGCGCAAAGGAACGCGAAGAGTCTTGCGGCTGGACATTGCTTCATCATTTTTCTCGGCAACGGCTTCTACCCGGTGAACGTGCTCAACACCATCAAAATGGTCCCGGAGGTATGCCGCGTCTTCTGCGCCACCGCCAACCCAACCGAAGTCATCCTCGCGGAGACTGAGCAGGGACGGGGAATCTTGGGAGTGGTGGATGGCTTTCCTCCCAAGGGCATCGAAGGCGACGACGACATCGCGTGGCGGAAGAACCTGTTGCGCCAGATCGGCTACAAGCTTTGATGAGAATCAGTCGCGGGCGATTCACGCGGTGACGACTATCGTGCGCCCCGTGGATGGGTGCTGCGCATTGTCTGCCAGGTCTCGAACCTGGGAACCGCAGTTAGTGGTTGCTATCAGGATGGTACAATTCTGCCCCGCGGAGAGTTGGCCGAGTGGTCGAAGGCGCCTGACTCGAAATCAGGTTTAGGGCAACCTAACGGGGGTTCGAATCCCTCACTCTCCGCCACTCCCAGCCCGATTGGCCATTCTTGTTTCTTCTGCAAAATGGCCTTTTCTTCTGCAATTGCGCGCATTGAAGGCTTGCTCGTGCGCCGCGTTTTCGGGGGCCTTCTCACCATTCCGCACACGAAAATAATCGAATACAGCGTGTTCTGAGAGGTCGATATTTCGCGGAACTGCGAAGCACGCAAGGTGCTGTCAACGTAGAGCTTTCGTGAGCCGTGATGGCGCGGACGAAACCAGATCTACGCTCCCCGTTCGCCCTCACCTCGCCGGCGCCGCTGCCCCGGGCACGTTGCCAATACTTGGATCGCTTTAGCGAGTCCCGCCACAACCCGTGCCATTTCGGGATAGCGGAGCTTTTCGGGTGTGTCGCCGGCGCCGTGATAATGCGGGTAGCGGTAGAAGGCCGTGTCGGTCACCATTACGCCGGCGTAGCCCTCGCGCCAGAACGATAACTGGTCGCTCCATGACACGCCGGGTACGATTCCGGGGCTTGCGAGCTTCTCGGCGGGGAAGTCGGAGCCAGCCTTGTACGCGCTGACGACCTCGCGCAACGCCGCGCGGGAGCGCAAGTTGGACACGAACGCGATGAAGTTGCCGGCGTCGGGGTAGAAGTGGCGGAAGAGCGGCGGGTAGCGTTGACTGCCGGCGGCGTCGCTGTAGCAGCCGAGCATTTCGAGAGAAAGCATCACGCGGATATCGTCGCCGCGGCGTCGAGCCGTCCGTGCATAGACACGGCTGCCCATCTCGCCGAAGTCGAAGAACGGTGGCTCCTCGTTGACGAAAGCGACGAGCTTGATTGTGCAGGCAGGTCGCACTTGCCGCAGCTCGCGCGCGATCTCGATCAGGCCCGCGACCCCGCTCGCATTGTCGTCCGCGCCCGGGGAGCCGGGCACGGTGTCGTAGTGCGCACCGACGAGCACGATCTCGCCCGCGCGGTCGCTGCCGGGCACCGTGACCTCAAGGTTCGACGACGCGACGCCTTCGGCGATGTAGGTTTGACGCGAGACCTCGAAGTCCAGCTCCGAAAGCGCAGCCGCGATGTAACTCTCTGCCGAATGGAGAGCTGCCGGCCGCCCGACGTGGCGCTCGCCAATCTCCCCGGCAAGAACCTCGACGTTCCGACGCAAACGGGACTCCAGAGCCAGCATCACGCCTTCCGCGTCACCGCAATCCGTCCGTTGGCACACCGGCGCGAGCGACCCAATGGTGCCGCCATCGCCGCCCAAAGGTCATAAACCCTGTCCATTTGGCGAAGCGGCGCGAGCAGCGGCGGCTGATGAAAGACGCGGCGTAGTCGCGTGCGGCGTGGTCACCTGAACGGCTCAGATCGACCCGTTGCAGCCGGCCGACGGTCCTCCTAACCCGTCATAGAAATCGATTGAAGCGGCCATTCAAGCTGCCGCAACGAGGCACCTCAGCCTTCTCAGACAAAATGCCTACAAGATAGGGCAGGATCGCGTCCCTCCGGCCCGCCACTGTGGGGGGCGGCCGGCACCGATCACCATCCCTACGCCGATCCGGCACCGCAGCTCGCCCCCGCCTTCGAGTTCGACCATCGCCTCATCTGGTAGCCACCACCGTCGACCGCCCGCCACGCGCGACGCGGGGCAGGCGCATGCCGACGGCCACCAGGCGCGCGATGCTAGCTCGGTGACGCTCCCGAAACATCCGTACCCGGGCTACCGGGCCTCGCGGCGACCCCGCACCCATCAGAGCTTCCCACCGCTCCGTGCAAGTCACCACGTGCCTGGCTGCGCGCGATGATGCGTCGTGCCGCTGGAGCCGTTGGATTTCCTATTCTTCCCAGAACGCATAGGCCAGGAATCCAAACAACAGAACCTCCCCGGCGGTGATTGGAATCCGGAGCGCGCTGGGAATGATATCCAGCGCTCCGCTTCCACTGAACAACGGGATTACTCTCATTGCTGCGAGCAGCAGAAAGCCGATCGCAGTTGGCCTTGCCGTCGCATTTCGAAGAGCCGGATCTGCGGCGGCACGCAGAAGCAAGAGCCCCCATGCAATCATTGTCGCGCCGAAGCTGGCAAAGGCGTAGTACGCCAAAGTCGTTGCCGTGGCGGCGACCGAGAAGCCAGTAAGTTCGTGCAGCACGTAAAGCAAGAAGAAGCCGACGCCGGCTACAACCAATAACCACGCGGTGAATTTCCATAGCAGTGGTTGGTTCGAGTTCTGTGCCATTCGATGCCTCAGTTGTTGTTGTCTTCAGATCTTCCCCCTTAGGGGATTCGAGGCAGTGGACTCGTTTCCCTCTAAGGCGGCCTTCGGAATCCTCTTCATCGAACACCTCCCACAACGCCATTATCCCGCGCTGCGGTTGGCGCCCGTTAACCACTGGGAAGCTCGGGCCCGGACGGCAGTAGAGCGCAGATCCTGACCCCGCTCGAGTTGCTCGACGGCCTCGCCGCTCTTGGTGCCCCATCAAACGCTTCTCATGCGCCGGGCCGACGTCGGTTCAGCCTTCCACACTCATTCCTGCTCGCGCGTACAATGAACTCGCAGCATGCTTGAGTGGGCATGATCCAATCTGGGAAGGAGCGTGCGAGATGGCAGATGGAGACAAACTCATTCTGGGTACGGACTTCAATGAGGAAAACACTACAACGGAACTGACCAAGAGAGTAGGTTTTCTACCGGTTCTTGATCTGTTCAACGACAATGGCGTTGGCCTGTTGAGCATAGGAGGACAGTCGATTTTTCATGGCAATGTGGTTAGCAAAGGAGAGGCGGTTGCCGCCTTCTCTCCTGGAGTTGGGGTATATGCCACCGGTGATGACGGAGGCGTTCTCGCCGTCGGGAGAGTCGGCGTCGATGCCATTTCAGAAATCGGAGGTGTGGGCGTCCGTGGGACCGCGACTACAGGCCGCGGTGTTGTGGGCTCTTCTGCCTTTGGTCCGGGCGTGGAGGCCAATAGCGCTAGTGGTCCGGGTGTTCTCGGAACCAGCGGTTCCGGTCATGGAGTAAACGGGTTAAGCCGGACTAGAGCGGGCGTTGTTGGAACCAGCATCAACTTCATCGGGACTGCGGGTGTCGCCATAGAGCGCGGTATTGGAGTCGTCGGAATTGGGTTGCAAGGTGTGGCGGGCGCGTTTTGGGGAGATGTCGTTGTCCTTGGAGACTTCACCGTGGTAGGTGGCGCAAAATCCGCCGCGGTAAAGTCGCCCGATGGTTTCTTCCGCCGCCTCTATGCATTAGAGAGTCCGGAAAGTTGGTTAGAAGACTTCGCCTCAGCCAAGCTGAGCAAAGGGAAATGCCAGGTGAAATTGGAGCGCAACTTCGCATCGGTGATACGGGCGGATTCCTACCATGTCTTCCTCACACCCAAAGGCGACTCGAACGGACTTTTCGTCAGCCGCCAGACAAGGAATGGATTCGAAGTCAAAGAGCAGGGCGGTGGCGAAAGCAACATCGAGTTCAGTTATCGTGTCGTGGCAAAACGGAAAGACATTGCTGGCAAGCGGATGGAGAAAGTCAAATTGCCCGCGATGCCTTCACTGGAAACCAAAGCCAAGAAGCTCGCACCCTTACCGGAAGTTCCCAAACCACGGCCGCTAAGCCAATACCGGAAAGGCTGAAGCCTTGCACAACGTTATGCTACTTGGCTTGAGGATGAGAGCGTCCGCGTCCACAACCACGCCTCGGTGACGAGGGCGATGATCCACATGTCGGCGCCGCAGAGCGGGTAGCGGAGTGGGAAGACCTCATAGATGCGGGCGAGCAGCAGCAACCCCGCGCTGATTCGTTCGCCACGCGCCGCTGCGACTAGACCAACGACTGCTCACG